>NZ_JASCIS010000067.1 GCF_029968015.1 Streptomyces luteolus
CGAAGACGCCCCGACGAACCGGCTTGCGGATCATGGTCGAACCTCCCTTCCCTTATCTTGACGGGGCCATGCCAATGCGTGACCCGTTGCCCGCTAGAGCTGTTCCTGTTCGCGGGCGTGTCTGTCGGCTCAGCCGTCCTGGCCGAGTGCCCCGTGGTGGCGGCTGTGTGCGGTGGCGATGCCCGGTGGCCTTCGCCATACCCAGAACTGTGCCTGTACGAGGTTCCGCAAAGGTTCCACACGCGTTCCTGCGGCGTTCCAGAGGCATTCCTGCGGCGTTCCTGCGGCGTTCCTGCTCTGACCTGGTACGTCGCCGCCCGCGAGCGTGGCGGTGCGCAGACGGCGAGGCGCCGGAGCCCCGGAAATGCGTCGAGGTGCGGACCCGTTGGCGAGGCGCGGGCGCGGGTGGCAGGTGTCCAGCTGTGCGAGCGATCCGATCAGCAAGGCCACACGTGGTCGGCGTGCCGCCGTGGGAAGGGCGCGGCGGCACGTCGACATCTACAGGCTGAGCCGAAAGGCTCCTACGGTGCTGCCTCGGGTCAGTCGTTGACGCAGGTGTTGCCGAACGCCGGGTTCAGCAGACCGATGACGTTGATGCTGTTGCCGCACACGTTGACCGGCACGTGCACCGGGACCTGAAGCACGTTGCCCGAGAGCACGCCCGGCGAGTTGGCGGCCGCACCGTTGGCACCGGCGTCGGCGGTGGCCAGACCGGCAGCGCCCATGACGAGGGCGCCGGAGGCCAGCACTACACCGACCGCCTTCTCCGCGGCCAACGCCGTCCGGCGGCTGGAGCACCACGATCGGGAGCGCCCGACAAGATCAACGCTGCAGAGCGCGACCTGACACGGCTTTCCTCCGATCAGCGTCGCCGGGTGCGACCCGCCGGTCCGCTGCGGCGTTGACGGAGGCATTGCGGCCGCGCCCCGCGTGCCCCGGCCCCGGGCAGGGTCGGTCTGGATACGTTCTGTCGGTATGGACACCCTGATCTTCGGCGGCCTGCTCGCCACCTGGCTGCTGCTCTACCGCCGGCGCGGCCGCACCGCTGTGCTCGTCGGCTGGTGGATCACGCTCGCCGCTGTCGCCCTGCTGCTCTCGCAGCACATCACCAGCAGCCTCGGGCTGGGGCTGAGCTACTGACATGGCCACCATCACCTCACCGCTCAGCGACACCGAGAACTCCGGGCTCCTCGGCAAGGCCCAGTACTGGTTCGCCTGCTTCTTCGCCACCGGCTGGACGGCGGTCGTCTGCGCCGGACTCGGCGTGCAGTTCATCGGCTGGGACTACCCCTGCCCGCTGTGCATGATCCAGCGCATGTTCATGCTCCTGGCGGCGCTGGGCGCCGGGGTCATCGTGCGCAAGGGCATGACCGGCACCCTCACGGGCCGTGACTACATGATGGGCTGGGGACTTGCCCTGGTTGCCTGCATCGGCGGCGGCTTCACGGCCTGGCGGCAGACCATGCTGCACATCCTGCCGGGCGACAAGGGGTACGGGGCCCCCGTGCTCGGCCTGCACATGTATGTGTGGGCGTGGATCCTGTTCATGGCCTCGGTGGTGGCGATCGGCATCGTGCTGGCGCTCGCGCATCTCACAACGGACCGCATGATCCCAACGAAGGGCCTGTACGTGCCGATCGGCAGGGTCGTCCTCTGGTTCGTCGCCGTAGTGATCGCTGTGAACATGGTGGCCGTCTTCCTGGAAGAGGGCTTCCACTGGTTCCTGCCGGACGACCCCAATCGCTATGAATTCTTCTACCAGGTGGGGATTCTGGACTGATCGACGGTCACCGGGGCGTCAGACTGGGTGGCAGTTCAGGATGCTGGGCCCTCGGGCCGCCGCAGCCAGACCCGCCCGTCACCGCCCCCCAGCCCCGAAATGACCGGTACAAGAGGCCACTTGGGCAGGGAAAACGCAACTTCGACATGCCCCGCCGAGGCAGCTACCTTCACCTGGTCCTCGGCGATCGCCCACGGTCGCACCGGAGTTCCTTCAGGCTGAGCCGCCCGCGACGGGATGAGTCGGCCACGCACCCACGAAGACCTCGCCCCGTGCGCAAGCCACCGCACCGGGTCCACACCAGGCACCCCCAACCAGGGAGAGACGCATGCCCCAGCTTGCTCTGTACACATTCGGCGTCCTCAAGTCACCCCTCGCCGATCCCGGACCTCTCACGCGCGAACTCCACGACAGCGGCAAGGCCATCTACCCGGAGATCAGCCGGCACCCCGGGTACCTCGCTCGTGCTGAAGCGGCAGACGGCGGCCAGGGCACACACTTCGACCTGGACTGGGGCGCATGGGGAGAGTTCGCCGTACCTGCCTGGTACGGCAAGGGCCGTACCGTGGAAACCAGCGCCCTGGACGCGACCCTCTCACTCTGGACCGACCTGCGCCCCGCCTTCGACGCCATCTACACCGGTCTGCACCGCGAGGCGCTGAACAGGCGTTACGACTGGTTCGAGAGGACAGGACACCCGAGTTACGTGTGCTGGTGGGTCTCCGACGGCGTGATACCCACCTGGCAGGACGGGGTTTCCAGGCTGGAACACCTCCACGACCACGGCTCCGCGCCGCACGCCTTCACCTTCCACCATTCGTTCGCACCGCCTTCCGCCGTACGGAGAGGAAATGCCCTCTGAGCCGCGCTGCTTGACGCTGCCCTGGGGCGCTGGTGATCCGATGTTCGGCTGAGTGCACCGTATGAGGTCTGGGGCCGCTGTGGTGATCCTTTGACTGGGGGGTGTGCTGCGCTTCTTTGTGCTGGTGGGGCGGGAGTTGACTGGCCGGGTTCCGCCCTGTTCGAGGTCCTGAGGAGTAGTGCATGTCGCAGATCACCGGCCCGGTTCCTGGCACCGCGTTTCCGCGTCTGGGGTGGATCGATGACCTGTTCGTCCCGGCGCTGCGGGAGGCTGTCGGGGAGCTCCCGGCGGCTGAGGCCCGGGTCGCCGGGTATCACCGGAGGTCAGGTACTGCTCAAGGTTGAGTCAACTTTAGTACGTATTAAAGCCTCTGAGTGGGTGTTACGATCGGCGTATGAACCTCAAGGAGTGGGCGATCGCGAATGGCGTGCACCCACACACCGCCTATCGCTGGTTCCGTGAGGGCACGTTGCCGGTGCCGGCTGAGCGAGTGGGGCCGCGCACGATCCTGGTGAACGTCGAAGCGAACTCCTCGACGGCAGCGGTCGAAGGCGTGGGCCTGTACGCCCGTGTCTCCTCGCATGACCACAAGGACGACCTTGCCCGTCAGACAGCGCGGTTGTCCGACTGGGCTGCAAAGGCCGGGCACCGGGTCGTGCGGATCGAGTCCGAGATCGCCTCGGGCATGAACGGCTGCCGCACCAAGGCCCGCCGACTGCTGGGCGACCCGGCGGTGACCACCGTGGTGGTGGAGCACAAAGACCGTCTCGGCCGCATGAACGTTGAGCTGGTCGAAGCCGCCCTGTCCGCGTCCGGTCGGCGCCTGGTGGTGCTGGATGACGGCGAGGTCGAGGACGACCTCGTGCGCGACATGGTGGAGGTACTGACCTCGTTCTGCGCCCGCCTGTACGGCCACCGCTCGGCGAAGAACCGCGCCAAGAAGGCCCTGGAAGCGGCGGCGGCCGATGGCTGACAAGAAGCAGCTCCGCACCATCGATACCCCGTTTGTAGCCCTCGGCCCGTCCGGTGTGGCGATACGCGACCGCCTGGGGCACCTCACCCCCGAAGACGAGAAGGTGTTGCGCCTGGTCGGCGAACACCAGGGCCGCCTGGCCTCCCTGGACCTCAAGGCCCGCTGCCAGGCCGGGCACGACCACGACAACGACGCCTGGGCCGCCCGTAAGCGGGACCTGACCGAGCAGTCCTCGTCGCGTATCGCGGGTGCGATCACGAAAGCCACCCACGATCAATACGGCTTGGCCAGGCGCTCTCTCATGGCGCACATCCAGAACCTCGAAGCCGGTATCCGCACGCTGCGGCACCGGCTCTCTTTGCCGATCGGGGAGAAAGGCAGCAAGCGGGCGCCGGGCGGATACCGCAGCAAGGGCGAGTGGTTCCACAAGTCCCGCCGCCTCGCGACGCTGGAACACCGCCTGGAGGTGGCCCGCGACGACTGGACTTCCGGCCGCGTACGCGTGGTGCGCGGCGGTCGGCGACTGCTCAAGAACCGGCACAACCTCGCCGCCGCTCAACTCACCGAGCAGCAGTGGCGCCAGCGGTGGGAGGCCGAGCGCTGGTTCCTCGCTGCTGACGGCGAATCGGGTAAGAGGTTCGGTAACGAGACGATCCGTGTCACGCCCGAGGGCGAGGTCAGCATCAAGCTGCCCGCCCCGCTCGCCCACCACGCGAACGCCCAGCACGGCCGATACGTCCTCGCCTCGAAGGTCGCGTTCGCGCACCGGGGAGACGAGTGGCGCGACCGGATCGACGCTAATCGGGCCGTCGCCTACCGCATCCACCTCGACGTGGCCCGGGGACGCTGGTACCTCACCGCGTCGTGGACCAGGCCCGTAGTGCAGACCATCCCGCTGGCCGCCGCCCGCGCTGAGGGCATGGTCGGCGTCGACACCAACGCTGACCACTTCGCCGCCTACCTCCTTGACCAGCACGGCAACCCGATCAGCGACCCACGCCGCTTCTACTACGACCTGTCCGGGTCGGCCGACCACCGAGACGCCCAAGTCCGGCACGCCCTCACCCAGTTGCTGCACTGGACGAACCAGGCCGGGGCTAAGGCGATCGGCATCGAGAACCTGGACTTCGCCGCCGAGAAGACGAGGGAGAAGCACGGCCGCAAGAAGCGGTTCCGGCAGCTCATCTCCGGCATGCCGACCGGCAAGCTCAAGGCCCGAATCGTCTCGATGGCCGCCGAGCACGGCATCGCGATCGTCGCCGTCGATCCGGCCTACACCTCCATGTGGGGCGATGAGCACTGGCGCAAGCCCCTGACCAGCAAGACTCGCAACATGACTCGCCATGACGCCGCTTCGGTGGCCATTGGCAGGCGCGCCCTCGGGCACCCGATTCGGCGACGGACGGCACCGCCCCACGACGACCAGAGTGATCGCCGTGAGCATCGGAACGTCCAGGCCGATCGCGGTGTCCGAGGGCGCGAGGAAACCCGCCCCCGCATTCCCGGACCACGGACACGATCCGTGTCGCCGGACGCGGAGCGAACGCGGGAGACCAGGACATCCAAAACCGTTCGGGATGTCCGCAGCGACCAGGCATGGGTCCAAGACTCACTCCTGATCACTGATTAGGAACGGTGGACGGAGGCTGACGGGGCTCCCGTGGAGTCGGCTCCTCGGCGTGGGAAGGCGGTTCGGCCGGCGCTGGCTGTGTTGTCCGCGTTGGCTGTCGGTGGCAGTGCGCGCGACGCGCTGCCCGGTGCCGTGGCCGTGGAGCTCGTGCACGACTTCACCTTGCTGCACGACGACGTGATCGATGGGGACGCGCTGCGTCGGCATCGTCCAGCGGCGTGGGCGGTGTTCGGGACGTCGGCGGCGGTCCTCGCGGGGGACGCTCTGCTCGTCGCGGCGATGCGAACGGTGTCCGATGTGCCGTGCCGGTCGGCTGCGGCGGTGGCTGAACTAGTGGGTGTGCTGCGGGAGTTGGTCGAGGAGCAGAGTGACGACGTGGCGTTCGAGGAGGCGCCGACGGTGTCGGTGCAGCAGTATCTCAGGATGGCGGGGGGCAAGACCGGGTCGCTGATGGGCTGCGCCTGTGTCTGGTGAGCGCGTTCGCCCGGAACGAGTTTCAGGCGGTGCAGTTCCTGCCCGCGGGCGTGCTGCCGCAGTTCCTGGTGTGCGGGCTGTTCGTGCCGCGGGACGAGATGCAGGGAGCGCTGTCGGCGGTCGCCAAGGTCATGCCGATGACGTACGCCGTGGAGGCGGCGGGTGAGGCGGCTGCGCATTCCGGCGTCACGGGGGTGTTCGTGCGGGACGCTTTGTTGATTCTGGCGTGTGTGGTTCTCGTCCTCGTCGCCAGTGCCGCCACTCTCAAGCGCTGATTTCCGGGAATTCGCGTACCGCCTTCCCGGTCGGCGGGAAAGGGAATTTCGCTCGCGGTACGGTCGTCCAGCCGCTTTCCGCTCCGGCGAGGGCGGGGCAGCGGCTGGACGCGATCCACCGTGCGGGGTCAGGCGAATTCGCTGCCTAGTCCCGCACGTTCCATGACAGGCCGCCGGAGATCGTGCCGTTGCGGGGAACGTCGAACGGGCCGAAGCGCAGCGGGTCTCCGTCGTGGTGGCCCGAGTAGCTGTTGAGGCTGCCCGGGTCGGGGTAGGCCCCGGTCTGCGCCGGCTGCGGCGAGGCGGCGGAGGCGGTCGTGGCGGCGGTCGCGCCGCCGGCGGTGAGGGCCAGCGCCATGAGCGAGACGGCGGCCAGACGGCGAAGCTGCTGTGACATGAAAATCCTCTTGGTCGATAGGAAAGAGAACACGGGAAAGGGGATATTCGTTACCCTATTCGCCGCCCGCCTTGCTCGGGCAGGGAAATGCCGCCTTACGTCGAAGGAGAGAAAAAGAGAAAGTGGGAAAACCATGACTGTCCCGTTCCGCTCAGCGGTCTTCGTCGTGGGGGTTGCTCTCGCGGCGCTGCTGCCGGGGGTGTCGGCGGTGGGGGTGTCGGCGGATGTGGTGGCGGAGGTCAATCAGCGTCGTGCCGAGGCAGGTTGCGGCCCGGTACGGCCGCTGGCCTCCCTCACCCGGGCCGCGCAGGCGCACAGCGTCGACATGGCCCGTCATCAGCGCCTGGACCACACCGGCTCCGACGGCAGCCGCCCGCAGGACCGGATGCGGTCCGCCGGTTACCGTCCCGCTCACTTCGGGGAGGCCATCGCGTCCACCTCGGCGGACGCGGGAACCGTCACGAAGCTGTGGATGGACAGCCCACAGCATCGCGAGATCATCCTCACCTGCCGCTACCGCGACGCGGGGGTCGGCCGGGCCGACGGTGCCGGAGACTCGTGGTGGACCCTGGACCTGGCCACGAGGCGGTGAGGTTCAGACGAGGTCCGCTTCCCACCACCACGCGATGCCGGGCGCGCCCGCCGGCGGGCCGGGCCGCACGTCGCACGGCTCGTCGGCCCATTCCAGCAGGGTGTCCTCCCTCTCGTCCGGCCAGTGGCCCTGGCTGAGATAGCGCGGCACCCTGAGCCCCCACTCGTTGTTGCCGCGCAGTCCGTAGCGCAGGCCCTGCAGATACGTGGCGAGGTCGGTGCCCGCGGTGGGCCGTACCTGGTCGTGCAGTTCCAGGAAGCGCCGCAGGACGCGGTCGCGCAGTCCGTTGGCCTCGTCGACCGCCTGTTGCAGGGGCAGGCCGCGCTCGGCCATCAGCACGGTGTAGATGTTCTGGTCGGCCTGGCCCCGGCTCAGTTCCTTGTGCAGGGAGTGCCGGTCGTTGTCGAGGGAGGCCACCATCATGGCCATCTCGGTCAGCGCCGACACCGCCGGGCGGTGCAGTTCCCGGTCGGGGACCTCGGCTCCGGTGGCCAGCTCCAGGAGGGCGAAGGTCGGGCAGCCTCCCGCCGCCAGCAGCCGCATCGAGAGGAACTCGTCAAGGCCGGGCATGCGCCCCATGGCCTGGTTCCCGATCTGCCAGGAGACCCCGGACAGCCAGGCCCGGTGCGCATGTACGAAGCGACTGACCTGGGTGGGCGGCGCGAAGGAGCGGAAGCTGCGCGTGATGCTCTGCAGGGCGCGGGCGTAGCGGTCCTCGGGTCGCGCGAGGTCGGTCTCGCAGGCTCGCTGCACCTGGCCCGCCAGAGCGTTGAACTGTGCGGGTCGGTTGCTCAGCGGCCCGCTGTCGCAGCGGGCGTCGTCGAACGCGAAGCCCCAGTACACCCATTGGACGGCGGCCAGCAGTCTGTCGTCGTCGGCGATCGGAGCGAAGCGGGCGAAGAAGTCGGCGCTGTGGGTCGCCACGACCCATGCCTTCTCTCGTTCCGACGCGCACATGCCGCTGCTGTCGATCCACTCCACGGCCCGCCTCTCGACCTCGTGCACGTGCGGATGACGGGCTGATTCCAACGGGCAGAAGAGCGGGGCAGTTCCACGTCGAGAGGATGGGTGGCCATGGGCGGTTTCAACCTTCCGCTTGAGGGCTGTGAGCGGCCACGATCATGTGGGAGGACGGACGGGGATCCGCCGAGGCGTGGCCGCTGTCGCAGGGCGTCAGCCGAAGAGGCGATCCGGGGCTCGCAGTTGACTCGCCGCCCGGGTCCGGGCCCGTAGATCACACTTCTGGCAGGCCTGTGACCAGGGGCGGAGCACCTCGTTGCAGCGGGTATGCGATTCCGTACCTGCCAGCGTGCCGCTGTCCTGCTCCTGATCCTCACTGCTCTCCAGAGCGGTACGACCGCTCTCGCCGACGGGAAGGGGCCGGGCGGCCAGGGTGCTCCGCGCGGCCAGGCCGCCAGGGTCGACCCCCTGGCGCCGTTCTCTCAGGGCGCGTCAGCGCTCGCCGGCATGGCCGCGCCGTTCGTCAACGCGGCCAGCGATGTCATGTTCCCCAGGCGCTGAGCCTCAGGGAGCCTCAGCCGCGATGAAGGGTGCGTATCCGGCCGGGACTTGACTCACCTGAAGGTCCGAGAAGACCAAGGTCAGGTCGTGCGCGTTGGTCCTCAAGAAGCGCGGGCCGTGAACGCTCAGAGGTCGAGTGTGCGGTGCACTGTCCGGACGACTGTCGTGATTCCTCGCCTGATCCAGCCGAGGAGGCCTGTAGCCATGGCCAGGTCGGCGGTGGCTACGGCGGTTTCGGTGTGGTCCAGGTCGGAGCGGCATCGGGGGCAGCGGGTGGGCCGGAGTCGTTTTCGTGTGCCGCACTTTCTGCATGTCGCCATGGAGTCATTCTCTCCTGCGGCCTGGCGGGCATACCGGGCGGGTCCTGAGGCGGCTCAGCCCAGGACGAGGAGGGCCGCGAGGGCCGGGCCCAGGGCGCTGCCCAGCTGGTAGCTGAGGACGAACAGGGCGATGGCCGCGGGGCGTTGGTGTTCGGGGGCGGCGTGGGCGGCGTAGAGGGAGAGCACCGCGTTGGCGCCGGTGGACGTGAAGATCGCGGCCGCGGTGGCGAGCAGGAGGAGCGGGGCCGAGGTCGCGAGTGCGGCGAGGGCGGCGGCCAGGGTGCCGAGGCCGAGGAGGATCGCGTAGGCGGCGGTGCGTGGGAGTCGGGGGGAGGCGGCGGCGAGGAGCCAGGACAGGGCGGATCCGGCGAGCATGGCGGCGAGTTGGCCGGTGCCGATGGTCCGGGTGTCGAGGCCGGTGCGGTCGGCGAGGAGTTCCGGTACGGCGAAGAGAAGCGTGAAGTAGGAGGTGGAGAGGGTGAGGGCGGCTGCGGCCGCGGTGCGGAAGGGGCGGGAGCGCAGGAGTGCGGTGGGGGTGAAGCCGTCGGGGGTGCGGCGTAGGTGGCGGGCGAGGAGCGGGGCGGCCACGGCTGCGACGGGGAGGGCGGCGAGGGGAGCGGTGGGGAGCAGGACGAGGGCGGTGACGCAGGTGAGGAGGAGGGTGGCGCCGCGGCCGTCGAACGGGCCCGCCGGGGGCGGTACGGGCAGGGCGTGGCGTCGTACAGCGGGTACGGCGAGGAGGGCGAGGGCGGAGACGGCGAGGGAGAGCCGCCAGGACACGGTGGTGGTGAGGGTCTGGCCGAGGAGTGGGCCGAAGGCGCCGAGTACGCCGAAGCCGGAGGTGATGACGCCCATGCGGCGGGCCGTTCCGGCGAGGTTCATGGCGACGGCGACGAGTCCGGCGCCGCCGACCGCCTGGGCGGCGCGGCCGGTCAGCGCGAGGGGGAGCCAGGGGGCGAGGGAGACGGTGGCGGTGCCGGCGGCGACGGTCAGGGCGGCGGCGGTCAGGGTGGTGCGCGGGCCGCGGCGCCGCAGCAGGCCTGCCATCAGCGGGGTGCCGACGGCCATGCCCCAGGCGAAGGCGGTGACGAGCCAGGTCGCGGTGGTGGTGCGGACGCCGAGTGAGTCGGCCATGTCGGGGAGGATCAGGACGGGCGCGTTGGCGCCCGCCGCCACCGGGGCGGCGAGCAACGCCAGCCAGAGGGCCGGGAGTTGACGTGGTGTCGGGCGCTTCCGGGTGGCGGGCGCGGTGTTGTCGCGCGCCCCGGCTCGCGCGGTCGCTGCGGGCATGCGGTGCTCCTTGTCAGAGTGTGGTTCAGAGTGTGGTGACGACGTCGTCGTAGTCGAGGCGGGGCGAGCGCGGGTACCAGGCCTTCGGGCCGGGCTTGCCGAGGTTGACGACCATCAGCGGGGTGTGGTCGTCGTCGAGGAACTCCTTCTGTACGCCTTCGTGGTCGAAGCCGGTCATGGGCCCGGCGGCGAGGCCTGCGGCGCGGACTCCGACGACGAAGTACGCGCACTGCAGGGAGCCGTTGAGGAGCGCGGAGTGCTCGCGGACAGGGCGCTCGGAGAAGTAGGCGTCCTTGATGCCGGGGGCGTGGGGCACGAGCCGGTGGGTCTCCTCGTGGAACTCGTTGTCGGTGGCGAGGATCGCGACGAGCGGGGCGGCGGAGGTCTTGGCGCGGTTGCCCTCCTCCATGTGTGCGACCAGGCGGGCGCGGGCGTCGGTGGAGCGGATGAGGAGGATGCGGAGCGGGGTGAGGTTGAAGGCGGTGGGGCCGTACTTGACGAGGTCGTAGACGGCGCGGATCTGCTCGTCGGTGACGGGCTCGTCGGTGAAGGTGTTGGCGGTGCGGGCCTCGCGGAAGAGGAGGTCCTGGGCGGCGGGGGCGAGGGTGAGCGACATGACCGACTCCTGATTCATCAACATTGGGAATCTCAACGTTGAGATAGAATCAGGCGTAACGTCTCAACGTCAAGTGTCTTAACGTTGAGACGAAGTGAAGCCGCAATGAACCGGCCACCGGAGGAACGAGGCGACGATGAGTGACGCAGTGGACGCGATCATCGGTCAATGGACCGCGGAACGCCCCGATCTGGCCGAGGCGATCTGGCCCGTCGAGGTGCTTGCCCGGGTGCAGCGGATGGCGATGGTCCTCTCGAAGGAGGTCAAGACGTTCTCCGTCGAACACGGCCTGGAGATGGGCGAGTTCGACGTCCTGACCACCCTGCGCCGCTCCGGCCCGCCGTACGCGCTGACCGCCGGAGCGTTCCTCAAGGCCGCCATGGTCACCTCCGGCGCCATCACGAACCGCATCGACAAGATGGAGACCAAGGGCCTCGTGGAGCGCGTGCGCGACGGATCCGACCGGCGCACCGTCAAGATCCGCCTCACCGACAAGGGCCTGGCCCTCACCGACCAGCTCATGGACGACCACCTGGCCAACTACGCCCGTATCGCCAAGGCCCTCACACCCGAGGACTGCGCTCAAGTGGCGGACGGACTGCGGAAGTTGCTGGAGGCGCACGGCGACACGTCGATCACCTGACGGAAGGCCTCGTCGACGCTCAGCGCCTCGCCCCGCGCGTACGCGGCGGCGAACCGGGCGTCGTCCAGGACCGTCCGGGCGCGCTTCTCGGTCCGGGCGATGTCGCCCCGCTCCCCCTCCGGCAGCGGTGCTCCGACCGAGCGCCGTGCCGCCGCCGCGACGCCCAGGAGCAGGGCGGCGCTCTCGGCCTCCCCGGCGAGGGCCCGCGCGCCGGCCAGGCCCTCGAAGCACAGGGCCAGCTGCCGCGTGCCGGTCCCGCGTGCCGCTGCCAGCGCGTCGTGCTGCAGTTTCAGGGCGGTGGCCGGCTCGCCCCGCAGCTCGGCCACAAAGCCCAGTTCGACCAGGATCAACGGGGGCGTCTCCGGCTCGTAGCCCATCTCCCGGTGGATCTCGAGTACGTGCAGCATGTGGCTCTCGGCGGCGTCCAGGTCACCCGCCCGGCGTGCGCCCATGCCGAGGCCGATCTCGGCGTACTGCTCGCCGAACTTGTCCGACCGGGCGACCGCGAGGCGTCGGGACCGCTCGTGGAACTCACGGGCCCGGGGGTAGTCGCGGGTCAGCAGGGCGATGCGGCCGAGGCCCGCGAGCTGGAAGGTCACCTCCGGCCACAGTTCCAGGTCCTCGGCCATGCGCAGCCCCTCGCGGCGGAGCCGTCCGGCCTTGTCGTACTCACCACGCACCTCGGCGAGCACCTGCAGCTGTGCCGTCGCCCGGAGCTGGCCCCACTGGTCCCCCAGCTCCCGGAACAGTTCCAGGCTGCGTTCTCCGTGGCGCAGCACCGCGCCGAAGTCCCCGCCCAACTGCGCGTGGAACGAGCGGATGGCGAGCGCCGCGGCCGTGCCCCAGCGGTCACCGAGCGAGCGGAACGTGGTGAGCGCGGACTCGATCAGCTGCCGGCTCGGGGCCGGGTCCCGCACGCCGTAGAGGTTCGACGCCACGAACCATTCCGCCCGTGCCCGGCCCAGCGGGTCGTCGACCTCCTCGTACGCCCGCAGCGCACTGCGGTACTCGCTGACGGGGTCGGAGCTGCCGCCGAGCAGCAGGCGAAAGCCACCGAGCCAGCCGGACGCCTTCGCCACCAGGGCCCGTCTCTCCGATCTTTGCGGATCAGCCCGCGGCGTCATGGGGGTCCCCCCTGCTCGAGCGTAGTCGAGAGCTTGGGGGAGCGTGCTCTCGGCGTGCGCCCGGATCGCCCTCGTACTGGACGTACTTGGGTGATTCGGGCGTGCGGCGAGAGGGCGTGCCAGGCGTCGCGGGCCCGCAAAGATCGGGGAGACGGGCCCTGGGGCCGCCGGGGCGTCCGCTTCGGCCGACAGAGCCTGGGTGAGGGAGCGTTGGGCCTCGCCGTTGCGGCCCCGCAGGTACCAGTACCAGGCCAGTGCGTTCACCAGGCGCAGGGCGCACTCGCCGTCCCCGGCGCGTACGGCGCTCTCCAGGGCGGAGCGCAGATTGGCGTTCTCGACGTCGAGGCGGCGCAGCCACTGGCGCTGCCCGTGTCCGCGCAGGTGCGGCTCGGCCCGCTCGGCCAGCTCGGTGTAGTAGGCGCGGTGGCCGCGCTGCAGGGCCGCCGACTCGCCCGATTCCGCGAGCCGTTCGGAGGCGTACGCGGCGACCGACTCCAGCATCCGGTAGCGCGGGCCGTCCGCGCCGTCGGTCATGACGAGGAGCGAGCCGTCGACCAGGCGGGCCAGGAGGTCGAGGACGTCCGCCGCGTCCACGCCGCGCCCGGCGCACAGCTCCTCCGCCGCGGCCAGCGAGCAGCCGTCGGCGTGCACGGCCAAGCGCCGCAGTACCGCCTGCTCCCGGTCGCCGAGCAGCTCCCAGCTCCAGTCGATCATGGCGCGCAGTGTGCGCTGCCGTGCCGGGGCTCCGCGTGAGCCCACCGCGAGGAGGTGGAAGCGGTCGTCGAGGCGGGCGGCCAACTCGCCGACGCCCAGGGCCCGTACGCGGGTCGCGGCCATCTCCAGGGCGAGGGGGATGCCGTCCAGGCGTGTGCAGATGGACACGACCGCGTCCAGGGTGTCCTCGTCGAGGACGAAGCGGGGGGCCGCGGCGGTGGCCCGGGCCACGAACAGTTCGACGGCGCTGAACTGGCGTACGTCCGCCGCGCTCAGCCCAGTGGTGGAGTCCGGGCGGCGCAGCGGCGGCACCTCCTCCAGGCGTTCGCCGGTGATGCCGAGCGGCACCTGGCTGGTGGCCAGGACGCGCAGGGCGGGGGCGGCCCTGAGGAGTTGCCCGGTGAGTTCCGCGACGGGCCCGGCGACGTGTTCGCAGTTGTCGAAGATCAGCAGGGCTGGCCGGTCGCCCAGGGCGTGGGCGACCCGCGCCGCCAACTCCGGCAGCGCGTAGCCGGGTTGTGCCGTGTCGTCCCGCAGCCCGAGCACCGCGCCGACCGCGTCGTGCACATCGGCGCGCCCGGCCTCGGAGGCGGTGGACGCCGGGTCGAGCGCGGCGAACTCCGTCAGACGGATGCCGCCGGGGAACGTGCCGTGCAGCCGGCCCGCGGTCGCGAGTGCGAGCTGTGTCTTGCCGACGCCGCCGGGCCCGGTCAGCGTCACGAGCCGGTAGGAGGCGAGCAGCGAGCGCAGGTCCTCGACCGCTTGGTCCCGGCCGACCAGCTCGGTCAGCGCGGCGGGAACGTTGCTCGGCGGCCGGGCCGCGGAGGTGGCCGGGGGCGGCGGGGCGACCAGGGCGGGGTCCTGGGCGAGGACCGACCGGTGCAGGGCCGTCAGTTCGGGGCCCGGATCCACGCCCAGGTCCTCGACGAGCCGGGTGCGCAGATCGGTGTAGCTGCGGAGCGCCGCGTCCTGCCGGCCGGCCAGGTACAGCGCCCGTACGTGAGCGGCGCGCAGCCGTTCCCGCAGCGGATGCAGGGCCACAAGATCGCTCAACTCGTCGGCCACCAGGGCGTGTTCGCCGAGCTCCAGACGGGCCTCGGCCAGCTCTTCCGTCGCGGTCAGGCGCTGCTCCTCAAGGCGGGCGGCCGCGGTGCGCGCGAACTCCTCGTCGGCGAAGTCGGCGTACGCCGGACCGCGCCAGAGGGCGAGTGCGTCCGCCAACAGGCCGGCCCGTGACCGGGGTTCGGCCGCCGACCGGGCGCGGCCGAGCAGGTCCTGGAAGCGGTCGGCGTCGACCAGGTCGGGGGCGGCGCGCAGCTCGTACCCCGGCGCCCTGGAGGCCACCAGGGCGCGCCCGCCGGGCTCGGCGGCCTCCAGGGTGCGCCGCAGCTGCCACACCTTCGTCTGGAGCACGCCCTGCGGGTTGTTGGGGAGCTTGTCGCCCCACAGGTCCTCGATCAGCCGGTCGGCGGAGACCGGGCCGCCGCGGTGGGCCAGGAGATGGGCGAGCAGGCCGCGGACCTTCAGTTCGGGGACCCTGACCTCCGCCCCGTCGGCCGTCCACACCCCGAGCGGTCCCAGCACCCCCAAACGCATGTGCGCAGGCTATCCGACGCCGTCGTCCGGGGGCCGAGAGAGCTCTGAGAGAGAGCTGGGAGCGGCGCCAGCCAGAGTGGGATTCCGGCCCGCCCACGTGCTGGGACGCCCGCGCACGTGCTGGGACGCCCGCGCACGTGCTGGGACGTCCGCGCTCGTGCTGGGACGCCCGCGCACGCCGGGACATCGCGTCAAGCTCAGGAAGGAAACCCATGTCATCGAACGCCCCCGAGGCACCCGCCCGGAAGGCCGGGTCACGGGAATGGCTGGGGCTCGCCGTCCTGGCGCTGCCCACCCTGCTGATCTCGCTTGACCAGAGCGTGCTCTACCTGGCGCTGCCGCACCTGGCCGAGGGGCTGCGGCCGACCGGCACGCAAACGCTGTGGATCATGGACATCTACGGGTTCCTGATCGCCGGATTCCTGATCACCATGGGCACCCTGGGCGACCGGATCGGCCGCCGCAAGCTGCTGATGACCGGTGCGGTGGCGGTCGGTCTCACCTCCGTCGCCGCCGCGTACTCCACCAGCGCGGAGGGGCTGATCGCCACGCGTGCGCTGCTCGGTGTCGCCGCCGCGACGCTGATGCCGTCGACGCTGGCCCTGATCAGCAACATGTTCCAGGACCCGCACCAGAAGGGCCGGGCCATCGCGGTGTGGGCCAGCTGCTTCATGGGCGGTACGGCCCTCGGGCCGGTCGTCGGCGGCACCCTCCTCGAGTACTTCTGGTGGGGCTCGGTGTTCCTGCTCGGCGTGCCCGTCATGGTGCTGCTGCTCGCCGTCGCGCCGTTCGTCCTGCCGGAGTACAAGGACCCGAACGCGGGCCGGATCGACCTGGCCAGTGTGCTGCTGTCGCTGGTGTCGATCCTGTCGGTCATCTTCGGTCTGAAGGAGCTCGCCCGGTACGGATTCAAAGCGCTGCCGCTCGCGGCGATCGTGGTCGGCGTGGCGGTCGGCTGGGTGTTCGTGAAGCGGCAGGGCAGGCTGGAGCACCCGCTGCTCGACCTGAGGCTGTTCCGGGTGGCCACGTTCACCGCCGCGCTGCTGATCCTTATGGTGTCGATGCTCGGCACCGGCGGCGGCTACCTGTTCATCACCGGGTTCCTGCAGATGGTGGAGGGCATGTCGCCGATGGAGGCGGGCCTGTGGATGGTGCCCGCCGCCGCCGCGTCGGTCCTCGCCGCCCAGGTGGCTCCCGTCCTCGCCAAGCGTTTCCAGCTCGGCACCGTGATCGGGGCGTCCCTGCTCATCGGCATGACCGGTTACGCGATGCTCGCCTTCGTCGACCCGGTCGCCGGGCTGCCGCTGCTCCTCGCAGGCTTCGTGATCATCTTCATCGGTGTCGGTACGTTCGGTGCGCTCGGCACCGGCATGGTCGTCGGGTCCGCGCCGCCCGAGCGGGCCGGCTCCGCGGCCGCCCTCTCCTCCATCAGCGGTGACCTGGGCACCGCCCTCGGCATCGCCACGCTCGGCAGCCTCGGCACCGCCGTCTACCGCGGCTCGGTCGAGCCCCCGGCGGGCACACCGGCCGACGCCGCGAACGCCGCCGGAGTCAGCATGGAGGAGGCCCTCAACGCGGCCCGCGCGCTTCCCGGCGACGCCGCCGACAGCCTGCTGACCGCCGCCGAGGACGCCTACACCAACGGGCTCAACACGATCGGCGTCGCCTGCGCCGTCATCACCGCCGTCAGCGCGACCATCGCCCTGACCATGCTGCGCAAGCGCCGCACGGCCGGAGGTTCCGGCGACGTCCCGCCGCAGGAGCAGGAGCAGGAGCAGCAGCAGGAGCAGCAGCAGCAGGAGCAGCGGCAGGAGCAGCAGGAGAAGGAGGCGGTGAACTGACAGAGTGTGCCGCCCCGGGCCGACCGGGGCGGCCGGGCCGGGGCACAATGCGGCCCATGTTTGCCGCGTACATCGAGCAGTTCGGAGCGCCGGACCAGATCCGTCACGGCGAGTTGCCCGCCCCCCGGCCCGGCCCGGCCGACGTGATCGTCGACGTCGAGGTCAGCGCCGTCAACCACGTCGACACGTTCGTCCGCTCCGGAGCCTGGCGCACCGACGTGCGACTGCCCTTCGTGATCGGCCGCGACCTCGTGGGGACCGTCACCTCGACCGGCTCCTCCGTCGTCGGCTTCTCCCCCGGCGACCGGGTGTGGTGCAACAGCCTCGGCTACGCCGGCCGGCAGGGCGCCGCCGCCGAGCAGGCCCTGGTCGCCGCCGACCGGCTCTACCACCTGCCCGAAGGGGTCGCGGCCGCCGACGCCGTGGCCGTGGCCCACCCCGCGGCCACCGCCCACCTCGCCCTGTTCACACACGGCCGGCTCCGCGTCGGCGAGACCGTGGTCGTCCTCGGCGCAGGCGGCAACGTGGGCAGCGCCCTGGTCCTGATGGCCGCGCGCGCCGGGGCCCGGGTCGTCGCCGTGGCCGGAGCGGGCAGCGCCGAGCGCGTACGGGCCCTGGGCGCCGCGGAGTTCGTCGACTACCGCGACCCCGACACGGTCGAGCGGATCCGGCGGGCCGCGCCGCGTGGCGTCGACATGTACCTCGACACCTCCGCGCGCAACGACCTGACCACCGCCGTCGACCTGCTCGCCCGGCGCGGCCGGATCGTGCTCCTCGCCGGGCTCGACACCACGCCGACGCTCCCCGCGGGCCGCCTCTACGTGAAGGACTGCTCCGTCGTCGGCTTCGCCATCTCGCAGGCCTCGGCCGACGAACTCGCCGACGCCGCGGCGCACATCAACCTGCTGCTCGCCGACGGCTCGCTGCGTCCCTCCGCGGTCCACGAGATGCCGCTCAGCGAGGCGGCCGCGGCCCACCGGCTCCTCGACGAGGGCAAGGCCCGTGGAAAGATCGTGCTGCGCACGGGCGCCTGACACGAGGACACGCGACGACGACACATGACGACGGGTGACGGCCCGGTGCGCGGTACCGCGCACCGGGCCGTCACCCGTCGTGGGGGCCGCCCACAAGGGCCACCGCTCAGTCCTTCTCACCACTCCATGAGGGCGAAGCCGAAGTTGAAGCCGCCGCCGAACGCGCAGAGCAGCACCTTCTCGCCCGGCTGCAGGGCTCCCTGCCGGGCCGCCGCGTCGAGGGTGAGGGGGATGGACGCGGCGCCGGTGTTGCCGTACTCGGTGACGGTGGTGTGCATCCGGGCCCGGGGGAAGCGGAGCGACTCATGCAGTTCGGCGAGCATCACGGCGTTGGCCTGGTGCGGGACGATGTGGGCCAGCTCCGCCGCGTCGACGCCCGCGTCGTCGAGGAAGGTACGGAGTGCCTCCGGCAGCGTGGCGTACACCATCTCCTTGACGCCGCGGCCGTTCATGGCGAAGTAGTGCAGCCCCTCGGCCAGGGTCTCGGCCGTGGTGCCCAACCGCGTTCCGCCCGCGGGGACTTGGATGAGTTCGCGGCCCTCGGTGTGGGTCAGCAGGCGGGTGGCGGTCAGTGCGCGGCGGCCGGTGGCGGGGCCCAGGACGACGGCGCCGGCGCCGTCGCCCCACAGCACGCGGGTGCGCGGGTCGGTGGGGTCGGTGATCCTGCTGTACATGTCCGCGCCGATGACCAGGGCGTGGCCGCCGCCCGCGATCATGCTCGCGGCGGCGGTGAGGGCGTAAACGAAGCCGCTGCACACCGAGTTGAGGTCGAAGGCGGCGGCCGTGCTCGGCGCCTGCAGGAGGTCGGCGACGACGGTGGCCGTCGGGGGCTGCGGGGAGTCCGGGGTCGAGGTGGCGACGATGATCAGCGACAGGTCGGCGACGGAGACGCCCGCGTCCTCCAGTGCGGCGCGGGCAGCCGCGGCCGCCAGATCCGAGGTGGCCTCGTCGCCCTTGCCGTAGCGGCGCTCGTGGATGCCCGTCTTGCGTACGATCCACTCGTCGGTGACGCCCGCCTCCGCGCCGACGTCGTCGTTGGTGATGACGAGGGACGGCACATGGGAACCAGTGCCCAGGACGCTCACCGGTATCGGGGGCGCACCCGTCCCGCGTGCGATGTCAGCCATGGGTGCGGTACTCCAGGAGGCGGAAGTTGGCGGTGCTGCCGTTGCTGACGAACTCCAGGACGCCGAGCTCGGTGCGGGTCAGCCCGGCCTCCTGCTCAAGCTCGGTCAGCTTGTCCCAGTCGCCGTGGTCGTTGAAGCCGAGGAAGAGCCGACCGCCGTCGGCCAGGTACCGGGGGCCGTCGACGAGGAAGGTGCGGTGCGAGACATAGCCGGGGTCCATGATGGCCCGCTGCATGTAGTGGGTGCAGGTGAAGTCGTCCGGTGCGAGGAGGGCGTTGGAGTCCCAGTAGATGACGTCGAAGCGCTCGTCGGGGTCGAGGGCGGCGAACATGTCGCTGCGCACAGCGCGGACGTGGTCGGCCACATTGTGCCGGGCGGCGTTCAGCAGGGTGTTGTACACCGCTTCCTGGGTGATGTCCAGGGCGGTGACCTGGGCGACGCCCCTGAGGGCCGCGATCACGGAGGTGACGCCGCAGCCGCTGCCGACCTCAAGGAGGGAGCCGCCCTGGGGGTAGGGCAGCCAGTCGGTGAAGCCCTTGGTCTCGGGGGAGATGTAGGGCGGCCAGACGCCGGGCAGCAGGTCCCAGGTGCGGTCCAGGAGGTCGAACTCGATGGGTTCGGACTGCTGGGCGTGGGCGAAGAGCTCCGGGGGCAGACCGGCGGGAAGCTGCCGGTCCGCCACCGCCTGCGTGCTGTTCGTGTCCGTGCTGGCCACGTCGGTGCTTGTCATGTTCGTGTGCTCCTGGCCGTTCGGGGTCGATGGGCGGGTGCGCCGTTCCTCAGGGGGTCACGGGCGGTCACTGTCCCGGCTCGGCCAGCCACCGGGCGTTGCTGTCGTACACCTCGCGCATCAGTTCCGGGCGGTCGATGCCCGGCCGGTCGGGGTGGTTTCCCCAGCCGGCCTGGTTCGACCAGTACTGGGTGTAGCGGTAGGAACGCCGGTAGGAGCCGAGCAGTCCGGTGTCGAGGGAGATACGGTCGCCCACGTATTCGGGGGTCACGGAGTCCTTGAGGTACACCGCCCGGAATTCCGCGATGCGCCAGTCGTCCTGCCGCTTCTCGACCCGGAAACACATCCGCTCCCATACGAAGAGCGTCGCTTCCTGGCCGTCGATCTCGACCGGCATGACGATCTGCGCGGGCAGTTCGGCGAAGGCCCGGTGGCCGTTCAACCGGACCTGGATGGGGCCCAGTTGGTGCAGTCCCTGGCCGCGGGTGGTGGCGGCCAGCTTCTGGGTGTTGGCGATGAATTCATCGCCGCTGCACGATGCCCAGCCGACGGCGATACGAGTGTCCGGATAGTAGCTCGCCGCCATTTCGTCCCACTGCCCGGTGTCGCGCGCCCAGCGTTCGCGTATCACGCACTCCCGGGCGGCATCGGCGGCCAGCAGATCTGCCGTACCGCTGCGCTCTTGTGTACCCATTACCCATTCCTGTCGGCTGTTCGAGGGGCGCCAGTCGATTCGTAGGGGCATTTCCTCGGTGTCAGTTGAGGTACATGTCCACTTCCTCACCCGCGTACGAGGCGGTGGTCTTCGGTGCGCGCTCGACATCGATCCCGAGGTGCGTCCGGTAGGCGGCCACCACGGCGTCGTCGGTGGTCAGTTCCTCGGTGCGGCGCTGCCCGTTCTCGGTCACCGTGAGGGTGTTCTCCCGGATGCTCACGCGCCCGGAGGCGGTCACCTGGGAGGCGAACACGTACTGGAGGAAGGGCGAGTCGGGTGCCGTGCGGTACCACCACAGGGTGGGCAGGAAGGCGTCCAGTTCGGCCGGGCGGTCGTCGATCCGGTACTGCGGCTTGCCCTTGAGGAGGACGTCCACCTCGCCGTTTCCGACGGGCACCAGCTCGTACGCACCGTGCGCGTCGGACTGTTCGCCGCTGGTACCGAAGACGAGCGGCCCGCGGGGGCACTTGCCGAATCCGACATCGACAAGGAGGCTTTCGCCGTCGAGGGTCACCCTGAGGGCCAGGTGCACCATGGGCGGGCCGAGCTTCTCCCCGCTGTAGGTGCGGGCCGGCAGGATCTCCACCTGATATCCGAGCACCTGGAGCAAGAAGCCGAAGGCCGGGTTGAGTTCATAGCAACCGCCACCGCGTCCCCGGTGCACGATCTTGTCCACGACGCTCTCGTCGAGCTGGATCGGCGTGCCGTCGTGGTAGTCGAGATTCTCGAACGGGACCGAGAGAATGTGGCGTTCCTGCAACTCCCGCAGTGCGTCCAGGTCGGCGGTCTCCGGGTGTTCCGCACCGATTCGCTTCAGATACAGATCAACGGTGGCGTCGTTCAACACTGCGGCCCCCTGAGGGATAGGGAATTGCGGAAAGCGGACTCACTCTGCGCCGGACTCCGCTGCGATCTCTGCGATTTCTGCGATCTCTGCGATCTCTGGATCTCTGCGATCTCTGGGATCTCTGGATCTCTGCGATCGCTTGCGATTTCTGCAGCGGTCCCTGCTGCGATCTCTGCTGCGATCTCTGTTGCACCGGCAGCCGACTCAAGCGCGTCACCGGATCGACCGCCAAGAGCCGGACCCGCGATCTGTCAGGTCCGGCCGCCCAGTTGACATAGTGCGACCCGCGTCGTTGCCGGTGGCACCGCCTCCCACCAGGCTGACCCGGCACGTCGCCGACGGCCTGCCGCCGGCCCCCGACCTCCTGCCCGCGGCGCCGCCCGCGCAGTCTGTCCGCATCGCCCGCAGAGGGAGCATCCCAGGCATGACGAACGTCGCGATCGTTTACTACTCCGCCACCGGACACGTCCATCAACTGGCCCAGGCCGCGGCGCAGGCGGCGGAGAAGGCCGGCGCCGAGGTGCGCCTGCGCAAGATCGGCGAATCCGTCCCCGGGCAGGACACCGCCGACCTGCTCTGGATCGACCACACCGTGTGGAGCGAGCACACCGACGCCACCGCCGAGATCCCCGTGGCCCAACTCGCCGACCTGGAGTGGGCCGACGCCATCATGATCGGCACGCCGGTCCGCTACGGCCTGCCGGCCCCCAAGCTCATGGAGTGGATCGACACCACCACCGACATGGCCATCGCGGGCAAGCTCCACGACAAGCCCGTGACCGCGTTCACCTCGGGCGACGGGGCGCACGCCGGGCAGGAGACGGCGGTGCTCGGCCTCCACAACACCTTCTGCCACTGGGGCGGGGTCATCGTGCCCAACGGCATCACCCACGAGGTGATCAGCAAGCGCCGCGCCAACGGCTGCCCTTACGGCACCGCCAGCCACTCGCACCAGAAGCAGCCGGGCACCGTCCCCGCCGACAACATCGCCGCCGTGGAGTACCAGGCCCGCCACGTCATAGAGATCGCCGCAGCCCTGGGCCGGGGACTCGCCGCGTCCTGAAGGCCCGTACGGCCTCCCCCCGCTCAGACCAGCCTTCGTACACAGGAGAGACCATGGCCGTCCAGTCCGATGGACCCAGCCCGCCCCGCGCCCTGACGACGCCGGACACGGACCGGAGCGACTCCAACCCACCACGGGTCGCGGGACTGTGGCTGTCCCTGATCGCCGCCCCGGCGACCTTCGGCGTCGCCGCCCCGGCCATCGTCCTGCCCAAGATGGCCGACGGCTACGGCCTCACCCTGGACGTCGCCAGCTGGCTGGTGACCATCGCGGCCCTGTCGATCGCCGTGGGCACTCCCCTGGCCGGCGGGCTGATCAGCAAGCGCGGACTGCGCACCGCACTGATCACCAGCGCCCTGCTGCTGGTCGCCGGCACCGTCGTGGTGGCCGCCGTGCCCTGGCTGCCAGCGGTCCTCCTCGGCCGGTCCGGACAGGCCCTGGGCAGTACCGGCCTGATCGCCGTCGCGATGAACCTGGCGGGAACCGCCGGCCGGATGGGCCTGATCACCTCGACGATCGCCGCCTGCGCGGCGGTCGGCCCGCTGGTCGGCTCGCTGGTCACCGAATGGACCTCGTGGCTGGTCGTGCTGCTCCTGCCGGTGGTGGCCGCGCTGTTCGTGCCCCCCGTGCTGCGGCACGCCCCCACCGCCCCGGCCGACGGGAGCCGCTTCGACGGGCGCGGCGCGGTCCTGCTGACGGCGCTGGCCACCGCCCTGGTCGTCATCCCCTACTTCCCCCTGCCCGCGGCGCTCTGCGCGGTGGCGGCCGCCCTGCTGCTCGCCCTGCACATCAAGACCCGCCCCGACGGGTTCGTCCCGGTCGTCCTGCTGCGCTCCCCGCTCTTCATCGGCGTCAGCCTGCTTGCCCTGCTCCTGGCCACCTCCTTCTTCCGGCTGCTCTTCGTCATCCCCGGGCAGCTCTCCGCCGACGCCGGCTGGAGCGAGGACGCGATCGGCGTGGGCACCACGGTGTCCCAAGTGGCGGGCTCCGTCCTCGCCTTCGTCATCGCGGCGATCGCGATCCGCATGGGCCGCGTCCCCGTCGCGGTCGTCCTGGCCGCCGCCGGCGTCCTTGCCGCAGTCCTCACCGCCGTCTCCGCCTCGGCCATCGTCGTCCTTGCGGCCCTGGCCATCGCCCTCTTCGCCGCGGCAGGCGGCCAGGGCGCCCTCATGGCCTTCGCCACCGACACCGTCGACAGCACCAAACGGCCGGTGGCCATCGGCCTGTTCAACCTCTGCTACCAGCTGGGCGGAGCGCTCGGACCCGCCCTCGCCGCGATGTCCGCCGCCTCCTGACCCACCACCGCACCCCCCTCGGCCGCCCGTCGCCCCAGGTCCCGACCACCGGGACACTGGGGCCCGCGGCGTGCCCGCGTACGGCGGTCAAGTGCCTGCCCGCGGTGGTCAAGTGCGTGCGGACAGCGGCCGGATGGGTGCGTACGGCCGGGCGGTCACGTGCGTGCGTACGGCCGGGCGGTCAGGTGCGTGCGTACGGCCGGGCGGTCACGTGCGTGCGTACGGCCGGGCGGTCACGTGCGTGCGTACGGCGGCCGAGGGGAACTTGACGAACCCGAAGGGCCTGCGTTGACCGGCCGTCCCCCGGCTCGGCAGGGTCCATCACATGGCGAACACGATTATCGAGAAGTCACCCCTGTTCGAACTCCGGGCGAAGATCAAGATCTCCGCGCGCCCCGAGGACGTCTACGCCGTCGTCAGCGACCTGCCGCGCAGCGCCGAGTGGAGCCCCGAGTGCGTGGGCGGCGAGTGGATCTCCGGTGAACCCTCCCAGGTGGGCTCGGTCTTCCGCGGCGAGAACCTGCGCAGCGAGGACGTCGTGGCGTGGGCCCCGCTGGTCCGCGGCACCTGGTACACCGACGCGCGGATCACCGCCGCCGAGCCCGGCCGTACGTTCTGCTGGATGATGCTCAGCCACGCCCAGGAGGACCAGGAGAGCGTCTGGGGCTTCGACGTCGAGCCCGACGGCGACGAGGGTTCCGTCCTCGTGCACCACTTCCGTATGGGCAAGGCCACCGCCGGCATCCACAAGATCGTCGCGGATCTCTCGGAGGCCGAGCGCGAGAAGTTCGTGGCCGACTGGACGGCCAAGCTCGAGCAGGACCTGGACGACACCCTCGCGCGCATTCGGAACCTCATCGAGAAGCAGTGACCCGGCGGGCACGGCCCACGCGAAGCGGCGGACCGGCCGGCCCGGCCACGCATGTTCCTGGACGAGAAAGCGGTTAGATGTTTCTCCAGCGCATAGGAAACAACGGCATTCGTCTGGGCACGCTGTTCGACCGAGCAGCCGCCCGGCACCCAGCCAACTTCGTGGTCCTCGACCACGATCTCGACATCGCTCCCCACCTGGGCCGCCGCGCCTCGCTGACCGAACTGGCGGACCTGGTGGACGACTTCGCCTCCCGGCTGTGGTCGGTGGGCGCCCGTCCCGGTGACCACGTGGTGGTGCACAAGGGCGACGGCTTCGACATCTCCCTCCTGGCCTGCGCGGTCGCCCGGATCGGTGCGATTCCGGTGCTGCTCTCGCCGAAACTCGAGGGGGCGACGGTGGCCGAGCTGCTGCGGCGGGTCGGGCAGCCCTATCTGGTCACCGACCAGGCCAAGCTGGACTCCTCGCTGCCGGCCGAGGTCTTCGGACTGTCCCGTCAGGTGCTGCTCACCTCCGGCGAGCACGAGGGCGCGACGCCGTTCGCCTCGCTCGCGGACGTCCGGCGCGTACCGGCGGTGACGATGCCGCCGGACCACCCGACGCTGGTCACCCACACCTCGGGGACCACGGGCACGCCCAAGCTGGCGGTGCACACCGGCCGCAGCTTCCAGGCCCGCTACCGTCCGCAGGGCACCGTGGTGTCGCTCGGCGTGCGCCGCAGCGAACCCGTCGCCGTGCACGTGTCGTTCGTGCACTCGCGGATGTTCACGGCCATGCCGATCTCCATCCTCCAGGGCCACCCGCTGATCATTCTCAGGGACGACGACCCGGAGTCCGTCGGCGACCTGTTCACGCAGGTGCCGCCCGGCTTCATCGAGGCGCACCCCAACACGTTCCTGCGCTGGGAGGTCCTGGCGGACGACCCGCGGCGGCCGCTGGCGAAGGTGAGGTTCTTCAGCTCCACCTTCGACGCGATCCACCCCCGTACGGTGAACACGATGCTGAAGGCCTCGGGCCGCAAGCGTCCCAGGTTCGTCCAGGCGTACGGCCAGAGCGAGGTCGGCCCGATCGCCGGGCGCACCTACTCCCTCAAGGACGGCGCGGACTTCAACGGCCGGTGTGTGGGTGCCCCGTTCCCCGGCATGACCGGTGTGCGGGTGGTCAGCCGGGACGGCCGTACGCCGACGAAGCAGAACCCCGGCTACATCGAGGTGAAGAGCGACGGCCGCATCGTGACGTACCTGGCGGAGCATCCGCGCTGGGAGAAGCAGGTCAACGACGGCTGGTGGCGGATGGGCGATGTCGGCTACCGCACCAAGTGGGGTTGCCTGCACCTCCTCGACCGCGAGGTCGACGAGATCCCCGGGGTCGAGTCGACCCTGGAGCTGGAGGACAAGCTCTTCACGCGGCTGCCCGAGCTGGTCGAGGTCATCATCATCCCCGGTGAGGGCGGCACCGCGGTCCCCGTGGTGTGCACGCGGGACGACGCGCCGCTCGACGAGATCGCCTGGAAGTCGGCCGTGGTGGACCTGCCGCCGCTGGCGGAGCCGGTGCAGCTGCGGCTCGACGAGCTGCCGCAGACCGCCACGACGAAGATCAAACGGTTGGAGCTGGCCCGGCGCCTTCAGGCGGCCTGACGGGCCCTGGGACCGCCGCGCTCTCGACACCCTCGACGCCACCTCGTGCGTCGGGGGTGTCGTGCTGCCGTAGGAGCAGCCCGACGCCTGTGCCGGGCTGGAGCGCACGGCGGGGGCCGCCGGCCCGCTGGACGGCGGCCCCCGCGAGCGGTGCTCGGTCAGCGGATGGCGCCCGCCGGGACCGGAACCGGGACCGGGACCGGGGCGGGCAGGGTGTGCACCCCGGTCGGGACGCGGTCGGGGACGTTTGCCGCGTCCGGTACCGGCTCGCCCGCGAGGGCGCGGAGGACCGACGCGGCGACCGTCGTGCCGGCGCGCTCCTGGGCCTCGGTCGTGCTCGCGCCGAGATGCGGGGTCGTGACGACGTTGTCGAGACCGAGGAGCGGGGAGTCCGTGCAGGGCTCCGTCACGTAGACGTCCAGGGCGGCGCCCGCGATCTCGCCGGTGGTGAGGGCCTCGTGGAGGGCGGACTCGTCGACGATGCCACCGCGCGCCACGTTGACGACGTACGCGGTGCGCTTGGCGCGGGAGAGTTCCGCGGCGCCGATCAGGCCCGTCGTCTCCGGGGTCTTCGGCAAATGGACCGTCACGAAGTCGGCGCGGTCCAGGAGTTCGTCCAGCGGGACCAGAGGCGTGCCGTCGTCGGAGCCGGTCACGTACGGGTCGTACGCGATGACGTTCATGTCGAAGGCCCGCAGCCGCTTGGCGACGAGGCGGCCGATGCGGCCCAGGCCGACGATGCCGAGGGTCTTGCCCGCGATCTCGGTGCCCGTGTGGCGGCTGCGCTCCCAGGCGCCGCGGCGCAGCGCCCCGTCGGCCTGCGGGATGTCGCGGGCGACGGACAGGATCAGGGCGCAGGTCAGTTCGGCGGCGCTGACGACGTTCGCGGCGGGGGCGTTGACGACGAGGACGCCCGCGGCGGTCGCGGCGGGGATGTCGACGTTGTCGAGGCCGACGCCGGCGCGGCCGATGACCTTCAACTTGTCGGCGGCGCCGATGACTTCGGCGTCGGCGCGGGTGCTGCTGCGGACGAGGAGCGCGTCGGCGTCGGTGACGGCGGCCAGGAGCGCGGCCCGGTCGGTGCCGTCGCAGTGGCGGACCTCGACGTCGGGGCCGAGGGCGTCGACGGTGGCGGGCGAGAGCCGGTCGGCGATCAGTACGACGGGCCTGGGCATGGTGGTGCCTTTCTGAAGGGTGAGGGGGTGTGGTGGTGGTCAGCGCCACAGGAGGGCGATGACGCCGAGGACGAGGAAGGCCACGGTGTGGGTGGCGAGGACGGTGCGCAGGACGTGGCCGGTGTTGACGGGCGCGGGCGCGGACTCCTCGGTGCGTACGGCCGTGGCGGGTGCCTCGGTGCGTACGGCCGTGGCGGGTGCCTCGGTGCGTACGGCGGTGTCGGTTGCCGTGGCGGTGCCGCCCTGGCCGCCGCCCGTCGGGCTCGGCTGCTGCTCGGGCGCGGGCGAAGTGGCCTGCGGGCCGGGCGAGTTGGTGGCGAGTTCGGCGGCGAGCAGGACGCGGGCCACGGAGCCGCCGGAGGCGAGTGCCGCGCTGACGTTCTGGACGCCGACGAGCTGCAGCGCCGGGTAGCCGAGGGCGTGGGCGGCGCCGCTCTGGCTGGCGGCGAACATGGCGTTGGCGCCTGTGTTGGAGCCGGCGAGGAAGCCGCCGACGGCGCCGATCCAGGGGGCGAGGAGCAGATAGGCAGGGCCGAGCGCGGCGCAGGCCTCGGCGATCTCGCGGCTCATCCCGGTGACGGTGAGGAGCGTGCCGAGGATCAGGAACAGCGCGGTGGTGAGGGTGACCTGCCACCAGCGGGCGGTGGCGGTGGTGACGGCGGTGGGCAGCGCGGCACCCTCTGTGCCGTCGGCGCCGAGGAGCCGCGGGGTGAGCGCGGCGGTGAGCAGCAGCCAGCCGGCCGGTCCCGCGAGCACGGTCCACCAGCCCTCCTCGATGCCGGCCGCGCTGAGGGCGGCGCGCCCGGCGAGCAGCCCGAGGACGAGGAAGGCGTACGGGGCGAGGGCGCGGCCGACCGGCTCCGCCTGCTCGCGGCCCTGTTCTTGCAGGCGGGAGACCAGGAGCAGGACGGCGATGGTGGCGAGGCCGCCGAGCACACCGGCGAGCGGGACGCCGATGTAGGTGTTGACGGCCCACACGGTGAACCACAACGTGCCGGTGGCGAGGAGGAGTTCACCGGCCGCACCGAGCGCACGGCGCGGCCCGTGGGCGACGGCGAGGGCCGCGGCGCCGCAGATCAGGAAGACGGGCGCGGACAGCAGCGCGGAGACGACGCCGAGTTCCTGGAAGTCGACCTGGCCGAGCTCGGCGGAGACCAGGCTGCCGGGGGCGAGTGAGCCCCACGGCACGGTGACGAGCCCGAGCAGGCCGACCACGGCGGCCTTGGCCGGGGCCAGGCCGAGCTGGCGGAGCAGCGGGATGGCGACGACGACGCCGATGCCGAAGCCGGTGAGGGACTCGGCGAACGGGGTGACGCCGAACACGATGAGCATCACGGCCCGGCTGTGGGAGCTGCAGGCGCCGCTGAGGCGTGCGCCGAGCCGGGCCTGTGCCCCGGTGCGGGACATGAGTTCGCTCAGGAGGATGCCGCCGAAGAGGATCGCGGCGAGCTCGACGAGCGTGGGCAGCATGTGGAGTTGGGCCTCACCCAGGTCCGCGAGCGGCGTGCGGAACGTGGTGGCGGTGAGGACGGCGGCGGTGCCGAGGGCGGCGAGGGCCGCGTAGAGGGCCCGTACCTTCGCGGCGAGGAGTCCGAGGGTGGCGAGGACGGGGAGGGTCGCCAGGAGTGCGTTCATCGGGTGGCCTTCGCTGGGGCGGCGGGTGCGGCTCCTCGGATACGGGGCTCCTGGGTGCGGGCCGTTGCGAGGAGGGCGCGGACGCTGCGGTCGGCGTCGAGGAGGGCCCGGTTGGGGCCGCCGGGTGAGGGGACGTAGTGGTTGTAGAACGTGGCGCCCTCGGTGAGCGGGCCGAGGATCCACAGGCGGGTGTCCACGGTGGTGTCACGGCCGACCGGGTGCTGGGCGCGCGTGAGGTCGACGCCGCGGCTGTGCGGGGCGTCGGGCCGGTGGCGGCGCAGCCGGCCGGTGTCGCGCAGGTGGTTCAGGAGCGCGCTGCCGGTGCGGTCGATGTCGGGCTGGCCGGAGGTGGCGTGGCAGAGCCAGTCGGCGTGCACGGTGTGCCCGGTGGTGAGGCGGGTCGAGGCGAGGCGCCAGACACCGGCGGTCTCGTCCCGGACGACCTCGGGTTCGGGGCCGAGCGGGATCTCGACGACGCCCGCGTCGATGAGCGCCAACAGCTCGCGGTGGCGGTCGAGTTGGGGTCCGGTGACGGAGCGGTTGAGTACGGCGGTGAACGCGCCGTAGAACTCGTCGTGGGACTTCTCGTCCAGGCCCGCGAAGTCGACGGCGTACCGGATGATGTCGCGCTGGTCGCGGAGGACTTCGAGCGCCGACTTGAGGGGGCTGGCGCCGAGTCCGGCGTTCGCCTCGTCCAGGTCGGCGCGCAGGGCCGCCGTGTAGTGGTCCTGGTGGGCGGCGCTCGTGTCCAGCGGGCCGGGGCCCGGGAAGAGCACCCGCTCGGGCACGAACTGGCCGTACGTCTGGGCGTGTCGGCCGTCGAGGACGTCCAAGGCGGCGTCGAGGGTGCCGTCGCGGGCGGCGTCCCGCAGCGTCTGCTCGGTGGCCGCGGCGGCACCGGCGAGGTGGGCGCAGCGGCGGTGGAACGCGATGCGCATCTCGGCGCAGATCAGCGGCACGAGGTCGCCGTGGAGGCTGAGCGTGCCGTCCGTGGAGCCGGTCCGCAGCCGGTCGATGCGGGCGCGGGTCAGGGCGAGCGGTTCGAAGGCGCCGTCGCGGTTGTTGTGCGGGCGGGCGCGGAACGGCAGGCCCGTACGGGAGAAGAGCACGATGCGCGGTTCCCGGCCGCTCGGCTCGTACGCCCCGTCGGCGTGCCGGCCGCCGCGGCCCACGGTGAGGGCCGCGAGGGCGTCCATGCCGGACAGGCCGGTGCCCGCGAGGGCGATGGTGTGCTCGGGTGCGACGTCCGCGAACTGCTCGGCGGGCGGGTACGGGGAGCGGATGCGGCGGTCCTCGCCGGGCGCCCGGGGTGCGGGCGGCTCGGGGGTGTGGCCGGTGGTGAGGAACACGTGGTGGCTGCGGAGCACGGTGCCGTTGTCGAGGGTGATGACGCGCAGGTCCTGCTCGCCGGGGTCGGCGTCCAGGGTGAGGGCGGTGGCGGGGTGCAGCCGGATGTTGAGGTGGTCGGGGGCGCGGCGCAGGGTGCGCTGCAGGAACCAGGACAGGTAGCTGCCGAGGATGCGGCGCGGCAGGTAGTCGTCGGGGCGTATCTCGCGGCCCTCGGTCTGCAGGGTGAACCCGTCGTCGGCGAGGCGGAGTTGCAGCTCGCGCACCCACTCGTACAGGTTCGGGCCCCGGTCGCCGACCGCGTCGCCGACGGTGGCCTCCTCGGGGAAGAGGGAGACCTGGCTGCACACGGTGTTGAGGAGCAGGTGGTCGGGCTGGTCCGGGGTGTGCAGGCCGGTGCCGTCGCAGCCGGGGTCGACGAGGTCGACGGTCAGGGGGCGCCGCTGCCAGTCGGGGTGCGAGGTGTGGGTGATTAGGCGTTCGAGTACGCCGATGCCGCGGGAGCCGAGGCCGATGATGCTGACGGCGGTCGCGGGCGTCCGGTGCCGTACGGGGGAGGTCCGGAAGGTCGGTTTCATGGTCACCACCGCTGGGTCTCGCCGAAGAAGTCGCTGATCTCGACGGCCTCGCCGGACTCCTTGGCCGTGCGGTACACGTGCGTGCCGACCGCGAGGTCGAGGACGCCGAGTCCGAACGGCGAGAAGATCACCGGCCGGTCGGTGGCGATCTCGACGGTGCCGCGGATGACCTGGGCGAGGGTGCCGTCGATGAAGTCGCGGTGGCCGTACTTCTGTTCCGCGAGGTGCGGGGAGGTGTTGGCGGTCATGCAGTGGCCGATGTCGTCGAGGATGTTCTGCGCACCGGCGATGATCTCCGGGCCGATGTCGCGCAGCGACACGTTGAGGACGGTCTGGCCGGGGACGAAGGTGTCGGGGTCCAGGACGTACGGCTCGCCCGCGGTGGTGGCGAACACGACGAGGTCGGCGCCGGTGATCGCGGTGTCGAGGTTCTCCTCGACGCGCGCCGGGTAGTCGAGTTCACCGGCGGCGTAGTCGGCGAAGGCCTGGCCGTAGGCGGGGATGCGGTCGTGGATGACGAGGTCGTCGATCTGCCATTCCTGGGCGTGGAAGAACTCCAGGATGTTGCGGGCGATGATGCCCGCGCCGACGATCGTGAGCCGCTTCGTGGTGCTGCGGCCGGTGAGCTCCTCGGCGGCGAGGACCGCGGACGCGGCGGTACGGGCCGCGCTGATCTGGGAGGCCTCCAGGCAGGCGAACGGGTAGCCGGTCTCGTAGTCGTTGAGGAGCAGCGCCGCGGAGGCGCGGGGCACCTTGTTCTTGATGTTGCCGGGGAAGCTGCTGATCCACTTGATGCCGGCGACGTTGTGCTCGCCGCCGAGGTAGGCGGGCAGCGCGATGATGCGGCTGTCGGGCTTGTCGGGGAAGCGCAGGAAGTAGCTGTTGGGGTTGACGGAGTCACCGTCCTCGTGGGCGAGGTAGGTGGCGCGTACTTCCTCGACGATCTGCTTGCGGCTGCGCCCGATGATGTCGCGGGCGGTCCTGCCGCCGATGACGCTGAACTCGAACACGGGTCATCCCTTCACTGCGAGGGCGGTCGTGGTCCGCTCCCGCTGGTCTTCGCTGCGGTCGGTGCTTGTGGTGTCGGTCTGGGGGGTGCGGGGGTCGGAGTCGAGGCGGCCGAAGCGCTCGTAGACCCATACGTCGTCGTAGATCGTGTCGAGGTAGCGGTCGCCGATGTCCGGGGCGATGGCCACCACGAGCGAGCCGGGCGCGATGTGGTCGCTGCTGCGCTCGATCGCCGCGAGGACCGAGCCGGTGGACCCGCCGAGGGCGATGCCGCGTTCGGCGGCGAGGCGGCGGCACATCCGTACGGCTTCGAACTCGGGGATGAGGACGACCTCGTCCACGCGTCCCGGCCGGAAGATCTCCGGGCGGCGGCTGGTGCCGAGGCCGGGGATGTGCCGCTTGCCGGCCGGTCCGCCGAACGTGACGGAGCCGAGCGAGTCGACGGCGACGATCCGGGTGCGCGGGGAGTGCTCGCGGAAGTAGTCGGTGCAGCCCATGAGGGTGCCCGTGGTGCCCGCGCCGACGAACAGGTGGTCGATGTCCCAGCCCTGCCGGCCGATGGCGGCCGCGGTGCGCTCGTAGTGGGCGCGCGGGTTGGCCGGGTTGGCGTACTGGTTGGGCCACACCAGGGAGGCGTCCTCGGCGAGCCGCTGGTGGATGTAGTCGATCCGGGTCTGCAGATAGCCGCCGTTGGCGTCGCGTTCGGTGACGACGACGACATCGGCGCCGAACGCCTCCATCAGGCCGATGCTCTGCCGGGAGGTGTTCGGGTCGGCGACGCAGATGAACGTGTAGCCGCGCGCGGCGCACACGGAACTCAGGGCGATCCCGAGATTTCCGGAAGACGATTCGATGACACGCCCGCCGGGTTCGAGGAGCCCCTTTCGTTCGGCGTCCTCGATCAGGCCGACAGCGGCCTTGATCTTGATGGAGCCGGCCGGGTTGAGGCCCTCGATCTTCAACTTCAGGTCTATCTGTGGAATGAATCCGTCCAGGTCCAGGAAGACGCTGTCCAGAACCAGTTCATGAGCATTCCGATAAAGCATCGGACCTCGTCCTTCTGGAGGTGAGAGCCGAACTCCCCCGTATTCCAAGGTGGTTCACAGTCTTCGGATCGTTCGAGTCTCGGGCGAACAGCAGATTCCTGAACTCTGCCGCTGTCCTCGACCCCCCTCAATCGGAGATGAAGACTTTGTCACGTGTTCGCGGGCACGGGGCGGGTGTCACGTCGCGCGACGGGGCGGGCGCGGTAAGACACTGGGGCCATGGACACACCTGACAGCGGGATTCTGCTCTTCCGCAACACCATGCGCATCAACGACGGGCACCTGGAGGGTTTCCGCAACGCCACCGCCAGAGCGGTCGAGTTCGTCGAGCGGCACGGACCCCAGCTCATGGTGGAGGTGTTCATCGACGAACAGCGGCTGCTCGCCGACAGCTTCCAGCTCTACCGGGACTCCGATGCCGTACGGGCGCACTGGCAGATGTCGGCCCCGTACATCAACGACGTGATGGACCACTGCCGGGTGGAGCACTTCGAGGTGTTCGGCGCGCCGGACGACGACGTGGTGCGGGGCGTACGGAACGCGCTCGGCGACCAGGTGTCACCGACGTTCTCGCCGCGCTTCACCGGGTTCATGCGCTTCAACGCGCCGCAGCCGGGGAAGTAGCCGGCGTCCCGCCGCCCTCCTCCCCCGGCCTGTGCGGCGCGTCAGCCGACGACGGTCCAGGTGTCGTTGCCGGTGAGGAGGGCGGCGAGGTCGCCCTTGCCGTTCTGTTCGATGGCGGCGTCGAGCTGCTCGGACATCTGGGTGTCGTAGACGGGCCGCTCGGCGGAGCGGAACACGCCGATCGGGGTGTGGTGCAGGGTGTCGGGGTCGGCGAGGCGGGACAGGGCGAACGCGGTGGTCGGGGACGCGGCGTGGGA
>NZ_JASCIS010000068.1 GCF_029968015.1 Streptomyces luteolus
CCCTTGGTTGAGACAGAGAAGACAGCTATTCGGGCGTCCCCGTCGTCTCCTGCGAGGCCAGTTCGCTCCGCCTAACGGGCAGAGTAGGGAAATGAGCCACTTGAGGGCCGTCCCCTGCCCCACTCTCATCGTCCCCTGGGACATCACACCCGTCCCCCATGAGCCCGCAGCCGCCCCCTGACAGCCTTCCGTCGGGGGCGGCTGATGTCTCTGCGAGCCTTACACGGCCCTCGTGATCGTGTAGTTCCGTCCATTCTTCTTGCTCGTCGGGGCCACGATGTTGATGCCCCTGGATCGCAACGCGGGGGCTGTCTCTCTGAGTCGTTGGCTCAGCACTGCGGCGGTGCGTGGCCAGCGGTCCATGGCGCCCCCGACTCGGGCCGTGAGCACGTTGAGCAGCTCGGTCATGGTTCCGCTCCAGCCGCCCGCCGGGAACATCGGCGAGGCGACCCACTCCCGCAGCGCGGCGGTGACCGGCTGGCCGTCGAGGACGTCGTCAACAAGGTTGTCCTGCGCCCCGTAGTAGGTGTTCAGGCCTAGCCATCCGGTGACACGGTCGAGGGCGTGCAGCAACTCGGCGAAGTCAGCCATGCGGGGGCGGTGGGTGAGGTCTGCGGCCGCTGCTGGAAGATCGGCCCACACTGCCACGGCGAGATCGAGCAGTGCCCCGAGGATCTCTGGGTGCGCCCGCGCGTATGCGCCCCACAGAGCAGCGGACGTACGTCTGTTGGTGATGGGAGTGAGTTCGAGAGGCATCATGCGCTCGGCAAGGTCGTTGCGCAGGGCACCGACATCAATACCGGTGAGCAGTACGGGGCGCTGGTATGCCAGCACGCTCACGTCGTCGTCGCTGTACAGGGCGCGGTTCACCTGCGCATCACCGGTGACGACGCGGCACAGTGCGTCCGACAGCCAACTCGGTATACCGGAAAGGTTGTCGAGGGCCAGCGTCCATCCGGCTGCGGCAGGCACGCCGAGGTCGCGCAGGCTCTCCGGGGCCGTGCGCAAGGTGGCGCCCATCCCGTCGACCAGGCCGACCAGCATCCTGCCCGAGGTGCTCTTGCCCGTGCCCTGCTCACCGGTGAGGTACGCGATCGGGCGCGGCATCGAAGGGCGCAGGGCGGCGAGCACCCATGCGACGGCCAGGGGCAACGTGGCCTCGGTGAAGGGCAGCAGCTCGGCGAATGCCCCGATACCTGCCCGCCAGCCACCCGCAGGCCGTACGGGCAAGGGAAGTTCGCCGACCAGCTTGCTACGACGCCAGATGGGGCCCGCTTCGGTATCGGGGCAGGTGAGCGTCCAGCCGTCCGGAGCGATACGGACCGACTGGCCGTCCGGGCGGCCGAGGTCGAGCCACGTCACTGCGTGGTCGTCGGGATCAGGGGCGACCCGCGTCCAGAGCTCGGTGTCGGGGGCGTCGAGGGCGAGCGCGTCAAGGGCCCCGATGGCGTCGGAGAGTGCGCTCTGCGTGGGCGTGCGCTGCTGCTCCTTGACGTACCGCAGGGTGAGTTGCTGGCGCAGACTGCCGGTCGCGCTGTGTGCCTTGGCCCTCAGCGGCACAGCGATGGCAGGGCCGCCGTACGGCACGGCATACGGGTCACCTTTACAGCGCAGAAAGTGGAAGTTGTTTTGCCCCATGAGACGGAGCACTTCGACCTGTGGTGGGCGTCCCGATCCACGCTGCTCAGGCTTCTCGTCAGGCTCTGCCTGTCGCCCGCCAGGGATGGCGACCAGCCGGTTGGCCGCCGCTGCGGAGTCGTATGCGGGTTGTGTGGTCATGCAGCACCCCTGAGCGCGCGCGGCTGGCGCTCCCCTGCGGCGAGTCCGGACCGGATCGCGGCCTCGGCCTCGCGGTCGGGTAGCCCGGCGTGCCGTGCGGCGTCGAGCAGAGCGTCGGCGACCCGGTTGCGGTCGAGGTTCCCAGGAGCCAGGAGCGTGCCGAGGTTGAAGGCGGATCGGTTCAACGTGCCGTTGCGTGTGCCCGGTTGTGCCTCAGCCACGGCTCGCAGCTCACCGCGGATGGCGCCTGCGATGTAGCCGGAGCCCAGCGAGCGGCTGCGCCACGGCAGCGCCATACGGGGACGCTCGGGGCGTACGCGGTGCCCGGTGCGGTCGAGGTCACGCGCCAGCCACACCGGCAGCTCGGCAACGGCCCGGCACTCCCCCAGCGCGGTGTAGGTGCCGGCGCGAGTGACAGTTCCGGGAGCGACGGCGTACGAGGAACCGGCGCGCACGTCGAGCTGCCAGCCGAGCGCACCGGCGAGCGGGCGCCATTTCGTATCGGCCGGGGCACGGAACCAGTAGTGCACTCCGCCCGAAGGTGTACGGACCGTGAGGGTGGCCGGATTGAGCCCGGGGTACGGCGCTCGGCGGGCCTCAACGAGCAGGGCGAGGGTGTCGCGTCCGTCCTGGACGCTGCCCGGTACAAGGTCGTGAGGCAGTTCAACTGCGGGGAGCAACTCGGAGGGATCTGTAGGAGCTTGGCCGCTGTGGCAGTCCACATCAAGGATCACCAGTTGAGAAGGTCCGGCTGCAACACCGATTCCTGCCGCGGGTATCCGGCGCCACCAGGCAGTGATGCGATCGGGGTCGGCGGTCGCGGCAAGGACCCCATGGCAGGGGCGGCCAGCCGCGATACACGCGCATTCGTGCCCGTCGTGTTCGACATATCGGGGATTGGGGCGTCGCTTCGTGCCCGGCGAGCAGCGATCACAGCCGCGCACAGGGATCTTCGTGCCGGGGGCAAGCGGGTGCACGTGCCACCCCTGCGCGGCGGCCCATAGGGCCACTTGGCACGGGTCCGGAGCAGTGGCACGGGAGGGGGCCAAAAGCGGAATGAGTTCCGAGCTGCGGTCACGGCCGGCCGGTCCTCGGAGCTGGGTACGCTCCTTCATTGAGCGGTCTCCTACTTCGGCGGCACGGGGCGAGTCTGGTCGCTACCACCCCGTGCCGCCGCGCTGTTCATGCGGGGACGGAACTAGAGGCTTCGAGAGCCCTGTTGGGCGCCTCGGGCGAGCCCGAAGCGCGCTGTCAGCACGGCTCCTCCCCCTGGGCGGCGTGAGTGAGAGCGAGGGCCTCGAGTATCTGGGCGTAGCGCAGCGCCGGTTCACCGCGTGGGACCCGCTTGCCCTGCTCCCACCGCCACACCGTGGACGCACCCACTCCGCACAGCTCTGCTACCTCAGCCAATGAAAGCCGCGCATTCATTCGCACAAGGCGAGCCGCCCCAGTGGATGCCTTCACTCGAACCTGCACAAGACGCAGGACATCTGCACTGATCATGGCCCGACCGTAGCCCACATTTCGCCACTCCCAGAATCCAACCAATTTATGCGACGCAATCAAAGACGAAAGGCAACGACAGCCCGGGCAAGAACAGGCAAGACAGGGAAAGATTCGAAGTCGAAATTTGATTCCGCCTTTTCGTTGCTTACGATCACGGCATGAACTTCGATTCGCAGCCCGATGCCGTCTCGCCGCTCCCACAGCCTGCGCGTACGGCACGCCAGCTAGCCACTCCATGCCGTTGCTGACCGACACCCATCGACACACCCAGGTTCACCACTACCTGCTGCGATATCGCAATTCGAGCACGCACCGCCAACAACCCCACAACCAGCACCCGTCTTATCCAATTCAACGCAGGAGCCCACAGGATTGACCAAGGAAGACTGGCAAGGTCAAGCAACTGTGTCCATAGAAGATTGGATACATCAAGAGCTGGCTTCAGCCCCCACTCCGGGGCCTAGGCAGAGGCTTGCACTGTCTCATCTTTTTGGTCTTGATCCGGAGTCATAGCCGTCTACCCGTTCTCGCTTTGGGCGACCTTCCTCTCTTTACGCCACGACACCCTCAGCAAAGTGGGGTCGAATGGAGCCTTGTCGCTGACCCCCTTGGGAACCGGCATAACGACCACGGAAGTGAAAACCTGCGCGATCGCTTCGCGCTTCTCCTCCAACTCCATCTGACCCCACTTCTCTCGGCTCCACCCTCGAAGCAGATTCCTCTTCCGCTCAGCCGCGAGGTGATCCCTCTCCTCCTGCTCCAGAGCTTGGATGTTGCGGTTGAGACGCGTGATCAGGTCGTGCACGTCACTCCAGTCAGCCTGCCCCGAGGCAACCGAGTCCTTGATGTCCCGGCGCTGCCTCCGCAGAGTGGTCATCTTGTCCTTGCCGCGCCACGGGACCGTCTCCACCTTGGTGCCCGCGAAGTGCTTGTCCAAGTACGCCAACACGAGCTCTTCGAGGTACCGGTCAACTGGGTCGACCCGACGCCCGACACCCCTGCAATTGGCGTCTCCACAACGGTAGTAGTCCCCGTACTTCGCGTTCTTCCCCGACGCCTTGTTCCCCGACAGCTTCGAGTAGCAGACCTCTTCGAAGTCATTGACACGACCACATCGAAGCGTCCCGGAGAACAGGTAACCCCGCGTGCGCAACTCGTCTTCAGGATGCGGCACTTCCGCATCACGCCGCATCCCCCGGTGCAGCCGGTTCGCCTTGACGCCGGTCATGATGCTCTTCCACGTCTCGTACCCAACGCCGTCCGTCTCCTCGGTGGCGTGATCCCAGTCGCCGATCACCGGATCGCCGGACTTGCGATCTGTCACGACTTCACCGTTGAGGACACGGCCACCCCACCACGCGGGGTTGGTGACCAGCGCCTTGACTCCCTGCTCTGTCCACCGGCCGCCGCGTGCCGTCAGAACCTCCCTCTTATTGATCTCCCCCGTAATGGCACGCCATGACCTACCGGCGTAGCGGGCTTTGATCATGTCGATCAAGTGGGGCCATTCATTTGCGCTCTTGTGCTTGTTCCCCAGCCGGTAGGGGTCCTTGCACGCCCCGAGCCAGCCGAAGCGGCGGGGCCCGCCATAGGTCTTGCCTTCCTCTGCCCTGTCAGCAGCGTTCCGCACAGTCCGCTTACGGATCTTCCTTACCTCAGCCTCCCCGGTCCCCGAGGTGACCAGACCCGCAATGATCGTGCCATCGTCGTTGACGAGATCCAGAAGGGTCTTGTCCTCGATGAAAACCCCATCGCCGGCACCATCACTGACCATGACAAGCGCGTCCTGGAAGGCGATGAAGTCGCGAGGCAAGCGGTAAACCCGTTCCCGCTCGACGGTTACGCAGCCCCTGACCGGCACACCGGTCTCCTCCTCCCTGCCATGCGTAATGTCACGGCACATCTGCAGGAAAGCGGGGCGCTTCACCTCACGCTTAGCAGCAGTGAGGTTGTTGTCCTCATAGTGCAGGACCACTACGCAACCATGCTGCTCAGCGTTCCTGGCGTTGTTCTTGTGCTGACGCCCAACACCGATTCCATCGCCCTTCAGGCGGTCGGCGGAGATACGGGCGTACGAGACCAGAGGGGTTCGCCCGTTGAGCCAGGCCTCGACGGTGCCGCCCTGGACCAGGTGAGCCTGGAGAGCGGGGGCAACGTAGCTGCGAGAGAACGTCTTGGATGGCCGCGCCGGGTTCCGTGTATCGATCACGCATCGAGCCTACATGCCCCGTGACCAGCGATGATACGGTGACTGGTCCCACCCCAAGGGCAAGCTGAAGGCCGGCGAGGATGCCCTGGCGGCGGCGTTGCGCGAGGTGTGGGAGGAGACGGGCCACCCCTGCGCCCTCGGCCCGCGCCTGCCCACCGCCCATTACGTCGTACGGGGCCGCACCAAGCAGGTCCACTACTGGGCGGCGGAGGCGGGTGCGGGGTACTTCACGCCGAACTCCGAGGTGGACGCGATCACGTGGCTCTCCCCGACCGAGGCCCGCGCCCGCCTTACGCAGGTACGGGACCGGGAACTGGTGGACGCGTTCCTGGCTGCGGTGCGGGTGGGCTGACCGGGCGTTTTCTTCCCCACCCCGCCCCTTCCCGAAATCCTGCGGAGCCTCGGGGGCTCCGCCCCCGCACCCCCGCTCCTCAAACGCCGGAGGGGCTGTCTTGCAGGGGCGCGGGGAACTGCGCGAGCAACCACGACGGCGCGCAAGCCGAACGACGGGCAAGGAAAGCCCGTCCGGCGTTTGAGGACGAGCGCGGAGCGCGATGGAGCCCCTCCGGCGAGGAGCGGGGGGCCGGGGGCGGAGCCCCCTGGGGGTGCCGTACGACCAGCCGCACGACCACGCCGTACGACCACAGCACACGTAACCCCGCCGTGACCTAACCGCACCGCCCTCCGAGGTTCACCCCCCGTTCACTCTCGACCTTCGGCCGCTTCACCTGTCCTGCCTAATTTCGGACTTGCGCGACGCGTGGCGCGGTGATCAGAGCCGCCCCGCAGAGGCACATGAACGAAACGACTTCGCACGCCGTCCCACCTCCGGCGGCTCCTGGAAGGAACTCCCGAAAGTGAAGCTTCAGCGCAAGAACCGGCGGGCCCTCACCCTCGGTGCTCTCGCCGTCTCCGGCGCCCTGGCCCTCACGGCGTGCGGCACCGACGAGACCGGAAGCACCGGCACCGGCGGCAAGCAGACCAACGCCGCCAACATCAAGTGCGACGACGCCAAGGGCCAGCTCGCGGCCTCCGGCTCGTCCGCGCAGAAGAACGCCATCGACGCCTGGACCAAGGCCTACTCCCAGGCCTGCAAGGGCGTCCAGGTCCAGTACAACCCGACCGGTTCAGGCGCGGGCATCACCGCGTTCCTGCAGGGCCAGACGGCCTTCGCGGGCTCGGACTCGCCGCTGGAGCCGGGCGAGATCGAGAAGTCGAAGAAGATCTGCAAGGGCGGCCAGGCGATCGACCTGCCGATGGTCGGCGGCCCGATCGCCGTCGGCTACAACGTCCCCGGCGTGGACAACCTCGTCCTGGACGCGAAGACCCTGGCGGACATCTTCAACGACAAGATCAAGACCTGGGACGACCCGGCGATCAAGAAGCTGAACCCGGACGCCAAGCTCCCGAACACCAAGGTCCAGGCCTTCCACCGCTCGGACGAGTCCGGCACCACGGACAACTTCACCAAGTACCTCAAGGGCGCCGCCCCCGACGCCTGGCCGCACGAGCCCGGCAAGACCTGGGAGGCCAAGGGCGGCCAGTCCGCCAGCGGCTCCTCCGGCGTCTCCAGCCAGGTCAAGCAGGTGCCCGGCGCCATCTCCTACTTCGAGCTCTCCTACGGCGACGGCATCAAGACCGTCGACCTGAAGACCGACGCCAAGGAGCCGGTGGAGGCCACCGTCGACAACGCCTCCAAGGCGATCGCCGAGGCCAAGGTCACCGGCAAGGGCAAGGACCTCGCCCTGGAGCTGAACTACAAGCCGCAGGCCGAGGGCGCGTACCCGATCACCCTGGTCACGTACGAGATCGTCTGCGACAAGGGCAACAAGGCGGAGACCCTCGCCACCACCAAGTCCTTCCTCAACTACATCTCCAGCGAGGACGGCCAGAAGGTCCTGAAGGACAACGACTACGCGCCGATCCCCGACGAGATCATCACCAAGGTCCGCGAGACCGTCGCAGGCCTGAGCTGACCCGAGTGCGGCCCGGCTCGCAGTGACGAGCCGGGCCGCACCGTCCGGTGCACCGCCGCCAGGAGCCCGCGTACGGCCACCCCGTACCAAGGCTCCGCAGACCGGAGAACCTCATGGATATAGCTACGCAGACTGAAACAGCCCCACCCCCACCCCCCGTCACCACCGAGCAGAAGCGCGCCTCCCGCGGCGCGACCCGTCCGGGCGACCGGATCTTCCTGGGCCTCTCCCGTGGCTCGGGCATCCTGCTCCTCGTGATCATGGCCGCCATCGCGGCCTTCCTGACCTACCGGGCAGGGCTCGCGCTCGCGGACAACACGGGGAACTTCCTGACCACCTTCGAGTGGGACGCCAACGCGATCCCGCCGAAGTTCGGCATCGCGGTCCTCGCCTTCGGCACCGTCGTGAGCTCGATCATCGCCCTGGTGATCGCCGTTCCGGTCGCCGTCGGGATCGCGCTGTTCATCTCGCACTACGCGCCCCGCAAGCTGGCCGCCCCGATCGCGTACGTGATCGACCTGCTCGCCGCGGTGCCCTCGATCGTCTACGGCCTGTGGGGCGCCCTCGTCGTCGCGCCCAACCTCACCGGCCTGTACAGCTGGCTCGACTCGGTCCTCGGCTGGACCGGGATCTTCTCCTACCAGGGCGGCGCCCCGCGCTCCCTGATGACCGTGGGCATCCTGCTCGCGATCATGATCCTGCCGATCATCACCAACGTCAGCCGCGAGGTCTTCCTCCAGGCGCCGAAGATGCACGAGGAGGCCGCCCTGGCCCTCGGCGCGACCCGCTGGGAAGTCATCCGGATGTCGGTGATCCCCTTCGGCCGCTCCGGCATCATCAGCGCCTCGATGCTGGGCCTCGGCCGCGCCCTCGGCGAGACCATCGCCGTCGCCACGGTGCTGTCCCCGAACTTCCTGATCGGCGCCTCGCTGCTCGACCCGGGCGGCGGCACGTTCGCGCAGAACATCGCCAGCAAGTTCAACGAGGCCAGTGAGTACGGACGGGACGCGCTCATCGCCTCCGGTCTGGTCCTGTTCCTCATCACCCTGCTGGTCAACGGCGCGGCCCGCATGATCATCGCCCGCCGCAAGGAGTACTCGGGGGCCAACGCATGAGCACCACAGCACCCACCGCCCAGGCCGTCACGCCCGACACCCTGCGCGCACCCCGCCTGCCCCGCTGGGCCTCCCCGCTGGTCGCACTCGGCTCGGCCGCGGCCGCCGTGGGCGTCGGCCTCGGCACCGGCCTGCACAGCCGCGTCCAGTGGGGCCTGATCGCCGCGCTCCTCTTCGTGGTCGCGTCGTACGTCCTCGCCACCGTGGTGGAGGGCAAGCGGCAGGCCAAGGACCGCTTCGCCACCTCGATGGTGTGGATGACGTTCCTGCTCGCCGTGATCCCGCTCGCCTCCCTGATCTGGGAGACCGTGGAGCGCGGCAGCAAGGTCTTCAGCCCCTACTTCCTCTCCCACTCCATGGGCGTCGTCGCCGACCGGGAGGTGGGCGGCGGCATCAACCACGCCATCATCGGTACGCTCCAGCAGGTCGCCCTGGCCTCCCTGATCGCCGTGCCGATCGGCCTGCTGACCGCGATCTACCTGGTCGAGTACGGTCGCGGCAAGCTCGCGAAGGCCGTCACCTTCTTCGTCGACGTCATGACGGGCATCCCGTCGATCGTCGCGGGTCTGTTCGTCCTCAGCTTCTGGATCCTGATCCTGGGCTTCGACTTCTCCGGCTGGGCCGGCGCCATGGCGCTGTCCATCCTGATGATGCCGGTGGTCGTCCGCTCCACCGAGGAGATGCTCAAGCTCGTCCCGAACGAGCTGCGCGAGGCCTCACTCGCCCTCGGCGTACCGAAGTGGCGCACGATCCTCAAGGTGGTCCTGCCCACCGCGATCGGCGGCATCACGACCGGCGTCATGCTGGCCGTCGCCCGTATCGCCGGTGAGACCGCCCCGGTGCTGCTCCTGGTGTGGGTGAACCCGTTCATCAACACCAACCCGTTCGACGGCGCCCAGGGCTCGCTTCCGCTGTACATCTACCAGCAGTACGCGGCCGGCTCCGAGGCCTCGTACGACCGCGCCTGGGCAGCGGCGCTCGCCCTCATCGGCTTCATCATGATCCTCAACCTCGTGGCCCGCGGCATCGCCCGCTGGAAGGCCCCGAAGACGGGCCGCTGACGCGGCTTCTCAGCGACAAGCGACCCTCTCGAAAGTAGTGATCCCCATGGCCAAGCGAATCGACGTAAGCGGTCTCACCGCCTACTACGGATCCCACAAGGCGATCGAAGACATCTCGATGACCGTCGAGCCCCGCTCGGTGACGGCCTTCATCGGCCCCTCCGGCTGCGGCAAGTCGACGTTCCTGCGCACCCTCAACCGCATGCACGAGGTCACCCCCGGCGGCCGCGTCGAGGGCAAGGTGCTCCTGGACGGCGACGACCTGTACGCCTCCGGCATCGACCCGGTGAACGTCCGCCGCACCGTCGGCATGGTCTTCCAGCGCCCGAACCCCTTCCCCACCATGTCGATCTTCGACAACGTGGCGGCGGGCCTGCGGCTCAACGGCTCGTACAAGAAGGCCGAGCTGGCCGAGATCGTGGAGAAGTCCCTCAAGGGCGCCAACCTCTGGAACGAGGTCAAGGACCGCCTCAACAAGCCCGGTTCGGGCCTTTCCGGCGGTCAGCAGCAGCGGCTCTGCATCGCCCGCGCCATCGCGGTCGAGCCCCAGGTGCTGCTCATGGACGAGCCCTGCTCGGCGCTCGACCCGATCTCGACCCTCGCGATCGAGGACCTGATCGGCGAGCTGAAGGAGCGCTTCACGATCGTCATCGTGACGCACAACATGCAGCAGGCCGCCCGTGTCTCCGACCGCACGGCGTTCTTCAACCTGGCGGCCGTCGGCCAGCCCGGCAAGCTGGTCGAGATCGACGAGACGGAGCGGATCTTCTCCAACCCGTCCGTCCAGGCGACCGAGGACTACATCTCGGGGCGCTTCGGCTGAGCCTTCCCCTCGACTGCTGTGCGGTGCTGCATGGCGGTGCCACCGCACAGCAAGGGCCCGCACCCCCTCGGGGGTGCGGGCCCATTTCGCGTACGGAACCTGCGGTTGACGGAACCTGCGGTTACAGGAGCGCCAGGTTCACAATCCAGAAGCTGAGCGCGGCGACAAGGGCCGCCGCCGGCATCGTGATGAACCAGCCGAGGATGATGTTCTTGGCGACCCCCCAGCGGACAGCGTTGACCCGCTTCGTCGCACCGACGCCCATGATCGCGGAGGTGATCACGTGGGTGGTGGAGATCGGCGCGTGGAACATGAACGCGGTCGTGAACATGATCCCCGCGCCCGTGGTCTCCGCCGCGAACCCCTGCGGCGGGTCCAGCTCGATGATCTTCCGCCCGAGCGTCCGCATGATGCGCCAGCCACCCGCGTACGTACCGGCGGAGAGCATCACGGCACAGGCGATCTTGACCCACACCGGGATCGGCGCGTCGGCGCTCTGCACATCGGAGATGACCAGGGCCATCACCACGATGCCCATCGTCTTCTGGGCGTCCTGCAGACCGTGGCCGAGGGCCATGCCGGCCGCCGAGACGGTCTGCGCGATCCGGAATCCGCGCTTGGCCTTGTGCGGGTTGGACTTGCGGAACATCCACATGATCGCGCACATCACCAGGTAACCGGCGACGAGGCCGACCAACGGGGAGAGGAACATCGGGATGACGATCTTGTCGACCACCCCGGACCAGATGACGCCGATGCCGCCCGCGAGCGCCGCGCCGACCATGCCGCCGAAGAGCGCGTGCGACGAGGAGGAGGGCAGTCCGAAGTACCAGGTGATGAGGTTCCACACGATCGCGCCGATGAGGGCGGCGAAGAGGATCCACATGCCCTTGTCGCCGTGCGGGGTCTCGATGATCCCCTCACTGACGGTCTTGGCGACGCCGCTGCCCAGAAAGGCGCCGGCGAGGTTCATCACCGCGGCCATCGCCAGCGCCGCACGCGGCGTCAGCGCACGCGTGGAGACGGAGGTCGCGATGGCGTTCGCGGAGTCGTGAAAGCCGTTGGTGTACGTGAATCCGAGCGCGACGCCGATGGTCACGATCAAAGCGAAGGTGTCCATGGAGGGGTCAGGACTCCTTGACCGCGATGGTCTCCACGGTGTTGGCGACGTGCTCGAACGCGTCGGCCGCCTCCTCCAGTACGTCCACGATCTGCTTCAGCTTCAGCACCTCCATGGCGTCGTACTTGCCGTTGAAGAGGTGCGCGAGCAGCTTGCGGTGGATCTGGTCGGCCTGGTTCTCCAGGCGGTTGACCTCGATCCAGTACTCCGTGAGGTTCTCCATGGTCCGCAGGTGCGGCATGGCCTCGGCGGTCAGCTCGGCGGCGCGGGCGAGCACCTCGATCTGCTGCTCGACGCCCTTGGGGAGCTCCTCGACCTGGTAGAGGACGACGAGGTCGACGGCCTCCTCCATGAAGTCCATGATGTCGTCGAGGGACGAGGCGAGGTTGTAGATGTCCTCGCGGTCGAACGGCGTGATGAACGAGGAGTTCAGCTGGTGGAAGATCGCGTGCGTCGCGTCGTCTCCGGCGTGCTCCGCGGCCCGCATCCGCTCTGCGATCTCGGCCCGGGCGGAGGTGTCCGCCCCGAGCAGTTCCATGAGGAGCTTGGAGCCCGTGACGATGTTGTCCGCGGACGCGGAGAACATGTCGTAGAAGCTCGTCTCCCTCGGGGTCAGACGAAAGCGCACGTGGGGTCCTCGGGGTGCTCTGGATTCGGTCAGGCTGATGCTAGGCGCATCATCCGGCCACGGCTAACCGGCCGTCCTCCAGTGTCGCCCATCGGGAAGAGTCCTCCGCACGGGCCCCGGCGGGGACCCGAAATATCCGGTACCATATACCCACCAGGGGTATATGGGCCCTTATGGGACAAGAGCTCCACAACGGCCTTCACGACGGCAGGACCACCAGGAGGACGCGATGACGACCACCGAGGCCGGCGCGGCGGCGAGCACGGCACCCTCCGCCGACGCGGAGACCCAGCTCACCGACCACGACCGCGGTGTGCACGGCTACCACAAGCAGAAGGACGAGCACCTCAAACGACTGCGCCGCATCGAGGGCCAGATCCGCGGCCTGCAGCGCATGGTCGACGAGGACGTCTACTGCATCGACATACTTACCCAGGTCTCCGCCAGTACAAAGGCCCTCCAGTCCTTCGCCCTCCAGCTCCTTGAGGAGCACCTGCGCCACTGCGTCGCGGACGCGGCCGTCAAGGGCGGCGAGGAGATCGACGCGAAGGTCGAGGAGGCGACGAAGGCCATCGCCCGGCTGCTGCGCACATGACGTTCACGGGCGGCCGCGCGGCTCCTCCGCCTCGTCCACCCTCAGCACCTCGTCGATCCGGTCCGCGCTGAGCCGCTCCTCGTCCGCCATGGACGCGGCGATGATCAACTCGCCGCACAGCTCGATCTCGGCGAGGGCGACGTGATCGTGAACCGCCGTCCTGGCCGTCTTGCCGATCGTCGGAGCCACGCGCATCACCTCTTCCTGGCCGTCACCGACTTCCCAGAGTAGGGAGCGGCCTACGCGACGCGCATGGCACGGACGGGCTATTTGCGACGTGAACTCGCCCCCCGGTTCGGGCACTTTCGGGGCGCGCGAGACGTTACGAGCCGGCGATCTTCCCGGCGAAGATGTCCTCGGCGGCGGGCAGTTCGGCCTTCACGGCGGTGCCGAAGTCGGAGAGCAGCGTCGTCGAGGCGACCATCACGTCCCCGCCCTGCGCCTGCGCCCCCTCCGCCTGTCCGCCGTCGGCGCGTACGTCGTCGGCGCGTACGTCGTCGGCGCGTACGTCGTCGGCGCGTACGTCGTTGGCGAAGCTGAACCGGTGCCGGATCTTCCGCAGCCGCCCCTGCTCGTCGAGGTACGCGTCGAACGGCACCGTGTCCTCGGAGAACCCTTTCGCCGCCGCGCGCAGCACCTTCCGGTTGGCGCCGGAGGCCCGCTCGGCCGCCCGCCCGATCTCGGTCGTACCGCGGTAGTGCCGCACGGGCACGCCCGCGAGCCGGGTCTCCCCCACGTACGAGACGGCGCTCGCGCCGAGCAGCAGCTCGGCGGCGGCCAGCGGGTCGGTGGCGCCGCCGGTGACGAGGTTGCCGTCGGCGAGGCCCGCGGTGTCGATGCGCACCCACTTGTCGGCGGGCACGCCCGCGCCGCGGTTCTTCATGTAGAGGGCGCCGGGGGCGAGGAGCTCGGTGATCGGGCGGTGCTCGTCGACGCCGGCCGGGTCCTGGGGCAGCATCACCTTGAGGCGGCCGAGCGGCTTCTCGAAGTCGTACGCGCCCTCGCCGCGGATGGTGACGCGGGTGCCGCCGCTGGCCATCTCCATCGACGTACGCGTCTTGGCGCTGCCCGCGGAGCGCAGGGCCTCGACCGCGCGGTGCACGGTGTCCACCGGGTCGGCGGCCCGCTGGTCCTCGGCCGCGGCACCGCCGCCGGAACACCCCGTCGTGACCAACACCAGGGAAGCCAGGGCCCCGCCCGCCGCGGCGGTGACGGCAGAGCCGCCTCCGCGCCTGTGCTGCTGCACCACCATCGCCTGCCTACCCCCAACACTGGGCCGTCCCACGGCCCCCCTTCTCGTTCCGCCTAACGACGGCTGCCGCAACCCGTCACGCACCACGGCCGCAACCCGTCACGCACCACCGCCGCGAGCCGTCACGCACCACCGCCGCGAGCCGTCACGCGCCACCGCCGCAAGCCGCCCCGCCCGTGCCGAGGCCACCGCGGTCCGATCCGGGTGTTCACCTCGGCCCGCTACGGTGGCCGGGTGCCAGCGCAACAGGACCCGGCCGAGGACGCCGAACACCGCACCGCCACCGTCGAACAGGGCCGCTTCTGCGCGGCGCGGTGCAGTTGCGGCTGGCGCGGACCGGCGAGACGGGCCCGGTCCAAGGCGCGTACGGACGCCGAGGAGCACTCGGCCCACCCCTGAGCGCCCCCTGCCCGGCCGGTGGAACCCGGCCGCCCCGGCCCTCGTCTCGTCCTGCGGGAGGCGAGGCGACATGGACCGCAGGACGGGCACCACGAGCACCAGGGGCACCACGAGCACCACGAGCGCCGCGAGCGCCACGAACGCCAGGGACATCGGGCGGCGCGGGGTCATCACGGCAGGCGCGGCCCTCGCGTTGGGCGCGGGCGCGAGCGCGTGCAGCACCGGCGCGGGCGGCAACAGCGCAGCGCCCAGCGGCCCGGCGGGCACCACCACCAGCATGGCCACGGCCACGGGCGCGGCCTCGAAGCGCCCGACCGGCCCGGCCTGGACCGCGTTCGCCAAGGGCCTCGACGGCGAACTCGTCCGCCCCGGCGACACCGACTGGCCCTCGGCCCGCCAGCTCTACAACACCCGCTTCGACGCCCTGAAGCCCGCCGCGGTCGCCTATGCCGCGCACGAGGACGACATACGTACCGCCCTGGAGTTCGCGCGGAAGAGCGGGACGCCGATATCCATACGCAACGGCGGCCATTCGTACGCGGGTTGGTCCTCGGGGGACGGGCGGCTGATCCTCGACGTGTCCCGGTTGAAGTCGGTGCGCGCCTCCGCGGGTTCGGCGACCGTCGGCGCGGGCGCCAAACTCATCGACGTCTACCGGCCGTTGGCCGCGAAGGGCGTGACCGTGCCCGCGGGCTCCTGCCCCTCCGTCGGCGTCTCCGGACTCACCCTCGGCGGCGGTCACGGCGTCACCTCCCGGGCGTACGGCCTCACCTGCGACAGCCTCACCCGGGCCACCGTCATCACCGCGGACGGCCGCCGCCTGGTCTGCACCGCCGATGGGACCGACGAAAACGCAGAGCTGTTCTGGGCGTTGCGCGGCGCGGGCAACGGCAACTTCGGCGTCGTCACCGAGCTGGAGTTCCGTACGCATCCGGCGCCGCAGGGCGTCACCGGATATCTGACCTGGCCCTGGCGGAAGGCGACCGCCCTGCTCAAGGCCTGGCAGGAGTGGGGCCCCGACCAGCCCGACGAGATCTGGTCGTCCCTGCACCTGGCCGCCGCGCCGGGCGGCGGCCCGACGATCTCGCTCGCGGTGTTCTCGATGGGCACGTACGGCGAGCTGCAGAACGCCGTCGACCGCCTCGCCGACGGCCCCGGCGGTCCCGGCTCCGCCTCCAACGTCTCCCTGAAGCGGCGCTCGTACCTCGACGCGATGGAGGTGTACGCGGGCTGCGCGGGTTTCGGTGACGACGCGCTGTGCCATCTGCCGGGCTCCACCCCGGGCCGGGACACGGCGGGCGCGCTCGGCCGCGAGACCTACGCGGCACGCTCCGACTTCTACTCCCGCGCGCTCTCCGACGCCGGTGTCCGGGCCCTGCTCACCCGGGTCGAGAAGGTCGCGGGCGGCCCCGGCAGCGTGGCCCTGACCGCGCTCGGCGGCGCCGTCAACCGGGTCGACCCGACGGCGACGGCCTTCGTGCACCGACGCGAGCGGATGCTCGCCCAGTACGTCGGCGCCTGGCGGGCGGGCACCTCGGGCACCGCTTCCCGCGCCTGGCTCGACGGCACCCACGCGGCGATGCGTCCGTACGCGTCCGGCGCGGCGTACCAGAACTACACGGACCCGTCCCTGAAGGACTGGCGCACCGCGTACTACGGCCCGGCCGCCGGGCGCCTGAAGAAGCTGAAGGAGCGCTACGACCCGGAGCGGCTCTTCTCGTTCCCTCAGGCCCTCTGACCGCAGGGCCTCCGACCACAGGACCGGCTTCTTCCCCTCCGCAACCCGAGAAGGCCGTCCGAGCGCGGGCACCGCCCGGACGGCCCTCTCCGGCTGGCCGGGATCGCGTGGCGGGGTTGCCCTGAAGTTCCATCCCGGGCGGACTCGAAGGTCCGCCCGGACCGACTCAGGGCAGGAACCCATGACCGGTAAGACACCACCCCGAATAGCCGTCCTCGGCACGCTCGCCTCCGCGGCCCTCCTCCTGGCCGTCGCCGCTCCCCCGGCCCTGGCGGTCGAACAGCGCACCGTCCCGTACGCCGCCGAGGCGGAGCACCCCGAGGCGGGGCCGCTGGCGCTCGGCTCCGCCGCGGTCGCGGTCGGGGCGGGCGTGTTCGGGATCGCGCTGCTGCGCAGACGCCGCGCGGAGCGGGCCGACAGCTCCGAGGACGGCCGCAGCTGAAGCCGCGCGGCGGGACACGAAGGGCGGAGCGGTGTCCGCGTACCGCGGTCCGCGCGCTGTTCGGCGCCTCCGCCCTGTGTGCCCTGGCCGCGCTGCTGCTGCATCAGTTCCCGTGGCTCGACGTGTCGGTGCGCACGGCGGTCTCGGCGTCGTTGGCGGATCTGACCGGCGCCGCCGCCGTCCGGCAGGGGACCGCACCGACGCCGTACCGCCTGCGCGCGCCCACGGTCGGGGTGGACGCGGAGGTGCTGCCGCTAGGGCCCGTCTCCCCGATCTTTGCGGATCAGGCCGCGGCGGCATGGGGGTGCCCCCTGCTCGAGCGGAGTCGAGAGCTTGGGGGAGCGTGCTCTCGGCGTGCGCCCGGATCGCCCTCGTACTGGACGTACTTGGGTGATTCGGGCGTGCGGCGAGTGGGGGTCCCCCCGGCCGGAGGCTGGGGGAGCGTGCCAGGCGTCGCGGACCCGCAAAGATCGGGGAGACGGGACCTAGGCCCCGAGGCGGGCGGGGCGTTCGCGGTGCCCGGGGCCGAGAACGCCCGGAAGGCCGCCCGGCTCGCCCCGGGTGACCGGGTGGAGACGAGCAGCGGGGACGGCCGGTGGACGCGGTTCCGGGTGACGTCCGTGCACCAGTACCGGACTCCGCAGTTCCGGGCACGGAAGGTCTACGAGCCCGCGGAGGACACGCAGTTGCGCCTGATCATCTGCACCGGCCCGCCGGACGACGACGGCCGCTGCACCTGGAACCTCGTGATCAGCGCCGTACGGGAGAGACCTGGCGGCGGCTAACGGTCTCGGGAGAAATTCAGCCCGTCCCGGGGGCACCTCCCAGGAAGAACCCTTACGCCGCGAGGTCGTTCTCGTCCGAGTCCGCCGAGGGTTCCGTGCGCGGGCCCGGCAGGCCGACCGCGTCCGCCACGACAGGACCGCGGCCCCGCGCCCGTACGAGCCAACTCGCCCTCGGCGCACGGGAGACCGCCTTGGTGAGCGGGGTCAGCAGGGCCATCGCGAGCGGGGCGAGGAGCAGGGTGACGGCGGTGCCGAGCGCGAAGCCGCCGATGACGTCCGTCGGGTAGTGCACGCCCATGTAGACCCGGCAGACCCCTTCGAGCAGCGCGAGCCCGATGCCGATCAGGCCGAGCCCCCGGTGCGCGACGAACAGGCCGACGCCGAGCGCCATCGCCAGCGTGGCGTGGTCGCTGACGAACGAGAAGTCGGTCTTGCCGTCGGCGAGGAGCTGGAGCCCGTCGTGGTCGAGGAACGGACGACGCCGCTCCACGAAGCCCCGGATCGGTACGTTGACGAGCACCGCGAGGCCCGCGGCGAGCGGGGCCCAGACGAGGGCGGCGACGGAGGTCTCGGCGTCCGGACCGCGCCGCACCGTGCGCCAGCACCAGAGGACGAGCAGGACCAGGGCGAGCAGCAGTCCGTACTCCCCGACGAAGCCGACCAACCGGTCGGCCCAGGCGGGGGCGTCCTTGGCGACGCCGTTGAGTTCGTAGAGCAGGCCCACGTCGGGGTTCGACCCTGAGGTCCCTGGTCCAGCCTCTGGTCCAGCCATGGTGCCGTGACCCCTTGTCCTAGTGCCGACGGGCGCGCTCCTTGCGCGTGCCCTGCTCAACCCCCGTGCCTCAGAGCTGGTCAGTGCTGCTGCGGTACTGCTGTCCTGCTGTCCTGTTCAAGGGAACGACCGGTTCCCCCGTCTACGTTCCACGGTCCACCGAAAGATCACCCAGACGTTATCGAAGAGTGACGCGTACGCGACGCCCGGAGCCGCGCTTCGACGCAAGGATCAAGCCACCCGGTGCGGCTACCCCGCGGCGAGCGCCTTCGCGCCGTCCTCGGTGACCCGGGTCGCCCCGAAGTAGTCCGGGGTGTCGATCGGGGTGAAGCGGATCACGGCACCGGTCCGGGGCGCGTCGATCATGTACCCGCCGCCGACGTAGATCCCCACGTGCCGGATGGCCCGGGAATTGGTCAGGTCGTCCGAGAAGAACACGAGGTCACCGGGGAGCAGCTCCTCCCGCTTGGGGTGCGGCCCGGCGTTGTACTGGTCGTTGGCCACGCGCGGCAGCTCCACGCCCACCGATGCGTACGCGGCCTTCGTCAGCCCCGAGCAGTCGAACCGCCCTCCGTCCTCGGGCGTGCCGTCCCCGCCCCACAGATAGGGCTCGCCGAGGTGCTCCTGGGCGAACGAGATCGCCGCGGCGGCCTGCCGCGAGGGATCGACACGGCCCACGGGCCGGGCGAAGCTCTTCGACAGATCGGTGATCGTCTTCACGTAGTTCTGCGTCTCGCTGTACGGCGGCACGCCTCCGTACTTGATCACCGCGTACGCCCCCGCGTTGTACGCGGCGAGCATGTTGTGCGTCGGATCGCCGGGGGCGTCCTTCACGTATCCGGCCAATTTGCAGTCGTACGACGCGGCGGACGGAATCGCGTCCGCCGGGTCCCACACGTCTCTGTCGCCGTCCTTGTCCCCGTCGACACCGTGCGCGGCCCAGGTGCCGGGGATGAACTGCGCTATGCCCTGCGCGGCCGCGTGGCTCTGCGCCTTCGGGTTCCAGCCGCTCTCCTGGTACAACTGCGCGGCAAGGAGCGCCGGGTTGATGGCCGGGCAGAGGTTGCCCCACTTCTGCACCAGCGACTGGTACGCGGCCGGCACCGCCCCCTTGGCGAGGCCCACGGCTCCCTTGCCCGCGCCGCCGGCGAGGCTGCCCGCGGCCATGTACGTACCGACGACGAGCAGTCCGAGGAACGCGGTGAGTCCGGCGACGACGGCACTCCCGACCAGCACTGCCTTACGCACCGTCAACCGCCCCTCACGCCTTGGGAGTACGTCTCGGCCAGTCTAGAGCGCCGACGCCGGGTGGAAGGAGTTATCCACAGGCCAGGACGGACGGCCGGAAACCGCCGAGCGGGCGCGGCGGCGTCAGCCCGGATCCGCGGGATCGTCCGCCGGCACCAGCGCCCCCCGCTCCACGAGCCGCGCCACCTCCGGAAGGGCCACCTCCGCAAGGCGGTCGGCCTGGGTGCCCTCGGTCTCGGCGATACGGGCCAGTTGCTCGCCGAGCGTGGACTCGCGGCCGGCACCGCCGAGCAGGGCGACGGCGAGCGGGGAGATCCGGTCGCTCCAGTTGAGGCCGTCCCCGGGGACCTTGAGGACCTGCTGGGTCAACTCCCAGCCCGTGCCGCCCCGCTGGTCGGCCTGCTGCCACAGGGTCAGCCCCTGGCCGGGCAGGAAGCGGGTCCGGAGCGGGTCGTGCGCGCGCAGCCAGTCCCGCCGCCCGAACCACCCGGCCACCTGCGCCCCGGTCAACTCGCCCGCCTCGGGGGACATCTCCTCCACGCGTACGACGGACTCCTGGTGCCCGGATCGGCGCACGACGACGGTGCCCACGCCGACGGCCTCCACCTTCTGCGTCTCGAACCAGCGCAGCCAGGCCTCCCGCTGGCCGAGCGCCTCCTCGCCGCCCGCGAGCTCCAGCCAGTGGTCGACGTACGGCACGACCCCGGTGACCGACCGCTGCACGATCCACGCGTCGAGTCCAGCGCCGCGCGGGATCCACCCGGCGAGCCGCTCGCGCCAGTCCTCGCCCGCGCGGTGCGCCCAGTTCGCCCGGAACTGCAGGTACCCGCCCTCGGTGAGCAGTTCCGGTGCCGCGCCCGCGAGTTCGGCGCAGAGCGCGTCACCGGGGCGCCCGGAGTCCCGGTGCACGCTGTGCACGGTGCCGGGCCCGACGGCGTACGGCGGGTTGCTCACGACGAGGTCGAAGCGGCGTCCGGCGACGGGCTGGGCCATGTCGCCCTGGAGGATCTCCCAGTCGAGCCCGTTGAGCGCGGCCGTGGTCGCGGCGAACCGGGCGGCGCGCGGCGACAGGTCGGTGGCGGTGACCTTGTCGGCCTGCGCGCTCAGGTGCAGGGCCTGCACGCCGCCGCCGGTGCCGAGGTCGAGCGCGGACTCGACGTGGTGCGGGAGCGTGGCCCGGCGCAGCAGCGAGGCGTCGAGGCCGATGGGCACGACGGCCTCGGCCCGCCGGTCCTGCGGCGCGGGCCGCAGGAACCGCGGGAAGTCGGAGATCGCCCACCATTTCTCGTACGGATGGAGATGCACGGCGGCGCGCACGGCGCCCTCGCCCGCGGACTCGAGGAGGGGCACGACCGCGGGCTCCGCGCGGTCGAGCGGGACCGTGCGCCCGCACATGAAGAGCTGGATGAGGACGGCCAGGGGGTCGTCCTCGCCGAGCAGTTGCAGGGTGAGCGTCGGGTCGTAGCGGTTGAGGCCCTGTGCGGCCTCGATCCCGACGCGCGTGACGATCGCATCGCGCGTGTAGCCGTGCGACGTCAACACGTCCCGCAGGGCGGTGACGGCGGAGGGGGCGATCAGGGGCTGCGTGGTCATCATGGTCCGGTTGTCGGCTCGTGTACGCGGAGACTGAACCCTTAGGCCATTGGGTTACCGCCAATGGGCGAACCGGATGAAATCGCCTTGCGGGCCCGCGCGTTGGTGCACATCCGCCCGGTGACCTGGTAACGCGCCCGCGAAGGATCTTGCGGAACGGCGTCCATTCCGTACGCGGCCCCGAACTGTCCACACCCTGTGGACAACTGAGGCCGAGTGAACCGCGGAGGCGACGAACCATTTCGTACCCGTTCAAAAGGGAAGAACAGCACGTCTCGCATGTTCCAGCGGACCCTCTCCCATATGCGCGCAGCACTTGCACGCACCCCGCACGAGCCGCCGCAAAGAACCGGCCAATCCCCCCGGGCCCCAGCCCCGACCAGCGCATACGCGCCGTGACGGGCACCGCCCGTTCATTGCCCGGCGTCACCCCGCGTGATACACAGAGTGACCATACGCGCCTCTGTTGACCGCTCCGCACGCCCGCGCGGGGCGGTCAACTGCGCCGCGTACAGACTCCGTACGAAGTTCGCACGAAGTCCGCCGACGAATGACTCCAAGTCGACATGCGACAGCGGCATTCTCAGCGAGAATAGGCGTGACCTCTGCACACGGGCAGGGGGTGCAGAACTACCCAATAGGGGCGGTGAGTTACATGCTTCTGGCAGCCGAAAAGGGCGACATCACGACCATCATCGGCGGGATCGCTCCGGACTGGGGCCCCTTCGGAAACCTCGGCAACGAAGCACGCGTGATGATCGAGGTCGTGATGGCCATCGCCATCCTCCTCTGTCTCGGCATCGCGATCTGGGGCGCGGCCAAGCAGCGCATCGGCGCCACGGCCCTGCGCGACACCTTCAGCGCCGAACAGGGCAAGGGCCTGATCATCGCGGGCCTGACCGGAGTCTTCATCATCGGCTCCCTCGGCACGCTCTTCACGATCGTGTACGGGATGGCCGTCTGACCCAGCCACGCAGTGCCCCGGGCCCGGGCGCTCCCACCGCCCCGGCGCCCCCGCCCCTGTCTCCGACTCCCATCCGCCCGTCGTGCCCACCGGCTGAGGTTGCGTCCCCCTGATGTCCAGTCACCACACCGCGCCCGCGCGGAAACCAGCACGGCTACCGTCGTACTCCGTGGCTCCGCACTTCCTTGAGGGGGCGTACGCGGCATGAGTCTCGACGACGACCACGGCCGGCCCGACGACGGCGGCTACGGCGGCTCCGGCCACACCCGCACCCGCCTCCCGGACGGCGACGGCGGGTACGGCCCGGCCAGACGCGTGCCGCGCTCCCCGCGCAGCCTGGTCACGGTCGTGTCGGTCGTCGTCCTGCTCGTCGCGGCGATCGCGTTCGCGAACCGGGGCGGGGGCGAGGGGAGTTCGGACTCCGCGTCCTCCGAGGGCGGGGGGCCCGCGGCGGCCCCGACTGCCCCGTCCGGGCAGAAGCCGGTTTCTTCTGGGTTCGGGAGGGATCGGGAGGGGGTGCAGAGCGCTGCCGCTAATTATGCGGTGGCGCTGGGGTCCGACGGTATGTACGACAGCGCCCGCCGCCAGGAGATCATGAAGGCCGTCTACTCCCCCTCCGTCGTTGCACAGCGCCAAAGGGACGTCGACAAGGTCTACTCCGACCCGAAGTTCCTGGCCAGGATCGGGCTGGATAAGGACGGCACGGCACCTGACGGCCAGACCTTCGTGACGCGCTTCAACCCGGTCGGCACCAAGGTCGAGAAGTACACCAACGACGCGGCGAGCGTCTCGGTCTGGTACTCGGCCCTCTTCGGACTGGCCGGGGAAGGGTCCAAGAACCCCGTCTCCGAGAGCTGGTACACGAGCACCTTCGAACTGAAGTGGGTCGGTGGCGACTGGAAGGTCACCGACTTCAAGCAGAAGGAGGGCCCCGCCCCCGTGGGGCGCGACCAAACTGCCTCCACCGCCGAGGAGATGGCGGACGCGATCAAGCAGTTCGGAGGGTTCACGTATGCCCGGTAAGCGTCGACGCACCCTCACGCTCGCCACCGCGGTCGGAGCCGTGCAAACGGCCGTCTTCGTGCTGGCCACACGTGCCGTGGCCGCACCCGACCCCCAGCCGAGCGACGATCCCTGCGACCTCATCCGCGGCCCCGCCAAGGACTACTGCGAAAACGGCAAAGAAACCACCCCCAAATCCCCCGCCGCCGACACCCTCAGCACCCTCGACCCCCTCTCCTCCCTGGCCAAGGGCTGCGCCGACGCCGCCTCCTGGACCGTCGACAAGCTGAGTGCCGCCGTCAAGGACACCGCGAACGTCGACTTCACCAACCCGACGTTCCTGCAGCAGTACGCAGTCGTCTTCGCCGCGTCGACCATCCTGACCCTCCTCCTCTGGCTCCTCGCCGTCGCCAAGCGGGCCGTGCGGGGTGTGCCGTTGACGACCGCCGTCGGGGAGGCCATCGGGTTCCTCTGGCTCACCGTGCTCGCCTCCGCGTTCACCCCGCTGATCCTCTACACCGTCGTCTCCGCGACCGACGGCGTCTCGGAGGTGTTGGCCAAGACCACCGGCGGCCAGACCGACGTCTTCTTCGGGTCGTTCTCCGAAGCGCTCAAGAAGGGCGAGGACATCGGCGGCGGACCGATCATGCTGATCGTCGTCTCGCTCGTCTCGATCCTCGCCGCGGGCGTCCTCTGGCTGGAGCTCGTCATCCGCGCCGCCCTGCTGTACGTGGGCGCCCTGCTCGGCACGGTCGTGTACGCGGGACTCGTCGACAAGAACCTCTGGTCGCACGTACGCCGCTGGGCCGGAATCATGATCGCGGTGATCCTCGTGAAGCCCGTGATCGTCATCGTGCTCGGGCTAGCCGGAGCGCTCTCCGGTGACGACGGACCCGACGCGTTCTCCGCCGTCGTCTCCGGCCTCGCCATCATCCTGCTCGCCATCTTCGCCTCGGCGATGATCTACCGCTTCGTCCCCGGCTTCGGTGACGAGATCGCCGCGGGCCGCAACAACCGCATCATGCAGAGCGCCGAGGGCAAGGCCGCCGCCGTCATCAGCTCGCCCGCCGCGCTCGTCTCGCAGGGCATCAAGACCCACAGCACCCGCGGCCGCGGCGGCGAGGACAGCGGCGGCGGCAACGCCCGCCCCGCCAACCCCGCCAGCGGAGGCGTCGCCGCGCACGCCAACCGAGGGACGGGCAGCTCGCCCGCCACCCCCGCGCCGCGCACCGGAACCCACAGCACCAGAGGCACGACCAACCGCACGGGAGGTGAAGGGCGTTGACGACCCAGTCCCACCAGGTCGCGCCCCGCCGCACATATCTGATCGGCCGGGCCCGGCCGAACGCGATCGTCGGCAAGAACCGCGAGACCGGCGAGATCGCCCTGATCGTCGCCGGCGCCTTCCTCGGCATGATGTGCGGCCTGCTCGTCCCCGTCCTCTCCCTGCGCATCGTGCTGCTCACCGGCTTCCCGATGCTGGCCCTCGCCGCGGTCTACGTGCCGTACAAGGGCCGCACGTTCTACCGCTGGTACGAGGTCAACCGCAGCTACAAGCGCAGCCTGCGGCAAGGCACCGCCTACCGCTCCGCCGCCCCCGAGGCCGGAGTGCGGCTCGACGGCCGCGAGGTCGAGGTCGGACCGCCGCCCGGCATCGGCCGCATCGCCTGGCTGGCCGCGCCCTTCGGCCCCGACGAGATCGCCGTGCTCCTGCACGCCGACCGCCGCACCGTCACCGCCGCCATCGAGATCGAGGGCCCCGGCGTCGGCCTGCGCGACAGCGAGGACCAGGAGGCCCTCGTCGACCGCTTCGGCACGCTCCTCAAGCACGTCGCGAACGGCGACGGCTTCGTCACCCGCCTCCAGATGCTCGCCCGCACCCTCCCCGCCGACCCCGACGCGCACGCCAAGGACGTCGCGGTCCGCGGCGACGAGAAGGCGCCGGGCTGGCTGCAGAGCTCGTACGACCAACTGCAGTCGATGGTGTCGACCAGCAGCGAGCAGCACCGCGCGTACCTCGTCGCCTGCATGCACTACAACCGCGAACTCGCCGCCGAGGCCCAGGCCGTGGCCCGCGCCGCCCGCCCGCACGGCGGCCGCAAGGTCGACAAGGACGCCGGTATCGCCGTCGTCATGGCCCGCGAGCTGACCGACATCTGCTCGCGCCTCCAGGAGGCCGACATCCGCGTACGCCAGCCCCTCGGCCAGGGCCGGCTCGCCTCGCTCGTGCACTCCATGTACGACCCGGACCACCCCATCGACCACATCCAGGCCATGACCCAGCGCAACGCCTGGCCCGCCGAACTCGACGCCATGGAAGCCACGTTCCTCCAGGCCAAGACCCGCGAGTCCTCCACCCGCGCCCCCTGGTGCCACGCCACGGCCTGGGTGAAGGAGTGGCCGATGACCCCCGTGGGCGTCAACTTCCTCGCGCCGCTGCTCGTCCACACCCCGGACGTGATCCGCACCGTCGCCGTCACGATGGACCTCGAACCCACCGAGGTCGCCATCGAACGGATGCTCACCGAGAAGACCAACGACGACGCGGAGGCCAGCCGTCAGGCCAAGATGAACCGCACCGTCGACCCGCGCGACGCCGCCGCCCACTCCCGCCTCGACCAGCGCGGCGAGGACCTCGCGAGCGGCGCGGCCGGCGTCAACCTCGTCGGGTACATCACGGTGTCCGCCCGCTCCCCCGAGGCACTCGCCCGCGACAAGCGGACGATCAGGGCCTCTGCGGGCAAGTCGTACCTCAAGCTGGAGTGGTGCGACCGCGAACACCACCGGGCGTTCGTCAACACCCTGCCGTTCGCCACCGGCATCCGACGCTAGCCCCGCCCACCCGACGACGGCGATGACAGAGAAGGCAGAGGCGCCAAGCCCATGCGAGATCCGCTGACCACGCTGACCGACGCCTTCACCTCCTTCCTGTTCGGAAAGGTGGAGACGACCCGCCTCCCGGTGCGCACCTCCACCGGCCAGGCCCAGGCGGTCTACCTGCCGACCGCCGCCCCCGGCCTCGGCGACTCCGGCGTGATCATCGGCCGCGAGGTCTACAGCGGCAAGGGCTACATCTACGACCCCTTCCAGCTGTACGGCCAGCAGCTCCCCGCCCCCCACTGGCTCGTCCTCGGCGAATCCGGAAACGGCAAGTCCGCCCTGGAGAAGACGTACGTCCTACGGCAGTTGAGGTTCCGCGACCGCCAGGTCGTCGTCCTCGACGCGCAGGGCGAGGACGGCGTCGGCGAGTGGAACCTGATCGCGCAGGAGCTCGGCATAACGCCGATCCGCCTGGACCCCACGGTCGCCCTGGACACGGGCATCCGCCTGAACCCCCTCGACCCGTCGATCACGACCACGGGCCAGCTGGCACTCCTCCGCACCATCATCGAAGTCGCCATGGGCCACGGCCTGGACGAACGCTCCGGCTTCGCCCTGAAGGTCGCGCACGCCTACGTCAACGAGACCATCGTCGAACGCCAGCCCGTCCTCACCGACATCGTCGAGCAACTCCGCCACCCCGAACCGGAGTCGGCGGAGGCCATGAACGTGGCCATAGAGGACGTACGGGCCTGGGGCCTGGACGTCGCCCTCGTCCTGGACCGCCTGGTCGACGGCGACCTGCGCGGCATGTTCGACGGCCCCACGACGGTCGGCATCGACCTCGACGCCCCCCTCATCGTCTTCGACCTCTCGCACATCGACCGCAACTCCATCGCCATGCCCATCCTCATGGCGATCGTCGGCGTGTGGCTGGAGCACACCTGGATCCGCCCCGACCGCAAGAAGCGCATCTTCCTGGTGGAGGAGGCGTGGCACATCATCAACTCCCCCTTCGTCGCCCAACTCTTCCAGCGCCTGCTGAAGTTCGGCCGCCGCCTGGGTCTCTCGTTCGTCGCGGTCGTCCACCACCTCTCCGACGTGGTCGACGGGGCCGCCGCCAAGGAGGCCGCCGCCATCCTCAAAATGGCCTCCACCAGAACGATCTACGCCCAGAAGACCGACGAAGCCCGCGCCACCGGCCACGTACTCGGCCTGCCCCGCTGGGCCGTGGAGATCATCCCCACACTCACCCCCGGCATCGCGGTCTGGGACGTCAACGGCAACGTCCAGGTCGTCAAACACCTCATCACCGAGATGGAACGCCCCCTCGTCTACACCGACCGCGCCATGACCGAATCGTCCCTGGTCGAGGAGGAGGACGACCTCATGGCCGCCGCCGAACTCGAAGCCGAGGAACGCGCCGCCCGCATGGAGCGGTACGCGGCGCACGCCGAACTCGGCGACCCGGACGCAACGGTGGCCTGACATGCGCGACCCGCACCCCGAGCGCCGGGAAGGCGGCGGCATCCCCGACGGCCTGCTCGTCGCCCTGCTCGCCTTCCTCCTCGGCCTCACCCTCCTCGTCTGGACGGCCACCGGCCTCTCCGCCCTCCTCGCGAAAGGCGCCTGGCCGGACCGGGTCACCTTCGCCCGCACCCCCCTCGCCATACGCCACCTCATCTCCCAGCCCCACGACATCCCCGGCGCCTGGCCCGACTCCCCCGAACAGGCCTTCTCCGGCTACGGCCTCTTCTGGGGCCTGTTCATCGGCCAGTTGCTGGTGCTGACGGTGCTGGTGGTGTTCGTGATGAGCACGGTCGCACGGTGGCGGGCCACCGCTGTGGGCAGGCGTTCCGCAGGGCGGAACGGGTGGGCACAGCCCCACGTGCCGGATGCGATCAACGACAAGTCCGACCCCGTCGACCAGGCAGCACCCGAGCCGACCGCACCCTCAACGACCACGGTCCCCACCCCCCGCACCCCCCTGATCCTCGCCCCACCCGCAGAGCGCCACCCCTCCGCCGTACAGGCAATCCAGGAGTCCGAGGGCCCAGCCCTGGTCGTCACCTCGGACCCCACCCTGTGGGAGGAGACGAAGGACGCGAGGGCCAAGCTCGGCCCCGTACTCCTCTACGACCCCGAGCACCGCTGCGACACCCCCGCCCGCATGCACTGGCCCCCCACCACCGGCTGCGAGGACAAACCCACCGCCGCCGCCCGCGCCAGGGCCCTGCTCGCCCCCGTACGCCCCACCGCCAAGCTCGACGCGACCACCGCGAGCACCGCCGAGACGCTGCTGCGCAGCTATCTGCACGCCGCCGCCATCGACGGCCGCCCGTTCAAGCACGTGCACCGCTGGGCGCAGGGCAGCCAGGTCCAGGAGGCCGTACGCGTCCTGCGGACCAGCGGCAAGGCGGCCTCCGGTTCGGGCGGCGAACTGGAGGCGGCCCTCACCGCGCACCCCGAACGCCGCGACATGGCCCAGGAGTTGACCGCCCGAGCCCTCTCCGCGCTGTTCTCCGTGCACATCCGCGAGGCCTGCGCCCCGAACCGTACGGACACCCTCACGCTGGATTCCTTCATCGCCGAAGGGGGCACGCTTTACGTGGTGGGTGAACCCATCGAGGATCCGAAGTCGGCGCCGGGAGCCATGCCGCTCCTCACGGCGCTCGTATCAAGCGTGGTCGAGCACGGCCGGCGCATGGCCGCACGGTCATCCTCCGGTCGGCTCGACCCACCACTCGCGCTGATCCTCGACGACGTCGCCGCCGTCGCCCCGCTCCCCGAGCTCCCCGAACTCCTCGCCGACGGCGCCGATTCGGGCCTGCCCACGCTCGCCCTGCTCCGCTCCCGCGAACAGGCCCGCGCCCGGTGGCCCCACGACGACCTGCCTGTCTGAGCACCGCGGGTCTCAGGGGCGCCGTCGTACCCCGGTACTACGACGCCCCCTCACCTTCCCGCCCCGGTCCGACGTATCGCGCCCGCCCGCGCAGCAGCATCGACACCATGATTCGGGCACACGGACTCACCAAACGCTACGGCCCCAGGCCCACCAAGACCGCTGTGGACGGACTCGACTTCGAGGTCCGCCCCGGCGCCGTCACCGGCTTCCTCGGCCCCAACGGCGCCGGCAAGTCCACGACGATGCGCATGCTCCTCGGCCTGGACGCGCCCACCGCCGGACACGCCACCATCGGCGGCCGCTCCTACGCCACTCACCCCGCGCCCCTGCACGAGGTCGGCGCCCTCCTCGAAGCGCGCTCCGTACACCCGGGCCGCTCCGCCTTCCACCACCTCACGGCCCTCGCCCTCACCCACGGAATCCCGCGCTCCAGGGTCGAGGAGGTGCTCGAACTCGCCGGGGTCCGCGAGGTCGCCGCCCGCCGCGTGAAGGGCTTCTCCCTCGGCATGGGCCAGCGCCTCGGCATCGCCGCGGCCCTCCTCGGCGACCCGGGCACCCTGATCCTCGACGAACCCGTCAACGGCCTCGATCCCGAGGGCGTCCTCTGGATCCGTACGCTCCTCAAGTCCCTGGCCGCACAGGGCCGTACCGTCCTCGTCTCCTCGCACCTGATGAGCGAGATGGCCCTGACCGCCGAGCACCTCGTCATCATCGGCCGCGGCCGGCTCCTCGCCGACACCACGGTCCAGGAGTTCGTCCGCGCCTCCGGCGCCGCCGCCGTCAAGGTCGTCACACCCGAGCCCACCGCCCTGGCCGACCACCTCGCCGCCCCCGGCGTCCACATCACCAGCGACACCCCCGGCACCCTCGACATCCACGGCACCGACGCCGAACACATCGGCCGCACCGCCGCCGCCCACGCCATCCCCCTCTACGAACTCACCCCGCACTCCCGCTCGTTGGAACAGGCCTTCATGGACCTCACCCGCGACTCCGTCGAGTACCAGGCCACCACGCCCCTGACGGGAGCAGCCGCATGACCGCCCTCAGCGCCCTCAGCGCCCTCACCGCCCCCGCCCTCACCTGCAGACGGATCCTCCACTCCGAGTGGCACAAGCTGTGGACGCTCCGCTCCACCTGGATCATCCTCACCGCAGCGGTCGTCAGCACCCTCGCCATGGGCCTCGTCATGGGCGGTACGTACGACGGCGACGACTCCGAGATCGACACCGTCACCTTCGTCCTGCTCGGCACCCAGCTCGCCCAGATCTGCGTCGCCGTCCTGGGCATCCTCGTCACCGCGGGCGAGTACGCGACGGGCCTGATCCGCGCCACCCTCACCGCCGTGCCCCGCCGCATCCCGGTCCTGCGGGCCAAGGCCGCGGTCTTCACGACGGTCGCCTTCGCCGTCACATGCGTCACCAACCTGGTCACCTTCCTGGCCGCCCAGGCACTCCTCTCCGGCACCGACAAAGCCACCGCGCTCACCGACTCCGGCATCCTGCGCGCCCTCGCCGGCAACGCCGCCGGCATCACCCTGCTCAGCCTGATCGCGCTCGGCCTCGGCGCCCTGGTCCGCTCGATCCCCGGCGCCATCGGGGCCTTCGTCGGCACGGTCCTGATCCTGCCCGAGCTGCTCGGCAGCCTGCCGTACGAGCCGCTGCGCACCGCCATCGACTACTTCCCGGCGCAGGCGGCGGGCGTCCTCGGCTCCGCCACACCCCTGCCCGGCGCCGCCTCCCCGGGCCCCGCTCTGCTCGCCCTGCTCCTCTGGGCCGCGGCGATCCTCACCGCGGCGGGCCTGCGCCTGAAGAACCGTGACGTATAGCTTCCTCGCGCCGGACCCGTCCGTACGACCCCGTACGAGTCCATACGAGCCCGTACGAGTCCATCCGAGTCCATACGAGCCCGTACGAGTCCATCCGAGTCCATACGAGCCCGTACGAGTCCATCGGAGTCCATCCGAGTCCATACGAGTCCGTACGAAGATGAGACCGTGGCCATGACCGACCCGACCCCCGAGAGCGCCCGCGACCAGGACGGCTGGTCCGCGGGCGCCTCGCCCCTCACCCGTCATGTGCAGCGGCACCTCCAGAAGGTCCACGCCTTCGACCGGCGCCGCCCGCTGGTCTGGGACCTCAGCCTGACGTCCTTCTTCATCCTGGCCGCGCTGCTCGACTACACCAGCGGCGGCTGGCAGACCATCGCCCGGAACGAGGGGGCCGCCGACTCCCTGGTCCTGGCGCTCTGCCTGGGCTTCTCCGCGCCGCTCCTGTGGCGTCGCACCCGCCCGATGCCCGTGCTCCTCGCCATGGCACCGGTGTCCCTGGTGAACAGCTGGACGGGCATCCTCCTTCAGGCAGCCCTCTTCCAGTTCATCGTCGTCTTCAACCTGGCCCTGCGCTCCCCCCTGAAGCCGGTGCTGTGGGCCCTTCCGCTGATCCTCACGCCCACGGTGATCGGCGCGCTGCGCTTCCCGGAGGACAGCTGGGACCTGCAAGTCTTCCCCGCGCTCTGGACGTACGCGATGGTCACGCTGCTGGCCCTCGCCGTCCGCACCCGCCGCGAGTACCTGGCGTCTCTGGTCGAGCGCGCCCGCCAGCTGGAGGTGGAGCGCGACCAGCAGGCCCGCCTCGCCGCGGCCGCCGAACGCACCCGCATCGCCCGCGAGATGCACGACATCATCGGCCACAACCTCTCCGTCATCACGGGCCTCGCGGACGGCGGTTCGTACGCGGCGAGGAAGCAGCCCGAGCGCGCCGCCCAGGCCCTGGACGCCATCGCGGGCACCAGCCGCGAGGCCCTCACGGAACTCCGCCGCCTCCTCGGCGTCCTCCGCGACGACTCCCCCACCGCCGACCTCACCCCACAGCCCGGCCTGGACGACCTCGACTCCCTGGTGGACGGCGTCCGTTCGGCGGGTCTGCCGGTGCGCATGACGGTACGCGGCACCCCGGCCGACACCACGGACACCGCGGGCCGCGAGCTCACGGTCTACCGCGTCGTCCAGGAGGCCCTTACCAACACCCTGAAGCACGCGGGCCCGGGTGCCTCCGCCACCGTCGAGGTCGGCCACACCGGCACCGGTCTGACGGTGACGGTCACGGACGACGGCCACGCGCAACCGCCGCCCCTCGCGGCCCCCGCGGACGGCCGCGGCCTGCCCGGAATGCGCGAGCGAACCGCCTTGTACGACGGCACACTTGAGGCCGGACCCCTGCCCCGCCCGCCGGGCGGCTGGCAAGTCCGCATGCACCTTCCGAACTCTCCCGCCTCCGGCTCCCCGACACCCCTTGAGGACGCGACCCCGTGACCGCGGTCCTGATCGTCGACGACCAGCCGATGCAGCGCTTCGGCTTCCGCATGCTCCTGGAGAGCCAGGACGACATGACGGTCGTGGGTGAGGCGGGCAACGGCGGCGAGGCGGTCCGCCAGACCGCTCAACTCCAGCCGGACGTCGTCCTGATGGACATCCGCATGCCCGGCCTGGACGGCATCGAGGCCACGCGCCGCATCACCGCCTCCGGCAACCGCACCCGCGTCCTGATCCTCACGACGTTCGACCTCGACGAGTACGCCTACGCGGGTCTGCGCGCCGGTGCTTCCGGGTTCCTGGTGAAGGACGCTCAGCCGGAGGAGCTGTTGTCGGGCATCCGCGCGGTGGCTTCGGGGGACGCGGTGGTCGCCCCGAGCCTGACGCGCCGGCTTCTCGACGCGTTCGCGGACCAGCTGCCGTCGGACCCGGCGGGCCCGTCGGAAACGCTCGCCGAGGATGCCCGCCTCACCTCTCTCACCGAGCGCGAACGCGAAATCCTCACGGCCATCGGCCAGGGCTGGACGAACACGGAGATCGCCGAACGCTTCCATCTCGCCGAATCCACGGTGAAGACCCATGTGGGCCGCGTCCTCGCCAAGACGGGCGCCCGGGACCGCGTACAGGCGGTGATCCTGGCCTACGACACCCGCTTGGTGAAGCCGTCCTGAAAGACCCTGAACGCAAAAAGACCCTGAACGCAAAAATGCCTCAACCCCCGGACAAAGTCCGGGGGTTGAGGCTAAAAATT
>NZ_JASCIS010000069.1 GCF_029968015.1 Streptomyces luteolus
CGCGCGTCCGTGACCCGCGCGAAGGCCGCGCCGAACAGCTCGGCCAGGGACTCGTCCCACTGGTCGGGGACCACCCCGCGTACGTCGTACGCCTTCACGATCTGCGACAGATCAGCCACGGCCCAACCCTCCTGGAATCCTGTGCGGTCCCCCCAACGTACCGTTCGCCGCTGACAGTCCCGCACGAGCCGGGGCCGCAGGGGGCTCACCGCGCCCCGCGGCCCCTCACGGCAGCCCCGGGGAAGGGCGGGCTCAGGGCAGCATCCAGCCCAGCAGGAACGTGCTCTGGGCGACCACGATCAGGCACATCACCAGAAGCAGGCCGACGCTCCAGGGCAGCACCTTGCGGAGCAAGTCGCCCTCCTTGCCCGCGAGTCCGACGGCCGCGCAGGCGATGGTGAGGTTCTGCGGCGAGATCATCTTGCCGAGCACGCCGCCGGAGCTGTTGGCGGCGGCGAGCAGTTCGGGCGAGAGCCCGGACTGCCGCGCGGCCGTCACCTGAAGGGCTCCGAAGAGCGCGTTGGCGGAGGTGTCGGAGCCGGACACGGCGACGCCGAACCAGCCGAGCACGGGCGACAGGAACGCGAGCCCCGCGCCCGCCGCGGCCACGAAGTGCCCGATGACGGCGGCCTGTCCGGAGAGGTTCATGACGTACGCGAGGGCGAGCACCGAGGTGACGGTGAGGATCGCGAACCGCAGTTCGTGCACCGTGGCGCCCCACTCGCGCAGCGCCACGCGCGCGTGCACCCCGATCACGCCGGCCGTGAGGATGCCGGCCAGCAGGACGAGCGTGCCGCCCGTGGACACGAGCGGCAGGGTGAAGGCGTTGGCGCCCACCGGGTTGCCGTCGGGGTCGGACACGTTCAGGAACGGCCAGTCGAAGACCTGGGTGGCCCCGTCGAGGAGGCTCTTGACGGCCGGTATCTGCGCGAGCGAGAAGACGACCACGATGAGGGCGTACGGGGCGTAGGCGCGCAGCACTTCGGGGCGCGGGTCCTCGGTGTCCAGGTCCTCACTGCGTACGCCGGTGAGCACCGCGGCGCGCACCGGTTCGGCGGCCGGTTTCCGGGCGCTGGGGAGCGCGACGAGGGCGGCCGCGCCGGCCAGGGCGGCGCCGATGTCGGCCAGTTGGGCGGAGACATAGTTGGACGCCACGAACTGGGCGGCGGCGAAGGCCGTTCCGCACACCAGGGCGGGCAGCCAGGTCTCGCGGAGCCCGCGCCTGCCGTCGACGAGGCCGACGAGCACGAGCGGCACGACGAGGGCCAGGAGCGGCGTCTGGCGGCCGACGACGGAGGCGACCGAGTCCAGGGGCAGGCCGGTGACCTGAGCGAGCGTCACGACCGGTGTGCCCATGGCGCCGAAGGCGACGGGCGCGGTGTTGGCGACGAGGGCGACGACCGCCGCCCGTACCGGCTGGAAGCCGAGCGCGACCAGCATCACCGCGCTGATGGCGACCGGCGCACCGAAGCCCGCGAGCGCTTCCAGGAGCGCGCCGAAGCAGAAGGCGATGACGAGGGCCTGGATGCGCGGGTCGTCGGAGAGCCGGCCGAAGGAGCGGCGCAGGATGTCGAAGTGCTGGGTGCGGACGGTCATCCGGTACACCCACAGGGCGTTGACGACGATCCACATGATCGGGAAGAGCCCGAAAAGGACGCCCTGCGCGCCGCTCGACAGGGTCTGCCCGAGCGGCATCCCGTACGCGAGCCAGGCGACGAGTACGGCGACGGCGAGGCCGATGAGCCCCGCGCGGTGGGCCTTCATGCGGACGGCGCCGAGCAGGATGAGGACGGTGACCAGGGGTAGTGCGGCGATCAGTGCGGACAGGCCGAGCGAGTCGGCGACGGGTTCAAGTTCCTGTACGAACACACGGGCCTCCCGGGCCCCGTGAGGCTCCGTCGCTTCCCGTCATTTCCGGCATGCGGAAAGCGATCACTCACGGGTGGCGGAATCGTCGTGTCCGCGACAAGGCGAAGTCAATGCTCCGTACAATAAAGATTGTTGAAGAGGAAACATCAGCAGCAGTACAGCCGCAGTACGAGCCGCAGTACGAGCCCTGCCGGGGCTGCGCGCTCAGTTCTCGGGTGAGCGCAGGACGCGGAGGTGGCCGCGGCGCGCGACCTCCATCGGGTCCGCCGAGCGGGGCCCGCTGCCGCCGGCCTCGGCCGCGCGCTCCTGCGGGCGGGCCGCCTCGCGGACGGCGTTGGCGAGCGCCTCCAGGTCGTCCCCGCTCGGGCGCCCCGGCGCCGACGTGTCGGCGAGGCGGACGACCTCCCAGCCGCGCGGCGCGGTGAGGCGCTCGGAGTGCTCGGCGCACAGGTCGTAGCAGTGGGGTTCGGCGTAGGTGGCGAGGGGGCCGAGGACCGCGGTCGAGTCGGCGTAGACGTACGTCAGCGTCGCGACGGCGGGACGGCCGCAAGCGGTGCGCGAACAGCGACGTACAGGGCTCACGACGTTGGACGGTACCGCACTCTTGAGCGGGCCGCGACGACTCTCCACGAGGTCACTCCCCCGTGTCGCGGTGTGATCCCTCACACAAGACCCTCCGAAGATGCCGCGCTGACCTGCGCGGACCCCAAGAGGCACTGGAATCAACGGTGTTGGATCTCGCCCTCATCCCGTGCAAATGCCGTCATTTGCCATGAGTCAGGTGGTCTCGGTGGGTTACGCAAACGAGCCCAAGGTTGGCCGGAATGGTCATCCGGCGACATGCCCTGTGCCGTCCGGATGTACGGCCCACCGTGCCGGCCCCGCAGTTCCGGGCTCCACGCGCGCGTGGAACCCTCGTGGCGACCGGGTGTCAGTGCGGAGGATTACCCTTCAGCGGTGATGGACAAGTCCGTACCGCCCCGCGCGACCGAGCCCAGGATCCGCCGCAGAGACCGGCACGGCCGCGGCATGCGCGGCCCCGTGGCGCCGCCGCAGGTGCCGCTCTCCGCGAGCCGGGGAGAGGTCTTCGCCGACCTCGTGCAGGACTCCGTGGAGCGGCTCGAGCGGCGCTGGCCACAGCTCGCCGACATCGAGTTCCTGGTCCAGGACGTGCCGTACGTGAACGGCACGGGCGGCGGCCCCGGCGAGCCGCTCGGCGACGAGACCGTGCCGCTGGGCGGGACCGCTGCCGCGCGGGACGACCTGCCCGCGCGGATCGTCGTCTACCGCCGCCCCGTCGAGATCCGCACGAAGAGCCGGGACGAGCGCGCGGCCCTTGTGCACGAGGTCGTCGTGGAGCAGGTCGCCGAGCTGCTCGGCCTGTCCCCGGACGCGGTCGACCCGCGATACGGCGAGGACTGAACCCGAAGGCCGCGTAGGGCGCGGTCGCGCTACTTCTGCAGCACCGACAGATCCTGCTCCGCCCGCGGCACCGTGATCGTGCCGCGATCGTCCGGCAGCGTCTGGATCGTGAACATCGGGACGCCGTCCTCCGGCAGCTCCAGCGTCCGCGCCGCGTGCACCGTGCCCGAGACCGACTCCACCGTCAGCGCGTACGAGCCCTTCAGGCCGCTGGGCAGCGGCGGCTCGACGGCCAGCGTGGTGCCGCCCTTGACCGTGTACGTCTTCGTGGCCGCCGCGCCGCCCTCCGAGCCCGCCGAGGCCGTGATCCGCACCTTGGCGTCCTTGTCGGGCGCCACCAGGGAGAGCGTGGAGCCCTTGGCGCGGTTGTCCGCGGCCGTCGCGCGGTCGCCCACCGGGGCGGTCGCCGGGATGAACGCGGTCTCCTGCCGGGCGCCCTTGCCGCGTGTGACCCGCAGCGCCGCGACCACGGGCACGGAGTCCTCGGTCGGCGTGAGCAGCAGCGAGCCCGCCTCGCCCTTGGTGACGTCACCCAGGTCCACCGCCGCCGTCATACCGCTCTTGACGTGCAGCGTCTCGTTCCCCGCCGGCGTGATCGAACCGTTCGGGCCCGCGAGGGAGAGCTTCAGGTCCGCGTCCGCCTCGCCGGGCGCGAAGGCGACCAGGCGCACGGACGTGGCGTCCTTCGGGATGCCGGGCAGGACGACGCTGCCCGCCGGGTCGGCGGACGCGGGCAGCCAGTCGCCGCCCAGCTTGTCGTCGGCGGACTGCACCGCGGCGCCCACTCGGCCCCCGCTGGCCGTGACGTGCGCCGTCACGTTCGTCTGCGGCTCGTCCGTGAGCGTGGAGAGCAGCACAGGGACGGTGGAGTGCGGCGGCACCTTGATGTCCTCGCCGACCTCCGAGTCGAGGGCGCCGCGCGGGCCGAACAGCTCGATGTCGACGACGGCCGCCGTGTCGTCCGGGTTCGTCAGGTGGACGTAGTCGCTGCGCTCCTTCGCCGTGCTCGCGCCGGGGAACCAGAAGTCGGTGTCCGGGGCGCCACAGGCCAGGCCGTGCGCACCGCGGCCGCTGCCCGCGCTGATCGTGGTGGTCTGCTGCACCGTCCAGCCGGGCGCGAGCGCGCCGTCCGCCGAGCCCACGAGCGCGGGGGCGTCCGCGCCCGAGACCTCCTCCGTCACCGGCTTGCCGACGCTCTTGGCGGCCAGCAGGGGCTTGCCCTCGCCGGACCGCCCCTTCGCCTTCTCGTCACCCTTGCCGGACTTGCCGGACTTGCCGTCGCCCTTGCCGGACTTGCCGTCGCCCTTGCCGGACTTGCCGTCGTCCTCCGAAGCGCGCGGTGCGCCGACGAGTTCGGCCGCGCCCTTGCCGCCCGCCCCCGAGGACTTGGGCGTGAACGACGTGTACGAGGTGTCCGCCAGATCGGAGGAGCTCGGCGCCGGGCACAGCAGGCTGCTGCGGTCCACCGGCCGCTGCTCCGCCGCCTTCGCCGGGCCGTCGGCCGCGCCGCCGTCGGGGGCGGTGAGCGCGGCGACTCCGGTGACGACGGCCAGCGCTCCGCCCGCGGCGATCAGGGACAGGGTCGTGCGGTTCACTGCTGGCTCCCGTCGGGGCGCTCGCTGTCGGGCCTGAAGTCGGCGCCGCCGTACGGCTGTTCGTGGCTCCCGTAGGACTCGTACGGGGCGTACGGCGGGGCCTGCGGCGGCACGGGCGGCGGAGGTGGCGGCATGGCCGGGTCGGTGGGCCGGTCGGCCTGCGGCGTTCCGTAGCCGTAGTCGAACGAGCCGTACTGGCCGGGAACGGCCTGGCCCTGCTGGTCGTACGTGCCGGGGGCGCCCGGCTGCTGGGCGTAGGGGGCAGGTTCGTACGCCCCGGAGCCGTACTGCTCGTAGCCGCCCGGCGGGTACTGCGCGGCCTCGTACTGCTCCTGGGCGTGTGCGGGGTGGCGGTCCGCGTACTGCTCCTGGGCGTGTGCGGGCTGGTCCGCGCCCGCGTACGCCGCCGACCAGTCGTCGTGCGACTGCTGCCGCGGCACGGCGGGTGCGGGCTGCGGCTCCTCGGGCGGGGCCGTCCGGCCCTGGGCGGCCGCCTCGGCCTCCTGGGCCGCGCGCAGCCTGCGGGCCCGGCGGCCCTCGCCCTCGACGGGCTGCGCCGGGACGGTCACGGGCTCTTCCGGAAGGTCGTCGTCCACGGTGTTCCGGCGGCCCGGCAGGGCCAGGACCACGAGCACCACGACGAGCGCGCCCTGCGCCCAGAGCCAGCCCGTGTGCGTACCGGGAGTGTCATACGTGACGTCCAACCGGCCGCCGGACGGGGGCAGTTCGAAGCCCTGCGCCCAGCCGTCGACGGTCTTCCCGGGGAGTTCCGTGCCGTCCAGCGTCGCCGTCCAGCCGTCGGCGGCGGAGTCGGCGAGGCGGAGCGTGCGGCCCTCGGGGCCCGCGGGGATGTCGGTGTGGATCTCCACCGGGCCCGCCGCGACCGGCTCGGGCGTGCCCGACGGGGGCACCACCGCGGCGCGGGCCACCTGCCGATCCACGCGCCACAGGGCCCTGCCGTCCTGCTGGCTCAGCCGGGTCAGGCCGGGCGTGGCGTCCAGGACGCGGCTCACCCCGCGGGGCGCGCCGGCCTCGAGCAGGACGTACCGCACGGCGAAGTCGCCGAGCTGGTCGACCTGGTCGGCGCCCGAGCCCGCGACGAGGTGGGCGACGGTCTTGTCGAGGCGGCCGTTGCCCTCGCCCGCCGCCGCGAGTTCGGCGTCGCCCAGGCGGGCGCCCGAGCCGCGCACGAGCACGTACCCGACCTCGGCCTCGGACTCGCTGTCGATGACGAGCGTGCGGGGCTGGTCCTTGGTGCCGGACTCCTCGGCGACGAAGGCCGGGACCTGTGCGGGGTCGCGCCGCTCCAGCGGTCCGTCGGCGCCGCGGACCATCCAGCCGACGGCGGCGACGAGCGGGCCGAGCACGGCGGCGACGGCGATCAGGGCGGCGACGGGCTGACGCCAGCCGAAGCTCTGCTCGGCCACGCGCGCGTGCGCCCCTTCGGCACCGACCACGGCGGCGGCGAGCAGCGCGATGCCGTACACGAGCGTGGCCGGGCCCGCCCAGGCGGAGCCGTTGCTGAGGGCGGCGAAGGCGAAGCCGGTGAGGGCGACGGCCCAGGCGGTGTGGATCGCGAGGTTCCGCTCGCCGCGCAGCAGGGCCGCGAGGGCGGCGAGGACGAAGCCGATCAGCAGCAGCCCGCCACCGGCGCCGGGTCCGCCGGGGCTGATGCCGAGCAGGTCGAGCCCCGAGGCGGAACCCGCGCCGTGGTCGAGCCCGGTCGACCGGAAGAAGCCGAAGGGCAGCAGCGAGAGCGACCAGGGCGCGAGCACGAGCAGCGGCACCCCGAGCGCGGCGAGGAACCGCAGACCGTACGCACTGAGGTCGGCGCGGCGCACCACGAGCAGGGCGATGCCGAGCACGAGCGCGAGGGGCCAGACGATCGGCGTGAAGGCGGTGGCGACGGTGAGCAGCAGTGCGTACGCCCAGGTGGCGCGCCAACTGCCGCGCGCGTCCGGCGACTTCAGGAGGAGGCCGCCGGCGGCGAGGCCCGCCCGCGCGATGAGCGGAAGCAGCATCGCGAGGACCGCCGTACCGAGGTGCCCGCCCGCGAGCGCGCCGGTGGCGGCGGGCAGGAAGGCGTACGCGACGGACGCCCAGGCGCGCAGCAGGCGCGACCCGACGAGCGGCCGGGAGGCGAAGTACGCGGCGGCACCGGCCAGCGGGACGGAGCCGACCAGGAGCACCGTGACGGCGAGCCCGGTGGAGCCGAACAGGACGGTCGCGAGGGCGGCGACGAAGGCGAGGTACGGCGGCGCGGACTGGGTGCCGCCGGTGCCGACGGGGTGCCAGCCGTCCACGTACCGGCCCCACAGCTCGGAGACGTCGGCTGGGACGGGCAGCAGGGCGCCGCCCGCGAGGGCACCGCCGCCGAGCAGCGCGCGGCAGGCGATCAGGGAGACCAGGAGCAGCACGCCGAAGAGGACGGGGCCCGGCTTGCGGCCGATCCGCTTGAGGCGGGCGAACTGCTCGACCTGGAGGAACTCGGCGTCGTCCCCGCCGGGCCCCGACTCCACCGCGCCGTGCCGGCCGCCGGAGGAGGTCTCCGGGTCGGAGCGGCCGACGAGGTTGGAGGCGACCTGCTCGACGGTGAGGCGGACGGTCGCGCCGGGCGACGGGAAGAGGGGCCGCAGTTCGGCGGCCTCGACCCGCGGTTTGCCTCGGCGTTTGCGGGCGCCGAGGATCCGCTCCGGACGCAGCAGCACACCGAAGAGACCGGCGACTTCGTCCAGGGCCTGGCCGGGCACCTTGCCGACGAGATAGGCGAGTGTGCGCAGCAGGGTGCCGAGGACGAGGCGGAGCAGCACCCAAGGCAGCATCGCCGCGCGGGTGTTGGCGAGGAGCGTGTAGACGGCGCCGGCCTTGTCCACGCGGTGCGGGCTGGCGGAGGTGCGGCCCACGCAGTCGACGGTGCGGCGCTCGCGCGCGGAGGCCTCGGCGTGCCGCAGCACGGCGTCCGGTGCGATCAGGACGCGGTGTCCGGCTTCCTGGGCCCGCCAGCAGAGGTCGACGTCGTCCCGCATGAGGGGCAGGCGCCGGTCGAAGCCGCCCAACTCCTCGAAGACGTCCCGGCGGATGAGCATGCCGGCGGTCGACACGGACAGGACGGGCCGGACCTGGTCGTGCTGGCCCTGGTCCTGCTCGCGGCGGTCGAGGTTGGTCCAGCGGCGGCCGCTGTGCGCGATGGAGACGCCGACCTCGAGGAGCTGCCTGCGGTCGTACCAGCCGCGCAGTTTCGGTCCTACGACGGCGACTTCGCGGTTCGCCTCGTGCTCGCGCTCGACGGTGCGCAGGAGCGCCGCGAGGGCGTCGGGCTCGGGGGCGCAGTCGTCGTGCAGCAGCCAGAGCCACTGGACCGGTTCTCCGTACGGGAGTTCCGGCATGTCGTACGCCTCGTCGCGCCATGTGCGCGTGACCGGGTCCCAGCCGCTGGGGCGCTTCAGATAGGGAAGGTCGTCGGGTGTGAGCACGCGCGCGGTGCGGGCGGCCTCGTCGACGGCGGTGCCGAATCCGGAGCGGCGGGCGAGGTGCAGGACGCGCTCGGGGCCGAGGGCGTCCGTGACGAGCGCGGCGGAGTCGTCGGCGCTGCCGGTGTCCGCCGCGATCACGTTCTGCACGGGGCGTTCCTGGCCGAGCAGGCCGCTGAGGGCGTCGGGCAGCCAGCGGGCGCCGTCGTGCGAGACGAGGACCGCGGTGACGACGTGCCTGGGGAATTCAGGCGTCTGTGCCTGGAGGGACGCGGCTGCGGCAGCGTCGTACTGACTTGCCGAGTACTGGCCTGCCGAATGGCTGTGCACGGACATCGAGGTACGGGCCCCGGTTCGATGGACTGCGGTGGACGCCTGGGCCGGGCTGTGCTCGGGGGCGTCTCGGACGGGGGCCACACTAACGGCTGGGAAACACAGCGGTCCGCCGCCTGTGGACAACCCACGGGCGGCGGAGAGTTCGTTACGTCGGGGTGTGTGCCTTTTGCTCGGCACGGGTCGGGGTCGGGTGGTCTTCGGTCGCCGGGTGATCGGCGAGCGTTCAGACGGCGGCCTTCTTGAGTCGTCGGCGTTCTCGCTCCGACAGGCCGCCCCAGATACCGAATCGCTCGTCGTTGGCGAGTGCGTATTCGAGGCATTCGGACCTGACCTCACAGGCGAGGCAGACCTTCTTGGCCTCGCGGGTGGAGCCGCCCTTCTCGGGGAAGAAGGACTCGGGATCGGTCTGGGCGCAGAGTGCGCGCTCCTGCCAGCCGAGTTCTTCGTCCGCGTCCTCGACCAGGAGTTGCTGGAACAGCTCGGTCATGTGCGCCCCTCGTCTGTCTGTGCAGTCCCCGTGATGCTGCCGTTACCGATTTCGGCCGAACGACACGAGTGAAATTACAAGTGTGCCGATACGGGCCAGTCAAGCCGGGATCTGCTATTGGGTCCCTTATTCACTCTGCGGAACCAAGGCTTTGCGGAAAGTGTTCAAATCGCCTTAAACCTGGACACTTCTCGGCGCCGATCCCGTACACCCTGCCGACACCCGTAAAGACGCACCGGAAAGCGGTCCCGTTGCCGAGGTGCACATCGAAGCGATCTCGATCACGAACGAGTCACGAGACGGCAACGGCGTTTACGCGCCCGGATGCAGCGCCACTTGTCCGGTCCGGTGGATGCACAAACCTTTCGGCAGGACGAACAACCGGATACGGTGAACCATATCCCGCAATACGGACATCAGGTTGACAGCAGACGTGTGAACCGGTCTCCTGTGGGGCATGCTCGCGAACTTGGCGCTCACTCGGATCCACACCGGTGGACCCCTCTGTGCTGCCCTGGAGAGCTGTCGCTGTACCTGTTGCTGTTGAGCCCATCGCGCTCCAGCCGTTCCGCACCGCCGAGCCCCCTTCGGGCCCCGCGACCCCGCGCCCACATCCGGGCCACACCTCGCTCGCGACCCGAGCGACTGTCCGCGGATCCATGGACAGTGACACCCCCGCACCTCTCCCCGCCGAGGAACCACCGCACCGATGAACAGCGACAGCGACCTGCAGATCGCCGGCGACATCCTCGAGGTCCAGCACCTCCTCCAGCCCGCCCGTGAACACCCCGCCACCGTCGCCGAATTCGCCGGGCTCGCCCGTGCCGTAGCCGCCGACCGCTCCCAGTGGGAGCACCTCGTGGAGTACGACGCCACGAGCCGCTGGTACCACCGCCTGCGCACCGGGCCCGGTTACGAGATCTGGCTGCTCAGCTGGGTGCCGGGACAGGGCAGCGGCCGCCACGACCACGGCCCCTCCTCCGGCGTGCTGACCGTCCTCCAGGGCGAGTTGACGGAGCGTACGGAGCGCGGCACGCGCGCGTTGCGGGCCGGTTCGCAGCGGGTCTTCGCGCCCGGCTACGTCCACGAGGTCGTGAACGACGCCCTTGAGCCCGCCGTCAGCCTGCACCTCTACTACCCCGGGCTCACCGAGATGCCGATGCACGCCGCCCGGTGCTCCGGTTCGGTGGCCGAGACCGTACGGGATGCCGTCACCGCCTGAGGCGTTGTCGTACCCACCTGACATGCTGGGCACATGCGCATTGTGGTTCTGGCCGGAGGCATCGGTGGTGCCCGTTTCCTGCGCGGTCTCAAGGCCGCCGCGCCCGACGCCGACATCACCGTCATCGGCAACACCGGTGACGACATCCATCTGTTCGGCCTGAAGGTCTGCCCGGACCTGGACACGGTGATGTACACGCTCGGCGGGGGCATCAACGAGGAGCAGGGCTGGGGGCGTTCGGACGAGACGTTCCAGGTCAAGGGCGAGCTCGCGGCGTACGGCGTCGGTCCCGAGTGGTTCGGCCTGGGCGACCGGGACTTCGCGACCCACATCGTGCGGACGCAGATGCTGAGCGCCGGATACCCGCTCAGCGCCGTCACCGAGGCGCTGTGCGAGCGCTGGCAGCCCGGGGTGCGGCTCCTCCCGATGTCGGACGACCGGATCGAGACACATGTCGCCGTGGAGACCGACGGCGAGCGGAAGGCCGTCCACTTCCAGGAGTACTGGGTACGCCTGCGCGCCTCCGTGGACGCGCTCGCCGTCGTCCCCGTGGGCGCCGAGCAGGCCAAGCCCGCGCCCGGAGTGCTTGAGGCGATCGGCGCGGCGGACGTGGTGCTCTTCCCGCCGTCCAACCCCGTGGTCAGCGTCGGCACGATCCTCGCCGTGCCGGGCATCCGCGAGGCCATCGCCGAGGCCGGGGTCCCGGTCGTCGGGCTCTCCCCGATCGTCGGGAACGCCCCGGTGCGCGGTATGGCCGACAAGGTCCTGGCCGCCGTGGGCGTCGAGTCCAGCGCCGCCGCGGTCGCCGAGCACTACGGCTCGGGGCTGCTCGACGGCTGGCTGGTCGACACCGCGGACGCGGACGCCGTACCGCGCGTGGAGGCGGCCGGGATCCGCGGCAGAGCGGTGCCGCTGATGATGACGGACATCGAGGCGACCGCCGCCATGGCCCGCGAGGCGCTCGCGCTCGCCGAGGAGGTACGCGCGTGAACGCGCCCGTGTACCGCGTCTGGGCGCTGCCGGGGCTGCCCGAGGTGAGGGCCGGGGACGAGGTCGCGAAGCTGATCGCAGCCGCCGAGCCGGGCCTCGTGGACGGGGACGTCGTGCTCGTCACCTCGAAGATCGTCTCCAAGGCGGAGGGGCGGATCGTGGCCGCCGCCGACCGGGAGGCGGCGATCGACGCCGAGACGGTGCGCGTGGTGGCGCGCCGTGGAACGCTCCGGATCGTCGAGAACCGGCAGGGCCTCGTCATGGCCGCCGCCGGGGTGGACGCCTCCAACACCCCTGCGGGAACCGTCCTGTTGCTGCCCGAGGACCCGGACGCCTCGGCCCGCGCGATCCGCACCGGCCTGCGGGACACGCTCGGCGTGAACGTCGGCGTGATCGTCACCGACACCTTCGGCCGCGCCTGGCGCAAGGGCCTGGCGGACGTGGCGATCGGCGCCGCGGGCGTGCGCGTACTGGACGATCTGCGCGGCGGCGTGGACGCGTACGGGAATCCGCTGAGCGCCACCGTCGTGGCCACCGCCGACGAACTCGCGGCGGCGGGCGACCTGGTGAAGGGCAAGGCCGCCGGTCTGCCGGTGGCCGTGGTCCGCGGGCTGCCGCACGCCGTGACGGACGCGGCCGGCGAGGACACCGGCGCGGGGGCAATGGTGCGCGGGGCCGCGGAGGACATGTTCCGGCTCGGCACCTCGGAAGCGGTGCGCGAGGCGGTCACGCAGCGGCGCACGGTGCGGAGTTTCACCGACGATCCGGTGGACCCGGGTGCCGTGCGCCGGGCGGTCGCCGCCGCCGTCACCGCGCCCGCGCCGCACCACACGACGCCCTGGCGGTTCGTGCTCCTGGAGAGCCCGGAGGCGCGGACCGAACTCCTCGACGCCATGCGGGACAAGTGGATCGCGGACCTGCGGGCCGACGGCAGGTCGGAGGAGTCCATCGCCAAGCGGGTGCGCCGCGGGGACGTGCTGCGGGACGCGCCGTATCTCGTGGTCCCCTGCCTGGTGATGGACGGCTCGCACAGCTACGGGGACGCGCGCCGGGACACCGCCGAGCGGGAGATGTTCGTGGTCGCGGCCGGCGCCGGCATCCAGAACTTCCTTGTCGCGCTCGCCGGGGAGCGGCTCGGTTCGGCGTGGATCTCGTCGACGATGTTCTGCCGGGACGTCGTCCGTGACGTGCTCGGCCTGCCGGAGGGCTGGGATCCGATGGGGGCGGTCGCGGTGGGGCGGCCCGCCGAGGAGCCGCGCAGTCGGCCGCCGCGCGAGGTGGGGGACTTCGTCGTGGTGCGCTGAGTCGGAGTGGCGGGCGGCTGCCCGCACCCGCGCCTCTCCGGCCTCGGAGGTCTCCCCGCCCCGCCCCTTCCCGAAAGCCTGCGGCGCTTCGGGGGCTCCGCCCCCGGACCCCCCGCTCCTCAAACGCCGGAGGGGCTGAATTTGCGCTGCTCACAACCTCCCGATGTCCACCCGCGGCATCTTCGGTGTGCGTCGTGGCGGTGTGCGGCCGGACAGGAGGATGAAGCGGGCGGCGCGGTGGCGTTGGCCTCGGTAGGGCTGCAGGAGTTCGAGCATCCGCGCGTCGTCGCTGTCCCGCTCCCCCGCCAGGGCGTACCCGACGATGCCGGGCAGGTGCAGGTCGCCGACGGTCACCGCGTCCGGGGCGCCGTGGCTGCGCTGGACCGTCTCGGCCGAGGTCCAGGGGCCGATGCCGGGCACCGACTCCAGGCGTTCCTGGGCCTGTTCGGGCTGCATCGCGGCCGCCTCCTCCAGGCGGTGCGCGACGCGTACGGCGCGCAGGACGGTCGACGCGCGCTTGTTGTCGACGCCCGCGCGGTGCCACTCCCAGGACGGGATCATCCGCCAGGTGCGCGGCTCGGGCATAACGTACATGCGCTCGGGGGCGGGGCCCGGTGCCGGTTCGCCGTGCTCGCGGATCAGGAGGCGCCAGGCACGGTACGCCTCGTCCGTGGTGACCTTCTGCTCCAGGATCGACGGAATCAGCGACTCCAGGACGAGCCCGGTCCGCATCAGCCGCAGTCCGGGGCGGCGCCGGTGGGTCGCGGCGACAAGGCGGTGCCGCGGCTCGAAGACCTCGGGTGCGTCCGACTCGCCGAGCAGGTGCGGGAGTTGGCCGAGCAGCCAGCCGGCGCCCGGCCCCCAGGCGTCCGCGTGCACCGTGCCGGAGCGCTGGACGACCCGGAGCGTGCCGGGTCCCTCGGGCGTACGGCTGGCCCGCCAGAAGGAGCCGTCGGGCGTCGCGCGGTACGTCGGATCGCTCGGGCCGCGCCGCAGCGGGCCGAGGACCAGGCGCAGGTCGAGAGGGCCGGGCGGGTCCCAGCGGCGGGACTCGGCGGTGGCCTGGCGCGGGACCGCTCCGGGGCGTGCGGGCAGGCGTGAGCCGGGGTGCGGGAGCGTGCGCTCGGGCACCGGCTTCTGGGCGAAGCGACCAGCCACTGGGGTCCTCGGGGTCGGACGGGACGACTCTCCGAGCGTAGGCGCTCGACGGGGCGGCAGGCGCCGGAAAGCGGCAGTCCTACTGGTCCGAGGAGAACCTCACACTGCCGTCGGCCAGTTCCGCCCCGCACCAGACGCGGATGCCGTCGCGCAGCTCGTTGTCCGCACCGACCCGGGCGCCGTCCCCGACGACGGCGCCCGAGAGCACCGTACGAGCGCCGATGTGCGCGCCCGCGCCGATCAGCGAGTCGGTGACGACTGCGCCGGGCTCGACCACCGCGCCCTCCAGGACCGTGCTGCCCGCGATCCGGGCACCCGCGCCGATCCGCGCGCCCGCGCCGACGACCGTGCCGCCGGTCAGCTTGGCGTCGGCGGCCACCTCGGCGGTGGGCAGGACGAGCCGGTCGCCGCGGCGGCCGGGCACCGCGGGCGAGGGGGCGCGGCCGAGCACAAGGTCGGCCGAGCCGCGCACGAAGGCCTGCGGGGTGCCGAGGTCCAGCCAGTACGTGGAGTCGACCATGCCCTGCAGATGGGCGCCGGAGGCGAGGAGTTCGGGGAAGGTCTCGCGCTCGACGGAGACCGGGCGGCCCTCGGGGATGGTGTCGATCACCGAGCGCCGGAAGACGTACGCGCCCGCGTTGATCTGGTCGGTGACGATCTCCTCGGGCGTCTGCGGCTTCTCCAGGAAGGCCTGGACGCGGCCGGTGTCGTCGGTGGGCACGAGCCCGTACGCACGCGGGTCGTCGACGCGGGTGAGGTGCAGCGAGACGTCGGCGCCCGAGGTCTCGTGGGTGGCGACGAGGGCGCGGATGTCGAGGCCGGTGAGGATGTCGCCGTTGAAGATCAGCACCGGGTCCTCGGGCGCCGAGTGCAGCCGCGAGGCGACGTTGCGGATGGCTCCGCCGGTGCCGAGCGGCTCGACCTCGGTGACGTACTCCAGGTGCAGTCCGAGCTCCGAGCCGTCACCGAAGTACGGCTCGAAGACCTCCGCCAGGTAGGAGGTGGCGAGCACGATGTGCTCCACGCCCGCCGCGCGCGCCCGCGCCAACTGGTGTGTGAGGAACGGCACGCCCGCGGCCGGGACCATCGGTTTGGGCGTGTGCACGGTGAGCGGCCTGAGCCGGGTCCCCTTGCCGCCGACCAGGAGGATCGCTTCTGTCACCTGTCGCCTCTGCTTCCTGCCGGGGGCGGGGCCTGTCGTCGGACACCGGACTGGTCGGGTCCGGTGCGGCCGGACTGGTCTGGTCCGGCCGGTCAGTGTAGGCAGACCGTTCACGGGCGTTTTCAGTTGCGTCTGTGTGCGTGTTGTTACGTGTCCTGATCACTTGGTCGTACGGGTCCCGGGTGGCCTGCGGCCGGGGCGATCGGGGGTCGCCCCGGCCGGTCGCCCCGGCCGGTCGGTCAGCGGCCGGTTGGTCAGCGGCCCTGGTAGCGGGCCGAGGACGTACGGGCTGTGCCGAGCTTGCCGTAGAGCCGTCCGCCCGGGCACTCCGTGGCGACGCCGTCGCGGTGCCCGGAGATCACGTTGAGCCGGACCTTCACGCCCTTCTTGTACAGGTTGCTGCCGCCCGACTTCAGCAGCGCCTTGCCCTTCGGGTTCGCGCCGTACAGGCCGAGCTTCCAGGCGGTCAGCCTGGCGACGGCGTCCACCGCGGCCTTGGGCGGGTTGGTGTTGCTGTACGTGCCGAGGACCGCGATGCCGGTGCTGTTGCTGTTGAAACCGAGAGTGTGGGCCCCCAGGACGGGTTTGGCCACACCTCCGGCACGGCCTTCGTAGATGTTTCCGCACTTGTCGACGGCGAAGTTGTAGCCGAAGTCCCGCCAGCCGCTGCTCTTCACGTGGTAGCGGTAGATGCTGCGCAGCAGCGAAGGCGCCTGCGAGCAGGTGTAGTTGTTGCCGGACGCGCTGTGGTGCACGAAGGCCGCGCGGACCGACTTCGTGTAGACGAAGTTCCGCTCGCGCAGCTTCTCGTCCGCGCCCCAGCCCTTGCGGGTGACGATGCGCGGACGCGGCCCGATGTACGGCTTCGCGTGGGCGGCCTGGACGACACCGCGGGACTCGGTGAAGTCGTTCTCGGTCTCCTCCTTGGTGAGGGCAGGGATGACGGTGGCACCGAGGTCGGCGAGGTCCGCGTTGACCGCCGAGCTGGCCGCGTCCTCCGCGCCGAGCGCCGAGCCAGGGGCGCCGTCGGCCTGCGGGCCCTGGGCGGGCGGGTCGTCGCCGGGGTCGACGAGTTCGAGGCGAAGCCCGGCCGGCAACGGCGCAACGGCCTGCACTGCGGAGGGCGGGCCCGCGACCGGCCGCGCGGCGGGCGTGGTGGCGGGGGAGGCGGGCCCCGGGGCGGAGGCCTGCGCTGTGACGACCGAGGTGGCGGGCCCCTTGGGGGCGGGGGCCTGGCGGGACTGGTCGGAGAGGTCCGGCTGCTCGGAGTGGTCGCCGTGGTCGCGGCGGCCTGCGGGGTCTCCGGTTCCGTGGTCGGTGGCGGTTCCCTGGTCTGTGGCGGTTCCCTGGTCAGCGGTTCCCTGGTCGGCGGCGGTTCCGTGGTCGGCGGTTCCGTCGTCGGCGGTTCCGTCGTCGGCGGTTCCGTGGTCGGCGGTTCCGTGGTCGGCGGTTCCGTGGTCGGTGGAGTGGTCGTGCCGGGCGGTGGACGCCGGGGCGCTCTCCACCCGGATCTCCACGCCGTCCGAGTCGCCGACCCACAGCGGCGCCGTGGAGCCGCGCAGTTCGGCGCCCGCCCGTTCGGGGCTGTCCAGGTCGGCGGCGTGTTCCTGGTTGTGGGTGTCCACGTCCTGCCAGTCGGACCAGCGGTCGGTGCCGGTGGCGCGGGTGCGGACCTGGACGCGGCCGTGCAGTTCGGCGGTCGGGTCGTCCCAGACGACGCCGACCAGCGAGAACGGTCGTACGTCCCGACGGGTCAGGCCCTGCGTCGGGGCACCGCCCGCGCGGTCGGAGGTGAGCGGGCTCAGCGGAAGGGACTGGGTGGAGCCGGGCACGGAACCGGCCGGCTCCGCCACCGGGGCGGCGACCGCGGCCCGTACGTCCTGCGGCACGGCGAGCGGCAGGGCCAGGGCCGCCGCGCAGGCGACGCCGATCGAGGAAGCAAGGTATCCACGCATGGCGTCGATCGTGCGGCAGTACGGACATACCCGCACGTTGTACGACGTACCGGGATGCACTTCCCCCGAAGGGAACTGACGGCCCGTCGACCCCGATCCGCTCCCTCCGCTGCGCCGACCGGGCGGACGTGCCCCGCTCCCTGCGCGTACGCTTGCGCCCGTGAACGCGACCGACCGCACCCCCGCCGACCTGCTGCGATCCGCGCTCGCCGAGGATCCGGCCCGCCCCTTGGTGACGTTCTACGACGACGCCACCGGCGAACGCGTCGAATTGTCCGTCGCCACCTTCGCCAATTGGGTGGCCAAAACAGCCAATCTGCTCCAGGACGACCTGGGCGCCGAACCCGGCGACCGGCTCGCCCTGCTGCTGCCCGCGCACTGGCAGACCGCGGTGTGGCTGCTCGCCTGCTCCTCCGTCGGCGTGCTCGTCGACGTGGGCGGAGCGGCGGCCGACGCGGACCTCGTCGTCAGCGGCCCCGACTCCCTCGACGCGGCCCTCGACTGCTCCGGCGAGCGGGTGGCCCTCGCGCTGCGCCCGCTCGGCGGCCGCTTCCCGCAGCCGCCCGCCGGGTTCGTGGACTACGCGGTGGAGGTCCCGAGCCAGGGCGACCGCTTCGCGCCGTACGCCCCCGTCGACGCGCAGGCGCCCGCGCTCGCCGTCGGCGGTACGGAGCTGACCGGTGCGGAGGTCGTACGGCAGGCCCTGTCCGACGCCGCGGAGTTGGGCATCGGCGGCGGGGCACGGCTGCTCTCGGCCCGTTCGTACGAGACGTGGGAGGGCCTGTCCTCCGGGCTGTTCGCGCCGCTCGCGGCGGGTGGGTCCGTGGTGCTCTGCCGGAACATCGAGCAGCTGGCGGAGGGCGGCCTGGAGAAGCGGATCGAGAGCGAGCGGGTCGCCGTCACCGTGCGCTGAGGCGCCGGCTCGACGCCGCGAAAGTCCACCCGTCCGGCGCAGGTGAGCACCCGGCCCGCAGGCGCCGGAGGGCCGCGCCGGGCCATGGTCGTAGGAGCGCTTCACGGGAGCGCCGCCGCACTGCCTACGCCACGAGGGGTGGACCACGACGTGACCGACACCGCAGGCACCCCCGCCGAACCGGACCAGCCGGCCGACGACGTGTCTGAGGCGAGTCGGTCCGCGGCCACGGGCGAGGGCGGCGGCAAGCCGGTCACGGGCGGCGGGGGCGGCGCCGAGAAGGCGGAGGACGAGGAGGCGGGGGGCGACGACGCGTCCGCCGATACGGAGCGGCCCTCAGCCGCAGCAGAACCGGCAGAGCCGAGGGAACCGGCCACCCAACCGCCTGAGCCGACGGAACCGGCCGAACCAGCTGAATCGACTGAACCGGTCGAACAGGCCGAACGGGCCAAGGGCGGCGAGGCCGAGGCCGACGAGGCGGGGAGCCCGGAGCCCGAAGGCACGAAGCCCGAAGAAGCCGCAGGCGCGCCGCCCGAAGGAGCCGAAGCCGCGGAGGCCGACCAGACCGGCGAGTCGGGGAGCCCGGAGCCCGAAGGCACGAAGCCCGAAGAAGCCGCAGGCGCGGAGGCCGACACCGAGCCCGAGAGCGAGGCCGAGCCCCCGGCCGACACCGAGCCCAACACCGAACCCAAGCCCGAGCCCAAGCCCGAGCCCGACCCCAAAACCGACACCGAGCCCGAACCCGACCCCGACACCCCCACCCCCCCAAGCAACTCCCCCACCCCCCGCCACCACTGGCTCCGCTGGACCGCTCTGGGGGTTGCCGTGGTCGTTCTGGCTGCCGCGGGGGTCGGCTGGAGTCTCTACAAGAAGCTCGAGGGGAACATCACCCAGGACACCGGCACCGCCGCCGAGTTGGAGCGGTACGAGCGGGAGCGGCCCGAGCCCTCCGAGCACGACGCGCAGAACATCCTGCTGATCGGCTCGGACACCCGGTCCGGGAAGGGCAACCGCCCGTACGGCCGGGACCCGGGCACGCAGCGGTCCGACACGACGATCCTGCTGCACCTCGCCGCCGACCGGAAGAGCGCGACCGCCGTGTCCGTACCGCGCGACCTGATGGTGGACATCCCCGGCTGCCGGAGGTCCGACGGCTCCCGTACGCGCCCCCAATTCGCCCAGTTCAACTGGGCGTTCGAGTTCGGCGGGGCCGCCTGCACGATCCGTACCGTCGAGAAGCTCACGAAGATCCGGGTCGACCATCACATGATCGTCGACTTCCAGGGCTTCAAGAAGATGGTCGACGCCGTGAACGGGGTCGAGGTCTGCCTCAAGGAGCCCATCAACGACAAGGGCGCCAAGCTGAAGCTCAAGGCCGGGCGGCAGAAGCTCAACGGCGAGCAGGCGCTCGGTTATGTGCGCGCCCGCAAGTCGATCGGCAACGGCAGCGACACCGAACGCATGGACCGCCAGCAGCAGTTCCTCGCCGCGCTCGTCAACAAGGTGAAGAGCAATGGCGTCCTGCTCAACCCGACGCGGCTCTACCCGGTGCTCGACGCGGCCACCTCGGCACTCACCACGGACCCCGCACTGGCCGGATTGACAGATTTGTACGAGTTGGTACGCAGCATGCGCAACATCCCCACAGAGAAGGTGCAATTCCTCACGGTCCCCCGCCGCTCGTACACCTACAACCCCAACCGGGACGAGCTCGTCCAGCCGGACGCCGGGCGGCTGTTCGACCGGCTGCGCAACGACGTGCCCGTCGAGGTCACCCCGCGAGGTACGGATTCCGAGGGCCGGAAGAAGGGTTCTGGCGACGGGTCCGGGGAGGATTCCGCGTCCGATTCCTCCGCCGATTCCTCCGCCGATTCCGCCTCCGAGTCCGCCTCCGGGTCCGGGGAATCGGGGGGAAACGAGGAGGATTCGGCCGAGGGGGGTTACTGGGACGACGAGGGCTCGTGGGTCGACGAGAAGCCCGGAGGAACCGATTCCGCGGCGGGCCGGGCCACCCCCCGCGCGACCGGCGACGACAAGCCGGACGAGCCGACGCGCACCCCGAAGCCGACGCCGACCTTCCGGGGAAACACCGCCGCCGGAACGAGTTGTGAGTAAAAGCGGTACCAAGTACGTCACCGAGCGGCAGCGGACAGGGGCGGTTAAGGGCGGTATTGCCCAGTTGTAGGGGAGTGGATTTCGTCACCGCCGTCGCCTGGCGCTGAACTGGTCGGATAGCGTGAGCGATCCGGTGCGTGCGGCCACTCGTTTTGGCCACGCACCGCGTACGTGTGACCGGGCGCCTTTGGAGGGGGAGGCGCCGCGTGGCCCCGACGGAGGACTCAAGCAACCGTGGACGCGCAAGGCCGTGGGCGGGCGGAGAACATCGACCCCGCAGACCAGTGGGTACTCAACCCGCAGACCGGCGACTACGAACTGCGACTGAGCCCATCCGCAGGGCAATCGTCGGGAATCCCGGCACCTCGCAGATCCCCCAACGCCGAGGGCCAGTCGGCCGGCGGGCAGCAGCGCTTCGCGCCGTCGACCCGCCGCTTCCCGGCGGCGAACGGACCCGTCGGCCCCGCGGGCCCCGTCGTACCGAACGGACCGGACGCACCGTCCGGACCCGCCGGGCCGCGTGGGCCAGGCGGGCCGGGCGGACCGGGCGGACCGGGCGGCCCTCCTGGACCGCGCCGTCCCAGGGGCCCGGAAGAGCCCGACGCGCCGAGCCGTGAGGTGCCCGGGCCGCGCAGGCGCCGGGGCCGACCGCAGGAGAGCACGCCGCCGAGCACCGGCCGGCGCCGCCCGAAGCCGAAGCAGTCCAAGGGCAAGAAGACCCTCAAGTGGGGCCTCGGCATCCTGGCCGCCCTCCTGGTCATCGTGCTGGTCGCCGGATTCCTCTACTGGCAGCACCTGAACGACAACATCACCTCCGTCAACGACGACGGCGCGGGCACCGGCGGCTTCAGCGCGGACCGCCCGATCAACGTCCTGCTCATCGGCACGGACAAGCGCACCGGCAAGGGCAACGAGGGCTACGGCGACGCGGGCAGCGCCGGGCACGCGGACACCACGATCCTGCTGCACGTCTCCAAGGACCGTACGAACACGACCGCGTTGAGCATTCCGCGCGACATGATCACGGACATCCCGGACTGCCCGACCACCCAGGCGGACGGCTCGAAGAAGACCATCCCGGGCACCAGCCAGACCCGGTTCAACGAGAGCCTCGGGCAGAGCGGGCGCACCCCGAGCTGCACGATGCGTACGGTCACGGAGCTCACCGGCATCAAGATCGACCACTTCATGGTGGCCGACTTCAACGCGGTGAAGACGCTGTCCACGGCCGTCGGCGGCGTGCCGATCTGCCTCGCCAAGGACATCAACGACCCCAAGTCGCACCTGAATCTGTCCAAGGGCGAGCACGTACTGAAGGGCGACGACGCGCTCGCGTTCGTCCGCACCCGGCACGCGGTGGGCTTCGGCGGCGACCTCGACCGCATCAAGCTGCAGCAGCAGTTCCTCACGTCGCTGATGCGCAAGATGAAGTCGAACGACACGCTGACCAGCCCGAACAAGATGATGGACCTCGCCGAGGCCGCGACCAAGGCGCTCACCGTCGACTCCCAGATCTCCGACCTGAGCAAGCTCAAGGACCTGGGCCTTGAGCTGTCCAAGGCCGACCTGGAGAACATCTCCTTCGTCACCACGCCGGTCGTCGACAACACCGACGGGGCCACCGTGCTGCTCGACGACCCCAAGGCGAAGCCGCTGTTCGCGATGTTGCGCGCGGACAAGTCGCTGACCGAGGTGAAGAAGCAGCAGAAGGAGAAGGAGGAGGCCCGCCTCAAGGGCCCGAAGTCCGCCGCCTCCGAGGTCCGCGTCAACATCTACAACGGCTCGGAGACCGCGGGCGCCGCACAGTCCACGGTCACCTGGCTGCAGACCGACCAAGGCGTCCTGAAGTCCAGCCAGTTGGGCAACGCGCCCAAGCAGCAGGCCAAGACGACCCTGGAGTACGACCCCGACCAGGCCGACCAGGCCCGCAGGCTCGCCGACATCATGGGCCTGCCCGCCTCCGCCATGAAGCCGGGCAAGAGCGAGGAGAACGCGCAGGGGCTGCCCGCCATGAAGCTCGTCCTCGGGGACGACTTCGAAGAGGCCGGAACGCCCATCTCCGCTCCGTCGAAGGCGCCGGAGGGGATCCAGAAGGTCGAGGCAGACAAACCGGTCTGCGCGAAGTAGCAGCACCCGTGCCCCGGCCCGGCCCCGGCCCCACGCCGGGCCGGGCGGGCCGGGACGGGGAGGGACGGGGAGGGGCTGGTGCATGAGGCAGGGCAGCGTACGAAGACAGGGCACGGTCCCGGGTCCGCGCGGCGCCGACGAACTGGGCTGGGACGAGAGCCTCTACGAGGACGAGGGCGAGGGCGAGAGCAGCGCCACCGGTGACGGTGACGGGAACCCGCGGTCGGGGGGCCGCAAGGGCACCGGAACCACCCGGCGCCGCAAGGGCCGCCGTGCGCTGCGCTGGTTCGCGCTCGTCCTCGCCGTACTGATACTCGGCACGGCCGCCGCCGGATACCTCTACTACGAGCACCTCAACGGCAATATCGACACCTCGCCGATGCCGGAGGGCAACCGGGCGCCCGAGGCCACGCCCAACGCCGCCGGGCAGACCCCGCTCAACATCCTGCTGATCGGCTCCGACGCGCGGAACAGTGCCGAGAACCAGAAGCTGGGCGGCGCGAAGGAGACGTTCAACGGGACGCCCCTCGCGGACGTACAGATGCTGCTCCATCTCTCCGCGGACCGCAGCAACATGTCCGTGATCAGCATGCCGCGCGACACCCTGCTGCAGATGCCCGAGTGCACCGACCCGGACACCGGCAAGGTCTACCCCGCGACCCAGGGCCGTGTGATGACCAACACCAGCCTGGGGCGCGGCGGTCCGGGCTGCACGGTCCTCGCCTGGGAGAAGCTGACGAACATTCACATCAACCACTTCATGATGGTCGACTTCGCCGGAGTGGTGTCGATGGCCGACGCGATCGGCGGCGTACCGGTCTGCGTGGACGCCAACATCCACTCCCGCAACAGCAAGGGCGAGGGCTCGGGCCTGAAGCTGGAGAAGGGCACCACGTACGTCCAGGGCGAGCAGGCCCTGCAGTGGCTGCGCACCCGCTACGGCTTCGAGGACGGCAGCGACATCGGCCGCGCCAAGGCCCAGCACATGTACATGAACGCGATGGTCCGCGAGCTGCGCGAGAACGCCACCCTGAGCAGCCCGGGCAAGCTCCGCAGGCTCGCCGAGGAGGCCACCTCAGCCCTTGAGGTCGACGAGGGCCTCGACACGGTCAAGAAGCTCTACGACCTCTCGAACGAACTGAAGCGCGTACCTCCGCGGCGCATCACCATGACGACCATGCCGTACGAATACGTGGGCGCCCGCGTCCAGCCCAAGCCCGGCGACGCGGAGCAGCTGTTCCGGCTCGTACGGGACGACGTGGCGCTCGACGGCAAGGACAGCAAGGACAGCAAGGCAAAGAAGAAGGACCAGGAGAAGACGCGCGAGGAGTCCGCCTCCGACGACCCGGCTGCGGAGCCCGCCGAGATCGGCGTGCAGGTCGTCAACGGCACCGCGACGCCCACCACGGCGTCGGTGCCGGGCCGCGCCTCGGCCCTGGTGGCGCTGCTGCGGGGCAAGGGGTACGCGCGGGCGGCCGCCGACCCGTCACAACTGCCGCGGCAGGAGCGTACGGTGGTCCGCTTTCCCGGCGCCGACCTTGAGGGGGACGCGCGGGCGGTCGCCAAGTCCCTCGGTCTGCCGCCGAGTTCGGTCGAGGAGTCCACGGAGGTCACGGGCGTCACGCTGGTCGTGGGCTCCGACTGGCGCACCGGCGACGTACCGCCGAAGCCGGACGAGCAGGACGACAAGACGCCGGAGTCGGCCGATGCCATGAACGGCGCGGACGACAAGGCCTGCATGCACGTGAACCCGAACTTCACCTGGTAGCGGGGAAGTTCGGGTCCGACGGACGCGCGGCGGTACTCAGGCCTGCTTGAGGACCGCCGGGCGGCGGGAGGCGATGACCTTCTTGGCCAGGGCACGCGGGCTGGTCAAAAAGCCCCAGCCCCACGACATGTGCATGGTCGCGAGCGCGACGGGAATCTGCGCCCGCGCCTTCAGCGGCAGCCCCTTGCCCGCGGGCACCGAACCCGCCACGATCGCCGCGAGATAGCCGCCGGGGATCACGAAGCCCCACGGCGTGAGCAGCGCACCCACGACGGTGCCCGCGGCGATGGCGCACACGGCGGTCGGCGGCGCGAGATAGCGCAGGTTGATGGAGCCCTCGTGGTACCGGGCGACGACATGCCGCCAACGCCCGTAGTCCTTGTACTGCTTGGCGAGGGCCTTGACGCTCGGCCGCGGCCGGTACGAGACCTTCAGCTCGGGCGAGAACCAGATCAGACCGCCGGCCTCACGGATGCGGAAGTTCAGCTCCCAGTCCTGGGCGCGGATGAACTCCACGTTGTACCCGCCCTGCTGCTCCAGGGCCTCGCGGCGGAAGACGCCCAGATAGACCGTCTCGGCGGGCTGCGCCTCTCCCCCGGTGTGGAAGGCGGCGTTGCCGACGCCGACCTTCGAGGTCATGGCGGCGGCGACCGCGTGCTCCCAGTCGTTCTCCCCCTCGGCGAACATCAGGCCGCCGACGTTCTGCGCGCCCGTCTCCTCCAGGAGGCGGACGGCGGTGGCGATGTAGTTCGCGGAGAGCATGCCGTGGCCGTCGACGCGGACCACGATGGGGTGCTTCGACGCCTTGATCGCGGCGTTCAGCGCGGCCGGCGTACGACCCGTCGGGTTGGGCACCGTCTTGACCCGCGCATCTTCGGCGACCAGCTGGGCGGCGATCTCGTCGGTGCGGTCCGTGGACGGGCCGAGCGCGACGACGACCTCCATCTCCCCGGCGTACTCCTGCTGGAGGATCGCCTCCACCGCATGCCGCAGGTGCCGCTCCTCGTTGAGGACGGGCATGATCACCGATACCGCCGGGTGCCGCACGGCGGACTCCTGGATTTTCTCGCTCATCAGACGTCACGTTACCGCGAACGGGGGACACGGACGCGCGCCATCCGGGTCGCTGCCCCGGGCCGCATTTCGTATCGACTTACGGTTGCACGCGTCCCTGCGCCCGTTCCGCGGAGGTGTCCCGCGTTGTCCCGTCCGCCCCGCCATCCCGCCCGTCCACCCCGGCAGAGGCCACGGCCGCAGGCGCAGCAGCCGTCCCGCGCGCGGCGGCGGCAGCCGGCGAGGCCGCGGTGGGCCATGCGGGCGGCGACGACGCTGTCCATGGTCGTGCTCGGCGCCGCGGGCATCGGGCACGCGGTGGTCACCGGCCTGGACACCGGGATCTCCCGGGTCGACCCGTTCCGCGACATGAAGAACCGTCCGTCGGACGGTGACGGGACGAACATCCTGCTCGTCGGCACCGACGGCCGCGACAAGATCACCGAGGCGGAGCGCAAGAAGTACCGCCTCGGCGGCGCGCCCTGCCGCTGCACGGACACGATCATGATCGTGCACATCTCGGAGGACCGGGACCGCGCCAGCGTCGTGAGCCTCCCCCGCGACTCGTACGCGGAGGCCCCCGCGCACACCGACCGGAACTCCGGAGAGAAGCACCACACCCACCCGATCAAGCTGAACGCGGCGTACGCGGAGGGCGGGCCGAACCTCACGGTGCGCACCGTCGAGCACATGACCAAGGTGAAGATCGACCACTATCTGGAGGTCGACTTCACCAGCTTCATGAAGACGGTCGACGTCCTCGGCGGCGTGCAGATCTGCACGGTCGGGCCGTTGAAGGATTCGTACACCGGACTCGATCTGCCCGCGGGCAAGCACCAGCTGAACGGCGGTCAGGCCTTGCAGTACGTGCGCTCGCGGCATATCGACGGGGCCGCGGACCTGGGCCGGATGCAGCGGCAGCAGCGGTTCATGGCCGCGCTGATCGCGAAGGCCACGTCCTCCGGAGTGCTCCTGAACCCGGTCAAGTTCCGCGAAGTGACGCAGACGGTGCTCAGCTCCGTACGGGCCGACCGCAGCTTCGGCACGGACGAGATGCTGGACCTCGGCCGGGCTATGCGGAACTTCACACCCGCCTCGTCGGAGTTCACCTCGGTGCCGATCGGCAAGATGGGCCACAAGGTGCCGGGCATCGGTTCGACGATCAAATGGGACCCGGTGAAGTCCGGCAAGCTCTTCAAGGCCCTGCGCGAGGACCGGCCGCTCGCCCCGTACAAGGTGCGCAGGCCGAAGGCGATCGCGGTGGACGTGGCGCCGCAGCAGATCCGGGTGCAGGTGGCGAACGGCACGAAGACGCCGGGGCTCGGCAAGAAGGTCGACAAGGCGCTGCGCTCGACCGGCTTCCGCACCTCGGGCGTCCCGGTCTCGGCCGCGAAGCCGAACGTGCCGCGCACGGTGGTGGCGTACGACCCGCGCTGGGACCGCTCGGCGAAGTCCCTCGCGGCGGCCCTGCCCGGCTGCCAGTTGAAGCCGGTCAAGGGCCAGGGGTCACTCCTGAAGGTGATCGCGGGCGCGGACTACAAGGGCGTGAAGCGGGTGCGCGCGGAGGACCCGTACCAGGGGGAGTTCGGGGTGGCGACCGGGGATCAGGTGGTGTGCGGGTCGAGTTGATCCCCTCCCCGCCCCTTCCCGAAAGCTTGCAGCAGCTGTCGTTCGGCTTTCCCGCCGCCGTGGCTGGTCGCGCCCCGCGGCGGAGCCGCCGATGTCACGGCCCCGCGCCCCTGTCGGGGCACGCTAGTCCTCGATCCCCTCCGCCACCCGCCGCTCGCGGAGTTCCTTGATCGCCCGGCGCCGCGCCAAGCGGTGCGTACGACGGATCTGCGCCTCCTGGTAGCGCCGCTTGTCCCGCTCTGTCTCCGGGAGCACCGGCGGCACCGAGCGCGGCTTGCCGTCCGCGTCGACGGCGGCGAAGACCAGGTACGCGGAGCCGACCTGCTGGGCGGGCGTCGACTCGTTCCAGCGCTCGGCGAGGACGCGGACGCCGACCTCCATCGACGTCCGGCCGGTCCAGTTGACCTGGGCCTTCACATGGACGAGGTCGCCGACCCTGACCGGCTCCAGGAAGACCATCTCGTCCATGGACGCCGTCACCGCGGGCCCTCCGGAGTGCCGCCCTGCCACGGCGCCCGCCGCGTCGTCGACGAGTTTCATGATCACACCACCGTGCACCGTGCCCAGGAGGTTGGTGTCGTTGTGGGTCATGATGTGGCTGAGCGTGGTCCGGGAAGCCGCAGTCGGCTTGCCCGGAATATCCGCCTCCGGTGGACGGGCCTGGTCTGTCATGCCGTCCACCTTATGCGGGGCCGCTTTGCATCAGCTCTGCAACAGCCGGGCCCCGAACCCACCCCAGGCCTTGTCGGGCGCCTCGTCGAGACCTGCACACTGGTGCGTATGAATGACTGGCCCAACCGAGACCAGGGGTACGGACGCGGCAGCGCGAACCCCGAGCCCGAGGGCGCCCGCGTGATGCGTCACGTCCAGCGCGGCGCGGCTCCGCGTCCCCCCGCGGCCCCGCCGAGGGCCTCCGTGCCCCCGCAGCAGGGGTACGGCTATGACGACGGTTACAGCGAGGGCCAGGTCTACGGCGGTGGCGGCCGCGGCGGTCGCGGCCGAGGCGGCGACGGATACGACGACGGCTCCTACGGCGACCGGTACGCCACCCGCCCGGCGCCGAACCGGGGCCGCCAGTTCAAGCGCATCCTCGTGACGCTCCTGGTCGTCGTCCTGGTCTGGGGCGTCGGCACGTACTTCTGGGCCGACTCGCAGCTCAAGGGCGAGGTCGACCTGGCCAAGGTGATCGAGCGGCCCGAGGCGGGCGAAGGCACGAACTACCTGATCGTCGGCTCGGACAGCCGCGAGGGCCTGACCGCCGCGGACCGGAAGCGTCTGCACACCGGTTCCGCGGGCGAGGGGTCGAGCCGCACGGACTCGATGATGATCCTGCACACCGGCAGCAACGGGGACACCCTGATCTCGCTGCCGCGTGACTCCAACGTGGAGATCCCGTCCTTCGTCGGCTCGGACTCCGGCAAGAAGTTCCCGGGGACCGGCCGCACCACCAAGCTGAACGCCGCGTACTCCGAGGACGGCCCCGAGCTCCTCGTCCGTACCGTCGAGCACAACACCGGCCTGAAGATCGACCACTACGCGGAGATCGGCTTCGGCGGCTTCGCCAAGATCGTGGACGCGGTCGGCGGCGTGGACATCAAGGTCGAGCAGCCGATGAAGGACAAGAAGTCCGGCTCGGACTTCGAGCCCGGCACGCACACCATGAACGGCGAGCAGGCCCTGGCCTTCGTCCGGCAGCGCTACGGCCTGGCCGGCGGCGACCTGGACCGCACGAAGAACCAGCAGAAGTTCCTCTCGGCGCTCGCCAACCAGACGGCCACCCCGTCGACGATCATCAACCCGTTCAAGCTCTACCCGACGATGGGCGCGGGCCTGGACACGCTGGTCGTGGACAAGGACATGAGCCTGTTCGACCTCACGCAGATGTTCTGGGCGATGAAGAACGTCTCCGGCGGCGAGGGCAAGTCGATGAACATGCCGGTCTCCGGCAGCGTCAACGGCAACCTCGTCTGGGACAAGGCCAAGCTGCAGCAGCTGGTGGAGCAGCTCAAGAACGACGAGAAGGTCACCGTCAGCGACGAGTGAGCCTGCCGGTCCGTACGACGTACGAGGGGCCGCGCACCGAATGTCCGGTGCGCGGCCCCTCTCGTATACCCAAGTCCCTCTCGTACGCCCAAGTCCCTTGCGTACGAGGTCAGTTGCGGGGTGTCGTGAGGCGGTCGAGGAGGGCCGTGCGGATGCCGGGGCGGGAGCCGAAGAGGAGCAGGAACGTCGCCTCGCGGACCAGGCGCTGGGCGTGCTCCTGGAGCAGCACCGCCCGGCTTCCGTGGGCGACGGCGCAGGCGGACGCGGCCCGCAGCGCCAGCTCCGAACCGGCCGCGCGGACGTCGGGGACCTGGTCGGGGTCGACGCTCAGGAGCCGGGCGCGGACCTGGTCGAGCTCGTCGGGGAGCCGGCCCGCGTCCCCGTCGAGCAGGGTGATCGCGCGTTCGGCGAGGCCGAGGGCCAGTGAGCCGGTGAACCGCACCGACTCGGCGTCGCCCTTCAGGTACTCCTGCTGCGGGGTGGTGCCGAGCACCCGCTCGTCGGGGACGAAGTGGCGGTCGAACCGCAGGGTCACGGTCCGGCTCGCCTGGACGGCGACCAGGTCGAGGACGGGCCCGACGGACAGCGTGGCGCTCTCCTCGGCGTCCAGGAGTGCCCAGACCACGGTGTCGTCCGCGTCGCGGCCCGCGGCGTACAGGGTGTCGACCATGCCCCAGCCGGTGACCCACGGGGCGACGCCCTCGAAGAGCCACCCGCCGTCTGCCCGCTCGGCCCGCACGAGGGGCGGGCCCGGGCGGACCGCGGCGCCGACCGCGAGCCCGGCCCGCCGCCGCCCGGACACGTGATCCGCCAGGTGCTCCGCGCGCAGCGCCTCGTTGGCGGTCTCGGCGAGGGCCATCACGGCGCCGTGGTGCTGGATCCACACGAACGCCGTCGTCAGGCAGCCCCCGGCGAGCGCCTCCACGAGCCGGAGCACGGCGGGGTAGTCGGGCAGGTCGAGGGTGGCCAGGTCCTCCGGCGCGGCGAGCCCGTAGAAGCCCTCGGCGGCGAGCAGGTCCAGGTGGGAGCCCGGGACCCGGTCCGCCCCGTCGACGTCGGGGGCCGCCGGGAACAGCACCTCGTCGGCGATCTCCCGGGCGCGGCGCAGCGACCGGGACGCGGGCACGGCTTCGCTCTCGCTCATGGCGCCGACGCTACGCCCGGCGCGCGTGCCCCGCACACGCAGAGCTCCCGGGGCACTGTTCGTGCAGCGCCCCGGGAGCGGTCCTGTCAACTGCCGTACGGCTACGACAGGTTGCGGGCCATGACGATGCGCTGGACCTGGTTGGTGCCCTCGTAGATCTGGGTGATCTTGGCGTCGCGCATCATGCGCTCGACCGGGTAGTCCCGGGTGTAGCCGTAGCCGCCGAGGAGT
>NZ_JASCIS010000007.1 GCF_029968015.1 Streptomyces luteolus
CCGGCTACCGCAGACTCAACCACCGCTACGAACGGAAACCGGGCAACTACCTGGCCTTCCTCGGACTGGCAGCCGCGCTCTGCTGCTACAAACGGCTCCTCAAACTGACCATGTAGGACACGGTCTAAGCAGAGAACCTGTTCGGCCGCGGCGCCGACGGACAGCTTCAACCGGGCCCAAGGGTCGCGGAGTTGCCGGGCAACGGTCCGCTGATCGACCGCACGTTCCGGCTCTCGCGCAGACGGCCGCCCTCGCCGGGCACACCGTCTCCGTGGTGCGCGCGCCCGGATTCCAGAGCGTCTGCGTCGAGGTACGGATGGGACAGCATCCGCTGCTGCTCACCCCGCGTACGGGACCGGTGCATCCGCTGTCCGACAGGGCGGGGGCCTCGCCTTCCTGCGCGTCACCTGCCCGAGGAATCCGCACGTGCCCTGCCCGCCCGGTACGCCCACCAGGGAGCTGATACGGACACTCCTAGCGAGCCCCTGGCCGAGGCGGCGGCCGCAGGGCGGGACAGCGTTGGCGTCGTACTGCTCGGCGGCCCAGACAGTCGTACTGCTCGGCGACCCAGACAGCAGCACGCACGAGAGCAGGACCAGTCGCACCAGTGGTACGGGGCCCGGCTCGCACCGGGAAGCGGCCCAATGTGCGCGTCGGCGCCGCCTCGGTGCCGAACTCCGCCCCGCTCGCTGCTGACCGCCGAGTGCGCCCCGGCGGTCAGGCTTCAGGCTGAGCTCACTTGCTGGTGAGGCTCCACGTACCGTCGCTGCTTTCGGCGGTGCTGTTGAGGGCGGTCCACTTGGCGTCGTCGAGGTGGAGGGCTGCGCGGAGGTAGGCGGAGATCGTATCGGCTGTGCGGGCGACACGGGCGGGGTCCTCGTCGGTGGTCTCGGCGACCTTCTCGCCGACGATTCCGCCCATGGTGTGCTCGGCCTCGGTGATGCTGAGCAGGCTCTTGGGCGCCGGGCTGAGGTGGTAGGCGTCGGTGAACCACTCCGGCCCGCGGGTGGAGAGCTGCGAGTCGTCCTTGCCGCCCGCGACGACCAGGGCCGGGGTGGTCATGGTGGAGAAGTCCGGCTTCATGAACGGAAGGTTCTCGGCGGCGAACGGGGTGAGGGTGTCGCCGGTCCCCGTCGCCCCGATCAGCGCGCCGGCCGAAACCGCGGGGTGGGAGAAGTCCTGGCCCGCGACACCCTCGGCGTCCAGCACGCGCGCACCGAGGAGGGCGCCTGCGGTCTGGGCGCCCCAGGAGTGGCCGACCACGGCAGTGCGCTCACGGTCGGCGCGGGTCTCCAGGCCTGCCTGGGCCAGGATCTCTGGGAGGTGGTCGAGGACTGCGTGCAGGTCGGTGATCCGTACGCGCCAGATGGTGGCGAAGCGGGGGTCGTCCCAGGCGATGGCGTTGCGCCGGGAGTCCAGGTGGGTGGGCTGCACCACGGCGAATCCGGCGGCGGCCCACCGGTCGACGAGGGGCTCGTACCCGTCCAGTGACCACGCGTTCCCGTGGGAGAAAACGATCACAGGCAGGTTCCGGCCCGACCGGGGTGCGGTGACCTTTACCTGAAGGTCAATGCCGCGCCCGGGCGAGGGAACAACGATGGGCTTGACCGAGACGATCTGCTGGCTGAGCGAGTGGGACGAGGACATGAGGGTCCTGCACTTTCTATGAGTACCGGGATGCCATAATTTGGCGGAGCGCTGTTCCGCCAAATTAGCGGAACGTTGTTCCGCGAGCAATGGGAGGCATCCGTGCCGGAGTCGGTCGGGGTACGCCAAGCACAGGCTCAGCGCACCCGCAGTGGTGTGCTGGAGGCCGCTGCGGCAGTCTTCGTGGACCGGGGCATCCAGGCGCCCGTCCGCGACATCGCCGAACGCGCCGGCGTCGGTGTCGGCACGGTCTACCGCAACTTCCCGACCCGCGCGGATCTCGTCACTGCCGTCTACCGGCACCAGATCGACGCCTGCACCGCTCTCGCGCCCCGGCTTCTTGAGGAATCCGCCTCGCCGTTCACCGCTCTGGCCCTGTGGACGGACGCGTTCGTGGACTTCCTGGTGACCAAGCACGGCCTCAGCGCGGCGCTGGGGTCCGGTGACCCAGGACTGGAGAACCTCCACGCCCTCATGCTCGACACCCTGGTCCCGGCCTGCGCGTCCCTGCTGGACGCCTGCGCCGCCACCGAGGAACTGCGCCCCGGTGTCGCCGCCTACACGCTCCTGCGCGCCATCGGAAACATCTGCATCACCGGCCCCGACTACGGCCAGGCCGACGCCAAGGACATGGTCGCCCTCCTCCTCGCCGGATGCCGCAGCAAGGTATGACGGCTCGATCGGTCGACCGCCCGGCAGAACCTCGTCCTGGACGCAGCCGGGGTCGAGGACCCGGTCGTCTTCGAGGAGGACCCGGGAAGCTCCAGCCGCCTCCACCCCCTCCAGCGCCCGAAGTTCCGCGAGCTGCTGAACTACGCGCGCGCCCGGGCGACATCGTGCACATCTCCGAGATGTTCCGCCTCGTTAGGTCCATCGCGGAGAACGCGGCGTCGTGGATGTGCAGGGCGAGGCGGTCGCGGTGGAGGACATCGAGCACGTCGAGGATGTGCCCGGTGCCGCGTTAGCACATCACCGACGGTCAGGAAGACGTCCCTGCCCCGGAGCTGCCGGTCACCCTCAACATGCCAGGCAAGGTCGCCGACTTCCTCCGCGCCGCCGAGCTGGATCCCGCCGAACGAGCCGTACTCGACCAGGGCGTCACCGTAAGGGCGCGGCCAGGGATACACCCTGCGCGTCAGCACCACCCCGGCCGTCCACCACCAGCTCCTCGCCCGCTGCCAGCCCCTCGACGGCGGCCAAGGCATCCCGGCGGCGCCAACGGCTATACCGATGTTCCCCGAGGCCGAACTCGGCTTCTCCATAGGCGAATCCGCACTCGCCCTCGTCGCTCATCTTCCGGACCGGCTCGCAGGCCCGGCCTTGCTCGACGAGGTGTCCCCTGCCCTGGCCGATCTCGGGCGGCGGGCGGGCGCAGTGCGCTCGTAAGGACCGGGGCGTACGTACTCGATCGCCGGACGCCTCGATTCGAACCGTCCGGCGATTGCGTACGGCCCCGCAGGGCGACAGCGCGGGACGTGAAATGGGCCCCGCCTACTGCAGGTTGGTGTGCCGTGCCTGCATCGCGCCGTGGACGCCGGGGGTCGCGGCCGTGATGTCGAGGATCAGCGCGTCGAGCAGCAGCAGTGCGCTCTGCTCGAACAGCGAGCCGCCGAACTGGTTCGACCCGGCCGTCGGCACCTCGATCACGGCGTTCGCGAGGCCGGCGAGAGAGCTGTCGCCGCGGGTCGTCACGGCGAGCAGGTGCGCCCCCGAGGCGCGGGCCAGGTGGGCGAGGTGGAGGGTCACGGGCGTCTCGCCGGATCCGGAGATCATGATCAGCCCATCGCCCTCGCCGATCGACGGCGCGGTGGCCTCCCCGACGGCGTGTGCCTCGAAGCCTGCGTGCATCAGGCGCATCGCGGACATCTGCGCGACGAGCCCCGAGCGGCCCTGCCCGGAGCAGAACCAGCGGCGCCCCTGGACGGTGAACATGGCTGCGGCGCGGGCCATTTGGGCATCGGAGACCTCCGACAGTGCGCCGGAGATCTCGTCCCGCACCGTGAACCAACTGGTGGAGGTGTTCATGGTGGATTCGTTCACAGGTACACAACCGTCTTGAGGGAGCCTGGGGTGAGGTCGGCGTTGAGCGCGTCCTCGGCGTGGTCGAGGTCGAAGCGGCCGGTGACGAGCGAGCCCAGGTCGACCTGCCCGGCCGCGGCCAGCTGAGCGGCGACGGGCCAGGTGTCGGTGTAGCGGAAGACGCCGGTCACCTTGAGTTCGCGGTTCTGGATCACCGGGATGGGCAGGGGCACGTCGTCGGCGCCCATGCCCACGAGTACGACGGTGCCCGCGCCGCGTACCGCCGTGATGCCGGACCGGACGGCCGGGGTGGCGCCGGAGCAGTCGATGAAGGCGTCCACGCCGAGGTCGGCTACGGAGTCGGTCATCGGGTCGAGCGTGCTCGTCGCGCCGTACCGCTCGGCCATCGCGCGCCGCTCGGCCACCGGGTCGGAGACGATCACCTCACTCGCGCCGAACGCCTTCGCGGACTGGGCGGCGATGACGCCGATCGGTCCAGCTCCTGCGATCAACACCCGTGATCCGGGGGCGACTTCGGCCTTGCGGCTGGCCCAGATGCCGACCGAGAGGGGTTCGAGGAGCGCGGCGACGTCGTCGGTGAGCGTGTCCGGCACGGGGTGGGCGAACGGCGCCTGGATGGTCACGTACTCCTGGAACGCGCCGTCGACCGGCGGGGTCGCGTAGAACTCCATGTGCGGGCAGAGGTTGTAGCGGCCCGCCGCGCACTGGGCGCAGACGCGGCAGGGGCGCTGCGGTTCGATCGCGACGCGCTCGCCGATCCGGGTGTCGGGCACGGCCGCTCCGACGGCGACGACGCGGCCCGAGACCTCGTGGCCGAGGACGAGGGGCGCGTCTACGACGAAGTCACCGATCCGGCCTTCGCGGTAGTAGTGCACGTCCGAGCCGCAGACGCCGACGGACGCCACCTGGATGAGGACTTCGTCGTCGGCGGGGACCGGCACCGGCCGTTCCTCGACGCGGATCCGGCCCTTGGCGACCAGGACGGAGGCGCGCATGGTGCGGGGGATGTCCGCGCTTCCGGTGACCGTGCTTCCGGTGACCGCGCTGCCGATGGTCGTGCTCATGGGGTGTCCTCCTTGCGGGATGGCGTGGTGAGGTCGAAGAGGCGCCGTCCGATGACGATGTAGGTCGCGCCGGCGGCGAGCACGCGGTCGAGGTTGTCCTCGCCGACGCCGCCGTCGACTCCGACCGGGGTGGTGGGCGCGGCCTGGCGGACCTTGCCGAGCAGTGCCGGGTCCGAACTGCCGCGGGTGCCGGGCTCGATGAGCATCACGAGCAGCCCGTCGACGTACGGCAGGACGTCGGCGCACGACTCAAGGGACGTGTCCGGGGCGAGGGCGAGCCAGGGGCTGACGGCGCTCGCGCGGATGGTCTCGGCCACGGCCGGGGCGTCCGGCACGCCCTCGTACGGGAACGTGATGCGGGCGATCCCGGGGCGGCTGACGGCGTCCAGCGCGTCCAGGGCGCCCGCTGTCAGCAGGTGGACGTCGACGGGGCCGGTCCCGGCGTCGGCGAGGTCGCGGATCTGGTCGACGCCGACTCCGGTGCGCCGGTCTGCGAAGACGTCGGCGTGCACCCAGTGCTGCTGGTCGGCGAGCAACTGGGCGGCGGCCGGGCGGTGTTGGGGCGGGACCGCGTACAGGCTCCCGGCCAGGGCGGCGCCGGGGCTGTTCCGTACCCGGTCGGCCAGTTCCGTGTTGAACGGACAGGTGGCCGTGCAGGCAGACAGGCCGGTCATCGTTGCGCCTGCCCGTCGAAGCCGGTCCAGTCGGCGACGGTCAGATACCGGTCGAGGAGCTGTTCGCGCAGGTCGGCGGTACCGGGGCGAGGCGTCGCGACGGTTTCGGTGCGCGGCGCCCATGCCTGGCGGAGCTCGCGTACGCCGGTGCCGGTGAGTACGGCCGCGGACTGGATGGCGGCGCCGCGGGCGGTCGCCTCGTCGGCGTCCGCGGGGTCGGCGATGACCACCTCGCGGCCCGTCAGATCGGCGAGGATCTGCCGGTACGCCGCCGAGCGTGCGCCGCCGCCGGTGATCAGGACCTTCCCTGAGGTGGCGATGCCTGCGGCGTTCATGTTCGCCTCGCCGCGCAGCAGGCCGAGTACGACGCCGTCGTGCGCGGCTCGGGCGATCTCCTCGCGGGTGGTGGCGGAGGTGATCCCGGCGAGCATGCCGCTGGCGGTGGGGCGGTTCGGTTTGCGTTCGCCGTCGAGGAACGCCGCGAGCACCGGGCAGCGCAGCGGGTCCGCCGTGAGCGCGAGGCGGCCCAGTTCCTTGTGGTCGACGCCGAGGATTCCGGCAGCCCAGTCGGTGACGCGGGCGGCGTTGAGCGTGGACACCAGCGGCAGGTAGCCACCGGCGCAGTCGGCGACGCCGTCGACGAGCCCGGAGGTGTCGAAGACCGGGTCCAGGGAGGTGGTGAAGACGACGCCCGAGGTGGCGATGGTGTAGACGACGTCGCCGGGCTCGACCGCGAGCCCGAGCCCGGCCGCGTGCTGGTCACCACCGCCCGGACCGATGACGACGTCCGGACGCAGACCGAGGGCGCTCACGGCCTGCGGCGTGATGCCACCGGCCGGCTCGTCCGGGCCGAGCACCTCGGGCAGCGTCGAGGACCAGTCGCGTACCGGGTCGACGAGTGCGAGGTACTCGTCCAGATACCGGTGTTCCGCGGCGCTCCAGTAGCCCGTACCGGATGCCTCGGAGCGGTCGGTGACGTGCCGGCCGGACAGGCGCAGCGTCAGCCAGTCGTGCGGCAGGCAGATGCGGGCGAGGCGGGCGAAGTTCTCCGGCTCGTGCTCGGCGAACCAGGCGAGCTTGCTCAGCGTGAACGCGGACGTCGGCAGCGAGCCGACCGCCTTCACCCAGGAGTCCGCGCCGATCCGCGCGCGCAGCCGGTCGAGCTGGGGCGCGCTCGTGGTGTCGTTCCAGAGCTTGGCCGGGCGGATCACCTCGCCGTCGACGTCAAGCGGCACCAGGCCGTGGCACTGCGCGGCGACGGAGATCGCGGCGATGTCCGTCCTGTCGACGGCGGCGTGCGTCACCGCCGCGTCCAGGGCGTGCTCGAACGCGCTCCACCACTTCGACGGATGCTGCTCGCTGCGGGGCGCGAACGCGGGCGGGTGCGGCGCCGAGCCGCTGCCCAGCAGCCGTCCGCTGTCCAGATCGCGCAGTTCGACCTTGCACGACTGGGTCGAGCTGTCGACCCCGACGACTACAGGCACGGGGAGAACTCCTTTGCTACGTAGATCGGTTACTGACCGACGGTCCGGCGGGCGGCGCGCGGCTGGAAGGTGCCGTCGTGCAGCGAGTTCTCGATCTCTTCCAGAGTGCGCCCCTTGGTCTCCGGGACGCAGCGCAGGACGAAGAAGAACGCGAACACGGAGACGGCCCCGTACAGCCAGAAGGTGCCCGAGGCGCCGATCGCGCCGATCAGGGAGAGGGCGGTGAGGCTGACCAGGAGGTCGGACGTCCACATGGACACGGAGGCGAGTCCGGTGCCCTTGCCGCGTACGGCGAGCGGGATGACCTCCGAGTTCAGCAGCCAGATGACCACGGAGAGGCTGCCGCCGTTGAAGGCGATGTACGCGAGCATGGCCGCCACGACCACCCAGCGCTCTCCGCCCGTGGGGTCTCCCCCGATGAAGGCGGCGCCGAGGACGACGAGCGCGACGACCGAGGCGGGGATGAACAGCAGCAGGAGCCGTCGGCGTCCGACCCGGTCGACCATGAAGGTGCCGACGACGGTCATCGCGACGAGCACCACGCCGACCCCGATGGTGGCGAGGATCGAGGCGGACTTGCCGAAGCCGGAGTCGGTGAGGATGGTCGGCGCGTAGTAGATCACCGCGTTGATGCCGGTCAGCTGACACAGGACCGAGATGCCGACGGCGGCGGTAAGCGCGGGGCGCACCCAGCGCTGACGCAGGTCGGCCCAGCTGCCGCCCGCCTCCTGGTGCACCGACTCGATCTCGGTGACTTCCCGGGCGGCGGTGGCGTGGTCCCCGCGGATCCGGGCAAGAACGCCGCGCGCCTCGTCCTGGCGCCCCTGGGATACGAGCCAGCGCGGGCTCTCGGGAAGTCTGAGCATTCCGGCGAAGAGCACGACACCCGGTATGACGGCGAGCGCGAACATCCACCGCCAGTGCCCCTGGATGCCGTAGCCGACCAGATAGGAGACCAACTGGCCGCCCGCGATCATCAGTTGGAACAGCACCACGAGGGAACCGCGGCGCTCGGCCGGTGCGACCTCGGCGATGTATACGGGCAGGATCTGCGTGACCGCGCCGACGGCGAGGCCGAGCACGAACCGCGTGATGACGAGCGAGGCGGCGTCGGGCGCGACGGCGGTGCCGATCGCGCCGACCACGAAGAGGATCGCCACCGCGAGGACCGTGCGCCTGCGTCCGAACCGGTCGGAGATCGGCCCGCTGCCGAGCGCGCCGACGATGCCGCCGACCAGGATCGCGCTGGTCACCAACTGTTTGCCGAACGTGCCGAGCCCGAACTCGGCGCTGACGTCGAGCAGCGCCGACGAGATGATCCCGGTGTCGTACCCGAAGAGCAGTCCGCCGAGCGCCGCGATGGCGACCACGAACAGCATGAAGCGCGCGCTGTTCGCGGGCGGCGGGCCCGTCGGGGTGCTGGTGATGACTGCGGAACTGTGTGATTCCCGGCTCGCATGCCGTTCAACAGTGTCCACTTCTCCTCCTCCACTTCGAGGACGGCCCTGAGGGCGCTCGGCCCGGCCGTGTTTCACCGACATGAAATGCTCGCGTTGCCCATACGTCAAAACCCCCGCCCATATGGGCGCGAGGTGGCGGTAGGCTGGTGATCGCATTACACGGTGGAAGCCAGACGAAGCCAGACGAAGCCAGAGGAAGCCAGAGGAGGCCATATGGGTCCGGCAGAGCTCGTCCAGGCGACGGCGATCGCGCGGCAGTACTACGTGGAGGGCATGACGAAGGTCGAGATCGCCGACTTCCACGGCCTCTCGCGGTACAAGGTGGCCCGCATCCTGGAGGCGTGCCGCACCGAGGGCATCGTCCGGGTCGAGATCAACGGCGGCGCCGCGATGGACACCGAGCTGTCCGAGCGGCTGCGTACGCACTTCCGGCTCAAGCACGCCCTGGTGGCGTCCGGCCCCTTCGACGACGTGCCCGCGCTGCGCGCCGCCCTCGGCCGCGCGGCCGCCGACCTGCTGACGGAGATCGTGACGGAGGACGACGTGCTCGGCGTCGCCTGGGGCCGCACGCTCGACGCCATGGCCCAACGGGTGAACGGCCTGCCGCCCTGCCGGATCGTGCAGATGACCGGCATCGCCGGAGCGATCCACGCCAGCTCCGTGGACCTGGTCCGCCGCCTGACCTCGGTCTCCGGCGGCCCACACCACCCCATCTACGCGCCGCTGGTGGCCTCCGACCCCGAGGCCCTGCGCGTCATGCAGCGCCAGCAGGGCATCCAGGCCGCCGTCTCCCGCTGGCGCACCATCACGGTCGCGGCCGTCGCCGTCGGCGCCTGGGACCCGACCGGATCCCAGGTCCACCGCGTCCTCACCGAGAGCGAACGCGCCGAACTCGACAGCCTCGACACCGTCTGCGAGATCTGCTCGATCCCCCTCGACGCCGACGGCCGCCCGGTCCGCTCGACCCTCACCGAACGCACCATGGCAATCCCCTACGCCGACCTCGTACGCATCCCGGAAGTGATCGCGGTGGCGGGCGGCGAAGCCAAGACCGACGCCGTACGGGCGGCCCTGCGCGGTGGAGTGATCACGTCACTGGTCACCGACTCCGCCGTGGCAGCGAAACTGCTTGCCGAGGAGCCCGCCACTGAGGAGCCTCGGCGCTGACGACGTGACGCTCGCTTCGCCGCCCTGGACGGCCCGTGACCGGCGCCTGCGCGGGCACGGTCCTGTCACCCGTGGCCCAACTCGTGGTGAGGCTCCCCCTTCGGCGCGGTGGGAGCGGGCGGCGTGCTGGACATGATCGATCTGTCCGTATGCGTGGCACAAGACCGACGTGAGGACTGGGGAATCAGGCGGGACTGGCGAAGGCTGACGGGCGCAGCGTGCCCAGGGCGGCCTCGATCACCTGGGCGGCGCCGAGTGCGCGGTCCTCGCGGTGGTGTGGAGCGATGAGTTGCACGGCGCAGGGCAGTCCGCTGGGGCCCAGGCCGGCGGGGATGCTGATCGCTGGGTGGCCGGTGTCGTTGAAGACGGAGGTGTACGCGATCGGAAGGGTCCCCTCATGCACCGCCGCCACATCCGGGCCCTCCGCGGGCCATGCGGTGGTGGGTACGGTCGGCATGAGCAGCAGGTCGTACCGTTCGAAGAGCTCGGCCGTCCACTGGTCGAGCTGCCCCCGGTGCGTCCAGTAGGCGGCGAAGTCGTTGAGCGTGAGGGTGCGGCCTGTATCGAGTACGTCGGCGAACCACGGTTCGAAGTCGCCGCGTCGGGCGGTGAAGTCGTCGAGGACGCCGAGGAGTCGGTTGCAGGCCAGGACTTTCTGGCGCAGCAGGAAGGGTGCGGGGAAGTCTGCGGCCCCGGGCAATCCCAACTCGTCGTCCTGGACGTCGTGGCCGTGGTCTCGCAGGAGGTCGGCCGCTCGCTCCAGGGCATGCAGCATCTCGGGCCGGGGGGAGGATATGCCGAGGGTGCGCAGGACTCCCACGCGCAGCACGGGCAGAGGCTTGTCGAGGCTGTCCATGTACGGGGTTGTCGGTGCGGGCAGTGAGTTCGGGTCGGCCGGGTGGTAGCCGGCGGCGACGTCGAGATGCAGTGCGGTGTCGTGGACGGTGCGGGCCATGCCGGTGAGGCATGCGTGCTGCGGCCAGCACGGCTGGCGGGAGGGGCCTTGAGGGATACGGCCCCGGCTCGGCTTGAGGCCGACGATTCCGCACAGTGCCGCGGGAATGCGGGTGGAGCCGCCGCCGTCTCCGGCGGTGCCGAGCGCAATGAGCCCGGCTGCCACGGCTGCTGCGGCGCCGCCGCTGGAACCGCCTGGTGTCCGTTCCAGGTTCCATGGGTTGCGGGTGATGCCGAAGGCGTCGTTGGCGGTGTGTACGCCGGCGCCGATCGGGGGCAGGTTCGTTTGCCGATGATCAAGGCGCCGGCGGCGCGCAGTCGGGCGACGTGAATGCTGTCATGGGTGGCCGGAAGGCTGTCGCGGTAGGCGCTGGTGCCTCGGCTGGTGGGGAAGCCTTCCGCGTCTTCGAGGTCCTTGACGAGGACGGGCAGGCCGGCGAGAGGGCCGGTGTCTTCGCCGCGGGCGATCCGTGCGGTGAGGGAGGCGGCTTCGGTGAGTGCCCGTTCGGCGTCCAGGGCGACGACGGAGTTGAGCTCGGTGTCGGCGGTTTCGATCCGGTCCAGGGTGTGGCGCATGAGCTCTTCGGGCGACAGCTCGCGGCGCCGTATGAGGGCGGTGAGTTCTGTTGCGGAAGCGAAGGACAGGTTGGTCATGGCAGGACAGGCTCCTGTGCGGTGTGCCCGGCCACCACCTACAAGTCGCGCAGTGGACCCACGTCGGCACGGACCGGCTCACCCGCTTCCAATCCTCCACCGGTGTCGTCAACGCCAACGTCGAAGGATGGGCCCTGTACGCCGAACGTCTCATGGACGAACTCGGCTTCCTGACCCGCCCCGACTACCGCCTCGGCTACCTCCAGGCCCAGATGCTGCGCACCGTCCGCGTCATCATCGACATCGGCATCCACCTGAGCCTGCCCATACCCGACGACGCCGCCCCCCCGGTCCGGAGAACGGTGGACCCCCCAAGCGGCGGGAGCATTCCTGCGGCGCAACTGCGCCCGCCCCCGCTCGTTCATCGACGCCGAACTCCTGCGCTACCAGAGCAACCCCGGCCAGGCCATCGGCTACGAACTCGGCGAACGGGCCTGGCTGAGCGGCCGGGCGGCGGCCCACCATGCACACACCCGGCACGGCGGCCGATTCGACATCAAGACCTGGCACATGGCAGCACTGTCCCAGGGGCCCCTCGGACTCGACGACCTCACCAACGAACTGGCAGCGCTCTAGCGGACCGACGCGCGGACAGCATTCTCGACGCCGCGCTTTCTCGAACGACGACGAGCCCGGATCCGGTGCCTGATTGGGCGCGCGCAGGGGGCATTTCGAGACGGAAGCGCGCGTGCAGGGCCGGAAGGGGCGCACGCAGAGTCGACGGCCAACCAGACACGCCCGGCGCACGAGCCCGCACAAGCCTCGGAGGGCCGCACGCTCGCTGGTACGGACGACACCCCGGCATGCACTCCAATCCGCTTTCCCCGCGTTGCCGACCTGTCTGATCCTGGTAGCGGACGGTGCGGATGACCTTCGCCGAATACGCCGAGAACCGGCGCGCCTGGCAACGCCAGATCGTCGACTACTCCACCGGCAGGATGGCTCGGCCAACGCAACACCGAAACCACCTACCGCGCCTACCGACACCTCATGCCCGCATCCCTCACACGAGCCAGAAACGCCCTCGATCGCACCCTCGCCACCTGAACCCAGCTGGCACACCTATGCCCCGCCGGAATCAATCAACCGCCCCACTGACGAAACATCAACGTCCCACACAGCCAGGTCCCGTCCGACGCCAGCAGCAAGGCCGCCGACGTCGACAGAACAACCTGAGCATCACCCTGCCACCCCCAGACAGGTGATCTGACGCTGACGCACCGTCAGACAAGTCAGCAAGTGGTCAGCAGGCGCCTGCCGCAGCCACCCACACCTGCACGGCCAACGGGCCGAAGTGGGGGGCGATCCCTCAGGGCGCGGGTTGTCTCGGCGTTGGCCAGGCATGGGATCTCCAGAGCGGAGCGGGCGGCCCAGGAGCGGAGGTCTTAGCGCCGGGTGTGCTCCCCGCCCCTCACGCATGCTTCCGCTGCCAGAGTCAGGAGTTCGGATGCGGGAGCCGTGCGCACCCCCGGCTTCCTTCGTAGGTCTGGACCAGACTCTTGCCCAGACCCGGGCGCAGCCCTCAAGCTCCCCTCATGGAGCTTGAGTTGCGTCACCTCAAGACGATCCGGGCCATCGCCGACGCGGGCAGCCTCACCCGGGCGGCCACCGCTCTCGGGCTCGCCCAGCCCGCGCTCAGTACGCAGCTGAAACGCATCGAACGGGCCCTCGGCGGGCCGCTGTTCGAGCGCGGGCGGCAGGGCGTGCGGGCGACCGCGCTCGGGGAGCTGGTGCTCGCGCGGGCGCGGATCGTGCTGCCCGCGGTGAGCGAGCTGCAGCAGGAGGCCGTGCGGTTCGCGCGGACCTGGGACCGACGGGGCGAGCTGACCATCGGCGGTACGCACGGGCCGTTGCTCGGCGGGCTCGTGGACCGGCTCGCGGACTCGGCGCCGGGGCAGCGGGTGTCGACGCGTACGTCCTGGTCGGAGCGCGAGATCGCCGAGTACGTGGTGGCGGGGCGGCTCGACTTCGCGCTGATCGGGGCCTGCGGGGTCGCGCCGCCGCCCGGTGGCGGGACGTTGGTGTGGCGGGAGGTGGCCGTCGACCCGGTGTTCGTGATGCTCGCCGACAGCCATCCGCTGGCCGGCCGGAGCGAGGTCGAGCTGGCCGATCTGGCCGCCGAGGACTGGACGGACGTACCGGGCGACGGCTGCTTCGCCGACTGCTTCGCCGCCGCCTGCGCCCGCGCGGGCTTCACACCCGCCGGGGTGTACGAGACGGACACCGCGTCCTGCGTGCATCTGGTGCAGGTCGGCCGGGCGGTGGGGCTGTGCCGGGCGACGTTCCCGACCACGCCCGGGATGGTCACGCGGCCGCTCACCGGGTCGCCGCTCACCTGGCGGCATCTGCTGGGCTGGCACCCGGCGGCGCAGCCCGCGCAGCCGGCTTCGTCGGTGTTCACGCAGACCTGCGCCGCGCACGCGACCGCCGCCGCGCGCAGCGACAGCTACACGGCCTGGCTGACCCGCCCGGACGGCCGGGACCGGGGGCATAACACCGGGCAGAGGGTCAACTGACAGCTCCCGGCGCTCTGTCGGGGCTCCTAGGTTTCGGCACGTCCCCCACCGATTCCGAGGAGAGTCCCCATGCTCCTGCTCCGCAGACATGCCCTGGCCGCGTGTGCCGCCCTCGTCACGGTCGGCGCGCTCGCCCTCGCCGGTCCGGCCACCGCTCAGCCCGATCCGGTATCCGCCGCGCCCTCCGCGGCCGACACCCAGAACGTCGACCGCACCTCCCCCGCCGTACTCGACGCGATGAGCCGCGACCTCGGCCTGACCCGCGCGCAGGCCGAGGACCGGCTCGTCAACGAGGCCGAGGCGGGGGCCGTTTCGGGCCGGCTGCGGTCCGCCCTCGGCGGCGACTTCGCGGGCGCCTGGGTGTCCGGCGCCGACTCCGCGCGCCTGACCGTGGCGACCACCGACCCCGCCGACGTGCGGGCCATCACCGCGCAGGGCGCACGGGCCGAGGTCGTGCGGCACGCGCTGGCCGACCTGGACGCCGCGAAGGCCAGGCTCGACAAGGCGGCCCGCGCGAGCGACACACGGGACGCGCCCGTCTGGTACGTGGACGTACGCTCCAACTCCGTTGTCGTCCAGGCCGTTCGGGCCGAGGCAGCCGAGAAGTTCCTGGCCGCGGCGGAGGTGCGGCCCTCGATGGCGCGGATCGACTCGACCACGCAGCGGCCGCGCGCGCTGTACGACCTGCGGGGCGGCGACGCGTACTACATGAACGGCAGCGGGCGCTGCTCGGTCGGGTTCCCGGTCACCAAGGGCGATCAGCAGGGCTTCGCCACGGCGGGGCACTGCGGCCGGCCGGGGACGACCACCAGCGGCTACAACCAGGTCGCGCAGGGCACGTTCCAGGCGTCCACGTTCCCCGGCCGGGACATGGCATGGGTGGCGACCAACTCGCAGTGGACCGCGACGCCTTACGTGAAGGGGCAGGGCGGCGCGAACGTCCGGGTGACCGGGTCGACGCAGCAGCCGGTCGGCGCGTCCATCTGCCGTTCGGGCTCGACCACGGGCTGGCACTGCGGCACGATCCAGCAGCACAACACGAGCGTCACGTACCCCGAGGGAACGATCAGCGGGGTGACGCGCACCTCGGTGTGTGCCGAGCCGGGTGACTCCGGCGGCTCGTACATCTCGGGCAGCCAGGCGCAGGGGGTGACGTCGGGCGGCTCGGGCAACTGCCGCTCGGGCGGCACGACGTTCCACCAGCCGATCAATCCGTTGCTGCAGGCGTATGGGTTGACGTTGCGCACTACGGGGTGACGGGTCCGCACCGCCGTCCGGGGCGGGGCGGGGTACCTGGGGCTGCCGCCCCCGGCCCCGCTCCTTCTGTCCCCTAACCCGCCCCTTCCCGAAAGACTGCCGTCGGCACGGGGGCCAGCCCCCGGACCCCCTCCCCCAAGCTCTCGGCTTCGCTCGAGCAGGGGGGACCCCCATCTCAAACGCCGGAGGGGCTGATTTTTCAGCCCCTCCGGCGTTTGAGGAGGCCCGTCCGGCAGGACTTTCGGGAAGGGGCGGGTAGGGGAAACAAAGCCCCCGCGCCCTACTCCAGCACCGCCACCCCGTCCAGCTCAACCAAACACTCCTCGTCCCACAACCGCACCGCCCCGATGACCGCCATCGCGGGATACTCGCGGCCCGCCAACCTCCGCCAGATGCGGCCGAGTTCGGGAGCGTGGGCGCGGTAGTCCGCGACGTCCGTGGCGTAGACCGTGACGCGGGCGAGGTGGGAGGGCGTGCCGCCCGCCGCGTGGAGGGCCGTCAGCAGGTTGCCGAGGGCGCGCTCGAACTGCTCCGGGAGCGTGCCGGGGACGGGCTTGCCGTCGGGGTCGAGGGCCGTCTGGCCCGCGAGGAAGACGAGCCGGGAACCGGTGGCGGTGACGGCGTGCGAGAAGCCGGTGGGCGGGGAGAGTTCGGCGGGGTTGACGCGTTCCGGGCTCACTCGGCGGCCTCCTCGGCGAGCTGCGCGTACAGCTCCTTGGCGATGATGGTGCGCTGGACCTCCGTGGCGCCCTCGTAGATGCGCGGGGCGCGGACCTCACGGTAGAGGTGTTCGAGCAGATGGCCGCGCTGCAGGGCGCGGGCGCCGTGGAGTTGGACGGCCGCGTCGACGACCTGCTGTGCGGTCTCGGTGGCGAGGAGTTTCGCCATCGCGGCACGTCGGGGCACGTCGGGATCACCGCGGTCGTACGCCGCGGCGGCCGCGTACACGAGGAGGCGGGCCGCCTCGGTGCGGGTGGCGAGTTCGGCGACCTGGTGGGCCACCGACTGCAGGTCCTTCAACGTGCCGCCGAACGCCCGGCGTTGGGACGTGTGAGAGACGGTCGCGTCGAGCGCCGCCTGCGCCATCCCGACCGCGAACGCGCCGACGCTCGGCCGGAACAGGTTGAGCGTGCCCATCGCGACGCGGAAACCGCGGTCGACCTCGCCGATCAGGTCGTCGCGGCTCACCCGCACGCCGTCGAAGGTGAGGGTGCCGATGGGGTGCGGGGAGATCATGTCGAGCGGGGTGCCGGTGAGGCCGGGGCGGTCCGCGGGGACGAGGAAGGCCGAGACGCCTCGGGCGCCCGCGCCCGGCGTGGTGCGGGCGAAGACGGTGTAGAAGTCGGCCTCGGGGGCGTTGGAGATCCAGCACTTCTCGCCGGTGAGCCGCCAGCCGTCCCCCTCCCCGCCCCCGGACCCGGACCTGGACCCGCCTCCGGCCCCGGCCCCGGACCCGGACCCCGACCCCGACCCCGACCCCGACCCCGACCCCGACCCAGGGTCCCGTTCCGCGGCGAGCGCGAGGGCCGCCGCGTCGGAGCCCGCGTCCGGCTCGCTCAGCGCGAAGGCGGCGACCGCGCTCCCCTCTCTGACCTGCGGCAACCAGCGGGCGCGCTGGGCGGGCGAGCCGTGCGCGTGCACGGGGTGTGCGCCCAGGCCCTGCAGCGCGAGCGCGGTCTCGGCCTCCGTACAGCCGTACGCGAGGGACTCGCGCATCAGGCACAGTTCGAGCGAGCCGGAGCTGAACAGCCGTTCCAGCAGGCCGAGTTCGCCAAGGGCCCGGACCAGCGGGCGGTTGATGCGGCCCGGCTCCCCGTCCTCGGCCAACGGCCGCAGGCGCTCGGCGGCCAGGGCGCGCAGCTCGGCACACCACTGGAGTTCCTTCGGATCGAGCGCGAATTCTGACACCGACACGCCTCCTTGCGGCGGAGTTATCGCGATGCGTTGACTGTCGTCACCAACACGATACGCTCGATGGGCGACGCCACCACCGTCCTCGGCACTTCTGAGGGGCGCACGATGGAGCTGACAACCTCGGCCCACGCCGACACCTTCCCCCGCGACCACCTTCCCCCGCACGACCAGTGGCCGCACCTGGACTTCGGACTGCCCGAGCTGCAGTACCCGGAGCGACTGAACAGCGCGACCGAACTCCTGGACCGCACGGCGGACCGCCTCGGTGCGGACCGCCCCGCGTTCCGCACCCCCACCGGCACGGTCTGGTCGTACGGCGAGCTCCAGGACCGGGTGGACCGCATCGCGCGGGTGCTCACCGGCGAGCTCGGTGTGCGGCCCGGCAACCGCGTGCTCCTGCGCGGGCCGACCACGCCCTGGCTCGCGGCCTGCTGGCTGGCCGTCCTGAAGGCGGGCGCGGTCGCCGTCACCGTGCTCGCGCAGCAGCGGGCCGCCGAGCTGGCCACGGTCTGCGAGATCGCCCGGGTCGAGCACGCGCTGTGCGACGCGCGGCACGTCGAGGACCTGGCCAGGGCGGAGGTCCCCGGGTTGCGGATCACGCCGTTCGGTGGTGAGGGCCCGGACGACCTCGTGCAGAGGGCGGCCCGGCAGGATGGCGGGTTCACCGCCGTGGACACTGCCGCGGACGACGTGGCCCTGATCGCGTTCACCAGCGGGACGACCGGCCGGCCCAAGGGCTGTATGCACTTCCACCGGGACGTCCTCGCGATCGCCGACACCTTCTCGGCGCACGTCCTGCGGCCCACCCCGGACGACGTCTTCGCGGGCAGCCCGCCGCTCGGCTTCACGTTCGGGCTCGGCGGTCTGGTGATCTTCCCGATGCGGGTCGGCGCCTCGACGCTGCTGCTCGAACAGGCGGGCCCCAAGCAGCTGTTGCCCGCGATCGCCGAGCACCGGGTGTCGGTCCTGTTCACGGCGCCGACCGCGTACCGCGCGATCCTCGACGAGGTCGACCACTACGACCTCTCCTCGCTGCGGCGCTGCGTCTCGGCGGGCGAGAACCTGCCCGAGGCCACCTGGGACGCGTGGCGGGAGCGGACCGGTCTGCGCATCATCAACGGCATCGGCGCCACGGAGCTGCTGCACATCTTCATCTCCGCCGCCGACGACGCGATCCGCCCCGGCCGCACCGGTCTGCCCGTGCCGGGCTGGCAGGCGCGGATCGTCGACGGGCAGGGGAAGCCCGTGCCGGACGGCGAGCCCGGTCTGCTCGCGGTGCGCGGCCCGGTCGGCTGCCGCTATCTCGCCGACCCGCGCCAGCGGGAGTACGTACGCGACGGCTGGAACCTCACCGGGGACACGTACGTCCGCGAGCCGGACGGCTACTTCCGGTACGTGGCCCGCGCGGACGACATGATCATCTCGGCCGGGTACAACATCGCGGGCCCCGAGGTGGAGGACGCGCTCCTTCGGCACCCGGACGTCGTGGAGGCGGCGGTGGTGGGCCGGCCGGACGAGCTGCGCGGGCAGAGCGTCGTCGCCCATGTGGTGCTGCGGGACGGGGTGCCGCGCACGGAGGCGACCGTCGCGCTGCTGCGGGACTTCGTGAAGGCCGAGCTGGTGCCGTACAAATGCCCGCGCGAGATCGTCTTCCCGGACGCGCTGCCGCGCACGCCCACCGGGAAGCTGCAGCGCTTCCGCCTGCGGACGCCCTGATCGCGGCCGGGACGCAGGGTTCTAGAGTGATCACGTGGCAGAGCTGCACACTCCGCGGTCCCTGATCGTCACGTACTACGGCGCGTACGGCCGTCGCACGCCCGGTCCCGTACCGGTGGCCGAACTCATCCGGCTGCTCGGCGCGGTCGGCGTCGACGCGCCGTCCGTGCGCTCCTCGGTGTCCCGGCTCAAGCGGCGCGGCCTCCTCGAACCGCAGCGCACGGCCGACGGCGCCGCCGGGTACGCCCTGTCCGCGGACGCGCGCCAGCTCCTGGACGACGGCGACCGGCGGATCTACCCGCGCGAGCAGCCGCGGGGCGGCGACGGCTGGGTGCTAGCGGTGTTCTCCGTACCGGAGTCGGAGCGGCAGAAGCGGCATGTGCTGCGCTCCCGGCTCACCGGCCTCGGCTTCGGCACCGCCGCGCCCGGCGTGTGGATCGCCCCCGCCAGGCTCTACGAGGAGACCCGGCACACCCTGGAGCGGCTCCAACTCTCCGCGTACGTCGACCTGTTCCGCGGCGACCACCTCGGGTTCGCCGCGACGGCCGACGCGGTGGCGCGCTGGTGGGACCTCGCCGCCCTCGCCGAGCGGCACGAGCGGTTCCTCGCGGCGCACGAGCCGGTCCTGCACGCCTGGCAGTCGCGCGACGACACCCCGCCGGAGGCGGCGTACCGCGACTATCTCCTGGCCCTGGACACCTGGCGCCACCTGCCGTACGTCGATCCGGGCCTGCCCGCGCCGCTGTTGCCGCCCCACTGGCCGGGCGAGCGGTCGGCGCGGGTCTTCGCGGCCCTGGACGCGCGGCTGCGGGAGGCCGGGGCCGCGTTCTGCAACGCGCCGGACAACGCGGGGAGTTGAGGCCCGCGCGGGGTGCGGCGCGGGCCTCCGGTCAGGGCGGGGTGCGGCGCGGGCCTCCGGTCAGGGCGGGGTGCGGCGCGGGCCTCCGGTCACGGCGGGGTCAGCCGGCGACCTTCCACACCAGCGGCTTCTGGCCCTCGATGTCGCCGCCCCAGCGCACGTACAGCGGCTTGCCCTCGGGCGCGACGAAGATGTCGCAGGGCCGGTCGGTGGTGCCCTTCTTGAACTTGCCGGACGGGACGTCCGGGTCCACGCCGGGGCACTTGGCGAAGTCGTCGAGCATGTTGATGCCCTGGGCCGGCTGGTTGGGGCCGACGAGCGCGTCGTCCTCGTTGCCCCAGGTCGGGATCCACGGCTCGGCGCCGCCCTTCGAGGTGAAGGACATCGTGACGTAGTACGGGACCATGCCCTCGGTCTCGACGCCCTTCAGGTCGAAGCCCTTGAAGTCGTCCCAGGAGCCCTTGACGGTCTTCTCCGGCTTGATCTCCAGCTTCGTCGACTCGCCGTCGTCCTCGAACGTCGCCTCGGCGGACTCGCTCGGGTCCATCGCCTGGGCGAGCCCCTCGTCCTCGGCGGCGCCCGCGTCACCGGCACCGCCCGCGCCGCCCGTCGTGCCCTCGCCGGTGGTGGACTCGGAGGACTCGTTCGACGGGGTGGTGGGCGCGCCCATCGGGTCCTCGTCGTTGTTGCACGCGGTCAGAGCGAGCGTCAGGACGGCCGCCGCCGCGATCGCCCGGGCGGTGGTGTTCGTACGCATACGACTGTTCCCCCATGATTGTTGTGCTCATTGCAAAATAGCCAGACGACTGTAACGCGCCTGGCGGCGAGGGCAGTCAGGGGGGTTCGGCCGCCGCGTTCAGTCCAGGGTGAGCCGTGGCTTCGGACCGTCCGTGCGGCCGGTCTGGGGGCGGCGGCTGCCCGCGCGGTACTGCGCCGGCCACTGGACGCCCGGCCCCGTGTAGCCCTGTTCGGCGGCGGCGTGCAGGGTCCAGTGCGGGTCGTAGAGGTGCGGCCGGGCGAGGGCGCACAGGTCCGTACGGCCCGCCAGGATCAGGGAGTTGACGTCGTCCCAGGACGAGATCGCCCCGACCGCGATCACCGGGATACCGGCCTCGCCGCGGATCCGGTCGGCGTACGGGGTCTGGTACGAGCGGCCGTACGCGGGCTGCTCGTCGGCGACGACCTGGCCGGTCGAGACGTCCACCGCGTCGGCGCCGTGGGCGGCGAAGGCGCGGGCGACCGCCACGGCGTCCTCGGCGGTGGTGCCGCCCTCGGCCCAGTCGGTGGCGGAGATCCGGACGGTCATGGGCCGCTCGTCCGGCCACACCTCCCTTACGGCGTCGAAGACTTCGAGGGGGAAGCGCAGCCGGTTCTCCAGGGAGCCGCCGTAGGCGTCGGTGCGCCGGTTGGTGAGCGGGGAGAGGAAGCCGGAGAGCAGGTAGCCGTGGGCGCAGTGGAGTTCGAGGAGATCGAAGCCCGCCTCCGCCGCGTACCGGGCCGCCTGCGTGAACTCCTCGCGGATCAGGGGCAGTTCGGCGGTGGTCAGCTCGCGCGGGACCTGGTTGACGCCCGGGCGGTACGGGAGCGGGGACGGGGCGACCAGGGGCCAGTTGCCCTCGTCGAGGGGGTCGTCGATGCCCTCCCACATCAGTTTGGTGGAGCCCTTGCGGCCGCTGTGGCCGAGCTGCAGGCCGATGGCGGTGCCGGGCGCCCGGTCGTGCGCGAAGTCGGTGATCCGGCGCCAGGCGTCGGCCTGTTCGGCGTTCCACAGTCCGGCGCAGCCCGGCGTGATCCGTCCCTCGGGGCTGACGCACACCATCTCGGTCATGACGAGTCCGGCGCCGCCGAGTGCGCGGGCGCCGAGGTGGACGAGGTGGAAGTCGCCGGGCACGCCGTCCACGGCGGAGTACATGTCCATCGGCGAGACGACGACGCGGTTGCGCAGCTCCAGCTCGCGCAGCCGCAGCGGCGTGAACATGGGCGGCGTTCCGGGCGGGCAGCCGAACTCGTCCTCCACCTTGCGCGTGAACTCCGGGTCGCGCAGCCGCAGGTTGTCGTGCGTGACCCGGCGGCTGCGGGTCAGCAGGTTGAAGGCGAACTGCCGCGGCGGCTGCTCGACGTACCGGCCGATCTCCTCGAACCACTCCAGGCTCGCGCGGGCAGCGCGCTGCGTGGAGGCGACCACGGGGCGCCGCTCGGCCTCGTACGCGGCGAGGGCCTCGGGCAGCGTGGGCTGTTCCTCGACGCAGGCGGCGAGGGCGAGCGCGTCCTCGACGGCGAGCTTGGTGCCGGAGCCGATGGAGAAGTGCGCGGTGTGGGCCGCGTCCCCGATGAGCACGCGATTGCCGTACGACCAGCGCTCGTTGACGACCGTACGGAAGGTGGTCCAGGTGGAGTTGTTGGAGCGCAGGGGGCGGCCTTCGAGGGCGTCGGCGAAGAACTTCGCGCACCGTTCGACGGACTCCGCCTCCCCGAGCCCCTCGAATCCGGCGGCCCGCCAGACCTCTTCGCGCATCTCGACGATGACGGTGGAGGATTCCGGCTCGTACGGGTACCCGTGCAGCTGCATCACGCCGTGCTCGGTCTCGGCGATCTCGAAGCGGAAGGCGTCGAAGGCGAAGTCGGCGGCCAGCCAGATGTACCGGCAGCGGTGCTCCTCGATCCGCGGGCGGAACACCTCGGCGTGTGCCGTACGGGTCGCGCTGTGCACGCCGTCGGCGGCGATGACCAGGTCGTACGCGCTGCTCAGGGTTTCCGCGGGCGGGGCCTCGGTGGAGAAGCGGAGCTCGACGCCGAGTTCGCGGCAGCGGGCGTGCAGGAGTTGGAGGAGGCGGCGGCGGCCGAGTGCGGCGAAGCCGTGGCCGCCGGAGGTGTGGTGCCTGCCCCGGTGCACGATGTCGATGTCGTCCCAGCGGACGAACTCGGCCTGCAGCGCGGCGTAGACGGCCGGGTCGGCGTGTTCGATGCCGCCGAGGGTCTCGTCGGAGAGGACGACGCCGAAGCCGAAGGTGTCGTCGGGCGCGTTCCGCTCCCACAGGGTGATCTCGCGGGCCGGGTCGAGGCGTTTGAGCAACGCCGCCGCGTAGAGCCCGCCGGGTCCGCCACCGATGACGGCGACACGCAGAGCCGCCATGGTCAGCGCCCCTGCCACTTGGGGGCGCGCTTCGCGGTGAACGCCGCGTGGAACTCGGCGTAGTCCGCGCCGTTCATCAGATGCGCCTGGGTGGCCGCGTCCATCTCGACGGCGGCGGCGAGCGGCATGTCGAGCTCGGCGGTGAGCAGCGCCTTGGTCTGCGCGTACGCGAGGGCGGGGCCTTCGGCGAGGTGGTGGGCGAGTTCCTGGGCGCGTGCGTCGACGTGGCCCTCCTCGGTCAACTCGCTGATGAGGCCGATGCGTTCGGCCTCGGCGGCGCGCACGGTGTCGCCGAGCATGAGGAGGCGCGTGGCGTGGCCGAGACCGACGACGCGGGGCAGCAGATACGCGGCGCCCATGTCGCCGCCGGAGAGGCCGACGCGGGTGAAGAGGAACGCGAAGCGGGCCGTGGGGTCGGCGATGCGGAAGTCGGAGGCGAGCGCGAGCACGGCCCCGGCTCCGGCGGCGACCCCGTGCAGGGAGGCGACCACCGGGAAGGGGCACTCGCGCAGGGCGCGGACGACCTGGCCGGTCATGCGGTTGAAGTCGAGGAGCTGGGAGGTGTCCATGGCGAGGGTGGCGCCGATGATCTCGTCGACGTCACCGCCGGAGCAGAAGCCGCGCCCCTGACCGGCGAGCACGAGGGCGCGCACGGACTTCTCCCGGGAGAGTTCGGCGAGCAGATCGCGCAGGTCGGCGTAGGCGCCGAAGGTGAGCGCGTTGAGTCTGTCGGGGCGGGCCAGGGTGATGGTGGCGACGCCGCTGTCGTCCGTGGTGAGGCGGATGTGCTGCCACTCGGGGGTGCGTGCTGCGGATCCGGTGAAGGGACTCATCGTGCGCGGCCTCCTTCGGCCGTCGTGGGTCACCGTCGCCGGTCAACCGTCGGCCGTCGTCGTCGGTCGGGAGCCTTGCAAGCCTGCACCGAAGTTATCACTCATACGTGACTGTCGTCACGAGTGCGCGATAGGCCGCTGCTGAAAGTCCCTTGGCCTGCGGGGCTCCGGACCTGCGGAGCCCCGCACAACGCCTCTACAGGTGTCCGCTTACCATTCATACGGTTGAAAGCAGGACGACCCGCCTGCCTGCAGCACGAACGGAACCGCCTTGCACCAGCCACTCGCCCCGCCCGCCCCCTCGTGGCGGATATCGCTTCCGCACACCACGGCGGCCGTACCCGTGGCCCGCGCTCTGGTCCGTACCGCCCTGCACGAGCTGGACGACCCCGCCGACTGCGACACCGCCGAGCTCCTCACGGCCGAGCTGGTCGCCAACGCCGTCGAGCACACGGTGGGGCTGCGCCCGATCGAGCTGGTCGTGGAGCTGCTGCCGACCGGCTGCCAGGTCGAGGTCCACGACTCGGACCCGCGCCCACCCGGCAACCTGGACCGCGCCGCGCCGCTCGAGGAGCCGGACCCGTGGCAGGAGCACGGCCGCGGCCTGCTCCTGATCCGCGCCCTGAGCCAGGACTGCGGCCACCGCACGACGACCTCGGGCAAGGCGGTGTGGTTCACGCTCGGGGCAGGCGGCCGGGGCCACTGAGCGACGCGCCCCCGTGCGCGCCCCTGTACGTACCCCGTACGCCCCCGTACGCACCCGTACGCACCCCGTGCGCGTCAGACCAGCGTCGCGACCATCACGGCCTTGATCGTGTGCAGCCGGTTCTCCGCCTCGTCGAAGACGACCGAGTGCTCCGACTCGAAGACCTCGTCGGTGACCTCCAGGGCGCTGAGGCCGTGACTCTCGTAGATGTCCTGGCCGACCTTCGTACCCAGGTCGTGGAAGGCCGGGAGGCAGTGCAGGAACTTCACGTCCGCGTTGCCGGTGGCGCGCAGCACGTCCATTGTGACCGCGTACGGACCGAGCGCCTTGATCCGCTCGTCCCAGACGTCCTTCGGCTCCCCCATGGAGACCCACACGTCGGTGGCGACGAAGTCCGCCCCGCGCACGCCCTCCGCGACGTCCTCGGTCAGCGTGACCGTGGCGCCGCTGACCTCGGCGAGCGCCTTCGCCCGCGTGACGATCTCCGCGGCCTGCCAGTACGCCTCGGGCGCGACGATCCGTACGTCCATGCCCAGCAGGGCGCCGGTGATCAGGTACGAGTTGCCCATGTTGAAGCGGGCGTCGCCGAGGTAGGCGAAGACCAACTGGTCGATCGGCTTGCCGCTGTGCTCGGTCATCGTGAGGACGTCGGCGAGCATCTGCGTCGGGTGCCAGTCGTCGGTGAGGCCGTTCCACACCGGGACGCCGGAGAACTCGGCGAGCTCCTCGACGGCCGCCTGCCGGTCACCGCGGTACTCGATGCCGTCGAACATCCGGCCGAGGACCCGCGCGGTGTCCTTCACGGACTCCTTGTGCCCGATCTGCGAGCCGGAGGGGTCGAGATACGTGGTGGAGGCGCCCTGGTCTGCGGCGGCGACCTCGAAGGCGCAGCGCGTCCGCGTGGAGGTCTTCTCGAAGATCAGCGCGATGTTCTTACCCTTGAGCCGCTGCTCCTCGGTCCCGGCCTCCTTGGCCGCCTTCAGCTCCGCCGCGAGGCCGACCAGGGCACGGAACTCCTCGGCGGTGAAGTCCAGCTCCTTGAGGAAGGGGCGGCCGGTGAGTACGGGGGCCATGAGCGCTCCTGACGGGACGGGGACGGAACTCTGATCTCGGAACGCTGGAAGTCTATACGACCATCAACATTTTTATACAGGCGGCCTGTGGTCTCAGAGGGAGACGCCCCCTAGACCGCCTCCCGCTCCACCGGGCAGCTCATGCAGCGCGGGCCGCCCCTCCCCCGGCCCAGCTCGCTGCCCCGGATCTCGATGACCTCGATGCCCTCCTTGCGGAGATGCGTGTTGGTCGTCGCGTTCCGTTCGTACGCCACGACCACGCCCGGCTCGACCGCGAGCACGTTGCAGCCGTCGTCCCACTGCTCCCGCTCGGCGGCGTGCACGTCCTGCACGGCCGTGAGGACCCGGATGCCGTCCAGGCCGAGGGCGGCCGCGATGGCGTGGTGCATGTGCTCCGGCGGATGGTCGGTGACCTTCAACTCCCGGTCCCCGTCGCCCGGTTCGATGGTGTACGAGCGGAGCATGCCGAGCCCGGCGTACTGCGTGAACGTGTCGCCGTCGACCATCGTCATCACCGTGTCCAGGTGCATGAACGCCCGGCGCTTCGGCATGTCGAGGGCGACGATCGTGGTGGCGCTGCCCGCCGCGAACAGCTTGTGCGCCAGCATCTCCACGGCCTGCGGCGTGGTCCGCTCACTCATCCCGATCAGCACCGCGCCCCGCCCGATGACCAGGACGTCCCCGCCCTCGATCGTCGACGGGTAGTCGCTCTGCCCCTCGGACCAGTGGTGGAAGGCGCCTGCCTCGGGGCTCGTGAACAGCGGGTGGTGCCGGTAGATCGCCTCGAAGTGCACGGTCTCGCGCTGCCGCGCCGGCCAGCGCATCGCGTTGATCGACACCCCGTCGTAGATCCACGCCGAGGTGTCGCGGGTGAAGAGGTGGTTGGGCAGCGGCTTGAGGAGGAAGTCGTCCAGGTCCATGGCGTGGAACCGCACCGAGGTCGGCTCCGCGTTGCGCTCCAGGAACTCCCGCTTCGTCATCCCGCCGATCAGCGCCTCCTCCAGATCGGGCAGCGCCATGGCCTCGAAGGCCGCCCGCAGCGGGTCCGTGGCCAGCGGCCCGTACTCCTTCTCCTCGAAGACCCGGTCCAGTACGAGGGACTTGGCGGCCGGCACCTCAAGCGTCTCGCGCAGCAGATCGCCGAAGAGGTGCACCTCGACGCCGCGTTCACGCAGCACGTCCGCGAAGCCGTCGTGCTCCTGCCGGGCCCGGCGCACCCACAACACATCGTCGAAGAGCAGGGCGTCCTTGTTGCTCGGGGTGAGGCGCTTCAGCTCCAGATCCGGCCGGTGCAGGATGACGCGGCGCAGCCGGCCGGTCTCGGAGTCGACATGGAATCCCATGCGCCTATCCTGGCCCGCCGCTGCCCGCTTCACCCGTCCGCGCCGGGTTGATCCGCGCGACGGCGCGGGCCGGGTGGGTGGAGGCGTTCTTCTCCCCTCCCCGCCCCTTCCCGAAAGTCCTCAGCGGACGGCTCCGGGTGCTGCGCCCCCGCGCCCCCGCCCGGGGCTGCCGCCCCTGGACCCCGCATCGGGGGCCAGCCCCCGGACCCCCTCCCCCAAGCTCTCGGCTTCGCTCGAGCAGGGGGGACCCCCATCTCAAACGCCGGAGGGGCTGAATCACGTGCCCCTTCAGGGGCGCGGGGAACTGCGCGACCAGCCACGACGGCGGGCAAGCCGAACGACGGCCGCGAAGTCGGGGCCCGGGGCGGAGCCCCGAGGCTGCGGCCCGGGGGACCGGGGCGGAGCCCCGAGGCTGCGGCCCGGGGACCGGGGCGGAGCCCCGAAGCTGTGGCGGGCGTCAGACCACCGCCCCCGAGTCGCCGCGGCGGTCTCCCAGGGGGCCACCCCTTGGGCCGTCACCGCGGGGGCGCTTCGACGGCCTGGTCTCGGTGGGCCAGCGCTGCTCCAGACTCACCGCCAGCGGCACCGCCGTACCGATCGTCGACGCCATGCCGACGAGGACTCCCGCGATCAGCGCGACGGAGAAGTCCGCGAGCGAGTCCCCGCCGAGCACGGCCAGCGCGGCCAGGACGAACAGGGCGCCCATGCCGGTGTTCACGGTGCGCGGCAGCGTCTGCACGACGGCCGTGTTGGCGACGTCGACCAGGTTCGTGCGCGGATCGCGGCGGCGGCCCTCGCGTACCCGGTCGAAGACCACCACCGTGTCGTTGACGGAGTAGCCGATCACGGTGAGCAGGGCCGCGAGGAACACGCTGTCCACGGGCTTGCCCAGCCAGGCGAACAGGCCCACGACGAGCAGCACGTCATGCACCATCGCCGCGACCGCGGCCGCTGCGAACGTCCAGCGGAACCGGACGCTGAGATAGAGGAGTTGGGCCGCGACCGCCACGCCGAGCGCGATCAGGGCCTTCTGCCGCAGCTCGTCGCCGAGGCTCGGACCGATCAACTCGTCCCGTTCCACGGTCACTTGGCCACCGGGCCGCTCCAGGGCCTCCTTGATGGTGTGCTGCTCGTCATTGCTGAGGCGTTCCGTACGTACCGAGATGTCGCCCTCGCCCGACTCCTGGACCACGGCGCGTGGGAACCCGGCGTCCGCGACGGCCTCGCGGGCGGTGTCCACGGCAACGGGTCTGCTGGTGCTGTACTCGACGAGACGGCCGCCGGTGAACTCCACGCCGAAGTCGAGGCCGCGCAGCGCGATGCCGCCGATCGCGACGGCGACGAGCAGGGCGCTGGCGCCGAGCCAGCGGCGCCGGTGGTGCACCAGGCGCGGGTCCCGCCGGGCGAGCCAGGACCGCACCCGGCCCGTAGACGTGATCCCGGTGAGCGCGGGCCGCTTGCGCACGAAGCCCCGTGAGACCGCGAACTCGGCGAGGACGCGGGTGATGACGAGCGCGGAGACCATCGAGGCGATGACGCCGATGGAGAGGGTGACGCCGAAGCCCTTGACCGGGCCGACGGCGAAGAAGAACAGCAGCCCGGCGGCGAGCAGGGTCGTCACATTGGAGTCGACGACCGCGCTCCATGCCTTGGCGAAGCCGTTGGTCAGCGGCTTGTCGAGGCGGCCCGCCGCGCTCTTCGTCCGGGCGCCCAGGTATTCCTCGCGGGCCCGCTCGAACACCAGGACGTTGGCGTCCACGGCCATGCCGACGGCGAGGACGAACCCGGCGAGCCCGGGCAGCGTCAGCGTCGCGCCGAGGGCGACGAGCGCCGCGTACGAGATGAGTCCGTACAGCGCGAGGGCGAGGGTGGCGAGGAAGCCGAGGAGGCGGTAGACCACAATGATGAACAGGCCGGTGAGGGCCAGGCCGATGATCGCGGCCTGGGCGCTCGCGGCGATGGCGTCGGCGCCGAGGGTGGGGCCGACGGTGCGCTGCTCGACGACCTCCACGGGCACCGGCAGGGCGCCGCCCTTGACGAGGGCGGCCAGCTCCTCGGCCTCGGGCTGCTGGAAGCCGCCGGTGATCTGGGTGTTGCCGCCGGTGATGCCGACGCGGCAGGCCACGTCCGGGTTCACACTCGGCGCGGAGATGACCCGCCCGTCGAGGACGATGGCGACCCGCCGCTTCGGGTCGCCCTGCGGCGCGCAGGCCGCCTCGCCGGTGACGCGGGCCCAGTCCTCCCCGGCCGCCTTGCGGAACTTGAGGTTCACCACCCAGCCGGCCATGTTCTGCTGATCGAGCACGGCCTCCGCGTCCCGCACCCCGTCACCGGTGAGCGCCGCCTCACCGAGTTTCAGATACGCGCCCTTCTGGTCGGGGTCGGGCAGCGTGCGGGCCGCGCCCGCGTCCTGCTTCCCGCTGTCGGCCTGCGGCTTCTTGCCGGTGACTCCTTCCACCGGGTGCACGGTGAGCTGCGCGGTGCGGCCGATGACCTCGGCGGCCTCGCGCGGGTCCTGGACGCCGGGCAGTTCGACGATGATGCGGTCGTCGCCGGAGCGGGTCAGGCTCGGCTCGGAGACCCCGAGGGCGTCGACGCGCTGGCGCAGTACTTCGAGGGCGCGCTGCGTCGACTCGGCGTCGGCCCGGGTCGTGGGCGAGTCCTCGGTCTGGAGGACGATCTGGGTGCCGCCGCGCAGGTCGAGGCCCAGGCGGGCGGACTGGGTGAGGGCGAAGAAGAGCGAGGCGGCGATCACGCAGAGCGCGACGACCGCTCGCCACAGGGGCGCGCGAGACATGGTTCTCCCGGGGAGGGGATCGATGGGCGGGTACGGGCAGCCGGAACCGCGGCCCGGACCCGCACCCGCCTCCACGGCGAGCAACGGTCAGGCGTCGACCGGCACTTGACGTATCTCCGGCCCGCTCGGCGGCCCGCGCGGCCGCGGCACGGCGAGGTCCTGGCAGGCCGGCGGCCCGTCCCGGCCGACCCGTCCGTCCGGGCCGCCGTGCGCCCGGTGCCCTGCCGCCTCACCGGCACGCGGGGTGAGGAACGGGGGCGGGGGTGTCGTCTCCGGGTGCGAGCCGATGTGGCCGTACGCAAGCTGCGCGCCGCCCTTGCCGCCGTGGCCGAACTGCACCCCGGCCGAGCCGTGTGCGAACTGGGCTGCACCGGCCCCGCGTTGGGCCTGGACCTCCGCCGCCGCCGTGGACGACGGCAGAAGCAGGAAGGCGACCGCCGCGAGGAGAGCGGACAACGCTGCGGCGAGCGGGCGGCGATGTGCCGTCACTCGCGGATACTGCCGGTCCACGTCTGCCCCTCCCCCCTCTCCGATCCGTCGATCTGCCCTCACAACGCGGCACGTGCCCGGAGGGGTTCCCATCCCCTCCGGGCACACCCGAACGAGTGAACGAGTCCGGGACGCGGCCCGGCCAGAACCCTCGCCCGACCGCTACAACCGCGGGTCCACCGGCTCCGATTCGAGCGCGAGGACCGCGAAGACCGCCTCGTGCACGCGCCACAGCGGCTCGCCCTCCGCGAGCCGGTCAAGCGCCTCCAGGCCGAGCCCGTACTCGCGGATCGCCAGGGACCGCTTGTGGCCGAGGGAGCGGTTGCGCAGCCGCTGCAGGTTGTCCGGCCGGGTGTACTCGGGGCCGTAGATGATCCGCAGGTACTCGCGGCCGCGGCACTTGATGCCGGGCTGGACGAGGTGCCCCTTGCCGTCGCGGGCGAGCGCGCGGACCGGCTTGACGACCATGCCCTCGCCGCCGCGTCCGGTCATCTCCAGCCACCAGTCGACGCCCGCCCGCACGGACGCCGGGTCGCCGGTGTCCACGTAGAGGCGCCGGGTGGTCTGCAGCAGGCCGCTGCCGTCGTGCTCCACCATGCGGTCGAGGAGCGCCAGCTGCTCGTCGTGGCCGAGGCCCGCGAGGCTGCGGCTCTGCGCGGCGAGGATCTGGAACGGGGCGAGGCGCACCCCGTCCAGGCCCTCCGTGCTCCAGCAGTAGCGGCGGTAGGCCTCGGTGAACGCCTCGGCGTCCGTGGCCCGTGCGCGCTGCCGTTCCACCAGGTCACCGGTGTCGACGCCGCGCGCCGTGGCCGCTTCGAGCGCGGCGAGCGCCGCCGGGAACACGGCACCGGAGGCGGCGCCCACCGCCGCGTACTGGCTGCGGAGCAGCCCGCCCGCCTTGAGCGACCAGGGCAGCAGCTCGGCGTCCAACAGCAGCCACTGAGTGTCGAGTTCGGCCCAGAGTCCGGCCTCGTCGACGGCGGCGCGGACCCGGCGCAGGATCTCCTCGGTGACCGCCCGGTCGGAGAAGAACGGCCGGCCGGTGCGGGTGCAGAGGGAGCCGGTGACGCCCTCGGTGCCGAACCGCTCCCGCGCCACCTCCTCGTCCCGGCACACCAGGGCCACGGCCCGCGAGCCCATGTGCTTCTCCTCGCACACGACGCGCTCCACGCCGTCCGCCGCGTACTGCGCGAACGCCTCGGCCGGGTGCTCCAAGTAGCCCTCGGCCTGCGAGGTCGCCGTGGGCGCCATCGTCGGCGGCAGGTACGGAAGGAGCCGCGGGTCGACCGCGAAGCGGCTCATGACCTCCAGGGCCGCCGCCGCGTTCTCCTCGCGCACCGTGACCCGGCCGACGGTCCTGGTCTCCACGCTGCGGCGGCCGTGCACGTCGGCGAGGTCCAGCGGGCGTCCCTCGTGGCCGCCGGGCGCCTCGGTGGCGAGCGGCTTGGCCGGTTCGTACCAGACCTGCTCGGCCGGTACGTCGACGAGTTCGCGCTCCGGCCAGCGCAGCGCGGTCATCTTGCCGCCGAAGACCGCACCGGTGTCCAGGCAGATGGTGTTGTTCAGCCAGGTCGCGTTGGGCACCGGGGTGTGGCCGTACACCACTGCCGCGCGGCCGCGGTACTCCTCGGCCCACGGGTAGCGCACGGGCAGGCCGAACTCGTCGGTCTCGCCGGTGGTGTCGCCGTACAGGGCGTGCGAGCGGACGCGTCCTGACGTGCGGCCGTGGTACTTCTCGGGCAGGCCCGCGTGGCAGACGACGAGCTTGCCCTCGTCGAGGACGTAGTGGCTGACGAGCCCGTCGATGAACTCCCTTACCTCCGTGCGGAATTCCTCGCTCTCGCCGTCCATCTGCGCGATGGTCTCGGCCAGTCCGTGGGTGTGCTGGACGCCCCGGCCCTTGAGGTAGCGGCCGAACTTGTTCTCGTGGTTGCCGGGCACGCACAGCGCGTTGCCGGACCGCACCATCGACATGACGCGCCGCAGCACACCGGGGCTGTCCGGGCCGCGGTCCACGAGGTCGCCGACGAACACGGCCCTACGTCCCTCGGGGTGTGCGCCGTCCACATAGCCGAGCTTGCCGAGCAGGGTGTCGAGCTCGGAGCGGCAGCCGTGGATGTCGCCGATGATGTCGAAGGGGCCGGTGAGGTGGCTGAGGTCGTTGTACCGCTTCTCCAGGCGGATCACGGCCCGCTCGACCTCGTCGACGCCGCGCAGCACGTGCACCTTGCGGAAGCCCTCGCGCTCCAGGTGCCGCAGGGAGCGCCGGAGCTCGCGGGTGTGGCGCTCGATGACGCGGCGCGGCATGTCGGCCCGGTCGGCGCGCCCGGCGTTGCGCCGGGCGCACACCTCCTCAGGGACGTCGAGGACGATCGCGATGGGCAGGACGTCGTGCTGCCGGGCCAGCTGGACGAGCTGCTTGCGGCTGTCCTGCTGCACGTTGGTGGCGTCGACGACGGTGAGCCGGCCCGCGGCGAGCCGCTTGCCCGCGATGTAGTGCAGGACGTCGAAGGCGTCGCGGCTGGCGCTCTGGTCGTTCTCGTCGTCGGAGACCAGGCCGCGGCAGAAGTCGCTGGAGATCACCTCGGTGGGCTTGAAGTGCTTGCGCGCGAAGGATGACTTGCCGGACCCGGAGGCGCCGACGAGGACGACGAGGGCCAGGTCGGTGACGGGCAGTTCGCGGGGCGCGGCTGCGTTCTCGGGGCTGGTGCTCATGCGGCCTTCGCTCCCTTCGGGTTCGTGGTGCTGCTGTCCGTGTGCGTACGCAGCGTGAAGACGGCCATCTGCGTGGGCGGTCCGACCTCCGGGTCGTCGGGCCCGACCGGCGTGAACTCCACGTCGTAGCCGTGCCGTTCGGCGACGGCCCGCGCCCAGCCGCGGAACTCCTCGCGGTTCCACTCGAAGCGGTGGTCGCCGTGCCGGGTGTGCCCGGCGGGCAGGGTCTCCCAGCGGACGTTGTACTCGACGTTCGGCGTGGTCACGAGCACGACGGCGGGCCGCGCGGAGCCGAACACGGCGTACTCGACGGCGGGCAGCCGGTCCAGGTCGACGTGCTCGATCACCTCGCTGAGCACGGCCGCGTCGTACCCCTTGAGCCGCTTGTCGGTGTACGCGAGCGAGCCCTGGAGGAGCGTGACGCGCTCGGCCCGCCGCTCGCCCATGCGCTCCAGCTTGAGGCGGCGGGACGCGACGGTGAGCGCCCGCATCGACACGTCGACGCCGACGACCTCGGTGAACGTCACGTCCCCGAGGAGCGCCTGTACCAACTGGCCCTGGCCGCAGCCGAGGTCGAGCACACGGTGCGCCCCGGACGCGCGCAGGGCGGTGCGGATCGCCTCGCGCCGCTGCACAGCCAGAGGCACGGGCTTCTCCTCGGTGTCGGCGTTCTCGTCGACGGCGTTGTCGAGCTCCTCGACGTCCACGTCGTCGGCGTCGGCGAGCCGGACCAGTTCGAGCCGTTCGTTCGCCTCGCGGGTGAGTGAGCGGCGGCCCGCGAGATAGCGGTTGACGATCAACTGCTGCCGGGGGTGCTCGGCGAGCCAGCCCTCACCGGCGCGCAGCAGCTTGTCGACCTCGTCGGGCGCGACCCAGTAGTGCTTGGTGTCGTCGAGCACGGGCAGCAGGACGTACAACTGCCGCAGGGCTTCGGCGAGTGGGGCCTCGCCTTCCAGTACGAGCCGTACGTACCGCGAGTCGCCCCACTCGGGGAACCGGGTGTCGAGGGCGACCGGTTCGGCGGTGACGGTCCAGCCGAGCGGGCCGAAGAGCTTCTCCACGAGCTCGGCGCCGCCGCGCGCGGGCAGCACCGGCACCTCGATCCGCAGCGGCAGCGGGCGGCCGACCAGCTCGGGCCGGGCCGCGCAGCTCCCGTTGAGGGCGCTCTTGAAGACGGCGCTGAGGGCGACGGCGAGCAGCGAGGAGGCGGCGTACGGCCGGTCGTTGACGTACTGCGCGAGGGCCGCGTCCGCCGCGCCGCCCCGCCCCTTGCCCTTGCCGCGCCGTACCAGCGCCACCGGGTCCACCTCCAGGAGCAGCGCCGCCGTGCAGCGCTCCGCGCTCGCCTCCGGGTAGAAGACGTGCGCGCGGCCGTGGGAGGTGGAGAACGCCTGCGCCTTCTCGGGATGCTTGTGCAGAAGGAACCCGAGGTCGGTGGCGGGGCGGTCGTGGGTGCCGGTGGTGCTGATCGTCAGGAACACGGTGGGTACGCCTCGAAACAGGGCCTGAGCTGCGCGCGCGGGGTGCGAACACAGCTGCGAACGCCCTCAAGGTACCCGGAGGGTCGCCGCGAGGGTCAGGGGTTTTCGGGTCCGGGATCGGAGCCCGCGAGCCCCCGGCAGTGCGCCAGGAACCCCGCGAGCGTCAGGTCGAAGGCGCGGTCGGCGCGGGCCGGGCCCGTGACCTTCTGGGCGGCGGCCAGGCGCGGGGCCGCCGACTCGTCCTCGACGACCCACATCACCTCGGGCGCCGACATGTCCAGGGCAGAGCCGAGGACGAGGTTGTCGAGGCCCGTGATGACCGGCATGACCTCGTCCCGGGCGAAGCCCGCGTCCGTGAGGAGCCCGGCGACCCGCTCGTACTGCGCGATGACGCGGGGCACGCGCACCGGGGAAGTCATCAGGAGGGAGATCGCCCGGGGGTGGGCGGCGAAGGCGGCACGGTAGGAGCGGGCCCAGGCCTCAAGGGCGGCGTCCCAGGGGTGGAGGTCGAGGGTGGCGGGGTCGAGGCTCTCGACCACGCGCTCGCGGACCAGCTCGACGACTCCGGCCCGGCCGTCCACGTGGTGATACACCGACGCGGTCTGCACGCCGAGCCTGCGGGCGACCTCGGGGACGGTGAAGTCGCCCTTCTCGTCGACGAGTTGGAGGGCCGTCGCGCCGATGCGCGCCCGGTCGAGCAGGGCCTTCCGGGGCCGCCCCATGTGGTTTCTCCTGTCGCGAGGTCTTCCCGAATCGTACGGGCGCCCTCTACATTGCCTAAACCGAAACGGTTTAGGTTTCGGCGGTTCCTCCGGCGTCCCACCCCTCCGCACGCTCACGGCCCGCCGCCCGCTCCGCGAATCCCGAATCCCGGATCCCGAATCCCGGATCCCGAATCCCGGATCCCGAATCCCGACTCCCGGATCCCGGATCCCGGATCCCGGATCCCGGATCCCGACTCCCGACGAAGGGCCGCGCGCCATGGACGTAGAGTCCGCACCCCGCAAGGGGGCACCCGAAGGCGTCGTGCCGCAGCGCACCGCCGCAACCGCACCCGAATCGCAGCAGCACTCCCCCGGCCTGCGCCGGGCCCGCCTCGGCGTCGCCGACATCGCGTTCTTCGTCGTCTCGGCCGCCGCGCCGCTGACCGTGATGGCCGGGGTCGCCCCGCTCGCCATCGGCGTCGGCGGCCTCGGCGCGCCCGTCGGCTATCTCATCGCGGGTGCCACGCTCGCCCTCTTCGCCGTCGGCTTCACGACCATGACCCGGCATGTGCGGCACGGCGGCGGCTTCTACGCGTTCATCACCCGCGGCCTCGGCCGCCCGGCCGGTTTCGGCGCGGCCACGCTCGCCCTGCTCGCGTACAACGGCATGCAGATCGGTGTGTACGGGCTGCTCGCCACCGGCACCCAGGACGCGCTGAAGGCGCTGTGGGGTGTGGACGTGCCGTGGCCGGTGATCGCGTTCGCGGGCGTGGGCGTGATCTGGTTCCTCGGCTACCGCAGCATCGAGTTCGGCGCGAAGGTCCTCGGCGTCCTGCTGCTCGCGGAGACCGGCATCCTCGTCCTGCTCGCCGGCGGGGTGCTCCTGGACGGCGGCGCCGAGGGCCTCGCCCTGGACTCGTTCGCGCCGTCCAACGTCCTCGTGCCCGGCACCGGCGCCGTGCTCGCCTTCGCCTTCGCCGCGTTCACCGGCTTCGAGTCGACCGCCATCTACCGGCGCGAGGCCCGCGACCCCGGCCGCACCATCCCGCGCGCCACCTTCATCGCCGTCGGATTCCTCGGCCTGTTCTACGCGTTCAGCGTGTGGATCGTCATCCAGGCCTTCGGCAGCTCCCAGGTCCTGAAGGCCGTCGCCGACGACCCGCTCGGCCTGTTCTTCACCGCCACCTCGCAGTACGTCGGCGACTGGGCGGCCGCGCTCATGCACGTCTTCATCGTGACCAGCATCATCGCCTCGCAACTGGCCTTCCACAACGCGATCAACCGGTACGCGCTCTCCCTCGCCGAGGAAGGCGTGCTGCCGCCCGCGCTCGGCCGGGTCCACCCCCGCCACCGCTCCCCGTACGTCGCCGGGCTCGCGCAGAGCGTCCTCGCCCTGGTGATCGTCGCGGGCTTCGTGCTCGCCGACGCCGACCCGTACCAGCAGCTCCTGCTGTGGATGAACACCCCGGGAATGATCGGCCTGTTGGCGCTGCAGGCCGTCACCGCCGTCGCCGTGTTCTGCTTCTTCCGCCGGGTCCGGCACGAGGAGGGCCGCTGGCGCACCGCGGTCGTGCCGGTCGCCGCGACCGCGCTGATGGTGGGCGCGCTGTGGCTGGTGATCACGAAGATCGACCTGATGACGGCGGCCCCGTTCACCACCAACGCCCTGCTCGTCCTCACCGTCCCGGCCGCCTTCGCCCTCGGCGTCGCCGTCGCCCTGCGGATCCGCCGGACGCGCCCCGAGGTGTACGCGCGCTTCGCGGCCGAGCCGGAGGACTGACGGGCCGCACCCCTTCCTCGTACGACCCGAATTCCTCGTACGACCCGAACCACCAGCCCCCTCACCACGCAAGGAACCGCCTCCGTGTCCCACCCGACCCCGCGCCCGCTGTCCGCCGTCGCCGACACCGTCCTGACCGGCGCCCGTATCCGCACCCTCGACCCCGAGCGCCCCTCGGCCACGGCCGTCGCGGTCAAGGACGGCCGGATCGTCGCCGTCGGGGAGGAGGCGGACGTCCGGGACTGGCGCGGCGCGCACACCGAGGTCGTCGACCTGGGCGGCGCCACGCTCACCCCCGGGCTCGTCGACGGGCACAGCCACCCCGTCCTCGGCCTGGAGATGGCCACCGGCCTCGACCTGTCGGGCTGCCGCGACCTGGACGAGCTGCGCGCCGCGCTCGCCGACGCCGCCCGCGCGGCCGCACCCGGCACGTGGGTCACCGGCTACGGCCTGGACCACAACACCTTCGGCGGCCGCGCCGTCCACCACGACCTGATCGACCCGGCGCTCGGCGGCGTACCGGCCTTCCTGCGCCTGTACGACGGCCACTCGGCGCTCGCCAGCGGCCCGGCCCTCCAGGCCGCCGGGATCGACGGGCCGCGCGAGTTCGCGCAGCGCGCGCGGGTGGTGTGCGACGCGGACCGGCGGCCCACCGGGCATCTGATCGAACCGGCCGCGATGGACCTCATGCAGCCGGTCCTGCCGTCCGAGGACGCCTCCGTACGCCGGTCCCGGCTGCTGAAGCTGCTGCGCGACATGGCCGCGACCGGACTCACCGGGGCGCACGTCATGGACCTCCAGGGCGTCGGCGTGCTCGACCTGCTCGCGGGCTGCGAGGCGGAGGCCGGGGCCCTGCCGGTGCGGCTGCGGATCGCGCCGTGGTGCATGCCGGGCACGGACACGGCGGGCCTGGACCACCTCGTCGCGCTGCAGCGTGAACGGGGTCGGCACTGGCGGGTCGGGGGCGTGAAGTTCTTCATGGACGGAACGGTCGAGGGCGGCACGGCCTGGCTGGAGCACGCCGACTGCCACGGCCAGGGCACGGAGGCGTTCTGGCCGGACCCGGCCGCGTACACCGCCGCCGTGCACCACCTCGCACGGGCCGGGGTGCGCACCGCCACGCACGCCATCGGGGACGCCGCCGTACGCCATGTCCTGGACACTGTCGAGCAGTTGACGTGCCCTCAGGAGAGGTCGCTGCACCGGATCGAGCACATCGAGACCGTGCCCACCGGACAGCTGGAGCGGTTCGCGCGGCTCGGCGTGGCCGCCTCGATGCAGCCCACGCACACCGCGTACACCCGCGCCGACCACACCGACGAGTGGTCGAAGCGGGTCGGCGAGGAGCGGGCCGGGCGGGCCTGGCGCTGCCGCGACCTGCGGGACGCCGGGGCGACCCTGGCCCTCGGCTCGGACTGGCCGATCGCGCACTACGACCCGCGCGAGGTGCTCGCCACGGCACGGCTGCGCAGGCTTCCCGGGCGCCCGGAGGTCTCCCCGGTCCTTGCCGGGCAGGCGCTGACGGGTCTGATGGCCCTGGAGGGGTACACCTCGCACGCCGCGCTCGCGGCCGGCGAACAGGACGTCTCGGGCCGGATCGCGCCGGGATACCGGGCGGACCTGACGGCGTTCACCGTCGACCCGGTGGACGCGCCCGCCGACGAACTGGCCGAGGGGCCGATCGCGCTGACGATGACGGGCGGGGAGGTCGTGCATCGCGCCTGAGCGCGCCGACGGTGCGCACGGCCGGGCGCGCCCGACCGCGCCCGCGCGCCGGAACCTACGGTGACTCCACCCGCGCGTGAACGCGCGGGCTTCCTGTGTCGGTGGCTAGGCCGCCGCGCAGAGGGCCAGCCCGGCCCTGTTGAGGACGTTCGTCGCGCCGACATGGTCCGCGTTCGCCGCGAACCCGCACGCCGTGCACCGGAACTTCGCTTGGGTGGCGCGGTTCTCCTTCGCGGCGTGCCCGCAGGACGGGCACGTGCGGGAGGTGTTGCGGGGGTCCACGGCGATGACGGTCCGACCAGCGCTTTCAGCCTTGTTGGTGAGGATCGCGAGGAACACCCCCCAACCCGCGTCGAGGATGCTGCGGTTGAGTCCGGTCTTGGCGGCGGCGCCGTTCGGCAGGAAGCTGCCGGGCTGTTCGGGGTCGGGCTTGGGGTCGGGGTTCTTGGTCATGCCCGCGGTGTTGAGCCGCTCGTGGGCGATGATGTCGTGGTCGCGCACGAGGGTGAGCGCGGTCTTGTGCGCGTGGTCCAGACGCTTGCGGCGGATCTTCGCGTACAGCTTCGCCACCCGGCGGGTAGCGGCTCGGTGTGCTTTTGGTGCGCCGCCTGGTGCGCTTGGGGAACGTGGCGAGGTGCCGCTGCGCTTCGGCGAGTTCGTCGGCCACTGCTTCGAGGAAGCGGGGGTTGGCGATGTGCTCGCCGTCGGAGGTGGTCAGGAAGTGGGTGACGCCCATGTCGATGCCGACCACCGCGCCCGTGTCCGGCAGCTGCTCGACGGGCACCTCGTCGCAGGACAGGACAACGTACCAGCGGTTTCCCTCACGCTTCACACTGATCGTCTTGACCCGGCCGCGCACAGGCCGGTGCTGGTGCACGCGGATGTGCCCGACGCCTTGGAGGCGGACGCGGGTCTGCGGGTCGTGGGGCGTACTGTCCCAGCGGCAGCCGTCACCGTCCTTGGGGAAGGTGACGGTGTCGAAGTGCCCGACGCCCTTGAAGCGCGGGTAGCCCGGAGTCTGCCCGCCCTTCACGCGGCGGAAGAACGCGGCGAATGCCTTGTGCAGGCGGCGAAGGGTGGCCTGCTGGGAGGAGAACGACCAGCGTCCCTGACGCTCGGGGTCGAACGCCCGGATCTCCTTGAGCTGCGCGGACTGGTCGCCGTACTTGATGCTCGTCTTCGCGCTGTGCCGGTAGGCATCCCGGCGTTCCTGGAGGGCGCCGTTGTACAGCGAGCAGTGATCCCGCAGCATCTCGCCCAGCGCGGCCGTCTGACGGGCCGTGGGACGCAGGAGGAACTTGTACGCGCGGATCACGAGCCGTCCCCCTTCTTCAACGGACGTTCCCACTGGGTGTTGATGTACTTCTCGACCGTCGCCGCCGATACCGCACCGGCCGATGCCGCGAAGTACGACGACGACCACAGCGTGGGCATCCGCGACTTCAAGTGCGGGAACTCCGCCCGCAGCACGTGGGAAGTGAAGCCCTTGAACTGGTTCGCCACGTACGAGGCCGACGACTTCGGGTCGTGCTTGACGAAGAGGTGGACGCGGTCGGACATCACCTCAAGGGTGATGATCTCCCAGCCGCGTTCCTCCGCCTTCTGCCGGATCAGTTCGTCCAGGCGTTCCGCGACCCGGCCGCCGAGAACCGGACGGCGGTACTTCGGACACCACACCACGTGGAGCCCGAGGTCATACACGCCGCCGGAGAACCGGCGAACCTTCCTGGCCACAGTCACGTGATCACTATACACACGCGATAAGTCTAGTGCGGCAGAAAGGCGGTAACGGTGAACAGCGCAAATCCGCGCACCCAGTTGAGGCCAGAGCAGCCCAGAGAAGCCATTCCCCACCCCGCTAAAGCGGGGGCGTCCCCTGGCTAGGTCCTGATGGGGCGACCCGTTGCCTCCTCGACGGCTTTGAACCTGCGTGAGGTCGCCGACCAGGGGGAAGTACCGCGGCCTCGGAGAGGGGGCGGCGACCCGGGAGGGCGCGGCCCGTCAACTGACCTCGACCGCGGCCGCGTTGCGCTGGCTGCGGCAGGCGGTCCTCGACACGGCGACCCGCCTCCGCGACACGGGCCGCGTCCAGGAGGCCCTGCACGTCATCGACCTCCTCGCCCTGGCACCGGGCGACGACCCGCATGTCGTACGGGCGCGGAAGCTGAAGGGGGACCTGTGCGCGCTGCGCAAGGAGGAGATCAGCAGTTATGTCTCGCGGAGTTGCTATGAGGCGGGGGTGTAGGTCGCGGGTTCAGCTACTCGGGCCCGGGCACCGACTGCGTGACCCGCCACAGCCTGCGGGGGAGTTCGCCCTCCTCGAAGGGGTGGACCTCGGTCAGGGTCCAGCCCTCCGCCAGGGCGTCGACCAGCGCGCGGGGGAAGAAGTGGACGGCGAAGCCGCCGTGTTCCCAGATGTCGTCGCCGTGGGGTGTGCCCGTGCCGTAGTGGGCGTCGCCCGTGTGGCGCACGGTGTAGACGAGGACGCCGCCCGGCCGCAGCACGCGGCGGATCTCCGCGACGGCCGCGCGGATCTCCTCCGTCGACAGCGCCATGCACAGCAGCATGTGCGCGAACACCGCGTCCACGGACGCGTCCGGCAGCGGCAGCGGCTCGCGTACGTCGTGCACGGCCGTCGCCACCCGCTCCGCGAGCCCCGCCGCGCCCGCCGCCTCGCGCAGCTGGTCGAGGCCGGCGGGGCTGAAGTCCGTGGCCCGTACGGCGAATCCCGCACGGGCGAACGCGAGGCTGTCGCGGCCGTGTCCCGCGCCCAGTTCCAGTACGCGCTCCGCGCCCGCCGCGCGGAACACCGCCGCCGCGTGCCGCGCCGGGGCGGAGGGCTCCTCGCCGTACATCCCGGGGTGCGCCCCGTACGTCTGCTGCCAGTGCGTCCGCTGTACGTCGCCGAGCTGCCGCTCTCCGTCCTCACCCATGGCCGTCACCGTACGGCCCGGGGCGCGGCGCGCCTACTCGGCCTCCTCCTGCCCGGCCATCGCTCGCTCCCTGCGGCCCACGACCACGGCCGCCGCGACGGCGCTCGCCGCGAAGGCGAGGGCGAGGGTGACGGGCTGGTCGAGGCGGTGCCGGGTGACGTGGTCGAAGGAGTAGCGGCCGGGGCCCGACAGGCCGAGGCCCGCGGCGACGAAGCCCAGGTAGGCCGGGTACTCGTAGCCGCCCTGCATGGCGAAGAAACCGGCCCGGCTGTGCACCGCGACCGCGCCCGCCATGGCCCCCGCGGCCGCCGCACCCGCCGCCGGCGTGGCCGCGCCGAGGGCGAGCAGCGCCCCGCCGCCCGCCTCACCCAGTCCCGCGGCGACCGCGCTCGGCCGGGCGGGGCGGAAGCCCATCGCCTCCATCCCCCGCGCCGTACCGTCGATCCCGCCACCGCCGAACCAGCCGAACAGCTTCTGCGTGCCGTGCGCGACGAGCACACCGCCCGTGCCGAGGCGGATGGCGAGCAGGCCGAGGTCCTTGCGGTTGAGGAAGCCCATGTCGTGGTCCTTACGTCCTGACGTACGTACGTACGGGGTGGCCGGGGTCGGCGAGTGGCGGTCCCGGCGTCCAGTCTTTTCCGGTGCCTGGCCGCCCGCCACTCAGGACGTACGAACCGCCTTACGGACCGGCCTCACGCTCCCGGATCCGGGACCAGGCCGTCCGCCACCAGGCCCGCCAACACCGCTTCCCCCAGTGCGTGTACGGCGGACTGCGGCCGGACCATCACCGTGAACTCCTTGATCCGCCCCTCGGGGTCGAAGTGCAGCAGGTCGATGCCGTGGATCTCCCGGCCGTTCACGAGGGCCCGGAAGACCAGCACAGTCGACGGACACGCACGGCCGTCCGCGCTGGTCTCGGCCGTGCCCGCGTACCGGCCGACGTAGCGGAACTCCTCGAAGGTGCGCAGCAGGACCCCGAAGAGGCCGAGGACCATCGCCTTGCCCTCGAAGGGCGTGAACTTCACCGGGCTGTAGAGACGGATGTCATCGGTGAACAGCTCGTCCAGGGCGCCGAGTTCACCGTTCTCCACAGCTTTCTGGAAGCGGTCTGTCGTTGCCATTGCTCGCTCCTCATCGCCACATACTCATGAACCTGACTAGTCAGTTTCTTGAGTATCATGGGTATGCGTCGCTGACCAGACCGCAGGAACCGATCGCCCCGACAGGCCCGAGGAGTCGACCCATGACGCTGCGCCACGCCGTTCTCGCCGCGCTGCTCGACGAGGAGCGGAGCGGGTACCAGCTGGCCAAGGCCTTCGACCTGGGCGTGGCCAACTTCTGGTACGCGAAGCCGCAGCAGCTCTACGCCGAATTGGCCCGGCTCGAACAGGGCGGCCTGATCTCCGGCCGCGAAGTGGTCCAGGACGGCCGCCCCAACAAGCGGATGTTCACCGTCACCGGCACCGGCCTCGCCGAGCTGGAGAAGTTCACGGCCGCCACCGCCAAGCCGTCCGTCCTGCGCGACGATCTGATGGTCAAGGTGCAGGCCGCCGACCGCGTCGACACCGACACCCTGATCGCCCAGCTCACCGACCGCATCGGCTTCGCGCAGGACAAGGTCGACCTCTTCGAGCGCCTCCTGCGGACCATGCGCGGCGAGCGCGCCGAGGCGGAGTTCCTGCGCCACGGCCGGCCGATCGGCCCGTATCTGACCTGCCTGCGCGGCCTCGCCTTCGAGCGGGGCAACCTCGACTGGTGCGAGCGCGCGATCACCGTCCTGCGCGACCGCCAGGCGGCCGCCGATGCCTGACCGGAGCCCCGCCCACCCCGCAGGGCACCGCACATACGCCCGCTACGTGGCTCTCGGCGACAGCCAGACCGAAGGGCTCGGCGACGGCGACGACACCTCGGGGCTGCGCGGCTTCGCCGACCGCCTCGCCGATCAACTGGTGCTCCACAGCCCGGAGTTGACGTACGCCAATCTCGCGGTGCGCGGCCGGCTCGCCGGGCAGGTGCGCGCGGAACAGCTGGACGCCGCGCTCGCCCTGCGGCCCGATCTGGCCACCGTGGTCGCCGGGGTGAACGACGTGCTGCGGCCGTCGTTCGACGCCGATGCCGTGGCCGGTCACCTGGAGGCGATGTTCGCCGCGCTCACCGCGCAGGGCGCCCGCGTCGTCACCGTGACGTTCCCCGACCCGGCGCGGCTCACCCCGCTCGCGCGTCCGCTGAGCCCGCGGATCGCCGGGCTCAACGACCGGGTCCGCCGGGCGGCGCGGCGGCACGGGGTCGTCGTCGCCGAGACGCACCGGCATCCGGTGGTCATGGACCCGCGCCTGTGGAGCCCCGACCGGCTGCACGCGAGCCCGCTCGGCCATCTGCGCATAGCGTCCGCCCTCGCGCACGCCCTCGGCCTGCCGGACAGCGACGACAGCTGGACGCGCCCCCTACCGGACCAGGCCCCCGCCGGACGCGGCAGCGGCCCGGCGGGGGCCTGGCGAACCCTCGCCGACGAGCTGCGCTGGGCCGCCGGTTTCCTCGGGCCATGGCTGCGCCGCCGCCTCACCGGCCGCTCGTCCGGCGGCGGCCGCACGGCGAAGCGACCGCTCCTGCTGCCCGTCCGTACGGAAGAAACCTGAGCCGGTTACTCCGCCGGGTCCTCGTCCGCCCGGCGGGCCGCCTTCAGCACGTCCTCCTCGACGGCTTCCCGGCTCCGGCCCGTCGCCTCCGCGTGCCGGGCGATCGCGGACTGCACGTCCACCGAGGCCTGGCGCCATCGCTCCCGCTGTGCGTCGTACGCCTCGCCGGAGAGGCCCGCGAGCTTCGCCCGCTCTTCCTCCGCGAAGCGTTCCAGCCTGATCAGTTCATCGGAGATCTCAACCACACTCGAATCCTAGGGACCCGGGACGCGGCGCGCGATCGTACGGAGAAGTCGCGATCGTACGGATGAGGTGGGCCAGGTACGGCTCAGAGGGTGAGCAACCCGAGGATTCCCGGCGCCAGTTGGCCGACGCAGGCCGCGGCCAGGCCCAGGAGCAGGCCCGCGAGGTGTACGTGGCGGCGCCGGGCGCGGTCTCCGTGCTGCGCCTCGCGGACCAGGCCGACCAGGGCCACGGCGATGGCGACGACGCCCGCGGTGGTCGCGTCGAACCAGTTCACGCCGAGCGTCAGGAGCGCCGCCGCCCCGACAGCGAGGCTCGCCAGCGCGTGTATCCAGGCCGCGGCACTGCCGCTGCGCACCTTGTTCACGTGTCCCCCTGCGTCCACCGGGCATGCCCGGTCCCCCTCGCCCCGCGCGCCGCCGGGCTCGTACGGCGCGACACCCTAGCGAACGGGGGCGAGAGGGATCAGCCGGGGATCAGCCGGGGATCAGCCGGGGATCAGCCGGGCTCCTCCGGGGCCGTCGCCCCGGCCCCGCGTTCAGGACAGCTGGGACTGCACCTGCGACGAGATGAGCTCCAGGTGCTCCAGATCGTCCAGGTCGAGAATCTGCAGGTACACGCGGCGCGAGCCGATCTCCGCGTACCGGCCGAGCTTGTCGACGACCTCGGCGGGCGAACCGGCCAGGCCGTTGGCGCGCAGCTCGGTCACATCGCGGCCGATGGCCTGGGCACGCCGGGCCACCTCCGCCTCGTCCTTGCCGACGCAGACGACCAGGGCGTTGGAGTACACCAGCGCGTCGGGCGCCCGGCCGAACTGCTCGGCGGCCGCACGCACCCGGCCGAACTGGCGCTCGCTGTCCTCGATCGACGCGAACGGGATGTTGAACTCGTCCGCGTACCGCGCGGCGAGACGCGGTGTGCGGGTCGCGCCGTGGCCGCCGATCAGCACCGGGATCTTCCGCTGGACGGGCTTGGGAAGGGCGGGCGAGTCGGCGAGGCGGTAGTGCCTGCCGTCGAAGTCGAAGGTCTCGCCGACCTTCGTACCCCACAGGCCCGTGACGATCGCCAGCTGCTCCTCGAGGCGGGCGAACTTCTCCTTCGGGAACGGAATGCCGTACGCGGTGTGCTCCTCCTCGAACCAGCCCGCGCCCAGGCCCAGTTCGACACGGCCGCCGGACATCTGGTCGATCTGCGCGACCTGGATGGCGAGCACGCCGGGCAGCCGGAACGTACCGGCCGTCATCAGGGTGCCGAGCCGGATCCGGCGGGTCTCACGGGCGAGACCGGCCAGGGTGATCCAGGCGTCGGTCGGGCCGGGCAGGCCGTCGCTCGATCCCATCCGCAGATAGTGGTCGGACCGGAAGAAGGCGTCGAAGCCCAGGTCCTCGGTGGCCTTCGCGACGGTCAGCAGCGTGTCGTAGGTGGCCCCCTGCTGGGGCTCGGTGAAGATGCGCAGATCCATGGAGTCCATCCTGCATCCTGCATCCCCCACCGAGCCGCCTCGGCCCGACCGGGCTCCGCTCGACTCGGCTCTGCTCAACCGGGCCCGGCTCCGCTCGACTCGGCTCTGCTCGACTCGGGGTACCTCCCTGCTCCGGGATGGCACCTCCCGGCCGAAGGCTGGGGAAGCGGCCGAAGGTTGGGGGACGGTGCGTCGGCGCGCGCCCCGGAGGCCGAGGGAGCGTGCCGAGCCCCGGAGCAGGGAGAGCGTGCCAGGCGTCGCGGGCCCGCGAAAACCGGGGAGACGGGCCCTGGGTCCGTCCGCCCGCGCCTCAGCTCCGGGCCGTGAGGAACTCCTCCACCTCGTCGCGTGACGGCGCGGACGGCTGTGCCCCGGTGCGGGTCGTGCTGATCGCCGCCGCCGCGCACGCCCAGCGCGCCGCCTGCTCCAACGTACGGTCCTCCGCGAGCGCGACGGCCAGGGCGCCGCAGAAGGAATCGCCCGCTCCGGTCGTGTCGGTCGGGGTCACGCGGAACGCGGGGATGTGCAGGCTCGACGTACCTTCGAGGAGCAGCACGCCGTCGCCGCCGAGGGTGACGACCACCGCGCCCGCGCCGGTCAACTTCCTTGCCGCGGCGATGATCTCGTCGACGGTCCGGGCCTCCGGGGTGTCGGTGAGCGCGGCGAGTTCGGTGCGGTTCGGTACGAGCAGGTCCACCTTCGAGGGCGGTACGGCGCCCTCGACCGCGGGGGCCGGGTTGTAGAGGACGAGGCCGCCCGCGAGGCGCGCCGCGGCGTGGTTGGCCGCGTCCGGCACCTCCTGCTGGAGGACGGTGACCTTGGCGGCGGCGAGCGGGCTCGCGGCCTTCTCGCAATCGGCGGCCGTCAGGCGGGAGTTGGCGCCGGGGCTCACGATGATGGAGTTCTCGCCGTCCGGGTTCACGGCGATGAGCGCACGGCCGGTGGGCACACTCTCCGTCCGCAGGATGTGGGTGGTGTCCACACCCTGCGCGCGGGCCGCGCCCACAAGGACGTCGGCCGCGTCGTCGTCGCCCACGCGCCCGACGAACGCGACGTCGCCGCCGAGGCGGGCCGCGGCCACGGCCTGGTTGGCGCCCTTGCCGCCGGGGTGCTGCACGATGTCGCCGCCGAGGACGGTCTCCCCGGGGACGGGGTGGTGCGGCACCGGGACGATGAGATCCAGGTTGAGACTTCCGACGACGGCGATCACTGCGCTTCCTCCACCTTTGCGGTCAAGTCCTGCTGTGCGGTCATGTCCTGCTGTGCGGTCACGTCCTGCTGTGCGGTCATGTCCTGCTCGTTCCTGGCACTGTGCCCACTCTGCCGCCGCGCCGCGCTGGATTCCCGTACGACGAGGTCCGGCGCGAGCCGTATCGTGCGGTGCGGGCGGGTGCCGTCCTGCGGGGGGCGGCGGAGCAACCGGGCGGCCTCCGCGGCGAGTTCGGACACCGGCTGGCGGACCGTGGTGATGCCGGGCGCGGACAGGGTGGCCATCGGGATGTCGTCGAAGCCGGTGACCGCGACCTGTCCCGGCACGTCCACGCCGCGCTGCTGGAGCCGCTGCAGGGCGCCGATGGCGATCAGGTCGTTGGCGCACACCAGCGCGTCGGGGAGCCCGCCCCCGCTCGGCGCGCATCGGCCGGGTTCGCCCTCGGGCCCGGGCTCGCCGTCCCGCGGCCCGCTCTCCCACAGCTCGTCGACCGCCGCCCGGCCCCACTCCGCGGAGAAGTCGCCGAGGAGCACCCGGTCCGGCGCGCCCGGGTCGAGGGCGGCGGCCCCGGACTCGTACGCGAGGCGTCGCTCGGCGGCCGCGGAGGCCGTGCCGGCGGCGCCGATGAAGCAGACGCGGCGGCGGCCGACCGCGGCGAGGTGGTCGAGGACGAGGGCCATGCCCGTGGCGTTGTCGACGGCGACCGAGTCCGCGACGCCCGTACCGCAGCCGCGGTCCATCAGGACGAGCGGGACGCGCGCCGCCGCCGCGGCCACCGCCTCGCGGCTGCGCCGCTCGTGGGCCGGGATGACGAGGAGGGCGTCGACGCGGCGGGCGAGCAGGTCGGCGATGTGCTCGGCCTCGGCCTCGGGGTCGTCGTCGCAGTCGGCGAGGAGGACGGCGCGGCCGTCGGCGTGCAGGGCGTGCGTCAACGCGCGGACGAGGGTGGGGTAGAAGGGGTTGGTGATCTGCGGCAGGACCAGGCCGACGGTGCCGGTGGCGCGGCTGCGGAGCGCGCGGGCGGCGTGGTTGGGGCGGTAGCCGAGCTGCGCGGCGGCGGCGCGGACGCGCGCGGCGGTCTCGGCGCCGACGGGGCGGGTGCCGGCCAGGACGCGGGAGACGGTTGCGACGGAGCAGCCCGAGGCACGGGCCACGTCGCGCAGCGTTGCATCGGTCACGCCCGGCTCCTGCCTCTTCATCCGCTTCACCCCTGCGTCCCGGCCCGCCGATCGGCCGACCGAGCCCCCTCCGGCCCGCCTCGCTCCGCCAGAGTTTCGGAAAACGTTATCAGCAGCCGCCCCCAACGACCACTGCCTCTTCGGCTCCTCTGACGTGCCCGTTAGCTGATCATCTCGACGGGCCTCCCCAGGCTGCCATTGACATAATTCGGGCGCCTGCTCATCCTCTCGGGAGAACGTTTTCCCACCGTCGCCCGCGAGCGGCGGTTCAGCTGGACAAAGAGGTTCCGCGATGCCCCGAAAGATCATTCTCGACTGCGACCCCGGGCACGACGACGCCATCGCCATGCTGCTCGCGCACGGCAACCCGGACGTCGAGCTCGTCGCCGTCACCACCGTCGTCGGCAACCAGACCCTGGAGAAGGTCACCCGCAACGCCCTCTCGGTGGCCCGCATCGCGAACATCACCGGCGTCCCCTTCGCCGCCGGCTGCCCCCGTCCGCTGGTGCGCGAGGTCGAGACGGCGCCGGACATCCACGGCGAGTCCGGCATCGACGGCCCCGTCATGCCGGAGCCCGCCCTGGAGCTCGACGAGCGGCACGCCGTCGACCTCATCATCGACACCGTGATGAGCCACGAGCCCGGCGAGATCACCCTCGTACCGACCGCCGGACTCACCAACATCGCCCTCGCCGTACGCAAGGAGCCGCGCATCGCCGAGCGGGTCCGCGAGGTCGTCCTGATGGGCGGCGGCTACCACCAGGGCAACTGGAGCCCGGTCGCCGAGTTCAACATCAAGATCGACCCGGAGGCGGCGCACATCGTCTTCAACGAGCGCTGGCCCGTCACGATGGTCGGCCTCGACCTCACCCACCAGGCCCTGGCCACCCCCGAGGTGGTCGAGCGGATCGCGAAGGTCGGCACGGGGCCCGCGAAGTTCGTGAACGAACTCCTGGACTTCTTCGGCGCCATGTACCTGGAGGCGCAGGGCTTCGCGCACCCGCCGGTGCACGACCCGTGCGCGGTCGCGTACGTCATCGACCCGCGGGTGATGACGGTCCGCAAGGCGCCCGTGGACATCGAGCTGACCGGCACCCTCACGCTGGGCATGACCGTGGCGGACTTCCGCGCCCCGGCGCCCGCCGACTGCCGTACGCAGGTCGCCGTGGACCTCGACCACCAGCGGTTCTGGAACCTGGTCGTGGACGCCCTGGAGCGGATCGGCGAGGTGACCGTATGAGCGCCGCCTCCTCGGCAACCGCTGCGGCGGGTACGGGCGGCGGGCGCGGCACCCGGATCGTCGTCCTCGTCACCGCGCTGCTCGCGGCCTGCTTCGCGTTCCAGCTGAACGCGAGCATGCTCAGCCCCGCCCTGAAGAACGTGGAGGAATCGCTCGGCGCGACGTCCGCCGAAGTCGGCCTGACGCAGACGGCGTTCTTCACCTCGGCCGCGCTGTTCTCGCTGTTCCTGCCGCGCCTCGGCGACCTCGTCGGCCGCCGCAAGGTGCTCACCGGGATGATGGCCCTGATGGTCGTCGGCTGTGTGATCGCGGCCCTCGCGACGAATGTGCCGACGCTGTTCACCGGCCGGGTCGTCCAGGGCATCTCCGGGCCGACCGTGCCGCTCTGCCTGATCATGCTGCGAAACGAGGTCCACGACCCGAAGCGGTACGGGCTGCTGCTCGGCGTCATCACGGCCGTCAACGGCGGGATCGCGGGCGTCGACTCGATCGCGGGCGGCTGGCTCGCCGACCACTTCGGCTTCCAGTCGGTGTTCTGGGTGATGGCCGTCGTCGCCGCCCTCGCCGCGCTCCTCGTCGCCACGCTCACCCCGGAGTCGGTGGCCTCGCGCGCCGACGTCGACGTGCCGCGGATGGACTGGCCCGGAGTGGCGCTGCTCGTCGTGTCGGTCGGCGCGGCCCTGATCGCGCTCAACGAGGCGGGCAAGCTGGCGGCCGCCGACTGGGTCCTCGTCGCCGGTCTCTTCGTGCTCTCCGCGCTCGCCTTCGCGCTGTTCTGGCGTACGGAGAACCGCAGCCCGCACCCGCTGGTCGCCACCCGGCATCTGCGCCGCCGCTCCACGTGGGCGCTGCTGCTCACGACCGTGCTCACCATGACCGGTGTGTTCGCGGTGATGAACGGCCTGATCCCCGCCTTCGCGCAGGACGCCGAGGCCGGATTCGGCATGACCGCCGAGGCCTCGGCCTGGTGGACGCTCACTCCGTACGCCCTCGCGGGCCTCGCCATGGGCCCGATCGCCGGGCGTCTCGCGGCGTCCTTCGGCTACGGGCGGATCCTGCGCATCGGCCTGGTCGGCGCCGCCGCGATGGTGGGCCTGATGATCGTCACGCTGCAGGGCGACTCGCGGGCGCTGCTGCTCGCCTCGTCGGTCCTCATCGGCGTCACGTACGCGGGCATCGGCAACATCGTCCTCAACGGCCTCGGCATCGTGCTCTCCCCGCGCGAGAACCCGGGCTTCCTGCCGGGCCTGAACGCGGGCGCGTTCAACCTGGGCGCGGGCCTCAGCTTCGCCGTCCTGTACGCGGTCCAGACGGCGGCCAAGCCGGACGATCCGACCTCGGCGGCGGGCTATACGGCGGGCATGATCGCCGGTGTCGCGCTCCTCGCGGCGGCGTTCGCGACGTCGTTCCTGATTCCCAAGCCGGTGGAGGCGGAGGTGGACTGAGTTTTCCCCTCCCCGCCCCTTCCCGAAAGCCTGCTGCGCTTCGGGGGCCAGCCCCCGGACCCCCTCCCCCAAGCTCTCGGCTTCGCTCGAGCAGGGGGGACCCCCATCTCAAACGCCGGAGGGGCTGATTGATAGGGGCGCGGGGAACTGCGCATCTTTTAGGGGCGCGGGACTGTGACATTGGCGGCTCCGCCGCGGGGCGCGACCAGCCACGACGGCGCCGCAGCCGAACGACGCATCAGGGGGTCCGGGGGCCGGTCCGGGGGCCTAGGGAGGCGCCCAGGCCCCCTCGCCGCGTTCCTCGCTGAGCGCCAAGCGACGCAGCATCTCCAGGACGCGGTCGCGGGACTCGTCCGCGGCGTCGATGGCCTCCACGCAGGTCCAGTAGTGGACTTCGCCCTCGGCCGAGCAGGAGACGCCGACCAGCGCGATGCCCACCTCGCCGAGGAGTCCGCCGAGGCCGACGAGGGTAGCCCTCGGGTCGCGGATCTCGGTGAGGAGGGCCGCGCGGATCGCCGCCGTGCCGGGGTGGGCGGCGGCGAGGACTCCGCAGCCGCGGCCGCTCACTTCGCTCAGGGCCAGGGCCTCGCCGCGCAGCGCGGGCGGGCCGCCCACCGCGAGGCGGCTGCCCGTCGCCTGGGCGAGGGCCTCGGCCTGCCAGGCCTCCGTCAGCACGGACGCCGCGTCGTGTCCGCGCGCGAGAGCGCCTCTGCACTCCCTGATGAGTTCCACCGCGTCCATCTGCCGTCCCCGTTCGCCGTGGTGCGACCGCCCAACTGCCGAACCGCTCGGGGCAGTTCGGCCGGTCAGTCTCAGTCGCACTCTTCCACTCCACTACCCAGAGTGAAGGTAATCAGACCAAAAGACCAGGGGAATACGGAAATCTCTGGACAGAAACTCGAATCGGACCCTGTCGATCACTCCGCAGAGTGACGACGAGGGATCTTCGGTTCGGCCGAACCCACCGGAAAGCGCTGCTCGTTGCGCTCGATCTTCCCAGCCAGAGCGGCCAACGCGTCGATCCCGAGCACCTCGCAGAGCTGCAGCAGATACGCCAGTACGTCGGCGACCTCGTCGGTCACCCGGTGGGCCGACTCGGGGTCGTCCATCACCGAGGCGGACTGCTCGGGCGTCAACCACTGGAAGATCTCGACCAGTTCGGCCGCCTCCACGCTGAGCGCCGAGACCAGGTTCTTCGGGGTGTGGTACTGCTGCCAGTCGCGCGCCGAGGCGAACTCCGCGAGGCGGCGCTGCAATTGCTTCACGTCCAGGTCGGTCACGCCCCAGGTGTACCACCCGGGTCCGACATCAGCCGCGGGGCGCCGTCGCCCCGTCCTCCACGAGGCCCTGGACCTCGGTGCCGGGCGGAGTGAGCAGGAAGACGTTCCGGTCGACCCGGTGCATGCCGCTGCCGAGGCCCATGACGACGCCGCTGCTGAAGTCCAGTACGCGCTTGGCGACTTCGCTCTCCGCGCCGGACAGGTCGAGCAGCACCGGGATCTCGGCCATCAGGGTCTCGGCCACCTCACGGGCGTCCGCGAAGACGTTCACCCGGTGCACGACGAACTGGCGCCGGCTGTCGTACCCGGCCTCCGCCATGGCCCGGTGGCCCGGCCAGGACGGCCACTCGTCGCCGCTGCGCAGCGGCACGACCTGGGCGAGCCCCTCCCACTGTTCATCAGTGGCGTCGCGCCGGTAGCTGTTCACTGCCCCACACCCCGTCCGGGCTCGCACTCGTCGTCTGTACCGGCCAATTCTTACGCCAACTCACCCGTTCGGCCCAACTGCGACACGGGTGCCGCGCCCTCCCGTTCCCTCGGCGGTTCCACTAGCGCGGCCCCGACCGCTCCGAACAGCACTCGCCCGGCCACTCGCGGAGCGAAGAGCGAGGTGAGCGGGGCGGTGAGGGTCAGCACGGAGCGGAAGGCGTCGCCGACGACCGGGTCGCTGGCGTACCGCTCCAGGACGCGCCCCAGATACCAGGCGACGGGCCGTTCGAGAGCGCTGGAGCCCACCGCGTTGCCGGTGGCGCCCGGCATCTTCTTGTCGGATCCCGCCGAGATGTCCCAGGCCTGTCCGGACGAGGCGAGGATCGCGGCCTGGACACGGCGCGTGGTCGGGGTGCGGCGGCTGTCGGCGAGCGCGTCGCGCAGGGCGACGGCGTTGCGCGCGGCGACGGCCATGCCCTGGCCGTAGATCGGGTTGAACGTGCACAGCGCGTCGCCCGTGGCGAGGAATCCGGCGGGGCGGCGGCCCGGCAGGTCGTAGCGGCGCCGGACGTTCGCGGTCTGCCGGAAGCCGTACGCGGGGGTGAGCGGTTCGGCGGCGCGCAGCCACTGGTGCACGACCGGGTGCGGAAGCCGCTTCGCGAAGGCGGCGAACTCCTCGTCGCCCGTGGGCGGTTCGTCGCCGCGCAGGCCGGAGAACGTGACGATGCAGGTGCCGTCCTCCAGGGGCAGGACGACACAGCCGTACGTCTGGGTGGGGTCGGCGACGATGTTGAAGCCGAGGGCCTGCCCGCCGAGCCGGCCGCCGCGGTCGCGGTAGACGCGGGAGGCGTAGGCGAGGCCGGTCTCGATGGTCTCCTCGGGCGGGGCGTCGGCCCCGATCCGGGCGAGCCACCGCGCGGCCCTCGTGCCGCGCCCGGAGGCGTCCACGACCAGATCGGCGGCGAGCGGCCGCTCGTCCCGCGCCCCGTCCCCGCGCTCCCGCAGCACCACCCCGCGCACGCGCGCGGCGTCCCCCAGGAGCCCGACGGCCTCGGCGCCCTCGACCACCTCGATCGCCGGATGCGCCAACACCCGCTGCCGTAGGAGGTGTTCGAGCTGGGGTCGCGTACCGGTGTGCAGATAGGTCGACGCCGGGGTGCGCCGGAACCAGCGGCCACGCTGGAACTGCACCACGTCGTCCGGCATGCCGACGCGCGGTGAGCCCGCGGCCCGCAGCTCGTCCATGAAACCGGGCAGCACCGCGTCCAGGGCGCGCTGGCCGCCGTCGAGCAGGACGTGCGTGTGCCGGCCCTGCGGGACCCCTGGCCGTGGTCCGGCCTCGGCGGCGAAGCGGTCCCGCTCGACGACGGTCACGCGCTCGGCGTGCTCGACGAGCACCCGCGCCGCGAGCAGCCCCGCCAGACTCCCGCCGACGACGACGGCGTGCCGCCCGCCACCCCGCACACCCACGCCGTCGCCCGTCTCCGCCGCCGCTACGGTCACCGATGCTCACGCCCCTCTGCCGCGCCCGGGCCGACCGTTCCGTCCGCCCGTGGTCAACTGCCAGTATTCCAGGGCGAGTCGGGCACCACCGGCCGTACGGGATTTCAGCGTGCCGCCTGCTTCGCCAGGTCGCCGACGCCGAGGCGGACCCGCGTCCGGCTCCGGCCGGATACGGGCCAGGGCGATCAGGCCGCAGAGGATCATCACGACGGACGCGACGAGGAAGGCCGTCCGGCAGCCCGCCTCGGCCGTGGTGCCCGCGTCGATCAGATGGCACGTCAGGAACGGCGCGACGAGGCCGGGTAGCGTACCTGCGGCCGCGACGACACCGAAGACCGCGCCGCGCTGTGCTGCGGGTACGACCTCGGCGGCGGTCATGCAGTGCAGCGGGATCGCCACCCCGCCACCGGCGAAGGCGAGCGCGACCAGCACGAGCCGCGACGCCGCCGCCTCCACGAACGGGAACGCGGCCATCCCGCACCCGGCCACGCACACGGCGATGCCCTGCGCCGCGCCCATGACCAACGGCTCTTCACACCACTGGACTTGAGCCCGTCCATCAGCAGCGTGACGGCCAGCAGGAGCACGAGCCCGAAGGCCGAGATGACGCTGATCGCGGTGGCGACGCCGCCCGCCAGCAGGTCGAGCTGGGCGCGCAGATACACGGGCCGCCAGGCGTGGCTGACGGACAGCCCACCGCGCGCCGCCCCCGCTCGTGCCCGTACGGCCCGTCACGACCGACGCGCCACCACAGCAGGCCCAGACAGCGCTGACGACGGCGAGCGTGGGCGTGCATCGACATGGACGCCGTGGGCCTTCGGCGGCGCCACGGCCCATCTGCGGGACCTGTCGGTGTACGGACGGGTGTGAGCGACGGGGCTCACGCCGCTGGACGCGCCGGGGGCGGGGGATCCGTCGGGGGGTAGGGACCCAGCCGCCTCGGCGTTCGTGCGGCCCGGGCGGGGCGACTCCGCCGTACCGTCAAGCGCCTTGCGCTGAAGGTGAGTTGCTCACGCGTCGAGTCATCGCAGCAGAACCAGGAGCCGCCATGCCCCGCCCCGAAAACCATCCCGCCGCCCTGCGCATCGGCGCCAGCCCGAGGCCTTCGCGCGGAACAGGTGGCGCAGCGGCTGCGCCCCCTCACGATGGTCAGCCGCTCGAGGGCCCGGTCGAAACGTCGTCCTCCACACTCTCTTCGAGTTCGCCCAGAACCCGCCAAGCAAGGTCAGCGAGAGTTTCACCAGCTGCGGTCACCCATCGAGCGGTGCCTTGATTGGCAACCGGTCGCCGCTCCCACTCGGCGAGCTCCCACATGTGGGTGATCAAACCGGAGGGGGAATACTGCTTGCCGTCCGCAGCCCAGAGGATCGGCTTGCTGCGATGGTTGACCCAAGTGGCGAGTGAACGCTTCTGATTCTCTGAGAGCCAGTCACGGAGCGCTTCGGCTTCGAGCGGATAGGCCATGGTGAGAGTGAGCGGAGCGCCCTCCTCCAGCACTCCTTTGTCGACGAGGACATGGACGGCATTGGGACGGCGCGTTTTTCGCTGCATCGGCCTGCGGCGATACTTGTCCTGCTCCAACTTCTCGCCAGAGCGGTCCGCGGTCGGCGAGAGCACGTAGTCGACCAGCGCTCGGCAACGGACAACATCCGCGCACACGGCCTGGATTCGCGAGCGATCGGTGAAGAGCTCATCGATCGCTGCAACGACCTCTGGCAACAAGGCCCTGACCAGCTGAGGCACCTCCGCCACCGCCGCGGCCGCCCACTCCTGCTTCGGGTCCGGCTCATCGATCGGCTCGGTGTCGAGGCTCCGGAACACCAGATGTGTGAGCAGGTACAAGCCGTGCTCGGTCAGTGCTGCACCTCGGCCTTCATAGCTTGGACGCAGAACATGCAGGGTGCGGCGCACCTCCCGCAGGATTCGGACTGCATTCCACAGCAGGTAGGCACTGGGTTGAGGCCTGAAAAGAGTGTCTCGCGGGTCTGCGACTGCTTGACTTGGCGGACCTGCAAGGTCACGTCCTGAGTTCCGCCTGCGGCGCGCGTGGTGGTCATGGCATTGCTTCCTTCCTGGGCCGTCAGCGGTGACGTACGCATGAACGGCCCGCCCCACGGCCGATCGTTTCACGAGCGATGCCGGGTCGTTCTGGCCCTACGGAGAGGAGGCATCAAGGCCGAGGCGGATCAGGGCGAGCGCCTCCGCGATCTCCACGGTCAGTTCGTCGTCCGGTCCGAAGACGACGCAGAGGTCGTCGTACAGGGGTTCCAGGATGTGCCGGGATTCGATCGTCCGGCCCTGCGCGAGCAGCAACATCCCGATGTCGCGGCGGAGTTCGACGGCTTCCTCGCTGACATCGCCGTCCACGGACCGGACCAGGGCCAAGAGGTCTTCGAGGGCCGCGAGCGCCTCGGTGACCTGACCCAGCTCCGCACGGCAGCGCGCAGCCTGAGCTCGGCAGGCGCGGGCCTGTTCGCTGCCGGGGCCGGCAGTCCGCCCATAGGCATCGGCCAGCGAGTCGAACTCGGGCAGCGCCGACCGGTAGTCCCCGCCGAGCAGTTGGATAGCGGCGCGATGGGTACGCAGTTCCAGGACCTGTCGACTCTCAGGGCCGAGGGCGCGTGCTGCCCGCTCGACGACGCCGCCGAGCACCTCGGCTGCCTGCGCGAACCTCTCCTCGTCGAGGAGGGCGTCCGCGTGCGCGTAAGCCTCCTTGATCTCCTCGCGAAGCGCGCCGGGTACCGGAGCGGGGACGGGCTGCGCAGCCGGTTGGCCTTCCCCGGCAGGGGGCCGCTGCTCCGCCCGCGCGCGAGACCGGGGCGCGTACGGATTGCGGAACAGCCCGGTCGGATCGGGCACACCATCCGGCCCGGCTTCGTTCGGTGCGGGCTCTGATCCCGGCGGCGGCAGATACGGGCGCAGCCGCTCGTATACCTCCTGAACATCGGCGGGCCGCGCCTCCGGTGCTTTGCGCAGCAGGTGAAGGACGAGCTCCTCCAACGGGGGCGGCACGTCCGCCCGCAGCTCGCGCAGCGGCTGGGGCGCGGCATTGACGTGCTGGAACATAATCGCGTACTCGCTGTCGGCAGTGAACAGGAGCCGCCCGCTGAGGAGTTCGTGCAGCACGCAGCCGAGGGCGTACAGATCGGTCTGCGGGGTGATCCGGCCGCCGCGGACCTGCTCGGGCGCCATGTACTGGTAGGTGCCGATGGGCGTCCCGGTGGCCGTCAGTTTCGTGACATCCGTACGGAGGATCGCTGCGATGCCGAAGTCGAGAACCTTCACCGTCCCGTCCCGCGCCACCAGGATGTTCCCCGGCTTCAGGTCGCGGTGGATGGCAGGCACATCGTGGGCGTACGACAGCACCGTGGCCACCTGGGCGACCACTGCTGCCGCCCAGGCCACGGGCAACGGTCGACCGTTCCGGAGGTAGGCGGACAGCGGCACGCCGTCGACCAGTTCCATGACGAGGAACAGCCGCTCCAGGGAGTCGTCGAGCACCGCGTCGTACACCTGCGGCACACCGGAGTGCTGAATGCGGGCGGTGATGCGGGCCTCGCGCCGGAACCGTTTGGCGAACTCCTCGGCGAGTTCCGGCGAGGTGACGGACTGCTGCCGGACCAGCTTCACGGCGACGGGCCGGTCGAGCACGGCGTCATAGCCGCGCCACACGTCCCCCATGCCGCCGTGGCTGAGCTCCTCCACGAGTTCGTAGCGGTCGCCGATCCTCTGCTGTGACACCTTGCTTGCCCCCGTGGCGTACTACTTGCCGCTTCGGCTCGCTTGCCCGATGGCGGTGGCAGCCGACTCGACCTGGTCGGGGACAAGTTTCACCTCTGGGACGATCTTCCGTCCAGGAGGGCGAGCGGGGCGCGGTCCTTACGGCTGAAAAGCGGCCTCGACCGTCCCGGTTCGTGGCCGGTCGTACTCTGCCCAGACGGTCTTGCCGGGGCCTCCGCACGTGCGCGGATGCCAGCCCCAGCGGGTGGCGAGGGCGGCGACGAGGAGAAGACCACGTCCGCGGGTTGCGAGCAGACCCGTGGCGCCGCTTGCAGGTTCCGGCAGTTGATCGCCTCGTGTGTCGGTGACTTCGATCCGTACGGCGTTGGCGTGGGCGGCAAGCCGGAGTCGGAAGTCCCGGCCGGGAACGCGACCGTGGAGCGCTGCGTTCGCGGCGAGTTCGGCCACGAGCAGGGTGAGGGTGTCGTGCTCGTCGGTGCCGTACGGAATGCCCCAGGCATTCAGTCGCTCCCCGCAGAGGCGGCGGGCGAGGCGGGCGCCGCGCGGGGTGGAGGTGAACCGCATCTCGAACTGGGCTTCTGGGTGTCCGAGTTGGGAGGGGCGGTATTCCATCGTGGGGTTGTTCGTCATGGCTCCACGGTGCAGCTCGGTGGCGTAGCGTGACCATGGGTGGCGCGCTGTCACGACGGCTCTGTACGCGGGGACGGTGCGCGTTGTACGCGGCGGGAAGGGCGGGCGCGATGGAGCACGAGGAACAGGGCGCGGAGTTGGGAGAGCGCCCTGAGGATGACCCCGGCTCGGGTGTGGTGGTGGCGTTCGGGCGGCAGTTGAAGGCGCTGCGGTTGAGGGCGGGCCTGGACCGCACGGAGTTCGGGAGGCGCGTGGGGTACGCGGCCCCGTCGGTGGCGTCGTTCGAGCAGGGGCGGAGGATTCCGCCGCCGGGGTTCATCGATCGGGCGGATGAAGTTCTGGATGCGCGGGGCGTGTTGACCGCGATGAAGGAGGAGGTGGGGCGGGCTCAGTATCCGGCGTTCTTCCGGGACGCGGCGCGACTGGAGGCCGAGGCAGACGAATTGTTCTTGTACGCGGTGCAAGCCGTGCCCGGGCTGCTGCAGACCGAGGAATACACAAGGGCGCTCCTCGCGATGCGTCGCCCGCTGTTGGACGAGGACACGATCGAACAGCGAGTCACCGCTCGCATCAGTCGCCAGGACATCTTCAGTAGGTGGCCCGCACCACTCATGAGCTTCGTTGTCGAGGAAGCAGTACTCCGACGCCCTTTCGGAGGCAGGGCCGTGATGCGCGGAGTGCTTGAGCAGATCCTTCTGGTCAGCCACAAGCGCAACGTCGAGATCCAGGCCATGCCGACCGATCGCGAGGACAACGCGGGCGTGGACGGGCCGTTCACCCTGATCACCCGCAAGAACGGCGACCAGTTCGCGTATCTGGAGGTGCAGGGCCGCAGCATCCTGCTCACCGACCGCAACGAGGTCCGTTCCGTGGCTGCGCGTTATGGGATCATCCGATCTCAGGCCCTCACGCCACGCGAGACCACAGATTTCATCGAGAAGTTGCTGGGAGAGCTATGAACGCCGAACCGTTCCCGTCCGCTGCATCGGAACTCACCTGGCGCAAGAGCAGTTACAGCGGGGCCGAAGGCGGCGAATGCGTCGAGGTGGCCACCACTGTCGGCACCGTGCACATCAGAGACTCCAAGAGAGCGCTCGGCCCCACGCTCACCGTCGGCCGAGACGCCTGGGCCGAATTCGTCACCCTGGCCACCGAGGCACCGGCGTAACGAACGCACCGCGGGCCCGCGTACACCACCCTGGTGTACGCGGGCCCACGCGCAACCTCACTCCTCCTCGTCCAGCCCCGTCTCCCGCCGGATCATGCGCCAAGCAGCACGGCGCGCGCTGCGGTCGAGGTTGGACTTGAAGCTCTGGTCAGCGGCGAAGTATCGCTTGCCGAGGCTGTCGACGGTGGAGACGTGATCCATCATGTAGCCGTTGAACGCCTTGTTGAAGACGACGCCGAAGTTCTCCTCGTCGTTGACGATGGCCGCGGCACGGACCTTCGGGTCGTTCTTGGCGGCGTTGAAGGCGGGGAGGATGTCCTCCTCCGTGAACTCGGTGCCGAACTTCGCGTTGAACTTGTCGATGAGCTCGGACAGCAGTGACTTCTCGGCGTCCTTGGCACCGCCCGACCCATCGCCGAAGCCCTTGAGTTCGGCCGCGCCCTCGGGGTTGAGGGACACGTCGTGCTCGCCGGTCTTCTCCACGCGCAGGTGACTCAGGTCGATCTCGCCTATGTCGACGCCACCGTCGGCACGACGCGGCAGGCGGTTGAGCAAGTACCGCCCGTAGAGGTGCAGCCGCTCCAACTCCGGGTCCTGATACGGCACGATCTGCGCGAGGAACCCGTACTTGCGAACGTAGTCGTGAAGATCCGCACGGAAGTCCTCGGCTACCTCAATGCGCTCCTCGTCGTCCTCGTCCTCAAGGAGCTCGGCGAAACGCGTCACGGCAGGGGACAGCAGCCGATAGAGCTCGGCGTGCAACTTCTCCCACTTGGCCTGCGAGCCGCCCGCCTTGTCCTTCGCCGTGAAGTAGGCCGCGACGAACTCGTCCATCTCCGATTCCGAGATGACCGGGGCCGACATGACCCGACTCTGGGCGGTGTAGAGGAGGTTGGGGTCAGAAGGCAGCGTGTGTGCCTCTTCGAAGTACGGGCGGAAGGCGTCCTGGATGTCCTCGGCCTCGTTGACGAAGTCCAGGACGGCGAGGTCGGCCTGGGACTTGCGCTCGGCGGTGCGGTTGAGCCGGGACAGGGTCTGTACCGCGGAGATGCCGGTCAGCACCTTGTTCACGTACATCGTGGTGAGGAGCGGCTGGTCGAAGCCGGTCTGGTACTTCTCCGCCACGACCAGGATCTTGTACTCGGGCTGCCCCTTGCCGCCGGCCTTCACGGCCTTGTCGTCGGCACGGACGTACGCGAACGCCTTCGGCAGGGCACTCTCGGCGAGGCCGCCGTTCTCCTTCGTCTCGGTGGTCTCCTCGTCGTCGATGGTGAGCGAACCGGAGAAGGCGACCAGGACACCCAGGTCCGGGTACTTGGTGTCGTAGTCGCGATCCTTGATGTAGCTCTTGATGGCGCGTGCCATCTGCGCGGCCGATTGCCTTGACGCGGTCACGACCATGGACTTGGCGCGCCCGCCGAGTCGGCCACGGGTGTGCGCGAGGAAGTGCTCGACGATCACCTGGGCATGCTGGGAGACGGTGTGCTCGTGGGTGAGTGCGAACCGGGCGAGCAGACCATTGGCCTTGGAGGGATCGACCTCCACCTCGTCCGGGTTCTGGTTCACGAGCTTCCAGTACGTGTTGTACGTGACGTAGTTGCGCAGCGGGTCGAGGATGAACCCTTCCTCGATGGCCTGGCGCATGGAGTACGTGTGGAAGGGCCGGAAGACTTCCTTGCCGTTCTCCACGCCCTCCTCACCGAAGAGTTCGAGGGTCTTGGACTTCGGGGTGGCGGTGAAGGCGAAGTAGGAGAGGTTGGTGGCGCGGGAGCGCTCCAGGGCCTTCCGCTTCAGCTTCTTGTCGACCGGGGTGGTGGTCGCGCCCGCGTCATCGGAGTCCGAGTCGAGGCCCAAGTCCCGCAGGGCCGCCCGGACATCGGTCGCGGCGTCGCCGGACTGGGACGAGTGCGCCTCGTCAATGATGATCGCGAAGCGGCTTCCCTTGAGCTCGGTCGGGTTGCGCTTGAGGTAGTCGAGCAGCGCCGGGAACGAGTGCAGGGTGACCGTGACGATCTTGCCGGTGTCCCGGGAGAGGGCACGGGCGAGCTGTTCGCTCTTCGCCCCGTGCTTCTCGTCGATCTTCACGACCAAGCCGTCCGTCTGCGAGAAACTACCGACGGTTTCCCGGAGTTGGGCGTCCAGGTTGCGGCGGTCCGTGATGACGATGGTCTTGTCGAAGACCGGCTCGCCGGGCGCGATACGGCCTGCGGTCAGGGCGTCCTGGTCGAGCTTGCGGGGGTCGGTGTCGGCGTGCAGGTCCGACAGGCGGTGCGCAAGCCAGCCGATGGTGTTCGACTTGCCTGATCCGGCCGAGGCCATGACGAGATAGTTCTCGCCCGAGCCGTGGGTGGCGGCGTGGGTGGTGAGCTTCTTGACGACGTCCCACTGGTGGTAGCGGGGGAAGATCGTGGACTTGCTGGTGCCGCCGCCGGGAGTCTTGTGCTTCTGCTGGTGCGCGAAGCGCTGGAGCAGATCCAGCCAGTTCTCGCGCTCCCAGACCTGTTCCCAGAGGTAACTGGTGGCGTAGGTGCCGAAGGTAGTGGGCTCGGGGTTTCCGGCACCGCCGGGCTGGCCGGGTCCGTTGGATCCGGTGTTGAACGGCAGGAACCGGGTGTTCTTGCCGCGGAGCTGGGTTGCTACGAAGACCAGGTCCTGGTCGACGGCGAAGTTCGCGATGACGCGCTTGGTGAAGATCAGCTCGGTGGGGTCACGGTCGGAGCGGTACTGCTCCTTGGCGTGCTCGACCGTCTGGTGTGTGTGCGCATTCTTCAGCTCAGCGGTGGCTACGGGGATGCCGTTGAGGAAGAGGGCAAGGTCGAGGCGGTGGCCCCAGTCCAACTGCTTGGTGGCGTAGGGGAGTTCGCGGACGACGGTGAGGCGGTTGGCGCGGTAGTTGTCGAGGACGGAGTCGTCGGGGACGAGGTTGGGCTTGAAGTAGGCGACGCGGAGGCGGACGCCTCGGTCCTTGACGCCGTTACGGAGGACGTTGAGCAGGCCGTCGTCGGCGATGGCCTTGTCGAGCCTCTGGGCGAAGCCGCGCTGGGCGTCTTCTTGGGTGCCATAGATGCCGGCGAGCTCGTACCACTCTTCGGGCTGGGTGCGCTCGATGAAGGTGAAGAGTTCGTGGGTGTCGAGGCCGATGTCAGCGCGGTAATCCTCGGGGTTGGCCTCGCGCCATCCGCGTTCGGTGACGGCGGCGACTATGGCGTCACCGAAGGCGTTCTCGTCGTGCACGCTCATGAGGCGACTCCGTCCACTACGTTGCGACCGCTGGCGGTTGAGACCTCGAATTGGCCGGTTACGGCGGCTGTGATTAGGGCTTGGCGGCGTTCGGCTAGCAACGACAGTTGTGCGTCCACAACGCCAAGCAACCTATTCGTGACATCCTCATGCTCGCTGACTTCCCGAGCCAGGTCCGCCCATTCCGTGGCCGTTTCAGGGAGCCAGATTGTGAAATGCGCCAAATCGGACATGTTCAGGGCAGGCTGAGCGGCAGCTCCACTCGTCACGAGTTCCGCCTGGACTCGGAATTGCCTGCCCCGGACCCAAGCGGCCATCATGTGGGGTGAGAGTTCAGGGATCAATTGCACTCGGGCGATGGCCCGACTCACATTGAACCCATCCACCTCTTCCGAAGCCACATCACATCGCCCGATTGTGGCGCCGACCACGGTAATAAGCAGATCGCCGGAGGAGACCCTGGTGCGTCGATATTCGACGGCCTGCCGCGTTTCGATCTTAGGAAGCCTGTCGAGTTCCTGACGAAGACGACCGAGATCGCTAACGCGGATGAGTGGGACTCCCTCATGGCTAAATCGGGGAACCAGAACGCCATAACATGGGTTGGAACGCATGAGGTGGCGTAGGCGGAACTGTCGACGGCCCGCGGTGTCGGAGAACAAGCCCGCCAACTTCCTATCTGCTCGCTCTCGGAGAAGTACAGCCTGGCGGCGCCGAAGAGCGGTGAGCTCGTCTATGCGGGCGGTAGCGGCGTCGAGGAAGTCGGCAATGCGGCGCTGTTCTCCCGGAGAAGGAGTAGCGATCTGCAGCTCTGCGATTAGAGCTGCGCTCAGGTTCTGCAGACCTGTGGTCGTAGAGCTGAGCTTACGGATTTGCTGCTTGGCATCAGAACTATTGAGGAAGTACCAAACGAAGCGCGGAGAGTGCGTGCCTTCGACACGCAATCGCTGAAGGAAGTTCGAGAACGACATACCAGATGCGGCGCCATCAACATATCCCGACTTACCCAGATGGAGATCACTCCCGCTGGAACGCACAACAAGAATGTCTCCCTCATGTAGACGAGTTCGCGCCTCCTCTCGGCGACTCAAAGAACGCAGAGCTGGTTCGCGTGAGTCCACAGAGCCATCGAGGCTAATTTCCGTAGAGCGCAGAACGGGAACTGCGTCCACACCGTCTGCCTCATCTCCCCACGTACCAGAGTCCGACGAGCGTAGGCAGTACTTCAATTTAACCGAACGCCTCATTCCGCCACCTCCCCCAACAACCCCTGAATCTCCGCCTCCAGAGCCTGAAGCTCCGCATCAATCTCCGACAACGGCCGCGGCGGCTCATAAACATAGAAGTGCCGCGTAAACGGAATCTCGTACCCAACCTTCGTCTTGCTGTGGTCGATCCACGCATCCGGCACATGCGGGTGGACCTCCCGCTTCAGGTACTCCTCGACGTCCTCCCCCAACGGAACGTTCTCGTAGTCCCGAAGCTCCGAGTCCGGCTCAGCCTCGCCGCCCTTGACGCGCTGCACCTCACCCTCCGGGTCCCGGACCCCGACAGCCTCCCGCAGGGCCTTCGCGAAGGGGGCGCCAGTCGGCCACAGCAAACCCGCCCCGACCACCGCGTCCTTGAGCGCCACGAACGCCTCGGACTTCGTACCCCACGACGACCCGGTCAGCGACCGCACCGCCGCCACGAACTCCTCCGCTCGCTCCAGCTTCTGCACCGGCTTCGCCGCAGCCAACGCCGCCAGCGTCTCGTCCGTCACCTCGAAGCGGAGCTTCAACGGCCGTTCCACCGTGATGCGTTGGTAGCCGAACGCCTCGTTGTCGAAAACCTTGACCTTCGCGTGCAGCGGGTGCCGCTCATCGGCAGCCGCGTCCAGCGCCTCCCCGTACAACCGGGTCACCTCACCGATGTGATTCGGTGTACCGCCCGTCCCGTCGCCCAGCCACTTCCGCTTGTCGCCGAGCGACTTCCGCATCTTGACCCACTGGTCGCGCGCGTCGAGCAGCACGACCTTGCCCTTGTGGTCCGGAGACTTCCGGTTGGTGAGGATCCAGAAGTACGTGGAGATACCCGTGTTGTAGAAGAGCTGGTCGGGGAGCGCGACGATTGCCTCCAGCCAGTCGTTCTCAAGAATCCACCTGCGGATCTCCGACTCACCCGAGCCGGCCGCACCCGTGAACAGCGGCGAGCCGTTGAAGACGATGGCGATCCGCGAACCGCCCCCGCCGTTCGCGTCGACCGGCTTCATCATCGAGATCATGTGCTGCAGGAACAGCAGCGAACCGTCGTTGATACGCGGCAGGCCCGCGGCGAAGCGGCCCGCGTCGCCGAGGTTCTTGTGCTCGTACTCGACCTCGTCCTTGACCTTCTTCCACTCCACACCGAACGGCGGGTTGGCCAGGAGGTAGTCGAAGTTCTTGCGCGAGAACGCCGGGTCGGAGAAGGAGTTGCCGAACGCGATGTGGTCGGGGTCCTGCTCCTTGATCATCAGGTCGGACCGGCAGATCGCCCACGACTCGGGGTTCAACTCCTGCCCGTACACCTCGACTTCGGCGTCCGGGTTCAGCTCGCGGATGTGCTCCTCCGCGGCCGACAGCATGCCGCCCGTGCCGCAGGCCGGGTCCATGACCGTGCGGACCGTGCCCGGCAGGGTGAGCGCGTCGCCGTCCGGGGCGATCAGGAGGTTCACCATGAGCTTGATGACCTCGCGCGGCGTGAAGTGCTCACCGGCCGTCTCGTTCGACTGCTCGGCGAAGCGGCGGATCAGCTCCTCGAAGATGTAGCCCATGTTGTGGTTGGGCACGTTGTCCGGGTGCAGGTCCAGGTCCGTGAACTTGCCGATGACCTTGTACAGCAGGTCCGAGCTGTCGAGCCGCTTGATCTGCTGGGCGAACTCGTACTTCTCCAGGACCTCGCGGGCGTTCTCCGAGAAGGCACCCACGTACACCTGAAGGTTCTTGGCCGCGTTCTTCGGGTCACCGGCGATCTTCTTCAGAGTGAGGCCGGACCGGTTGTAGAAGGAGTGGCCCGAGGCGCGGCGCAGGAAGGCGTCCGGGTTGAAGTCCTCTGCGTCCTTGTACTTCTCCGCGACCTCCGTGACCTTCTCGCGCGTCGGCTCCAGGACGCACTCCAAGCGGCGCAGCACCGTGAACGGCAGGATCACCTTGCCGTAGTCGGACTGCTTGTAGTCACCGCGCAAGAGGTCGGCGACGGACCAGGCATGGTTCGCCAACTCCGTGTGCTTGTTGCTGTTCACAGGACTTCCCCGGTTTCCTTCCAAGGGCTTCCCACCCATTTCGGGCGGATGGAGTTCAGTGTGGTCGATGTGGGTGCGCCGAAGGCACGGATCGTCAGTTCCGGTCACAGTGCGGTCAGGGGCCGTCAGGCGGTACGAGCCCTCCGGACGTCAGGCCGAGGACCAGCGCCGCAGCCATTTCCTCACCCGTCACGGCCGTCGCACGCGCCGCGGCGCGCAGCTCGCCGACCCGGCGGAACGCCTCCCCGTACCGCTGCTGTTGGGCGAGCGGCAGCAGCGGAATCCGGAGGCGCCCGGGGTTGACGTGCGTCAGTCCGGCGGTCCCCGTGGACGCGACGGCGATGTTGTCGTCCGCCGCCACGAAGCCGGCGAGGAACCGGGGGTCGAGCCGCGCCGGGTCGGGACGCAGGATGTGCAGGTGCGGGCCGAGCCAGGCCCCGGCGTCCTCTTCGCCCACGACCCTGGCCATCACGCACGGTGTGCCTTGAGGTGCAGCGCTGCGCAGGACGACGTCACCTGCGGCGATCCGATGCGCGGTGTCCGTACGAATGCGGGTGGACACGCCTGAGGGTGCAGTCCCGGCAGACAGGTCGCCGACGGTCAGGACGCGGCCATCGGCGCCCGCCCCCGTAGCAGCGTCATTGTCCTTGTCCTGCCTGCCCGTTGGGCTTCTCTCCGTGTCACGCGACGCCGGCATCGCTCCCCTCAGGAGCGTGAGCGCTCCACCGCGTGCCAGGTCCGAGACGGTGGCCGTACGCCAGCCCTCCCGCGCTGCCCCGTCCACCGCGTCGGCCGGCTGCCACTCGCCCGCCTCGGATTCGGAGGCTGCGCTCAGCGCGCCCACCTGCTCGGCCAGCTTCCCGCGCAACTCCGTCACGCGGCGCTTCAAAGCCCGAGGGGAGACATCGGCGGCGGTCGCCCGGACGTGTCGTGCCGAGCTGAAGTCGACGACGTCACCGAGAAGGTCGACGACCGGCACCGCGCGCGCGACACCCGGTTCATCGGTGAACGCGTCCGGATCCGCGAGGAAGGCCGTCCACGAGGCGAGGACTCGCCTCGTCAAGTCCGCCCATTCGATGGAGGGTTGGGTGGCGCGTCCGCTGCCACGTACGCCCTGAGCACCAGACGCTCCCCCGCCCGCTCGCGGCTCAGCCTCTCCGCTGACGAAGAGGACCGACGTACGCTCCGGGCCACCCGGCTCAGGCCGCTGCAGCACCCAGATGTTCAGCCCGACATGGAAGGGCTGGGCGGCACGCGCAGGAAGAGAAACCACGGCGCGCAGGGCTCCGCTGCGGGCGAGCTCGGTGCGGATTCGGCGGCCCGAAGAGCGGAAGGCGAGCGCGGGCGGCAGTAGCAGCACCGCATAGCCGCCCGGCTCGACGTGTGCCAACGCATGTTGCACCCAGGCGAGTTCGGACTCCGACCGTGGCGGTACGCCGTACGCCCATCGAGGGTCGTACGCCAACTCTTCCTGGCCCCAGTCACGATCACCGAAAGGCGGGTTGCACAGGACAGCGTCCGCCATCAGGCCGGGGAACGCATCCTCCCTCAGACTGTCACCTGCTTCGATGCGCACCGACTCCACCACCGCCGGATTCTTCGCCCCTTTCCCGCGCCGCATACCTCCGGACCGCGCATCGCCCGCAGGAAGCAACAGCCGCACCGCGGCCCGCTGCGCCTGAACAGGCAGTACGTCCTGCCCGTAGAGCGTGCTCACCCCCTCTTGCGCGGCGGCGGCGAGGAGACCGCCGCCACCGCAGGCGGGATCGAGCACCGAGTGCGTGTCGGCCGGGAGCATGCGGGCCATCAGTGAGGCCAGCCCGCCCGGAGTCCGGTACGTGCCGGTCGCGGCACTCTCCTCCAACTCCCGCTCGGCCAGGACGTCGAGGGCCGCCTGCGCACCCACCTCACGGACACAGCGGTCCAGCGCACGCACGGCAGCGGCGTCCGCCGCCTCGTACGCATTGATGGGGCCGAGGTTCGAGACAGCGGCAGGGAGGCGGTCGACGGCCTCGCGGGCCGCTACGAGCAGTTCTTCCTCCGGCAACGAACCGAGTTCCGGCTCCCCGTCTGCACCGTCGAGCGCCAGAGCCGGTACCAGTGGGAAGAGTCGCGCCGCCATTCCCGCCGGGCGCAGCCGCAAAGCCGTGCGCAACTCCTCGACCGGCGCCCCGGCCGAGCTCTGCCCACGTTTGCTCAGCCACTCCTGTACGGCCCGGAGGTCGTACAACGGACTGCTTTCAGTACCCCCGTCGGGCTCGGGGAAGTCGGCGTGACGGCGGCGCCAGTTGCTGACCGTTGCGCGCGTGACCCCCGCGATGCGAGAGATCTCGGCAGCCGTGACCTGCGCGGACGCCCCTGATGAAGGGCCATGCACGGACTGCTGCTTGGGCATGGCGTGGAGTCCTAACACCTCGAGGATGAACTGCTAACAGACTACCCCTGCCGTCAAACCCGTCAAGACGTTTGACAGTGCTTTCACTTATCTGTTTACTCGGCAGTGCTTGCAGTCAGCGAATGCGGCCACGCACACCTTCCGCAAAGGAGCCCCTCATGCGCCTCACCATGCCGACCACGGTCGTCGAAGGAACCCGAATCACCGTCATGCCGTTCCGCGACAACGCAGTGCTCGGGACGGTCTCACTCCCCGCCCTGCTCCAGATCGTTCCGTCGCCCCGCCGAGAGGAGGATCAGAAGAGCCTCAAGGCGGCATCGGGCCACATCCGTCAGCACGCAGAGATCCGCGCCCAGGTGCAGCGCACCCTGAAGTCGACAGGCAAGGGGAAGAACGCCACGTCGTACGCCGAGTACATCGCCGGAGGCATCAACGGCGAGTTCGGCGACGCCTGGTCGCTCCCGCCCATCACGTTCTGGCACGCCGACGATGTCGCCGCAGTCAGCGACGAGCTCGTCCCCGGCACCGGGCTCCGCAACATCACGATCGCCCCCGGCGCAACCGTCGTCGCAGTGGACGGCGAGACCCAGCTCACCGCCTGGCACGACCTCTTCGACCACCCCGAGAAGTTCGGTCTCGGCTATGAGCAGCTCGCAGCCGTCCGCGTCCCGTTCGAGATGTACGTGGGCCTCTCCTCCGCAGACGCCCGCCAGGTGTTCCACGACCGCAACGTGCTCGGCGTCGACGTCTCCAAGAACCTCTCCATGTCCATGGACCAGCGCGACCTGGCCACCCGCCTCGCCCACCGCGTCGCCGAGACCGTGAAGGTGGAGATCGACGGGAAGATCATGCCGTTCAGCAAGCTGGTCAACGCGAGCAAGCGCCAGGTCGGAAAGACGGACCCAGAGGTCGTCACGCTCTCCGCGCTGCGCGCCCTGGTCGTCGCTGCGGTGTACGGCCGCTCCGGACTGAACCTGTCCTCGGCGACCATTCACGAGGAGGACCTGCCGGCGGGCACCGGAAGGGAACTCGTCGAGCGCACGATCGTCCCGCTCCTCGCCGGGCTGATCGCCGAGCACTTCGAGAGCTTCACATCCCGCAGCGCCATCACAGCACCGGCAGTGATCGCGGGCCTCGGCGTAGCCGTGCACCAGACGACGCCGTGGGCGGACTCCTTGAACGGCCTGCACGCAGACGACCTGCGCACCCTCCTCGCCGATATCCGCTGGGAGCGCGAGGCCGCGTTCTGGGATGGCATCGCCGCCAAGACCGGCACCACCGGCCGCCTCAACTTCAGCGGGGGCGTGAAGGACTCCGGCGGGCGTGTGGCCGACGCGATCCTCTACCCGGCCACCGAAGCAGGCCGGAAGATCCGCGGCCGGCAGGCGTGAGTCGATCGACGAAGCCGCCCGCGGGTGTGGCGCCGAACCTTCCGGCGCGGTGCCACACGGGGGCTCCACGACTCCGCCACTTCGCCACTCCGCCCCTCCGCCATTCCGCCATTCCGCCATTCCGCCATTCCGCCCGAGGGGCACGCCAGGCCGCCCGCAGGAACCACCCCTCGCCCCACAGGTCCTTCCAGGACCAACAGCGCCTGGACGAAACCAACCAGAGAAAGTTAGGTTAGCCTTACCTCATTCAACTGGGGAGCGAGGCCCTTCCGCCTCAGCACGCCAACCCGCCACCGCCCGCAAGGAGTCCCCTTGAGCGCCGCCGCAGAACTCGACCTGCCCGAGCAGACCGCCGCGGAGCGTGTGCGCTCCCTCCTGGCCCAGGCGGTCTCCCTGTCCCTCACCACCCACGGTCAGGACTACGACCTCATCGGCATGCACTCCGTCGGCCGCAACGGGCAGATCACCCTCCACCCCCAGGCCGACACCCCGCTCGTGGCCCAGGTCGCCACCGCACCGCGCGGCAGCCTCGCCGCGCTCCTGGAGTTCACGGACATCGCCCCGACGGCACTCCGCGACCGCGTCCGGGCCCGCGTCACCATCTCCGGCTGGCTCGCCCCGGCCGGCGACAGCGAAGCGCTCCGCCTCGACCTCGCCCGCGTCACCCTCCGCACGGCGACCGGCACTTACGAGGTGGGCCTGGACGAGTACGCCCTCGCGCAGGCCGACCCGCTCGCCGTCGAGGAGGCGGCGATGCTGACCCATCTCGCGGACGCCCACGACGACATGGTCACCGACCTCCTGCTGCGCAGCGGCAGCAGCCTTCCGTACGGCGTCCAGCGGACCCTGCCGCTCGCCGTCGACCGCCACGGCCTCACGTTGCGCTGCGAGTACCGCGAGGGCCACTGCGACCTCCGCCTCCTCTTCCCGGCCACGGCCCGCAACGCGGTGGAGGCCGGCGAACAGGTCCGCCGCCTCCTCACCATGCCCCCGCCGTCCCCGCGCTGCGGCCACCGACCGCGCCGCTGGTCGTCGCTGCGGGGGTGAGCGCCTTACGGCTCCGGCGCTACCCTGGCGCCGGGCCCGGGCGCCGAGTCGCGGTGCCGCCGACGGACTGACGCCGGAGGACCAGCCTCCCCTCGACGACGCACCGGAGTCGACCACCAAGTGACCACGACAGCCGTAGCCCTGATCAACCCCAACACCTCGCAGGCCACGACCGAGATGATGGCGACGATCGCCCGCCGCACCCTGCGCCCCGATGACGGCTACGAGGTGCTCGGACTCACCGCCGCCGAGGGCCCCGCCATGCTGGTGGACGAGGACGCCCTGCGTGCCGCGGAACCCCAGGTCGTACGAGCCGCACAGCGGGCCCTCGCCGGGCCGGACGGGCCCCGCATCGGGGCGTTCGTGGTGAGCGCGTTCGGCGACCCCGGCGTCGAGGAACTGCGGTCCCGCACCTCCCGCACCTCCCGCACCTCCCGCACCTCCCGCACCTCCTTGCCCGTCGTGGGCATCGCCGAGGCGGCCATGGCGGAGGCCGCGTCGGCGGGCCGCCGCTTCGGCATCGCCACGACCACCCCGGGCCTGACCGCCGCGATCGCCGCCCGCGTCGCCCACCTCGGCTGGTCCGGGCAGTACAGCGGGATCCGCCTCACCGCAGGCGATCCGCACCAACTGTCGGCTTCCCCCGAAGAGTTGACGGAGCGCCTGGCCGAGGCGGTCGAGGCCTGCCGCGCGCAGGACGGCGCCGAGGCGGTCATCATCGGCGGCGGCCCCTTGGGCGAGGCCGCCGAAGCCCTCCGCGACCGCTTCCCGATCCCGGTGATCGGGCCGATCCCGGCGGCCTGCCGGGCGGTTCGAGGGGTGGTGGAGGGCGACTGAGCTGTGGGCCGCGTTCGGACACCGGCGGCCCGCCTCCCGCTACGGAGGCGGGCCGCCGAAGCCCCCGCCTCAGGCGGAAGCCGCGACCAGGCGGTCGAGTTCGCCGCCCTTGGCCTGGGCCACCAGGTCGGCGAACTGCTCCTCGCTCATCTGCACCTGCTGACCGAAGTCGTCGGTGATACGCACGCGCTTGTCCGCGGGCGCGTCGACGTCGACGAACAACTGCGGGCAGCCGCAGTCGCATTTGCCGCAGAAGGTCGCGATCGGTTCCGGACTCGTGTCGGGCATCAGTGCCACCTCGCCGTTCGGGATGTGTGGTCGGTGTGGTCGTACCGCCACCGTCAAGCCTGCCCAACTGCCGATCCGGAACAAACAGTTCACACCGGGGCGCGGGGGGCGCGCGGATACGCCGGGGGGCACACCCTGATCCACGCGCACGCCTCGGCCGACCCCGGCACCGCAGCGGGTGCGCGACCTTCAGGCAGCCCGGCCTACCAGGTCACCCCGCCCCGGCCCCCCGCACGGCGCGACGTCACCCCGACTCCGGACTCCCCGACTCCGGACTCCCCGGCTCCGGGCTCCCCGGCTCCGGACTCCCCGTCCCGGCGGCGAAGTCGGCGAACCACGCCAGCATCTCCGGGTGCGAGATCGTCCCCTCGGCACGCACCTCGGCCACGGGTGCGCCCTGGAGGATGCGTTTGACCGGGACCTCCAGCTTCTTGCCGGTCAGGGTTCTCGGCACGGCGGCCACCGGCACGATGGCGTCCGGGACGTGCCGGGGCGAGAGCCGCTGCTTGATCGCCCCGGCGACTCGGGCCTTCAGCCGATCGTCGACATCCGCACCGGAGGCCGGCACCACGAAGAGCGGCATGCTGTACGTGCCGTCCGGCGACTCCACGCCGACGACCAGGCTGTCGGCGATCTCCGGCAGCGCCTCGACCACGGCGTACAGTTCCGCCGAACCCATGCGGACGCCCAAGCGGTTGAGGGTCGCGTCCGAGCGCCCGGCCACCACCACGGACAGGTCGTCCGCCACCGAGATCCAGTCCCCGTGGCGCCACACGCCGGGATACGTGTCGAAGTAGCTCGACCGGTACCGCTCGCCGTCCGGGTCACCGAGGAAGTACAAGGGCATCGACGGCAGCGGCGCGGTCACGACCAGTTCGCCCTGCCGGTCCTCGACCGGACGCCCGTCCCTGTCCCACGCCGCCAGGGCGACTCCGAGCGCGGGGCACTGGATGCGTCCGACCCGTACCGGCAGCAGTGCCGAACCCCCGGCGAGTACGGAGCACACGTCCGTGCCCCCGCAGATCGACTGCAGCCACACATCGTCGGCTACCCGGTCGTACACCCACCGCCAGGTGCTGTCGGGAAGGGACGAACCGGTCTGCAGCACGGAACGCACCCCGCTCAGGTCGTACGCGGAGGCCGGGTGGGCGTCCGCGCTCTCACCGGCCGTGAGATAGGAGGCGCCGACCCCGACCATCGTGGCGCGGCTGACTTCCGCCACCCGCCAGACACCGTTGACGTCGGGATGGGTGGGGCTGCCGTCGTACAGGACGAGGGTGGCGCCGTGCAGCAGGCAGCCGACCATGAAGTTCCACAGCATCCAGGCGGTGGACGTGTGGAAGAGGCAGCGGTCGTCGGGCCGTACGTCGGCGCCGAGTCCGAGGGCCTTGAGCAGTTCCACGACGATGCCGCCGTGGCCCTGCACCATGCCCTTGGGCGGACCGGTGGTGCCCGATGACCAGAGGATCCACAGGGGGTGGTCGAACGGGACGTCGGCGAAGCGGAGTTCCGCCTCGTCGGCCACGGCGTCGGACCAGGAGTGCCACGCCACCCCTGCGCGGCCGGGCCCGCCGGATCCCGTCCCGGTCCCGGCCCAGGAGCCGGTGAGGTGGTCCACGGCGATCAGGTGCCGGACGGTGGGCAGTTCGTCCAGGATCTCGGCGACCGCGGAGCGCCGGTCGAACTCCTTGCCCGCGTAGCGGTAGCCGTCGGCGGCCACCAGCACCTTCGGCTCGGCCTGCCGCAGCCGGGCCGTCACCCCCGCCGTACCGAACTCGGGGGAACAGACCGTCCACACCGCACCGACCGCCGCGGCGGCGAGCAGTGCGACCACCGCTTCCGCCGTGTTGGGGAGAAAGCCCGCCACGCAGTCGCCCGGCTGCACACCCATGGCGCGCAAGGACGCGGCCAGGGCTCCGACATCGCGCCTCAGCTGCCGCCACGACGTCTCCACCGGAGGGCCGCTCTCGGACACCTCGATCAGGGCTGTGCGCTCATCGGGCGTCCGGGCCAGGCACCGCTCGGCGAAATTGATCCGGGCGCCGGGGAACCAGCGCGCGCCCGGCATGCGCGGATCGTCCAGGACAGTGTCGTAGGCGCTGACGGCATCAAGGCCGTAGTACTCCCACACCGCCGCCCAGAACGCGTTCGGCTCGGTCGTGCTCCACCGCCAGAGCTCGGCGTAGTCGGCGAACCGGAGCCCTCGGGTCCGGTCGAGCATGCGCAGGAAGGCGGCGACGTCGGACTGCTCGGCCCGCGCGGCGGTCGGGGCCCACAGCAGGTTCGGATCGGTCGGGGACCACAGCAGGTTCGGATCGGTGTTCAACGGACCTCCAGGGGTCGGTACGTTTTCGAAGGACCGGCTCAGCTCAGCTCCCGTACGAACTGCTCGGCGCGCGGCCATTCCCCGTACCCGGAGGCCGGGTTGAGGTGTCCTACCGGGCCCAGGCTCACGAGGCGGCTGCCCCACGCGCCGGCCATCTCCGCGACGCGGTCGTACGCGGCCAGGGGGTCGTCCGTGCTGGCCGCCACGATGCTGGGGAAGGGCAGCGGCTTCATCGGGACGGGCGTCCAGCCGTTCTCGCTCAGGTCGTCCGGGGACGGGTGGCCCTCCCCGAGAGGGGCGGCGAAGTCCGGTGGTGTGGCGAGCAGGGCGCCCCGGACGGTGTGGTGGTGCTGCTGTGCCCAGTGGACGACGGTGACGACTCCGGCGCTGTGCGCGACCAGGACGACGGGGCCGGAGATCTGCGCAAGGGTGCGCTCCAGGGCGGCGACCTGCGCGTCGCGGTTCAGCCGTCCCGTCCGCAGCGGCGGCAGCAGCCGGACGGCGTCGAGTCGTTCGGCGAGCAGGGTCTGCCAGTGGTGCGGCACGTGGTCGCGCAGCCCTGGGACGATCACGACGGTCGGGGGTTCGGTGGGGTTCGTTTGGGTGTGGTTCATGTGCGTGGGGTTCATGTGCGTGGGGTTCATGTGCGTGGGGTTCATGTGCGTGGGGCTCATGTGCGTGGCTCCGGTGGTACGAGCGCCGTGTCTGGCAGAAGTCCCAGGCGGCGCAGGTCTCTTGGGTAGGTGGCCTTGCCGAGGGCGAAGGCGGCGCCGCTCAGCACGGCGACCCAGGGAATGACTTGCAGGGCGCCGAGCAGTCCGGTGCGGTCGGCGAGCATGCCGGTGACGGCGGGCCCTGGTGCAAGGCCGAGCAGGCTGTTGGCCAGGGTGAGGGTGGCCATGGCGGTGGCCGCGACGGCCGGCGGGGTCAGGTTCGCCACCATGGCGGCGGCGGGGCCCGCCGTGCCGCTGGCGACGAGGCTGCCCAGGGCGATGAGCACCACCTGTGCCGGTCCCGTCGGCAGATGGAAGCCGGTCATCAGCAGGACGAAAGAGGCGAGGCTGCAGGTGACCGCCACGGTCCACTTGCGGACCGCGGCGTTCCGGCTGAGGCGGTCGGCCACGATGCCGCCCAGGATCATCCCCGTGCCGCCGAGCATCGCGAGCGCACCGGCGGCGATGCCTGCGTCGGCTGTCTCAAGCCCGTAGTAGCGGTGGAAGAAGCTCGGGGTCCAGGCGAGCAGCGCCATGGCGATGAACATCTGCAGTCCGCTGCCGACGTAGGCGCAGGCCACGGAGACCGAGGAGAACAGGCGCGGCAGCAGGGTGCGCAGCGCGGCCCGCTCCGAGGGCCCCGTACCCGGCGCGTGCACCCGGGCGGCAGCGGCGAGCCTGCGCTCCGTGATCAGTACTGCGTACACCGCGGCCAGGGCGAGTCCGAGGAAGCCCATCGCGCCGAAGGCCCAACGCCAGCCGTGCGCCTGGGCGATGGCGCCGCCGACGGCGACGCCGAGCACCGACCCGAAGGAGCCGCCCGCGATGAACGCTCCGGAGAGCGTGGCGCGCAGCCGCACCGGGAACACGCTGAGCACCACCGCGATCCCGACACTGCCGTACGCGGCCTCGCCCACGCCGACCATGAAGCGTCCCAGGAACATCTCGCCGTAACTCGCGGAGATCGCGCAGCCCAGCGTGGCCAGGCTCCACACCACCGCGGCGGCGACGAGGCTGCGTACCCGGCCCCAGCGGTCCGCGACGAGGGAGAGGGGGAAGGTGAGCAGGCCCACCATCAGGGCGACGATGCCGCTGAGCGAGCCCAACTGGGCGTCGGAGAGCAGCCATTCGGCCTTCAGCATCGGGAAGACCGCATTGAGGACCTGCCGCGACATGTAGTCGGAGAGCAGGAGACCGAAACTCAGGGCGAAGACCAGCCACGGGTAGCCGCGCGGTACGGCCGGGCGGGTGCGGGAGGTCTCCGGTGCGGCCGCGTCGGCCGTAGGCGTTCCCATGGGTGCCACCTCTCTGGTCACGGACGTCTGCTGCTCAGAAGGGCCGGTCTCCGACGATTCCCGCGCGCTCCATCCTGCGGACGGCGGGCCAGTAGTCCTGGACGGCGTAGTGCTGCGTGGAGCGGTTGTCCCAGATGGCCACGCTGTTCTTCGTCCAGCGCCAGCGGACCTGGTACTCGGGGACCGCGGCCTGGCTGCGCAGGTAGTCGAGGAGGTTGCTCGCGCCGGGCGCGTAGTCCTGTCCGAAGCGCACGCGCTCGGGTCGGTGGTAGTTGACGAAGTGCGTGGTGAAGCTGTTGACGAAGAGGATCTGCTCGCCGGTCACCGGGTGGGTGCGGACCACGGGGTGCTCGGCGTCGGGGTACTTGGCGGCAAGCGCGCGGCGCTCCTCGGCCGGGAGTACGGCACCGAAGCTCGACTCGATGCTGTGCCGGGCGCGGAGGTCCGCGATCTGGTCCTTGACGTGGTCCGGGAGGCGGCGGTGGGCCTCGGCCATGTTGATCCAGATCGTGTCACCGCCGACGGCCGGAGTCTCGACGCAGCGCAGGACGGCGCCCATGGAGGGGTTGGTGCGCCAGGTCCCGTCGCAGTGCAGGGAGTTCTCGTAGTGCTCCGGCTCGCTGTCGAGGTCCTTGTAGATCCGGACGAGGCCCGGGTGCTCGGGGTCGCTGCCGGCCACGGGGTGGTCCTCCAGGGCGCCGAAGCGCGACGCGAAGGCGACGTGTTCGGCGCGGCTGAGGTCCTGGTCGCGCAGGAACAGGACCTTGTACCGCAGGAGCAGTAGCTCGATCGCGGTGAACAGATCGTCGTCGCGGGCGGCGTCACCCAGCTGCACGCCTCGGAGTTCGGCGCCGATGGTGCAGGTCAGCGGCTCGGCGGTGAGGGACGGACGCAGGGCGCTCGGGCGCACCAGGGCGGGCGCGGGCTCCTTCGTCCAGGCGGTCTTGGTCATGGGTCGTCGCTCCTGACGTGTTGCTCGGAGGTACTCAGAGGTACTCAGAGGTACTCAGAGGGTGAAGACGGAGGACCCGGTCGTGCGGCCCGCCTCCAGGTCGTGGTGGGCGGTCACCGCGTCCGGAAGCTCGTACCGTTGGTTGATCCGGATGTCGATGCGGCCCGAGGCGACGTGCTGGAACAGCTCCGCGGCCAGGGAGTCCCGCTCGGCCGGGTCGGCGATGTAGTCGGCGAGCGCGGGGCGGGTCGCGAACAGGGAGCCGTGCACGGCGAGTTGCATGGCGTCCAGGGGCGGCACTCCGGACGCGGTGCCGAAGCAGACCAACAGGCCGCGGCGCCGCAGCGAGGCCATCGACGCGGCGACGGTGTCCTTGCCGATGCTGTCGAAGACGACGGGGACGCCCTTGCCGTCGGTCAGTTCACGGACCCGCCGGGCCACGTCCTCGTGCCGGTACAGGATGGTGTGCGCGCAGCCGTGGGCCTCGGCGATCGCGGCCTTCTCCTCGCTGGAGACGGTGCCGATGACGGTGATGCCGAGCAGCCTCGCCCACTGCGCGAAGATGAGGCCCACGCCGCCGGCGGCCGCGTGCAGCAGCACCGTGTCGCCGCGCTCCAGCGGGTGGATGCGGCGCAGCAGGTACGCGGCGGTGAGTCCGCGCATCGTCATGGCGGCCGCGGTCTCACAGCTGATCGCGTCGGGCAGCTTGATCAGCGAATCCGCAGGCATGACGCGCTCGGTGCTGTACGCGCCGAGGGGGCTGCCCGTGTAGGTCACGCGGTCGCCCGCGCCGACGTGCGTGACTCCCTCGCCCACCGCCTCGACCACTCCGGCCCCCTCGACACCGAGCCCGTTCGGCAGGGGCACGGGGTACAGGCCGGTGCGGAAGTAGGTGTCGGCGAAGTTCAGTCCGACGGCGACGTGCCGGACGCGCACCTCGCCGGGCCCCGGTTCCCCGACCGCGACCTCCTGCCACCGCATGACCTCGGGTTTACCGGTCTCCTCGAATCGAATGGCATGTGCCACGGCTCAGCTCCGTCTGCTCGGTTCCGGGTGTGTGAGGCGTACGAAGGAGTCGTACGGGCTGTACGGGCTGTACGGGATTTGCTGGATGTACGGGATGACGCGGGTCAGGACGTGGGTCAGGACGTGACGTCGCGCAGCATGGAGCCGCGGCGGCCAGGGCGGCGGTTGGGCACCATGCCGAGGTGGGCCAGGGTCGCGTCGGTGTCCGCGTACCACTCGCCGATCTTGTAGATCTCCCGCGCTTCGGGGCCCGACGCGATGTCACGTCCCACGGCCTCGGCGATCTGCACCATCTGCTCGACCTGCTGCACGGAGGACATGCGCTCGCCCTTGCGGCGCCACAGGTTGTCCTCGTTGCCGACGCGGACGTGCGCGCCGAGGGCGATGCCGACGGTGTTCATCGGGGCCACCGCGCGCATGGACGCCTCGATGGTGAGGACCGCGCCGTCCGGGACGCGGCGGATGAACTCCACCAGGTCGGCGGGGTGCCGTCCGGCGAAGCCGCCGCCGATGGCCACGTAGTTGAGCACGAGCGGCCCGCTGTAGATCCCCCGGCGGATCATCCGCTCGACGGTCTCCAGCTGTGCCAGGTGGGCGAGTTGGAAGTGCGGCTGGATGTCGTTCGCGCGGAGCCGCTTGAGGTGTTCGAGGTAGAACTCCGGCCCCGCTTCGACGACCATGTCGCGGTACGCCTGGTGCATGGCGGGCTTCGCGATGGAGGTGCCCTCGATGTCCTCGTCGTCGAAGAGCTCCACGATGTTCATCTGGCTGGTGCCGATGGCGATGGTCACCTGGTCGGGGCGTGGGGCGATCTCGGCCAGCATGTGCCGGGTGTCGTAGCTGAGCCACTTGGCGTCCGCGCCCTCGTCCTCGGGGGCGAACGAGATGGAGCCGCCGATCTGCAGGACCATGTCGGGAACGGCTTCGCGCAGCCGGGCCATCAGCTCGTTGAACATGGACATGCGCTTGGAGCCGTGTCCGTCCAGCTCACGCACGTGGATGTGCAGCACGGTGGCGCCGGCGTCGTAGCAGTCGACGGCTGCCTGGACGTGCTCGTCCATGGTGACGGGAAGGTCGTCGGCGTCTCCGGGCAGCCATTCCGGTCCGTACGGCGCTGCCTGGATGACCAGCTTCTCCTGGTTCTCCGGGTAGAGGGAGTCGTCGAGGAAGTGCATGGCCGTTCTCCTTTGTCGACGGTGAACGCTCACCGGTCGTCCACTCCTGGACAGCGGACCGGCTTGCGGAAAGAAGCGGAAAAGAAGGGGAGTTGGCGGTCGCGGCGGTGGTCGCGCGACGCTGCGATGTGCAGGGCGGTCAGGGGGTGTCTCCCCGGTCGTTGCCCCGTCGGTAATGCCACGTTAGGCCGCGCTTCAGGGGCGCGCTGCACCTCAGGGGACAGGAGAATTACCTATTGGGGACACACCCGCCCGGGTGGTGGCCGGGCGCCGGTCGCCGGTCGCCGGTCGCCGGTCGCCGGTCGCCGGTCGCCGGTCGCTACCGAGGATCACCCTGCGTGGCGCCCCGCTCCACGGCTCCCCGCTCCTCGGCGTCCCGCTCCACCGCGTACTGCTCCGTAACCTGCCGGGTGCGCCAGTCCCGCGCGCTGCACCCGAAGCGTTCGCGGAACCAGCGGGAGAAGGCGCTCGGCGCCGAGAAGCCCAGGAGTCCGGAGATATCCGTCAGGGAACGGCGCGGGTTCGCCACGAGTTGCCGCGCCAGCTCCTCACGGGTCGCGTTCAGAAGCGAGGAGAACGTCTCGCCGGACGCCGCCAGGTGCCGGTGGACGGTGCGGCGGTCGACGCCGAGGCTGGCCGCGACCTGCTCGACGGAGCACCGTCCGGTCGGCAGCAGGGCGCCGATCAACTCCCGTACCCGGTCCGGCTCGGAGGTGTCCCTGGCCACCGCGATGGACTCGAAGTACTGCCGCGCGTACGTCCGCAGCAGCGGGTCGGACATGGCGTTGGGTACGTCCAGGTCGCTGCTGTAGAAGACGATGCCGTTGAACTCCTGGTCGAACTCCACCACGGGCCCGAAGAACCGCCGGTGCGAGGACGGATCCGTGGGCGCGGGATGGGTGAAGCACACGGAGAGCGGCTGCCACCGGGCGCCCAGGAACTCCCGCAGCACCTGGTGGAAGGCGCCCACGGCGAGTTCCATCGCCTGGCGGACGGACATCGGCTCGGTCGGTGAGAAGCCGACCTTGAGCGTCGCCAGGCCGTCCGCCTCGGTGAGCCGGTTGTGCAGCATCTCGTTGTACATGTGCTCGTAGCGCACCAGGAACGCGATCGCGCTGCGCACGTCGGTCTCCTCGCGGAGAACCAGGCTGATCGGGCCGAGGTTGGAGAAGCGCCTGCGCTCGGCGAGCAGGAGCCCGAAGTCCTCCCGGTGCGCGGCCGCCGCCGAGAGTTCGAGCAGCCGTACGACAGCCGCGCCGGAGATCCACCGGTCCTGCACCGTGAGCCCGACGGGATCCAGGCCGACCCGCTTCATGAGGGCACGCGGGTCGATGCCCAGGGACCGGCTCAGCTCCACATAGCCGCTCAGGCTGGCATTACGGACGAGGGGCTTCATGGGCGCACTCCCTGACTGTGTCCCCAACTGATAAGTCACATGTCCCGTGCAGTCAAGAGATACGTCGAGCACTCGCCTAGCGTGTGAACCGTTCGCGAGCGAGAGGACACACCGCGATGCTGCGACACCTTCTCACCAGCCCCTCAGCCTGGACCGGACCACATGCCCTGCGGATGCGGCCACCGCGACTTCCCCTTGCCCACGGCCCGGAGGCGGTGAGCACCTTGTTCTGGGGGCTCGGCCTGCATCTCGGCGTGCCCGTGTCACGTACAACGGAGTGCTGGCCCAGCGCCCCGACCTCGCGGACCGGCTGTACCGCACGTACGGAAGCCGAATGACCGACCTAGCGGCAGTTCTGGCGGCGTCTGCCGCCACCCACGGCCACCGGATCGCCGTACGCCAGGACGGGACCACCCTCACGTACACCCAACTCGCCGACGCGAGTGCCCGGTTGGCCTCGCTGCTGTGGAAGCAGGGGGTCCGGCCCGGCGACCGGGTCGCGCTCGCCCTGCCCAACGTCGCGACCTTCCCCGTCGCGTACTACGGGATTCTCCGCGCCGGCGCCGTCGTCGTACCGATGAATCCGTTGCTGAAGGCCCGCGAGATGGCCTTCGTGCTCCGGGACTCCGGGGCGCGGGTCGTGGTGGCGGCGCCCGCGGTGGAACCCGAGGCGGCTCCCGCGGCGGCCGAGGCCGGTGCGGTGTGTCTGATCGCGGACGCGGAGGAGTGGCCCGCCGCACTGCGGGAGACGCCGCCGATGACCGCACGCGTCGAGCAAGCGCCGGAAGACACCGCCGTGATCCTCTACACCTCGGGAACCACGGGCACCCCGAAGGGCGCCGAACTGACCCACCGCAACCTGGTGAGCAACGCTGCGACGACGGCGGAAACGCTGATCCGCATCGGGCCCGACGACGTCCTGCTCGGCGCACTCCCGCTGTTCCACGCGTTCGGGCAGACCTGCGCCCTGAACGCCGCCGTCACCGCGGGCGCCACGCTCACCCTGCTGCCCCGCTTCGATCCCGCCGAGGCCCTGCGCATCCTGCACCGCGACCGGGTGACCGTGTTCCTCGGCGTCCCCACCATGTACACGGCGCTGGTCCGTGCCGGGGTGGACCCGGAGGCCGATCTGACGCGGCTTCGTACGGCCGTCTCCGGCGGCGCCTCGCTGCCCGTGGAGGTACTGCACGAGTTCGAGCGCGCCTTCGGCGTCACCGTGCTTGAGGGCTACGGCCTCTCGGAGACCTCGCCCGTCGCGGTGTTCAACCCACCGGACCGGCCCCGGAAGCCCGGCTCCATCGGGGTCCCCGTCCGCGGCGTCGACGTCCGCCTCGTCACGGAGGACGGCACCCCGACCGCACCGGGCGAGGTCGGCGAGATGGTCATCCGCGGCGAGAACGTCATGAAGGGCTACTGGAACCGGCAGGAGGCCACAGCGGAGGCCGTCCGAGCCGGCTGGTTTCACAGCGGCGACCTGGCGCGCGTCGACGAGGACGGGTACTTCTTCATCGTCGACCGCAAGAAAGACCTGATCATCCGCGGCGGCTACAACGTCTACCCACGGGAGATCGAGGAGGTCCTGTACGAACACCCGGCGGTGAGCGAGGCGGCCGTCGTAGGCGTGCCGCACGCGACGCTCGGCGAGGAGATCACGGCGGTAGTCGTGCTCCGCACCGGCACCCAGGCCACCCCGGACCACATCCGGGACTTCGTCAGGGAACGCGTGGCCCCATACAAGTACCCGCGCGTCGTCCAGATCGCAGAAGCCCTGCCCAAGGGCGCGACCGGCAAGATCCTCAAACGCGAGATCGTCCTACGCTGACCACGCCGGAGCCGGTCCGCAGGTCGATCGTGGTCGTACGCGTCTCGATGTCGATGTGCTCGGGGTCGACGGGGGAGGTGATCCGGTCGACGCCCTCTTCGGCGTCCTCCCGCTCGACGTCGGTGAGCTGGCCGTCGGAGGCCGTCTCCGTCGCCTCCTGGTACCGCTTGTACACCGACCGCCGGTCCCGTGTGCGCCCCTGGCTGCTGTCCTCAAGCGCGGCCAAGCTTCTCGTCGCCCTCGCCCTCGTGTCCTGCCGGGCGTCTGTCGGTCCTGGCTTCTCACGCAACCGGCCGTGATCCCGCGGTGACCGGTGAGTGGTCGAAGCAGTGGGAGCAGTGGACGGGCCGTGCCGGCGGCGTCTGCGGCTCTTCGGCGGCTGCCTCCGCTCCCCCGTGCTCCGCGGGCGGGCCTCCGACGAGGAGCGGTCTCGCCCGTTGCAGGGCGTCCCGGAGTGGCGCGTACACCAGGGCGACGCCAGCCAGGCCCGCGGCAGCCAGCAGGGCCGAGGGCGGTCCGCCACCGGGGAAGAGGGCTGCGCCGGCAAGCAGGCTCACGGCAACTGCCAGCTTGCCCGCGCCCGCGAGCAGCCAGTTGCGAAACGGCTCGGGTGCGCTGTCCGCCGCATCTGATTCCGCCGTGTCCGGCAGGAGTGCGAGGTCAACCATCAGCAGGCTGGTCCGCTGCGCTCGTGGAGGACAGCTGTGGGCCAGTATCGAGGCGATAAGCCTGGAGAGATCACGTTCGGCGGTGTCGCGCTCGGCGCCCTCACTGAACAGGTAGCGCCGATCCGCGTCCCCGAGCACCGCGATCAGCCGTTCCGTCGTCCCGTGTGCCCGCTGACGCGCGCCGGCCGACATCGTGCGGGGACCATGCCGGGCCTGCACGCGCAGGGCGTTGCGGAGACGACCGAACAGCCTGCCATGGGCGTGCAGAGCAGAGTCCTGGGAACGGCGCCGGGCTGGTACGAGCAGCGTCTCCAGGCAGTGGATGGCCTCCACCGTGACGACCCCGGCTGGGTCGGAGACGGCGACAGCGCGTTCGTCGGCGGCGAGGAGTGCGATGGAGACGGCACCGAAGCCGCCGATGCCGGCGACCATCCACAAGGGCATGACGTCACTCCCGGCGAGCACCATGGACCACGAGAAGGAGAGCATCACGAGGAGGAACGGCGCCGCCAGGAGAGGCTGGGAGACGCACCGGCCGAGGACGATACGGTGCCACCGGTCCACGAGTTGGTCCTTGTCCGGCGTTTCCTCCTCCGGTACGCCCCGGCTCTTCAGTTCATCGAGCAGCACGCCGACCCGCCTCTCACACGCACCACGTCGGATCCGCCGCGCTCCGGGTATCCAATAGACCGCCTTGCCCAGCACACGGGAGCGGGTCTGCCAGAGCAGGACGATCCAAAGCCCCTCGAAGAGGGTCAACTGGCCCCACACATAGGCGAGGTTCACGAATACGGTCCGCGTCATGCAGAGCAGCCTCGCAGAGACCACTGACAGTCAGGCCAGGGCGACTTCGCACCACACGGTCTTGGTGTAGGTGTCTCCGCTCGTTCCCCAGCCGGTGGACAGGGCCTCGACCAGCAGCAGACCTCGGCCGGATTCCAGGTCGGGGAACGGCGGCGGGAGCGTGCCGGGAGCAGGCGGGCGGCGGTCGGGGCGGGCGTCCGTGACCTCGATACGGAGGACGGGATCCCCCGGGGAGGCGGTGAGGCGCAGACGGAAGTCACGGCCCCGCACCCGTCCGTGCACGGCGGCGTTCGCGGCGAGTTCGGCCACGAGGAGTGTCGCCGTGTGATTGGCCTCTGTCTCGTAGGGCCAACCCCAGCTGTGGAGTTGCCCGGCCGCGAGACGCCGGGCGAGACGCGCGCCCCTCGGGGTGGCGGAGAGCAGGATGACGAACTGATGTGCAGGGGTGGCGAGTTGGGCGGACTCGGGGTGGCTCGCGTCCGCGTGGTCAATATCGGCGTTCATGTCACTCAGCGTGGTCGGCCGACTCTACGCTGACCAGTGACGACAACGGTACGTGGCGTCACTGTCCGGGCGCTGTCCGGGGCTGTCCGGGCGGCGTGGCGTTACGCCGTACGTCAAAGGGGAGTTGGGTACGGGCGACAGGCGCAGGGAGGTGTCCGGGCGTGAGCGTGACGGGGCAGGGTTCGCGGGGCGGCGACGGGATGGAGCCGTGCGGCGCCGACGACGAGGAGTCGGCGGCGGTACTGCGCATGGTGGGCAGGGTCATCAAGACCTGCCGGGAGCGAAAGGGCTACACACAGGCCGAGTTGGGGACGGCCATCGGGTACAGCGAGGAGCAGGTGTCCTCAGTCGAGCGGGGGCGGCGCGCGCCGAGTGCGACGTTCCTGGAGGCGGCGGATCGGGTGTTGGATGCCGGTGGGCTGCTGGTCGGGCTGACGAGGGATGTGGAGCAGGCTCGGTATCCGAAGAAGGTGCGGGATCTGGCGAAGTTGGAGGGGGAGGCGGTTGAGCTGTGTGCCTACGCCAACTCTGTCGTTCACGGCCTGCTTCAGACGCCGGAGTACGCGCGGGCGTTGTACGGGATGCGGCGTCCTCCCTTCGCCGAGGACGAGGTTGAGCGTCTCGTCGCCGCACGCTTGGCACGCCAGGAGATCTTCGACCGACAGCCCGCCCCGGTCTTCAGCTTCGTCCAGGAGGAGGCGACGCTGCGCCGACCGCTAGGGGGCAGAATGGTGATGCGGGAACAGCTCGAACGGTTATTGGAGATCGGTCGGCGGCGGAACGTGGAGATCCAGGTGATGCCGATGGATCGCGAGGACCATGCCGGCCTTGCGGGGTCACTCCAACTGCTCCGGCTCAAGAAAGGGGACACCGTGGGGCACAACGAGGTTCAGCTCACCAGTCGGCTGATCTCGCACCCCAAGGAGGTCCAGATCCACGAGATCCGCTATGGCATCATCCGGGCCCAGGCCCTCGCACCCCGTGAGTCGCTGGCCTTTATCGAGAGAGTGCTGGGAGAGACATGATCACCAACCCCTCTACGGGGAACGGTTCCGCGCTGGAGTGGTTCAAGAGCAGCTACAGCACGAATGACGGCCCCGAGTGTGTGGAGGTCGCCTTCGCCCCCAGAACCATTCACGTACGCGACTCGAAGCACATACAGGGCCCCCAACTCGCCTTCGACGCCCAGCAATGGGCCGCCTTCGTCTCGTACGCCGCCGACCACTGACGTACGAGACGAACGGCTCAGGAACAGATCCGGCGGTACGCGACCCCCTCGGAAACGTAGCGTCGCCATTCCTGTTCCGTCAGCGAGCGGCCCGCGATCGCGCACACCCGGTCGACCAGCGTGGGGAGATCGTTGAAGGCGCTGGTGTCCCACAGTCTGACGGTCTGGTCGCTGCCGTTGGTGGCAAGGGAGTTGCCGTCTGGCGAGAAGACTGCCGCGTGCACGACGGTGGTGTGGCCGGTGAGCATGGCCAGCTGCTGGTGAGTCTCCATGTCCCACAGCCGGACGGTGCGGTCGTCGCTGGTCGTTGCCAAGGTCTTGCCGTCCGGGCTGACGACAGCCGACCAGACGGGACCGGTGTGACCGGTGAGGGTGGCGATGCGGCGGTGGCTGCGCACGTCCCACAGTCGCGCCGTGGCGTCCCGGCCGCTGCTGGCAAGGGTCTTGCCATCCGGTGAGAAGGTCACCGACTGCGCGAAGTCGGTGTGGCCCGCGATTTCGGCGGTAAGGCGGCGGCGTTGCACGTCCCACAGCCTCAACTCGCCGTCCCAGCCGGCCGTGGCCAGCGTGCTCCCGTCCGGGCTGAAGGCCACGGAGCTGACCGTCTTGCTGACCGCGTCGATGGTGCCGAGACGGCGGTGGGTTCGCGCGTCCCACAGCCGTACGTCCGAGGACTGGAAGCTGCCGGTCACGAGCGTCCGGCCGTCCGGGCTGAAGTCCGCCCAGCTCGACCCGCCGTCGAGGGAGGCCAGGTGCTCGTGGGTCCGTACGTTCCACAACCGGGTGGTGTCGTCGATGTAACTGCTGGTGGCGAGGGTCTTGCCGTCGGGGCTGAAGCGGACGGCGTACACCGGTCTGGTGTGGCGGTCGAGGGTGGCGAGGCGACGGTGGCTCCGCGCGTCCCACAGCAGGACCTTCGGACTCTCGTTGCTGCTCGCGGCGATGGTCCGGCCGTCCGGGCTGAACCGCACCGAGCTCACCATGCCGTCGAGTCCGGTCAGGCGGACCAGCAGGGCCCGGGTGCGGACGTCGTACAGCCGCACGCCACCGTAGTTGTCACCGACCGCCAGGACCTTCCCGTCCGGCCGGTAGTCGACCGGCGGTACCGTCGCCTTGGCACGGGGTTCCGACCCCGCGGGCCGCTCGATCACGCCGCGCGGCCGGCCTGCCCGCATGTCCCACAGCCGGACCGTGCCGTCCTTGGCTCCGCTGGCCAGGGTCGTTCCCCGTGGGCTGAACGCGAGTGCGCTCACGAGTTCGGTGTGGCCGTTGAGCACGGTCAGGGCCACCCGCGCCTGTGCGTCCCACAGCCACACGGTCCGGGCGTCGCCCGCAGTCGCCAGGGTCCGGCCGTCCGGACTGAACGCCAGGGCGAACACGGTGCCACGCTGTCCGGTGAGCGGGTCCGCCGAGCGCTTCGTCCGCATGTCCCACAGACGGGTCGTGGCGTCGCTTGCCCCCGTGGCCAGCGTGGCCCCGTCCGGGCTGAAGGCCAGCGAATTGACCTGGCCGGTGTGCCCCTTCAGCGTGGCCGTACGGCGCTTCTTCCGTACGTCCCAGAGTTGCACCTCGGATTGGTCGCTCTTGTCGACACCGGCGCCGTAGACCGTGACGGCGAGGGTCGTGCCATCCGGGCTGAGGGCGACATCGTGGAGTGCAACGTTCTTCTCGTCGCGGTGGAGCCGGAGTTCGCCGGTCTTCCGGTGGGTGCGGGCGTCCCAGAGCACGGCCGTGCCCTGCGGGCCGCCGGTGACGATCGTGGTTCCGTCCGGGCTCACGGCCACCGGCCCCCCAGCGCCTTCCAGGACGGCGGTCGGCTTTCGCTTTCGGGCGTCCCACAGCCGTACCTTCCCACCGTCGTGGCTGGTGACGAGAGTTCTGCCGTCGGGGCTGAACGCCGCCGACTGCACCTGATCGCCGTGGCCGTCGAGCGCGGTCGCGCGACGGCTCCCGGCCATGTCCCACAGGCGGGCGGTGCCGTCCCTTCCACTGGTCGCGGGGGTCTCGCCGTCCGGGCTGAAGGAGACCGACCGCACCTCTGCGCCGTGTCCCGTGAGGACGCCCCGCTGAGGTGAGGAAGCGGCGGCCACGAGGCGGGCCCGGGCTTGCGGGGTCGGCGTGATGGCGTGTGCGGCCAGGGCGAGGCGGGCCGCCAGGGCGGGATCGGTGATGGCCTGCTGCCGACTCTGATCCGTCAGGCTTCGCGTGGCGGCCAGGGCCTGCTGCTCGCTCCCGCGGCTGCGGGCGTCGAGAGCGACGAGGGCGGCCGCGATGAGGACGATCGCGGTGAGCAGGCCGAGGCCGACGAGAGCCAGCTGCCGCCGACGCCGGACCTGCGCACTGGCGGACACGAACTCGGCTTCGTCAGCGGGTATTTCGGTGCCGCGGGTGCGGATCCACCGCCGCGCCTCCGTGATCTGCTCCCGGCCGAGGGCCGGTTTGCGCGGCCTTCCCTGTTCCTGCCAGGTGCGCAGGGAACGGCGCAGCCCCTCCTGCCAGCCGCGGAATTCCCGGTTCTCCTCGACCCAGCGTTGCAGACGCGGCCATTTCTCCACGATTGCCTGGTGCGCGAGTTCGGCGGTGTCCCGCTCCGTCGGACGGCGCGTCACCACGACCAGGCGCGTGCCAGCCAGTCGGTGGATCAACGCCCAGTCGTCCGCGTCGAATTGGGCGCGAGCGGCGACGCGCCGCGTGTCCGGGCCGGGCTCCCCGGCGTCCAGCTGTTCGCCGGGGCGCACGAGCTGGATGAAGATCCGCTCCAGCCTCCGCTGCTCGGTCGCGTCGGCCCAGGCCCACAGCCGCCGCTCCGCCTCTCCCGCCAGCGCGCCCTCCACGCCACCGATCTCCTGGTACGCGGTGCTGGTCAGCCACCCGCGTTCCTGTCGCTCCCAGAGTCGGCTCAGGGCGTACTCCAGCATGGGGAGCGCGGCCGGACCCGGTGGCGTGTCCCGCAGCAGCTGTTCGACCAGGCCATCGGCGAACCGGACCCCGGCACGCCCCTCCAGTGGACCGGTGATCACCTCGCGCAGCTGCGCACGCGTCATGGGTTGCACCACCACGGGGCTCGTGTCCCATGCCGTACGAAGGTGCGGAAGCTGCTCGATCTGCTGGAGGAAGTCGATCCTGGCCACGACCACGGCCTGAGCGGGACGACTGCCGTCCGTACGGCGGGCGGTCAGCACCCCGAGCATGGCGTCCAACCGGAGGGCGGTGTCGGGCGCGTCCGCGAGCAGTGTTTCGAACTGGTCGGCCACCAGCACCAGCCGCGACTGTCCGCCCTGGCGGGCCAGGGTCCGCTCCACGGCGGTACGGATGCCCTGCTCGTCGGTGAGTTGCCGGGCAAGCTCCGACCAGCGGTCGTGCCAGCCCGTCTGCATGGTGTCCGCGTCTCCCGCCGAGGCGAGGGCCCAGGCCAGCAACTCCTCGGCGGTGAGGCGCAGGCCGATGGGCAAGCGGGCGATCAGGTATCGATCGCTGTCGAGGTTTCCGATGAGGCCGGCGCCGACCAGAGACGACTTGCCGGCGCCGGACGGCCCGAGGACGGTCAGGACGGGTACTTGTTGCTGCTCGAACAGCTCGATCAGCTGCTGCGTCTCGTTCGTACGGCCGTGGAAGACGGAGAGGTCGTGTTCCGTGAACGGCAGCAGTTCGCGGTACGGGCTGTCCGCCAGCAGCCGTCTGCGCAGGTGGGGCCACTCCCGGGTGAGGGAGTCCACGGTGAGTGCGTAGCCGGTCCTGCGCCGCTGGTCCCCCTCGACTGCGACGACGACGCCGATGACGCCGCCGTACGTCTCGTCCCACACCGGCGCCCCGCTGAAGCCTCCCGCCAGCGGAAACGGGACGTCCTCGTCGCAGGTCAGCTGCCACCAGCCGGTGCCCTCGCGGCCCTCGACGACGCCGCGGGTCCAGATGCCGGCGTCCTTGCTGCCGCCTCTGCCCTGATACTTCGGGAAACCGAACGCCCGCCAGCGGTGCCCTGCCAGGTCCTCCGCCTCCACGATCCGCAGGGGTTCGGCACCCGGTGGGGGCTCGCCGCTCAGCTGCAGGACCGCGACGTCCCCGCTGCTGTCACCGGCCACGGGCACGCTGAAGTGCACGCGGGCTGCGACCTCGGGACGCCCGGGCAGCAGGGGGAAGTCGAGGGTGACCGGCAGGAGGTCCGGCAGCGGTTCGTCCTCCGGGAGGCCCGCGGTTGAGGCGACGACATGGGCACACGTGAGCAGCAGCCGGTCGGGGATCAGGAAGGCGACCCCTACCGGCCTGCCGTCGAGCAGCACCCGGGCCGTTCCGCGTTGCCAGGCCGAGTCGGCCTCGCCCGCCGATGTCACCTGCCGCCCTCGGGGCGGCTCCACTCCAACTCCAGCTTGATGTGCGCGTCTCCCGACCCCTTCGCCACGACGAGGCCGGCCTCCGCTGTGACGCGCAGCCCGAACTCCGCGCGGACATGATCAGGGCTGCGTGGCATATCCGCCAGCCGCTCCAACATGGTCGCGGCCACCCGCCGCACCCTTGCCATGCCCGACTCGAACGTATCGGCGGACGCCTCGAAGAGCTCGTCGCCGCGACTCGCCCGGATCACCCCTGACCCCTGCTCTTCGCTCAACTCGACGACGAAGATCTCACCGTCCTCGAAAGGGACGCTCAGATACACGCGGCAACCTCTCTGTCACTCCATCAAATCCCTGTGCAGGCAAGGGAGTTGAGCGGTCATTCCGACCCGTAATGATATCTGCGATCTCCGGTCGCGTCCCCGATTCCGGTTCGGAAGGACGGTCACAGGCGTCGCTGTCGCGGTCGGCGCGCGGACAATCCGGGACTCCCCCGGAGGCTGACGGGACAGTGAGACACGCATCCCAGCGCAGCGCTGCGGCTTTCCCTGGGGCCTTCTCCACCGCCTCCAGGCGGCGCGCACCAGGGCGTGGCGCTACGCCCGCGAGCGCCTGCGGGAGCTCCCCTCCACGCAGGTCGAGCGCATCGCCCAGGAGCACGCGCTCGCCGCGTCCGACGGGAAAGCGGACGCCGTGAGGGCCTGGACGTGCGGGTCGACCGTCCGGCACCGACGACGGCACGAAGGGCCGTTCGACACACCACAACCCCGGAAGAGGCGACGGTCCGGGAGACGCGCGGGCACCCGGCCGCCCCGCCCTGCGGGGAGGCGAGCATGAAGGACTCAGCGGACGGCCGACTCAGTTTCACCGAGATGTTCGACCTGCCCGTCGCAGTGGACCTGCGGACGGCGGCCCGAGCGCTCGGAATCGGCTCGACGACGGCGTACCGACTGATCCGCAGGGACGAGTTCCCTTGCCCCGTCCTCCGGGTCGGGCGCAAGTACCGGATTCCGACCCACGAACTGATGCGCGCCCTGGGGATCGAGGACCGACCGCTGTACAGCGTGGACCTGGAACTGGACACGGAAAGCCCTGGCTCCGGTTCCTGACATCGAAGAAGAGGGGTCTCGTGTCCCTCACCGCCGTGCGGCCCTGGGCATCAGCCCCGGTCCCGGAGACGCGCTACGAGTCGAGAACGAGGTCTCCACGGAGCGTCGCCGCCCCCTCGGATGATCGAGCCTACGAACCCTTCATCCTGCGTGACCTCCGCAGAATCAGAGGTCAGACAGCTCTTTTGGTCGGCTCCAGAATCGCCACGCACTCCAAGTGATGCGTCATCGCGAAACATGTGGAACAGAAACAGGTGAAAGAAGTCGCAGGTCAGCACCCCCACGGTGATCAGCCGATCCAGCGGAACACCGAGCTGCAACCCGAGCGCAACAGGGGCTGTCCGCCGCGCGCTGGGTCGGCCGCGCCAGTGGAAGCCGTCAAGGCACAAGAGACAGCCGCCACAGGGACATCATCACCATCCTGCTGGGCCCACCGTGCCGGGTCGGATGCCACAGCGTGTGGAACACGTCCCGCAGGATGAGCAGCACGGGGGCAGACCCTACGGTCATCGACAGCACGTCACGCCGGCACTCTTCCTGACCCGGCGCACACACGCTCAGCACCGCCGATCTCGGCACGATGGCCGTCACACGTCCCCCTCACAATTCGCTCCTCGGCCAGTCCAGGAGGCGGGCGCCGATGACCGCGGTCTGCAGGGTGTAGCGGTGCAGTGGGTCGGTGGGGTTGGTTCCGGTGAGGTGGTGGATGCGCTCCAGGCGGTAGGTCAGCGCGCGCACGCTCAGCGAGAGGCTGCGCGCCGCCTGGGCCGCCACGCAGCCGGCGTCGAAGTACGCCGTCAACGTGTCCAGGAGCGGCCCCGCTCCGCCGCGCGCTTCGCGCAGCGGTCCCAGGGTGCTGGTCACCAGGTCGGCCATGGCCTGGCGGTCACGGGTGAGCACGGGGTAGACCAGCTGGTCCGCGGAGTGCAGGACCGGTGCGTCGAGGCCCATGCGGGCGGCCAGATCGAGGGTGCTCAGCGCCTCCTCATAGGACTGCACGACGCCTCCCGCGCCCGCGTGCTGGCGGCCGATGGCCACCTGCCCGCCGTCGGTTGCGGCGTGTGCCTGCTTGGCGAAGTGAACCAGCACGTCCTTGTCGTCGCCCGGCGCGATGCAGATGAGGCGGCCTTCCTTGGTCGTCAGCAGGATGCTGCGTTCTCCGAACCGTCCGTGCATGGCCTCGTCCACCCGACGGGCCACCGGGTCGGCCTCGCTGTACGCCCGGCTGCCCTGGGCGACGGCGACCGCGTGTCCGCGGGCCAGGCGGAGGCCGAATCGCTCGGCCCGCTCGGCGAGCCGGCCGAGCGAGCTGCGGCCATGGAGCAGGTCGTCGATGAACTCACGGCGGAAGGACTCCTCCTCACGCACGGCAAGGCGCTGGGCCCGTTCGTAGCCCTCGGCCAGCGCGTCGATGACCTGTTCCACCGCCGCCAGCGCCCGGTCCGCCGAGTCCCACGCCTCCGTACGCGGCCATGCGGCGCGCATCCCCACGACGTGGTCGCGGATGGCGGAGCGCAGGCTCTGCCCTGCCGCGGCGGCGGCCTCTCCCACCGCGCGGCGGGAGTCCACTTCGTCGCGAGTCAGCCGACGCCCGGTGCGGGCGACTTCGGACACGAGCCCGGAGTACCCGTCGAGGGGCTGCTCCTGAGTGTTCTGCTTCGTCACCTGAGGCCCCCGCGCTTGCCGTCCGTGCACCGCCTGTGTGCCGCCGCGCCAGTCAACACGCCCCCTTGGCGTGCCGCCCCGACGGGTTGGCCAGGACGTTGCGCGGATCGGTGGCGCGGCTGATGGCCGACTCTACGGCGGCGAGCCGGTCGGCCACCAGGTCGAGGGCGGCCACCGCGTGGGTGACCGGATCGTCGCCACGGCCGCCGAGACGGGCCGCGCGGACATGGGCCGCCTTGATCTCGGCCCAGCGTGCCGCTCCCTGCGGGCTGAGCGTGGAGCGGAGCTCGGCGAGCTTGAGCAGGTTGCCCTCTGCGCCGGTGGTCAGGGTCTGGGCTTCGCCCGCGTAGTGGTCGTCGATGAGGGCGGCGAGCTCGGCGTCGTTCATCACCGGGTCGATACGTGCCGCGATCTTGTTCATGTCGCGGTACGAGCCCTGGAGCCGGAAGGGCGGTTCGGTCCGGGACTCGTCGGACTGTGCCGCCGAGGCGATGTAGGCGGCGTTGACCGCGAGGACCGTCGCCCGTGCGGTGAGCAGGTGACGCAGTACGGCGACGATGCGGTCAAGCTCGGCGTGCGCGTACGGGTGGGCCAACTGGTCGCGGCGCGCCGTGGGGTCGCCATCGGCGAGGCGGAGCAGCAGGTCCAGGTCGGCGCGGTCGCGTCCGGCGAGCGGGGCGAGGACGGGGTTGGCGGTCAGGGCGTTCTCGACGAAGCTGCAAGCGAAAGCGTCCTCCCTGCCCGTCAGGACCTCGCCGAGGTTCCACACGTCGGCGCGGTTGGCGAGCATGTCGGGGATGCGGAAGCGGGCGCCGGACTCGGTGTAGGGGTTGCCTGCCATGCAGACGGCGAAGCGTTTGCCGCGCAGATCGTACGTGCGTGAGGCGCCGTTCCAGACGCCTTCCATGCGGCGTTGGGCGTCGCAGAGCGCGATGAACTTCTGCAGGAGTTCCGGCGAGGTGTGCTGGATGTCGTCGAGGTACAGCAGGACGTTGCTGCCCGCCTCCAGGGCGAAGTTGACCTTGTCGATCTCCAGGCGGGCGGTGGCGTTCGGCGCCTCGGCCGGGTCGAGCGAGGTGACGTCGTGCCCGAGGGAGGGGCCGTTGACCTTCACCAGGATCATGCCGAGCCGGTCGGCGACGTACTCCATGAGGGTCGTCTTGCCGTAGCCGGGCGGGGAGACCAGGAGCAACAGGCCGCCGGTGGACCCCAGTTGCTTGCTGAGACTGTCGCCGATCAGGGGCAGGTAGACCTCGTCGATGAGCCGGTTGCGGACGAAGGTGGTCATGACCTTGGGGCGGTAGTCGTCGAGGCGCAGCCGGGCCCGTTCGGCGGCCGCGAGGTCCGTCCGGAGGGACTGGTAGGCGCGGAAGCCGGGGACGGTGGCGGTGCGGAACCGTCGGGTGCGGTCGAGGAGTTCGTCGATGCGTGCGGTGAGGGCGCGGCCCTCGATGCGCGGGTGGGCTCCGAGGAGCCCGTCGACTGTCGCGGTCAGCCGTGCGGCGCTGTCGTAGCGCGGCAGGTCGCGGCAGAGTTCGACGGCGACCGCCTCGTCCAGGTCTCCGCTCTCCCCCGAGGCCGTCAGGTAGGAGCTCAGCCAGGCTTCGGCGAGCTGGCGTCGGGCGTGCCGGTCGGTGACGGCGTCCAGGTCGTCCTCATACGCCGAACTGTCCGTGGCGTGACGGAACTTGTCGAGGAGCGTGCGGGCCGCCGTCGAGGTGACGAAGCCTTCGGGTCCGGTGGTGAGCTCGTCGAAGAGGTACGCGGCGGCGTCCTCGTCTCCGATCCTGGCGGTGAGTTCGGCGCGGAAGTCGTCGATGGCGGGAGAGAGCCCGAAGGTGTCGCGGGCGCGCGCGAGTGACACGGCACGGCGGGTCCAGAGCGCACGCTGCTCCTGAGTGGTGTCGTGCGCCCAGTGGAACTGGGCCGCGGCTCGGGCGCGCGGGGTGTACCGCAGCAGTCCGGCGTCACCGTGCAGGCGCAGCAGCGCGCGCAGGACGAGCGTCGCGTCGTGGTCGTGGACACCGCGTTCGTACCCCTCGTCGTACGCGGTCTCGGCAGCCGCCCGCACGAAGGCGGGCAGGTCGTCCACGGCGAGCAGTGCCTCGGCGCCATGTTCGTCCAGGAGGCGGGCGGCGAGGTGTTCTCCGCGGTAGACCTGCGGGTTCTCGGAGGGCAGGGTCTGGTTCCAGTAGGGGCGCAGCTCGGCGAAGGCCGGGTCGGTGATGGATGCGCGGTAGTCGGTGCCCGTCAGGGCGAAGGCCATGCCGTCGCCGTGCGGGACGACGGTGAGGTCGAGGGGCTGGGTGTTCACGGCGAACCGGTGGCGGCCGAGCCGGAGCGTGTCACCGCCGTCGGCGTACAGCTCGGTGCGGTCGCGCAGGGACCGGGCGGCCTCCTGGCGGGCCGCCCCGATGCGGGCCTCCAGCTCCTCAGCCCGTGCCTGCTCGCCGAGTTCACGGAGTTCGTCGACGGTGCGGCGGACCTTGCCGACCATCGGGTCGGAGGCGAAGTAGGTGTTGATCTCGTCGGCGGAGGCGAGGCCGGCGAGGCGTCGGGTGACGGTGTCCAGGACGCGGCCCGCGGAGGTCGCGAGGCGTTCGGCGTGCCGGGCGCGAGTGTCGGCGAGGGTCTGCTTGCGGGCGGCGAGAGCCTCGTACACCTCGGTGCGTCGGGTGTCGATCTCGCCGAGGAACGCGTCCGAGTCCGCGAACCTGGCCTCCAGGTTCTCCAGTTGAAGCAGCAGACGGGCCAGCTGTTCGTCGCAGCTCTCCGGCGTGGTCGCGGCGGCGAGCGCGCCCGTGACGGCCTGGCCGAGCAGGGCGAGTTCCACCGCGAATTCGGCCCGGTCCTCGTGCACCGTGAGTTCACGCCGTCGCGCGTCCAGTCCGGCACGGGCCCGGTTCACGTCCGCGAGGACCTCGGAGATCCGCTCCAGGACGGCGGTACGGACGGTCGCATCGCCGACGTCGAGCCCCGCGACGACCTCGGTGACGGTCTGCAGCCGCTCGGTGAGCTGCCGCAGCCGGTCGGAGAGGGCTTCGGCCTCGGCGACGGTGGTGATCGCCTCCGTGTCGGCGGCCAGCTGTGCCACGTCGGCGTGGTGGGCGGCGAACGCGTCGGGGCGCTGCAGGAAGGCGACGGCGCGCCGCCCGGCCGACGCGAGGTCGTCCGCGAGGTCGGCGGCGAGTGCGTCGATGCGGTCGGTGTCCGCGTACCGCAGGTCCTTCAGTGTCAGCAACTGCCCTTGGGCGAGGCGGAGTTCGGTGAGCCGGTCGACCCATTCGGCGGCCCCGCCCGGGGACTCGCCGCGGATGCGCCGTACGAGGGCGGTGATGCGTGCGGCCGACTCCTCCAGTGCGTCGGCGGCTTGCCGGGTGAGGGCCTGGACGGTCGCGAACTCGGCGAGGACCTGCTCGGCGGTGGCGCGCACGGCTTCCAACGGGGTGCGCAGGTCGCCGACTTCGTCCTCGCCCAGCCAGTGGTGGGAGTCGGCCGTGCGGACGCAGGACGCGAGCAGCGCTTCGTAGACGCCCGTGGTGGGCGTGGTCCCGGTGACGGCGCGGGCGACGGACAGGCAGTCGGAGATGCCGCGCACCAGGTCGGCGTTGCCGATGCGGGCCAGCGGGCCGTCGTCGGCCGGCCGGGCCGCGGTATGGGCGTGGGTGTCGGCGACGAACGGGGATCGCCAGATCTGCACGGGGTGCACCCGCGCGGGCTCCACGGCCCCGGTCCGCAGCACGCTCAGCGTGCCGTCGTCGAGGAGCGCGTACCCCTGGCAGGGCAGCGGGTTGGCGATCTCCTTGCGGATCAGGTTGTACGGCAGGAGCAGGCTGCGGCCGTCCTCGCGAGCGCGGAAGGCGTAGAGGACGTCCTCGCCGTTGGGCGAGCGCACCGTGCGCTCGAACTCCAGGCCGTCGGTGTCCGTACCGTCGAAGGTCTTGTACGCGCCGCTCGCAAGGCAGTAGCCGCCGGGGAAGACGATGCCCTGATCCTCTGGCAGCCGTCGGCACGCCTGCCCTATCCCGTCCAGGCTGACCACGGCCTGGGTCAGGGTGTGGAAAACCAAGTGCCGCCAGGCAGTCTCCTTGTAGGGGCGGACGCGGAGCAGGATCAGCGGGCCCACGCGCGCGTGCTCCACGTCGGCGTCCGCGAGGGACTGCAGGGGCTCCTGCACCGGCTCCGCGTGGATACCTCGGCCGGTCTCGGTGTCGTCCTCCACCCTGACGGTGAGCTGTCCGCCGACCGTCGAGACGAACACCTCGCCGCCGACGGATACGTGCGGGTGCCGGCCCTGCACATGGTCGTCGCGGGTCGCGGCCGTCCACGTGAAGTCGTGGGCCGGAGGTGCGGCGTGGTCCCGGTCGCCGCGTGCGTCCAGGAACTCGGCGCGCCCGTCGGCGGCGAGGGCCCAGCGCAGCACCCGGATGTCCTCGGCCCGTTCGCCGGTCTGGAAGACGGCGAGCAGCTTGCCGTCGACGTGCCGGAGCCGCAGCAGTCGGGCCTGGCGGTAGTAGCGGAACAGGGCGTCGAACTCGCGGGCGAAGACGGGGTCGTCAAGGAGCCCGGGGACGGCGTCGTCGGGCTGCCGGTTCAGGTCCCGGTCGAGGAGGGCGAAGACGTCGGCGACCGAGGTCTTCGACGTCGACTCCGCTCCGGGAGCGCGGTCGCTGCCGAGGAGCAGGACGTCGCCGATGGCGACGACGTCGCGCAGGGTGCACGGGTGGTCGGTGCGCAGACTCCTCGTGTCGGCGAGGGTCAGGCCGTTCGAGCCGAAGGCCGCGGCGCGGCGCTCGTTGAGGGCGGTGGCTCGGTCGGCCAACTGCCGTGCTTCCCTGGCCAGCCGGGCGCGCAGCAGTTCGTACGTTCCCGCGTCCATGCGGGCCTCGGCTCCAGGCCCGGTCCCGGCCTCGGTCCCGGCCTCGGGCCCGGCCTCGGGTCCAGGCCCGGCCTCGGTTCCGGCCGTGGTTCCGCTCCTGGTCTCCATGGTGTCCGGCGTCCTTCCGTGTGGTGCCGAGTGGCGCGTACATCTGCGGGGGGATCAGGAGGGCGTACGGGGCCGGGGTCGCTGCCCCCCGTGCAGCGACCCCGGCCGGTCCGGGTCAGCCCGCGGGCGAGCTCTTGCGGGCGCCGTTCAGCTCGACGATCGGCATGTCGGCGATACCCAACTGGCCTGCCTTGTCCAGGAGTTCACGCAGGGGCCCGGACTGACCGCCCTTCATGAGCTTCATCAGCAGCGCGGACACCGTGAGGTTCTGCACGTCCGCCGTGGAGACCGAGCCGAGCATCTTGGCCAGGTCGTCGGTGAAGCTCGCGGTGCCGTCCAGCCACGGTCCCGCGAGGGTCTGGGCGGTGTCGGAGTTCTGGACGAAGGCGTCGACGCCCTTGCCGAGCGCGATCGACGACACGAGCCGGTCGAAGAAGACGGACTCGCCCCCGACGATGCTGATGTCGGCGTTCTCCAGGCCGGTGGCCAGCACCGTGGCCTGCGCCTCGGCGACCTGCCGCTGCACGTCGATGCCGGCGAGCCGGATGTCCTTCTCGGCTTCCAGACGCAGCCGGTACTCCTCGTGCGTACGGGACGCCTCATCGAGCGCGGCCATCGCAGCCGCCTTCTCCGTCAGGCCCGCGGCCTCCGCCTTCAGCTTGGCCTCGACGCCCTCGGCCTCCGCGCGCATCCGCGCCTCGGTGGCCTGCGCCTCGGCGCGGCCCGCCTTCTCGATCGCGTCGGCCTCCTTCTCGCGGACCTGCACGGCCGCGAGGCCCTCGGCTGCGCACTCTGCCTGGACGCCTTCGGCCATCCGCAGCTTGGCCCGCGCGTCCAGGTCGGACGCCTTCAACCGGGCCTCGGCCAGGGTGAGTTCCTCCGCGGCACGGTGCGTTGCGGCCTGCTCGGCGGCCTCCGCCGCCTTGATGCTCTTGACCAGACCCTCCTGCGCCTGCGCCTCGGCGGCGATGATCACGGACTGCCGCTGCCGCTCCGCCTCCTCCACGGCCCGCAGCTTCAGAATCGACTCCTCCTGCTCCGCGACCGTACGGTCCACGGCCACACGCTCCCGGATGACGTCGGCGATCTCCCGCTTCTCCGCCTCGACCTCCTTCTGGGCGGCGATCCGCGTCAGTTCGGTCTCCCGGTCGCGGGCGATGACTTCGAGGAGGCGGTCCTTCTCGATGCGCTCGCTCTCGACGGCGATGACGCGCTCGCGGTTCTTCTGCGCGACAGCAACCTCGCGAGCCTGGTTCTCGCGCTGCACGCCGAGCTTCTCCTCGGTCGCGAGGAACGCTCCCTGCGCCCGCAGCCGCTCCTCCTCCACCACTCGCGCGGTCTCAGCCTCCTCACGCGCCCGTACGGTGTCGACCTCGCGCTTCTGCTTGATCTCGGCGTCCGCCTGCCGGCGCTCCAGCTCCAGAATCGCCTCGCGGGCGTCGACGTTCTGCCGGGTGATCTCCTTCTCCTCGTGGCGCGTGAACTCGTTGGTGCGCACGTGCTCCACGGCCGTCAGCTCGGTGATCTTCCGGATGCCCTGAGCGTCCAGGATGTTCGACGGGTCGAGCTGGCTCAGCGGCGTCTGCTCCAGGTAGTCGATCGCCGCGTCCTCCAGGCTGTAGCCGTTGAGGTCGGTGCCGATCAACTGGATGATGCGGTCCCGGAGTTCGTCGCGCTTGGTGTAGAGGTCGGCGAAGTCCATCTGCTTGCCGACCGTCTTGAGCGCCTCGGAGAACTTGGCGTTGAACAGCTCCTGCAGCGTGTTCTGGTCGCTCGCCCGGGCCGTGCCGATGGCCTGGGCCACCCGGATCACGTCCTCCACGGTCTTGTTGACCCGTACGAAGAACGAGATGCGGATGTCTGCGCGGATGTTGTCCCGGCAGATCAGCCCGTCCCGGCCGGTGCGGACGATGTCGATGGTCTTCACCGAGATGTCCATGATCTCGGCCTTGTGCAATACGGGCAGGACGACCTGCCCGGTGAAGGTCACATCGACCTTGCGCATCTTGGAGACGATCAGCGCCTTGCCCTGCTCGACCTTGCGGAAGAGCCGTGTGACCACGAGCAGGACGGCGACGACTACAAGCAGGACAACGGCGACGGACACGCCGATGCCCAGGGTGATGGCATCCATGTGAAGTCCTTTGGAGCGGTGAGAAGGTGAGACGGCGAGCAGCCGTGAAGCGACGTATGGGAGCGGGTGTGCGTGCTCAGGGCCTGCGGATACGCGGGGCTCAATCCAGCGGCGCGGAACCGAGCTCCGCGTCATGGGCCGCCACCCAGAAGAACTCGCCGGCGTCGTCGTAGGCGTACAGCAGACCCGTACTGTCGGCCGACAGCGCGTCGGACCCGTACTGCCGAACCTGGACGATCGCGGTGGACCCGTCCCGTGCGGCTACCTCGGCCTGGCCGAACTCCGCGTCCACCCGCCCCGTGCGGATGGTGCAGAGGGACCCGACGAAGTCCTGCCGGGACGGGCCGGGTTCGTCGGGGAACAGCTTGGCCAGCGGCCGCACGAGGGCCCGGGCCGCGCACCATGCGACGGCGAGGGACAGCAGCAACACCACAGCAGCGGCGGCGATTTGGGCGAAGCCGCCCAGTCCGGCCCGCGCGACGAGCACCGACCCGGTCACGCCGGTGAGCCAGCCGACCACGATCATCAGCGACGCGGCGACCGTGACGGGCACGCCGCCGAGCCCCAGAGCGCCCAGGTCGACGTCCCCGTCGAAACCGTCAGCATCGAAACCGCCGAACAGCACCAGCAACCAGAAGGCGACGACGACCAGCAGGGCGGAACTGAAGACGACGCCCGGAAAACCCACGGCCGCACCGAGAAGTTCCCCCATGCCCCGTCCTCCCCCGTGTACTCGGTTGCATCGGGAGCGTGTCCGGGTGCCGGGATCCGCTTCGGGAACCCGGCACCCGGGCTCTCCCCCGTTTCCGCCCACAGCCATCTTGACGCGCCTCATACGCCCACCGCATTGCCGGAACCCGGCAGTCTTTACGCGTTGTTGATGCCGGATACCAGCCACTGGCCCGGCTGGTGGACGCCGCCACCTCCCGCGGTTAGGTCGCGACCTCACTTCGGGCCCTCGAACAGGCCGGCCCGCATGATTCGGCGCCGGACCGGCACCGTCCGCGACAGGTAGCGGAACAGATGTCCCAGCCGTGCATGTGCGAAGCGGATCCAGTGCCGGGGCGGAGGGGGAAGCCGAGCAGGACCTGTGCGACTGCGAGGCACAGGAGTTCGGCGTCCGTCAGTTCCGGGGGTCGCCCGATCCGGCGACGAGGGGCCACATGGTCATCGATGAACACGTACAGTGCCCGCCAGAAGGGCGTCCAAGCCAGAAGTCACACTCAGGCCAACGGGCGCCTTTCGCCATGGTCGCGGCCGGCACAAACATCGGACTCAATCATCCAGGGGCCACCGACGCCGTGCCGGACGTATAGGTCCACGGCCAGGGCGGCGGACTGGCCGGCCTCCATGGCGAGGACGGTGAACCCCTCCTCGCGTACCAAGAACTCCACGATCCGGTGCTTCAGCCGGAAGAACTCGGCGGTGCCGTGGGTGGATTCGCCGAGACCGACGATCCGGGCGCCGCGCAGCGTCTCCCCCAGCGGCTTCAGGTCGTCGGTGGGCGCACCTGGGGTCAGCGTGTCCAGGGGGCGGGGGCGCTCGGTCAGCCAGCGGGCGATGTCGTCGGGCACCGGGGTGCCTCTCCTCCCTGCGTGCGGCGGAGCGCGGCCCCTGCGGTCCGCCCGTGTCGCCGCACCCGATCGTGTATCAGCTCTCCGCCTCGCGGCACGCCGTCAGGATGTCCCGGAGGTCTCGTACGGCGTCCTCTCGGCCATGGTCGGAATACACGCCCGCGACGTTGACGACAACTTCGTCCACGCCCGCACGGCCGTATTCGGCCAGTCCGGCGGCGATCTCCTGGGCTGTGCCGTGGAGGAAGACGCCGGCGTTGACGAGGGTGCGGGCGCCGAGGTTCGGGCGACTGTGGTGCACGCGCAGCCCGGCGCGGCGGAGCATGTCGGAGTAGTGGGGTCCGGCGAGGTGAGCGCGGGCCGCCGTGTGGGCGAGCCGGTACGGGTTGCGGTGCGGGCGGTCGACGGCGGCGTGCACGACGGTGACCACGCGCGGCACGGGGCGGCCCGCCTCGGCGGCGCCTTTGGCCATGGCGGGCAGCAGGGTGTCCTGGACGTAGCCATGCGGGGTCATCCAGCTGATCGCGGCGTCCGCGACCTGACCGGCGGCGCGCGCGAGCGCCGGGCGCAGCACGCCGAGCCCGGTCTCGACGCCGGGGTGCGGCAGCGCAGGCAACCGGACGGCACCGTCGTCGTCCTCGGGTCCGAGGAGTCGGCGCACCTCCCGGACGTAGGCGACGCAAGTGTCGCGCGGGCTGTCGTACCGACACAGCCCCCATCAGGCCGCCACACCGAACTCGACCGCAACTGCGCGCCGAAGCCGACCGCCTGGCTCCGTCGGCCGAGCAGCTGTCGGGCGCGCGAGAACCACCAGGTGACGGAGTTGAATCGACGCAGCCTGTGCGGGCCGAGGTCCGGGGCTTCCTGTCTCACTTGCCGCACCCGAGCGAGCGCATCATGACTACTCAAGCGATCTTCCGTCGCGTCAGAGGCCGGTGCCGAGGCGCGGGGTTCCGGGCGACCTTGGTGGCCGGTGATCACCGCCGGGCCGGTGTCCGGACCACGGTCGTGGATCGGCGATCGCCGAGCCTGGCCTGCCGGCCCTTCTGCGTGAGCTCGACCTGCGGCTTCGCGCCCGGCCGATGCAATTCCCGAGAGATCGGGAATCAAGCCTCATCCGCGGATCACGGGAGCGGCAGGCAGTCCTGCTGTACCACCTGCCCGACTGTTCCGCCGGGTCGATCCCGTCCGAGGGTTCGGTATCGAGTCGAGCAGCAACTTCGTGTACGCGTGCTCGGCGTGCCGGATCACCTGCAGGGTCGGGCCCTCCTCCACGACCCGGCCCTCCTTGAGTACGAGTACCTCGTCGGCCAGCAGCCGTGCGCTGAGCAGGTCGTGGGTGATGTACAGCATGGCGATGCCCAGGTCGCGCACCAAGCCGTCGAGAAGCTGGATGATCTCGGCGCGGATGGACACGTCGAGCATCGAGATCGGTTCGTCGGCGACCAGGAGCGTCGGCTCGGGCGCCAGGGCACGTGCGACCACTACGCGCTGCCGCTGCCCCCCGGACAGCTGATGCGGCAGCTTGTCCAGGTACTGGGCGGCGGGCGACAGACCGACGGTTTCCAGCAGTTCCCCGGCCCGCTGCCGGGCCGCTCCGGGGCTCAGGCCCAGATGGTTCCGTAGCGGCCGGGTCAGTGCGTAGGCCAGGGTGCGAGTGGGGTTGAGTGCCCCGAAGGGGTCCTGGAACACCAGTTGGGCGTGACGGTGGTAGGCGCGCAGCCGACGGCCTCGCAGTCGGCCGACGTCCAAGGCCGACCCGTCGGAGGGCGTGAAGCTCACCGTCCCGGCAGTCGGCTGCTCGATCCCGGTGATCAGCCGCGCAAGTGTCGTCTTGCCGGAGCCGGACTGTCCGACCAACGCGGTGACCCGGCCGGGGCGCAGTTCGAAGGAGACCCCTTCCACAGCCTGCTTGACCGTGTGGCCGCCGCGCCGCCGCACGCGGTAGTGCTTGGCCACGTCGCGGACGGCGAGGACCGGCTTCTCGTCGAGTGTCGCCGGGCGGGCAGCGACGAAACGCCCGGACAGCTCCGCGTCGACCGGTGTGCCTCCGGCCCGCTCGACCAGGAGGCAGCGCGCCGCGCCGGAGGTTGCCGGCAGCAGCTCGGGGTGGACCGTCGAGCAGTCGTCGACGGCGACCTGGCAGCGGGACGCGAACCGGCATCCGGCGGGCGGGTCCGCCAGGTTGGGCGGTCGGCCGGGGACGTAGTCGACGCCGAGCTCCGCGTCACGAGGGTCGGCGTACGAGCCGAGCAACCCCTGTGTGTACGGGTGCAGCTGACGGCTCATCATCGCCTCGGCCGGCTGGTCCTCCACGATCTCCCCGGCGTACATCACCATGACCCGGTCGGCCATCTCCATCACCGTGCCGAGGTCGTGGCTGATGAACAGCACGGCGAAGCCGAACTCGGACTGCAGCGCCCGCAGCCGGTCCAGGATGGCGCGCTGCACGACCACGTCGAGTCCGGTGGTCGGCTCGTCGAGCAGGACGAAGCGCGGGGACAGCGCGAGTGCCAGAGCCAACGCCACCCGCTGCTTCATCCCGCCGGAGAGTTCGTGCGGGTAGCGGCGCAGTACGCCTGCGTCCAGTTCCACCATCTCCAGCAGGTCCACGGCCCGTTGACGGGCATCCACGTCCGGCGGCAGGCAGCCGGGGTGGGCAGCGAACGTGTCCGCGAACTGTGCCTCCACGGTGATGACCGGGTTGAGCGAGTTCATGCTGCTCTGGAACACAGTGGAGATCTTCGCCCAGCGCAGCGGCCGGATCTCGTCCTCCCCGGCTGCGGTGATGTCGACTCCGTCGAAGACGACTGATCCACCGGTCACCGCCGCCGGCTTCTCAAGCAGCCGCAGCACCGCACTGCCGAGGGTGGACTTGCCGCAGCCGGACTCGCCGAGCAGCCCGACGAACTCGCCGTCGTCGATGGTGAGACTGACGCCCTCGACAGCGCGGACGGCGGCGGCGTCGCGGGGGCTGTAGGTGACGGACAGGTCGCGTACCTCGAGCAATGCCATCTCAGTTCTCCCTCAGGTGGGGGTTGCTCAGCGCGTCGACCCCGAAGTTGACCAGCGTCAGTGCCGTCATCAAGGAGGCGAAGGCCACGCCCGGTGCGACCAGCCAGGCCCACTGGCCGGTGAGCATCGCCCCACCCGTGTTGGCCTGGTTCAGCATCGTGCCCCAGCTGACGGTCTGCGGATCGCCGAGGCCGAGGAACGCGAGCCCGGCCTCGCCGCCGATCGCTCCCAGGCACGCGCCCATGAAGCCGACCACGATCAGCGAGGTCATGTTCGGCATGATCTCGCGGACGATGATCCGGGCCGTCGAGTCGCCGGCGAACTTGGCCGCCGTAATGTAGTCGCGGGTGCGCAGCGTGATGATCTGGGACCGCTTGATCCGCGCGCCATGGGCCCAGCCGGTGATGCTGATGACGACGACGATCAGGCCGAGGCCCTTCACCGGAACGTATGCGGCGAGCGTCACCATAAGCGGCAGCACCGGCACCACAAGGACCAGGTTGGTGAAGAACGACAGCACCTCGTCGACGATGCCGCGCAGGTAGCCGGCGGTCAGCCCGACGGCCAGTGCGATGGCGGTGGACAGGGTGCCCGCGACGAGCCCGACCACGAGTGAGGTCCGGGCGCCGTGGACGAGCTGGGAGAACACGTCCTCGCCACGGGCTGTGGTGCCCAGCCAGTGGTCCGCGCTGGGACCGAGGGCCCCTGCGAAGGCGTCTTCACGCGGCGAGTACGGCGCGATCAGCGGCGCCGTCACCGCGACCAGTACGAACACGAGCAGCATCAGCAGGCCGATCCGGCACTTGCCGTTGCGCCACAGGATGACGAGCCAGCCCGGCACCCGGGACATGCGGGCCGCCTCGATCACGCGGACCTCGGTGCCCTCGGTGTCCCCGGCCGAACTGGTGGGCAGCAATATGGTCATACGGCCTCCTCCCTGCGGACCCGCGGGTCGAGGACGCCGTACAGCATGTCGGCGAGGACGTTCGCGAGCAGCGTGCCGATGGTGATGTACAGGAACAGCGCCTGCATCAGCGGGTAGTCATGGCTGGAGACGGCCTCCAGCATCATCCGGCCCAGGCCCGGATAGTTGAAGATCGTTTCCACTAGCAGCGTGCCCCCGAGAAGGCCGCCGAGGGCCATGGCGAAGCCGGTCACGTTGGGCAGGATGGCGATGCGGGCGCCGTACGTGAGCGCGATGCGCCGCCGGCTCAGACCCTTCGCGCGGGCCAGCCGCGCGTAGTCCTCACCCAGGGTCTGCACCATGTTGTTGCGCATTCCCATGATGGAGCCGATCGGGCCGACGATCAGCAGCGCCATGGCGGGAAGCACACTGTGCTGGAAGGCGTCGGAGATGAACAGCCAGTTCCAGCCCGGATTGCTGCCGCCGCCGTAACCGCCGCCTTCCGGGAACCACTTGAGCCCGATCGCGAAGACGTAGATCAGCAGCAGTGCGAGCCAGAAGAACGGCAGGGTGCCGACGAACGTCGAACCCAGGGTGATGACCGAGTCCACCCGGCTGTTGCGCCGGTAGGCCGCCCACGCGCCGAGCAGGGTGCCGACGGCGAACGACACCACCTGGGTGACGCCGACCAGGATCACCGTCCACAGCAGGCCCTGCCCGATCATGTGCGTGACGGTGTACGGGAAGTACGTGTAGGACACGCCGAAATCGCCGGCCACGACGGCGGACAGGTAATCCCCGTACTGCTGGAGCAGATTGCCGTCCGGTGTGCCGAGCATCTTCCGGACCGCCTCCACTTGGGCGGGGTCGACGGCCTGGCTCTGTCCGGCGAGCCGGGACACGATGGCCTCGGCGGGATCCCCCGGCTGCAGCCGGGGGATCAGGAAGTTGAGCGTGACCGCTGCCCAGAGAGTGACGAGGAAGAAGCCGAGGCGGCGCAGGAAGTACCGCACGGATCAGCCTCCCGCCGGCTTGAGGTGGGTGACGATGAGCATGTGGTCGCCCGGTCCGGCGTACGGGTTCTCGTTGTTCGGCCAGCCGACCGCCTTGTCGGTCTGGTACTGGAACCACTTCGCGCCGTACCAGAGCGGGATCATGGGAACCTTCTCCGTCATCACCTCCGTGAGCCCGGCGATCGCCTTCTTCTGCGCCGCCACATCGGGGGCCGACTGGAGGTCATCGAGCAGCCGGTCCGTCTCCCCGTCCTTCCAGCGCACGAAGTTGCTCGGCGCCGGCTTGCCGATCGGCGCGGTCTGCTTGCTGCTCAGTGGGTCGGAGAAGTTGAGGAACATGTTGCAGGTGCCGCCGTGCGCGCCGAACATCATGTCGAAGTGGCCGGTGTCGCGGTCGTTGTTCCCCACCTCCGGAGTGGGCGTCTCCAACGTGACGTCGAAGCCGAGGGCCTTGAGGTCGTCCACGACGATCTCGCCGGAGGGAAGCCAGCTGGTCATGTTGCTGGGCACCATGAAGGTGAAGGAGAGCGGCTTGCCGTCCTTGCCGAGCCGGCGTCCCTCACTGTCCTTGCGGTAACCGGCCGCGGTCAACGCCGCGGCGGCCGCTGAGCGGTCGTACCCGATCCGCCCCTTGTCCTTCAGCCCGTCCGGGAGCCACTTGTCCTGGCCGGGCACCACCAGACCGGTCTGGCTGGCCTGCCGCACATAGCCCAGTTGCCCCTTGTTGATGACCTTCTCGCGGTCGAAGGCCGTGGTCAGCGCCCTGCGGAACTTCTGGTCGTCGAAGGGTGCCTTGGTGAGGTTCATCTGGACGCTGATCGAGCCGCCCGGCGGGTACCAGTAGCGGTTGTGCTTCGGGTCCCGATCGACGAAGGACTTCTTGATGTCGGGAACGAAGATCGCGTTGTTGTCGTACTCGCCACGGCTCAGCTTGAGTTGGTCCACGGTGCCGCCGCCGTCGTTCTTGTGGAAGCGGATCTCCCTCACCCGGACCCTGTCGGCCTGCCAGTAGTCGGGGTTCCGCTCGATGCGGAGCTCACGCGGGTTGAAGGACTTGACGCCGAACGGTCCGGTGCCGACCGGGTCCTTGGCGTTCGTGAAGGCCACCGGGTCCTTGACCTTCGACCAGATGTGCTCCGGCACGATCGGTACCTTGAGCACCCGGTCGAGGACCGACAGGCCCGGCTTCTCGAAATCCATCGTCACGGTGTCCGCGTCCGTCGCCTCGACGGAGGACAGGTGCTGCCAGACCCCTGAACTGTCCAGCGCCTGATGCTTCTTGAGCAGCTGGTAGCTGAAGGCGACGTCCTTGGCGGAGAAGGGCCGACCGTCGTTCCACTTCACACCCTCACGCATGTCGAGTACGAGTGTCTTCGGATCGGTCCACTGCCACTTCGCCGCCAGCCAGGGGTGTGCCTTGCACGTCGTGGTGTTGTAGACCGCCAGGGTCTCGAAGACATAGTGCGTAGGACCGAGGGCCGTCGCGGTGTTGTACGGGTTGTAGTTCGCCTGCGGAGCGGATCCGCCGCCGAAGTCGCCGTAGTCGAGATAGTCGATCAGCCCATCGGCCGTGCGGCCGCTGCCGGCCGTTCCGGAGGTCCCGGTACAGCCTGCCGCGGTGAGCGTGACCGCCACCGCCATGGCGGCCCCCAGGTGGAGGTGATGACGTCGCATCCAGGTGACTCCTTGCGTTCGGGGCTGACGGGGCGACAGGCTCCGGTGCGCCCATGCCTGTTGACCGCCCACAGCGTCGTCTGTAGCGTCGGAAAGCGCTTTCCGGAACATAAGTGAGGAAGTGCAGTGGTGACAAGACCCTTGGCATCGCCCGAGGCTTCAACCAGTGGAGACAAGTCGATGACTGACGTACGCAGTGTCCGGCTGAGCAGGCGCAGGCTCTTGGTGGACGGAAAGCCCGAGCTGGTGGTCGCGGGGGAGGTGCACTACTTCCGGCTGCACCGCAAGGACTGGGCGGACCGCCTCGACCGGCTGGCCGAGGCGGGCTGCACCGCGGTGGCCACGTACATGCCGTGGCTGGTGCACGAACTGCCCGACGGGTCCGTGGACCTGGACGGCCGGACCAGCGAGTACCGGGACCTGGCGGGATTCCTGGACCTGGCAGCCGAGCGGGGGCTGCTGGTGATCGCCCGGCCCGGCCCGTTCGTCATGGCCGAGATGAAGAACGAGGGCATTCCCTATCGCGTGCACGACGAGCACCCGGCACTACACCCGGTCGGCTGGGACTCCGTGCCGGTGCCGACCCGTTCCGTGGACTACCTCGCGCCCGACTTCCTGACCGAGGTGGAGCGGTGGTACGGAGCGATCATGCCGCTGATCGCATCGCGCCTGGTGACACGCGGCGGGCCGATCGCCGCGGTCCAACTCGACAACGAGATCGGCATGCTGGCGTGCGTCACCGGCATCCCCGACCTGACGGACGTGGTCCTGGACGACTTCGCCGCGTGGTCCCGCGACAGCCTGGGCGTCGAAGACCCGGTGGCCCGCTACGGCCTGGACCGCGCCGACGCGGTGGCCTGGCGCACAGGTGTCCGCACGCCGTCCGGCCCCGGGTCCCTCGCCCTGCACCACGACATGTCCGACTACCAGCGCGACCGCTACGCGCGGTACGTCGCCTTCCTGCGCGAGACGGCCGAGTCGCACGGAGTCGAGGACATCCCGTTCCTGATCAACATCCACTGCCCGAGCCGGGCTCGCCGCCGCACCTACCCGCTCGGGATCAGCCAGCTCTACCGCAGCTACCGGGGCCAGCCGCAGATGACGTCGGGCTCGGACCACTATGTCGGTGACCTGACGGTGGAGAACGTCGCGGAGCTCTACACCGGCAACGCCTACATGGCAGCCGTCCACGACGACGACCAGCCGCTGACCTCCGTGGAGTTCGAGGCGGGCCTGGGTGACTACGGGGAGGAGCTCAGCCGCATGGTGCCGCCGGCCGCGCTGGCGCTGAAGACCCGCCTCTTCGTGGCCCAGGGCAACCGGCTGATCAACTACTACCTGTTCGCCGGCGGCCACAACCCACCCCTTGACCGGCCGGTCGGCGACGGCAACGACCGGATCGCCTTCACCGGCGAGTACCACGGCTTCACCGCACCGATCGGACCGGAAGGCGAACCGAATCCCAGCTATCCGGCACTGCGGGAGACCGTCGCGGCCGTCAGCGGCGCGGGCCCGCTGCTCGCCGACATGGACGAGGAGTACGACGACGTCGCGCTCGCCTTCGTACCGGACCACTACCTCACCGAGTACTGCCACCCCGAGGACAAGGAACGGCGCGCTGTGGTGGCCGACCTGGAGCAGTTCCGCGGGACGGGGTCACGCGACATCCCGGGCCGGGCCATGCTCCTCGGCGGGTTCTCCTTTCCCGCCGTCGACCTTCAGTCCGAGTGGGACACCGATCGCGCGATCGTGCTCGGCAGTCCGACGACGCTCGCCGCGGACGTCCAGCGCAAGCTGGCCTCCTGGGTGCTGCGAGGGGGCCGCCTCCTGCTGGCGGGAGTCCTGCCGCAGCGAGACATCGACGGCAGCGCCTGCACGATCCTCGCCGACACTCTCGGCCTGCGGGCGGGGCTGCGCAGCGACCACTCGCGCGATACGTTCCCGTCCGTTCGGGCGACCGGATGGGCCCCGGCTCGTGCGGAGGTCCGCACGGAAGCGCTGCAGCACCTGTCGGCCGTCGGCGACACCGACATCGACGTGTTCGCGGTCGACGCCGCGAGCGGCGAACCGGTCGGCGTCGAGGTCCGTCCCGGCACGGGGCATGTGCTGGTGCTGTCGGCCGACTACCCGTGCCATCTGGACTTCTGGACCGCCCTGCTCGCGCGCCTCGGCGTACGGCCGCGCCACACGCACGATGCGACGGCACCCGGCACCGTCGTGACCTCGACGGTGGATGCCGCAGGACAGCGCCTGCTCCACCTGCTGAACCTCAGCCCGTTCGACCAGACGCTGGTCGTGCGCCGCGACGGCGAACCGCTCCTGGGCGACACCTCTGTCCACCTGCCCGCGAGGTCCGGCCGGATGCTCCCCCTGGAGCTGCGGCTCGACGGGGGCGGCACCCTCGCCTGGTCCACCTGTGAACTCGCCGGTACGGAGGCGGGTCTGGTCCTCCTGCGCCGTACCGGGACGGGCGATGCGGCGCTGGTCGTCGACCCGCGGGACACGGCGAACCCCGGTGGCACGCTGCACAGTTGGCCGGACGATCCGACCGCGTGCGGTCAGGTCGTCCGCATCGAGGTGCCGGTCGGCTGACCGCGGGGCGAGGGCCGGCTGCCGGCGGGTTCCTGCGGGTTCCTGCGTCAAGGGGGTTGAGGAGCAGGCGCTCCTCAACCCCCTGCCCGAGCTGTCCCGACGCTCCACCAACCAGGTGCGGCCGCCTGCGGCGACGAGTGAACCTCCGTGGGCCCGAGGAGGGGAGCGCCGACCCCTGAGAGGGCTTCGGAGAGGTGATGTCGAACCGCGTCGGAGAGGTGGCATCGAACCCCTGGAAAGCGCTTACCGAGCTGAGCTACTGTGCTGCCCATGTCCGAACCTCACCGCCCGTCGGTCGTTCTCGCCATGTCCCCCGTCCATCTGCCGAGGCTCTTCGACGAGCCGTTGCGGCGCCGCCTCGACGAGCTGGCCGAGATCGATCTCGGCCTCGTACTCAGGGACTTCTCCACCCCGGAAGCGGTCACCGCCCTCCGGTCGGCCGAGGTCCTGCTGACCTGTTGGGGCGCTCCCTCCGTCGACGCCTCCGTGCTGGCCGATGCGCCCAGGCTGAAGGCCATCGTGCACGCGGCCGGGTCCGTCAAGCACCTTGCCACCGCTGCCTGTTGGCAGCGGGGTATCCGCGTCTCCAGCGCGGCGGCCCTCAACGCGGTGCCGGTCGCGGAGTACACCGTCGCCATGGCCGTACTGGCCGGGAAGCGCGCCTTCCATGCGCAGGCGGCCTACCGCGCCCAGGGCAGCGAGCAGTTCTGGGCAGGCATGGATGCCGACCTGGGCAACTACCGCATTACGGTCGGGGTCGTCGGCGCCTCGCACGTCGGACGCAAGGTGCTCGAACTCCTCGGCTCCTACGACATGGACCTGCTGCTCACCGACCCCACTCTGAGCGCCGCCGAGGCGGAGGAACTGGGTGCGCGACTGGTCGGTCTCGACGAGCTGGTCAGCTCGTCCGACGTCGTGAGCATCCATGCCCCGGACGTCCCGGAGACCTACCGCCTGATCAACGCAGAGCGGCTCGCCCTGATGCGGGACGGCGCCACCCTGATCAACACCGCCCGTGGCGCCCTGGTCGACACCGAGGCGCTCACCGAAGAGCTCGCGACCGGACGCCTCAGCGCGGTGCTCGACGTCACCGATCCCGAACCCCTGCCGTCTCACTCGCCGCTCTTCACCCTGCCCAACGTCGTCCTCACCCCGCACATCGCCGGCTCGCTCGGCAACGAGGTGCGGCGCCTTGGCGAGTTGGCCGTCGACGAGCTCGAGAAGTACGCCCGTGGCGAGGAGTTCGCCTTCCCCGTCGTCCAGGAGCGCTTGTCGATCCTGGCGTAGCGCCCCGCCACCAGCCGTCGACCGACCACACCTGCAGGCTCGCGCCGGGCTGTGACCCGGCGACGGAGCCCGCCCGTCCCTGCCCCCCGCCCGCGGTGGGTCAGCACGTGAAAGAGGAAGTGCCATGAGCGAACAGAAGCTGGACGCCCGTACCGACTGGGAGGCGCGGATCTCACGCCGCTCCGACACCAGCCGCAGGAGCGAACCGCCGCAGCTGCCGCCGCCGCCGACCGGTCTGGTGGCCGATCCCGGTGTCGGCCATGTGACGCTGCGGTGGGAGCCGGTCGATCAGGCCGTCGGGTACCTGGTCCACCGGGCGGACACATCGGACGGGCCGTTCAAGGCCGTCGACCACCTCGGCGGTGACGTCCTGGCGGTACCGGACTGCTGCTACGTCGACACCACCGGCGAGCCCGGCCGGACGTACTTCTACGCCGTCGCCTCCGTGCCGGAGGTCACCACCCAAGGCAAGCTCGGCCCGGCGGTCGAGGCGGCCTCGGTCCCACCGGGGGGTGTCACGCCACTCGTCACCCTGACTGTGGACACGGCCGCGGCCGGCGCCGTACTGGCCAAGCCGTGGGCGCAGATGATCGGCAGTGAACGGCTGAGCCAACTGCGGTGCACCGACACGTCCGGCGGCAGGCCGATCGGCACGGAACTGCTCGCCGCACTGCAACGGGTCAGCGAGGAGGTCGGAGTCGACTCCGTGCGCGCGCACGCCATCCTCCACGACGACCTCGGCGTCTACCGGGAGGTGGACGGCCGGCCGGTCCACGACTTCGACGGAGTCGACGCGGTGTACGACGCGATCCTCGCCATCGGGCTGCGACCGGTGGTCGAGATCGGCTTCATGCCGCACGACCTGGCCCGCGATCCCGCCAGGACGGTCTTCGAGTACGCCGGGATCATCTCGCCGCCGAAGGACTGGCAGCGGTGGGGCGATCTCGTACGCGCGCTCACGCAGCACCTGGTCGACCGGTACGGCCTGGACGAGGTGCGCACGTGGATGTTCGAGGTGTGGAACGAGGCGAACCTGGAGGTGTTCTGGTCCGGCACCCGAGAGGAGTGGATGCATCTCTACGACGTGACGGCCTTCGCGGTCAAGGACGTCGACCAGCGGCTCCGGGTCGGCGGACCCTCGTCGGCGGCCGCCGGCTGGGTGGACGAGCTCCTGGACCATGTCGCGGAATCGGATGCACCGCTGGACTTCGTCTCCACGCACACCTACGGCAACGCACCCCTGGACCTCGGTCCGACCCTGGCCCGCTACGGCCGCGAGGACGCGGACATCCTGTGGACGGAGTGGGGTGTCTCGCCCCGGCACTTCCTCCCCGTCAACGACTCCGCCTACGCGGCGATGTTCCTGCTGCACGGCATGCGGTCGGCCGCCGGTCGCGTGGAGGCGCTCTCGTACTGGGTCGCATCCGACCACTTCGAGGAGTTGGGCCGGCCACCGAAGCTGCTGCACGGCGGCTTCGGCCTGATCACGGTCGGCGGCATCGCCAAGGCCCGGTACCACGCCCTGAGTCTGCTGTCCCGTCTCGGGGACCGCGAACTCCCGGTCGCTGCCGACGGCGACGGCGCAGGGGGGCTCGTGGACAGCTGGGCCAGCCGGCGTGCCGACGGTTCGCTGGCGTTCCTGGTCTGGGCTCACACGCTTGACCAGGCGAAGGTCTGCGGCGGGGCCGGCCTGGACCGTCGGATCCGGCTGGTGCTCGACGGTGCCGACGGCGGCGCCGCTGTCACGGTGACCAGGCTGGACCGTGAACACGGTGACGTCTCCGTGCTCGCCGGGCGGCTCGGCGTGGGCGACTGGCCGACCGACGAGCAGTGGGAGGAGCTGCGGGCCGCGGACGCTCTGGTGCCCCACCAGGCGGAGGCGACCTCCGAGAGCGGTGCTGTGGTGCTCGAACTGGACCTGCCGCAGCCGGGAGCGGTGCTGATCGAGGTTCCGCCGAGCGGCCGCGCGACCCTCCACATCGACAACTGACCGACCGGACACACCTGGAGATGACTATGCGCCCGGCTCCGCCGCCCCAGTGGCTCACCGACGCGGTGCTGTACCAGATCTATCCGCAGAGTTTCGCCGACAGCAACGGTGACGGCATCGGCGACCTCGCGGGAATCACCCAGCGGCTCGACTACCTCAAGTGGCTCGGTGTGACCGCGCTGTGGCTCAATCCCTGCTTCACCTCGCCGTTCTTCGACGCCGGTTACGACGTCGCGGACTATCAGCAGGTGGCGCCCCGGTACGGCGGCAACGACGACCTGGTCGCGCTCATCGACGCCGCCCACCGGCGCGGGATGCGCGTGCTGCTCGACCTGGTCGCCGGCCACACGTCCGACCAGCATCCCTGGTTCACCGCGTCGGCGGCCGGCACCGACGGCGAGTACGCCGATCGCTACATCTGGACACCGAGCCGCGAGATACAGCCGGACGGCTTCCACTCCTCACCGGGCGAGCGCGACGGCTCGTATCTGCGCAACTTCTTCGTCTCGCAGCCCGCCTTGAACTTCGGGTACGCCAGAGAGAACCCCGCAGAGCCATGGCGGCAGCCGCCGAAGGCACCCGGGCCGCGGGCCAACCGCGAGGCCCTGCGGCAGGTCATGGCGTACTGGCTCGACCGTGGCGCCGACGGCTTCCGGGTCGACATGGCTTCCTCCCTGGTCAAGGACGACACGGACGGCACGTGGACCGGTGAGCTGTGGCGCGAGATGCGGGACTGGCTGGACCGCCGCTACCCGGACGCGGCGCTGGTGTCCGAGTGGGGAGAACCGGCCGCGGCCGTCCCCGCCGGCTTCCACCTGGATTTCTTCCTGCACTTCAAGGGCCGCGCGTACCGCTCCCTCGTCGACAACGCCGCCGGGGTCCAAGTACCCGAATGGGAGGCAGGTCCCTGCTATTTCGACGAGCAGGGCAACGGTTCGGCCACGGAGTTCCTCGATGCGTGGGACAAGGTCGCACCCGCGATCGACGGGATCGGACACGTCTGCCTGCAGACGTCCAACCACGACTTTCCACGGCTTGCCTGCGGGTCCCGCAGCGGGCCACAGCTCGATCCCGCCATGGTCTTCATGCTCACCTGGCCCTCGGTGCCCTCGATCTACTACGGCGACGAGATCGGGATGCGGTACGTGCCCGACCTGCCGGTCAAAGAGGGCAGCACGCTGGGTGAGACGTACAACCGGGCCGGGTCACGTACGCCGATGCAGTGGGACGACGGGCCGAACGCCGGTTTCTCGGCCGGGGATCCCGAGGACCTCTACCTGCCGGTGGACCCGGATGCACAACGCCCGACCGTGGCGGCTCAACTCGCCGAACGGGGCTCGCTGTTGCACCTGACCCGTCGGCTGATCGCGTTGCGCAGGACCAACCCGGCGTTCGGCCCGCGCGGCCAGGTCGAGGTCCTTGCCGGCCGTGACGGGGGGTACCCGCTCGTCTACCTGCGCAGCCACGAAGGGCAACGCTTCCTGGTGGCGGTCAATCCGCGATCCGAGGCTGCCTTCGCGGCGCTGCCCGTTCACGGTGTCGCCGAACCCGTGCTGCATCGCGGCGCCGTCCTGCGCGAGGGCGGGGTCGAGCTGGAAGGGTTCGGGTACGGGGTGTGGCCGATGAACGACTGAGCGGGGGCGTGCGCCGGGCGGAATGCATCTGCTGACCGGTCGTCAGGAGCGCTGGGGATGCTTCCCGTCGACGTCGGGGAGGGTGCGGGTGCTGTCGCGGACGACGACCGTGGCGGCGAAGTGTGTGCTGCGGGTGCGGCGCGGGTGTTTCGGGTCGAGCACCATCCGCATCACCGTCCCACCCATCTCTTCGAGGGGGAGTCGCACCGTGGTGAGCGGCGGTGTCAGGTCACGCGCCGTGGGGATGTCGTCGAACCCGGCGACGGAGATGTCCCGGGGGACGCTCACCCCGTGATCGCGGAACGCGGACATCACACCGACGGCCATGATGTCGCTGAGCACGAAGACCGCGGTGACGTCGCCGACCCGGCCGACCAGCTCCTGCCCGGCCCTGTATCCGCCGTCGCGGGTGAACTCGCCGTCGAGCAGGTCCCGTTCGGTCAGCGCGACATCGGCCTCGGCCAGCGCCCGCCGCACTCCCTGCTCTCGTTCCTGGACGGTGAGGAGGTGGCCGGGTCCGGAGACGACCGCGAAACGCCGGTGCCCCTGCTGGACGAGCAGGCGTGTCATGTCGTACGCGCCCTGCTCGTTCTCCGGGCGTACGGTGTCCACCCGCAGCCGGTGCTGGCTGACCGCGGCGACCCGGCCGCCGCTGTCGCGGTACGCGGTCACGGCGTCCTCGAGACGGCGGGTGAAGGCCGGGTCGTGCTGGCCGGAGCCGGCGAGAATGACGGCCTGGGCACGCTGCTCGTGCAGCGCCTGGACGTAGGCCAGTTCCTGTTCCGGGTCCCGGAACGTGCTGGCTATCGTCACCAGCAATCCGTGTTCCTTCGCCACCCGCAGGACGCCGGTGGCGATCGCGCTGAAGTACGGATCCGCGATGTCGTGCAGGACCAGGCCCACGGTCGGGTTGGTCGACCGTGCCAGCGCCTGCGCCTGGGCGTTGGGTACGTAGCGCAGCTCGGCAGCGGCGGTCATCACGGTGTCGCGGAGCTCGGCTCCGACCACGCGGGTGCTCCCGTTGAGCACGCGTGATGCAGTGGCGAGTGAAACTCCGGCACGAGCAGCCACATCAGCGAGCGTCGCTCGCGCCATAGTCGTCTCCCGAGCAGCGTCACGGTAAGCGGCATGTCCGCGGGCCACACTGTAGCCCGGGCGGCACACCTGTCCTACGGCGAGGAGGTGGGCTGCCGCACCGGCGCGTGCGGCTGCCATGCGGAGGAAGGCGGTGACGCGGAGCGTCGACAGCTGACGACAACGCTGCGGGTGGCCACAGTGCCCTTGGTCCTGATCGAGGGCGCGGACGAACTCGGCGTCGACACGGACCGTCTCGCCGTTCGTGACGCGGCAGCACGCGCTGCGGTCCGGCGGGGCCGAAGGAGCGGAGGAGGAATGGCGGGCGCGCCCCTCGGCGCTGGAGCGCGCCCGATGCGGAGCGCGCGGAGAGCCTGGGCGCACGCCGTGGGCGGGGGCGCGTCCGGGGCTGCTACGCGACGGCGTCGTCCCCGCGGATGGCACTGCCCGGGATCGCGATCCCCAGCCGCTACCTTCCGTACGACCCGCGTCGGCGGGTGGGCGGGAGACCGAGGGGGAGATGGTCCGGGAGTTGCGTGAGCACGCCCACCGAGTGCGTCGTGGTGACCTGTCATTGCTGGGGAGTGCGCCCACCGGGCCCAGCAGTCCACGCAGTCCACGCAGTCCGCGTACGTAGTCGCCCAGCACTGCGGCGTGGGCCCACGTGTGCCGGACAGTCCGGCAAGACCGTCCCGTACCCCTCCAGCCGCACTCCAGCCGTTGACCGGAAGTCCGGCTGGAGATGCCCCCTATGCGCAGGTCAGTTCGCGGAGGTAGGCGAGGTTGTCCCGGACCCGTTCCGCCTGCGGGACGTCGGTGGAGAAGTCCTCGACCGACACCCAGCCGTCGTACCCGATCCCGGCGAGCGCCTCGAAGAGGGCGGGGAGGTCGGCCGCACCGTGCCGCATGGGCGCCCACTGCCACGCCCACTCGGTGCGGTCCGCTCCCGCGGACGGCCGCTCGGCGAGAACGGCGTTCTTCACATGGACGTGTGCGAGGTAGTCGCCGAGGATCTCCAGGCTCCAGGGGTGGTACTCGTACCCCTCCTGCACCATGTTGCCGATGTCATGGATGACGCCGACGTGCGCGGGATCGAAGCCCTCCAGGAACCGGGCAGCCGCCGAAGCGCTGGACGCCAGTGACTGGTGGTGCAGCTCGATCAAGGCCCTGACGCCGTGCTCCCGGGCGAGCTCGGCGATGTCGCGGTACTGCGCGCGATGGCGCCGGAACGCGGCCTCGTAGCCCTCCGGGCCGGGCCTGCCGAGGGGGACCCTCAGCTGAGGCACGCCGAGGCCTGCCGTGGCGCGCATCAGCCGCTCGACCTGCTCGGTCTTGTCGCAGGTCGCGTAGCCGCTGATGGCCGGCATCACGAGCCCGGTCTTCTCGATGAGCTCCCTGACCTGCGGGACGTCGTCCTCGAATGTCGAGGACGGCCACGTGCACTTGTTGCCCTGCCAGAACTCGGTGACGGAACTCGGCGCCTGGTCGACGACGCGCCATTCGATGCCGTCCCAGCCCTGGTCCGCAAGCTCGACGGCCGCTTCTTCAGGTGTCCACTCGGGGAGCGACACGGTGCAGACGGACAACTTCACTGGCCCAACTCCTTGATCTTCACCGGCCTGCGGGTGCGGGCCGACTCGTAGATGGCGCGGATCAGCGCGAGCGGGCGGGTGGCCGCTTCGACGGTCACGAGCGGCGGGCGCCCTTCCTCGACGGCTGAGAGGAAGTCCTCGAACTGCGCGGTGTGCGACGTGGCGTCGGACCGGCGGCGCGACCCCGCGCCGCCGAGCAGTTCACCGGCCTGGTTGGCCTCACCGCCGGCCCCGTAAGGGTACTCCCGGCCACCCCCGCCGGCCGCGTGGAAGTACACCAGCTCGTCGTTGTCGATCACCGCGGAGCCGCGGTCGCCGTGGACCTGCACGCGGGACACCGGGCCCGGGTACGCCGCCGTCGTGCCGTGCACCACGCCCAGCGCACCGCCCGCGAACTGAATGGTCGCGACGGCCGTGTCCTCCACCTCGATGCGCTCGTGGGCCAGGCAGTCGGCATACGCGAACACTTCGACCGGCTCGCCGAGGAACCAGACGAGCAGGTCGATGGTGTGGATGCCCTGGTTCATGAGAGCGCCGCCGCCGTCGAACTCCCATGTGCCCCGCCAGTCACCGGAGTCGTAGTACTCCTGGCTGCGCCACCACGACATGATCGCGTTGCCCGAGGTGAGCTTGCCGAACCGCCCCGCCTGCAGCGCCTCGTGCACGACCGTGCTGGCCTGCTCGTACCGGAACTGGCTGATCACCATCGCGGTGCGGTCGGACCGCCGCTCCGCGGCGAGGACCCGACGGGCCGCACCGAGGGTGATGTCCAGAGGCTTCTCGATGACGACATGCTTGCCCGCGTCCAGCGCGGCCACCGCGAGATCGGCGTGCTGCCCGCTCGGGGTGCAGATGGTCACGGCGTCGATGTCCGGACGCGCCAGAACCTCCCCGATCGAGTGGGACGCCTCCACGCCGTGCTTCTCCGCCAGTTGCCGGGCCCGGTCGGGAGAAGTGTCGGCCACGACGGCGAGTTCGGCGCGGTCCCCCAGCCCTGTCACGGTTTGCGCGTGCAGTCCACCGATGACCCCGCACCCGATGATTCCGAATCTCACGAGCGGCCTCCACCACACTCGGGTAAGCGCTTGGGTAAACGCTTTCCGAGTCACGTTAGATCAGGTGCGCACTCACAGGAAGGGAGTCCGGCGTAGGTGAACCCAGTCGGCATCAACGGCCGTGTCAGGAGCCGTGGTTGAAGGCACCCCGGCACTCGACTCCGTCAGTGATCGGCCCCACCGGCGCAGGTGGGCATCGGCGCCGACTTGGACCTCACGCGTCCCAGTGGGCGGCCGATCAGGAAGTCTGCCCGATACGCACCGCTCCCGAGGGCGCCGGAGCGGCGGTGCCGCCGGGCGCGCTGGAACGCATCGACCGTAGGAGGGCCACCAGTTGGCCGGTGACGGCGCGGCTGACCGCCTCGCCCTTGGCACGGGTGGCGATCCTTGGTTCGCCGAACACCCCCGTGTCGGAGATGTCGCTGAAGCGGCGGTACAGCGTCGCTGGAGCCGCGCGCAGCATGTCGGCGGTGTCCCAGGGGAAGGCGGGGGTGTTGGTCATGGGTGGGGCGGCATCGAGATCGACGAGGGCCGGCGCGATGACCTGCATGAGCGAGGTCTCCAACTCGCAGGCGTGGCCCACACCTCCGGGGCCCGACTCGCTGAGACGAGTGAGCTCGTCCGCCGCGATGCGCCACCAGGCGGTGCGGACGATGTGCCGCCCCGGCCACCGGGTGCCCAGCCGCTCCAGGGCCACCTGGCCGATGCCCTCGTTGCCCCCGTGGGCGTTGAGCAGCAGCAGATGCCGGAAGCCCTGGTCGAGTACACAGCCCGCCACGTCCTCGACCTGGCGCAGAAACGTCTCATGGCTCACCGACAGCGTGCCGCCGAAGTCCCGGTGGTGGTCCGAGCAGCCGACCGCGACCGAGGGCAGGACGAGGACGTCCGTTCCCAGCTCCTCGTCGACGCGCGCGGCGAAGTGTTCGGCGATCATGCGGTCGGTGGCCAGCGGCAGGTGCGGTCCGTGCTGTTCCACCGCGCCCATCGGCAGCACGACGGGGATGTCGCGATCGAGCTCGGCAAGGGCGGGGGATGTGCAGCGCTCCCAGTACGTCATGCCGCCTCCTTGCTGCGGGTGTTCGGGTTCACGGCTGGACCGCCCACATCTCCACCTCGACGAGGAGCCCGTCGAGCAGCTGGGTGCCGACAGCGGTGCGCACCGGCAGGGTGCCGGGCATCATCTCGCGGTACACCGAGTTGAACCGCTCCCACAGCGAGATGTCGGAGAGGTAGACGTTGACCTTGAACACGTCCCCCAGGGTGCAGCCGGCCGAAGCGAGCTGCCGGGCGCAGTTGTCCAGGGTCTCGCGTGCCTGCTCCTCGACGGTCTTGCCGATGACCGAACCGTCGGAGGCGATGGCCGCCTGCCCGGAGATGACGGCGAGCTTGTCGGCGCGGACGGAGAGCACCGGCGAGTACGGTCCCGCGGTGGTGTGCTGGCGTGCGCTCGCGGGGACCTGCTTGGCCGCGGTGGCCGGCGCGGCCGGAGCGGCATCGCCCATCGGGTTCGGCAGGTAGCCGACGAACCCGATGATCCGCCAACGGTCGTCAAACTTCCGGCACAGGTAGAGGGTCTGCCAGCTCAGCGGGACGATCGAGCCGTCCTTGCGGCGCACTTGGCCGTCGATCTTCTTGTGCGCCAGCGCCCGGTCGCCGTCGATCTCGATGTCGCGCACCGTGCTCGCCTCGTACAGGCCGGTCTCCAGGCCGTCGGCGACGAGCTCGCGCATGGCCGTGCTCTGCTCCAGCCAGGACCTGCGGTAGTCGTCGAGCGCGCGGAAGCCGAGGCGCCAGGAGTCGGGGTTGGACCGCATCCGTCCGTCGACCGCGACGAACGAGTCGGCGTGGAAGTCGTCGGCGACCAGGTCCCAGTCGCCGACCATGAAGGATCGGATGTCCCGCTCGACGAGCATCTCCCAGATCTGGGCGCGGTCGGCATCGGTGGTGAAGGGGTTGCGGTACGGGGTCATCAGGATCGGTACTCCTTCTCTGAGGTACGGAACTTCGCCACCGCGCTGTCGTCCAGCTCCACGCCGAGACCGGGTCCGGAGGGCAGGCGCACGTGCGGAGGCGTGAGTGCCAGCGGCTCACGCAGCAGGTCGTGGGAGCGGATGTGGCGGCCGAAGATGTCGCTGGGCCAGGTGCAGGACCGGGCTGCGGCGGCCGAGTGGACGTACGCCGCCTCGAGGATGCCCAGATCCACCTCGGAGCCGTGCCAGGACGGCAGGCCGGCCACGTCGGCGACGTGGTCGAGCCGCTGGAAGTCGGCGAGGCCGGCGTTGAAGTTGAATCCGTCGACCGTGCTGTTGCGGATCGCGGTGATCGCGTCGCTCGGACGGTTGCCGACCGAGGTGTACGGCAGCGACACATGCCGGACGACCGGGATCGAGGTGGCCCTGCGCAGTTCGGCCCACTCCGCGGCCATCCAGTGCGGGATCGGATCCTCCAGGCACAGCACGTTGCCGATCTCGGCGAGGCCGTCGGCGATCCTGCGGGCCTCGGCGACCCGCTCGAACCGCTCGTTCGGATCCAGCACGACGCGCATGCCCGGAGCGCTCTCGGCGATCGCGGCGCACCAGCCGACGACGTCGTCCTCCAGCGAGCACTTGAGCTTGAAGGAGGTGAAGCCCTGCTCGTGGTAGCCGCGGGCCACGTCCCCGATCTCGTCGAGAGTGCGGTGGCTCGACCAGGCGCTGACCTCGACAAGATCGCGCACCGGCCCCCCGAGCAGGTCGACGACGCGGACACCCAGCGTACGGGCGTAGGCGTCCCAGATCGCGATCTCGAATCCGTCGTACTCCCGGGTCCGTGCGAAGGGCAGGTCCTGACGGCACAGTCGGCCGATGTCCTCGCCGACCAGTGACTCGGCGATGGCGTCGACGGTCGGCCAGTCGACGGACCGGTACAGCTCACCGAGCCCGACGGTCCCGTCGGCCAGCTCCAATTGCAGGACTATTTTGGGAAGTTCGTCGAACTGGACCGACCAGCCGCGTGAACCCTTGACCGGGAGCTTGTGCAGCGGCCTGCGGAGTGCGGCGGATTCGATCGCACCGGGGTGGGCTGGGACGACGACCTCGGTCGCCAGAATCCGGCTGATGCGCATCAGAGGGACCCCTCGAGAAGGGACGGGGCGCCGATCGCCGCCAGCGGCGTCGACGCGGTCAGGTCGGATGTGGGGAGCGGACCCCCGTCGGACGGGTCAGGTGCGTCCGGCAGGGGTCCGCCGACGGTGGCCGGCGCGGAGGCCGGGTTTCCGGTCGAGGCGCGGTTGTACAGGCGGGCGGTGAGCCCGGCGTCGACGTACAGGGTCTGTCCTGTGACGCATCTGCTCTGCTCCGAGAGCAGGAACACCGCGGCCCATCCGCAGTCGACCGGTTCGACGAGGCGGGGCAGGGGCTGTTCGACGTCCCGGTGCCGTTCCACCCACGCCTCGGGGTCGTCGGTGATCCGGCCGAGCAGGTGGACGTTCTGCTCGGAGTGGACGTAGCCGGGTGCGATGGCGTTGCAGCGCACACCGTACGGGCCGAGTTCCAGCGCGCTCCCGCGAGTGAGCCCGTCGACCGCGGACTTGGCGGAGGCGTAGATCGCGTACTGGTCCATCGTCGCCCGACCGTGCACGGAAGAGACGTTGACGATCGCGCCGGGCATGCCCTGGTCGATGAGCAGGCGGGAGAAGGCGCGGCTGACCAGCCACAACCCTCGGACGTCCACATCGAAGACCCGGTCGAACTCCTCCTCGGACGCACGGTAGAAGGGCTCGGCCAGTCCGACACCCGCGTTGTTCACCAGCGCGGTCACCGGACCGCAGCGCTCCGTCGCGGTCCGCACGATCCGCTCCGCGTCCTCCGGCTTGCTCACATCCCCGACGACGCCGACCGCACCCGGGTGCCTCTTCAGCACTGGTGCGAGCTCGGCCTCGGTCAGGCCGTTGAGGACCAGCCGTCCGCCGGCCGCCTGAACGGCACGGCAGACGCCTGCTCCGACACCGTCACCGGTGGCCCCGGTGACGAGAACGGTCCGACCGGCCAGGGACGGAACCTCTTCGCCGTTCGCCGTTGCCGGAGTGTCTGTCTCCAGCAACGGGACAACATGCGGATTGACCACCATTCACCGTCTCCAAACTTGCCGTTACTTCGCTTCCACGACGGTCACCAGGGGCCCGGCGTCCGCCACCGCGTCCAGCGCTTCCCGGTTCAGCGAGTCGTCCTCGTCCGGCAGCCACGTGACCACTTCGGCTACGTCGCTGGTCGATCCCACCGATGCGAACCGCGCAACGCCGATGCCCTCCGGTGGGCAGGCCACCACCACACTGCGGGCCCGCGCGATGATCTGGCCGGCCACGCCCGCCACGGCGGAGTCGGCGACGCTGAGCGAGGTCTCCGTGACGCCCTCGCACACCACGACGGCCACATCCACCTGGTAGGACGCCGCGGCCTGTTCGGCGAGATGGCCGACGAGCAGCGACGTTCCGGCCCTGCGCGTCCCTCCGGTCACCACGAGGTCGACACCGTCCGCCGTCTTCAGCCTGGCGGCGACGTCCAGCGCGTTGGTCAGGACCGCCAGCCGTCGGCCCGCGAGGTGTCCGGCGATCAGTTCGCCCAGTGACTCGCCGGTGATGCCGACCGCATGTGCCGAGGCACAGCGCGCGGCGAGGAGTTCGGCTACGGCGGTGTGCTGGGGCAGTACGGCGTTTCGACGCCGCCGCGTACCGACCTCGGCATGGTGGGCCAGCGCCCCGCCGTGCGTCCGTGCGACGAGTTGCTGATCCGACAGATGGTCGAGGTCCCGCCGGACGGTGGCCTCGGAGACGCCGAGCTCTTCGGCCATCTCGGAGACCGCCACGGAGCCCATGCCGGAGATCCTGTCGAGGATGGCATTGAGTCGCTCTGCACGACCGTGCCCTGACTGTCGCGCCTGCTGTCCGCTCATAGCCTCCGCCGCCCCCTCATGAAGCGCTCAATCTGTGCGATCAATCAAGCACACCGAGCAAGTAACAAGCAAGACCATGCAGAAAAAAGCAGATTCGAGCATTCGAAGTGTTGACAGTCGCACACATGCAGGGGGAGCGTGTGGACCGCTCAGCCGGATGCTGCCGGGGACCGGAGAGCCCGCTCCCCGAAGGTCCGGGCGTGCCTGCGGAGTCCGGCTTTGCCCCCGCTAGGGACAGGTGGAGACCTACATGAACAGAATGCGCACCACGACGCTCGCCGCACTCACGGCGGGCGTCCTGGCCTTCACCACCGCGGCCTGCGGTGGCAGCCCCGGCTCAGGGGACGACACGCTCGTCTACTGGTCCATGTGGGAGGAGAAGGAACCCCAGGCCGAGGTGCTCAAGAGCGCCATCGCCAGATTCGAGAAGCAGTCCGGCACCGAGGTCGATGTCGTCTGGCAGGGCCGCAAGGTGCTCCAGAAGGTCGCGCCCGCGCTGCGCTCGGGCGAGGTGCCCGACCTCGTGGACCACGACCACAACTCCCTGCGGTCCACGCTCGCCGAGCCAGGTCAGGCCCGCGACCTCTCCGCGGTCTACAAGGCGAACGTTCCCGGCGAGGGCAAGACCGTCGCCGCCGTAGGACCCGGCAGATACCGGGAGTTGACCACCCACGACGGGAAGCCGTACATGCTCCCGTACGAGGTGTTCGCCCAGGCCCTCTGGTACGACGGGTCGAAGTTCCCGAAGCTGGCGGACAAGCAACCCGAGACCTGGGACGCCTTCCTCAAGCTCCTTGACGAGCGGAAGAAGGAGGGGCGCGCCCCGCTCGCCCTCGACGGTGACATCGGCTTCTACAACAGCCTGTGGACCGTGCACCTTCTGGAGCGCGCGCTCGGGCCGGGCACCGTGAACAAGATCGCCGCCGACAAGTCCGGCGACGCATGGCGTGACACCAAGGTCGTCAACGCGCTGCGCAGGGTCGAAGACCTCGCCAGGGGCGGGTACTTCGCCGAAGGAGCGTTCGGCAGCAAATGGCCGGCCATGCAGGAGCGGTGGGCCGCGGGCGACTCGGACTTCCTCCTGATGGGCTCCTGGATACCCAGCGAGACGAGGAACTCGGCCGCCTCCGGGTTCACTTACCGGTCCATGCCCTTCCCCACCGTCGCGGGCGGCGACGACTCGGTGCACACCGGCGCGATCGGCTTCGCCGTCCCCACGGCAGCCGAACATCCCGAGGCCGCCGAGAAGTTCCTCGCTTTCATGATGAAGCGGGAGAACATCGAGGGCTTCTCCACCAAGGCGCTCAACCTGGTCCCGCGCCCCGACGTCGAGGCGCCGGAGCAGCTGGCCGGCCTGGCCGAGGCCCTCAAGGAGCGGAAGATCACCCCGGCGTACGACGGGATCGACGCCGACTACCCGAACTACCCGACCGAGGTGTTCGAGCCCGCCGGGAACGCACTGCTCGCCGGAAAGATCACGGCCGACCAGTTCATCCAGCAGGTGGCGGACAAGCAGGCCGCGTACTGGAAGAAGCACTGAGCCCATGACCGACACAGCAGTTCCGGCGCGGGACCGGGCCACGGCCACGACCTCCTCCGCTGCCAGTCCCGCAGCCCCGCACAGGCGCAGCAGGCGTGACGAAGGGCCGTTCCAGGCCCGGCGGCGCCGGCTCTTCTGGCCCTTCGTGGCCGTTCCGCTCGTCCTGTACCTCGTCTTCTTCCTCGGCCCCACCCTCGCCTCGTTCTGGATCAGCCTGCACGCGTGGGACGGCATCGGCGAGATGAAGTTCAGGGGCCTCGGCAACTACGAAGTGCTCCTTGGCGACGAGGTCTTCCGCGGTGCGTTCGCCAACACCCTCATCATCCTGGTCGGTGTGGGACTGGCCGTCTTCGTGGCGAGCTTCGCCCTCGCGATGGTGCTCAGGGAGCTGGCCGGCCGGAAGTTCGCCCGCGCCGTGCTGTTCTTCCCCAACATCATCGCTCCGATCGTGCTGTCGGTGCTCTGGGGCTTCATCTTCCAGAACGACGGGCTGCTCGACTCCGCGCTGCAGGGCATCGGTATCTCCGACGGCCCCAACTGGCTCGGCGACCACCTGTTCTTCGTCATCCTGCTCGGGCTCGCGTGGGTGAACACCGGCTTCTACGTCACGATCATCATGGCCGGGGTGGACCGGATCCCGCCCTACCTGTACGAGGACTGCAAGCTCGCGGGGGCGAACGCCTTCCAGCGCTTCTGGCACGTGACCCTTCCCCTGACCTGGGACGTGGTGGCGACCTCGGCGATCCTTTGGACGATCAGCTCGCTGAAGATCTTCGAGTTCCTCTACGCCTTCGGCGGCACCACCAACGACATGCCGCCGACCGGTGTGTGGAACAGCGCGCTGTTCATCTACGGGCAGACCTTCGGCGGGCGCACCCCTCCGTACCTGTTCGGCTACGCCTCCGCCGCCGCTGTGGTGACCCTGCTGTTCCTCATCGTGCTCGTCTTCCTGTTCCGGCGGGTCCTGCGCCGCGAGGTGATCGAGTTTTGACCGCACTGTCTGGATCGACGATGCCTACTACGACCGAACGACCGACGACGAGCACGCCGACGCAGGAGGACGAACACCAACGGCGGCGAGGGATCCTCCGGCCGGGCGGGCGCCGCCCCGGGGCCGGCCGCTCGGACCGCGGCCGCGGCCGCCGCATCGCGCACACGCTGGTGTGGCTGCTGGTCGGGTTCAACCTCTTCGCCCTCGGCTGGATGATCGTGACCTCGGTGCGTGAGCACCGCAGCATCTTCCGCAGCCCCTGGTCGCTGCCCGGAAGGCCGCAGCTGGAGAACTACCTCGACGCGTGGACGACCGGCAACTTCGGCCCCGCCGCCGTCAATACGGTCCTGCTGGTGGGCGCCGCGAGCGTGACCATCGTGCTGATCTCCGCGCCCGCCGCGTATGCGCTGAGTCGTATACCCGGCCGGATGTCGGACTCGCTGAGCGTCCTGTTCGCGCTGGGCATCGGGGTCCCCGCCCAGGTGATCATCGTCCCCCTATTCGTGATCGCCCAGGAGATGGCGCTGGTCAACAGCCTGCCCGGGCTCTATGTCCTCTACGTCGCACTGTCCCTGCCGTTCACGGTCTTCCTGCTCACCGGGTTCTTCCGCTCCCTGCCCGGCTCGTTGGAGGAGGCCGCCGCGCTCGACGGTGCCTCCCCGTTCCGGACGTTCTGGCAGATCATGCTGCCGCTCGGCCGCTCCGGCCTCATCACCGCACTCGCGCTCAACGCGGTGGGCCTGTGGAACGAGACCTTCCTCGCCCTGGTGTTCGTCACCGGCAACGAGAACCAGACGCTGTCGCTCGCGCTCCTCGGCTTCCTCGCCAAACAGCAGTACAGCGGCGCCGATTACGGGGCGCTGTTCGCCGGTGTCTGCATCATCGTGCTCCCCATGGTCGCCCTGTACGTCTGGCTCGGCCGACGCATCATCGAGGGCCTCACCCTCGGCGCGGACAAATAGCCCACCTCACGCAGCACTCGGCACACAGACAACTGGTCCACCTCACGCAGCACTCGGCACAGACAACTGGTCCACCTCACGAAGAAGGAGACTGAAGCGTGCACGGAGGAGACGGAAAGGCGATACGGGCCTCGGCCGATCGCCGGCGCCTGCGCCCGCGGCGCAGAGATACCTCACGCATCGTCGTCACAGGTCTGGTCGCCGCCCTCTGTCTGACTCTGGTCAGCGGGCCGGCCGGAGCCAGGACGACGTCCGCGACCGGTCCGGGCCCGGCGGCCTCCGCCGGGGAGCAACGTGAGGCGGCCCGTTGGGACTTGGCGGCCGGGAACGCGAAGGACCTGTCGGGCAACGGCCACGACGGCGAAGCGGGCAGCGGTGTCGAGTTCACCGGCACGGGCGCCCGCTTCGACGGCAGCGACGACGGGGAGATCTCCGTCGGCTACGACGCCGGCTACCAGCCCGAGAGCATCGAGGCCGGCGAACGCTGGCGCCTGGAACTCGACGGCGTGGTGCCGACGGCCGTGGGCCCCGACTACCGGGCGATCGTGAGTGGCCGCTCCGACGGCCGCGGCTGGGCCGTCTACATGACCACGAAGGGCACGCTCGCCTTCTGGATGGCCAAGGACACCGGCGGCTGGGCTCAGGTGTCGTCGGACGTCAAGGCGGTCGAGGGACGCAGCTACGACATCGAGGCGGAATGGAACGGCAAGAGCCTGTCCATCGCCGTGTCCGGTGCCGCCACCGGCAAGGGCCGCGCCCTGATGCAGGGCTCGTACCAGCCGATGGGCGACGATCAGCCGTTGCGTTTCGCGAACGGCGGCGACACCGGCACCGAGATGTTCTTCGCCGGCACCATCCGGGCCGCATCGGTCAGCGTGGGCCCGCCGCCGCCGGCCAACGATCCCCCGGCCGAGCAGGTGTGCGTGCCCCGCGGCAACGCGAAGGTCGCTCCCATCGACAGGAACCTCTTCACCGGAACGGAACCCACCGACGAGAAGTCCCGGCAGCTGCGCGACATCGCCTTCAACGCCACCCGCCACTCGGTCGCGACCTGGTACCCCGAGCGGTACGGCGACGACAAGGGCCGCTATCTCGACTTCGGCGGCGACGGCGAGTACGAGCTGCGCGCCCCGGCCATGGCCGCGATGGGATCGGCCGTTCCGCTCGCCACCGGCACCTTCGACGCCGAGAAGGCCGGACTGAGCGAGCGGGAGGCGACGAACCGCGTCACCAAGCTCGTGAGCTCACTCGCCTACCGCCACCGAGCCAACACCGAAGGCGGCTGGGGCGACCCCGGCGACCACTGGCAGACCCCGCTGTGGAGCTTCTACGCGGCCTTCGCCGGCTGGCTGCTGTGGGACGAGCTGTCACCCGCCGAGCAGACCTGCGTGCAGAACATGGTGGAGTACGAAGCCGACAAGGCCCCGGCTCCCGCGTACTACCGCGACCGGAGCGGCACCATCATCTCCGGCGGCAACACCCAGGCAGAGGAGGACTCCTCGTGGTCGACGATCCTCGGGCTCGCCGCCGCGATGATGCCCGACCACAAGCACTGGCAGGACTGGCAGCGCCGCAACGTGGACCTGATGATCGCCGCCTACGCCCGGCCCACCGACACGGACAGCGACCAGGTGCTCAACGGGCGCAAGCTCAGCGACCTCCTCGACGGCTCCAACATCGAGAACAACGGCACCGTCGTCAACCACGGCTTCCTGCACCCGATCTACATGCTCGCCTTCTCGGAGAGCGTGAACGCGGCACTGACGTCCTCCCTGGCCGGCACTCCCACACCTGAGGCCGCCGTCCACAACATCGACGTCGTCTACGACGCCCTGGTGGACCGGGAGTTCACCACGCCGACCTACCGCGAGCCCGGCGGCACCATCTACCGTCCCGGTTCCGCCGACATCTACTACCCCGAAGGCAACGACTGGGGAACGAAGTTCCCCCTGTACTTCGGCCAGGCCGATGTCATCGCCGACGTCCTCGGCCAGGACAACCTCGCCGGGACGAAGGCCCCGACCTGGGAGAAGCTGCACAACACCGAGGCCGCGGCCATGCAGGAACGGCACCCGGACGGCCACACCTACGCCGACGACGAGGAGAGCAACTACGCGCTCAAGGAGCAGCGGATCACCCATCTCGCCGGGATGATGTACCTGACGCGGTGGCTCGACCGCCGACAGGCGATCTGCATGACGTCCCGTCCCTACACCACGGCGGAGTCCGACCCGGTCCTCGGTGAGCTGGAAGCGCCCGAAGCCGCGGCGTCCGCCCTGAGCACCCGCGCCACCGCACTGGAGGAGAGCGGTGACCTCACGGGTAAGCAGGCCGACCGTATCCGGGCCGCCGCGGCCGAACTGGAGCGCCGGACCGACGAGGTGAGGTCCGCCCGGACCGGCGGTGACGACCAGAGGCTGTCCCGGGCCGTCGAGGCGTCCCTCGCCACCGTCTCGACCCTGGACAAGTGGCTCACGGGGCAGCGGGAGTCCGGGGCACTCCGTGCCGGGGTCGCGCGCGAACTCCTCGCCGAAACGGCATCCGCGACGACCGGCCTGTCGACCCTCCACCGCTGCAGCGTCGCTCCCGTCAGCGCGAGCCTCGAACTCCCGGACAATGTCGCGGTCGCCGGGAAGACCCTGCGGGCCTCCGCGGTCGTCCACAACACCTCTGAAGTCCCGCTCCACGACGTGGCCGTGACCCTGGAAGCCCCGGCAGGCTGGAAGGTCGAGCCGACCCGCGAGGACGGCGCCAAGGCGCTGGCTCCCGGGAAGAAGGCCGTCGTCGAGTTCACCATCACGGTGCCCGAGGGCGAGACCGTCTCGTGGGGCCAGGCGATCGAGGGGCGGGCGACGTACAGCACCCGCGGCGATGGAGTGGTGGTGCTGCCGATCGACGCACCCCTCGCACCCACCGCCCGGGAGTAACTCCCGTCCGGCACGGCGGATCGGCGCGACACCACGATCGGTGCCGCGCCGATCCGCCGCATGTCCCCACCCGGTCGCGAGGACCGGTGCACCACCCACCCAGCCGGTCGACCCACCGGCCCGAAACCGCCCCACCGGCCCGAAGCGGCCCCACCGGATGTCCGGTTCCGTCGGACTTCCTGTTCCAAAGGACTGCCATGACCCCGATGACAAAGGATCCGGCACAGCAGGATCCGATCCACAAGGATCCGGCACAGAAGGACACCGCGGCGCTCGTACGCGGTGTGTCGCCCGTCCTTGAGGTGCCCTTCCATGCAGACGGATCCCTGGACCCGGACGGCTTCGCCCGCGTCGTCGAGCGGGTGCTGTCCACCGGGGTCACGTCCGTGATGTTTCCCGGCTTCGCGAGCGAGTTCCACAAGCTCGACGGCGGCGAACGGGACCTCCTCACCGGCCTGTTGCTGGAGCGGACCCGCTCCCGTCCGGACGTGGCCGCCATCGTCTCGGTCCCCGACCACGCGACCCGGCACGCGGTCCGTGAGGCGGCACGGGCCGCGGAACGCGGAGCGGACGCGGTCAACCTCCTGCCCCCGCACTTCCTCGGCCCCTCCCGCGAAGCGGTCCTCGACCACGTACGGGCCGTGCTCCGCGCCGTGGCACCGCTGCCCGTCGTCGTGCAGTACGCCCCTGCCCAGACCGGCACGGCCCTCGACGCCCCGACGCTGCGGCGGCTCGCCGCCGAGCACCCGAACCTGCGGTGGGTGAAGGTCGAGTCGGCACCGCCCGGCCGCCTCATCGCCGCACTCGCGCAGGGGGAGCGCCCACTGCCCGCACTCGTCGGCTACGCCGGGCTGCAACTTCCGGACGCGCTGCGCCGGGGGGCGGTGGGCGTCCAACCCGGCTGCTCCTTCACGGAGTTGTACGTGGACCTATGGAGCCGCTGGGAGCGCGGCGACACGGACGGTGCGACGGCACTGCACACGCGCCTGGTCCCGTACCTCTCGTACTGGATGCAGGGCGTCGAGCTCATCGTCGCCGCGGAGAAGGAGATTTCAGTGCGGCGCGGCTGGTTCGGCTCGGCGCACTGCCGCGCGCCCGGCCACTGCCTCGACGACGAGGAGCTGTGCATGATCGACCGATTCTGCGCGGAGTTCGCCGGGCTCGTGCCGGAGCTCGCCCGATGACACCACCACGGCAAGCGCCCGTGGTACCCGGTGTACCGGCCATGGCCGGCGGGATTTTCCGCTGAGCGGCACGTACAACACCACCGCAGCGAACGTCCACATGTACGTCATCGACACCGGACTGCGCACCGCCCACAGTGAGTTCGGCGGTCGTGCGGCCGTCGGTACGGACACGATCAGCGGCACCTCCACGGCCGCGCCGCACACGGCCGGCGCTGCAGCGCTGTATCTCGCCGCCAACCCGTCCGCGACGCCCTCCCAGGTGGGCGACGCGCTGGTGAACAATGCCAGCCGGGCAAGGTCCAGGACCGAAGAGCGGATCCCCGAAGAAGCTCCTCTACACCCTCTTCTGACCGAACGGGGGCCGGGTCGTGGCCGTCGGTCCGCCACGACCGTCTCGCAGAGCAACTCTGAACCCGGTGTCCGCCACGACCGTCGACGCCACCCGCGCCCGGCTCGGCGCCCGGTAGTCCCATGGCCGGCGGCGACTGGCCGATCACCTACCGGACCGACAAGGACAACGTCTCACTGCGGCTCCGGCCCCGTACCGACAGGCACACGGCGCTCAGCCCGATCGGCGCGGTCCGGCATGTTCCCCTGAGGCTGATCGTCGCCCACACGGGCACGGTCACGGCGAAGGCAGTGACCACTGCGATCTCTCTCCCCCCCCCAGAACTTCCTCCTGCTCTTGGCGTCTTGTGGTGCCGGGACCGGCTCCATGTTGTCCCAGTGCTCGACGATCAGGCCGTCTGCGAGACGGAAAATGTCGAAGACCGCCATCGCGGTCGCCGATCCGGCGGGCCGCCTCTCCGCGCTCAGGGCCGAGTACGCAGGCCGTGCGGGCTCCACTCTCGACGGACGAGGTACTGGTGGTCGTGCGGGCGTAGCCCCCCATGACCACCAGTACGCGGTGCTGACCGGCAGCCCGACCGGTCGGGCGGCGCTGTGGAGCCCGGCGTGCACCGGCTGCTACAGGGTGCCCGCGGGCGAACCGGCAAAGGTTGCCCGCGAGTTCACAACGGCGAGGCCTTACTGGTATTCGACGGTCAGCGTGGCCCGGGTGTCCTTGTTGACGAACAGGTAGGCCGTCGCGGTCTGGTTCTGCTCGAATCGCAGGCGTACCTGTGTCTTCCCCGAGCGGTTGATCGCCGAAAGCCCCGCAGAGGAGAGGTCGGTGGAGGACTTGCTGCCCGAGGTGAACGAGGAGATCTGGGCCGTGCCTTGTGCGGTGGAGGTCGCTCCCCAGTCGGAGGTCTCCACTGCGCAGCCGCCGAGGCAGCCGTTCTGGACGTCGACGATGAGGCGGTTGCCGGGAGGGCTCGACCACGGATCGCCGGAGCCGCTCGTCCGGGTCAGCGTCACGAAGGCGCGGGTGATCGTCTTGCCCGCCGGGACGGCGGAGGTGTCGAAGGAGAGCACCGTGCGGTTGAACTTGCCATCGGTTCCCCGGCCGAGGGCCAGTCCGTACGAGTTCTCCCGCGTGCCGACTGCTTGGCCGGAGCCGTCGGCGGCGGCCTTGATGTAGCCGTCCTCGGCGTCGACGCTCTGTAGCGTGGCGCTGCCTGTGGTCGGCGGGGTGGTGCCCCCTCCGCCTCCGAGGGCCTTGACCATCGACATGATCGTCTCGATCTGCTTACCGCCGTGCCGGGCGTAGTCGGCATCGCCGAGGTAGCCCCACCAGTTCCAGCAGCCGTTCGGGTTGTCCAGGGTGGCGGTCGCTATGGCCTGCGGGTAGAGCACGATCAGGTTGTTGGTGTCGGCGTACTCGTTGAGATACGCCTTGTCGATGAACTGGGTGCCGAACCCCTGGTACGAGTAGCCCTGCTTGCAGCCGTGCAGGGCCACGAGCACCTTGCAGGTGGCGCCGCCCTCACAGGACGTGGGCGTGTAGACGAAGGCCTTCTCGTCCATCGAGATCGGCTTGGCCGCTCCGCCCGGCTCGTACTGGTTCTGGTCGAACTGGGTCAGCGTGCCGCCCGGCGTGCCGGCGGGTGCGTTGACCGACCCGAGCAGATGCGCCAGGAAGTCCCGCTCGGGGTCGATGCCGCAGTTGTTGATGTAGGGCGTCGCGGTGACGGTGCAGGAGTTCGGACCGAGCGGACTGATCCAGGCGTGGCCGGCGGTCGTGCTCTTGTTGTAGAGGACGTTGGCACCGAAGTGAGCGTAGTAGTCGCTCAGCGCCGTGACCACAGGGCGCTCAACCGTCGAGTCGCTCGAACCGCTGAAGGCGTAGACCGGATCCCCCGACAGATTCGCCACGTCGTCGATCTTGCCCTGGGCCGACCAATCCTTCGTGGTCTGCTTCAGCTTCTCCAGCTGGAGATCCTGACTGACCTCCATACAGGCGTTCAGAGCGGTGTTCAGGTTGTTCTGCGCGCAATACTGGGGCCCCGACGCGAAGGTGGCTGAGCCGTCGAAGGTACCGGAATACGCCACATGGAGCTGAGTCGCCATGTAGCCGCCGGACGAGATCCCGACGCTGTACACGCCGTCGACGTTGTAGGACTTGAGTTCACCGGCGACGGACACGGGAGCCGCCGCTGCGGCAGGAACCGCGACGAACGTGCTGATGGCGAGGAGCAGCCCGGCGGCTGCCCTGCCGAGCCTTCCATGAGACAGATACACGAACCCTCCAGCGATTTGAAACGGCTCAGTGTTTCGAGTGTCTGCGACGGTAGGTTTCGGTCACCTCTCACACTTATGGCTGGGAACCCCACAACAGGCGGACCAGACGTGTCTGTTGACACCGTCGACGCCGAGCCCGACGTCACCGTCGAACTGACGTCTCGTGGCTGCCCTGCCCGCAGTCGCGCTGACCGGCACCGTGCTCGGATCGCTCGTCTGGGGACGCGCGGCGGACCGCATCGGCCGCAGGGCCACCATCCTCATCTCCGCTCTGCTCTTCCTCGGCACCACGGTGTGCGAAGCCATGCCGACCTTCGGCGGCACCCTCGTCATGTACGCCCTGATGGGCATGGCGGCCGGTGGGATGCTACCCGTCGTCTACGCCCTGATGACCGAGAGCCTGCCCCCCGGCCGACGCGCGGCCATCATGGTGCTGCAGGCGGGACTGACCACCACCGGCGGCTACATGGCCGCCTCCGGCACGGTCGCCGCATACGGCGTCCCTACCCGACCCAGCAGCACTTCGGTGGCTCGGCGAAGGAGATCCCGGGCATCGGCGAGATCGGCTACATCGGCCTGACAGCGTTCGTGCTCAACGTTCTGATCACGGTGATCCTGACCTTCCTCCTGAAGATCGGGAAGGCCCCGAGGGCGTCGACGCCACGTCGCCCGGGGACTACACGGTCGATGGAACAGAAACGGCAGCCAAGCCGGCTTCTGCTCTCCGGCCACATCCTGTGCCGACTGCCAACGGTTGAACGACGAATCAACACACCTCTATCCCGCCGCCCGGACTCCGATCGAGTCCAGAGCGGCGGTCACCGTCTTTCGTAGCGACGCGTCGTCCGCTCCGGCACGGGAGCGCAAGTTGACGCCGTAGGCGATCAGCGCCAGCAGATCCGCGGCAGCTCCGGGATCGGCACTGGAGGACAACTGCCCCTGGCAGTCAGCGGTAACGAGGGCGGCGTACAGCGCGTCGCGGAGCTCCCGGTGGTGCTGGTCCAGGACGGCGCGCACCTCTGGGGCACTGTTCTCAGCCCCGGCGTGCGCGTTGGAGACCATGCAGCCCCAGCGCGCGTACTCGCCTGAGCAACGAGCCTCGATCAGACCGGCGAAGAACTCGGAAACGGCCGGCAGCCCCCGCTCGTCCTCGGCCAAGCGCCGGAACACCGGCTGGGACCGCAACTCCAGATAGCGGCGCAGTGCGGCGAGATAGAGCTCCTGCTTGCCGCCGAACGTGGCATACAGACTGGAGCGGTTGAGCCCGGTCGCGGTCACCACGTCCTGGATCCCGGTCGAGGCCACGCCCTGCCGCCAGAACAGCCGCACCACGGTCTCCAAGGTGGCGTCCGGATCGAAGTGCTTGATGTCCGGCATGTTTCACCCTCACCATCCTGAAATGAGAATTCCAAGATACTCTCGCTTCAACATGCCGCAAAGACGCTGACAGGCACAGGGCGGACAGACCGGATGGGCGCCGGTCGTAGTGATGCCGGTCGACCGCCTGCTTCAGTCGAGGGCGTCGAGGGCGTCGAGGGCGGCGAGGATGTCAGCCGGTTCCGCGCGGATGGTGTAGTCGGAATTGACGAAGGCCCAGCGGATGGCGCCATCACGGGCGATGACGTAAGTGGCGGGCAGCGGGAGGGTGCGAGGATGGCCGCCATTGACGCGCTGGAGGTCGAAGCCGAGTTTGCCGTAGACGGCAGCGAGGTCGTCGGGCAGGTCAAAGGCCAGGCCGTACTGCTTGGCCGTGTCGGAGCCGATGTCGCTGAGGACGTCGAAGGCGAGGGTGTGCTTCTCGGTGAGAGTGAGTGACTCGTCGGGAATCTGCGGGGAGACGGCCACCAGGCGAGCGCCGCGAGCGGTGATTGCGTCGTGATGCTGCTGCAGGGAGCGCAGGGCGATGTTGCAGTACGGACACCATGCGCCACGGTAGAAGGTCAGGACGACCGGGCCGTCGGCCAGTAGGTCTTCCAGGGACACGACCTGCCCAGTCGCAGAGGAGAGACTGAAGCGCGGTGCCGGGGCGCCGACGGTCAGGGCGCGGTCGGCCTGACCGGAGTCGGCGAGTTCCTGGCCGGCCCGGTGCATGATCCGTCGGATCTCAGCGGGGATCTGCTGCTGGCGTGCTTCATAGAAGGTGCGCAGTTCGGCGTTGAGGGTAGTCATGCTGCTTTTCCTCCTGGTCGACGACTGGAGCGGAACCTATCTTGAAATGCCCGTTCCAAGATAGCGGCCCTACGTGGTCCCGCGCCAGTCACGCGGAGGCGGCAACAGGTCAGAGGCTGGCGAAGGGGTAGTGGTCGATTAGGGCGAACGCCTTGATGAATGCGGCGAGTTGGAGCACGCGTCGGACGAGATGGCGGCGATCAACTGCCGATCAGACTCCGAGCGGTGGCACCGACAGAAGAAGGTTCAGCCGCCTTGAACGACCAGCCGAGGCCAGATGGATCAGCGGCACCGCCAGCGTCACAGCACCTCCATGCCCTGCCACGCTCAAGCAGGCGGCAGAGCGACCAACCTGTACTCCAGGGCAGCTGATACCCCATCAGAACGAGCGTCAAATGAGCGTCACGAGCGTCATTTCAGCGTCAAGATATCGCCCGCAACGCCCACACCGCACATAACGCGCACGGCCAAAACCGCAGGTCAGGCACCCTTCGCGGCAGGCTCAAGAATCGCCACACACTCCAGATGATGCGTCATCGGAAACAGATCGAAAGCCCGAAGCACCCGAACCCGATACCCCGCCTCCCCGAAGTACCCCAGGTCCCGCGCCAGTGCCGCCGGGTCGCAGGCCACGTAGGCGATGCGGCGGGCGCCCAGCGAGGAGAGGTGGCGGACCGTCTGCTTGCCCGCGCCCGCGCGGGGCGGGTCGAGGACGATCAGGTCGACGTCCGTGATGCCGGTGCGCGGCAGTACGGACTCGACCTTGCCCTGCTCGATCCGGACCCGGTCGAACTCCGCGAGGTTGTGCCGCGCGTCCTCGACCGCCCGCTTGCCGGACTCGATACCGAGGACCGCGCCCTGCTCGCCCACCCGGTCGGCGATGGCGCCGGCGAAGAGGCCGACGCCGCAGTACAGGTCGAGGGCCGTCTCGCCCTTGCGCGGGAGCAGGCCCTGCATGACGGCGAGGACGAGGGTGTCGGCGGCCTTCGGGTGGACCTGCCAGAAGCCGCCGTTGCCCACGCGGTACGTACGGCCGTCGGCGCGTTCGCGCACGAACGGGCGCCCGTGGACGCGGTGCACGCCCCCGTCCTTCTCCCCGACCCGCATCACCGAGACCGGACGGTCGAGTTCGACGATCGGCAGCCGCATGCCGGGCCGGGGGGTCAGGATGACCTGGCGGTCCTGCGATCCCGTCGCGGCGATCGCGTCGACGGAGGCCATGCCCGACCAGTCGCGCTGCTCGATGCCGAGTTCACTGACGCCCTCGGCGGCGATCATGCAGTGCTCGATGGGCTCGACCTCGTGCGAACGGTGGCGCCGCAGACCGGCCTTGCCCGTGTCGGGGTCGACCGCGTACTGCACGCGCGTACGCCACTGCGGCACCTCGCCGGCGGGGAGCTTGTCGCCCTCGGCGGGCATCACCGTGCCGTCCCAGCCGGCCTCTTCGGGGGTCAGTCCGGCGAGCCGCTGCAGCTGCTCGGCGAGCACCTCGCCCTTGAGGCGGCGCTGCGCGCCCGGCTTGGCGTGCTGCCAGTCGCAGCCACCGCAACGGCCGGGTCCGGCGTACGGGCAGGGCGCCTCGATGCGGTCCTTGGAGGGGTCGAGGATCTCCACCGCGTCGGCGCGCAGGAAGCGGGAGTCCTCCTCGCCCTCGGTGACGCGGGCCACGACCCGCTCGCCGGGCAGCGTGTGCCGCACGAAGAGCACCCGGCCCTCGGACGTACGGGCGATGCAGTGGCCGCCGTGGGCGACGGGGCCGACCTCGACCTCGTACTCCTCTCCCACCAGCGATTTCTTCGGTTCTGCCTGCATGGCGGGGTGGCTCCAGATGCGAAAAAAGGGACGGCCGGACAACAGCCCACCAGTCTACGTGGACCGCGCCCGGCCGCTCACCACACGGCGCACGACTCAGCTCTTGCCGTCGCCGACCCCGTTACCGGCCCCGTTGCCGGCGCCGTTGCCGGCGCCGTTGCCGGCGCCGTTGCCGCTTCCCTTGCCGCCGCTGTTGCTCGCCGCCTTCGGCTTGCGCTGCTCGACCGGGCCGCGCCGGACCGCGCCGGGGGCGTTCCAGTCCTGGCGCCTGCGGGCCCGCTGCTTGGCGGCCTCGGAGGACTCCAGCTGGTACGGCACGGAGGTGACCATCACGCCGGGCGTGAACAGGAGCCGTCCCTTGAGCCGCAGGGCGCTCTGGTTGTGCAGCAGATGCTCGTACCAGTGGCCCACCACGTACTCGGGAATGATCACGCTGACCGCGTCGCGCGGGGACTCGCGGCGCAGGTTCTTCACGTACTCGATGATCGGGCGGGTGATCTCGCGGTACGGGGAGTCGAGGATCTTCAGCGGTACGGAGATGCCGCGCCGCTCCCACTCGTCCCTGAGCGCCTTGGTCTCGTCCGGGTCGACGTTGATGCTGACGGCTTCGAGGGTGTCGGAGCGCATCAGCTTGGCGTAGGCGACGGCGCGCAGGGTGGGCCGGTGGACCTTGGAGACCAGGACGACGGAGTGCACGCGGGAGGGGCGCACGCTGTCGTCGGAGGGGCCCTCGGGGGCGGCGATCTCCTCGGCGACGCGGTCGTAGTGGCGGCGGATCGCGCTCATGGTCGCGTAGAAGATCACCATGCCGAGCAGGGCGACCCAGGCGCCGTGGGTGAACTTGGTGACGAGGACGACGACCAGGACGAGCCCGGTGAAGAACGCGCCGAAGGTGTTGATGGCGCGGGAGCGGATCATGCGGCGCCGCTTGGCGGGGTCCTTCTCCGTCCGCAGGTGCCGGTTCCAGTGCCGGACCATGCCGATCTGGCTGAGCGTGAACGAGACGAAGACGCCGACGATGTAGAGCTGGATGAGGCGGGTCGAGTCGGCCCCGTAGATGACGACGAGGAGCGCGGCGGCGCCGGCGAGCAGCACGATGCCGTTGGAGAACGCGAGCCGGTCGCCGCGGGTGTGCAGCTGGCGCGGCAGATAGCGGTCCTGCGCGAGGATCGAGCCGAGCAGCGGGAAGCCGTTGTACGCGGTGTTGGCCGCGAGGAAGAGGACGAGCGCGGTGGCCGCGGCGAGGATCATGAAGAGGATCGAGCCGTGTCCGAAGACGGCCTCGGCGACCTGCGAGATCACCGGGTTCTGCACATAGTCCGAGCCGACCGGCTGCCCGTTCAGGAACAGATCGTGTGCGGGCCGTTCGGCCATCCGGACGTCGGTGGCCATGGCGAGCACGATGATGCCGCAGAACATGGTGACGGCGAGACCGCCCATCAGGGCGAGCGTGGTGGCCGCGTTCTTCGACTTGGGCTTGCGGAACGCGGGCACGCCGTTGCTGATCGCCTCGACGCCGGTGAGCGCCGCACAGCCGGAGGAGAAGGCGCGCAGGAGCAGGAAGACCAGCGCCAGGCCCGCGAGGCCCTCGTGCTCCGGCTTGATGACGAGGTCGGCGGTCGGTGCCTTCATCTCGTCGCCGAGGACGAAGCCGCGGAAGGCGCCCCACGCCAGCATCAGGAAGACGCCGGTCACGAAGACGTACGTGGGGATCGCGAAGAGCTTTCCGGACTCCTTGACGCCGCGCAGGTTCATCAGAGTGAGGAGCACGATCACGGCGACGGCGCAGAGCACCTTGTGCTCGACGACGAATGGGATCGCTGAGCCCAGGTTCTCGATGCCGGAGGAGATCGACACGGCCACGGTGAGGACGTAGTCGACGAGCAGCGCGCTCGCGACGGTCAGCCCGGCCTTCGGCCCGAGGTTGGTGTTGGCCACCTCGTAGTCGCCGCCACCGCTCGGATAGGCGCGCACGTTCTGCCGGTACGACGCGACGACGGTGAACATCAGCACGACGACGGCGACCGCGATCCACGGGCTGAAGTGATACGCCGACAGCCCCGCGATGGACAGCACAAGGAGCACTTCTCCGGGCGCGTACGCCACCGACGACAGCGGGTCGGAGGCGAAGACGGGAAGTGCGATGCGCTTGGGAAGGAGCGTTTCTCCCAGCCGGTCGCTGCGCAGTGCGCGCCCGATGAGAATCCGTTTGGGCACGTCGGTCAGTTTGGACACGGTGAGGATCGTAAGCGTTCGAAAGGGGGGCCGCCCACCCGCCTCTCGGCGGCTGTGTAGCTTGTGCGTCTGTCTGAGACCCTGTTAATCCTGACCCCAGGAGCCTTCGGGGCCTCAGCAGTAAGCAGCAGCCGCAGAGTTGCTAACGCATTCCTAACGCATTCCTGACGTAGGAAATACGCCAGCCGGAAGGACGGTCGTGCACATCGTCATCATGGGCTGCGGACGAGTGGGCGCCGCACTCGCGCAGACCCTGGAGCAGCAGGGGCATACGGTCGCGGTGGTCGACCAGGACCCCACGGCTTTTCGCCGGCTCGGCTCCGGCTTCGGCGGGCGCCGCGTCACCGGCGTCGGCTTCGACCAGGACACCCTGCGCGAGGCCGGTATCGAGGACGCCGGTGCCTTCGCGGCCGTGAGCAGCGGCGACAACTCCAACATCATCGCGGCCCGGGTGGCCCGCGAGATGTTCGGCATCGAGAACGTCGCGGCCCGTATCTACGACCCGCGTCGCGCCGAGGTCTACCAGCGCCTCGGCATCCCGACCGTCGCGACGGTCCGGTGGACCGCCGACCAGATGCTGCGCCGGCTCCTGCCGTCCGGCGCCGAACCGCTGTGGCGTGACCCCACCGGCGGTGTGCAGCTCGCGGAGGTGCACGCGTCCAGCGCCTGGGTCGGGCACAAGATCAGCAAGCTGCAGGAGGAGACCGGCGTCCGCGTCGCGTTCCTCACCCGCCTGGGCGAGGCGGTCCTGCCGACCTCGCAGACGGTGCTGCAGGAGGGCGACCTGGTGCACGTGATGATGCGCACCGACGAGGTCGCGAAGATCGAGGCGGCGTTCGCCGAGGGCCCTGAGGAGGGCGGTCACTGATGCGCGTCGCCATTGCCGGAGCAGGCGCGGTGGGTCGTTCCATCGCGGGCGAGCTCCTGGAGAACGGGCACGAGATTCTCCTGATCGACAAGGCCCCCACCGCCATCTCGGTGGAGCGGGTGCCGCAGGCCGAGTGGCTGCTCGCCGACGCCTGCGAGATCACGTCCCTGGACGAGGCGGCCCTGCAGCGCTGCAACGTCGTGATCGCGGCGACCGGTGACGACAAGGTCAACCTCGTCGTCTCCCTCCTCGCGAAGACGGAGTACGGGGTTCCGCGCGTCGTCGCCCGGGTCAACAACCCGAAGAACGAGTGGCTGTTCAACGAGTCCTGGGGCGTCGACGTCGCGGTCTCCACGCCGCGTCTGATGTCGGCCCTGGTCGAGGAGGCCGTCAGCGTCGGCGACCTGGTGCGGCTCCTGCGCTTCAGCCACGGCGACGCCAACCTGGTCGAGCTGACCCTGCCGCCGGAGTCCGCGCTCGCGGGCACCACGATCGGCGACATCGCGTGGCCGCAGGACACGTCCCTGGTGACGATCATCCGCGGCACCCGCGTCCTGGCCCCGACCGCGGAGGACTCCCTGGAGGCGGGCGACGAGCTGCTGTTCGTCGCGGCCCAGGCCCGTGAGGAGCAGTTGGAGGACCTGCTGTCGGTCCGCAAGGAGAGCTAGCGGTCGTACGCGTACGACTGAAGTGGGCCCGGAACCTGAAAGGTTCCGGGCCCACTTCAGTTCTCGCGGCACACGGCGGGCCGACCGGCAAATCCAGCCCGTCCGGCGTTTGAGGACGAGCCCGAAGGGCGATCAACGGCACGCTGGACCACGCCCAGGTCAGGACGACGTACGCTCCCGCTCAGCCTTCTCCTCGGCCTCCATCTCCGCGAACACGTCGATCGGCGCTGGCGCCTTCGCCAGGAAGACCCAGGTCAGCCAGACGGCGAGCAGGAACGGCGGGATCTTCAGGGCGACCAGGACCCAGCCGAGCTGCGTGGTGTCCGCCCACCAGTAGAGCGGGAAGAGGACCGCGCACTTGGCGAGCAGGATGAAGCCCCAGGCGTAACTCGCCTTCGCGTACGCCTTCTTGCGGCCGGGGTTGCGGGTGCGCCAGGAGAGGTTCTCCTTGAAGACCGGGCCGAGGATCAGTCCGATCAGCGGGACCCCGGCGAGCGTCGTCACGATGTACGCGAGGGCCAGGCCGAGGGTGTAGAGCATGCCCGGCAGGTAGAAGTCCTTGGCGTTGCCGGTCATCATCGCGAAGACCACACCGAAGCCCACGCCGAATACGCCGCTGAAGGCGTGCTTGACCGTGTCCCGCCTGGCGAGGCGGACCACGACGAGCAGCAGGGAGACGCCGAGCGCGGCGATCGCCGACATCTTCAGGTCTTTGTCGACCGTGTAGATGGTCACGAAGAGCAGGCCGGGCAGGACCGTCTCGATCATGCCGCGGAGACCGCCGAACGCCTCGAAGAGAGCGGCCTCGGTCACAGCCTTCGTGTTGCTGTCGGGGTCGGCCTGACCCGTGGTGGTGTGGTCGGTCGGCTTGTCGACAGACGTCACCGGCTACTCCCGTCCGAGCGGTCTGAGTTCGTACTTCGGGTTGAAGAGCACCCGGCGGCCCCGGCTCATCGAGATCCGGCCTGATGCGATGAGTCTGCGCCCCGGCTCGATGCCCACGATGGAGCGTCTGCCCAGCCACACCACGTCCAGAGCGGCGGAGCCGTCGAACAGCTCGGCCTCCAGGGCGGGGACGCCGGCCCGGGGGCGCAGCGTGACCGTGCGCAACGTACCAGTAACCGTGACTATCTGGCGGTCCTGGCAGTCACCGATGCGGATGCAGCCGGTCGTCTCTGAATCCTCGCGGAGCTCCTCCGAATCCAGCTCCTCCTGGGACGAGGACAGCCGGTCCAGCATCCGGCGGAACCGGCCTGCCGGCTCTTCTGAACGGGGAACAGCACTCATACAGGAAGCGTACCGGGGCGCACCGACACCGCTTCAAGGCCGGTGACGGGCGGCTTCCGCCACAGCCCGCCGTAAGCCCACCGGTAGCCCGTCGTGTCACCGTTCGAACCGATATCCCATTCCGGGCTCGGTGATGAAGTGCTTGGGGTGGGAGGGGTCGGCCTCCAGCTTCCGGCGCAGCTGGGCCATGTAGACCCGCAGGTAGTTGGTCTCGGTGCCGTAGGACGGGCCCCAGACCTCCTGGAGGAGCTGCTTCTGGCTGACGAGACGGCCCGTATTGTGGACGAGGACCTCCAGGAGGTGCCACTCCGTGGGTGTCAGGCGTACGTCGCGGTCGCCGCGGTGGACCTTCTTCGCCGCGAGATCGACGGTGAAGTCCCCCGCCTCCACGATCGCCGCGTGCTCGCCCGTGCCGTCGGTGGCGGGCTCGGCCCGGCGTACGGCGGCCCGGAGGCGGGCGAGCAGCTCGTCCATGCCGAACGGCTTGGTGACGTAGTCGTCCGCGCCCGCGTCGAGCGCCTCGACCTTCTCGTCGGAGCTGTGCCGGGCGGAGAGCACCAGGATCGGCACCCGCGTCCAGCCGCGAAGGCCCTTGATCACGTCGACGCCGTCCATGTCGGGCAGGCCGAGGTCGAGCACGACCACGTCGGGGTGGCGGTCGGCGGCGACCTGGAGGGCGGTGGCGCCGTCGGCGGCGGAGTCGACCTCGTACTTGCGCGCCTTCAGGTTGATCACGAGGGCGCGTACGATCTGCGGCTCGTCGTCGACCACGAGCACCCGGGTCATCTGGTCCTGCCTTTCTGCGGTGGTGCGGCGCTCGCCGCCGGCGTGGGGCGCGCGGGTCACGGGGTGGCCTGCGCGGAGAGTTCGGGGGCGGCGGGTTCATGGGCCGGGGCCGCGCGCACGGTGAGCACCATGCTGAGGCCGCCGCCCGGGGTGTCCTCCGCGTTGAGGGTGCCGCCCATCGCCTCGACGAAGCCGCGGGCGACGGCCAGGCCGAGGCCGACGCCCGCGCCGCGCGGAACGTCGCCGTACCGCTGGAACGGTTCGAATATGCGGTCCTTGGCGTCGTCGGGGACGCCGGGTCCGCGGTCCACGACGCGCACCTCGACCCGGTTGCCGAGGGCGCTGCCGGAGACGGTGACGGGCCTGCCGTCGGCGCTGTACTTGACGGCGTTCTCCACGATGTTGGCGACGGCCCGCTCCAGGAGCCCCTTGTCCACCTCGACCATCGGCAGGGTCTCGGGGATGTCCAGGTCGACGCTGCCCTCGGGGACGCCGCCGAGCGCCATCGGCACGACCTCGTCCAGGTCGACGGCGCGGATCAGCGGCATCACGGTGCCGGTCTGCAGGCGTGACATGTCGAGGAGGTTGCCGACCAGGTGGTCGAGCCGGTCCGCGCCGTCCTCGATCCCTTCGAGCAGCTCGGCGCGGTCCTCCTCGGACCACTCCACGTCGTCGGAGCGCAGCGAGGTCACGGACGCCTTGATCCCGGCGAGCGGGGTGCGCAGGTCATGGCTGACGGCGGCGAGCAGGGCGGTACGGATGCGGTTGCCCTCGGCGAGCGCGCGGGCCCGGTCCGCCTCGTCCTGGAGCCGCTGGCGGTCGAGGACGACGGCGGCCTGCGCGGCGAACGCGGCGAGCACGCGCCGGTCCTCGGCCGGGAGCACCCGTCCGGTCAGGGCGAGCACCATGTGACCGTTGCTGCCGCCGACCGGCATGTCCACGTCGGCGTCCTCGGGCCGGTCGAGCTCGGCGCGCCCGACGCTGCCGGCGCAGGTCCAGGGGTCGCGGTCGCCGGCGCGTTCCAGGAGGGCGACGGACTCCATGTTGAAGGTCTCGCGGACCCGTTCCAGGAGGGCGTCCAGGGTGGTCTCGCCGCGCAGCACGCTGCCCGCGAGGAACGACAGGATCTCCGACTCGGCGCGCAGCCGGGCCGCCTGGTGGGTGCGCCGCGCCGCGAGGTCCACCACCGACGCCACGGCCAGGGCGACGCCCACGAACACCACGATGGCCACGATGTTGCGGTTGTCGGCGATGGTCCACAGGTGCAGCGGCGGCGTGAAGTAGTAGTTCAGGAGCAGCGAGCCGAAGGCCGCCGAGGCGAGCGCCGGCAGCAGTCCCCCGAGCAGCGCCGAGGCCACCGTGAGGGACAGGAACAGCAGCATGTTGTTGGCGAGGCCGAGGTCCGCATCGATGTTGCTGAGCAGCAGGGTGAGGAGCACCGGGCCGACCAGGCCGACCAGCCAGCCGGACAGCAGCCGCGACCGGCCGAGCCGCGCGCCCCGGGCCACCGGAAGGCCCCGGCCCTTGGCGACCTCGTCGTGCGTGACGATGTGCACGTCCAGGTCGGGCCCCGACTCGCGGGCCACGGTCGCGCCGACGCCAGGACCGAACACGTACTGCCAGGTCTTGCGGCGGCTGGAGCCGAGGACGATCTGGGTGGCGTTGACCCCGCGCGCGAACTCCAGGAGCGAGCCGGGCACGTCGTCGCCGATGACGTGGTGGAAGGTGCCGCCCAGGTCCTCGACCAGGGTGCGCTGGACGGCGAGTTCCTTCGGGGACGCGGAGGTCAGGCCGTCGCTGCGGGCGATGTAGACGGCGAGGATCTCGCTGCCCGAGCCCTTGGCGGCCATGCGGGCCGCGCGGCGGATCAGGGTGCGGCCCTCGGGCCCGCCGGTGAGGCCGACGACGATGCGCTCGCGGGCCTGCCAGGTGGAGCGGATGTTGTGCTCGCCGCGGTACTGCTGGAGGTACTCGTCGACCCGGTCGGCGGTCCAGAGCAGCGCCAGCTCCCGAAGGGCGGTGAGGTTTCCGGGCCGGAAGTAGTTGGCGAGGGAGGCGTCGATGCGGTCCGGCTTGTAGATGTTGCCGTGCGCCATACGCCGCCGCAGCGCCTCGGGCGACATGTCGACCAGCTCGATCTGGTCGGCCCTGCGCACCACTTCGTCGGGCAGGGTCTCGTGCTGTCGTACGCCCGTTATCGACTCGACGACATCGCCGAGTGACTCCAGGTCCTTGATGTTGACGGTGGACACGACGTCGATGCCCGCGCCAAGCAGTTCTTCGACGTCCCGCCAGCGTTTGGCGTTGCGGGAGCCGGTGGCGTTCGTGTGCGCCAGCTCGTCGACGAGGGCGACCGCGGGGCGCCTGGCGAGGACGGCGTCGACGTCCATCTCGGTGGCGCCGTGTTCGACGACACGGCCGGGCACCTGCTCCAGGCCCTGGAGCAGTGCCTCGGTGCGCGGCCGCTCGTGGTGCTCGACGTGGGCCACCACGCAGTCGGTGCCGCGCTCCACGCGACGGTGGGCCTCGGACAGCATGGCGTAGGTCTTGCCCACGCCCGGTGCCGCACCGAGGTATATCCGTAGCTTGCCGCGTCCCATGGCCTCATTGTCTTCCGAAATCCGCTGCTACCCCGCGTCGACCTTACGGCCAGGATTTCCGGACAACGGCCCCCGAGGTGGCCCTGCGGCCCGCATTTGACGCGATTCTGACGCGGGGGGGGACATGGCAAGGGCCGCACCCCCACAGCGGGGGATGCGGCCCAGGCCAAGCGAATATCAGCCCGTCCGGCGATTGAGGACGAGCCCGCAGGGCGACTGCGGCAACCGAGTCGACGGTGCGGGAACGAATCCGGAGGGGGCCGGGCTAGCGGACCTCGGTGATCTCCGGGCCACGGGCAAGCTGGCCCATCCCGCCGGAGAACCGGGACTCCTCCTGGTTCTCCTCCTTCACGCCGCCCTCGGCCACCATCTGCGCGTCGTCCGGCAGCTTCAGGACGATCGGGTCGCGGGGCGCCATCGGGCCGTCACCGCGCACGACCACCGCGTCCCGGACGATCTGCTCCAGCAGGCCTGCGGCCTCGGGCTGCACCGCGCCCTGGCCTGAGATCACTCCGCGCAGGAACCAGCGCGGCCCGTCGACACCCACGAAGCGGACGACCTGCACGCCGCCCGTACCGTCCGGCAGCTGCACCGGGACCTGCGCGCGCAGCTCCCAGCCGAGGGGGCCCTCGACCTCGTCGATGACTCCGCCCTGCTGGGTGATGCCGGAGGCGATCTCCTCGCGGACCTCGCCCCAGATGCCCTCCCGCTTGGGGGCGGCGAAGGCCTGGAGTTGTACGGCGCTGTCGCGCAGGACCACGGTGGCCGCGACGATCGCGTCCCCCGCGACCTCCACGCGCAGCTCCATGCCCTCGACGCCGGGCACGAAGATGCCACCCAGGTCGACCCGGCCCTCGCCGGGCTCGCGCACCTCGGAGATGTCCCAGGGTCCGTCGGGGCGCGGGGCCGGGGGCAGGTTCGCCCGCTTCGGCTCGTCCTGCGCCGCCTCGGGCTGTTCCGTCCCGTCCTCGGAGCTCACGCCCTCGGCGACCTGCTCGGCCTCGCCGGCCGCGCCGTCGGCGGCATCACTCTTCTTGCGACGTCCGAACACGTCACTGTCCTTCCCGGTCGGATACGACCGAAGCGTATCGATTCCCGCCCTGTTGCCCACCCGTGTTGCCGTCCACTGCGGCATGCCCCCCGGTGGACCCGAAGCCCCCCTCGGCCCGCGCCGATGCGGGAAGCTCCGCAACCTCGTGGAAGCGGACCTTCTCGACCTGCTGGACGACGAGTTGGGCAATCCGGTCGAAGCGCTCGAACCGCACTGGCTCGCGCGGATCGAGGTTCACGACGATCACCTTGATCTCCCCACGGTACCCGGCATCAACCGTCCCCGGGGCATTCACCAGAGCGACACCGCAACGGGCGGCAAGCCCCGATCGCGGGTGCACGAACGCCGCGTACCCCTCGGGCAGCGCGACGGACACCCCGGTCGGCAGCACCGCCCGCTCCCCCGGGCCGAGGTCGACGGCCCGGGTGGTGCACAGATCGGCCCCGGCGTCCCCGGGCTGCGCATAGCTCGGAAGCGGTACGTCCGGGTCCAGGCGCCGCAGCAGCACGTCGACGGGAGCGCGGGTCGCGCCGGGTACGTGGGTCACGCCGGGTACGTGGGTCACGTCAGGTACGTGGGTCACGCCGGGTACGTGGGTCACGTCAGGTACGTGGGTCACGGGTTCACCTCGAAGGCACGTGCGCGCCGGACCTGGTCGGGGTCCTCCATGGCGGCCTTGATCTCCTCGGGCCTGCCGTTGTCGATGAAGTGGTCGACCTTCACCTCGATGAACAGGGCGTCGGCGCGGACCGCGACCGGCCCGTCAGGGCCGCCGATCCGGCCGGTGGCCGTCGAGTAGATCTTGCGCCCGGCGACGGCGGTCACCTCGGCGTCGAGGTGCAGCACCGTGCCGACCGGGACCGGCCGCACGAAGTCCGTCTCCAGCCGCCCGGTCACGGCAATGACCCGGAGCAGCCAGTTCAGGGAGCCGAGCGTCTCGTCGAGGGCGGTGGCGAGGACGCCGCCGTGCGCGAGCCCGGGTGCGCCCTGGTGCTCGGGCTTGACGGTGAACTCCGCGGTGATCGCCACGGCGTCCGGATCGGCGCCCGCCCGCGCCTCCAGGTGCAGGCCGTGCGGCTGCCCGTGCCCGCAGCCGAAGCAGTACTCGTAGTGCGCGCCGAGCAGCTCGCCGGGCGCCGGGGCATCGGGGTGCCGCACCGGCCGGGCCGCGTCGTCCGGGGGCGTCAACGAAGGGGTACGTCCACTCACAGGCGCAGACCTTACCCGCGCGGCCTGAGAACGCGGGCACCGTGCCAAGCTTGGCGGTATGCAGCTCTCCGCCGAAATCTACGACGAACGCCTCACCGCACCCCGTTCCTGGTGGGCCATCACCGGCCTGATCGGGATCGCGGGCGGCCTGATCCTCCTGCCGCTCGGCCCGCTGCCGATGCTCGGCGGCCTGATCGGCGCGGCCGCCCTCGCGGCGATGGCGGTCTCCTCGTACGGTTCGGCGCGGATCCGCGTGGTGGCGGACTCGCTGGTCGCGGGTGACGCCCGGCTGCCGCTCTCGGCGCTCGGCACCCCGGAGGTCCTGGACCCGGCGGAGGCCCGCGCCTGGCGCTCCCACAAGGCCGACCCGCGCGCCTTCATGCTGCTGCGCAGCTATGTGCCGACGGCGGTACGCGTCCCGGTGACGGACGAGCAGGACCCGACGCCGTATCTGTACCTGTCGACGCGGAACCCTGAGGGGCTGGCCGGAGCGCTGGGGTGCAGCCACTCCGGCGTTTGAGGAGCGGGTCCGGGGGCTGGCCCCGTGACGGCGCCGCGGGCTTCGGGGGCAGCGTTCGACTGACCCGCCGTCGTGGCTCTAGTTGCCGATTTCCTTCGGGGACTCCAGCGGTGGAAGGTCCTCAAGCGCGTCCCACGGAACCTGCTGCTTGCGCAGGTCCTTGCGGATCTTCTCGGCGAGCTTGCTGGTCTCACGGCGGTTCATGACCGCGCCGACGGCGGCGCCGACCATGAAGGGCATCAGGTTCGGAAGGTTCTTGACCATCCGCTTCGTGATCTGCTGGCGCAGCTCGCGCTTCAGCTGGCCGCCGAGTGCCGCGTTGATCGTCAGCGGCTTGGCCACGTCGATCCCGCGCTCGTCCGACCAGGAGTGCAGGTAGGCGGTGCTGCGGTCCTTGAGGCTGCCCGGCGGGCGCAGGCCGTAGACCTCGTGCAGCTCGGCGACCAGCTTCAGCTCGATCGCGGCCACACCGGTGATCTCGGCGGCCAGTTCGGCGGGCATCGCGGGCGGTACGGGCAGCATGGCGGCCGCGCCCACTCCCGCTCCGACGGTCGAGGTGGCGTTGCGGGCGCCCGCCACCAGCTTGTCGGCGATCTGCTCGGGCCCGAGGCCCGGGAACTGCTTGCGCAGGGTCGCCAGATCGCGCACCGGGATACGCGGTGCGTTCTCGATGATCCGGTCGGCGAGGAAGCCGATACCGGCCTTGGCGCTCTGGCCGCCCTTGACCAGGCCTGCCTTGGCGCTCTGGCCGCCCTTGCGTGCCCCGTCCCTGATGGCGGAGAGGCGTCCGGCGTTGGCCGGGGTGTCGCCCTGGCGGGGCGCTCGTTCGACGGCCGCGCCGTCGCCGTCGCGCCGGCCGCTCGGTTCGTCGATGTCCGTGGCGTCCGTCGCGTCCACGGCATCCGTCGCGTCCACGGCGTCCGTCGCGTCCGTCGCGTCCACCGCGTCCACCGCGTCCGTCGCGTCCGTCGCGTCCACGGCGTCCGTCGCGTCCACGGCGTCCGTCGCGTCCGCTGCTTCGAGCGAGGCCTGGGGGCCTCGCTCGTCGTCACGTGCGCGGTCGAGCGGGCTGCCGCCGGTGGTCGGGCCACCGGTTGCGGACCGCTTCCGGAAGAACCGCTTCCGGGGCGGGGTCGAGCCTGTCACGGCCGACCCCCGCCTCAGTCGCAGTCGCGGCAGATCGGCTGGCCGTTCTTCTCTCGGGCCAGCTGACTGCGATGGTGTACGAGGAAGCAGCTCATGCAGGTGAACTCGTCCTGCTGCTTGGGCAGGACGCGAACGGCCAGCTCCTCGTTGGAGAGGTCCGCGCCGGGCAGTTCCATGCCCTCCGCGGCCTCGAACTCGTCTACGTCGACGGACGAGGTCGACTTGTCGTTCCGGCGAGCCTTCAGTTCTTCAAGGCTGTCCGAGTCGACGTCGTCGTCGGTCTTGCGTGGGGTGTCGTAATCCGTTGCCATGTCGCTCTCCCCCTCTGGGTGTCTGCGGTGTCTCCAGCGCACGTAACGCGTGAGAGGCCGGACTTGTGCCCGACCCGAGGCGGAGATTTTGCCTCACATCAAGGTCTGTTACTCAATCGACACCCAACCGCACCCCTGAAGGGGCGACCGGCTTGGATGGCGATCGGGACCGTACACGGTCCGTTTGTCGCACTACACGGGCGCCACCCCGTGTACTTCCCGTGATCCGTACCCCCGAAAACCCGGATTTTCCAGGCTTTCCGGTGGTCAGAGCGATCACGGAGAGTAGATGGCCGGAGATTCGCCCCTGTGATCGATTCCACACGGAACTTCGGGGCTCAGGTCCCGAAAATTCCGCTCAAAGCGAACACGGCGAATCCGCAGCAGCATCTCAGATGGGCAGGGTGACTCGCATCACGAGACCACCCCCCTCGCGCGGCTCGGCGATGATACGGCCTCCGTGCGCACGGGCCACCGAGCGGGCGATGGACAGGCCGAGGCCCACTCCCTTGTCACTCCCGGTCCGCTCCGTGCGCAGCCGCCGGAAGGGCTCGAAGAGGTTGTCGATCTCGTACGCCGGGACGACGGGGCCGGTGTTCGAGACGAGCAGGACCGCCTGGCCGTCCTTGATCTCCGTCCTGACCTCGACCCAGCCGCGCTCGTCCACGTTGTACCGCACGGCGTTCTGGACCAGGTTCAGGGCGATCCGCTCAAGCAGGACGCCGTTGCCCTGGACGACCGCGAGGCCGCGCTCGCCGCGGATCTCCACGCCCTTCTCCTCGGCCTCCGCCCGCACCTGGTCGATGGCGCGGGAGGCGACCTCGGCGATGTCGACCGGCTTGCGCTCCACGATCTGGTTGTCGCTGCGGGCGAGCAGCAGCAGCCCCTCGACGAGCTGCTCGCTGCGCTCGTTGGTGGAGAGCAGCGTCTTGCCGAGCTGCTGCAGCTCAGGGGGCGCACCCGGGTCGGACAGATGCACTTCCAGGAGCGTGCGGTTGATCGCCAGGGGCGTACGGAGCTCGTGCGAGGCGTTGGCGACGAAGCGCTGCTGGGCCGAGAAGGCGCGCTCCAGGCGGTCCAGCATCTCGTCGAACGTGTCCGCGAGCTCCTTCAACTCGTCGTCCGGGCCGTCGAGTTCGATCCGCCGGGACAGGTCCGAGCCGGCCACGCGGCGGGCGGTGCGGGTGATCCGGCCGAGCGGCGAGAGCACCCGGCCGGCCATCGCGTACCCGAAGGCGAACGCGATCACGCTGAGGCCGAGCAGAGCGAGCAGCGAGCGGCTGAGCAGGTCGTCCAGGGCCTTCTGGCGCTGGTGGTTCAGGCAGGCGTTCAGCGCGGTGTTGAACTGGTCCTGGCTGCCGGTGGCGGTGACCAGGTTGGGGCACACCTCGCTGTAGACCTTGACCTCGCTGCCTTCCGCGATCTTGAACGGCAGCTCATTGCCCACGTTCACGGCCTGCGCCGCGAGCAGGTAGATGATCGAGAGCAGCAGGATCCCCGCGATCAGGAACATCCCGCCGTACAGCAGCGTGAGCCTTATCCGGATCGTCGGCCGCAGCCAGGGGAACGGGGGCTCCGGGCGGTCCGGGGCATACGTCGGTTTCGGAGGTGCTGTCGGCGGCACCGGGGTCGCGGCCATGGAGGGATCAGATCCGGTATCCGGAGCCGGGCACGGTGACGATGACGGCGGGCTCGCCGAGCTTGCGGCGCAGCGTCATCACGGTCACGCGCACCACGTTGGTGAACGGGTCGGTGTTCTCGTCCCAGGCCTTCTCCAGGAGCTGTTCGGCCGAGACGACGGCGCCCTCGCTGCGCATCAGCACCTCCAGGACCGCGAACTCCTTCGGCGCGAGCTGGATCTCCTTGCCGTCGCGGAAGACCTCGCGGCGGTTGGGGTCCAGCTTGATGCCGGAGCGCTCGAGGACGGGCGGGAGCGCCACCGTCGTACGCCGCCCGAGGGCGCGGACGCGGGCGGTGAGCTCGGTGAACGCGAAGGGCTTGGGCAGGTAGTCGTCGGCGCCCAGCTCCAGGCCCTCCACGCGGTCGCTGACGTCGCCGGAGGCGGTGAGCATCAGGACGCGGGTGGGCATGCCGAGCTCGACGATCTTGCGGCAGACGTCGTCCCCGTGCACCAGCGGGAGGTCGCGGTCGAGCACCACCACGTCGTAGTCGTTCACGCCGATGCGTTCGAGGGCGGCCGCGCCGTCGTACACGACGTCGACCGCCATGGCCTCCCGGCGCAGTCCGGTGGCCACCGCATCGGCGAGCAGCTGCTCGTCCTCGACGACGAGTACGCGCACGTCTTCTGTCCTTCCGCTTGGCCCTTGCCGGGCAGGCTTGATCACGAGTGGTGAGCCCCTCCATCCTGCCTCTTTCGGCCATAAACCGGCCGTAAGGCGGTCGCACGAACGTGGAATTCCGGGATTCGGGCGCGAGTTGAGGTTTCTGTCGAACCGGGCCTGGGGAGGACGACTCCACACCCGCGATCACTCTTTGCATGTGGCACGCCACGGCGCAGCTCCCGCAGGCTGCGACAGACGTGATCGCCCCTTCCCGAGGGCACACCCCGTGCCACCGACCACGACCCACGACGAGGGGGCGCAACCATGGACGCATTCACCGCAGGGCTCCTGCACCGCATAAAGACCACCGAGTCCGACCTTTCGCAGGCCCGCGAGGACGGCGACGACTTCCTCGTGGAGGTCGAGGAGGCCGAGCTCGACGACCTGCGCCGCCTCGCGGCCGAGCACGGCGTGCAGGTCGCCTGAGCCCGTTCCACCCGTTCCGTACGCGAAGCCGTTCGCGAAGCGGTTCGCGAAGCCGTACGCGAAGCCGCTCGCGAAGCCGTTCCGTACGCCGAGAGCCCCGGCACCTCCCAGGTGCCGGGGCTCTTCGCCGCGTGCGGACCGCTCAGCCGTGTCAACCGTGTCAGTCGTGCCAGGCGCCGAGCTCCTCCAGCTTGCCCTGCAGGGTCTCGAAGAGTCCGGGCGGCGCGGCCACGGTCAGCTCGGTCGACAGCTCCTCACCGGGCCTGCCGCCGACGAGGGCGCCCGCCTCCCGGGCGATGAGGTCGCCGGCCGCGTAGTCCCAGGGGTTGAGGCCGCGCTCGTAGTACGCGTCGAGGCGGCCGTACGCGACGTCGCACAGGTCGATGGCGGCGGAGCCGCCCCGGCGGATGTCCCGGACCTGCGGGATCAGCCGGCCGACCACCTCGGCCTGGCGGATCCGGCGCTCCTCCAGGTAGCCGAAGCCGGTGCCGAGCAGGGCCTGGTCGAAGGAGGGCGCGGCGCCCACCTTCAGCCGCTGCTCACCGACGTACGCGCCCTCGCCGAGACCGGCCCGGAAGGTCTCGCCCTGCATCGGCACGTGCACGACGCCCACGACGGTCTCGCCGTCCTTGCGGGCGGCGATGGAGACGGCCCAGGCGGGACGTCCGTAGAGGTAGTTGACCGTGCCGTCGATGGGGTCGATGACCCACTGGACGCCGCTGCTGCCCTCGACGCTGGCGCCCTCCTCGCCGAGGAAGCCGTCGTCGGGCCTGCGGTCGCCGAGGAACCCGGTGATCAGCTTCTCGGAGGCGATGTCCATCTCGGTGACGACGTCGACGGCGCTGGTCTTGGTGGCGGCCACGCCCAGGTCCGCGGGGCGGCCGTCGCGCAGGAACGCGCCCGCGTGCTCGGCGGCGGCGACGGCCAGGGCGGTGAGTTCGGCGATCTCGGCCTGCAACTGCTGGGTCACGATGGGGAGTTCCTTACACGTAGGGGCTGTCGGCGCCTGCCGCGGCGGGCTTGGGCGTCCGCGCGGGGCAGCAGCCGAGGGGGCACAGGTCGTGGCTCGGACCGAGCGTGCCGAGGGCGCAGGGGCGGACGTCCTCGCCGCGTTCGGACCCGGCGCGCTCCAGGACGAGGTCGCGGATCGCGGCGGCGAAGCGCGGGTCGGCGCCGACGGTCGCGGAGCGGGCCACCGGCAGGCCGAGCTCGGCGGCCTTGGCGGTGGCCTCCGTGTCGAGGTCGTAGAGGACCTCCATGTGGTCGGAGACGAAGCCGATGGGGACCATCACCACGGCGGGCACCCCGGCCTCGTGCCGCTCCTCCAGGTGGTCGCAGATGTCCGGCTCCAGCCACGGGATGTGCGGGGCGCCGGAGCGGGACTGGTACACGAGCTGCCAGGGCCGGCCGGCGACGCCGGTCTCCTCGGCCACCGCGTCCGCGATCAGCCGGGCGACGTCCAGGTGCTGCTTGACGTACGCGCCGCCCTCGCCGTGCTCCCCGACCGTGCCCGAGGTGTCCGCCGCGGCGGTCGGGATGGAGTGCGTGGTGAAGGCGAGGTGCGCGGACTCCCGTACGTCCTCGGGGAGTTGGGCGAGGGACTGGAGCACGCCGTCGATCATGGGCCGCACGAAGCCCGGGTGGTTGAAGTAGTGCCGGAGCTTGTCGATCCGGGGCGGCTCCAGGCCTTCGGCCGCCAGGGCGGCCAGGGAGTCGGCGAGGTTCTCGCGGTACTGGCGGCAGCCGGAGTACGAGGCGTACGCGCTGGTGGCGAGGACCAGGATGCGGCGGTGCCCGTCGCTGACCATGTCGCGCAGGGTGTCCGTCAGGTACGGCGCCCAGTTGCGATTGCCCCAGTAGACCGGCAGGTCGAGGCCGTGGTCGGCGAAGTCCTTGCGCAGGGCGTCGAGCAGCGCGCGGTTCTGGTCGTTGATCGGGCTGACCCCGCCGAACAGGAAGTAGTGCTGCCCCACCTCCTTGAGCCGCTCCTTGGGGATGCCGCGGCCCTTCGTCACGTTCTCCAGGAACGGCACGACGTCGTCGGGGCCCTCGGGGCCGCCGAAGGAGAGCAGCAGCAGGGCGTCATAAGGGGTGGAGTCAAGCGCTTCTGGCATGGTTCCGATCCTGCCACCCCCGCCGAGCGCCGGAAAACGCGGTGCGTCCCGGGTTCTCCCGGCCGTAAGCTGTATGAGCCATCTACACGCCTTACGTAACGCCGCCAGCGGAGCCCTCCTTGCCCAGCCCCTACCGCGCCATCTTCGACGCCCCCGGCACCCGGGCGTTCTCCGCCGCCGGTTTCCTCGGCCGCCTGCCGCTCGCCATGATGGGCATCGGCATCGTCACGATGATCTCCCAGCTCACGGGGCGGTACGGCCTCGCCGGCGCGCTGTCGGCCACCGTCGCCCTCTCGGCGGCGGTGATCGGCCCGCAGATCTCCCGGCTCGTCGACCGGCACGGTCAGCGCAGGGTGCTGCGGCCCGCGACGCTGGTCGCGCTCCTCGCCGTCACCGGGCTCCTCGTCGCGGCGAAAACGGAGCTGGCCGACTGGACGCTGTTCCTGTTCGCCGCCGGAGTGGGCTGTGTGCCGAGCCTCGGCTCGATGATCCGCTCGCGGTGGGTGTGGGTGTACCAGACCGATCCGCGCAAGCTGCACACCGCGTACTCCTTCGAGTCCGTGGTGGACGAGGTCTGCTTCATCTTCGGGCCGATCGTGTCGATCGGGCTCTCCACGGCCTGGTTCCCGGAGGCCGGGCCGCTGCTCGCCGCGCTCTTCCTCGCCGTGGGCACGTTCTGGCTGACCGGGCAGCGCGCCACCGAACCCGTACCGCATCCGCGCGAGCACCACGTCAAGGGCTCCGCGCTGAAGTCGCCGGGGCTGCGGGTCCTGGTGCTGACGTTCGTGGCCACGGGCACCATCTTCGGCGCGGTCGACGTGGTGACGGTCGCCTTCGCGGAGGCCGAGGGGCACAAGTCGGCGGCCAGTCTGGTGCTCGCGGTGTACGCGCTCGGGTCCTGCCTCGCCGGTGTGGTCTTCGGGCTGCTTCAGCTGAAGGGCGCGGCCTCCCGGCGGTGGCTGCTGGGTGTCTGTGCGATGGCCGTGAGTATGATCCCGCTTCAACTGGTCGGGAACCTTCCGTTTCTGGCCGTGGCGCTGTTTGTCGCGGGCCTGTCCATCGCGCCGACGATGGTGACCACGATGGCCCTGGTCGAGCAGCACGTACCACGCGCGAAACTGACCGAGGGCATGACCTGGACGTCCACCGGGCTCGCGGTCGGCATCGCGCTCGGCTCGTCGGCCTCCGGCTGGGTGATCGACGCGGCCGGGGCGCGCGCGGGGTACGCGGTGCCGGGGATCGCCGGCATCGCCGCGGTCGCGGTCGCGTTCCTCGGGTATCGCCGGCTGAAGCGGCCGGTGCCGCAGCGGGGAGGGGCCCATGAACACGCAGCACACAGCGCAGGCGAACGGCCGGAACGGATCACGGACGCGGCAGAGCCCGTGGCGTAACTGGGCGGGCAACGTCGTCTCCCGCCCGGCGCGGGAGGTGACCCCCGCCTCCGTGGACGAGCTGACCGCGGCCCTGCGTACGGCCGCCGAGCGCGGCGAGCGCGTGAAGCCGGTCGGTACGGGCCACTCCTTCACCGCGGCCGCCGCGACGGACGGCGTCCTGATCCGGCCGAACCTGCTCACCGGCATCCGCGAGATCGACCGCGAGGCGGGCACCGTCACCGTGGAGGCGGGGACTCCGCTGAAGCGGCTGAACCTGGCCCTGGCCCGTGAGGGACTGTCGCTCACGAACATGGGCGACATCATGGAGCAGACCGTCGCCGGCGCCAGCAGCACCGGCACGCACGGCACGGGCCGCGACTCCGGCTCGATATCCGCCCAGATCACGGCACTTGAGCTGGTCACCGCCGACGGCACGGTCCTCAGCTGCTCCGCCGACGAGCGTCCCGAGGTCTTCGCGGCCGCGCGGATCGGCATCGGCGCGCTCGGCGTGGTCACGGCGATCACCTTCGCGGTGGAGCCGGTCTTCCTGCTCACGGCCCGCGAGGAGCCGATGAGCTTCGACCGGGTCACCGCCGAGTTCGACCAACTCTTCGCGGAGAACGAGCACTTCGAGTTCTACTGGTTCCCGCACACCGGCAACTGCAACACCAAGCGCAACAACCGCAGCGCGGGCCCGGAGAACCCGGTGGGCGCGCTGAGCGGCTGGTTCGAGGACGAGCTCCTCTCCAACGGCCTGTTCCAGGCGGTCAATTCACTGGGCCGCGCCTTCCCGGCGACGATCCCCTCGGTCGCCAAGGTCTCCAGCAAGGCGCTCTCCGCCCGCACCTACACGGACATCCCGTACAAGGTCTTCACATCCCCGCGCCGGGTGCGCTTCCTGGAGATGGAGTACGCGGTGCCGCGCGAGGCCCTCGTGCCCGCGCTCCGCGAACTGAAGTCCATGGTCGACCGCTCGCCGCTGCGCATCAGCTTCCCGGTCGAGGTCCGTACGGCACCCGCCGACGACATCGCCCTCTCGACGGCCTCGGGCCGCGACAGCGCGTACATCGCGGTCCATATGTACCGAGGCACGCCGTACCAGGCGTACTTCACGGCCGCCGAGAGGATCTTCACCGAGCACGCCGGCCGCCCGCACTGGGGCAAGATCCACACGCGGGACGCGGAGTACCTCTCCTCCGTCTATCCGCGCTTCGGCGAGTTCACCGCGCTGCGCGACCGCCTGGACCCGGACCACCTGTTCGGCAACGACTATCTGCGCCGGGTGCTCGGCGACTGAGCCTCACTCGGTGGGCGTCCCCCGGTCCTGGCCGGGGTCGGTGGCGTTGTCGGTCGGGGTCGAGGTCGGGGTCGACGGGGCCGGTGTCGGATCCGCGTCGGACTCCGACGGGCTCGGCTCGGGCGTCGGGTCCGTGTCGGACGAGGTCTGCGAAGGGCTGGGCCCGGGGTTCGTCGCGGTGTCACCGGAGCCGCCGCCGGGCGTGGCCGCGGGGTCGGTCGCCGGGGTCCGCTCACCGCCGCCGTCACTGCCGCCCTCGGTGGGCGTCGACTGGGAAGGACTGTCGTCCGGGGTGCTCCTGTGCCCACCGCCGGACGAGGAGCCACCCCACGAACTGGGCCGCAGCACCCGCGAGTCGTTGCCGCTGAAGCTGTTCCCCGAGACGAGTTCGTACGTGGAGATGCCCGCCATGGTCACGCCGAAGATCAGGGCGGCACCGAGCAACGGCCGCTTCCAGCTCTTGATCCGCCTGCCCTGGACGGGGGCGGGCTCACTGGAGTGCCCCTGCGGGAGGGCGGTGCCGAGCGGTCGGGTCTCCTGATCGACGGGCTCGTGGGGTCCGCCGGTGTCCGTCGCGCGCAGCAGCATCGTGGCGTCGGCCCGCGGCAGCACGGAGGTCGCCTCGGCGTCCGCCCCGGGAGGGCGTACGGGCGTGAGGAGTTGAGTGCTGTCGGCGTCGGCCTTGGTGAGGAGCTGCGTACGGTCACCGTTCGCGCCGTCGACGGAGCTGAGCAGCTGCGTACGGTCACCGTCGGCGGCGGCCGTGGCGGGCAGGGCCGTCGTCGCGTCGCCCTCGGTGGTCACGACCCCGGGGCGCCAACTCGTGGTCACCGGGCCGGTGGTGGCGGTCCGTGCGCCCAAACTCGTGGTCACCGGGCCGGTGGTGGCGGTCCGTGCGCCCACCGTGCCGGTGCCGGTCGTGGCCGGCTCGGCGCGGAACGTGGCCGGCACCGGGCGGCCGTCCGCGGTGAGCGGCACCTGCCGCGCCCGGGGCTTGGCCTTCTCCGCGGCCTCGCGCACCTGCTCGCCCGTGCGCGAGAAGAAGTGCTGGAAGACCGAGCCGCCACAGGTCGCGATCACGCTGACCAGGCCGGCGCCGAGGATCGTGCCGTAGACACCGAAGCTGGACGCGAGCTTGGCCGCCACGACCGCGGCGACGGCGCTGCCCGCGACCTGCGGCACGTTCAGGTCGATCCTCTTGCGCTTCGGCTGCGCGTCGGCCGCCTCGTCTGTCGCGATCTTCCTGTTCTTGCCGGTATCGACCTTGTCCGCCATCCCCGTCCCTTGATTGCCGTTCTCTCCTGACTGCACTCTCAAGTGACATTTGGGCGAAGCGAATAGTTCCGTTTTTGAGGATTCTGTGAAGCAGGACACCTCTGTAAGCAGCGGGTTTGTGATCCACAACTCCCAACTGCCTTGCCCTGTGAGAAGTTCGGCGGCGCGGCGGTCCACCCGAGTGGCCCGAATGGAGTACTGTTGCGAGCCCTGGGTCCGGTCTCCAACCTGGGTGCCCGGGAGCGGTTTCAGCATCTCCGGGAGGGGGCTCGCTGCACAGAGTGACGAAGTCGGTCACTTAGAGTTGCGAATAGGTAACCGTGCCATAACGGCGATCCAGGGCCCATGCCCGACACGCCGGGCAACTCGGCAAGGTTGTGGCAGGCTGCACCCGGGCAGGCCACACTCGACTAGCGGAAGCAGCGTTACGCACGTGACGTCGGCAGGCACCACCCGGGAGGTCCCCATGCCCGAACTGCGTGTCGTGGCTGTCAGCAACGACGGCACACGGCTGGTGCTGAAGGCTGCGGACTCGACGGAGTACACGCTTCCGATCGATGAACGGCTGCGCGCGGCAGTGCGCGGGGATCGCCCACGCCTCGGCCAGATCGAGATCGAGGTGGAGAGCCATCTCCGCCCCCGCGACATCCAGGCCCGGATACGGGCAGGTGCATCCGCCGAAGAGGTCGCCCAGTTCGCCGGCATCCCCGTCGACCGCGTTCGCCGCTTCGAGGGCCCCGTCCTCGCCGAGCGCGCGTTCATGGCCGAGCGCGCCCGCAAGACGCCCGTGCGCAGGCCCGGCGAGAACACCGGTCCGCAGCTCGGCGAGGCCGTCCAGGAACGGCTGTTGATCCGCGGCGCCGACAAGGAGTCCGTGCAGTGGGACTCCTGGCGCCGGGACGACGGCACCTGGGAAGTGCTGCTCGCCTACCGCGTCGCGACCGAGGCGCACACCGCGAGCTGGACGTACGACCCGCCCCGGCGGCTCGTCCAGGCCGTGGACGACGAGGCACGCTCGCTGATCGGTGAGGCCGACGACATCGCGCCGCCCGAGCCGAGCTTCCCGTTCGTGCCGCGGATCGCCCGCCTGCCCCGGGACCGGCCGCTCGACCGCGCACTGGACCGGCAGTTGGAACGCCCGAGCATCCCCTCGCCCACCCCCGAGCCGGACGAGGAGAGCGAGGACGAGCGGGACTCGCTGACCAGCCTCCTGGAAGCGGTGCCCAGCTTCCGGGGCGACCTGGTCGTGCCCGAGCGCTCACCCGCCACCGGTCCGTCCGCCGCACCCGCGGCGAGCGCCAACTCCACCTCTACGACGGAGCGACCCACCGTAGAGGAACCCGAGCAGGAGCCCGAGGCCGAGGAACCCCCGGCCCCGGCGGCGTCGGCAGGCTCCGCGTACGCGGACGTGCTGATGCCGCGCGCGGTCGCAGGGCACCGCGACCGGCTGGTCGGCACCACCGACCGGCAGGCCGAGGCCGACGGCGTCCGCCCCGGCCGCCGCGCCGCGGTGCCGAGCTGGGACGAGATCGTCTTCGGCACGCGCCGCAAGAAGCAGGACTGAGGCGCCCGTACCGCCTGCGTATGAGGAGGGGCCCGAGCCGAATCTTCGGCTCGGGCCCCTGGTCACGTCCTCACCACGGTACGTACGGACAGTCACCGCGGGTACGGACGCACAGTCACCGCGGGTCCGGACGCCCACTTACTGCGCGTACGTCCGCACACTCACTGCGCGTACGTCCGCACACTCACTGCGGGTCAGGGCCCGTCGCCACCGGGCGGGACGCGTCGCCGGACCACTCCGACCAGGAGCCCGGGTAGAGCGCCGCCGGGATGCCCGCGACCGCGAGGGCGAGCACCTCGTGGGCGGCCGAGACACCCGAGCCGCAGTAGACACCGACCTCCGCGCCGTTCACGGCCCCAAGTGACCTGAAACGATCGGCCAGTTGCTCGCGCGGCAGGAAGCGGCCGTCCGCGCCGACGTTGTCCGTCGTCGGCGCCGAGACCGCGCCCGGGATGTGGCCGCCGACCCGGTCGATGGGCTCGACATCGCCCCAGTAGCGCTCCGCCGCGCGGGCGTCCAGGAGCAGGCCGGAGCGGGCGAGCGCGGCCGCGCCGTCCGCGTCCACGGCTCCCGTCTCCCCCGGCTTCGGGACGAAGTCGCCGGGTTCGGGATCGGGCGTACGCGTGGACAGCCCGCCCCGCCATGCCGCGAGGCCGCCGTCGAGGACGCGCACCGAGGGGTGCCCCGTCCAGCGCAGCAGCCACCAGGCGCGTGCGGCCGCCCAGCCCTGGCCGCCGTCGTACACGACCACGTCACGGTCCGCGAACACCCCGGCCGTACGCATCGCCGCGCCGAAGACGTCCAGGTCCGGCAGCGGATGGCGGCCGCCCGGGCCGGGCGGACCGGCCAGCTCCGCGTCGAGGTCCACGAAGACGGCACCCGGCAGATGCCCGGCCGCGTACTCGGCACGGCCGTCGAAGGCGGGCTCACCCGGCGCCTTGGCGGCGGTGAGCTGCCAGCGGACGTCGAGGATGACCGGCGGGTCCTCACCCGTCAGGTCGCTCGCAAGTTCGGATCCAGAGATGATGGCTGTCATGGGGCACATCCTTGCGTAAAGTCTGGTCGCCTTGTCCCAGGACGACTACCCTGCACCGCCGGCTGTTCCGTGGATCGACATCCGAGGGAAACCGCGCGGAAACGGATGAGCGGCGGTAATCCGGGCATCCTCCCCAAGATCCCGATGGACCGCGGCGCGGCTTGAGCGCAGGGTGCAAGGAGAGGGTCCGGCCACCGTCCGGCGCCCGGTGGATCACCATGACGGTCCGAGGAGACGAGTCACGATGACCGAGTCCACAGCTCGGCACACCCCTGGCACGCCTTGCTGGGTGAGTCTGATGGTGCACGGCCTGGGCGCGACCCAGGAGTTCTACGGCGCCCTGTTCGGCTGGGAGTTCCGCCCCGGACCGGAGCAGTTGGGGCCGTACGTCCGGGCACTGCTCGACGATCACGAGGTGGCGGGAATCGGCCAACTTCCGGCCGACCGGCATCTGCCCGTCGCTTGGACGCCGTATCTGGCGACGGACGACGCGGACACCACGGCGGACACCATCCGGCACTGCGGCGGCACCGTCGGCGTGGGGCCGCTCGACGCCGGCGAGGCGGGCCGCATGGCGATCGGCTCCGACTCCGTGGGCGCCGTCTTCGGCGTCTGGCAGGCCGCCCAGCACATCGGCGCCTCCGGCGCGGGCAGGCCGGGCACTCCGGTCTGGAACGAGCTGATCACCCACGAGACGGCCTCGGTCGGCAAGTTCTACTCGTGCCTCTTCGAGTACCACGAACAGCCGGTCGTCTCGGCCGACCTCGACTACGTGACCCTGCGGTTGGACGGGCGCGCGGTGGCCGGCATCCATGGCGTCGGGGACGTACTGCCGCGCGAGCACGGACCGCACTGGATGACGTACTTCGAGATCGAGGACGTGGACGAGGCGGCGGTACGGGTCACCGAACTCGGCGGAGACCTGCTCCGCGCCCCGTGCGACAGCGCGCACGGACGGCTCGCGACGGTGGCGGACCCGGAAGGAGCCGTGTTCAGCGTCGTGCGCTCGGCGGACTGAGCGGGGCCGGCCCGGCAGGGCGGTCCGGCAGGGCGGTCCGGCAGCCGGAGGAACCGTCGTGTCAAGGCCGGTAGATGGCCCAGGTCTTGGGGGTTTCCGAGATCCTCACGGCGCTCAGTTCAGGAATCTCTGCGCGCCAGGTGTCGAAGATCCATTTCGCCAGATTCTCTGCCGAGGGGGCGCAACCCCCCCCCCATCGATTCGTTCAAGTGCCGGTGGTCGAGTGTGGCGTCCATCCACTCCTTGAACGCTCCGAGCTCTCGATAGTCCCGCACGAAGCCGTTCTCGGTGCGCGCGTCGTCTGCGGCGCTTAGCTCGAGAACGACGATGTAGTTGTGGCCGTGCATGCGTGCACAGGGGTGCCATGACGGCAGGCGGTCCAGCACATGACTGGCGGAGAAGTGGAACTCCTTGGTGATGGTGAACACGGTTCCGCTCCTCTCCCTATTCCTGTTCCTGGCCGGTCCGACCCTGGTCACGCACTGTATCCGGGTGGCTGGGCGCGTCCCGGAACAGGGCACGGTTGAGAGGTACCGCGCTGAGGTAGTGGGCACGGCGTTGCTCGTCGTCGATGCCGTTCGCCTTGCGGAGCACTTCCTCCCGGGCGCGCTCGAACAGATTCGCGGCCTCTCCGGCCTCTCCTCCTTCGCCGTGCGCAGCGAGAGCGCGAGCCGCGTCGTGGAGCACCTCTTCTGTGCGCAGCGCCGGCATCTCTCCGTACTGTTCGAGGAGAGCCAGAGCCCGCCGGGCGTCGTCGGCCGCCCTGCCGGTGTCTCCGGTGGCGAGGTGGATACGGCTACGCAGGCCGTGCGCGGCGATGGTGCTGCGCACCATGGCAGTGGTCTCGGTCTCCACCAGGGTGTCGCTGGCGAGCTGCTCGGCCAGACGCAGGTCGCGGCCGGTCTCCAGGAGCACCTCGACGTAGAGGTTGCGCACAATGGGAACCAGGTTGGCCAGTGAGGATTCCTGGGTCTGCGTCCATGCATCCCGCATCCGCTGGAGAGCTTCGTCGGCCCGCTCCGGGGCACGGGCGACGAGGAGCGCGAGCAAAGCGCTGTTGTAGGCGTACCAGCCGCTGCGGGCGCTGCTGTCCCCCTCCACTTCGAGAGCGCGCAAAAGCACGGCACGTGCTTCCTCGTACGCGCCCATGGCGAGGTGGAGCTGAGCCAAGTAGTTGAGCGCGATGGGCAGTTCGGCTTGTGGTGTGTCGCTGTCCAGCCGGTCGACGCAGTGTTCGAGGCGGTGGAGGGCTTCGGTGAACCGGCCGGAGTCGTAGAGGTTGACGCCGATCTGCATCTCGTTGAGGTTGCGGGCGTGCTGCAGAACCGGGTTGCCCGTCTCGCCCAGTTGCGGAGCGGACGCATAGAGCTGCTCTGCCTCGAACAGGACGCGCAGCCCGTCCCGCAGGTTGAGTTTCGGCAGTTGGCGACCGTACTCGACCAGGGCCACGAAGAGCGTCGTGACGCCTTCCTCCCCGCACTCCCGGGCTCGGGTGACCGCCTCTTCGAGCTTGTCGAGCGAGGGCCGCAGGCCACGGACGGCCATGAGTGTCTTGCCACGCAAGAGCGTCGTACGGGCGATGAGCAACCTGTCACCCAGTCGCCGGGCAGCTCCCTCGGCCTCGGTCGCAAGGGCATCGATGCCCGTGGGGTCGTCCTGCGCGCTGTGGCCCCGCCAGCGGACCTCGGTGAGGCTGAGCAGCAGCTCGATGGATTCGATCAGGCGGCGGTCCCGGTCGGAGTGCTGTTCCGGAAGCTGTCGTGCCGCGTCGATGGCCGTACGGCAGTACTGCTCGGCCTGGGCGAATGCCAAGTCCTCCACGGCGCCGGAGCGGGCCAACTCGAAGTGTGCGGCGGCACTTTGGGCCGCACATGCCGGCCCGGCCGCACGAAGCTGATCGGCGATCATCACCTGGACCTCGCGCGGCAGGCTCGTCAGCGTATCCCTGGGGAGGGCGGCGAGGGCGCCGGCGATCCGTGCGTGGCGGCCGAGCCGTGCTCCTTCCGACTGCCCGGCACGGATGCCGTGTTGAAGAACGCGATGCTCGAAGTCGAACCAGTCGACGTGCAGCCCGGCAGCCCAGCCCGGCATATCGCGGCGGGACCGCTCACGCACCAGGCCGTGCTCGCGCTGTATCCGATGCAGCAGGTCCTGAACTTGAGTCAGGGGCAGGCCGGTCACCTCCGCCAGGGTGTGGGAGAAGAAGAACTCACCCGTCGTCGCCCCGACCGTCAGCAGTTCCCGTTCCTGCGGGCCGAGCCGCTGCAGCCGGTCTTCCACGGCCGCGGGCAGCTCGTCCGGCAGCGGTACTTCGGTTCCGAACCCCGGACGCCACAGCCTCAGGCACTGCTCGACGAAGACAGGCCGCCCACCGGTCACGTCTGCCAGGCGCTCGGCGAAGCCGTCCGGCACCACTTGGCCGCCGAGGCGAGCCTGCACCAGCTCGCCCACCGCCCAACCGGGAAGCGCCGGAAGCGAATGCCGGTGCAGCAGCTGCGGGTACCGCGCCTGCCATACGTCGAGCAGGTTCTCCACCACTCTGCCGTTGCCGGAATCCGACGCGTACGTCCCAAGCCCCAGGACGACGCCGAGCGGCTCGCCTTCCAGGCGCGACAACAGCAGGTCGAGGACCTCCAGACTCGCCTCGTCGCACCGCTGGAAGTCATCGATGATCAGCAGAAGTGGTGCCCCCTCACGTGCCTTCTCCAGGAGCACCTCCATCCAGCGCAGGCTGAGGGCGCTCTGCAAGGGGAGCAGGCTGTCGCCCGGGATGGAGCCGGTGGAGACCGCCGCCTGCGCCACCGAACGACCGGCGGCGAACGCCGCACCGAGACCCGGGACCATCGCGGAGAGCACGTCGGGCGCCGCGGCCATGGCGCCTTGACCCATCAACCGGGCCCACCATGAGCGCCGTGCTCCCCGTTCGTCGGACACATGGAGTTCGCTGACGGCGTCGACGAAGGGCCCGTACGGACGACGTGTGCCGATGCCTGGCGTGCCTCTCACCAGGACCACGCGGCACGGCCCGCCCTCGGCGCGATCACGAAACTCCTCCAGGGACGCGGACTTGCCCATTCCGGTCTCGGCTTCCAGAACCAGAAAGCTGCCGTTCCCCCGGGCCAGTCTCTCGGCCACGCCGCCGAGCACGTCCAGCGTCTCCACACGGTCGACGAAGATCGACGTCACCCTTCCCCCTGCTTCCGTGTCCCACCACACCGGCGTCATCAACATCAACTGCGCTCAGCGTATGGGTCGTTCGACAGACCGTCAGGTGCTTCGGAAACTTGCCCGATACCGAAGATCGACACGGCGAGGGCCGAAGGCTCCTTCACGGATCGAGGATGGCCCGTCGTCGAGGCGGACGGCGAGACCTCTCTGGCATCCGGGGTCGTCAGACGGGAGGCAGGGGCGAAGTTCTACTGCGTCGAGGTGAGGCTCTTCGGCGCGCTCAACCAGCGGGTGGAACGTGCTGCCGTGTGGCGGGTACAGACCGCTGCCAGGAGCGACCGACTGGAGATGTACGCCCGGCGCACCGAACTCCTGCACCGGGACAGGGAGATGCTCCCGGAATGGGCAGCGCATTCCACCGGCCACTGGTCGAGGTCGTGTGAACGCTGGTCGGACAGGACGGTCGGACGCCGCTGCTCGGTCCTGTGGCGTTCCGGGCTCCTGCACCTCCGCTGGTACGACACGGGCAGCGGCGGTCCCCCATGGCGAGCGTGTGATCGGGTTCGGCGTGGGGAGCGTCGCCGCGGTCCTTGTGATCCTCTTGGGCCTCGGTCTCCTCAACGGTGATGAGCAGGCTGTGCAGCCGCTGCACGCCTTGCTGCTGATGGTCTGCGGATTCTCCGTGGCGGGAATCTGGCTGGTGGTCAGGCAGTGGACGTTACGGGAATGGGCGGCGTGGGTCGTTCCGGCGGCGGCGACGGTGCTGGTCTCGATGCTTGTGGCCTCGGGGTCCGTGCTGCACGCGTTCTACGCCGACGATCTATCGCTCACCACCCGTGAGCTGGACGTCCCACCTCTGTGGCAATTCATCTCCGCCGTCCGGCTGCTCTCGTTCCTGTGGATGCTGTTCCTGGTGGTGGCCATCTGGGGTGCGATCAAGCACCTTCACCTGAGGCGCCCGGGGGAGAGGACGAACGCGGTGTTCTACGTGGGCATCCTGGCGGTGATGGTGGTGACGGCCGCCGTCCAGGCCATGGCCTCGGCAGGGCATGCCGCTGACGCCACGCGGGCGGCCGCCCGCTCCGGTCAGGCCCCGCCTTCGTACTTCGGGGTCGAACCAGAGTGGGTCTGTATCGAGCCCACCACAGATCCCGAGAAGCTCAACGAAGACGGAGGCAAGCTGCGCCCGGAGCGCCCGTACCTCAGTTTCGGCTCATCGGACGGCCAGTACCTGCTCTGGGACACGGACGGAGACGGCATCCTCAAGGTGCCGTCGAAGCAGACGAGGTCCGTACCGGTCGACACAGGCACGGCTTCATGCCCGTGGACGGCGTAGCCCCGGGGTTCCGCATCAGAGGTCAGACCGACGTCACCGGCAGCACGTCCGGCGACACCGCCGCCGCCCGGGACGAGGCGCTCGTCATGCGGCGGCGGTGATGGCGGCGGCACAGCACCTCGTAGCCGACCTCCTCGGCCGGGCGGTCCACGTCGCCGACGACGACCTGCTCGCCCTCGACGACCATCGCGCCGCCGACCGTACGGGCGTTGTGCGTGGCCCGGGCGCCGCACCAGCACATCGCCTCGACCTGCAACGTCTCTATGCGGTCGGCGAGTTCGATCAGGCGCTGCGAGCCGGGGAAGAGCTTGGTGCGGAAGTCCGTGGTGATGCCGAACGCGAAGACGTCCATGTCCAGGTCGTCCACGACCCGGGCCAGCTGGTCGATCTGCTCGGGCGCGAGGAACTGCGCCTCGTCCACGATCACGTAGTCCACCCGCTCGCCCTGCGACATCAGCTCCACCAGGTACCCGTACAGGTCGAGGCCCGGTGCCGCCTCGACGGCGTCCGTGACCAGGCCGAGCCGGGAGGACAGCTTGCCCTCGCCCGCCCGGTCGTCCCGGGTGAAGATCACGCCCCGCAGTCCCCGCGCCGACCGGTTGTGACCGATCTGGAGGGCGAGGGTGCTCTTGCCGCAGTCCATGGTTCCGCAGAAGAACACCAGCTCGGGCATGGGGAGTTGAGGACCTTTCGGTACGTACGTAGGAGTGGGCGCGGCTGCGGTGTTCAGGGGCGGACTTCGAGGAGCGGGACCAGCTGCTCGACCGCCGTCATGGAGCCGTGGTTGCCGACCATCGCGGACTCGTTGGGCTCCCGCTCCGAGGCGATGATCAGGACGTCGTCGCGCGCGGCGGCGATCACGTCGCCGAGCCGGCCGTACACTCGCTCGTCGCAGCTTCCGGGCGGGCCGAACCAGCCCGCGGCGATGGCCTCTTCGCGGCTCGCCACCCAGAACTGCTCGCCGAGCACCTCGCGCCAGCAGGTCAGCACGTCCCCCTCGGCGCCGGGGACGGCGTAGACGTGCCGGGCGCGGCCCTCGCCGCCGAGCAGGGCGACGCCCGCGCGCAGCTCCCAGTCCTCGTCGAAGTCGATGCGGTGCTGCTCGTCGAAGGGGATGTCGATCATGCCGTGGTCGGCGGTCACGTACAGGGCGGAGCGGGGCGGCAGTTGCTCGGCGAGGCGCTGCACCAGGCGGTCGACATACATCAGCTGGCCGCGCCAGGCGTCCGAGTCGACGCCGAAGCGGTGGCCCTTGCCGTCCACCTCGGAGTAGTACGTGTAGACCAACGACCGGTCCCCCGCGGCGAGTTGCTCCGCCGCGAGGTCCATGCGCTCCTCGCCGGAGAGCCTGCCGTGGAAGCTGCCGCCGCTGAGGGCGATCTTGGTGAGCGGGGTCTGCTCGAAGGCCGGGGACGACACCTGGGCGGTGTGCACTCCGGCCTCGTGGGCGGTCTGGAAGACCGTCGGATAGGGCTGCCAGATGTGCGGCGGAGTCCAGGGGTTCCAGCGCAGCTGGTTCATCAGCGCGTCGGTCTCCGGGTTGCGCACCGTGTAGCCGGGCAGGCCGTGCGCGGCGGGCGGCAGTCCGGTGCCGACCGAGGCGAGCGAGGTCGCGGTGGTCGCGGGGAAGCCCACGGTGATGGGGCGCCCGGTGCCGCCTCGGGAGCTGCCGATCAGGGAGGTCAGGAACGGGGCCTCGTCGGGGTGGGCGAGCAGTTGCTCCCAGCCCAGGCCGTCGATGAGGAAGACGCAGTTGCGGTCGGCGGCGGTGAGCTCCGGGATCCGCGCGGGCGAACCGGGCACCCGCACGCCCATGCCGGTCACGAGGGTGGGCAGCAGATCGGCGAGGGATCCGGTGCCGTACGCGGGGACCGGAGCGGAGTGGACGGGGAGGAACTCAGCGGGGTCGTCCGGCCAGTACGCATCCGGAGGGGCGGGCGCGTAGCGACCTCGATCATGGGCGGAGGGGGGAGACGGGTGGGACATCAGCGGGTGCTCGCGGCGGTGGCCGCGGTCGCTTCGGAGAGCGCCTGGGCGAAGGCCAGGGTCTGGCGCACGGTGTCCGGGCCGTCGCCCGCCTCGCTGACGCGCAGGCTCAGGTCATCCGCCGTGGAGTTGCCGGTGTACCCGTGGTCGGCCTCGCAGTTGGGGTCGCCGCAGGCAGCGGGTTCGAGGTCGATACGGGCGACGGCGCCCCAGCCGATGGTGAGCAGGACCTCGCGGGGCAGGCTGCCGGGCTGGTACCGCTCCGGGTTCGCGACGACCCTGCTGACCACGACCGAGGAGATCCGGCCGAGCTTCACGGACTCGGTGGAGGTGGTCGCGTACGGCGTCGGCGAGGTGGAGTCGGCGGCCTGCTCGTCGGTGTGGCTGACGATGAAGCGGGTGCCGGTGAGGACGAGGACCGTGACGTGGCGGCGGACCTCGTTGGCGTCGAACGTGGTCTCCTGGTGCACCAGGTACGACGCGATCGACTCGCCGCCGACGGCGGCCTCCACCGCCTCGGCCACGAGAGCCGGGTAGTAGCCGCTGCGCTCGATCGCCGTGCGCAGCCCCTGGGTCGTCGTACCGGTCTTCGCCATGCGCCCATCCTACGGGGGTACGGAGACCGCTGTGGCACGCACGGTCGGGCCGGGGCAAGGGTGGAGCGGGGGTGGAGCGGGGGTGGAGTGGGGCGGGGAGTGGGGCGGGTCCCGGGGCGCCGGGAGGGGTCGGGCGCGCTCGGCGAGCGGGGTCAGTAGGCGGGCAGGGTGCGGGGGCCCAGGTCGTCGCGGGCCGGGGGTGGGGCGAGGCGGACCGTGGCGCTGAGGACGGCGGCGCCGTACTGCCCGACGACCACGGGTTCGAGTGTGACGGAGACGATCTCGGGGTGGTCGTCGACGAGCCGGGAGACCCGGAGCAGCACCTCCTCCAGGGCGGCGGTGTCCACCGGGGACGAGCCGCGCCAGCCGAAGAGGAGCGGCGCCGTTCTGATGGATCTGATGAGTCCGGCCGCGTCTCTGTCGGTGACCGGCACGAGCCGGTGCGCGGTGTCGCCGAGGAGTTCGGACGGCGCCCCGGCGAGGCCGAAGGAGAGGACGGCCCCGGCGGCCGGGTCGATGGTGGCGCGTACGACGGTGTCGACGCCGCGCGGCACCATCGCCTGCACGACCGGGCGCAGCTCTTCCGGCTTGCCGAGGGTTTCGGTCAACTCGGCGTAGGCGGCACGCAGTTGGCCCTCACCCGCGAGATCCAGACGGACGCCGCCGAGGTCGGCGCGGTGGCGCAGGTGCGGAGCGGTGGTCTTCAGGGCGACCGGGTAGCCGAGGACCCGGGCGGCGTGGGCGGCCGCGTCCGCGTCGGGTGCGGGCAGGGTGCGGTGGACCCGGAGGCCGTACCGGCGCAGCAGGTCGTGGGCGTCCTCGGGCGCGAGGTCGAAGCCGCGCTCCGTGTCGGCGTCGGCCAGGAGGGTGTCGATCCGATCGGCGGCACCGCGCTCGTCGATGTCGTCGTATTGCGGGACGCGGCCGGGGTGGTCGGCGTTCTCGCGCCGCCACTGGGCGTACTTGACGGCTTCGCCGAGGGCACGGGCGGCCCGTTCGGCTGCGGGGTAGGCGGGGATGCTGCCGGCGCGGGCGGAGGGGGCGGGATCGGATGGGGGTTCGGTGGCGGGATCGGATGGGGGTTCGGCTGAGGAATGGGCTGGAGGCTCGGGCGCGGGTTCGGTGGCAGGTTCGGTGGCGGGATGGGTCGCCGGATCGGCTGCCGGTTTCGTGGCTGCTTCGGTGGGGGGTTCGGCTGCCGGTTTCGTGGCTGCTTCGGTGGGGGGTTCGGCTGCCGGTTTCGTGACCGGCTTGGTGGGGGGTTCGGCCGCTGGTTTCGTGGCCGCTTCGGTCTGGGGTTCGGCCGCCGGTTTCGTGGCCCCGGTGGGGGGTTCGGCCGCCGGTTTCGTGGCCGCTTCGGTCGGGGGCCCGGTCGCTGGTTCAGTGGGGGCCCCGGTGGCAGGCCCGGTCGCTGGTGCGGTGGCGGGCCCAGTCGCTGGTTCGGCGGCGGGCCCGGTGGCGTGGGCGGTCTGGTCCGGGGGTCGCGGGGTGCCCTCGGCGGGTGGGGCTGTGCGGGACGCGGCGGAGAGGGCTTCGGCGAGCTGGCCCAGTTCGACCACGACCACGACGACCGGCTTGGCGGGTCCTGCGGCGACCGCCTCGCGGAGCGCGGCCGCCAGGGCGGACGGGGACTGCGGTGCCGAGTCGCCGACCCAGGGGATCGCCGTGACGACGACGGCGTCGCAGTTGTCGTCGGCGAGGGCGGCGTCGAGCGCGGCACGGAAGTCGGCGGGCGTGGCCTGGGTGGTGAGGTCGAGCGGCCGCTGTGGCCTGAGCTCCTCCGCGAGGCAGGCGTCGTACGCGAGGACGCCGACCGATTCGGAGTTGCCGAGGATCGCGACACGGGGCCCGGCGGGCAGGGGTTGTCCGGCGAGGAGCAGCCCGGCGTCGACGAGTTCGGTGACCGTGTCCACGCGGATCACACCGGCCTGGCGCAGGAGCGCGGAGACTGTCTCGTGCGGGATGCGGGTGGCGGGCACCGCGTGGCCGATGGGGGCGCCGGAGTGCCGGGCGCCCTTGACCACGACGACGGGCTTGACGGCGGCGGTACGGCGGGCGAGACGGGTGAACTTCCTTGGGTTGCCGATGGATTCGAGGTACATGAGGGCGACCTCGGTCTCCGGGTCGTCGTACCAGAACTGCAGGACGTCGTTGCCCGAGACGTCGGCCCGGTTGCCGGCGCTGACGAAGGTGGACAGGCCCGTGCCGCGGCGGTGGAGTCCGGCGAGCAGGGCGATGCCGATGGCCCCGGACTGGGTGAACAGGCCGACGCGCCCGGTGGCGGGCAGGGTCGGCGCGAGCGAGGCGTTGAGCCGGATCTGCGGGGCGGTGTTGATGACGCCGAAGGCGTTGGGGCCGATGATCCGCATCCCGTACGAACGGGCCTGGCGGACCAACTCCCGCTGCCGGGCGAGCCCTTCGGGCCCCGACTCGGCGTACCCCGCGGAGAGCACGACCAGGCCCTGCACGCCGCGCTCGCCGCATTCGGCCACCACCTCGGGGACGCGCTCGGCGGGGACGGCGACGACGGCGAGGTCGACCGGCTCCTCGATGTCCCGCACCGAGCGGTGCGCGGGCACGCCGTCGACCTCCTTCCACTCCGGGTCGAAGGCGCTGTTCACCGCGTACGCCCGGCCGGTGTAGCCGGAGTGGACGAGGCTGTGCAGGACGGTGCGGCCGATGCCGCCGGGGCGGCGGCCGGTGCCGATGACGGCGACCGAGCCGGGGGTGAGGAGGCGCTGCACGGAGCGGGCCTCGGCGCGCTGCTCGCGGGCGCGCTGCACGGCGAGGGAGGCCTCGGTGGGTTCGAGGTCGAACTCCAGGCGGACGACGCCGTCCTCGAAGCTGCGCTTCTGTTCGTACCCCGCGTCCCGGAAGACCTTGATCATCTTGTTGTTGGCGGGCAGCACCTCGGCGGCGAAGCGGCGGATGCGGCGCTCACGGGCGACCGCCGCGATGTGTTCAAGCAGCGTGGAGGCGACGCCGCGGCCCTGGTGGGCGTCCTGCACCAGGAAGGCGACCTCGGCCTCGTCCGCGGGGGCGGAGGCGGGGCGGCCCTGCTCGTCGATCCTGTCGTACCGCACGGTGGCAATGAACTCGCCGCCGACCGTGACCGCGAGGCCGACCCGGTCCACGTAGTCGTGGTGGGTGAAGCGGTGCACGTCCTTGTCGGACAGACGGGGGTACGGGGCGAAGAAGCGGTAGTACTTCGACTCGTCGGAGACCTGTTCGTAGAAGTTGGTCAGGCGGTCCGCGTCCTCGGTGGTGATGGGCCTGATCCGTGCGGTGCCGCCGTCACGCAGCACCACGTCCGCCTCCCAGTGGGCGGGGTAGGCGGCGGTGTCCTGGGTGGGTTCCGCGTCTTCGGCAGGCGTCTGCATGCGGCCCAGAGTACGGCGAAGTGGCCCTTCGGACAGGGCCTGTGGACAACGCGCTCGGGCAGTGTGCGCGGGCCCTGTGGACAACCCTCGGAGCCTGTTGTCCGGGGCCATCTCACCCACCGAGTACGGGTCGCGGGGCCGCCCCGTGCGAGGCAAGGTAGGAGGGCCGTACGGCGGCCGGCCTCAGGACGTACGACCTTTCGGAGCACCCGCCGCGGTATGAGACAGTGGTCTAGACAAGTGCTTGAGCGAAACCTGAAGGGCAGCATCACATGGCTGAGCGCCGCGTCAACGTCGGTTGGGCCGAGGGTCTCCACGCCCGTCCCGCTTCCATCTTCGTCCGCGCGGCCACGGCCGCCGGCGTCCCCGTGACGATCGCCAAGGCCGACGGCAACCCGGTCAACGCCGCCTCCATGCTCGCGGTGCTCGGCCTGGGCGCTCAGGGCGGCGAGGAGATCGTGCTCGCGTCCGACGCCGAGGGTGCGGACGTCGCCCTGGACCGTCTGGCGAAGCTCGTCTCCGAGGGTCTCGAGGAGCTCCCGGAGACCGTCTGAGCCCCGGCTCCGACTTACGGGGTTCCGGCCCCGGCCTGACCCGATCAGGCGCACCACTGCCACGGAAGCCCCGCAGGCCCGATGAGGTCTGCGGGGCTTCCGTGTTTATCGGCAAGAACAAAGCAAGAGCGAAGCAAGAACAAAAGCAGCGCGAAATAGGCGACCCCGAGAAATTGGGCAGCCTTGAACAGACCGACCAATTAAAACGACCCGCCCGCCTCATTCGTATACGGCGTTCGTTAATTGCGACCGCTCGCCGTGTTTACGGAATGTTGCGAAGTCCTCACCGCGACGACTCGGCCGGCCCTGCCGCCGTCCCCGGGGAAGCGGAGCCGGTGGGCGGACGTGGAGCGCTCGGTGTGCTGAGCGGTGAGCGCGCGGGCGCGTTCGGCGTCGCCGCGCGCCACCGCGTCGACGATCGCGCCGTGCTCCGCCCAGGACTCGACGGGCTCGGCGGCCGGCTCGACCGCGTACATCCAGGCGATCTTCTGGCGCAGCTGGGTGAGCAGGGCAGTCAGGCCCGCACTGCCGGAGGCCTGGGCGAGCGTCTCGTGGAACCAGCCGTCCAGTGAGCGCAGATCGCCGCTGTGGCCTGCGCGGGCGCGCTCCTGGCCGAGCCGCACGAGGCCGCGCAGCACCTTGAGATGGGCCTCGGTGCGGCGCTGTGCGGCACGCGCGGCGCCCAGCGGTTCGAGCAGCAGCCGGACCTCGAGCAGGTCGGCGGCCTCCTGCGCGGTGGGCTCCGCGACGCACGCGCCCGCGTGCCTGCGGGTGCTCACGAACCCCTCCGCCTCCAAGGTGCGCATCGCCTCGCGGACCGGGACGCGGGAGACGCCGTACCGCCGGGCGAGGACCTCTTCGGTGAGCCGGCTTCCGCGTTCGAAGACGCCCGCGACGATGTCGTCACGAATCGCCGTGCATACCGAGTGCGCCGGAATGCGCATGACCGGACCTCCACCTGTGAAATACGCGTTCACCGACTCTAATCCAGCACGCGTGAATTTCCGATGGTCCGCTGGAATTCATGGACGTCTCTTGGGAAACGCCGAAGGCCCCGGCGGGTGCCGGGGCCTTCGGGAAGCGGTGCGCGACGCTGTCGGTCGCGTCAGACGTTCACGCCGTGCGAGCGCAGGTACGCGACCGGGTCGATGTCCGAGCCGTACTCGGGGGACGTACGGGCCTCGAAGTGCAGGTGCGGGCCCGTGGAGTTGCCGGTCGAGCCGGAGAGGCCTATCTGCTCGCCGGGGGTGACGGACTGGCCGACCGTGACGCCGAGCGACGAGAGGTGGCCGTACTGGGTGTACGTGCCGTCGTTCATCTTGATCACGATGTTGTTGCCGTACGCGCCGCCCCAGCCGGCCTCGACGACGGTGCCGGAGCCGACCGCGTGCACGGCGGTGCCGGAGGCCGCGTGGAAGTCGACGCCGCTGTGGCTGCCGGAGGACCAGAGGGCGCCGCCGGTCTGGTAGCCGGTGGAGACGTACGAGCCCTCGACCGGGGCGGTGTAGCTGTTGAGGCGCTTGCGCTCGGCCTCGCGGGCGGCGCGCTCCTTGGCCTCGCGCTCCTTCTTGGCCTTGGCCTCGGCCTTGCGCTTGGCCTCGGCCTTGCGAGCGGCCTCGGCGCGCTCCTCGGCCTTCTTCTTGGCGGCGGCCTCCTCGGCGGCCTCCTGCTGGGCGGCGGCCTGGGCGTCGATGCGGTCGGCGAGGGTGTCGCCCACGGAGACGGCCTGGTTGATGCCGGTGTCGTCGGCGGCGGTGCTCTCGGCGGCCATCGCGGGGGCGGACAGGGTGCCGACGACGCCCGAGGTGGTGAGGGCGGCGACGCCCGCGATGGTGGCGCCCTTGCGCGTCAGACGGCTGGGGCGGCGATGCTTCCCGGTGGCACGGGCGAAGGCCATGGAGTGGCGGTGTCCTTTCCTTCCTTCTCGCCTACCGGGTTAGCTGACGGGTTCGGAGCAGGAAGGTCTCCTACGGCCCCCCTCCGCGCGGAGGGAGTCCGATTCACCCCAGGGACTGCGTGTGGGTCCCCGGCTCCCCTGGCTCGCGCCGTACGGGGACTCGGCGATGGCTGTCCGGTGCCGCGGGCGCGGCGTAGCTGGCGAACAGCCGGACCGACGCTAAACGGGACATCTTTCAATCAACAAACGGATCAGGGCTTTTGTAGTGCACGCCACAGGGCAGATCCCCAACCACTCCGAAATTTCACCATTAACCAGACATTCCGCGGTCGTGCTGGGCGGACGGCAGAGGCCCCGGCGGCGCGAGTGCGCCACCGGGGCCCTGTGTCGGTTCCGGTCGTCCGTTCCGGTCGTCCGTTTCGGCCCGACTAGCCGGTGACGACGGTCACTTCGCCGATGCCGAGCGCCTTCACGGGCTCCTCGATCTGCTCCGCGTCCCCCACCAGGACCGTGACGAGACGATCCTCGGGGAAGGCGTTCACGACGGCCGCCGTCGCCTCGACCGTGCCGGTCTCCGAGAGGCGGCGGTACAGCTGCGCCTGGAAGTCGTCCGGCAGCTCCTGCTCGACCTGGTCGGCGAGGGTGGACGAGACCGCCGCCGCCGTCTCGTACCGCAGCGGCGCCACACCCACGAGGTTCTGCACGGCGACGTCCCGCTCGGCGTCGTCAAGCCCCTCGGCGGCGAGGGTCCGCAGCACCTTCCACAGGTCGTCAAGTGCCGGACCGGTGTTGGGAGTGTCCACCGAACCGCTGATCGCGAGCATCGCCGCACCGCTGCCGTCCGACGCCGACCGCAGCACCTGCCCGAAGGCGCGCACACCGTAGGTGTAGCCCTTCTCCTCGCGCAGCACCCGGTCCAGACGGGACGTCAGGGTGCCACCCAGGCAGTACGTGCCGAGGACCTGCGCCGGCCACACCTGATCGTGCCGGTCCGCACCGATACGGCCGATGAGGAGCTGCGTCTGCACCGCTCCCGGCCGGTCCACGATGAAGACACGGCCGGTGTCGTCGGCGGTGACCGGCGCCGCGGAACGCGGCTGCGCGGTGTTGCCGGTCCACTCCCCCAGGGTCTCGCCGAGCATCGCGTCCAGGTCGGCGCCCTCCAGGTCACCCACGACGACGGCGGTCGCGGTGGCCGGGCGGACATGCGCGTCGTAGAACGCGCGGACCGCCGCCGCGTCGATGTTCGCGACGGTCTCCTCCGAGCCCTGCCGCGGCCGCGACATGCGCGCCTCGGCCGGGAACAGCTGCTTGTAGAGCTCCTTGGCCGCACGCCGCGCCGGGTTGGCCGTCTCGTGCGGGATCTCGTCCAGGCGGTTGCGTACGAGGCGCTTGATCTCGCTGTCCTCGAAGGCGGGGGCGCGCAGCGCGTCGGCGAGCAGCGCGAGGCCCTTCGGGAGCCGGGAGACCGGCACTTCGAGGGAGATGCGCAGACCGGGGTGGTCCGCGTGCGCGTCGAGGGTGGCGCCGCAGCGCTCCAGCTCTGCGGCGAACTCCTCGGCGGAGTGCTTGTCGGTGCCCTCGGTGAAGGCCCGCGCCATGATCGTGGAGACGCCGTCGAGCCCCTCCGGCTCGGTGTCGAGCGGGGCCTCCAGGACGACGTCCACGGCGACGATCTGCTGGCCGGGGCGGTGGCAACGCAGCACGGTGAGGCCGTTGGGCAGAGTGCCGCGCTCCGGGGCGGGGAACGCCCAGGGCTTCGCGGTGCCCGGCTGCGGCTGCGGGTGGAACTCCATGGTGGCGAGCTGCTCGGTCACTTCGCCGCCTCCTCTTCCTGAACCTCGATCTCGGCGGCGTCGTTCACATCGGTGTCCGGGGCGTCGGGGGCCTGTTCCGGCGCGATCGGCTCGTAGACGAGCACCGCGCGGTTGTCGGGGCGCAGCCGCGCCTGGGCGACCTCCTTGACCTCGTCCGCGGTGATCGACAGGACCCGGCCGACGGCGGTCAGGGCGAGCTGCGGGTCGCCGAACAGGACCGCGTACCTGCAGAGTTCGTCCGCGCGGCCCGCGACCGTGCCGAGGCGGTCCAGCCACTCGCGCTCCAACTGGGCCTGGGCGCGCTCCATTTCCTCGTCCGTGGGGCCCTCCTCGGCGAACCGGGCGAGCTCCTCGTCGACGGCGGCCTCGATGTCGGGCACCTCGGCCTCGTGCGACGTCTTCACGTCCAGCCAGCCGACCGACGGGGCGCCGGACAGGCGCAGCATGCCGAACCCGGCCGTCACCGCCGTACGGTCGCGGCGCACCAGGCGGTTGTAGAGCCGCGAGGACTCGCCGCCGCCGAGGACGGTCAGGGCGACGTCGGCCGCGTCGCACGCGCGCGTGCCGTCGTGCGGCAGGCGGTAGGCCGCCATCAGCGCGCGCGAGGGCACCTCGGCCTCCACGAGCATGCGCTTCTCCTCCCCGATGATCTCGGGCAGCGAGCCGTCGCGCGGGAGCCGCTTTCCGTCGTGCGCCGCGATGGTGCCGAAGTACTTCTCGATCCAGGCGAGTGTCTGCTCCGGGTCGATGTCACCGACGACGGACAGGACGGCGTTGTTCGGCGCGTAGTACGTACGGAAGAACTCGCGGGCGTCCTCGAGCGTGGCCGCGTCGAGGTCCGCCATGGAGCCGATCGGCGTGTGGTGGTACGGGTGGCCCTCCGGGTACGCGAGCGCGAAGAGCTTCTCGAAAGCCGTGCCGTAAGGGACGTTGTCGTACCGCTGGCGGCGCTCGTTCTTCACCACACTGCGCTGGTTTTCCATCGACTCGTCGTCGAGGACCGTCAGGAGCGAGCCCATGCGGTCGGCCTCCAGCCAGAGGGCGAGCTCCAGCTGGTGGGCGGGCATCGTCTCGAAGTAGTTGGTCCGCTCGAAGCTGGTCGTGCCGTTGAGCGAGCCGCCGGCGCCCTGCACCAGCTCGAAGTGGCCGTTGTCCTTGACCTGCTGGGAGCCCTGGAACATCAGGTGCTCGAAGAGGTGGGCCAGGCCCGTACGGCCCTTGACCTCGTGGCGCGAGCCGACGTCGTACCACAGGCAGACCGCGGCGACCGGGGTCAGGTGGTCCTCGGAGAGCACCACGCGCAGGCCGTTGGCGAGGCGGTGCTCGGTCGCTGTCAGGCCGCCGGAGCCGGCCTCGGCCGTGGCCGTGTGACCCATGGGCATGTAGATCCCTTCGATCGCGAGATGTCGTCCTTGACTGACCTGTCGACGGCGGGCGGTGACGTGCCGGATGAGGGTCGGTGCACGCGGTCGCCGGGGCAAGTGCTGTCACTGTATGCAAGCGTGCGGACATCTGGCGAAGTTCCCGTTCCGGCTCCGCTCTCAGCGATCGTCGGCGTTGGTCCGGCGGTCTGATGAACGTGCCGGGAACAGGGATTGGACGGGTCGCGGTCCGCGTTGTCAGTGGCGCGGTCCACAATGGTCGGCGTCAGAACTGGAGATTGCCCCGCACAGGAACGTGAAGGAGCCGCAGCAGCGATGGCCCGCCGCAGCACGAAGACCCCGCCGCCCGACGACGCGTACGAGGAGAAGATCCTCGACATCGACGTCGTCGACGAGATGCAGGGCTCCTTCCTCGAGTACGCGTATTCGGTCATCTACTCCCGGGCCCTGCCCGACGCCCGGGACGGACTGAAGCCGGTGCAGCGCCGCATCGTCTACCAGATGAACGAGATGGGCCTGCGCCCCGACCGCGGCTTCGTGAAGTGCGCCCGCGTCGTCGGCGAGGTCATGGGTAAGTTGCACCCGCACGGCGACGCGTCGATCTACGACGCGATGGTCCGCATGGCACAGCCCTTCTCCATGCGCGTCCCGCTGGTCGACGGCCACGGCAACTTCGGCTCGCTCGGCAACGACGACCCGCCCGCCGCGATGCGGTACACCGAGGCGCGGATGGCCACGGCCACCTCGCTGATGACGGAGTCGATCGACGAGGACACGGTCGACTTCACGCCGAACTACGACGGCCAGGAGCACGAGCCGGTCGCACTCCCCGCGGCGTACCCGAACCTGCTGGTCAACGGCTCGTCGGGGATCGCCGTAGGCATGGCCACGAACATGCCGCCGCACAACCTCGGCGAGGTCGTCGCGGCCGCCCGCCACCTCATCAAGCACCCGGGCGCCGACCTCGACACGCTGATGAAGTACATCCCGGGGCCCGACCTGCCCACGGGCGGCCGCATCGTCGGCCTCTCCGGCATCCGGGACGCGTACGAATCGGGCCGCGGCACCTTCAAGATCCGCGCGACGGCCACGGTGGAGAACGTGACGCCGCGCCGCAAGGGCCTCGTCGTCACCGAACTCCCCTTCACCGTCGGCCCCGAGAAGGTCATCTCCAAGATCAAGGACCTGGTCGGCAACAAGAAGCTGCAGGGCATCGCCGACGTCAAGGACCTCACCGACCGCAACCACGGCCTGCGCCTGGTCATCGAGATCAAGAACGGCTTCGTCCCGGAGGCCGTCCTGGAGCAGCTCTACAAACTGACGCCGATGGAGGAGTCCTTCGGCATCAACAACGTGGCCCTGGTGGACGGCCAGCCGCTCACGCTCGGCCTGAAGGAGCTCCTGGAGGTCTACCTCGACCACCGGTTCGACGTGGTGCGCCGCCGCAGCGAGTTCCGCCGCGGCAAGAAGCGCGACCGCCTCCACCTGGTCGAGGGCCTGCTCGTCGCGCTGCTCGACATCGACGAGGTGATCCGCCTCATCCGCTCCAGCGAGAACTCCGCGCAGGCCAAGGAGCGCCTGATGGAGCACTTCTCGCTGAGCGAGATCCAGACGCAGTACATCCTGGACACCCCGCTGCGCCGCCTCACCAAGTACGACCGCATCGAGCTGGAGTCGGAGCGGGACAAGCTGAAGGCCGAGATCGAGGAGCTGACCCGCATCCTCGAATCGGACACGGAGCTGCGCAAGCTGGTCTCGTCCGAACTGGCCTCGGTGGCGAAGAAGTTCGGCACCGACCGGCGCACGGTCCTCCTGGAGTCCTCGGGCGCTCCGGCCACGGCGGTGCCCCTCGAGGTAGCCGACGACCCGTGCCGCGTACTCCTGTCGTCGACGGGACTCCTCGCGCGTACGGCCACGGGCGAGGTCGCCTTCGACACCGAGGCCAAGCGCGTCAAGCACGACGTCATCGTCTCGGCGGTGCCGGCCACCCAGCGCGGCGAGGTCGGCGCGGTCCTCTCCTCCGGCCGGCTGCTCCGGCTGAACGTCATCGACCTGCCGCAGCTCCCGGAGACGGCCGCCGCGCCGAACCTCTCGGGCGGGGCGCCGGTGGCGGAGTTCCTGAGCCTGGAGGCGGGTGAGGAGCTGGTCTGCCTGATGACGCTCGACGAGTCCTCGCCGGGCCTCGCGCTCGGTACGGAACAGGGCGTGGTGAAGAGAGTCGTGCCCGACTACCCGTCCCACAAGGACGAGTTGGAGGTCATCACCCTGAGGGACGGGGACCGCATCGTCGGCGCGGTCGAGCTGCGCACCGGCGAGGAGGACCTGGTCTTCATCACGGACGACGCCCAGCTGCTGCGGTACCAGGCGTCTCAGGTCCGCCCGCAGGGCCGGCCCGCGGGCGGCATGGCGGGCGTCAAGCTGGCGCAGGGCGCGAAGGTGATCTCGTTCTCCGCGGTGGACCCGGCGGCGGACGCGATGGTGTTCACGGTCGCGGGCTCGCGCGGCACGCTGGACGACTCGGTGCAGACCACGGCGAAGATCACGCCGTTCGACCAGTATCCGCGCAAGGGCCGGGCAACGGGCGGTGTGCGCTGCCAGCGGTTCCTGAAGGGCGAGGACTGCCTGTCGTTCGGGTGGGCTGGGCCGGTGCCCGCACTGGCGGCGCAGCGCAACGGCTCTCCGGCGGAGCTTCCGGAGGTCGACCCGCGCCGGGACGGCTCTGGCGTCTCGCTCGCCAAGCCGGTCGCCGCGGTCGCGAGCCCGGTGTAGCCCGGTGTAGCCCGGTGTAGCCCGGTGTAGCCCTAATCCGCCGATTCGGGCTCCAGGCTCTCGGCCTGGGGCTCGGGCTCGGGCTCGCGTTCGTCCACGTACCGCAGGATGCCCCACATGACCTCTTCGAGGCCGGCGTCCTGCGGTTGGTCGTCGCGGCAGTGCTCCAGGGCGGTGCGCAGGGCGGGGCCGTCGACGCCGGAGCCGATGAGCACGAGCTGCGTGCCGTGCTCGGCGTCGCGGGGCCACGGCTCCGGGTAGAAGCGCAGGACGCGGCCGACGGCGTGCAGGGTGTAGCGGTTGCGCGGGTCGTACGGGCCGAAGTCGACAAATCCCTTGATGCGGTAGAGCCCTTCGGGCCGCCCGTCGAGGAAGTCGAGGAGACGGCGGGGGTGCAGGGCGACGCCAGAGGCGAAGGAGACGCTGTCGTAGGCGGCGTGCAGGTGGACGTGGCGGTGCTCCCCGCGGAGGCCGCCCTCGTCGGGCGCGTCGTCGCCGGGCAAATCGCCGGTCAGCTCGTCGGTCAGGTCGTCGGACAGCTCGTCGGGCAGGTCGCCGTCGGGCAGGTCCCCTTCGGGCAGGTCGTCGAAGGACAGCTGCCCGAAGCGCTCCCCCTTGGGCTTGCCGTCGAAGAGCAGCTCCGGGTCGATCCGTCCGTACGTCGACTCGACGACCGCTGCCCCGTCCGCGAACCCCTCCACGCTCGCGCGCAACCCCGGCAGGGCGCCCACGTCGACCCGGTCGGTCTTGTTGAGGACGACGAGGTCGGCGAGGGCGAGATGCCGCTCGATCTCGGGGTGCCTCTCCCGGGTGGCGTCGAACTCGGCGGCGTCGACGACCTCGACGAGCCCGCCGTACACGATGTTCGGGTTGTCGCTGGCGAGCAGCATGCGCACCAGTTCCTGCGGCTCGGCCAGGCCGCTCGCCTCGATGACGATCACGTCGAGGCCGACGGAGGGGCGGGTCAACTTCTCCAGGTACGCGTCGAGTTCACTGCCGTCGACGGCACAGCACAGGCAGCCGTTGCCGAGCGAGACGGTGGAACCCACCTGCCCGGCGACCGACATGGCGTCGATCTCGATGGCGCCGAAGTCATTGACGACGACGCCGATGCGGTTGCCGCCGCTGTGCTTCAGGAGCTGGTTGAGGAGGGTCGTCTTGCCGGACCCCAGAAACCCCGCGAGGACGACGACGGGGATCTGCCGCTTGCTCACACTGCGCCTTTCGTACGGAACTGCCCTTGACCTCACCGGCCGCGCACCGGTCAGGCCCTCGCCAGGATAAGTGCGCCCCTCGACGCGCTCCCGAGTGGCACCGAAGCCACGGCCCGTAGGCCCCCGGGGGCGCGATGTGAACGATTGTTTGCGGCGTACGCGGGCACACATGGGGAACGGCGCCGGTTGTAAAGACATTCGCATGCCTCCGTGCGCCACCACCTCTCTGCTCCGCCTCCAGCCGATCAACGCCGCTCGGCATCCTGGGAGGCGGCAAGCGCGCCGCCCACCGCTCGCCGGTCCCGCTCCCCGTCGACCCGCACACCCGACGCCCGGCGGACGGTCGCCCGACTCGGGGGTTGACATGGCCACACAGAACTCCGGAACGCGCGGTATCGGCTCCACGGCCGCCCGCGCCCTCGCCGTGGGCGCGTTCGTAGTCCTCACCGTCAGAGAGCTGCGCCTCGCGAAACGACGGCACACGGAGCTGCGCACCGCCGAACTGCGGTACGCGGAGCTGCGCACCGCCGAACTGCGGCACACCGAGCTGCGCAACGCCGAATTGCGGTACGCGGAGCGGCAGTACGCCGAACTGCGGCAGCGGCTCGAACGGCTGGAGCAGGCGGAGCTCCGCCAGCACCACACCGACCTCACGAACCAGCACCGGCTCCAGCTCGAACTGCTCACCACCGCCATGAGCGATCCGGATCTCGCCGCCGTCCTCAGCACGATCGACGCGCCGCCGACGACCCGCCGCCAGTACCTCTTCGCCAACGCGATCTACACGAACGCCCTGCACGCGTACCGCGTCGGCAACGTCAGCCTCGAAGGGCTCCACGGCCATCTGCGGGTGACCTGCCAGAACAGCATCTTCCGGGACTACTGGGCGGCCACCCGCGAGCAGCGCGCCAGCCTCAAGGCCTCGTCGGACGAGGCGAAGGTGGGACGCATGGTGGACGACCTCATCCACGACCTGGAGGAGGCGGAGACGGACGAGTGGTGGGTGGTGGGGGAACCGCCGGTGGAATAGCGGGAGTTGAGGCCCTGGCCCGCGCCCCCCACATGGACTACAGCGCGTCGATGGCACATGCCCCGAGGGGCTACCCTTGCCCCGCCCTTACCTCAACTCCAAGGACCGGGGTCCCCTTGAAGATCGTGCGTCGCATCGGCGCGTCTCCTCGTGAGCGCGGCAGTCTCTCCGGCGAGACCTGTCCGGACATTTTCGAGCTGAGCGACGGGAACTTCGCCGTCATCGGTACGGAGGCCACAGCGACGCTCGACGCCGAACTTCCCGCCGACGCCGCCCGCGCCGACCACGAGCGGATCGTGGTGATCAGCCGGGAGACGCTGGTGCGGGCGAAGGCGGACATCCCCGAGGCCTGAGGTCGGGAAGCGAGCTGCCGGAACGCATCACTCCGGCACCCATAACGCATCACTCCGGCACCCATATCGTGCAATTTCTCGACAAGTAAGCGTCAGGAACACAACTGGTCGGGCTCATGCCCTACGGGTACTCCGTACTCCTCACCCCGAGGCGCCGCCCGCTCACCCGCGCGGCGCTTGGCCGGTCGACCCTCGTACCACCAACTCCGGCTCGAAGAGCAGCTCTTCGGTCGGCACCGAGCTGCCGCCGATCTGCAGGGCGAGCAGCTCGACCGCCGCGCGGCCCATCGCCTCGATCGGCTGGCGGACCGTCGTCAGCGGGGGCTCGGTGCAGTTCATGAACGCCGAGTCGTCGAAGCCGACCACGGACACCTCGCCGGGTACGTCGAGGCCGCGCCGTCGCGCCGCGCGCACGGCACCGAGCGCGATCGGGTCGCTGGCGCAGATGATCCCGGTGACGCCGCGCTCCAACAGCCTTGCGGCCGCGGCCTGTCCGCCCTCCAGGGAGAACATCGCCCGCGCCACGTACTCGTCCGGCAGCCGCCCGCCGCCCGCATCGGCCGCCGCCCGCGCGGCCGCGAGCTTGCGCTGGGACGGCTGATGGTCGGCCGGGCCGAGGACGAGGCCGATGCGCTCATGGCCGAGCGAGGACAGATGCCGCCAGGACTGCTCGACCGCGACCGCGTCGTCGCAGGAGACGCCGGGAAACCCGAGGTGCTCGATGGCCGCGTTGACCAGGACCACCGGAATCTTGCGGTCCGCGAGCAGGCGGTAGTGGTCGTGCGGAGCGTCCGCCTGCGCGTAGAGCCCGCCCGCGAACACCACGCCGGACACCTGCTGTTGGAGCAGCAGCTGCACATAGTCCGCCTCGGACACACCCCCCTTGGTCTGCGTGCACAGGACCGGGGTGAGGCCCTGCTGCGCGAGGGCACCGCCGATGACCTCGGCGAACGCCGGGAAGATCGGGTTCTGCAACTCCGGAAGGACCAGGCCGACGAGCCGGGCGCGCTCCCCCCGCAACTGCGTCGGACGCTCGTACCCCAGCACGTCCAGCGCGGAGAGCACGGCCTCGCGGGTGGCCTCGGAGACGCCGGGCTTGTTGTTGAGCACCCGGCTGACCGTGGCCTCGCTGACCCCGACCTTCTTGGCCACCTGAGCAAGTCGTCGCGTCATGAACGCAAGATTAGCGAAAGTCTTGCGTTCATTTTGCAGGATTGTGCGAACTCAGGCCCTTAGACTCCGACTCCCCACTCCCCACTCCCCACTCCCCACTCCCCACTCCCCACCTCAGGCTAGGCTCACCTGTGTGAGTACGTGCGCCACCGCCTCCCGGGACCTGGACGAACCCGTCGCCGGCACCGCCGCCACCGCGAGGACCTGGCTCCTCCTCGAACAGTCCGGCCCCTGGGGCGCCAAGGCCCTCACCTCCAGCCACCTGGACCCGGACCTGGGCCGCGCCCTGGAAGCCGCCGCCGAGGGCACCGGCGTACGCGTCGCCCTGATCCGCCGCCCCGGCCGCCACGCGGACTGCCACACCGCGGCCCGTCGGCAGGTGTTCGCGGCCCACGTCGACCCCCGTTCCGCGAGCACCTGGCTGCACAGCGCGGTCATCGACGACCCGGCGCGGCTGCTCCGGCTGGACTTCACCGCCCTCGGCAAGGGCGACCACCGCAGCTTCGACCGGGCCCTCGACGCCGCTCCGCACACCGGCGCACCCCTCGCCCTCGTCTGCACCAACGGCAAGCGGGACCGCTGCTGCGCCCTGCTCGGCCGCCCGCTCGCCGCCGAGCTGACCGCCGTCGGCGAGCCCGGCGTCTGGGAGGTCACCCACCTCGGCGGCCACCGTTTCTCCCCCACGCTGCTGGTGCTCCCGTACGGATACGCGTACGGGCGGGTCGGCACCGACGAGGTGCGCCGGGTGCTCGCGGCGGCCCGTGAAGGACGCGTCGTCGTGGACGGGTGCCGGGGCGGCTCCGCCTGGGAGCGGCCGGGGCAGGCGGCGGAGCTCGCGGTGCGCAGGGCGAGCGGCGAGGACCGGGCGGGGGTGCTGTCTGTGGTACGTACCACGGACGCCGGTGGCGGCGCCCGTACGCCGGGGGCCGCGCCGCGCTGGGATGTGGTCGTGGCACATGTGGACGGGCGCCGCTGGCGGGTCACGGTCGCCCAGGGCGCCTCGCTGCCCCCGCGCCCGGAGAGCTGCGGCGCCGCACTCGGTACACCAGGCCGCATGGACGTGATCGCCGTGCGACCGGATCCCGTACCGGCCGGACCGGGCCCTTCGCTGACCGGCGGCACCGCCCCGCAGGCCGCCGCCTCGACCGGGACCCGGCAGGCTCAGCGCACGGCACCCCTGTCCGTGACCTGGACGGGCTTTGACCGCTGACCCGCTCGACGCCGTACCGTTTCTGCATGAACGCAGTACTCCCCCGGGGTCCCGGCCGGAAGGCGCCGTCGCCGTGAGCGGTGGGCGCAGGATGCGCATCGGCCTGCCGCGGCGGGTCTTCTCGCAGGTGCTGATGATGCAGCTGGCGATCGCCGCGGGCGTCGCGGTGCTCGCCACCGGCCTGTTCCTGGCGCCGCTGAGCGATCAGCTCGACGACCAGGCGATGCGCCGCGCCCTCGCCATCGCGCAGACCACGGCGGCGCAGCCGCAGGTCGTCGAGGACCTGACCGGGAGCAGGCCAAGGCCGGACGGCCCCGTCCAGGCCGAGGCCGAGCGGATCCGGAAGGCGACCGGCGCCGAGTACATCGTGATCATGAACGAGCGCGGAGTGCGCTGGTCGCACTCCAACCCGGCCGAGGTCGGCAAGGTGGTCTCCACCGACCCCAGCGAGGCGCTCGCCGGCCGCGACGTCATGGAGATCGACGACGGCACCCTCGGCCGCTCCGCCCGCGGCAAGGTGCCGCTGCGCGAGGCGGACGGGGACATCGTCGGCGCGGTCTCGGTCGGCATCGAGTACGACAGCGTCCGCGACCGCCTGATCCACTCCATCCCCGGGCTCTTCGCGTACGCGGGCGGGGCCCTGGCCGTAGGCGCCCTTGCCGCCTATCTGATCTCTCGGCGGGTCCAGAAGCAGACCCGTGACCTGGCCTTCTCCGATATCTCGGCGCTGCTCGCGGAGCGCGAGGCGATGCTCCACGGCATCCGTGAGGGCGTCGTCGCACTCGACCGGAACGGCCGCATCCGGCTGCTCAACGACGAGGCGCAACGGCTGCTCACGCTCGGCCCCGAGGCCATCGGCAAGCCCCTGGACGAGGCGCTCGGCGATGGCCGTACGACCGATGTGCTCGCGGGCCGTGCCACCGGCACCGACCTGCTGACGGTGCGCGGCCAGCGCGTCCTGGTCGCCAACCGCATGCCCACCGACGACGGCGGCGCCGTCGCCACCCTCCGCGACCGCACCGAGCTGGAGCGCCTCGGCCGCGAGCTGGACTCCACGCGCGGCCTGATCGACGCCCTGCGCGCCAAGGACCACGAGCACGCCAACCATCTGCACACGCTGCTCGGCCTGCTCGAACTGGAGATGTACGAGGACGCCGTGGAGTTCGTGGGCGAGACGGTCGGCTCCCACCGGGCCACCGCCGAGCAGGTCACGGAGAAGGTGCACGACCCGCTGCTCGCGGCGCTCATGGTCGGCAAGGTCGCGGTCGCCGCGGAGCGCGGGGTCTCGCTGGGGCTCTCGGACGACACGCGGCTGCCGGACCGGCTGATCGACCCGCAGGGCCTGGTGACGATCGCGGGCAACCTCGTCGACAACGCCCTGGACGCCGCGGTCGGCAGCCCGGACCCGCGGGTGGAGGTCTCGCTGCGCGCCGAGGGCCGCGCGGTGGAGCTGCGGGTACGGGACTCGGGGTCCGGAGTGGCCCCCGAACAGCGGCAGTTGATCTTCACGGAGGGCTGGTCGACGAAGGAGCCGCCCGCCCACGGCAAGCGCGGCATCGGCCTCGCCCTGGTGCGCAGGCTCGCCGAGCGCCAGGGCGGCAGCGCCCAGGTGGACGAAGCCCCGGGCGGCGGCGCGGAGTTCACCGTCGTCCTGCCGGAGGCCCTCACCGAACCGGACCTCGCGCACGCGGAGGAGCACTCTTGAGCGAGATCAATGTGCTGGTGGTCGACGACGACGTGCGCGTGGCCGGGGTCAACGCCGCCTACGTCGCGAAGGTCCCCGGCTTCCACGTCGCGGGCCAGGCGCACACCGGTGCCGAAGCGCTGCGCCTGGTCGAGGAGTCGGCGTCCGGCGACACGGCGATCGACCTGGTGCTGCTCGACCACTACCTGCCGGACCGCACCGGCCTCGACGTCGTACGGCTGCTGCGCGAGCGCGGCCACCAGACCGACGTGATCATGGTGACCGCGGCGCGCGACGTGGCCACCGTCCAGGCCGCGATGCGGCACGGCGCGCTGCAGTACCTGGTCAAGCCGTTCACCTTCGGCGGCCTGCGCGCGAAGCTGGAGGCGTACGCGAATCTGCGGCGCACCCTCGACAGCGGCGGCGAGGCCGAACAGGCCGAGGTGGACCGGATCTTCGGCGCCCTCTCGGCCACCCCCGAGCCCGCACTCCCCAAGGGCCACTCGCCGAGCACCGCCGAACTGGTCCGGCGCGCGATGATGGCCGCCGACGGCCCGCTCTCCGCCCAGGAACTCGCGGACCGCACCGGCCTCAGCCGCCAGACCGCCCAGCGCTACCTCAAGCTCCTCGAACGCTCCGGCCGGGTCCGCCTCTCGCTCAGGTACGGGGACACGGGCCGGCCCGAACACCGGTATGCGTGGGCGAAGTCGGGCGGCGCGGCGGACTGACCCCCTCCGCGTCTCACACGCCCGGCCCCGGCGAGCGCTTCACACCGCCCCGGCCCCGGTGAGCGCTTCACACCGCCCCGGCTCCGGTGAGCGCCTCACACCGCCCCTGCCCCGGCGAGCGCCTCACACCGCCCCGGCTCCGGTGAGGGAGCGCACCTCGGTCTCCGCGTGCTTGGCCTCGTCCGGCGATTCCTTCGACGTCAGGGTGCCGATCCAGCCCGCGAGGAAGCCGAGCGGGATCGAGACGAGGCCGGGGTTCTGCAGCGGGAACAGCTGGAAGTCGACGCCGGGGAAAATCGATTCGGGGCTGCCGGAGACCACCGGCGACAGCACGACCAGTGCCAGGGCGGGCACCAGACCGCCGTACACCGACCAGACCGCGCCGCACGTCGTGAAGCCGCGCCAGAACAGCGAGTACAGCAGCACCGGCAGGTTGGCGGAGGCCGCGACGGCGAAGGCGAGGCCGACGAGGAACGCGACGTTCAGATCGCGGGCGAGCAGTCCGAGCGCGATCGCGACCGCCCCGATGCCCACGGCCGCGACCCGTGCCACGGCGACCTCGCTGCGCGGTTTGACGGGCTTTCGGCGGCTGCGCAGCGATGCGTACAGGTCGTGCGCGACGGACGCCGACGAGGCGAGCGTGATGCCCGCGACCACGGCCAGGATCGTGGCGAACGCGACGGCGGCGACGATCGCGAACAGGATCGTCCCTCCGGTGGAGTCCGCGCCCCCGCCGAGGTCGAGCGAGAGCAGCGAAACCGCCGTGTTTCCGGCCGGGTTGGAGCGCCGCACCTCCTCGGATCCGACGATCGCGGCCGCCCCGAACCCGAGCACCACCGTCATCAGGTAGAAGCCGCCGATCAGCCCGATCGACCAGACCACCGAACGCCGCGCGGCACGCGCCGTGGGCACGGTGTAGAACCGCGACAGGATGTGCGGCAGTCCCGCCGTGCCGAGCACGAGCGCGAGACCCAGGCTGATGAAGTCGAGCCGGGCCGTCCAACTCCCGCCGTACTTCAGGCCGGGGCCGAGGAACCGCTCCCCGTGGCCGCTGCGTTCCGCCGCCGTACTGAGCAGCTGGTTGAAGTCGCCGTGGAAGCGCAGCAGGACGAGCACGGTGAGCGCGATCGCCCCGCCCATCAGCAGCACTGCCTTGACGATCTGGATCCACGTGGTGGCCCGCATCCCTCCCAACGACACATAGACGACCATGAGCGCGCCGACACCGACGACCGTCCAGTTCTGTGCCGCCCCGCTCGTCCCGCCGAGCAGCAGCGCGACCAGGCTGCCCGCCCCCACCATCTGCGCCACCAGATAGAGAACGGACACGGTCACGGAAGAAGTTCCCGCCGCGATCCGCACGGGACGTTCTTTCATCCGCGCCGCCACGACATCGGCGAGCGTGAACCGGCCGCAGTTGCGTACGAGTTCGGCCACCAGGAACAGCACGACGAGCCAGGCGACGAGGAAGCCCACGGAGTACAGCAGCCCGTCGTAGCCGTAGAGCGCGATCAGTCCGGCGATGCCGAGGAAGGAGGCCGCCGACATGTAGTCACCGGCGATGGCGAAACCGTTCTCCATCGGCGTGAAGAGCCGTCCGCCCGCGTAGAACTCCTCGGCCGTACCGTGCCGTTTGCGGCTCGCCCAGGTGGTGATCGCCAGCGTCACGGCGACGAACACGCTGAACAGGACGAGGGCCAGGGTCTGGTGGTCTCCGCTCACCGCTCGACCCCCCTGGTCAACTCCTGGGTTTCCCAGCGCAGTTCGAGCGCGAGCCGGTCCCGGCGCAGCCGCGCGTGCCTGGCGTACGCCCAGGTCAGCAGGAACGTGGACAGGAACTGTCCGAGCCCCGCGACCATGGCCACGTTCACCGAGCCCGCCACCGGCCGCGCCATCAGCTCGGGCGCGGCGGTCGCCGCGACCACGTACGCCACGTACCAGACGAAGAACGCGACACAGGCCGGCACGACGAACCGCCGGTACCTTCGCCGGACTTCCTGGAACGCGGGGCTCCGCTGCACTTCGAGGTAGATGTCGGCCGCGCTCTCGGTGGGCGTGCCCGGCCCGTCCTGCGCCGCCCCCCGCGCCTGCGGTACGGGGGCGGCGGGCGCCCCGGCGCTCTCCAGCTCTCCCCAGCCCGAGGCGAGCGCGTCCTGCCAGGGGTCGTCGAGCTCACCGGGATCGCTGAGCCGGACCTTCCCGGCGTCGCGATCTTCGTGCTTGTCCACCGAACTCTCCTCGTCCGCGGCGCACTTCGGCCGCGTGCCCAAGGATGGGCAGAACGTGAAGATCCCGGCACTTCAATCCCACCGCTTCACCCCATCAGGTGACTGAGGGCTTGGCGAATGCTTGGCGAGGGATTGGCGAGGGCTGCGCAAGGGTGTGGCGAAGGCTTGGCGAAGGCTGCGTAAGGGTGAGGCGAAGCCCTGGCGAGGGGACAGTCGGGCCCGCCCCTCCGGCAAACAGGGGCGGACCCGAGGTAGGTCCAAGCGGCGCGCGCTCAGGCGTCGATACGCGAGCGGTCAAGCGTGGCGGCCGAGCTGGTGATGAACTCCTTGCGCGGCGCCACCTCGTTGCCCATGAGGAGGTCGAAGACCTTCTCCGAGGACTCCAGGTCGCTGATGTTGATCCGGCGCAGCGTGCGGTACCGCGGGTCCATGGTGGTCTCCGCGAGCTGGTCCGCGTCCATCTCGCCGAGGCCCTTGTACCGCTGGATCGAGTCCTTGTAGCGCACACCCTTGCGCTCGAACTCCAGGAGCGTGGACCGCAGTTCGTTGTCCGAGTAGGTGTAGACGTACTTGTCCTGGCCCTTCTTGGGCTGGACCAGCTCGATGCGGTGCAGCGGCGGCACGGCGGCGAAGACCCGGCCGGCCTCCACCATCGGCCGCATGTACCGCTGGAGGAGCGTGAGCAGCAGGACGCGGATGTGGGCGCCGTCCACATCGGCGTCGACCAGCAGGATGATCTTGCCGTAGCGCGCGGCGTCGATGTCGAAGGTCCGCCCGGACCCGGCTCCTATGACCTGGATGATCGCGCCGCACTCGGCGTTCTTCAGCATGTCCGACACGGACGCCTTCTGAACGTTGAGGATCTTGCCGCGGATCGGAAGCAGCGCCTGGAACTCGGAGTTGCGGGCGAGCTTGGCCGTGCCGAGCGCGGAGTCACCCTCGACGATGAACAGCTCGCTGCGGTCCACGTCGTCGCTGCGGCAGTCCGCGAGCTTCGCGGGCAGCGTGGAGGACTCGAGAGCGGTCTTCCGGCGCTGCGCCTCCTTGTGCTGACGGGCCGCGATCCGTGTACGCGCGGCGGCGACCGTCTTCTCCAGGACGGCCCGCGCCTGCGCCTTCGCGTCCCGCTTGGTGGACGCCAGGAAGGTCTTGAGCTCCTTGGCCACGACGTTGGCCACGATCCGGTTGGCCGCCGAGGTGCCGAGCACCTCCTTGGTCTGCCCCTCGAACTGCGGCTCGGCGAGGCGCACGGTGACGACCGCGGTGAGGCCCTCCAGGGCGTCGTCCTTGACGATGTCGTCCTCGGCGACGCGCAGCAGCTTCTGCGTACGCAGGACTTCGTTGACCGTCTTGGTCACGGAGCGTTCGAAGCCGGTGACGTGAGTGCCGCCCTTGGGCGTCGCGATGATGTTCACGAACGACTTGATCGTGGTGTCGTACCCCGTGCCCCAGCGCAGCGCGATGTCCACGCCGAGTTCCCGGGTGACTTCGGTGGGTGTCATGTGCCCGCGGTCGTCGAGGACCGGCACGGTCTCCTTGAAGGTGCCCTGACCGGAGAGGCGCACGACGTCGCAGATCGGCTTGTCCGTGGCGAGGAACTCGCAGAACTCGCTGATGCCGCCGTCGAAGCGGAAGGTCTCCTCGCTCTTGCCGATCCCGTCCAGGTCCCGCTCGTCGCTGACGACGATGGTCAGGCCCGGCACGAGGAACGCGGTCTGACGGGCGCGCTGGTGCAGGTTCTCCAGGGAGAGCTTGGCGTCCTTGAGGAAGATCTGCGCGTCCGACCAGTAGCGGACGCGGGTGCCGGTGCGCCCCTTGGGGACGCGCTTGCCCTTGGTCAGGCCGCTGCCCGGGGTGAACTCGGCATCGGGTCCCTCGCCCTTAAAGGAGCCGGGGACACCACGGCGGAAGCTGATGGAGTGCACGGTGCTGCGGTCGACCTCGACGTCCAGGCGGGCCGACAGGGCGTTCACCACGGAGGCACCCACACCGTGCAGACCGCCGGAGGCCGCGTAGGAACCGCCGCCGAACTTGCCGCCGGCGTGCAGCTTGGTCATGACGACCTCGACACCGGAGATGCCGGTCTTGGGCTCGACGTCCACGGGGATGCCGCGGCCGTTGTCCCGCACCTCCACCGAACCGTCCGCGTGGAGGGTCACGTCGATGTGGTCGCAGTGCCCGCCCAGGGCCTCGTCCACGGAGTTGTCGATGATCTCCCAGAGGCAGTGCATCAGACCGCGGCTGTCGGTCGAGCCGATGTACATACCCGGACGCTTGCGAACCGCTTCGAGCCCCTCGAGGACGAGCAGGTGCCGCGCGGTGTAGTTGGAACCGTCCCGGTCTGCCCCGGAAAGCAGCTCTGTGGACGACACGGACGTCTCGGCGGTCACGCGTTTCGCTCCTCGCTGAATTTCTGTTGGGACCCCTTGGAGAGGGGGTCGGCATCGGTCGCCGCTCAGAGGGTACCGAGGCCTGGTAGAGCCGATGTAACGCCACCCTCGACTGACGCCACCCTAGTCCAGGGTCGTAAGGATGTTCGATCCCTCGATGGGGTGATGCTCACATCACGTTCCCAAGCAGGCATGAACCATTTAGGCTCCGGGCACGTCCTCATGAACAACCGGCCGCACCGTGGGCCGGGGAGGACAGAGCTGGACACAACCGAAGACCGCAAGCAAGACTCTGCAAACCCACGCGAAAACCGTAGAAGACGTAATACGGCACATTCGCCGCCAACCGGCAGCAGACAGCCGCCTCGGAAGAAAAACTTCGAGGAAAAGCCAAGAGCGGGAACGTTTTCGGCCTGGTTGGATGTTGACCCTGGTACGACAGCTCGTCGAGCTAGAGAAGAGGCGACGTGACTACTGTTCTGACCCCCGCGAGCCCCCTGACGGCCGCTGATCGCTGCGACCGCTGCGGCGCCCAGGCATACCTGCGCGTCGTCCTGATGAGCGGCGGTGAACTGCTCTTCTGCGCCCACCACGGTCGCAAGTTCGAGCCGGAACTCAAGAAGATCGCCGCTGAGATACAGGACGAGACGGAACGGCTGACCGCCGTCCCGGCAAACGTCACTGACGAGGAACGCTGACACTTCGCATCACGACGAGCCAGCACCGGCCCAGGGCCGGCACAGCGGGCGGCCACCCCGACAGGGTGACCGCCCGCTCTCGTGCCTCTCACGGCTTCGCGCACAACTACCGCACTGCGGCACCGCCCAGAGCACCCCGAGAGCCCCTGAGGCCCCCGGAGCACCTCTGACGGCTATTCAGCGGCGCGAGCTTCTGCTGCGCGCTGCGCCTTCGACACCAACGGCAGCACCTCGGAGATCCGCGTATAGACACCCGGATTGCCCGGCTCGCCACAGCCGTCACCCCACGAGACCAGGCCGATCAGCCGTCCTCGGGCCACCAAGGGCCCACCGCTGTCGCCCTGACAGGCATCCCGGCCGCCTTTCGGCTCCCCGGCGCACAGCATGGAGTTGGCCATGTACTTTCCGTCGACACTGCCCGGGTAGGCCCGTTCACAGACGCTGTCGGACAACACCTGTACGCGGGCGGCACGCAGCGTGCGCGCGTAGTCACCGGCACCGGTCGTGTCACCCCAGCCGTACACCGAGGCCGCCGTGCCCGGTTCGTACGCGGCGTTCCCTTCGCGCGCCATCGGGACCACGGACGACTCGGGCAGTGACTTGGCGAGGGTGAGCACCGCGACGTCCCCGGAGTTGGTGAGGCTGTCGTACTCCTTGTTCACCCACACGCGACGCACGGTGACTTCGCGGCCCTCGTTCGTCCGCAGATCGCCGCGGCCCGCGATGGCTTTCAGGTCGGGCACTTCGCTCGGCGGGACCCCGAGCACGTCCTCGCTCATGCAGTGTGCGGCCGTCAGCACGGTGCGCCGGTCCACGACGGCACCGCCGCAGAACTGCCCCGACCGCGTACCTCCGAACCGGTCACGACTGGCGATCGCCACCACCCAGGGATGCTCGGCCACCTGGACCGGCTGACCGCCGACGACCACCGAGTCGGCAACCGCCGGAGCGGGCACCGTCAGAGGCAGCACAACTGCCGCCGCCAGCGGGGCGAGTAAACCCGGCAGCGCTCTGACGAAGGGACCACGGCGCATACGCTCTCCTGACGCTGAGTTGCTCGTTACTCGCTCAGCGTCGACCACCGACGCGCGCGGCGCACCCGCGCACGGGTGCACATACGGCGCGAAGGCGCACGAAGAAGGGCCCGGACTCCTCCTGGAATCCGGGCCCTTGCCTCGTACGAACTGCTTGCGACCTAGTCGAGGTAGTCGCGCAGCACCTGGGAGCGCGACGGGTGACGGAGCTTCGACATGGTCTTGGACTCGATCTGGCGGATGCGCTCACGCGTCACGCCGTACACCTTGCCGATCTCGTCGAGGGTCTTCGGCTGACCGTCGGTGAGACCGAACCGCATGGAGACGACGCCCGCTTCGCGCTCGGACAGGGTGTCGAGCACGGAGTGCAGCTGCTCCTGGAGGAGCGTGAAGCTGACCGCGTCGGCCGGGACGACGGCCTCGGAGTCCTCGATGAGGTCACCGAACTCGCTGTCGCCGTCCTCGCCCAGCGGGGTGTGCAGGGAGATGGGCTCGCGGCCGTACTTCTGAACCTCGATGACCTTCTCGGGGGTCATGTCGAGTTCCTTGGCCAGCTCCTCCGGGGTGGGCTCGCGGCCCAGGTCCTGGAGCATCTGGCGCTGCACACGCGCGAGCTTGTTGATGACCTCGACCATGTGCACCGGGATACGGATGGTGCGTGCCTGGTCGGCCATGGCGCGGGTGATGGCCTGACGGATCCACCACGTCGCGTACGTGGAGAACTTGTAGCCCTTGGTGTAGTCGAACTTCTCGACCGCGCGGATCAGACCGAGGTTGCCCTCCTGGATCAGGTCCAGGAAGAGCATGCCGCGGCCGGTGTAGCGCTTCGCCAGGGAGACCACCAGACGGAGGTTGGCCTCCAGGAGGTGGTTCTTGGCGCGGCGGCCGTCCTCGGCGATGATCTCCAGCTCGCGCTTGAGCTTGGGGGCGAGCTTGTCGGCGTTGGCCAGCTTGTCCTCGGCGAACAGACCGGCCTCGATGCGCTTGGCGAGCTCCACCTCCTGCTCGGCGTTGAGCAGCGGGACCTTACCGATCTGCTTGAGGTAGTCCTTGACCGGGTCGGCGGTGGCGCCGGCGACGGCGACCTGCTGGGCAGGAGCGTCGTCCTCGTCGTCGTCGGAGAGGACGAAGCCCTTGGCCTCGCCGCCGGTCTCCTCCTCTTCCTCACCGGGCTTGGCCGCGGCCGGGGTCTCCTCGATCGGCTCGTCGGCGACGAGCAGGTCGTCGTCCTTCTTCGCCGCGGTCTTCTTCGCCGCCGTCTTCTTGGCGGTGGTCTTCTTCGCCGCGGTCTTCTTGGCCACCGTCTTCTTGGCGGCGGCCTTCTTCGCGGGGGCGGCCTCGTCGGCCGTCGTCTCTACGGCTGCGGAGACGGTCGCGGCGGTGGTGGCCGTGGCCTTCTTCGCGGTCGCCGTCTTGGCCGCCACGGTCTTGGTGGCGGTGCGCTTGGCCGGACTCTTCGCTGCGACGCTCTTGCGGGGGCGCTTCGGCGACTCCGCGGCACTGACCATCAGCGTCACACCCTCTTCCTCGAGGATCTGGTTGAGGCTGCGCAGAACGTTCTTCCACTGAGTGGCCGGAATCTGGTCAGCTTCGAAGGCCCGACGCACGTCATCGCCGGCGATCTGCCCCTCAGCCTTTCCCCGCTCGATGAGCGCCATCACAGACTCGGACTCGGCGATCTCCGGCGGGAGCGTACGGGATGTGCTGGCCGACACGAACAACCTCTCGGAACGATGGAAACGGCTTCCGGCCCCGTCCACTGTGGACCGGAGCCGACTGCCGACGGCTGGGAATTGGCCGACGGCGCGGGCGGGGCGTCAGAGCTGCACAGCGCCGCAAGCGGCGGCTGTATTCCCTCCTCGGCTGTCACCTCTTAGGTCATCGCGCTACCCGGTGGAGCGTTACGCCCAATCTGCGTGGCCCGAGTCACACCCCGTAACCGTCGATAACGGTGGCTATGGGACATACGCCCTCAGTTACGTGTGCCCAAAGCCGAGCGCCGCACTCCTGTTTCACCCCGAAGCCGAGTGGAGGACGGCTTCACGCACGCGGGTCGCCGGGCCCGGCCGGGTCCCGGCGACTCCGCCACTACCGACCGCCGCCACGAACGGTCCGCCGGCGCGGCCGGCGCGGCCGACGCACCTGGCGGCCGCGCGATCCTCGCCCCAGGCGCCTGACCTGGCACGCACGACGACGCACGGGCCGTGAGCGAAGAAGGCGTACGCGGTCGCCCTCCAGTCCGCCGTACGCACTTGGCGCGGGCGGAGCGCGTGCAGCTCAGTGCTCGCGGGGGGCCGGGACCACACGCTCCACGTCCGGGTGGACGGTGAGCAGTTGGCGCATCGCGGTCTCGGCGCCGGCGCCGTCCGCGGCACCGAGCGCCTCGACGATGCGCGCGTGGTGCGCGACGGCCGATTCGGTGGGGCGGTCGCAGCCGGTCACCGGGCCTCCGGACACCTGCAGCGCGGCCGAGACGATCCCGGAGAGGTGCTCCAGCATGCGGTTGCCCGCGACCTGGATGAGCAGCGAGTGGAACTCGGCGTCGGCGCGGGAGAACGTGACGGAGTCTCCCTGCCCGAGGGCGTGGCCCATGATCTCGACCATGTCGACCAGGCGCTGCTGGACGTCCTCACGACCGTGACCGGCCGCGAGCCGGGCGGCCAGCGGCTCGATCGTCCAGCGCAGCTCACTCAGTTCGCGACGCTGGTCGTCCCGCTGCGGGCCGAAGGCGCGCCACTCGATGATGTCCGGGTCGAGCAGGTTCCAGTCGCTGACCGGTCGCACGCGCGTGCCGACGTTGGGGCGGGCACTGACCAGCCCCTTGGCCTCTAGCACGCGGAGCGATTCGCGGACGACGGTGCGGGAGACCTCGAATCGCTGACCGATCTCCTCGGGAACCAGCGGGCGGTCCGCCCCCAGGTCGCCGGAAACGATCATCTGGCCGAGCTGCTGGACGAGTTGGCCGTGCAGTCCGCGGCCTCGGCTGCCCGCCGCGCGCCGGCCGGCGCGGTTCAGATCGGGATCCGAACTTTCCCAGGAGGGAACGCCGACGCGGCCGGTCGAGGGGGCCTCCGCGTAGGGGTAGCGGTCGAGTTCGCCCGGTCCTGCGAGGCCGGTGTCGGCGGAGCGGGCGGCGGTCATCATGGTGTGCGCAAGGGTACTCACGGATCTTTTGTCGGCTCAGCGCTCAACCCCCTTGAGGTCTTTGGTGAAAAGCACACGAAAGGGTGATCGCCTACCCCGCCGCAATTGACGCCTTATCCGACAGAAACGACTCTCCTCCCGTAATCCTGCGGGCAGTTGCGCTCAAGCCCTGCAAGGGACGGCGCGGCACGGCACTATCTCGCTCTGCTTCGCAGCCCTGTCAGCAGATAGGCGCACAGCAGTGCGGCCAGGCTCAACACCAGTGCGCCGCCTACGGGTTGGGCGATCATGTGCACCAGCCCGGCGATGAACCGATCACCCTTCGCGGGCCATTGCACGAGCGTCACGTCACGCAACCGCCCCGGCAGTCCGGCCGCCGACCGCGCCGAAGGCTCCGCAAGCAGCTTCTCCACGACGGGTACGAGCACGACGGGTACGGCGAGCAGCGCCGCCAGCCCCGCCGTAGTGGACCGGAAGACGCCCGCCGCGAGCAGCCCGGCCCAGGAGCAGGCGACGCTGAGAGCGAGCCAACTCGCCGCCATATCAGGCCAGTCCACCGGCAGCCGTGTCACTTCTTCGCCGTACACGACGTGCAGCACAAGACCGTCGATCAGGACCGTGGCCACGGCGAGCAGCACGGCGGTGCCCGCGCAGACCACGAGCTTGGCGACGAGCAGGCCGAGTCTTCGCGGCACCGAGCCGCGGTCGGCGGCGAGGGCGGGGTGCCGGAACTCGTCCCCGAAAGACAGCGCACCGAGCAGCCCTGCCCCCATTGCGGCCGGGGCCAGCGGGAGTTCGTAGGGCCAGGCCGCGAGCAGGCGAGGCAGCGGGGCGTGGCCGGCGCGGGCGAGGTAGAGGGCCATCACGGTCGAGACGGCGACCACCAGGAGGGCCGTCACATAACCCGTACGGATCCCGGCGGCCCTCCGTACCTCGTAGCGCAGGGGCCGCAGAGGGCTGCGGGCAGGGCGGGCGGTGATGGGCGGCGGGAGAAGCGGAAGTTCCTTTCTGGGGGCTTGAGTTGTGACTCCCACGAGCCTTCTGACTCTTCCGAGAGCGGATGTCGACGTGGGGCCTGGTGTGGGCGGCTGGTTGATGGCCTCGACGGCGTCGCCACCGCGTGACACGTCCGCGCTTCGCTCGAGGTGGGTCTCCTGCGGACTGGCCGTGCCGGACGGGCTGGCCGGGCTGGGTGGGCTGGCCGGGCTGGGTGGGCTGGGTGGGCTGGCCGGGCTGGGTCGAGTGGAGGGCTCGGGGCGGCTCGCGAGTTCGGCCGATCCCGATCCCGAGCTCAATCCCGAGCTCAGGGCCCTGCCAGTGGAGGGTTTCGGCGGGCCCGAGTCGCCGCTTTCATCAGCGAGTTGGTGAAGCAGCACACCGTGCCGGAAGGCCGTCTCCCCCACGTCGGCGCAGTTGCTCCCGTACACCGAAAGCCTGTTGCCGTCCTCGCGAACGACTTCCAGTGAACGCTTGCCCGCCCTCGCCTCCTTGGTGAGCAGCACACCGAGCCTCGCGGCGTGCGGGGAACGGACGGCGACGCGGGGGCGGAGCCGGGTACGGGCGAAGTCCGCGGTCTCCTGGTCCGCCACCAGCTTGCCCTGCTCGATCGTGACGACGTGGTCGGCGACTCGGGCGGCCTCCTTCGCGTCGCCGGTCGTGAACAACACGGTGCCGCCCTGCTCGGCGTGGGCTCGGAGCATGGCGTGCATCCAGCCGCCTTCGCGAGCGGAGACGGCATCGGCAGGCGAGTCGAGCACCAGAGTGTGCGGATCGGCGAGGAGCGCGCATGCCAGGCCGAGTCGGCGGTCCATCCCGCGCGACAGCCTGCCGAGACGTTCATGGCGCAGGCTGACGAGGCCGACGACCTCCAGCACTTCGTCCGCCCTGGACACGGGCACGCCTGCGGCCGCGCACAGCATGCGCAGTTGACCGCGCACCGAGCGCCCGGGGTGCCCCGGCACCTCGCCGAGCAGCACGCCGACTTCGCGTGCGGGATGCGCGATGCGGTGCAGAGGTCGCCCCCTGAAGTACGTGACACCGCGGCCGGGTTGCAGTTCAAGCATCAGTCGTACGACCACACTCGTGCCGGCGTCTGTGCGGCCGAGCAGGGCCGTGACTCGGCCGGCCCGCGCCTCGAAGGACACGTCGTCGACGGCGGGTGGCAGGCCTCGACGGCGATTGCTGGTCAGTCCGGTTGCCTGGATCATCGCTTCTCTCGCGGAAAGTGGCGACCGCTCGGCGGCCGGTGGGCAGTCCGCCTGTTCGGGGACGGACAGACCCCGTGAGTACGTCAGCAAGATAACCCTCCATTTCCGGCTTTTCGGTCAGATGCGAAGTCCCGGGTGTGCCCATCACCCACCCTCAGCTGGTGCTGCACGCCCAGCAGTTCGCCCATGTGTACGGCTCAATTCGCACAGCGCGCGGGCGCATGGCGCGACATCTCATGAGCGCATGGCACAGCGGCTCGCGGGCGGGCGCGATGAAGACATCCCCAGCCGCTGATCCTGGGGAGTTGAGAACGCAGGAGTGGTGGATGGAGGGGGAGCTGGATCCGTACGCGACGAGCTCGGGCCCAAGGTCAGAGCTCGGGACGCGGCATCAGACCTCGGGTCGCAGCATCGGCGGGTTGAGGAGCGTTGCTCCGCCCGCCCTGAACAGCTGGGCGGGGCGACCGCCCTGCCGCGTGGTGGTCCCACCCGTGGGCACCAGGAAGCCAGGCGTACCGGTCACCTTGCGGTGGAAGTTCCGCGGATCGAGAGCCACGCCCCACACCGCCTCGTACACCCTGCGCAGCTCACCCACGGTGAACTCGGTCGGGCAGAACGCCGTGGCCAGCGACGAGTACTCGATCTTCGACCGGGCCCGTTCCACGCCGTCCGCGAGGATCTGCGCGTGGTCGAAGGCGAGCGCCCCGGTCTCCTCGTCCTCCGGCTCGAGGAACGTCTCGACCGGCGCCCACCGCGCACTGTGCGCGTCCCCGCCCGCCTTGGGGGCGGGCAGGTCGGGCGCGAGGGCGAGATGCGCGACGCTCACGACCCTCATGCGAGGGTCACGCTTCGGGTCTCCGTACGTGGCGAGCTGTTCGAGGTGCGCGCCGTTGCCCGGAGCAGCAGCAGGCGTTCCGGGGTCGTGCGCGCACAGGCCGGTCTCCTCCTCCAGCTCCCGAGCGGCAGCCGTCGCCAGGTCCTCGTCGTCCCGCACGAATCCTCCGGGCAGTGCCCAGCGTCCCTGGAACGGCGCTTCACCTCGCCGGACCGCCAACGCACAGAGGGAATGCCGACGCACGGTCAGCACCACCAGGTCCACGGTGACAGCAAAGGGCGGGAAGGCCGACGGGTCGTAGGGCGACATGACGCGATCATAGTCGTCTGCCTGACGATAAACACTCCCTTCGCCACTACCGCAGAGATTCCAGGATCCACGGTTTCGTGAGCAATTCCGCGTGATCATGAGCACCGTCCGAGCATTTCCTCGTGATCATGAGCGCTGATTACGTTCAGTAGTTCTCGGTGTCGATCACTTACGATCTTGCTGTTTGCGTGGAGTGAGCGCTTCGCACCGTTCAAGTATGGCGACGAAACGCCCGGGCAGGGCCCGCAGCAAGCACGCGATCCCGATGGCATCAATCCGGTACGTGGACGGAACGACACGTGAGGTCCCCGTCTCTCAACTCCGGCTGAAGCATTTCACCGAGTCCGAGCCGTGGCGTCGGGTGCGTTCGGTCCATGGCATGGCGCACTACTCGGGCGACTACGCCTGTGCGACGACGGGCGGTCAGGTCTCTACGAGAGCCGTCTGGAGCTGGCCCGTCTGCGGCTCGCCGACTCCGATCCGACGGTGTGCGGGATCTATGCCCAACCCTGCCGCATGGTGGCGCGGGTCGACGGCAGGGTGCGCAGTCACGTCCCGGACTTCCTCCTGGAGATGCGTTCGGGAACGGTGCGAGTCGTCAACGTCAAACCGGCCTCGCGGCTGGATGACCCCAAGGTCGTGCAGGCGCTGGCCTGGCCGGGGCAGCTGATCGAGCGGCACGGCTGGGAGTACGAGATCTGGTCCGGGGCGGAGCGGACGCTCCTGGAGAACATCCGGTTCCTAGCCGGGTACCGGCATTCCGGAGTCGTACCTGAAGACGAGGTCGAGCGGGCCTGGCGGGAGGTCATCGACGGCGAGGAGATGGCCATCGCCGAGCGTCGTCTGGCCGGCGACCGCAAGCCTGAAGAAGCCCGGCCGCCGCTGATGGCGCTGTTGTGGGCCGGGCGGCTGACCACGGACTTGGCGGCCCGGTCGTTGTCGGGCGAATGCGTTCTGCGGAGGCGTGGATGACCGAGTGGACTGCGACGCTGCGGCAGGGGCTGCCCGTGCGGTTTGACGCGAGCAGTTCACGGTGGCGGAGATCGAGGGGCGGCGGATTCTGCTGCGGCAAGCCGCGGTGGCCGGACCACCCAGGCTTCGGCAGGTGGAAATCTCGGTGTTGCTCGCGCATCCCACCACGGAGATCCTGGCGCCGGTCCCGGGGGAGGAGACGGCGGCAGCCGCCGTGCTGAGCGGCCTGGCCGACGAGGAGGACGATGAGCTGACGGTGAAAGGTGCGGCACCTCCAGGAGGTGCTCACCGGCTATCAGCTCGGTGACGCCGCGCTGGCGCTGGAGGGAGAGCCGCGTGCGGATTTCGCGCCGGTACGCCGCTGGGGCACCGCTACGCCGTGAAGGCCGCCGAGATCGGCGTCGGGGTCAGCACGCTCCGCAGGTGGGCGGCGGCGCTGAAGAAGTCGGGCCCGGCCGGTCTCGTCGTGGACCGGCCCGTGCGCACGGCGGTGGAGCGGGCGGATCCCCGCTGGGTGGACATGGCCGAGTCGGTACTGAAAGCACACGTCAGGGCGGCGAGCCGCCCGGTGCGGGGGCTAACCCTGACCGAGATCGAGGAGCGGCTGGTCAAGGAGCACGGGGAGGGCACGGTTCCGCTGTCGGCGCGTACGACGGGCTACGAGTTGCTGCGCCAGCTGTCCAGGGGAACCAACGCGTTCGAGGGCAGCACGAAGGGGAAGCGATCGATCGCGGATGCTCCGCAGGGCACGTACGGCAGGTTGCGTGCCACCCGGCCGGGCGAGTACGTGGTCCTGGACACCAATCGTCTGGACGTGTTCGCGATGGAGCCGGTGACCTGCCGGTGGGTGCAGTGCGAGCTCACCGTCGCGATGGATCTGTACAGCAGATGCATCGTGGGGCTGCGGCTGACCCCGGTGTCGACGCAGTCGGTCGATGTCGCGGGCGTATTTACGAGGCGGTGCGTCCGCGCGAAGTACGCACGGACGGCGGGGAGCCGTTGCCGTACTGCGGGGTGCCGTCGGCCGTGGTGGTCGACGCGGAGAAGCTCGTCGACCGGGACGGGCAGCCGCTGCTGCCGACGGTCACCACCGAGACGGTCATCTTCGACCACGGCAAGGTCTACCTGTCGAACCACATCCGTAGCGTCTGCGCGAAGCTGCGGATCTCGCTGCAGCCGGCCCGGCCCAAGACCCCGACGGACAAGCCGGTGGAGCGCTGGTTCGGCACCCTGAACAAGGGTGTGCTCGCCGCGCTGCCCGGGTACAAGGGCTCCGACGTGCACAGCCGGGGCGAAAAGGTCGAGGACGAGGCCTTCTTCTTCCTCGACGAACTCGAAGCGGTCATCCGGGACTGGATCACCACCGTGTATCACCGGCGCCATCGCCGCGGGCTGTGCGTGCCGGAGGTGCCGGGACTGAAGCTCAGCCCGCTGGAGATGTTCGAGCACGGCGTCACCCGCGCCGGCCCGCTCAGGATTCCACTGCGGCCCCAACTCGCCCTGGACTTCCTGGAGGAGTTCCGCGTCCCCATCCACCACTACGGCGTGGAGGTCGGCGGCCTGCGCTACAACGGGGACGGGCTCAACGGTCACCGCAACCAGCCCAGCCCGTATCGGGGCGTGGACGCCGGGAAGTGGCCGATCGCGGTGGACTCCGGCGACATCACCAAGGCGTACTTCCAGGACCCGAAAACGCTGAAGTGGCACGTCCTGGACTGGGAGCACGCGGCCGGTCTGGGAGGCCCGGTGAGCCGGGAGGCGGTGGCGTACGCCCGTCGGCTCGCCAAACAGACGCACCGGTTCCTGGACACCAAGCGCGCGCTGGTCGAGCTCCTTGAGCGCTGGGGTGCGGGGCTGACCCGGGACCGCACCGAGCGGCGGATGACGGTGCGGCTGTCGCAGGAGCGGCTGCGCATCGTGGGGGACGACGAGGTGCCCGACGAGGCGGACGTGGTGGCCTCGCTCCCCTCGCTGCGCCGCGTGGCGGCCGCCGGTGGCCCGGACCGGGCACGGACGATCCTGAGCCTGCGGACCTGCACGTCGTCGACGGCGGAGAGCCGGTCCCGGGCGGGGACGATGACGAGGACGACGAGCTGGAAGCCGCGTTCCCCGGCGAAGAGGACCCTGCCGTGATCGACGAGGACGACTACTACGCCGACGTCTGGGAGACCCGTTGAGCGCAACGACCGCCGTCGAGGACCCAGAGCCCTTCGAGGGGGACGACCGCCAGTACAGCCCGACCCGGCTTTCCGGATGGCTGCAGGAGGTCTACGGCCCGGACCGCGTCCAGCCCGAGCAGCTGAGCCGAGCCCAGCTGGCCAAACTCTCGCGACAGGCCCTGCTCGTCCACAACGATCACCGGGAGGTGTGGCACGCCAACATCGGCCCGATCGACACCCCACAACTACTGGCGCTCCAAGCCGACTTGGGCGAGATCGTGGAGTCAAACCGGCACGACGGGAACAAGACCAAGCCGGCCGCACTCGTGGACGCCTACCCGGGGCTCGGCAAGAGCACGGCGGTGCGCGCGTACGGCTGCGATCTGTTCAAACGGCAGGTCGACGTGCGCGGGGAGACCACGCCGCCCGGCGCGTGCCGATCATCTACATCGCGCTGAGCGGCAACACACAGATCCGCGGCCTGAACGCGTCGATCTGCCGGTTCTACGGACTGCCCGTTTCCGGGGACGCCGACACTCTGGCCGAGCGGGCCGTGGACGCCGTGCTGTCAATGAAGACCGTCGCCATCATCATCGATGACATCCACTTCCTCGCCGGGGCGAAGTCCAACTCGGTCCGCATGGCGAATCAGTTGAAGTACCTGTCGAACGTCTTCCCGGTCACCTGATCTTCGTCGGCGTCGGTGTCCAGCACCGCGGTGTCCTGCGCGAGGGGTTCGCCGGCAAGGAGACGGAACTCGCCCAGTTCGGACGCCGCACCACCCCGTTGACCCTGCCGCCCTTCCAGGTGGACGACGATGAGGGCCGCCTCCAGTGGCGCACACTGCTCAAGACGATCGAGAAGAAGCTGATCCTGGCGGAGAAGCACCCGGGGATGCTCGCCGAGGACCTGTCGGACTATCTCTTCGCCCGCTCCACCGGCCACTTCGCCTCGCTCATGGCACTGATCAACCGCGGCTGCCTGCGGGCGATCCGCAGCGGGCACGAGCGACTGGACGAGGAGCTGATGAACCGGGTGAAGAACGACGCCGCGGCCGAGGCGGCCCGTAAGGAGCTCGAGGCCGAGATCAAGGCGGGGCTCAAGACCACCCGCCCCCAGCAGCGCAGGAAGTCGGCATGATGGTCTGGACCGATGAGCGCATCCCCATCTGGGTGCCGCCGGTGCCGGGCGAAGCCCTGGACAGCTGGCTAGAGGCGTACGCCTACCGCTTGAGTGCCCGTGACCTTGCCCACCTGGCCCAAGTGCTGGACCAACACGCCGTGCCAATCGACTACGCCCGCCGCCGGGCCGTTTTCACGATCGACACTCGCGAACTGCCGCTCGACGAGGACGCCTTCCGTCACCTGTGCCGCCGTCACGGAAGCCGCACGTACCAGGCCGTCCATCTTGAGCGCGCCCGCTGGCATCTGGGACGCCTGCTGCTGGGCGCCGACCCCGGCAGCGGCAACCACGCACCCACCTGGAGCCACCGCTCCGCCTACCGGATGCCCCTGGGCACCAACGCCTTCCTACTCGGCCAAGCGGCCCGCATCCTGGACGGCCACGGCATCGACGAACCGGTCGTCTTCGAACCACCCGCCCACTGGCTCGACGGCCTCGGCCTGCCCATCCCCCCACTGGACGTCCCCACGGAGCAGCTCCGCTCACTCCTGCAGCAGGGTCCCACCCTGACCAAGACCTCGAAGACACTGAACGTGACGATCCATCAGCTACGTCTCCTGATGGAAAGCCGCGCGCTGAGCGTCCCGGAACTTCAGCGACCGCCAAAACCCACGGGTGAATACTTGTATCCCCGGCAAGGTCCCCTCGCACTCGATCAGTTGCGGGCCCTCTATCAGCGCCACGGTCTCCACCAGAAGCAGATCGCCGAGATGGTCGACTGCACCGCCGGGGTCGTACACGGCGCTTTGGTCGAAGCGGGGATCCCATTCCGCCCCCGGCGTGCCGCCGGCGAACTCGAACGCTCCATCTCACGGGCATGGCTACAGGCGGAATACGTGGACAAAGGACGGCGGGTCACTGCCATCGCCAGCGAACTCCATACTGACGCCACCAGCATCAGCAAGCTCCTCAACAAGTGGAACATCCCCCGCTCTCCAGAAGGCCGTGTCCCTCCGCCTCGCGTCTTTCCCAGCCCGTTCGCCGGCCTCACGATCCCGCTCTCACCCGCTATGCAGCACATCAGCACCCGCCGGAACTCCCTTCAGGCGCTCCGCAGGGCCCTGTTGGTGGCGGGACACCCCTCACTTCGCGCGGCGGCCCTCGCCCTGGGCCTCCCCCGAACCTCACTCACCGGGCACCTCCGGATGCTGGAGGATGCCGCCGGCTTCGCTCTGTTCGATCACCGCGAGCGTCCGGTCACCGCGACCCAGCGCGGCCAAATCCTCCTCGATGAGACCCGACAGCTGCTGGCCATGCTCGACGCGGCGACGCGCAACGGAGCCTTCTCGGACAACTCACCCGCGCCGCGGTGAGCGAGGGCGACAGGCACAACGACACCGCACCGGACGCCACCGGGCTCTTCGACACCACCACCATATGGGCTTGCCTGGGCGGCCAGAACGAGACCGCGCCCAGAAGCGAAATGCACCTCCGCCGTGCCTTATCGGCTCGGTGAGGAGATCGGGTTCGCCCCACGGGCGCCGGTCAGCCCTCAGCCGCGTGGCCTGGGCCACTTCTCCTGGAGCCAGGTCAGGTCGGTCTCGGCGCGGGAGCGGGCCGCCCGCTCGCGGGTGAACACCGCGTCCGTCTTGGCTAGGACCAGGGTGTAGGGGCGTCCCTGGCGCCGGGTGGTGTGGGAGACGGGCAGGCTGGCGAGGTCGATGCGGCTGTGGATGTGGCGGCGCTTGTCCTTGGCGAGCGGCCACTCCATGGTCCGGCGGGTGCGGGAGGTGAGGAAGTTGTCCAGGCCGGGGCAGAGGTCGCAGTCGGAGGGGCAGCCGCGGTCCGGGGTGAGGGACCAGTCGTCCGCCGCCCGGACGGGGCGGGCCAGGGCTGCGGTCAGCCGGGTCTCGCAGTGGTCGGCGAGGGACTGGAAAGCGCGGGCCGGCGGGGTGCCGTCGCGGACGCCGGCCTGTCGGCGGGCCGCGGTACGCAGGGACGGGAGCAGGCATTCCAGTACGGTGTCCGGTCGGCTGCGTAGAGCGGTGGTGATCATTTCGGCGGTCTCGGGACCGGCCGCCCGCAGGATGTGGGCGAGCGGGGTGCCGAGCCGCTCCAGGGCCGCCTGGCGCTCCTTCTCCCGGCCGATGCCGAGCCAGCCGGTGAGCTGCTGCTCGAACGCGCGCCAGACCCCCTCGGCCAGTGGTGTGGCCACCCCGTCTCCGTCACCGTCCACACTCCGCAGCGCGGCGCCGAGGCCAGGCAGGGTTTCGAGCCAGGCGTCTCGGTCGGCCCCGGTGTAGGCACCGACCGAGCCGAACCAGCTGTCGACGACTCCGCGTGCCCACGTCCGTCCGTACCGTGCGGCCGCTTTCGCGAGATCGGGGGCGTGCCGCTCGTCCAGGGTCTCCACCCCGAAAGGCGCGAGGAGCATCGCGGCGGTGTCCGCTTCCTCCACTCTCACCGCGACGCCCAGAGCCGCGGCGAAGAGCGGGGCTGCCGCCGGGCCCGAACCGTGGTGGTTCCAGATCGGCGCGAGCGACCGGGCGAGCGTACGCGCCAACTCCAGCTCCCCGGCGTCCAGGCGGCCCTGGAGTTCCCGCACGGCTTGCGCGGAGCCTGCTTCGGCACGTGCCGCGAACGAGCGCTGCCGGGGCCAGAGCACCACCGCGGCCCGCCGGTACCAGCGGTCCAGGGTGTTGCCGTAGTTGCCCATGTAGCCCTCGTACTCGGACTGGTAGGGCGTGAGGTCCTTGTTCGCGGTGGTGGCGCACACCTCGGCGTACGGAACGGGCAGCGAGATCTGCTCACCGCCGGCGTGCTCGGGGCGGGTCCACCAGCCCAGAGTGATCTCGTCGTCGATCAGGTCGGTGAGCTCGTAGTCGGAGAAGTCGCCGCTGCGGCGGCGCTCGGCGCCGGGCTCGCCGTCGGGATCGAGAAGGCACTCGCCTTCACACTCATCGTCCTCGCAGTCATCGAAATGCTCGACCTCGCCGTAGTAGTCGTAACGGTCGTAGGGCGGTTGGGCGTCCCAGGTCTCCTTCACCTCCGCGAGGGCGAGGACCGCTTCGCAGTCGGCCTGTCCGGCGGCCTGGCGGAGCAGGTCGGCGCGGGTGGCGTCGACGCCCTTGAGACGGTCCCAGTCCAGGCCTCGCTGGGTGTACTCGTGGTCGAGGAGGTAGACGAGCCGGCCCGGCGGCTCGGGCTTGGTGCGGCCGTAGCCGTAGCGGTCCTCGGTGGGCTGGGTGAAATGCTCGGTCACGCACTGGGCCAGGTCCGCCACCGGGCTGCCGCCAGGTTCGCCGACCGGACGAACGGGCTCGGCGAGCAGGTTCATAGTGAGGGTGATGCGGTAACCGGAGGTGACGGGCTTGACCTCGTGGCGGCAGTCCGCGTAGAAGGCGGTGAAGGTCAGCCGTTCCCTCGACGCCTTGTACGTGACGGAGCGGCCGGCATGTTCGACGACGAGTTCGCCGCCGGTGTGGTGCGAGGGCACCGAGACGACGAGGCTGCCCACCATGGAGTCGTCCTTCTCGGAGTCCTGGTGCGGCAGGAAGAACTGGCCCTTGCCGTAGACGAGCAGCGCGTGCGGTTCGGCCCGCAGGACGGTGGTGGGCGGAAGGCCCAGCGCGGTGCGGACCCCGTCGAGGACACCGCTCAGCGTGCGCTGCCAGTCGGGGCCACCCAGGGTGAACCGGTCCGGAGTGATCTCCCAGGTGTCGCGCACGCCGGTGTCGGACAGGGTCTGCTCCCCGCGGCCGAAGCGGGCCTGCCGGGCCTGGGCGATCAGCTTCCTGGTGACTGGGGCGCGTACGGGGAGCGGTAGGTCACCGACGCCGTCGACCGTGATGCGCAGCGCGCGGGCGGGCATCTCGATACGGGTGCTGAAGTCCCCGCGCCGCTCCGAGCTGTCCAACAGCTCCGCCAGTCGCTCCCGTGCCCCTTGCCCCATGAAGCGTTCGTCCCTCTACTCGGCGGCGTGCCGTTCCGGATGTTCCGAAAACCCTAGCGCTACGGGAAGTTCCCGCACCCGGATGGCGGAAAGGCCTTGACATCCCGATTGCTCGCAGGGTGGTGCGGACATGACCGCGGCTGCGGGAGAGCCCCCTGGGGCGGAATACGTCGCGTGGGCCTGGCGCCAGCCGGCCGCTGAAGGTCCGGTGGCGGACTTCACCGAGGACAAGGACAGTGACCAGCCGGGCCAGTCTGATCTCGGTGTCCCGGTGCCGCTGCGTTGAGCCGTACGCCCTTGAGCGGGACACGGACGGCGGCTACGGTCATCCAGCCGCTGACGGAGCCCAGTTGACGGTTGCGACGAAGTGCACGATCTGCGTGCCAACGACGTTCATGCCTGTTCCACGACGCAACTTCCCATGGCGCGACGTCCATGAGCAAGGGCCGGTCGCCGTGCACACTGGCGCTGGCCTCGGCACACGCATACTCAGGGCGGGAATCGGACATCATGGCGGACGTGGATGTCTGGGAAGACCCCGCCGAGCTGCGCATCCGGCTGGACGTGGCGGTGGAGGAGAACGCGGCGCTGCGCGAGGAGAACCGGCGCCTACGCGACCTGCAGCTGGGACCGGCCGCGCAGGCGGTCCCCTGCTGGGACGAGCCGTCACCCCCGCAGCAGGTGCCGTCGGCCGTTCAGGATCCTGCTGTGGTGCCGGTGCCCCCGTCCGGCCTGCTCTGGGCCGATGCACGCTCGACGGTGGAGGCGAAACTCGCCCTGTTCAAGGCGCTGTTCGCGGGCCGCAGCGACGTGTACGCCCGCCGGTGGGCCGCCAAGTCCGGAAAGACGGGATGGAGCCCGGCAGAGACCAAACGGCCCTGGGAGCGCCGCCCCGGGGAGGAACGCGAACTGCTGCCGCTCACCGACCGCGTGCTCATCGAGCACCTCAGCCGCCCCGAACCTGGCTCGGAAGCCCTGCATGTCGGGCTGTATCCGCTGCTCACCGACGACACCTGCTGGCTGCTGGTCTGCGATTTCGACGACCGGGACTGGCGCGGCGATGCTGCCGCCTACCATCAGGCGTGCCGGGTAGCCGGAGTACCGGCGTATGCGGAGATCTCCCGGTCCGGCGAGGGCGCCCACGTATGGACGTTCTTCACCGACCCCGTCCCCGCTGGCCTCGCCCGGCAACTGGGGGCCGCACTGCTGCGCGACGCCATGACCACACGCGAGCGGATGTCCCTGGCCAGCTTCGACCGGTTCTTCCCCGCCCAGGACCTGCTGCCGACCAAGACATCCGGCAACGGCAGTTTCGGCAACCTGATCGCTCTGCCGCTCAACGGCGCCTGCCGCGAGCGAGGCACCACCCTCTTCTGCGACCCGGCGACCTGGACGCCCTACCCCGACCAGTTCGCCCACCTCTCCCAGATCCAGCGGCTGAGCCGGGGCGAGTTCGAGGCCCTGGTCAACACCTTGCAGCCGGTCGAGGTCGGCCCGGCGGCCACGCTCGAGGCGATGCCACCGAAGCCGCGGCGTACCACTCTCGGCAAGGCCCTCGAAGTAGTACGGGCCCGGCTGGGGGCCATGCTGGCCATCGCCACCCAGGGCCTTCCCGCCCCGCTCGTGGCGGCGCTCAAGCACCTGGCGAGCCTGCACAACCCGGATGTCTACAAGAAGCAGAAGATGCGCTACTCCACGTTCGGGACATCCCGGTTCGTGATGTGCTTCGACACCACCGACACCGACTGGCTGCGCATCCCCAGGGGACTGGCCGATCAAGCGGCCAAGCTCATCGCCTCGGCAGGCGGAGACCTGCGCATCGACCATGACCTGCCCAAGCGCGAGGCGATCACCGCACGCTTCACCGGTGAACTCACCCCGGTGCAGGCCAAGGCTGTCGACACGATGGCCGAGCACATCACCGGCGTGCTCGTGGCCCCGCCAGGCACCGGCAAGACCGTGATGGCCTGTGCTCTCATCGCCAAGGCGGCGCAGCCGGCCGCGATCCTCGTGAACAAGGCCGAACTCCTCTCTCAGTGGCGTGAGCGCCTGGCCACCTTCCTCGACCTGGGCGAGAGTCAAGTCGGCTCGCTGGGCGGCGGCAAGGACCGCCGCAACGGCGTGGTCGACCTGGTGATGCTTCAGTCGCTTGCCCACCGCGACGCACCCGACCAACTCCTGGACGGCTACGGCCTTGTGATCGTGGATGAGTGCCACGCCATCGGAGCACCGGCCGCCGTAGCAGCGGTGAACAAAGCCGCCGTACGCCGCTGGACGGGCCTATCCGCCACCCCCTACCGCGCGGACCAGATGGACGCGCTCATCACCATGCAGTGCGGCCCCATCCGCCACGAGATCGCCGACCAGACCACCTTTACCAAGCATCTGATCGTCCACCCCACTGCTTTCACCACCGAGGAAACCGGCGACGACGGCGTCTCCTTCCAGGCCCTATACGGAGAACTCGCCGCCAACGAGGAACGCAACGCCCAAATCGCCGCGGACATCGCCAACGCCGCCCGCCGGGGCCGCCATAGCCTCGCCCTCAGCAACCGGATCGAACACCTCCACCGTCTCACCGAGGCCCTCCACCAACACGGCATCCGTCCGATGCTCCTGCACGGACGGCTCAGCGCGGCCGAGCGCGCCGAGGTCCGCGCCGCGCTCGACTCGGAAGACGCCAGCCCGACCGTGCTCCTGGCCATCGACAAGGTCGCAGGCGAAGGCTTCGATGCGGCCCGCCTCGACTGCCTCTTCTTGACCAGTCCGTTCCGCTTCAAAGGCAAAAGCATCCAACAAGTCGGACGCGTCATACGCGAGTTGGAAACCGGCAAGACGGACGTCGAGGTCCACGACTACGTCGACGTGGAGGTCTCCCGCCTGGAGAGCATGCACCACCATCGACGCCGCGTCCTGGCCCGCCGAGGCTTCACCACCCGCACCTCCACCGAACCTTCCGTCGCCCAGGGCTCGACGCCGCAGGACAGCCCCGTGCCCATCCAGAAACCTCATCCAGGGAAGCCGACCGTTGCCGAAGTCCGCGCCTGGGCCCGCGACAACGGCCACGCCGTCCCAGACCGAGGACGCCTCCGCGCCGACATCTGGACCGCCTGGCACGCGGCCCATCCGACCTGACATCCAGGCCGAACTCCTCAAAACCGAACACCCAGCCACGGAGCCGACGTCGTCGCACTCACGTACGTAACGGAACCGCCGCCACTCACAGTGACCACCACCAGCATTCCAGCGGCGGTCACTGCCCGTGATCAGCCGACACGAGAGTGCTCATCACACGCGGATTCCAACACTTCTGCAGGAACTCATGCTCACGATCACGCGCTCCCTACAGAGATCATCCGGCCGAGCTTGGCTCGCTTGCCTCACCGACGCCTGTTCTGCTGACCTCGCCCCTTCGGGGCCCGGGAGCGGTCCGATCCGCGTACCGGACTGCGCTGCGGGCGCCCGCCGTCGCGCCGGGTGCGGCCCTGGGGTCCACCCGCGCCCTTCGCCGGTTGAGCCGTCGGCGGCATGCAGAGGTTTCGGCGCAGCTGCCTGGGGAGCTGCGGGCTGATGCGGTCCACGGTCCGGGAGCGCCCCCTGCGGCGGGCCCTCGAGCCGACAGCAGGGCGCGGCGACTGTGCCGGCACGACGCGCGGCAGGTGGTGCGGCCTGCGGGTGGAGGGATTGGCGGCCTCCGCGCTCTCGGTCCTGGGCGAGGCCTGGTCGGCCGAGAAGTCCCGGGGTTGGCCGGAAGCTGTCGGGTCTTCGGGTGATCCCGTCGAGTCGGGCGCGGCTCCCGGGGACTCCTGCGCCGAACGCCGGTGTGCGCAGCCCTGCTTCCTCACGCGAGGGCTCGACTGATCCTGCGGAAGGGCGAGTTGAGTGCCCCGACCACATACAGGACCTTGGCCCGCGGCCTTCGAGCGGGCCTTGTGCGCGGCCGGACGGTGGGCCCCGTGCAACTCGTCGCGCAGGCAGCGGCGAACCTCCTCGACGTCCAGTCCTTGATTGCACGCGCGGTGCAGGAGCTGCGCGAAGGTATAGACGGGGTCGAGGTCCAGTGCCAGGCCGAGGGCGACCCTGGCCTCGGGTTCGTCGTCCAGCGACCACGCGACCCACCCCGCGAGGGACAGCGGCGCCGTGGCGAACTCCATGTACGGCGCGACGCAACGCCGTGCCAATGCCCTCCAGAGCCGCAGCGCGAGGGCGGCCTCCTCGCCCTCCATCCACTCGGCGGCCCTGTCACGGGTCTCGCGCACCTGCAGGCCGAGGAGGAGGTCGGCGCCCTCACGGTCCCCGATCAGCTGGTCGTCCCGTCGGTCGGACTCCACCGCTCCGCCAGCGGGAGGCGCCTCACGAAGCCTCTCCATGACGCGGGCAGCGGCCGCCAGAGTCTCTTCCGCGACCTGATCGCCCTCGTCGTCCATCACCATGCGCGGCACGAGCGCCGACGCCGCCGCGTCCAGGGCGCCCTTCAAGCTCGCCGCGGCGGCCCCGCGCGGGGGCGCGAAGCGGGCCTCCATCTGACGCAGGCTGCCGTGCATGTGAAGCCCGGCATACGTTGCGGCCGCGGCGACGACGGACGTGCCCGGCAAGGCCATGGGCGTCCCTGCGGGCGGACAGCAGCGGTCGTCGACGCATACGTACGACCAGTAGCGACCCGCGGAGAGGCAGAGGGCTTCCTCGACGGTGACTCCTTGGCTCCCGCAGGCTACGAGGAGGGATTCGGCCAGCGGACGCAGTCGCTCCATGACCTGCTGCGGCGCCTCGTCCCCGCGCGGATCCTGGCAGAGGTAGATCACGACGCCGGCCGGCCGGACCAGGTGCCGCTCGCTGCCGGTCACCAGGCAAGCGACCAGCTGTTCGGCGATGAGCGGCCAGTCCTCCGTCTCGTCGGGGATGCCCAGGCGCACCCGGCCTCCGAAGCCCACTCCCATGCCGTGTTTCGCCACCAGGACCACGCTGTCGTCGGGATGGAAGCCCATCAAGTAGGGGAGGGCATCGGCGAGTTCGGCCGGGCTGGACATCGTCGACATCGGCTTGTTCGAGCCGTCTGCGGCTTCGTAGTGATTCGTCATGCGGAGACCATGTCGCGGATTGCTGCATTCCGGTTTTCCTGTGGATAACCCTGGCCGTGGACACGTCAGAAGTTGTCCACAGGCCGGCGGACGCATTCGCCGAATGTCAGAGCCATCGGGTTGCATGGACGCATGACCAACGAAGAACTCCGCACGGAGGCCGACGCCGTACTCGCCCGTCTCGTCGGCGATCAGTCCGGCCGTGCCCGGCTGCGCGAGGACCAGTGGCGGGCGATCGAGGCGCTCGTCGCCGACAAGCGCCGGGCTCTCGTCGTGCAGCGCACGGGCTGGGGCAAGTCCGCGGTGTACTTCGTCGCGACCGCATTGCTGCGCGCCCGAGGCGGCGGCCCCACCGTGATCGTCTCGCCGCTGCTCGCGCTGATGCGGAACCAGGTGGAGGCGGCCGCGCGTGCGGGCATCCACGCGCGCACGATCAACTCCTCCAACACCGAGGAATGGGAAACGGTCCAGGCCGAAGTGGCGGCCGGCCAGGTCGATGTCCTCCTGGTGAGCCCCGAGCGCCTCAACAACCCCGACTTCCGTGACGAGGTGCTCCCCCGCCTGGCCGCGGCCACCGGCCTGCTCGTGGTCGACGAGGCGCACTGCATCTCCGACTGGGGCCATGACTTCCGGCCCGACTACCGCCGACTCCGCACCATGCTGGCGGACCTGCCGTCCGGAGTGCCCGTCCTCGCCACCACCGCCACGGCCAACTCACGCGTCACCGCGGATGTCGCCGAGCAGCTCGGAACGGGCGGAGGGTCAGGTTCCGACGCCCTGGTGCTCCGCGGCCCGCTGGACCGCGAGAGTCTGAGCCTCGGAGTGCTCGAACTCCCCGATGCGCCCAGCCGGTTGGCCTGGCTCGGCGAGCACCTGAGCGAGCTGCCCGGCTCCGGGATCATCTACACCCTGACGGTGGCGGCAGCCGAGGAAGTCACCGCGTTCCTCCGGCAGTGCGGGCACACCGTCTCCTCGTACACGGGAAAGACCGAGAACGCGGACCGTCAGCAGGCCGAGGAGGATCTGCTCGCCAACCGTGTGAAGGCTCTGGTGGCCACGTCCGCGCTCGGCATGGGATTCGACAAGCCGGACCTCGGATTCGTGGTCCACCTCGGATCCCCCTCCTCCCCCATCGCCTACTACCAGCAGGTGGGCCGCGCCGGTCGTGGGGTCGAGCACGCGGAAGTGCTGCTGCTGCCCGGCAAGGAGGACGAGGCGATCTGGCGGTACTTCGCCTCGGTGGCTTTCCCGCCTGAGTCACAAGTGCGCCTCACTCTGGACACCTTGGCGAACGCGGACAGGCCCCTATCCCTGCCCGCCCTCGAACCGCTCGTCGAACTCCGCAGGACCCGGCTCGACACAATGCTCAAAGTCCTGGACGTGGACGGGGCCGTACGCCGGGTCAAGGGGGGATGGATCTCCACGGGACAACCATGGGTGTACGACGCGGAGCGATACGCCTGGGTCGCCCACCAACGCGAGGCCGAGCAGCAGGCGATGCGGAACTACGCCTCGACGTCGGAGTGCCGTATGGAGTTCCTGCGACGCCAGTTGGACGACGAGGAGGCGGCGCCGTGCGGGCGCTGCGACAACTGCGCGGGCCCTCGATTCGACAACAAGGTGTCCGCCGCAGCGCTCGATGCGGCCAAGGGCGAACTCGGCAGGGCGGGCGTCGAGGTGGAGCCACGCAAGATGTGGCCGACCGGACTCGCGGCGGTGGGGATGGACCTCAAGGGGCGGATCCCTGCCGGCCAACTCGCCGCCACCGGGCGCGCGCTGGGAAGACTCTCCGACATCGGCTGGGGCAACCGGCTGCGCCCCATGCTCACCCCACAGTCCCCGGACGGCCCGATTCCGGACGATGTGGCGCGCGCGGTGATCGACGTTCTGGCCGACTGGGCGAAGGGGCCAGGCGGTTGGGCGTCCGGCGAGCCCGACGCGCTGCGCAGACCGGTCGGGGTCGTGGCGATGCCGTCCCGGATTCGGCCGCAGCTGATCCACTCCCTGGCCGGCCACATCGCCGCGGTCGGCCGGATGCCGCTGCTCGGTTCGCTCGCCTATGTCCCGGGGGCCGACCAGTCGAGCCCGCCGCGCAGCAACAGCGCGCAGCGACTGCGCGCTCTGGACGGCACGTTGACCGTTCCCGAGGAGTTGGCCGAGCAGCTCAGGCAGGCCGGCGGCGGACCGGTGCTGTTGGTCGACGACTTCACCGAGACCGGCTGGACGCTCGCGGTGGCCGCCCGGATGCTCCGACAGGCCTCGGCGGAGGGGGTGTTGCCGCTGGTACTGGCCATCCAGGCGTGAGCCACGCGTCGAACGGTGCTACGGGGGAAGGCATATAGACGGCGCACCCGCCGATTACGGGCAACGGCTCCAACTGCTCGTTGCCTGGCGCCGGTGGGCGGGCGAGAATTGGAACCCGCTCCCGCACGGCTCGCCCGTGGTCCGGCAGTGCTGTGCCGCGGTGCGCTCCCGACCGTCCGACCCCGCCCGCAGGTGTGGGCGCGTAGCCGAAGGGAGGACCGTGACCTTCGGATTCGCTCCGTCCGCAACGGCATCGAAGCCGGGTGCATCGAAGCCGGGTGCATCACAGCCCACTGAGATGTCCGACTCCACCAGCAACGAACTGGCCCGCGTACTGGAACCGGCCGAATGGGCAGCGGCGGGAATTCCGCTGCTGCGTGATCCGCGTGAGGTCGTCAGTGGCCTGCACCTACGGCATCTGCCCACGCCGGAGACCGCGGTGGTGGCGGTGCTCGACCAGGAGGAGCGCCTGCGGGCGAGCGCCTCGTTCTCCCGGCGCGCGACAGGCGCGGACGGCTGGGTGAACCGCAACGCCCTGCTGGCACAGCTGCGCCGGGTCATCCCGCACGACCTGCGGCGCCGCACTCCGGTCCGCACAGCGGTGTTGCTGTACTGCCGTGAAGGGGACGCGCAGTGGACTCAGGAGGACGGCGCGTGGATGTGGGGGCTGCGGGACGCCTGCACATTGCACGGCCTGAGGTGCGGGGCGTACATCACGCTGACGCGGGCCGGCTGGCAGGTGTTCGGCGAAGGGCGCAGCGGGAGACGGCCGAACATCGGCTCTTCGCCGGAGCACTTGGAGGGCGGCTTGAAGCTTGAGGAGACCGGCGACGAGACCGACGAGAAGGTCGCCGAGGAAGCCGACGAGAAGGCCGCCAAGAGGGGCGGCGGCGAAGGACATACCGCGAGGAAGGAGGAGCAGGAACAGCCGCGGCGGATGAAGGAGCGACCGCCGTCGAGGGAAGAGAGACTGCGAGCCAACGGCACGCCAGCCATGCCACAGCCACAGCCACACCCCCGCCCACAGCCACGGGTGAGCTCCGGAGGCGGAGGGCCGGCGAGCGAGCGACGAGGTGCGGCCCGCTGAGTAGACCGGGAGGGAACGTCGGGACGGACCTCAAGAAGCCCGACCGTACCGACCGCACGCACCCCACGCGCAACACGCACCACCGGCCAAGCCACCCTCGACCCCAACTGCCCACCCACGCCTGCGCACCAGCACCAGCACCAGCACCAGCACCAGCACCAGCACCAGCACCAGCACCAGCACCGCGAACGGACCTGAGGCCGCGCGGTGGGCGCGGACCGTCAGGTTCCGGCGTTCACGTACCCGAAGAGACCGGCAAGCCCCGGCGGCCTGGAGGGCCGACAGGGCCGGGGTGCCGAACGGCCGGTGGCCGCCAGCGCCCCGCCCCGCCCCGGACCGAGGCGACAGATCCGGGTGCCGGGGTGTCAGACCCCGGCGCCCAGGGCCGAGTTGATGCGCTGCGGGTCGCCGCAGACGATCAGCAGCGCACCGGCACGGCTGAGCGCGAGCGGCAGAGCGGTGGCCGCTTCGTTGTCGGAGGCACCGTTCACGGCGACCACGACCACGGGGCGGCTGCCCGCTCGGGAGATGTCCGCGGCGGCGGCGTAGAACACGTCGTCACCGGCATCGTGCTGGGCCCAGTAGGCGTCCGCGCCGAAGGACAGCTCGTGAGCCGCCCACGGATGCGGGTCGCCGGTGGTGATCACCAGGATCTCGCCGGGCGCGCGACCGGTGTCGAGCAGCAGGTCGACCGCTTCCTCCGCGGCGTCCAGCGCACCCTCGGCGGAGGCCGGGATCAGCTGGACCTGCGGAGTACCGACCGGCTCGCTCGCGGCAGCACGCGCCGCGGCCGAAGCCGGAGCAGGCGAAGCGGGAGCGGGCGCAGCTGGAGCGGGCGCAGCTGGAGCGGGCTTGGCGGCGGGGGTGGCAGTCGAAGCAGCCGGGCCGGGCTTGGCCGGGGTGCGCTGCGCGGGAGGCGTGGGCCTGGGGGGACCCGGGCGTCCCGGTCGCGGCGGTGCCGCGGGGCGGGGGCCGGGTACAGGACGGGGGGTCGGCGCGATACGGCCGTTGGCCGAGCTTGCGCGGGGACCCTGGGCGCTCTCGTGAATCTGAGGCTCCTCGGGAATGAGAGGCATGAGTGGTTGTCTATCAAACGCCGGTGCGCACCGCACCGGCGGGTGGCACATGAGTGCGACCGGCATGGTGTCAGAAATCGAAGCCGAGTTGCCCCTCGATTTCCGGAGTGCCGCCGCTGAGTACCGGCACGCGGTTCTTCTTGAGGTGCCGCCACTGGGGCAGCGCGTCGAGATAGGACCACGAGAGCCGGTGGTACGGGGTCGGCCCCCGCACCTCAAGCGCCGCCTTGTGCACCGGCGAGGGGTAACCCGCGTTGGCGCCGAAGGCGAAGTCTGCGTGTTCGGCGTCCAGTTCGGCCATCATGGCGTCGCGGCTGACCTTGGCGATGACCGAGGCCGCGGCGACGGCGACGCAGGACTGGTCCCCCTTGATGACCGTACGGACCTTCCAGGGGGAGCCGAGGTAGTCGTGCTTGCCGTCGAGGATCACCGCGTCCGGGCGGACCGGCAGAGTCTCGAGGGCGCGCACCGCGGCGAGGCGGAGCGCTGCGGTCATACCGAGCTCGTCGATCTCCTCCGGAGAGGAGTGGCCGAGCGCGTAGGCGGTGACCCAGTCCCGCAGCACCTCTGCCAGCGCGTCACGTCGTTTGACGGTGAGGAGCTTGGAGTCGGTGAGTCCGGCGGGCGGCCGCCGCAGTCCGGTGACCGCCGCGCAAACGGTGACGGGCCCGGCCCAAGCACCCCGTCCCACTTCGTCGACCCCGGCGACGAGCCTCGCTCCGGTGGTTGCCCGAAGGGAACGCTCGACGGTGTGGGTGGGTGCTTCGTACGGCATGGCGCCAGACAGGTTACGCCGCCTGGTGGGCGGTGCGACACCCCGGTTCCCGGAACGGGGAGATCGATTTCGTACGAGTAGGAGATCGAGCGTTCGAGGCGGAGGAATTTGGGGCTCCAACCGACGCCAGACATTGCATTAGAAATGCTATGCCGCGAGGCGTCATCGGGCACCGAGGAGTCAACAAGGGACGGATCACACCGGCAACCGAGACCGCCTCCGCGGCGGGCAAATACCCCAGAAAACGGAGCGACGAGGCGACGAGGCCACACACGGACCACAAACCGCCCACACCCCGAAACCAACCTCACCCAGAGACAGGAACCCAGGAAGGAAGCGCCTCAGTTTGCTCAAGCCAAGACTCCGGAGGGGCAGTCTTGGCGCCGGACGACACGACCCCGCCGACGATCGCGCAGGTCGTGTCCATGTCGCCGCCGACCTGCGCCGTGGTCCAGAAGGCCCGCTCGAAGTCGCCGAGGGCACGGGCCGCCGACCAGAGCGCGAAGGGCACGGTGTCATGCGCGGTGGTGCGACGGCCGCAGCCGAGGACGGCGGCCACGGTGGTGGCGTCGCTGTAGTCGAGCATGTCCCGGGCCCGCCGCAGGCCCGCGCCCACCGCACTGCGCGGGACGAGCGCGACGACGCCGTCGAGCAGGGCCGCGGGCGAGGGCGGCCCGGCGGGGTCGGCGGCGAGTGCCGCGGCCGCGGCGACCGCCATCGCGCCGACGACGGCTTCCCGGTGCTGGTGCGTCGGGTAGGCGGAGATCTCCGCCTGGTGCGTGGCCTGTTCGGGATCGTCGGCGTACCAGGCACCGAGGGGCGCGATCCGCATGGCCGCGCCGTTGCCCCACGAGCCCTGGCCCTTGAACAGTGCCGACGCGAGCTCGCGCCAGTCGCCGCCTTCGCGGATGAGGCGGAGCAGCCGGTTCACGGCGGGCCCGTAGCCGCGGTCGAAGTCGTGGTGCTCGGCGAAGGACTCGGCGAGCGCGTCCTGCTCGATGCGCCCGTGCGCCACCAGGACGGCGAGTACGGAGCAGGCCATCTCGGTGTCGTCGGTCCACTGCCAGGTTCCTTGCGGCACTTCTCGACGCTTGAGGAGCGGATAGTTCGCGGGGACGAAGAACTGGGAGCCGAGGGCGTCCCCCACCGCGAGTCCGCGCAGGGCGGCGAGTGCGCGCTCCAGGCGCTGCTGGGAAGAGGAGTCAGCGATCATGGCTCTGCCACTCTAATGCGGCGACCCCCGGTCCAGCACCACGCCGCCGGATTCCCACCGCGGCAACCAGCGCCACTGCCCACCGGAACCGGACCCTCAACGACCGCCGCCCAGCCCCTCCCGCGTGAGCACCGTCTCCGACTCCACTCGCGACAGCTTCTCCGGGTTGCGGACGTAGTACAGGCCGCTGATGCGCCCGCCTTCGACAGCCACCGCCATGACGCCGTCCAACTCGCCGTCGAGACGGACGACGAGGGTCGGGTTTCCGTTGACCACGGTCGGGGTCAGCGTGATCGGGAGCTGGTTCTTGCCGAGTCCGCCGATCATGAAGCGGGCCACCTTGTCGGAGCCGTTGATCGGCCGCGGCGCCGCCTGCCTGATGCCGCCCCCGTCGCTGACGAGGACGACTTCCGGCGCGAGCACGTCCATGAGTCCGTGCAGGTCACCGGTCTCCAGCACGCTCCGGAAGGAAGCCAGCGCAGCCCGCGTCTCGTCGGCCGACACCGTCTGGCGCGGACGGCGCGCGTCCACATGCTTGCGCGCCCGGTGGGCGATCTGTCGTACGGCGGCGGGGCTCTTGCCGACGGCGTCCGCGATCTCGTCGTAGCCGAGGGCGAAGGCCTCCCGCAGGACGAAGACGGCCCGTTCGGTCGGCGAGAGCGTTTCGAGGACGAGCATCAGGGCCATCGACACGCTCTCGGCAAGCAGCGCGTCCTCGGCCACGTCGGGCGCGGTGAGCATCGGCTCGGGCAGCCAGGGTCCGACGTACGACTCCTTGCGGCGCTTGAGCGTGCGCAGCCGGTTGAGGGCCTGCCGGGTGGTCGTACGGACCAGGTAGGCGCGCTGGTCGCGGACCTGCCCCAGGTCCACCTTGACCCAGCGCAGCCAGGTCTCCTGGAGCACGTCCTCGGCGTCGGCGGCCGAGCCGAGCATCTCGTAGGCGACGGTGAAGAGCAGGTTCCGGTGCGCCACGAAGGCCTCGGTGGCCGCGCCGAAGGGTGCGCCCGCACCGTCGCCGAAGGCCTCGGTGGCCGCGTCGAAGGGCTCGCCCGTCCGGTCGCCGACGGCGTCGTGCATGTCTCTCCAGGTGCTCATACGCGTCCCCATCCTCATCCGCCCCTCCGGTTCGCTCCCGTTCCCTCCCGTTCACTCCCGTTCCCTCCCGTACCCTCCCGTCACCGCACGGCCGAGGTCTCGCCCCGCCGGCCGGCTTCGGCCACGGCCGTTCCCCGATTGCGGTCCTTCATCCACCAGTCGACCGCGCCGGGACGCCGTGCCTCGAAGCGCAGTTGCCAGACGATGCCGCGGCAGATGAACTCCTTGATCTTCGCGCCCGGTCGGCCGGCGAAGTAGTACGGCCTGGCGATGTCGTTCTTCGACGCGGTCTGGAAGATTCCGGCGCGCCGGCCCAGGCTCACGCACTGGCTGACGAACGCGACCTCGACCGCCCGCGGCCGCTCCCCCGCGATCCGGCGGAGCACGGTCTCGGCGGCCTGCGGGCCGATTTGGACGGCGGCCTGGCAGCTCATCCGGTACGGCAGGTCCGAGGGCGCCGCGGCGTCCCCGGTCGCGACGATGCGTACGTCATCCACGCTGGTCAGCGTCTCGTCCGTGCGCAGGCGGCCCAGTTCGTCGGTGCTCAGCCCGCTGCGGCGCGCCAGCTCCGGCACGCCGAACCCGGCGGTCCAGACGGTCACTTCGCTCGGCAGTTCACGGCCGTCGGCGAGGCGGACGGAATGGGCGGTCACGGCCGTCACGTTCGTCTCGGGTCCGTCGACCACCGTCACGCCGAGCGCGGCAAGGCGACCGGCCACCGAGCGCCGCCCCCGCGGATGCAGATACGGCCCGAGCACCCCGCCGCAGACCAACGCCACCGTCCGCCCCTCCTCGGCCAGCTCCGCGGCGGTCTCGATGCCGGTCGGGCCGGCGCCGACCACCGTCACCGGGGCCGCCGCCGACGCGGTCTTGACGACCGGGCGCAGCCGCTGCGCCTCCTCCAGCGTGGCGATCGGGTACGCGTACGCAGCCGCGCCGGGCACATCGGGCTCGGCGCTGCCGCTGCCCACCGCGTAGATCAGGTGGTCGTAGTCGAGGGTGCCGCCGCTCGCCAGGGTCAGGCCGCGCGCGGGCGCATCGATGCGCGTGACGGTGTCGACGACCAGGCGTACGCGCCCGGCCAGGATCCTGCGGTAGTTGACGACCGCGTCGTGGGTTCCGCCGACCAGCTGGTGCAGGCGGATGCGGTCGACGAAGTCCGGGCGCGGGTTGATCAGCGTCACGGACACATCGCCGCGCTGGGTGAGGCGGTTGGCGGCCATCACGCCCGCGTAGCCGCCACCGATCACGACCACATCGGTCGTCGCCGCCGTACCGGTGTTCCGAGCCATGGCGTCTCCTCCGTTCCCGGGGTCCGGCCCCGGCGCAGTTCCCAGGGGGTTCGACCTCAAGACACCGGCTGCGCGCGAGCTGTGACACCCCCCCGGCCCCCCAGCCAGCCCCCGCCGACGCGGCGGGGAACGGACGGCTACCGGATCTGGTCGTACGTCTCCGGCTCCCGCCACCGTACGAACGGCCGGTCCAGGGTGTAGCGCCCGTCCGCGCCCAGAATCAGCGAGCGGACCTCGGCGTTTCCGGGGTTGGACAGGCACTCGAACTCGGCGACCGGCCAGTGGAACCAGCGCATGCAGAACAGCCGCATGGTCAGCCCGTGGGTGACGAGGAGGACGTTCGGCGGGTGGTCCGGCGCCTCGAAGCTGCGGTGCAGGCTCTCCAGGAACGCGCCGACCCGGTCGTACACATCGGCCCCGGACTCGCCCTGCGCGAAGCGGTAGAAGAAGTGCCCGTAGGCGTCGCGGTAGGCCTTCTGCCGGCGTACGTCGTCGCGGTCCTGCCAGTTGCCCCAGTCCTGCTCACGCAGCCGCGGCTCCTCCCGCACGCGGATCAGGGCGGGGTCGAGATCGAAGGCGCGCAGCGTCTCCAGCGTGCGGCGGTACGGCGAGACGTACACGCTGACGCGCTCCTGGCCGAAGAGTTCCCGCAGGTGGGCGCCGGTGGCCTCGGCCTGGCGCCGACCAGTGTCGGTGAGCCGCAGGGCGTGGTCGGGCTCGCGCTCGTAAACGGTGTCGTCGGCATTGCCTTCCGACTCTCCGTGCCGGACGAGGACGATGCGCCGAGGACGTGCCATGCGGAAACCCTAGGTCGTCTAGACGATCCACGAGGGTTCGAGCTGCACCACGTCCCCGTTCAGCGCCGCCACATCGGCCTCGGTCTGCGCCCGCAGGGTGAGCCGCTCCACCCGCTCGACCTGGTACTTGCCGTACTCGGCGGTCGACTGCCACATGGAGAGCACCAGGAACTCGTTCTCCGGCGCCTCACCGAAGAGGCCCCGCACCATGCCGGGAGAACCGGCCATCGCCGGGTTCCAGATCTTTTCCTGTACGAGCGCGAAGTGGTCGACGCGGTCCGCCCGCACCTTGCAGTGCGCGAGCCGCACCACGTCGGCATCGGTGAAGTGCGGTTCGAAGCCCGTCTTCACATCGAAGCGGTGGTCGAAGAGCTTGACCTGGAGGTCTTTGTACGTACCGGCCTGGGAGGCGTGCAGCCGGTTGTGCGAGCGGGCCATGAAGGAGTCGTAGAACGCGCGGCTCTCCCAGAACGATATGACGTGCACGGTGTCCGGCCGCCGACGGCTCCAGCCACCGCCCTGTCCTCGAAACCCCGGCTCTCCGAGAAGCCCCGCCCACTTTCGCTGCCCCCGCTCGAACCCCCGGCGGTCCACCACGGTGCAGCGAATCCACTTGACCAGCACCGCGCCATCTTATGCCGCGGAGCGTTCCGGCGGTCACTGCCTGTGGACAACTGATCGCCCGCTTGTCAGTGGCAGGCCGTAACGTGTCTCATCGCACGTGACCATGTGAGGGAACATCAACTCGCCGTCCAGGAGGGGGAGTCCAGTGAGCAGCGTGAAGAAGGGCCTCGGCAAGGTCGAGGTGGCCCTGAGATGGGACCCGAGCCCGATGGGAGAGCCGGAGCACGACCTGGACCTCGTCGCGGCGGCGTACACGACGGGCGCGGGCTACGCCGATCCGGAGTACGTGGTGCACTTCGGCAGCCGCTCCCCGGACGGCACGATCACCCTCAACCGCGACAGCCGCACGGGCCAGGGCTTCGGCTACGACGAGGTCATGACCCTGGAGTTCGACCGCCTGGCGGAGACGTACACCCGGGTCGTGGTCGGTGTGGTGATACAGCAGAACGACGGCCGGAAGACCTTCGGCGACATCACCAACACGGGCGTGCGCATCGCCGAGGGGTACACGGAGTTGGCGACGAGCGACCTCGGCGAGGCCGCGGCCGGCACGGCTTCCACGCTGGCGGAGTTCACCCGGGACGAGACCGGCGCCTGGGAGTTCCGCAGCACGATCCGCGGTTTCGACGCCGATCCCACGTCGTTCACGGCCCAGTTGAGCGCGCTGACCTGATCCGCCTGATCCCACTCGTGGCGGCGCGACGCCGAGGGGCGGCGAACCGGAATCCGGTCCACCGCCCCCTGGGACGTCAGCTGCTGAGCTGGTCCGTCGCTCAGCCGGTCGGCGCTCAGCCGGTCAGTCGCTCAGCTGCAGCCGCTGGTCGAGCCGCAGCCCTCGCAGATGTAGCAGGAGCCGGCCCGCTGCATCTTCGTACCGCAGGAGAAGCAGAGCGGGGCGTCGGCCTGGATGCCCAGCTGCATCTCGACCAGCTCCGCGGAGGTGTGCGCCTCCTTGGGGGCCACCGCCTCGGGCTGCGCCGTCACCGACTTCAGCAACTCCTGGGCCCGCGGGGCGGACTGGGCCAGGGACTCGACGTCGAGCTCGTCGTCGGACTGCTCGTACGAACCGGTCTCCAGGTGGCGCTGGCGCTCCTCGGCGGAGTGGATGCCGAGCGCGGAGCGGGTCTCGAAGGGCAGGAAGTCGAGCGCCAGGCGGCGGAAGATGTAGTCGACGATCGACTGCGCCATCCGCACGTCCGGGTCGTCCGTCATACCGGCCGGCTCGAAGCGCATGTTGGTGAACTTCGAGACGTACGTCTCCAGCGGCACGCCGTACTGCAGACCGACGGAGACGGCGATGGAGAAGGCGTCCATCATGCCCGCGAGGGTGGAGCCCTGCTTGGACATCTTCAGGAAGACCTCGCCGAGACCGTCGTCCGGGTAGGAGTTGGCGGTCATGTAGCCCTCGGCGCCGCCCACCGTGAAGGAGGTGGTGATGCCGGGACGGCCCTTCGGGAGGCGCTTGCGCACCGGGCGGTACTCGACGACCTTCTCGACGGCCTCGCGGATCGTCGCCTCGGTCTTCTCGGTCACCTCGGCCTTCTCCTGCTCCTTCTTCTTCGCGGAGAGGGGCTGGCCGACCTTGCAGTTGTCGCGGTAGATGGCGAGCGCCTTGACGCCCATCTTCCACGCCTCGAAGTAGACCTCCTCGACGTCCTCGACGGTGGCGGTCTCCGGGAGGTTGACCGTCTTGGAGAGGGCGCCGGAGATCCACGGCTGGATCGCGGCCATCATGCGGACGTGGCCCATCGCGGAGATGGAACGCTCGCCCATGGCGCAGTCGAAGACCTCGTAGTGCTCGGTCTTCAGGCCCGGGGCGTCGATCACGTTGCCGTGCTCGGCGATGTGGGCGACGATCGCCTCGACCTGCTCCGGCTGGTAGCCGAGGCGGCGCAGCGCCTGCGGCACGGTGCCGTTGACGATCTGCATGGAGCCGCCGCCGACGAGCTTCTTGAACTTGACCAGGGCGAGGTCGGGCTCAAGTCCCGTGGTGTCGCAGGACATCGCGAGACCGATGGTGCCGGTCGGGGCGATGACCGAGGCCTGCGAGTTACGGAAACCGTTCTTCTCGCCGAGGCGGACGACGTCCTGCCAGGCCTCCGTGGCGGCGGCCCAGACCGGGGTGTCCAGGTCGTCCATGCGGACGGCCTTGGCGTTGGCGTCGGCGTGCTGCTTCATGACGCGCTTGTGCGGCGTCGCGTTCTTCGCGTAGCCGTCGTACGGGCCGACCACGGCGGCGAGTTCGGCGGAGCGCTTGTACGACGTGCCCGTCATCAGGGAGGTGATGGCGCCGGCGAGCGCACGGCCGCCGTCGGAGTCGTAGGCGTGGCCGGTCGCCATCAGCAGGGCGCCGAGGTTGGCGTAGCCGATGCCGAGCTGGCGGAAGGCGCGGGTGTTCTCGCCGATCTTCTGGGTCGGGAAGTCCGCGAAGCAGATGGAGATGTCCATCGCGGTGATGACCAGCTCGACGATCTTGGCGAAGCGCTCCGACTCGAAGGACTGGTTGCCCTCGCCGTCGTCCTTGAGGAACTTCATCAGGTTCAGCGAGGCGAGGTTGCACGAGGTGTTGTCCAGGTGCATGTACTCACTGCACGGGTTCGAGCCGTTGATGCGGCCGGACTCCGGGCAGGTGTGCCAGGCGTTGATGGTGTCGTCGTACTGGATGCCGGGGTCGGCGCAGGCCCAGGCGGCCTCGGCCATCTTGCGGAAGAGGGACTTGGCCTCGACCTCTTCGATGACGTCGCCGCTCATGCGGGAGCGCAGGCCGAAGTTGCCGCCGGCCTCCACCGCCTTCATGAACTCGTCGTTCACGCGGACCGAGTTGTTGGCGTTCTGGTACTGGACGGACGTGATGTCGTCGCCGCCCAGGTCCATGTCGAAGCCCGCGTCGCGCAGGGCGCGGATCTTCTCCTCCTCCTTCACCTTGGTCTCGATGAAGGACTCGATGTCGGGGTGGTCGACGTCGAGGATGACCATTTTGGCCGCGCGGCGCGTGGCGCCACCGGACTTGATCGTTCCTGCGGAGGCGTCGGCGCCGCGCATGAAGGAGACGGGGCCCGAGGCGTTGCCGCCGGAGGAGAGCAGCTCCTTGGAGGAGCGGATACGGGAGAGGTTCAGGCCGGCGCCGGAGCCGCCCTTGAAGATCATTCCCTCTTCCTTGTACCACTCCAGGATCGACTCCATGGAGTCGTCGACGGAGAGGATGAAGCAGGCGGAGACCTGCTGCGGCTGCGGCGTGCCGACGTTGAACCACACCGGGGAGTTGAAGCTGAAGATCTGGTGCAGGAGGGCGTAGGCCAGCTCGTGCTCGAAGATCTCGGCGTCCGCGGGGGAGGCGAAGTAGCTGTGCTCCTCGCCGGCCTTGCGGTACGTCTTCACGATCCGGTCGATCAGCTGCTTCAGACCGGTCTCGCGCTGCGGAGTGCCGACCGCCCCGCGGAAGTACTTGCTGGTGACGATGTTGACCGCGTTCACCGACCAGAAGTCGGGGAACTCGACGCCACGCTGCTCGAAGTTGACCGAGCCGTCGCGCCAGTTGGTCATGACGACGTCACGACGCTCCCACTCCACCTCGTCGTACGGGTGCACGCCCGGGGTGGTGTGGATGCGCTCGATGCGCAGACCCTTGCTCTTGGAACCCTTGGAACGGGAACCTCGTGCCGGGCCGCTCGCCGTCTCTGTCATGCCGCCTCCCTGTATCGGGCTAAAACGCCCTGAAGTGCCACGTTCTTCCCATGGCACGGTGTGTGTCTGGTGTCGTGGGCGCCACGAAGGGCACCCATGACGGGTCTCGGTCGCCGCTGATCGGCGGGGTACGGCCCTACGCGGTCCGCACCGGCCCGCCGTCAGTCGGCGGCGGTGGCGGGCACGGGGACTTCGACAGTCCCCCCGGTCCCGCTCTCGGCCTCTCGGCCGTCGTCCTCGCCGCTCGCGGAGCCACGCTGCTCCCTGAGTTCCGCGATGGCGCTCTCGAAGTCCTCGAGCGAGTCGAACGCCCGGTACACGGACGCGAATCGCAGGTAGGCGACGAGGTCGAGCTCACGCAGCGGCCCGAGTATGGCCAGGCCCACGTCGTGGGTGGTCAGCTCGGCGCTGCCGGTGGCGCGCACCGCCTCCTCGACCCGCTGGCCGAGCTGGGCGAGAGCGTCCTCGGTCACCGGTCGCCCCTGGCACGCCTTGCGCACGCCATTGATGACCTTGGTACGGCTGAAAGGTTCGGTCACCCCGCTGCGCTTGATCACCATCAGCGAGCAGGTCTCCACGGTCGTGAAACGACGGGAGCAGTCCGGGCACTGGCGGCGTCTGCGGATCGCCGTGCCGTCGTCCGTGGTGCGACTGTCGACGACGCGGCTGTCGGGGTGCCTGCAGAAGGGGCAGTGCATAACTCCCAACCCTCCTTCACAGCACGACTGAATGGCCTCGAAGAGGGCCTTGAGCCCCTCGAAGCAGCCCCAAGCATAGGCGATGATCGCGGCCCGAGAGGACCAGGGACCACAACTTCTGGGTGGCTTCGCCAATCCAACCACTAGATCTGGGGTTTGACTCCATTCTCGACCCCATCGCGTGTCGCGGGAACAGGGTCGAGCGGGAGCCGTCGACGAGGGTACGCGAAGGGGTCGGAGGCCCGCCTCGGAGGGCCCGGATGGCACACTGGGAGGCACACGGGCAGGCACCACTGGGAGGCACACGGGGAGGCATCGCCGCAGTGCGCTCGGCGCCAGCGGCGCGCGTACCGTGATGAACCGAATCGCGTTCGTTCGAGCGTCAGCCATACACCCGGACTCATGATCACGTCAGGCAGTCCGCGATTTTTCACTCGAACGTGTGTTTGGCGCAACCTTTCGAAAGCTACTACCGTTGTCCAGCTAGGGAGAACATCTCGAGAGGGGCCGCCGTGACCACCACCGCAGACAGCGCCACCATCACCGCCCAGGACCGCGCCCAGGGCCGACTCGAGCCGGTGCATGCCATGAATGACGGAGCCACGAACCCGGAGGGGCCCAAGCCCACACGCTCGCTTCCCGGGCGACCTCCAGGAATCAGGGCGGACAGCACAGGGCTCACAGACCGCCAGCGCCGCGTCATCGAGGTGATCAGGGACTCCGTGCAGCGGCGCGGATACCCGCCGTCGATGCGCGAGATCGGCCAGGCGGTGGGCCTCTCCAGCACGTCCTCCGTCGCGCACCAGCTGATGGCCCTGGAGCGCAAGGGCTTCCTGCGCCGCGACCCGCACCGGCCCCGCGCGTACGAGGTGCGTGGCTCGGACCAGCCCAGCAGCCAGCCCACGGACACCACGGGCAAGCCCGCCGCGTCGTACGTCCCGCTGGTCGGCCGGATCGCCGCCGGTGGCCCGATCCTCGCCGAGGAGTCGGTCGAGGACGTCTTCCCGCTGCCGCGCCAGCTGGTCGGTGACGGCGAGCTGTTCGTCCTCAAGGTCGTCGGTGACTCGATGATCGAGGCCGCGATCTGTGACGGGGACTGGGTCACCGTCCGCCGCCAGCCCGTCGCGGAGAACGGCGACATCGTGGCCGCCATGCTGGACGGCGAGGCGACGGTCAAGCGGTTCAAGCGCGAGGACGGGCATGTGTGGCTGCTGCCTCACAACTCCGCTTACCAGCCGATTCCTGGTGACGAGGCGACGATCCTCGGCAAGGTGGTCGCGGTGCTGCGTCGGGTGTGAGTCGGGGGTGGAACCCCCGCGCCCCCTAGTCCGGGCCCCGGAACCAACTGCGCCGGTTCCGGGGTCCTGCTTTGTCGCCTACGCGCCGCGGGACTGCCGCGTTGCCGAGCGGCTGCCCGTGCGTCGTGGCTTGTCGCGCAGTTCCCCGCGCCCCTGTCGGGGGCGCCCCCCTCAGCTCCCCCGTGCGGGGTCAGCCCTCCGACTGCTTCGCCGCCGCGTCGATCGCCGCCAGGGAGCGGCGGACCTGGTTGCGGTCCGTGGTGTACCAGAACTCGGGGAGTGAGGCCTTCAGGTAGCTGCCGTAGCGGGCCGTGGCCAGGCGGGGGTCCAGGACCGCGACCACGCCGCGGTCGCCCGACGCGCGGATGAGACGGCCCGCGCCCTGGGCCATCAGCAGGGCGGCGTGCGTGGCGGCGACGGCCATGAAGCCGTTGCCGCCGTTGTCCTCCACGGCCTTCTGGCGGGCGCTCATCAGCGGGTCGTCCGGGCGCGGGAACGGGATCTTGTCCATCACGACCAGCTGGCAGCCTGCGCCCGGGACGTCGACGCCCTGCCAGAGCGAGAGTGTGCCGAACAGGCAGGTCTTCGGGTCCGCCGCGAAGTTCTTGATCAGCTCGCCGAGGGTCTCCTCGCCCTGCAGCAGGATAGGGAACTCCGGGATACGGGAACGGAGTTCCTCGGCGGCGGACTGGGCGGCCCGCATCGAGGAGAAGAGGCCGAGCGTGCGTCCGCCGCTCGCCTGGATCAGCTCCGTCAGCTCGTCCAGCATGTCGCCGCGCGTGCCGTCACGGGACGGGCGGGCCAGATGCTTCGCGACGTAGAGGATGCCCTGCTTGCCGTAGTCGAAGGGGGACCCGACGTCGATGCCCTTCCAGACGGGCAGCTCCTCCGCATCGCCCTCCGTGCCGGCGATGCCCTCCGGGGCGAGGCCGAGGGAGGCCCCGACGCCGTTGAAGTCGCCGCCCAGCTTGAGCGTGGCCGAGGCGAGGACGACGGAGCGGTCCGTGAAGAGCTTCTCCCGGAGCAGTCCGGAGACCGACATGGGGGCGACGCGCAGGGACGCGCCGCTGAATCGGTTGGCGGCTCCGCCGCGGTGGTCCTGCCGCTCGTACCAGACGACGTCCCACTCCGAGCCGTTGGTGATGCGCTCCGCGACGTCGTGGACGTTCTCCACCGCGGCCAGGGCCTGCTTGCGGACCGCGTCCTCGTCCTGGACGGACTTGTCGCGCGTGGCGCCGATCGCGGAGATCGTGTTGCGGGCGGCGTCGCGCAGCGCGAGGAGCGCGTAACCGAGGTCCTCGGGGATCTCCTCCAGGCGGCCGGGGAGGGCCAGCTCCATGAGCCGCTCGAAGGTCTCGGCGGCGGTCTGCAGCTGGTCCGCGATCTTCTCGTTGACCAGCTTCGCGGAGCGCCGCACCGCGCGGTTGACCTGGCCAGGGGTGAGCTCGCCGGTGGCGACGCCGGTGACGCGGGAGACCAGTTCGTGGGCCTCGTCCACGATCAGGACCTCGTGCTGCGGCAGCACCGGCGCGCCCTCGATGGCGTCGATGGCGAGCAGCGCGTGGTTGGTGACGATCACCTCGGCGAGCTTCGCGCGCTCCCGGGCCGACTCGGCGAAGCATTCCGCGCCGTACGTGCACTTCGAGGCGCCCAGGCACTCGCGCGAGGAGACCGAGACCTGCGACCAGGCGCGGTCGGAGACGCCGGGCGTGAGGTCGTCCCGGTCGCCCGTCTCCGTCTCGTCCGACCAGTCCCGCAGGCGCAGCAGGTCCTGGCCGAGCTTGCTGGTGGGGGCCGCCGCCTCGAACTGGTCGAAGAGTCCCTGGTCCTCTTCCTGCGGGACGCCCTCGTGCAGGCGGTGCAGGCACAGGTAGTTCGACCGGCCCTTGAGCATGGCGAACTGGGGGCGGCGGCGCAGCAGCGGATGCAGCGCCTCGACCGCGCGCGGAAGGTCGCGCTCGACCAGCTGGCGCTGTAGGGCGAGCGTGGCCGTCGCGACCACCACGGGCTCCCCGTGGGCGAGCGCGGGCACCAGGTAGCCGAGGGACTTTCCGGTGCCCGTGCCGGCCTGGACGAGCAGGTGGGAGCCGCCGTCGATGGCCTCGGCGACGGACTCGGCCATGGTCACCTGGCCGGGGCGCTCCGTGCCGCCGACGGCTTCGACGGCGGCGTGCAGGAGTTCGGGGAGGGAGGGCTTCGTCATAGCTCGACCAGCCTACGGTGCCCCACTGACAATCCCGCGATCACGGCCGCGGCCCCGCGTGCAGCGGGTTCGGCACGGTCCCGTGGACGGCGGCGTGCGGGCGCTCGGGGCGGTCCCGGTAGCCGTCGAGATGGAGCCGGTTCCGGTTGAGGCAGAGGCGCTCGATCCGGGGCGTGAGCAGGTCGAAGAGCTCGAAGCGGTCCTTCAGCTCCGGGAACCGGGCCTGGTGGCGGAGGATCTCCTCGCGTACGAGCGTCCAGAACTCGCCCTCGGGCACGTCGAGTTGGTCCTCGCAGAGCGGGGCGAGGTAGCGGAAGACGCCGACGAACAGGCCGGAGTGGATGAACTGGGTGAGGAAGGCGGGCGGCTCGGTGAGCAGGATCTCGCGCACATCGTCCGGCATCGAGGCGTGCTCGGGCACGGGCTGCGCGCTGACGTTCACGTCGTCGACGAAGTCCTTGACGGCCAGCCTGACCGGCACGTCCTCCGCGTCGAAGACCACGATGGCGTTCTCCCCGTGCGGCGAGAAGACGGTGCCGTAGCGGTAGAGGAAGTGCAGCAGCGGCGGCAGCAGGGCGGCGAGGAGGTGGCGCAGCCAGACCTTCGGGGCGAGTCCGGAGCGCTCGACCAGCTCGGCGGTGAAGGCCCGGCCGTCGCGGTCGGTGTGCAGCAGGGAGGCGAGCGTACGGGCGCGTTCGCCGGGGTCGAGGCTGTGCTCCAGGGGTTCGCGCCAGATCGCGCCGAGGAGTTCCTTGTACTGGTAGGGCACGTCCGGGAGTTCGTCGTAGACCGGGTGGCGGACGGTGACCGAGGCGACCTCGCCGAGGAGGACGACGCGGCACTCGTCGCGCAGGAACGGGTCGGCGTCGCGCAGCGCGTGCACCCAGGCGGTGACGGCGGGCGCGGCGAGGGTGCGGTCGGTCGGAAGGCCGCGCCAGACAAGGGTGTTGAGGATCGAGAGCGGCAGCTTGACGGTGTGCCGGTCGGGCCGTGACGTGTTGAGGAACGTACGGATGGACTGCTGCGGCAGGCGCTGGTCGGGGTCCTCGGGGAGCGGCACGATGTCCCCGGCGGCCACGGACGGGGCGAACAGCGGGAGCACGATCTCGTCCCACTGCCAGGGGTGCACGGGCAGGTAGAGGTACCGGCGCGGATCGAGGCCGCGTGCGCGGAGGGCGTGCGAGAAGGTGTCGAGGGTGGCGGCGTCCAGCTCGTGCGCGTAGAGCCGCTCCGGGGCGGCCAGGTGCCGCACACCTCGGTACGCGGCCAGCTCGTCGCTCACCGCGATCCACGGCAGGCGTGCCGGAACGCGAGCTTCCGGGGCCCAGCGGGCGGCGTCGGCGGCCGAGAAGCCGAGCCGTCCCTTGTTGAGGACGAGCCAGGGGTGCCCGGTCTGGTGGCCCTCCAGTTCGGCGTACGGGAGGTCGGCGAGCTCGGCGGCGGTCAGTCCGGTGCGGTCGAGGCGCGCGTCGGCGGCGAGGGTGCTGTTCAGCTCGCGTACGACGTGGCCCAGTGTGTCCCCGTCGAGGCCGAGCCGCCGCCGCGCCCGCGCGAGGAACGCGAACGGGTCGCCGAACGGCGCCTCGGCCCCGTCCGCGTCCCGCAGGGTCGGCGAGTCCGGCTCGACCCGCCAACTCCCGTACGCCGCACGGCGGGCGCGGAAGCGGAGCCGGGCGCCGTCGTCGAGCGCGAGGACGTACGAGCCGTCCTGGAGCTCCGGGCTGAGGGTCTCCTCGCACTCCGGGCTGAGGGTCTCCTCGAACTCCGGGCTGAGGATCTCCTCGTACGCGAACTCGCCGAGCAGCTTCGCGAGGAGCCGTCGCGCGGTGCGCGCCCAGGCCTCCGGGTTGAGCTCGGGCGGTACGGACGCGGCGGCGAGCGGGGCGTGCGGCACGGGGACTCTCCCACTTCGAGACGATGTACGGGGTATGCGGCTCATGTTCCTCTGGAGGGACGGGGGTTGAGGGTCGGGCACGCGATCAAGTCGATCAGACTCGCGCTACGGCCGGTCGGATTCCGGCCGCCCGTGCTTCAGCACCCGGGCCAGCCCGTCCGTGAGCCGGTCGAGCACCGCGTCGGCCTGGTCGTCGGTGAGGGTCAGCGGGGGCAGCAGGCGTACGACGCTCGACCGGCGGCCGGCGAGTTCGACGATGAGGCCGCGGTCCAGGCAGGCGCGCTGCACGGCGGCCGCGAGCCGGGGCGCGGGGGGCGGTGGTCCGGCCCCCGGCCCCTCCGGGTCGACCAGTTCGACGCCGATCATCAGCCCTCTCCCCCGCACCTCCCCGATCTGCGGATGGTCCGCGGCCACGTCCCGCAGCTGGTCGAGCATGCGCGTGCCGAGTTCGGCGGCGCGCTCGGCGAGGCGGTGGCGGCGGACGTGGGCGAGGGTCGCGGCGCCCGCGGCCATGGCCAGCTGATTGCCCCGGAAGGTACCGGCGTGCGTGCCGGGCTCCCCGGCGTCGAGGTCGTCGCGGTAGACCACGGCGGCGAGCGGGAGGCTGCCGCCGATGGCCTTGGACAGCACCATCACGTCGGGCACGATCCCGCTGTGCTCCACAGCCCAGAAGGCGCCCGTGCGGCCGACGCCGGTCTGCACCTCGTCGGCGATCAGCGGGATCGAGCGCGCCTCGGTGATCTTCCGGATCCGGCGCAGCCAGGCGTCCGGCGCGGGCAGCACGTCGCCCTCGCCCTGCACCGGCTCGACGATCAGTCCGGCGGGCAGCGGCACCCCGGACCTCGCGTCGTCGAGCAGCGACTCGGCCCGGCGGGCGGCCAGTTCGGCACCCTCGGGGCCGCCGGTGCCGAAGGGGCAGCGGTAGTCCTGCGGGTACGGGAGCCGCGTCACGCGCGCGCCGGCGGTGGCCTGGGCTTCCTCGGTCACGCCGTGGGACGCGCCCGTGAACGCGAGCAGTCCGTCGCGCCCCGTCGCCGTCCGTACGAGTTCCACGGCCGCCTCGACCGCGTCCGCCCCGGCCGGTCCGCAGAACCGTACGCGGGCGCGGGACGCGAGAGCGGGCGGAAGCGTGGCGAAGAGCTCGGTGACGAAGGCGTCCTTGAGGGGCGTGGCGAGATCCATGACGTGCAGGGGCGCGCCGGAGTCCAGGACCTTCCTGATCGCCTCCAGGACGACGGGGTGGTTGTGGCCGAGCGCGAGGGACCCGGACCCGGACAGGCAGTCCAAGTACCGCCGTCCGTCGGCCCCTTCGATGGTCAGGCCGCGCGCGCGGACCGGCACGATGGGGAGTGACCTGGCGTACGTGCGGTCGGCCGACTCGCGCAGCGACTGGCGCCGCAGGATGCCCTCGGGGCCGGTCCCCCTGCGGGCGGGCGGAGCGGGCGCGGGCGGTGGGGACGCGGGTGGAGGGGACGCGGGTGGAGCGGACGCGGGTGGAGGGGACGCGGGTGGAGGGGACGCGGGCAGCGCGGCTCGCGGCGGCGCAGGCTCGGTGACGGCCACGGCTGTGTGTCCTCCCGCTGTACGTAGGCGAGTTGGGCGGTGGGCCGCCCGGGGCTTCGGGGGGACGCCCCCTAGGACGCCCCTGGAGGGATCCGGCGCCGGACGCCTGTCCCCCGTACGCACCAACGACGTCGGATACGGAGGATCACGCCCGGCCCGGAGATCCTTGCCAAACGAAAACCTTTGCCCGACCACGCGCGCACGGAACCACCATCAACCGGAAGTTCCCCATCAACCTCCCCGTGACCTGGCGCGCGGATCGGGCCGGAGGAGCCGGGCCGTGACAGAACCGTTGCGGCCCCGTGGGTCGTCCCCGATGGCACCGGCATAGTGTGGGGTGCTCGATCGTCGCGCTGCCGCTCAGCGGCGATGCCACAACTGCACATGTGAACTGCAACTTCCGGTCCGTACGGGCCCGTCGGCCGCGGCCGGAGGGAGTTCACCAAGTCCGACAAAGTCAAAACAGGGGGATTCTCGCCATGCGACCCATACGTCCACTCTTCGCCGCTCGCCGAGGGAGGAGTGTGCGCCGCACCACCTCCTCCGTGCTCGCAGTCTCGGCCGCGCTCGCGCTGACGGCCACGGCCTGCGGCCCCGGCGAGGACAACGCCGACGGCAAGCCCACCGCGTCCGCGACGGCCGACGGCGGCAGCGCCGGTGGCAGCGGCGAGGACAAGCCGATCGAGATTCCCGACGACATCAAGGACCGGCTCAAGGAGCACGGGATCGATGTCGACAAGTGGCGGAACGGCGAGTGGAAGAACTGGGACAAGGACAAGTGGCTGCGCGAGGCCGAGGACTTCGTCAACCCGATCATCGAGGACTTCTGGGACTCTGACCGGCTGCGCGACACCGACAAGCACCCGGAGAAGCCCGTCGACAACGACATCTCCGGCGACCAGGGCAAGACGGACCCGATCCCGGAGCCGGTCGACGCCCAGCAGGTGGCGACCCCGTACCACGACAGCGCCCCGGCCGCGGGCAAGCTCTTCTTCGAGACCCCCGAGGGCTCCGCGCAGTGCTCGGCCACCGTGGTGAAGGACCCGGCCAACCCCGGGAAGTCCAACATGGTCTGGACGGCCGGCCACTGTGTGCACGCGGGCAAGGAGGGCGGCTGGTACCGCAACCTCGTCTTCGTGCCGTCGTACAACAACGAGGGCAAGCCCGCCGACCAGAAGGCGACGAAGGAGGAGCTCGCTCCGTACGGCGTCTGGTGGAGCAAGCAGGCGAGGACCTCGGACGAGTGGATCGCGCAGGGCGCCCAGTCCGGCGGCGCCGGTGCTCCGTACGACTTCGCCGTGATGGAGGTGACGCCCGAGAAGGGCGCCGCCGGCAAGTCCCTGGAGGAGACCGTCGGCGCGGCGATGCCGGTCGAGTTCAACGCCCCGGCCGTGCCGAAGATCGCCTCGATCAAGGCGACCGGCTACCCGGCGGCTCCGCCGTTCGACGGTGAGCTGGAGTTCTCCTGCGCCGACAAGCCCGGCCGCCTCTCGCTGTCCGCGTCGCAGCCGACGATGTACCGCATCGGCTGCACCATGACCGCCGGTTCCTCCGGCGGCGGCTGGGTCGCCAAGGGCCAGGACGGCAAGCCCGCCCTGGTCTCCAACACCTCCATCGGCCCGGTGACCGCCGGCTGGCTCGCGGGCCCGCGCTTCGGCAAGGAAGCGCAGGGCATCTACGACGAGGTCAGCAAGCAGTCCGCCAACTGATCGCCCGCGCAGGGCAGTTGGCCTCACTCTGAACGAACGGTGCCGCTCCCGGGCCCATCCCGGAGGCGGCACCGTTCGGGCGCTGCGCCGCCCTTGCACTTGCACTTGCACTTGCCCTTGCCCTTGCCCTTGGCAGCACCGTTCGGGCGCTCGCCACCCGTAGCAGCACCGTTCGGGCGCCCGTCGCCCGGAACCGCTCTCCCCATCCCCATCACCACCGCTTCCACACCCATCGGGGGTTTCCTCACCATGCGATCCATACGTCCGGCGCTCGCCGCGGCCTCGCTCGCCGTGGCCCTGGCCCTGACCGCCACCGCCTGCGATTCGGGCGGCGACCCCAAGGCCGACGCCAAGCCCACCGACTCCGCCGCGAAGGAGGGCGGTTCGGGCGCGGACGAGGCCCAGCTTCCGGACGACCTCGACGGCATCGCCGACCGGCTCAAGGAGCACGGCATCGACGTCGACAAGTGGAAGGACGGCGAGTGGAAGAACTGGGACAAGGACAAGTGGCTGCGTGAGGCGAAGGACTTTGCCAACCCGGTCATCGAGGGTCTGTGGGACGCGGACCGGATGAAGACCGCGAAGTCCCCCAGCCAGACCATCTCCAGCAAGGCCGCCGCGAGCAACGAGGGCGTCACCGACCCCGAGCCGCGCCCGGTCCGCGCCGAGCCGGAGCGCACGCCGTACTACAAGTACGCGGCGCCGGTCGGCAAGATCTTCTTCGACACCCCCGAGGGCACCGCGGTCTGCTCCGGCACCGTCGTGAAGGACCCGCGCAACCCCGGCAAGTCCAACCTCGTGTGGACCGCGGGCCACTGCGTGCACGCCGGCCAGAAGGGCGGCTGGTACCGGAACATCGTCTTCACCCCGGCCTACAACCACAAGGGCCTCTCCGCCCGCGCCCTGGAGAGCGCAGGCCCGCAGGACCGCGCCCCGTACGGCCAGTTCTGGGCGGACTGGATCTCCACCTCCAACGAGTGGATCGACGGCACCACGGCCCAGGACGCCGAGAGCGGCTCGTACGAGTACGACTACGCGGTGCTGCACGTGAAGCCGGAGCGCGGCACCAAGTCCCTGGAGGAGACCGTCGGCGCGGCGCTGCCCGTGGACTTCTCCTCGCCGTCCCCCAAGTCCGTGGACGCGATGGGTGCTTGGGGCTACCCGCAGGCTCCGCCGTACGACGGTGCGCTGATGCACAAGTGTGTCGACCGGCCCGGCCGGCTCTCGCTGACCCCGTCCTCGCCGACGATGTACCGCATCGGCTGCACCATGACCGCGGGCTCCTCCGGCGGCGGCTGGTTCCGTGAGATTGGCGGCGGCAAGCTCGCCCTGGTCTCCAACACCTCGATCGGCCCGGCCGGTTCGAACGGCTGGCTCGCGGGGCCGCAGCTGGGCGACGGCGCGAAGCGCGTCTTCGACACGATGAGCGAGAAGTACGGCAGCCAGTAGGCGCGTACGACACGCAA
>NZ_JASCIS010000070.1 GCF_029968015.1 Streptomyces luteolus
TACTGCCGGTGCGAACCAGCGATACCGGAATTCGTGGTGGATCGCCCTCCAGTTGCGACGCTCACCAAGGTCCTGTTCCGCCCGGACTGCTTTGGTCGTGAACACACGGGTACCACGTCGAAACACCAAGTCAGCCATGTGGCAACCTTCCTGACGACCCATTCACGGAGAGGTGCACATACAGTCCTTCACGTCGGCACGCCGAGGGGATGTCAGCTGTGGCCGGGCCCTCGAACGCCCCGGACGGATGCATCTCCGATGTGGCTGAGTCAGGGCAAGCACACGAGGGTAGAGCCTTTACGCCTTGACTCCCGTGCTGGACTTGGGACGGACGCAGAGCCTCTCGAAAGTGAAGCGGGAGTGGGCCCTGCGGAGTCTGCGCCAGCCCTCATCACGATGCGGGTGTTCCAGCGACCAGAAGGTGAGGCGGTTTCATGCCCGAGCGTCGGTTCACCATTCCTTTCGAGCGGCGCGTCAGTCCTGATCTGGATTCTGCTCGCACACAGCACAGCCGGTGGGTCCGGCAGATCGGACTGCTGCGCACCGGGCAGGCGCGTGCCCTGCATGAGTCGTGGGACGTCGCGCGGATGGTCGGCGGCTTCCTGCCGGACGCGCGCGGTGAACGGCTGGATGTGTGTGTCGACTGGAACTGTGCGGCGTTGGTGATGGACGACCAGTTCGATGCTGGTCCGCTGGGTTGGGACGCTCCCGCATCCGTCTGCGCGCTGCAGGGCCTGGCGGAGGCGTTCTACCTGCCCGATGCACCGTGTGGGGCTCCGGGCCTGCATCCACTGGTGCGGGCTTTCGCTGATGTCATGCGCAGGCTGCGGGCGCTGATGTCGCCGGCATGGTGCGCACGTTTCGCACAGCACAATCTTCAAGGGCTGGCGGGGTTCCTGGACGAGGTGACCGACCGGACCGGTCCTGCGCAGGACATGGGCTGGGAGGACTTCCTGGAAGTGCGCCGGGCCAGCGGCTACATGTTCATCGAGATCGACTTCATCGAGGTCGCCCAGGGCTACGAAGTGCCCGCCGTCCTCTATGGCTGCAAGCCAATGAGGACCATGCGTCAGTGCGTGCTGGATCTGGGCGTCATCCACAATGACGTGTATGCGCTGGGGAAGGAACGGGGCCGTGGCGAGACGTTGAAGTTCACCGAGGTGCTCAAGCAGCATCACGGCTGCGGCGAAGAGCAGGCCATCGGCCACAGCCAGCGGCTCAACGACGAAGCCGTGCACACGTTCCTGGCCGCCAAGGAGGATCTCATGGCACTCCTGGTACGGCTTGAGCTCCCCGAGGCCGACCGGAAGGGGACCGCGCGCTTCGTATCCGGTATGGAGCACGTGATCAGCGGCGTCCACGACCTGCACCTCGAAAGCGCCCGCTACACCGACGACGGCCGATTCCCTCTCGATGGGGCCGGATACGTCGACGATCAGCACCTCGCCGCCGCCTACCACCGCGGGCAGCGCAGTCGTACGACGTCTGGTGTGGGCCGTGCGAGGGGTCATGGTCTCTGAACTCTGCTCATAGCGCAGGCTCGTGGCCACGCGCCCCGGCGGTGGTTTCGGCCTTCAGGGTCCAGGTACCGAACGTAACGCTCCTGACGGCGTGTCGGGACTCGGGAACTCGGCGCGGTCATGAGGGCTTCCGGCCTTCGGCTGTCAGCTCGGACGAGAGGTACGAACAGCGGCTGCGGGCTTCGACTCACCGGACTGGTTGCCTTGGCCATAGATGATCTGGCGTCGTTATGCCCCTCGGTACCCGACCTCGCATCCTTACCGTCGCAGCCGTGACCGTTGTGGCGAGCCCGCTGCTCTTGTGGGGCGGTGCAGCGGGCGATGCAGGCCGAGCGGCTGGCCCATTCTGCGCAGGAACCGGCTCACCTGGTGACCGACGGCGCTGACTTGGGATTGCGCTTCCCCGTCACACGAGGGGCACTGGCCGTCGACCTCAGCTCCGGCCATGCCGTGACGGACGGGGGAATGGTCTTCACGAAGGAAACCGGCGGGCAAGAGCTTCTCTTCGACACCATGGCCCTCGACATCGTCACTGGGAGGGCAGCGGCAAGTCGGGCGGCGACCGACAGGGTGTGGCTGAGCCCGGCGCAGACGCTGAGGAACTCCTCACGTTCGACGTGGACCTCACGGGGTAGGGGGGCGATGTGGCCAGAGGCGAGGCGGAGGGCGAGGCATCCAGCGACCTCGGCTTGGATGGGGAGCGTGTAATGCGGGACTTCTTCGGCACGGTTCCCTTGCCGACGGACAGTCCCGCGTTCGAGCTCACCGGCGAAGCCGATATCGCATCTGCCCTCGGATTTTGATGACACGTGGCGAATTTCTGGGCCCTGGCCACCGGGCGGCTCCCCCACCCCAATCCCAACAGTTTCAGAAGCTGTTTTTGAACCTCGAAGCAGCAGGTCAGGCAACGTCAGCTCGAAAACGTGAGATTGGGAGATTGGGAAGCGTTCGCGGAAGGTTCACAGTGACCGTTCCCCGAACGAACCCTCGAGGTGCCTGAGACGTGAGGTCTCGGGAGTGAAAGTCACCACCGTGATTGGAGAACCGCCAAAGCCGGGCGAAGTGCCGTACTACCTTGGTCAATCTCAAGTTGGTGGCCACCAACTTGGCCCATGGACCGCCTGATACGAGGCTACCCAGCCTGCCCGGTCCGGGTTCAGACAGCTTCCGAGACCGAACGAGCTCTCGGCCGGTCAGACCGTCCGGTGACGTGCTGTGGTGATCAGGGTGTGGAGTACGGCCTGAGCGGTGGGGAGTCGGTTTGCGGCCTGCCGCCAGGCCAGGCAGCGGGGACCGTCGAGCACGTCGGAGGTGATCTCCTGCCCGCGCTTGGCGGGCAGGCAGTGCAGGGCGACCACGTCCGTGGGGGCGTGGGCCAGGAGTTGGTCATCGACCCGGTACCGGGACAAGTGCGGGGTGCGCACGTGGGCCTCGTGGAGTTGGTCCATGGCCACCCACACTTCGGCGTAGACGGCCTGTGCGGTGCGGACCGCTTCTTCGGGCTCGGTGGTCAGGGAGAGGGATCCGCCCGTCTGTGCCATCGTCTCGCGGGCTTCGTTCAGAAGGGCCGCATCCGTCTCGTAGCCCGGCGGGCTGGCGATGACCAGGTGCATGCCCGTGGCAGCGCAGGCGGAGAGGAAGGAGTTGCAGGTGTTGCTGCGGCCGTCGCCGATGAACGCAGCCCTCATGCCCGCCAGGGCCCCGAAGTGCTCCCGCAGGGTCAGAAGGTCGGCCAGGGACTGGAGCGGGTGGTGGGTGTTGGACAGCGCGTTGATGACCGGAACTGCGGAGTCTTCGGCCGTCTGCTCCACCAGGGTGTGCTCGAAGGTGCGCACCGTGAGGGCGTCCAGGTAGGAGGAGAGGACGCGCGCGGTGTCTCCGACGGTCTCGCCGTGCCCGAGTTGCAGGTCATCATGGTTCAGCACGATGGCGGTCATGCCCAGGCGGTGGGCGGCTGTGGCCAGGGAGACACGCGTACGCGTGGACGGCTTTTCGAAGATGCAGCCGATGGCCGCTCCCCGCAAGCTGTCGGCCCAGCCCAGCGGCTCCCGCCTCATGCTCTCGGCCAGGTCGAGCAATTCCGGCACGATCCCCGGGTCCAGGTCGCTGACACGCAGCAAGTGGTCTGGGATCTTGTCCTCCGGAACCGGCGGCACCGAACTCGGCTGCATCGCACATCTCCATATCCGAGGCCGTAGGGAAGGCTCTGAATGCTGACGAGAGCACAGGCGTCCTCAACCAGCTCGCCAAGGTCCTTCGGCGCTCGTGCCCACGCCGATGATCATTCCTGCCGAGCCCCGCATGCCCCAGCCGTAGGTGCTTCCGTTCCCTCGGACGAGGTACATGACGGGCGCAAGCGCCGTCGTTCGCGGCTGGGTTGGGTCGGGCCGGGGCGCGGTACTGGCCTTGCGACCAGCCCGTTTCCCCGACCCGCCCGCCGCACCCGCCGTGCGTGTCTCCACGCAACGGGCGCTCCACGTGTCTTGGCCGGTGGTCAGTCGCCGGTACTGGCGACTGCCCGTCGTGGTGTCCACGGGGTCGGGATGTTGCTGCCGCGGTAGCGGTAGCGGATCACTTTGACGCTGGATGCGCCGGTGAACTCGACTCCGTCGCAGATGAGCTTCCAACTGCCCGGTCGGCAGAACCGACGGCGCAGTTCCCTCCAGCTGAGCCGGGAGTGCTTGTGGAAGATCCAGCGGACGATGCGATGCCACGCGTGGTCATCGACCGTGCTGAATACCGCCTTCGACACCCCGTGCCGGAAGTAGTTCGCCCACCCGCGCAGGGTGCGGTTGAGGCTGGCCAGCAGCTCGTCCACGTCCCTGTGCAGGTCTGATCTGCGTGTTCTGTCTTTCACCTTGTCCTTGATCGACTGGATCGCCTTCTTGGACGGCTTGGTGTAGACGTAGTGCTTCTGCGTTCCTCGTTTCCGCTGCCTGCGGATGTGGAAGCCGAGGAAGTCGAAGCCCTCATCGATGTGGACTACCTGGGTCTTCTCCGGTGCCAGCCGCAGCCCCATCGGGGCTAGCACGCCGGCCACCTCCTCGCGCAGGTCCTCGGCATGGCGGCGTTCCCCGGAGACCATCAGTACGAAGTCGTCCGCGAAACGAATCAGCCGCCAGTTGCCCAGTCCGCGCTTCCTGCGCGCGACCCGCCGCTTGTAGCTGCCCATCTCCTGCTGCCACTGCCGGGCGAAGTGCTCGTCCAGCGCGGACAGCGTGATGTTGGCCAGCAGCGGGGAGAGAATCCCGCCTTGCGGGGTGCCCGTCAGCGTCTCCTCCCGGTCCCCGGGGGTCGTCATGACCCCGGATTTCAGGAACGCCTTCACCAGCGTGCAGACGCGCTTGTCCTTGATCCTCGCCCGCAGGCGGCCCATCAGGGCCGTGTGATCGATCTCGTCGAAGCACGCCTTGATGTCCGCCTCCAGGACCCAGTGGAACTTGTTGGCCCCAGAAGACAGGTGGTGGATCTCGGCAATCGCATCGTGTGCCCGCCGGTTGGGACGGAACCCGTACGAGCACGGCAGAAAGTCCGCCTCGAAGATGGGTTCGAGCACTGCTTTGAGGCTGGCCTGGACCACCCGGTCGGCGACCGTGGGAATCCCCAGCGCGCGGAGCTTGCCGCTCGCCTTCGGGATCATCACCCGTCGCACTTCGACCGGCTCGAACGCGCCCGACTTCAGCGCGTCCCTGATGTGCTCCAAGAACGCCTCGACCCCGGTCCAGGTCTCGATCAGGGCCACCGTGGCCCGGTCGATCCCTGGGGTCCTCGCCCCGGTGTTGGTGGCCACGCGTTCCCACGCGTGCACCAGAAACGCCGGGTCGTAGACGAGGTTGAACAGGTCACCGAACCGCCGGGAGTCATCTTCTCCCGCCCATCGGTGCAACTTGATCTGCATCTCCCGTACCGCGAAATGAGCCGAGTCAGGACCCGGCCACCTCACGGCGCCGGTATTCACCGGCGCTACTTCGGGCATTGCACTCCTCTCCTTGCTTGGCACGCTGCCGTCCTTCCCCCTGCTCCGGGCTCTCCCCGGCTCCGAGTACTACGACGGCTCCGCCCCGCTCGCGCCCATCGGCAGGCATCGCGCCTATCCCCGCTGACCGGCCTGGCTGTCCGGGTCGCGGGGAGCGGATACGAGCGGTTCCCACGTTCACTGCTGTTCGGTTGACGGGTTAGGCACCCGGCTCTGCCCCTGCGGCCTCGCCACGACTACGCCGTAGACCTTCGTCGTGGCCTCCCGGCCCAAGCTGTCAATACCGGACCGGGAGTTCCCCGCCCTTCCGGGCGGTTACGCACCGCTGACCAGCCCATATCCACCGGATTGGAGCTGGCAAGAACTCAAGAGGCGTAATGACGCCGGTTCCTCGCGTATACCTTCCCGTCTCGCTCACCGGGCCCGACCCATCCGGCAGTGCTGGGCCGACCCGACTTTGTCGAGGCTGCTCTCGTCCTCCCCGGCGATCCCCGGTTCAGGCTGCCTCCAGCTTCACCTCGCCGCTACGACGGCGAAGCGACGGTGGTCTTCCACCTCCGTCCGAAACAACAGCGCCTCGTGGCGCACTGACACGGTTCTTACCGCAACCCGAACCTTGGGCGAAACGGCACCTCAACCTCACGGTCAAGCCGGTCAGCCGCCCCAAGGAGGCCGCCGGATTCCCCATCGCCCCGCGTCGCTGGGTCATCGTCGCTCATGCCCGCCGACTCACCCGCCAACCGGAGCCGTCGAAGCTCCGTCTGCCTTTCCACACCGACTCAAGCAGCCGACCGACAACTGGTTCCACTGCCAGGGGTCAGGAACAGCTTCTCACCGGATCCACCTGTGGAGCACGTCTCAGCACGCGCACCCCGCCGCCACCAAGCAGGCCACGTGACCCCTGCGAATGGCACCCTCTGCCCGCCGGCTCGCCCGCTACCGATGGAGTCCGGCGGGCCGTGGTCAGGGACGGCAGATCGCACCGCTTGCGGGCCTGTGGGAGCCCATGAGTGCGGTGAGGGTCAGGACGTCGCCGGTGAGTTCGGTGTCAGCGGTGGTGTAGTCGCGCTTTTCTATCCACGAAGACAAGTGCTCGCTGACCTCTGCGAGTTCGCACGTACGGTCACCACGCCATCCGAGGCAGGGCGCGCCACGAGCGCCCGGGGCCACTGCACTCGTGGCCGTGTAGCCGGGAATGCCGTGCCACGTGCGACGGCTTCGACCGGGGTGCTGAACTGCCAGGTCGGCGATAACGGCGTATGCGGACCTGGCGAGCCGCGATCGCGCGAGACCGGACGCCGACGCGCCACCCGGGTGGGCGAACGAGCGAGCGTCCGCAGCCTTGTCCCGCGAGAGTTGGTGCATGTGCATCGGCACCCCCCTGGGCTCGGGCGCCGCCTCAGGCGGTGACAGAGCGCGGCCCTCCCGTCAGAGCCCCGGCCACAGCTCGTCAGGAGATCTCGGATCGGGGCTCACGAGCCGAAGCAGCGGCGGACCTAGCCGCCGCGAAGTCCATTTGTGCCCCGTCCTTCACGCTCCCACCCGCCTGGCCACGGTGCCGCCGCTGTTCGTGCCCGCGCCCGGCGAGAGACCCGCACCCGCTGCTGCCGGCTGCGCCGGGCAGTGCGACCTCGGCGCCGATCTGCGGGTGCTGCACGACACCTTGACCGCAGGTCGGCCCGCGGCGATGCATGCCCCCGCCGACCCGGATGCCCGTGCCTCCTACCGCTGGAGAATCGGCCACCACGTATCCGTCGTCCTGTGGCAGCTGATGTCCGGCGAACTGATCCGAGCACTGGCCATGCAGGAAAGCGACGACAACGCGATCGAACTGACGGTCGGCTGGTACGACCTGTACTCCGTCGTCCTCCTGTACACCGGCAGCTGCTCGGCATCGCGCTACGGGGCCACCGTGCGCGCCGACATGGCCGCTTGGAACCCGGCGCTCAGCGGCGAATGGGCGGCTGACCACCGGCCGTTGCCAGGACTTGTGCACGAGATCTTGCAAAGTCGGCCGTCCGCATGCACGGCGCCGCTGCGCGCGGCGGTGCACGACAACCAGCACATCCACGCGGCCGTCGCGGCCCGCCTGGTCCCGGACGGCGTCTCGTTGCTTCAGGAGGCGGGCCGACAGCCCGGTGCTACGCCTGATCCTCTGGAGACGGCAGCGTTCGACGCGTACTTCGCGGTGCGACGCAGTCCCGTGTGCGATGTCGGGCTACGCGCGCAACTGGTGCGCCGACTCGTCCAGGTGGTGTGCGACCTGGTGGGACACGGTCTGCACGACGTGGACGAGCGCTGGCTCACCGAAGAAGGGCAGGACAGCCTCGTGGAGAAGTTCTCTTCTCTCCTGCTGGAGCTGCTCTGCCACCACATCGAACACCTCGCCGCCCAAGAGGTCGTGCCAGGGTGCGGACCGTTCCGCCAACGCAGGGAGTCAACGTGAGCCCGACTGACCAGCACACCCCGGCGGATCCGGTGAAGACCGTGGCGATGACAGCCGACGTGTACCGCTACGTGATGGCACAAGCCGAACCTGCCACGCCCGTGCAGCGCCGCCTGGCGCAACAGACCCGGGCCCTCGGCTCCGTGGCCGAGATGCAGGTCCCGCATGAGCAGGCAGTCTTCCTGACCTTGCTGACCCGGCTGACCGGGGCCCGTCGCATCGTGGAGGTGGGCACGTTCACCGGCTACTCCACGCTGGCCTTCGCGCTCGGCCTGCCGCCCGACGGCACCATTTTGACCTGCGACGTATCCCACGAGTGGACCAGAATCGCCCGCGCGGCCTGGCGGGAAGCCCACGTCGCGGACCGTATCCGCCTGGCCCTGGGCCCGGCCGCCGACACCCTGCGCGCCCTGCCACAGCGCCCGGAGATCGATCTGGTCTTCCTCGACGCGGACAAACCCGGCTACGAAACCTACTGGGACTTGCTGGTGCCCCGCCTCCGCCCCGGCGGGCTGATGCTCGCCGACAACGTGCTGTACGGGGGCGAAGCGGCCGCCCCGGAACCGAGCGGCAACGCTGCAGCCATCCGCCGGTTCAACGCACACGTACGCGCCGATCCGCGCGTGGAATCCGTCCTGCTCCCCATCGCCGACGGTCTGACACTTGCGCGCAAACTACAGCCGGCCGAAGGAGGCTGAGGTTCTTGCCTCCGCTCCGGCGGCGCGGGCCTATCAGGTGTAGACCTTGCTCCGGCTCCGCCTCTTCTCTTGCCTCTGTGGCGGCCACACAGTGAGTGCCAGCCGGTCGCTATGGCCCTATGGGTGCCCCGCGCCTAGCGTCAATGTGGCCACGGCTCGGACCCGGCGGGGCTTGGGACGGCTGACCGGCTGACCGTGAGGTTGAGGTGCCGTTTCACCCAGGTCCCCCGTCCCGCGCATCCCGGGCCTTCCTGGACATCGTCCTAGGTGGCCAGTGAGCGCGAGACCTGGCCAGGTGAGCTCCTCGGTCATCGAGCGTCGAAGGCAGCCTCAGGCCGTTGGGTCAAGTGTGGGCACCGTGGCGCCAAGGACGGCGGCCAGTAGTCCAGGGAAGCGTGCGTCGAGGTCTTCGAGGCGCAGCTCCACGGCCTTGTAGCGGCCGATCTTGTGTTCGCGCGTGACGCCGGCTTCGCGCAGCACGCGCCAGTGGAAGGTGGCAGTCGCCTTGGTGACGTCCATGGAAAGGCTGCCGCAGGTGCGCTCTCCTTCCGAGGCGGCGAGTTCGCGCACGATGCCGATTCGGACGGGGTGGCCGAGGGCGGCCAGGACATCTTCAACGAGCAGCTGGTCGCGATGAGGGTGGTACGTCGCCATATTTCGATTGTACGCCGAATCACATACGACCAGACTGTCCGGAACACCCAACCCACTGTACGTTGAATAGCGTACAGTCGTACAGAGATAACGAACGTTTGAAATCGGAGTTCCCTCGTGAGCACCATCCCCGCCCTCGCGCCAAGCGCCGCACCAGTCGCCATCGTCACCGCCGCCGGTTCCGGCATAGGCCGGGCAATGGCCACCGAGCTCGCTCAGGCGGGCTACAGCGTCTCCCTGCTCGACATCAACGGCACCATCGAGGGCGTCGCCCGCGAACTGGGCGGGATCGCCACGGTCGGCTCCCTCACCGACCCCGACGATCTGGCCCGCCTGGTAGATGCCACGCTCGAGCACTACGGCCGGATCGACGCCGTCATCAACGGCGCCGGCCACGCCAAGAACGACGGACTTCTCCGCGTCACCGACCAGGAATGGCACGACGGCCTGGACATGCTGCTGCTCAGCGTGGTGCGCATGGCCCGCCTGGTCACCCCGCACATGGAGGCCGCGGGCAAGGGCGCCTTCGTCAATCTCTCCTCCTACACGGCCTTTGAGCCCATGGGAATCATCCCGGTCAACTCCAGCCTGCGTGCGGCGCTGACCAGCTTCACCAAGCTGTACGCCGATCAGTACGCGGTCAAGGGCATCCGCATGAACAACCTCATGCCCGGCTACGTGGACAGCTGGCCCGAAGACCCCGAGTTCCTCGCCAAGATCCCTGCCGGCCGGTACGCCACCACCGAGGAGATCGGCAAGCTCGCCCGCTTCCTCGTCTCCGACGACGCCTCCTACATCAACGGCGAATCCATCCGCATCGACGGAGGCGCCGCCCGCTCCCTGTAGCCAGACCACACGAGAAGGAGTGTCTCCGGGTACCAGTTAGCCGCTGGGGGTGGCCATTTGTGGGGCTTGGAAGCCCAGCACGTCGACCAGGGCGACGGCCATGGACGACCCTCGCCCATCATTTCCGGGGGCCTCCGCACGCACAGCAGTCAGGGCTGCATCACCACTTGCGTTCCAATGAGTGGCTGTTCGGGATGGTAGCCAGCCACTCAAGCCTCTGTGCGTCTGACGAAATCTCGCGTGACGAGTCGTCAGCGTGGATGTGTGACGCCGAGCCACTGGTAGCGCATCGTGCCGTTGCTGGAGATCGTCTCGCCCGCGCCGCCCGCCACCGCAAAGCCCCCAGCTACCTCGCGCCCGACCTCCAACCATCTGACACCTACGTGGTGGTGATCTGGAACGAGCAGATCATCGACATCCTGACTGGCTTCGACCGGACCCTCGCCGAGATCGCCCGCCGCGCCCTCCCCGGCGCCGAGCACATGCCCAGATTGAGGCGATTCAGGAGTAGCGTCCGCGGTATGGACTCTCGCACCACCGTTGAGCGCGCTCAACGCCTCCAGCAGCTGCACGCCGAGTTCAAGCCGCTCGTACTGCCGACCGTCTGGGACGTCTGGTCCGCCCGGACGGCGGCCGGCGCCGGGTTCCCCGCGCTGACGATCGGCAGTCATCCGCTCGCCGACTCCCGGGGGGCCGACGACCACGAGGGGCAGACCTTCGAAGAGGTACTCGCCGCCGTCAGGGCGATCATCGCGGCGGTCGATGTTCCCGTGTCCGTGGACCTGGAGGCCGGGTACGGGCAGGAGCCCACGGATCTCATCGCCGGACTCACCGAGGCCGGCGGCGTCGGTCTCAACCTCGAGGACACCGTCCACTCGGACGGCGGCCGCGTGCGCAGCACGCAGGAGCACGCGAGGTACATCGCCGGCCTGCGCGCGGCGGCCGACGACGCAGGGATCCCGGTCTGGGTCAACGGGCGCACCGACGTCTTCCTGCACGCGGAAGACGCCTCCGGCGTCCTCGACGAGGCGATCGAGCGGCTGAGGGCCATGGAGCAGGCCGGCGCCGACTCCCTCTATCCGGTGCGTATCCAGGACGACGACGACCTGCTCGCGGCGGTGATCGACGCCGTCTCCATTCCCGTGAACTCCACGGCCCACCCCGTCAAGCACGACCTCGAGCGCTTTCGCCGCCTGGGCGTCGGGCGGATCACCTACGGCCCACTGCTGCAACTCGCCATGACCGACGCGATGAAGGACATGCTCCGCCCGTGGACGCCCTGAGGAGTTGACCGACGACGAACGCGCCGCCCGCGCTCGTCGCGCCTTACGGAGTGGTGTGCGACGGGTCGTCCTCGTGGATGTGTGACGCCGAGCCGTTGGTAACGCATTGTGTGCCGTTGCTGGAGATTGTCCTGCCCGGAGTCACTGGAGTACCCGCGACAAGGAGCGCCCCTCCGCGCCGGAAGGGCCGGGGCTGTGCTTATGGGCGCGGCTGCGATGCAGGACGACGGCCAGGCCGTCGAGGTCAAGCTCGGAACCTGGATCGACAACACCCGCCGACGCGCCGGGAAGTTGAGCGAGTGGCGCCACGCTGACCTCGACCAACTCGGCATGGGTGGTGACCCACCGTCAGGCCCACGGGCCCAAGTCTCCTGGGGTCGCTCGTACGGTACGGATGGCGCCTTTCCGTCAGAGTGATGCGCAACGTCACTTGAGTGACCAGGTTCTGTAATTGCGCTTCCTGAAGGGTTCTCCGTGAGCGTTGTGGCGTCACCGCTGGCTGGTCGGGTGATCGGACTCGCAGCCGTGTCCGAGCACGCGACCTCGCAGGGGCAGACGGATTGGGCACGGCAATCGACCCTGTGCGCGAGCCGCACGAGGCCGTCGCCTGCGTGGACGGCGTCGTTGTCTCGCTGAGGGTGGTCGCCGCAGCCAGGTGCTGGTCACACCAGGCGGTTGGCGGCTCGCTGCCCGCGGTGAGCTCGATGCCGAATCCGCCGAGCTAGCCGGGGCCTTGGGTGTAGACCAGGCGGCTTTGCGGGCTTCTTGGCGCATCGGCATGTTGAAGCTGGAGCCGGCCATGTACTTGGCTCGGCGGATGTACAGGAAAAGGGGCAGGTCATGCGCCCAGGGTTCTGACGTCGATCACGGGTGGGGGCGACGCGAAGGCTGGGCTCGCCCTGTACCGGGGAACAGCGCGGCCGCGGCCGCGCTGTTCCCCGGTGGGGCCACCTCGAGATCATGTTGCGCCACGCCTCGGACGCAGCGTCCGAGGGCTGTCAGGTTTTCGGGGCGTCTCCTCTGAGTGCCACGAAGTGGTAGGCGCCCGCGGCTAGTTCGCGTACTTCTGTGCCTCCCGTGACGTTGGTTGCCGAGGTCGTGTTGATCTGCCAGTCGATCGCCTTGCCGTCCTCCTTCACCGCGGCCAGCTTCTCGTTCGTGGCGGCGACGTCGACGATCTTCGACCGGGCTCCCGTCGGCACGCTCTGGTTCGCGATCGTCGCGCCCCAGGCATAGACGCGGCCTCCTGCGACGGCGGCGGAGTAGTCCTGGCCGGCCGCGATCGCCGTGACCTTCGCCGACTGGACGGCCGAGGGGATCCGAGTCTGCTTCTTCGTGTCGTCGCCCCAGGCCACGAGCTTGCCCTCGTCTGTGAGAACCAGCGCGTGGTGAGCGCCTGCCGCGATCGCCGTGACTCCCGAACGGGCCGCTTCCGGGACCTCTGTCTGGCCCTTGCGGCTGTCGCCCCACGCCAGTACCGAGCCGTTCTTGAGCGCGAGGGAGAAGTACTGGCCGGCCGCGATCGCGTCCACGTCGCTCTTCGCCGCGGCGGGCACTGCTGCCGCGTCATAGCGGTTGCTGCCGAACGACACGACCGTTTTGCCCTTGAGCGCGAGCGAGTGGAGGTAGCCACCCGCGACAGCGCTGACGCCGGAGGTGAGGGACGCGGGCACGTTCGTCTGGCCGTAGCGGTCGCTGCCCCAGGCGTGGACGGCGCCGTCCTTGACGGCGAGGGAGTGAAAGGCGCCCGCACTCGCCGGCTGGGGCAGTGCGGTGAGGAGGGCGCAGGCGGTGGCGAGGGTCAGGGCGCACAGCTGGCATGTGCGCGTGGTGTGGTCAGTCACGGTCGGCTCCCGCTGCGGGCGAGCCCGCGTCGTTGGGGGTCTCGGCGGTGGGGCGGTAGGAGCGGCAGCGGGCCTGCTCGGCACTGGTCATCGGGCCGGTGCGCTGGTAGACGCGGTCGCCCAGGCGTGGGGCCGGGTGGTCGAGGACAGTGTGCAGGCGCCACTCCTGGTGGGGGTCGTCCGGTGCCGGGTTCGAATGGAACCAGCCTTCGGTGCGCTGTCGGCCGCCCTGGGTCTCGAACCAGGAGGCCTCGCCCGACTTGATGACCTCGTTCACGGTGCGTTCGGTGGTCGGACTCCAGGCCGGGCTGCTGCCCGTTCCACTCGCGTACTGCGTGTTCATGGCCGTCGGGGTGGCGTCCTTGGAGGACGGCGGCAGTCCGGCGGCGTCCGGGAGGTCGCTGATCGTGCGGCCGGAGAAGTGCAGGGGCGGTTGCGGTCGAGCGTCGCGCGGGTGCAGTTGATGAACGACTCGCCGATCTGCCGCGCGGGCTCGTAGTAGGCGAAGGAGTACGTGTCCTCGGGGGTGAAGGCGCACTGGTTCTCGTTCTTCACACACTCGGTGACGGCCTCGCTCACCGGACGTTTGTCGTTGCCCTTGTACGCGACCGAGTCGGGGAGTTCGCTGCTGCGGACCTTCTTGTCGAGGGCGGGCGGGGTCTCGACGGCCCGGATGCCGGCGATCATGGCCCCGCACTGGTTGCCGGAGGTTTGGGTGGACGGCATGGTCGAGGCGAACGTGAGAAGCGGGTCGTACTCGTCGGCGGTGAAGGTGTAGCTACGGCCCGTACGCCATACGGCGGTGCCGAGGGTGCTGGTCTCCTTGTCCGGTTCCGGTTCGGTCAGTTCCTCGTGGGCGGGGCCGCCCGAGCCCTGCACGGTGTAGGTCTGGCCCTGTTCGACGTTGCGCGGCTTGCACTCCTTGGCGATGCCGGGGCTGTCGTCCCAGGTGACGGTGACGCGCGCGCCGGGTCGGACCCCGCGCAGACGCTGCTTGAACCCGAACGAGGCGGCGCCGGTTCCGCGCAGCATCACGCCGACCTTCTCGTCGGGGTGGCCGGACGCTCGGGTCCGTAGCGCCATACCCCGTCCGTGGTGCCGGCGCCGTCGGTCGAGCCGACCGACCAGCCGCTGACAGCGACCTTGCTCGCGTCCTTCCGGTGACCGCGGGCAGGCTTAAGTCACCGTTGATGAGAGGAACGGGCGCGGGAGCCTGGGCGAGGGCCGGCGAGGGGAGTTGGGCGGCCGCGCCCATCAGGAGGGTGAGGCCGACGGCCACGAGGGCCGGGCGGCGCAGGCGCCCGGGTCGCACGGCGAGCCGTTCGGTACGGGAGCCGGGCTGTGGAGTACGGGTCATGAGCGTCCCCCGTGCAGAACGGTGCGGCTCTTCAGGTGCGACCCCGCCGGGAGGCCGCCGCCGGGGAGCTCGACGAGGCCGGGGGCGTTCGCCGCGCGCAGGGATCGCTCGGGGCCCGGGGCGGGGGCAGGGCCCGGGGCAGGCGGGTCCTCGGGACCGTCGTCGCTCGGGCGCAGGCGCTTGCACGTGGTGCCCGGCACCGTGTGCGTGTTGGCCACGAACGAGGAGTGGTTGACGCTGGAGGGGCCGTCGACCACGACGCCGTGCGCGCCGGCCCCGCCGCTCGTCATGATGCTCCCGGCGACGCGCTGCATCGCCGCGCTGCCGCCGAAGGTGAGCGCGTCACCGGGATTGACGGTGAGCGTGTACGAGGTCGACTCCGTCTGCTGGGTGGTCCAGTTCTTCGCGTACGAGAGCTTGAAACCGCCCTGGAACGCGGTGCGCAGCGAGGCCGAACCGCCTACCGTGCCGCTGCCGTTGGCGCTGCCCTTGGCGCTCGCCTCGGGGCTCGGGCCCTTCGACTGGTCGGGCGTCTTGAAGGTGCCTGCGGCCTCGCCGTTGACCCCGGCCGTCACCGAGCCGTTGACGGCCAGCTGACCCTCCACGCTGAGCTGCCCGGTGATTTCGCCGCCGAGGTTGTCCGAACTGCTCACGCTGAGGGAGACCTCGCGGGTGACCTTGATGTCCTCGGCGGTGCAGTTGACGACGGCGTTGCCGAGGGACTTGACGGCGGTGAAGTACTCGGACGAGCTGTCGCGGTCGACCTTGAACCGGCAGTCGCCCGCGTGCTTCTTGCAGTACGCGCTCAACTCTTTTGCGGTGAAGGCTTCTTGCTGCTGTCGAAGGCGCGAGCTGCGGCGGGCTTGCCGGGGTTCGGCGCGGCGAGGGCTGCCGGGGACGTGAGGGTGATGAGGCCGGTGGCGGCCAGGAGGGTGAGGCGGCGGGCGGCGGTGCTGGTACGGGTCACGGGGCCATCAGCTCGCAGACGCGGGTCAGTTCCTTGGGGTCGGAGGAGACGAGGGCGGGCGGCAGGTCGGCCGCGAAGGCGTCGCAGGAGCCGGCCACGGCGTCGGCCGCGTTGTCCGAGGGCGCGGGCCGCATACCGTCCAGCTCCTCGCGGGCCTCGGCCATGCCCTCCTTGTGCTGGGCGCCGTCACCGGTGAGGGCGCCCATGCACTTCTTCGAGGTGGGCGGGCACTCGGTGGCCTGCTCCTTGGCTTCGGCCATGTCCTGCTTGGCCTGCGCCTGGTCCTTCTCGACCTGCTCCTGCCGGCCCTCGACTTCGTCGCGGTCCTTGCTTCCGGCGGGGCACTGCTCGGGCTTGTCGGCGGGACACTCCGAATCGGAGGGCGACGGCTCGGGGGCCTGGGCGGCTACGGAGGCCCCAACGGGACTCCCGGCGACAGCGGGCGCGGACACCGCCGCGCAAGCCAGACCCGTACCGGCGGCGAGGGCCACGGCGAGCGCCGCGAACCCTCGTGGAGTCGAGTGCGACCAGCCGGGCCACCCCGGCCCTCGCCCGGGCCGAGGCCGACAGCCGGTTGAAGGTGCCGTCGGCGGGCCAGCGGACAGACCGGCGTACACCGTGACCAGGTAGCACGGCGCCAACTCCACCGCCGAGGGTGCTGGCAGTGTCAGCGAAGGCGCGCAGTTCCCTCTGACCGGAGAATCCCGCGATGCGGAGGCGGGCAGCGAGTGGGATCCCCATACCGATGTTTAGTCCATACATGGGGCACTTCGGCGTATCTGCCCAATACAGTGCCTTGGCTCGGATAGTTAGTGGATCTTCCTGATTCCCTGACCGAGGAGACCTCGTGCTTTGTCGTCGTGCCCTGGGCGGGCGTGCTGTGGCAGCGTTCACCGCCTCAGCCTGCGCTGCGCTCACCGTCCCCCTGTCCGGCGAGGCTTCAGCAGCCGAGCACCTGGGCACGCAGCGGCCGACGAGCCTGCCCGCCGCGAATGGCGACGTGCTCAGCTCGGAGCCGGGCGTCTTCTACCTGGACCCGCTCAAGGCGATCAAGGTCAAGGCGAGCGTGCACCGGATCATGTACCGGACCACCGACCGGGCAGGGAAGGCGATCGCCGTCACTGGCACCGTGCTGAACCCCCGAACATCCCCGTACGGTCAACGCCCGATCGTCGGCTTCGCCCCCGGCACCCAGGGCCTGGCGGACAAGTGCGCTCCCTCCCGCCAGTTGGCCGAAGGCACCGAGTACGAGGCGCTGCCCATCAAGAAGCTCCTCGATGAGGGCTATGCCGTGGTGGTGACCGACTATCAGGGACTCGGCACGCCGGGCGTGCACACCTATATGGACCGCGAGGCGCAGGGCAGGGCCGTACTGGATTCCGTGCGGGCGGCGCAGCGTCTGGATGCCGTGGGTCTCCCGGACGCGGGCCCGGTCGCGCTGTACGGCTATTCCCAGGGCGGCGGCGCGACGGCGTCCGCCGCCGAACTGGCCCCGACCTACGCACCCGAACTGAAGATCAAGGGCGCTGTCGTCGGGGCTCCCCCCGCGGACATGAACAAGGTGGCCGACCGTATGGACGGCTCCCCCTACGGAGCGTTCTTCAACTACGCCCTCTCCGGCCTCGCCGCGTCGTACGGCATCGACACCGCCCCCTACCTGAACGCCCGCGGCAAGCGCGTGACCACCGACCTGCGGGACAACTTGTGCACCACGCAGGCCCTCGCCAAACATCCGTTCCTGAACTCGCGCTTCCTGACCGTGGACGGGCGCCCCCTGACCGAGCGCCTCCAACGCGCCCCGTGGGACGCGATCGTGGCCGAACAGCAGCTCGGCAAGCGCAAGCCCGCGGTACCCGTACTGCTCTCCCACAGCGCCCTCGACGACGTCGTCCCCCAACAGGTCGGCAAGACCCTCGCAGCCGACTGGTGCCGCCGAGGCGCCACCGTGAAGTTCTCAAGCAACCACGTCCCCGGGCACATCGCCGCGACCGCGGCCACCAGCGCCGAAGGCCTGCCCTGGCTCGCAGACCGCATCGCCAACAGGACCGCACCGAGCACCTGCTGACGTCAGCAGCGACCCACACCGGGACTCCTTGACCCCCATCGCGCCGACCCGTCCGGGGTGCCACCTCGTCCTTCGGGCGGGGACCACCGGACATGAACTGGAGAGAAGGAGCCGTACGTGTCAGCAACAGCTGGACAAGCGCAAACCGCAGAAACCCTGGCGGAACGGCTCGGATTCAAGCCGGGCCAGGTCGTCCAGGAGACCCCCTCGTTGACGGGAGGAACCTCCTGGCCAACGCCGGGCACAACTGGCTGCTGACTCCGAAAGCCGGACGAGAGGCCTACGTCGAGCCCGGCGGCATCCGCAAGGCCGCGACGACAGCTGGCCTCAGCCAGAAGGCGAGCATGGGCGCGGCCGGCGACTGGACGGGCACCCGCCTCGTCGCTCCCACCGAGTAGATGGTCCGCGACCCGGCCACCGCAATCGCGTGCAGCCGAAGGGCCCGTTCCAAGGCTGGGAACGGGCCGCCCGCGCCAAGAGGACGGCGAGCACTTCCGCCCTAACACCCTCAGGCAGTGCCGTAACCGCACCAGCAGGCTCACGCCACGGGCATGAACTCGTCTCGCGTATGATGAAACCCCTGCTCAGCGCACCCGACCCCGTGGTTTCAGCGGTACTGCGGGGAGTTCCGGGGCGGGTAGTGAAGCCCCGTTGTAGCCCTTCACTTCACCGAAGCGATCACCGTCCATCCAGTCCGAACGGGCCTGCGCGATCTCCTCGTTCGAGCGCCCGATGAAGTACCACCACATACCACGTAAGTAGCGGTTCTCCCCAGGTCAGGGGCATAACTGACCCTCGGGCGTCAGCAATTCGTCAGCATTGGGATCCGAGGAGTCAGCACACGTGGCAACCAAGACACTGGCCCATGGCATGGGTACGTACTTCAAGGACTGCGAGCACGCCGAGTCGCGGTGGTCCAAGTGCCCGCACCTGTACAAGATCAGGTTTCGGGACGCGGCGGGGAAGCAGACGGTGGAATCCGGGTTCGCCACCCAGAACCTGGCCATCGAGCGTTTGACGGAGATCTACAACGCGAAGAAGGCCGCTCCGCACACCCAGCAGCAGAGCAAAGCCGAACGCGTTCAGAAGTACGGCACGATGCAGTTCACTAGGTACACCACCGAGTGGAAGGCAAGCCAGCGCGACTTGGCCGAAGCCTCGGTCCGACATCTCAACTCGCTTCTGGAGCACCACCTTTACCCGCTGCTGGGCAGCCGTCGCATGGCCACCTTCGACCACAAGGTCGTCGACGGATTCATTCAGACCATGGAGCGCAACGGCGTAGGCCTTGCCACCCAGTCCAACGCCTACGACAAGTTGAAGGCGATCCTGCTCGACGCTCACCGGCTCGGCCTCTACGCCGACAACCCCCTCGACGGCGTCAAGCCACCCCAGTACGACCCCGAGCGCAGCGTCATCCCGTCCGTAGCGCAGCTCCGCACCATACGAACGGCCGGCGACGATACCTCCGGTGGGCGCTCGGCCAGCTCGGCACGCCGTACCAGTGGGGCGGAACCTGCAAGAACTCCCACGGCAAGAACGCCATGGGCCGGTGCGACTGCTCCTCCCTGATGCAGCAGGCGTACAAGGCCGCCGGGGTCACCCTGACGCGGACGACATACACGCAGGTCAAGGACGGCAAGGCGGTATCGGTCGACGCCCTTCAGCCGGGTGACCTCCTCTTCACCGAGGGGACGGCCGCCGTACCCGAGCACGTCGGCATGGCCATCGGGCAGGGCTTGATCGTCCACGCCCCGCGCACCGGCGACGTGGTCCGCATCACGACCCTCGCGTCCTGGAAGCAGCAGATTCTCGCGGCCCGCCGAGTCGTCTGACCCGCGCTCCTCCTCTCCCCTCATTCTTCGCACCGCCGCTTCGCCCCCAACGGGCTTTGGCATGCAATAAATCGCACTGGAGTTCCCCATGTATCTCGCCGACCAGGTCATACAGCTCGCCTACGACCCCGGGATCAGGCCGAACGAGGGCGGTCTGCCGGGCCTGTCCGTCCTCAAGCCGGTGATGGGCTCCATCAACCTCTTCGGCCTCATCGCCGTGGTCGGGGCCCTCGCCATCAGCGCTGGCGTATGGGCCTGGGGCCACCACTCCGGCGGCCACCAGGCGGAGGCGAACGGCAAGAAGGGCGTGCTGGTAAGCGCCGGTGCAGCCCTTCTGCTGGGTGCAGCGAACGGCGTGGTGGCCTTCTTCAGCACGCTCGGGACGCAGGTCCACTGATGGCTCCGCACTCCACCCACCCCGGCGGCGCATCTCGCGTGCGCCGCCGGGCGCTGCTCGGCACCACCGTCCTGGTGGTGCTCGTCGCCCTCGCCGGCCTGGCCGCGTACCTCACCCGCGACGGCAGGAGCCCCGCCAACGCCTCTGCTCCACCGTCGAGTTCACCCACCGCTGCCTCCCCATCCGCGTCGCCCTCCGGGCCTCCCGCTCCGCGCACCGGCCCTCGTGACCTCCCGACCCAGCCGAAGACCCACAACCCGATCGCGTACGGGAAGGCAGCAGCGGCAGCGCTGTGGTCCTACGACACCCGTGCGTACTCGCGGGCCGAGCTGCGTAAGGCCCTGCACGGCTGGTTGACCAAGGAGGCGAAGTACGCCGACACGGCGTCGGTCGACAAGGTCGTCCCATCACGCGTGCTGTGGAAGGAGATGGCCGCCAACGACCAGTCCGCCACCGCCAAGGTGCACGAAGGGCACTTCCCGAACGCCTTCACCCAGGCCCTTCAGGAGGACCCCGGGGCGATCACGCAGGCGTACGTCTACGCCGTCACGGTCTCCGGCAAGCAGTCGATCGCCTGGAAGGGCTCGCCCGACGGCGGCGCTGAGAGCCGTTCCACCACCCTCGCGGTCCAGTGCCGGCCCAACCATCCCTGCGCTCTGGTCGGCGTCATGCCGTCCGTCGCGCTCTGACCCCCGTCCGAGAAAGGAGGTAGCACCATGGGAGTCTGCGACTTCCCCATGATGGACAAGGTGTGCGGCGCAGTCGACTTCGCCACCAACCCCGCCGGGGCCGTCACCGACGGCATCGGCGCGTGGATCGCCAAGTCGGCGGGCGAGCTGGCGGCCAGCGCGGCCGATCTCGCCGCCAAGGCCGTCAACAAGACGACCGCCATCGACCTCAACGCCGGATGGTTCCGGGACAACTACGAGCTGCTGCTGCCCATCGGGCTCGCCCTGACCGTCGGCATCTTCTGTATCCAGCTCATGTTCGCGGCCTGGCGACGCAATGAACGCGCCCTTGCTCAGGCGGCGTTCGGGACCATGACCGGCGTTCTGTTCAGCTTCTCCGCCATCGCCTTCACCACCGTGGCTATCACGGTGGTCGACGCCCTGTCCGACGGCCTGTTCCAAGCGGCCAACACCTCCGTCGACGACGCGATCCGCCGCGTGATCAAGGTCAATCAACTGGGGGCCATGTACGGCCTCGGCTGGGCCATCCCAGCCCTGGTCGCCGTGGGATGTGCCATCGGTGCCTTCCTCTACTGGGGCGTCATGGTCGCCCGCAAGGTCGGCGTGCTCATCATAGTCGCCCTCGCCGTGTTCGCCGGGGCCGGTGGTGGCTGGGAGGTTGCCAAGCGGTGGCGGCGCAGCTGGATCGAGGCCACCGCCACCTTGATCGTCTCCAAGCTCCTGATGACCGTCGTCTTCCTCATCGGCGTCTCCGCCATGGGCAAGACCGACACCAGCGACGGGATGGGTGCCCTGTCCGACGCGATGGCGGGCATCGTCGTGATGGTCCTCGTATTGCTCTGCCCCTACGCGACGTACAAATTCGTCCACTGGGCCAGCGACGGCGGCGGCCACGACGACCTGCACCGCACCAGCGTCGCCGGCATGGCGGTAGCCGCCGGAGCGGCGAAGACTGCGGGCACCCTGGCGATGCAGGCCAAGACCGGAACCCCCGCCCCCCAGGGGCCCAACAAGGTCCCCGGTGCAGGCACCGACGGCGTCGCCTCCGGCATCAACCCCTCCGGCGGCAACCTCAGCAAGGAGGGAATCGACGCCGGCCCGCCCAAGCAGCAGACCCGCTTCCGGTACGGCGAGAACCCGAACGCCACCGGCGACAAGGGCCGAGCCCTGATCCAGCGACCCGGGATCCCACCGCTCATCACGCGTCCCGGCGAGGACGGTTCCGAGGTGCACGTCCAAGGTGTTACCGGCAGCTCCGATCGGCACGTCGGCACGTCGCCACCTGGCGGCGGCATGACGTATACGGGCACCGCGCCGCCGTCTCCCACCGGACGGTAAGCCACCGGGTCTTTCGACGCCGTCGGGCCCCTGACACACCACAGCCGGGGCGGGCCGTACTCCACGGCCCGCCACCCAACTCGCCGATCTAGTAGAGGAGTTCGCCATGACTTCCAGAAGAGCGCCGCGCGCCCCGCCTTCCGCCCGCTCCCACCGTCTGGAACCAGCATGTCCGGCAAGCACCAGGCCGAAGCCACCACGGCCACCGTGAAGTTCCCCCACCGCAGCAGGCGCGGCATTCTGCTCGGACTGACCGCCCCGCAACTGATCGTCGCCGGCCTCACCGGCCTTCTCCTTCTCGCCGTGGTCCTCACCCGCGGCGTGGTCGGCGCTCTTCAGCTCATCCCGCTGTGGGCCGCGATCGCCCTCCTTGTCTTCGTCCGCCACCGGGGCCGTGCCCTGGCGGACTGGGCTCCGACCGTCACCCGATACGTTCTGCGCCGGATGCGAGGCCAGCTCGTCTGGCTCACCCGGCCCTCCCGCCGACCGACCCGCGAAGGGCTCCTCCACCTTCCCGGCACCGCAGCCAGCCTGCGCGTGTTCACCGCGCCCGATGGCCGCTACGGTGCGGTCCACAATCCGCACAGCGGCACGCTGACGGCCGTGGTCAAGGCTTCCTCCCGCGCCTACGCGCTGCTCGACCCGGGCACCCAGCAGGCCAACGTCAGCGGCTGGGGACGGGCGCTGGCCGCGCTCGCCCGCGCCGGGCAGATCGCCCGCATCCAGGTGATCGAGCGCACCGTCCCGGACTCCGGCGACGCCCTGCGCCGCTACTGGGAAGAGCACGGCCAGCCTCACACCCCCATGGCTGGCGCGATCTACAGCGAGCTGATCCAGAGCGCGGGCCCGGCGGCGGCCCCGCACGAGGCGTACGTCGCGGTGTCGCTGGACACCAAGGCGGCGCGACGGCTGATCAACCAGGCTGGCGGCGGTCTGACCGGGTCCTTCAGCGTCCTGGCGCAGCTGACCTCCACCTTCGATCAGGCCGCGCGGACCGCCGGGCTCAACCCCACCGTCTGGCTCGCCGCCCGCGAGATCGCCGCCGTCGTGCGCACCGCCTACGACCCCAAGGCCCTCGCGACACTGGACCGGTGGGCGACCGCCGGTCGTCCCGAGGCCGAGCCCGCCGCCGCCGGACCGGTCGTGGTCATCGAGAAGGCGGACCACATCGCGACCGACTCGGCCGTCCACGCCACGTATTGGGTGGAGAACTGGCCCCGGACCGAGACCTCGGCCGGCTTCCTGCACCAGCTCCTGTTCACCGGCGGGGTCCGTCGCACGCTGTCGCTCTCCTACGAGCCGAAGGGACTGGACGCCGCACTGCGCGATGTCCAGCGCAAGAAGGCCAGCGTGATCGCCGATGCCGCCGAGCGTGCCCGACGCGGCCAGGTCGACTCCGAGGCGGACTCGATCGAGTACCAGGACATCAAGTCCCGCGAGCGTCAGCTCATCGCGGGCCACGCCGATGTCGCCCTGACGGGGCTGCTAACCGTCTCGGCCGACTCCGAGGAAGAACTCCGGGCCGCCTGCGCGGTTGTGGAGACCGCCGCCGTCGGCGCCCAGCTCGACGTACGGCCGCTGACCTGGCAGCAGGCCGAAGCGTTCACAGCCGCCGCCATGCCGCTCGCGCTCGCCGTCTGACGTTGGCTCGGCGTTCCCTCTCTTCGAAAGAGCCCTCATGTCCCGCACCGCCAACCCGACCGCGCAGGACTTCGTGCCCTTCGCCACCGCCGCGCTCGACTTCCACCGCGCGCTCAACATCCCCGGCGGTCCGCTGGTCGCCGCCCGCGCCGAGTTGGACGCTCTGCACGCCCACCTCGTCTCGTTGTACGGCCTGCTGGACGCCCACGCCGCCCGCTCCGGGCAGCTCGTTCCGGCCGAGGGCGACCAGCTCCGCGCAGCCCGAACCCGCATCTGGCAGGCCGCCGAACACGTCCACGCCGCCTACCACTCGGCGCCCCGGCCGTACTCCGGCGAGCTGCCCGAACCGGAGGCGTGCAAGGCCGGACTGCCCGAAGGGGCACCGGAGTTGACCATCTGTCAGCGCCACCAGCGCACCGCACACCTGGTGCGCCGCCGCACCACCCCGGCCGACCTGCACACGCCGTTCACCGGCCTCGTCCGCCGCTGACCTACCCCCCGTCTGGAGAACGTTCATGCCCCGCACGCGCGCCAGCACCTCTACTATCTACGTACCGCACAAGGCATCACGTGCCGAGCAGAGGGCCGCCCGAGCCGGTTTCGCCGAGGCCCGCCGCCAGGCACGTCTCGCCGGAACGCCGACCAAGCACCGCGCCGAAGTGGCCGTCGACCCGGAGCTGCGGCCGACCTATCCGCCGTCGGGTCGTCCCGGTCCGGCCTCGGCCCGCGGCGGCAAGCTCAACCTGCCCGCCCACCGGTGACCACCGCCACGGCTTCCGGGGCCTATCCCTTCGTGGCCGAGGGCGGCCTGGGGGCGGAGGGGATCTTCATCGGTCGTGATGTCCACGCCGAAGCGGCGTTCTGCTTCGACCCCTTCGCCCTGTACAACAGCGGCCGGATCGAGGGCTTCACGAACCCGAACGCGGTCCTCGCAGGGATCATCGGCATGGGCAAGTCGGCATTGGCGAAGTCCATCGCCACCCGGTCGATCGCCCACGGCTACCGGATCTACATCCCCTGCGACCCCAAGGGCGAGTGGACCGGCGTCGCGCAGGCCCTCGGCGGCTACAGCATCGCGCTGGGCCCCGGCCTCCCGGGGCGGCTAAACCCGCTGGACGCCCCGGCCCGGCCCTCCTCCGTCAGCGAGGACGACTGGGCGACCGAGGTCCGGAAGCGCCCCCTGCTCCTCCTGGCCAGCTTGGCGCGCACCGTGCTGAAGCGCGACCTCCAGCCGATGGAGCACACCGCCCTGGACCTCGCCCTCGACCTGGTCGTCGCCGAGGCTGCCGCCCGTGGCACGGTGCCGCTGCTCGGCGAGATCGCACACGCCCTCGGCGCGCCCGAGCGCCTCGATCGGGCCCTCGGCCACCAGGCCGGGGCGCCTGGGGCCCGCCGCTCAGGACCTCGCGCACGCCCTGCGCCGGCTGGTGCACGGCGACCTCAGCGGCATGTTCGACGCCCCTTCGACGGTGGCCTTCGACCCGACCACGCCGATCCTGTCCATCGACCTCTCCCGCCTCGGCAGCTCCGGCGACGACACCGCGCTGGTCCTCGCGATGACCTGCGCGAGCGCATGGATGGAATCCGCCCTCGCAGACCCCGAGGGCGGGCGACGCTGGGTGATCTACGACGAGGCGTGGCGGCTGATGAGGCACGTCGGCCTGCTGGAACGGATGCAGTCGCAGTGGAAGCTCAGCCGTGGCCTCGGCATCGCGAACCTCATGGTCATCCACCGTTTGTCGGACCTGCTCTCGGCTGGCGATGCCGGCTCGCGCGGCCGGGTGCTCGCCGAAGGCCTCCTGGCCGACTGCTCCACCCGCATCATCTACCGCCAGGAGCCCGACCAACTCTCTGCCGCCGCGTCGCTGCTCGGCCTGACCGGCGTCGAAACCCAGGCAGTGTCCGCCCTGACCAAGGGCAGGGGTCTGTGGAAGGTCGCCGGTCACTCCTTCATCACGCAGCACATCCTGCACCCGGCGGAGCGCGAGCTGTTCGACACCGACGCCCGCATGACCGCCTAGGGGGTGTCTTCAAATGATCTTGGATGGTGGATCATGGTCCGGTGATACGCCGACATGAACTGTCCGATGCCGAGTGGGAGTTCGTCCGGCCGCTGCTGCCTGAGTCGTTGCGGGGCAGGAAGCGGTTGGACGACCGCACCGTGCTCAACGGGATCGTGTGGAAGTTCCGCACCGGGACGGCTTGGCGGGATGTGCCTGAGCGATACGGTCCGTGGGCCACGCTGCATACCCGTTTCCGCAGGTGGGCCCTGGACGGCACGTTCGAGCGAATGCTCCGGGCCGCCCAGGCGGGGGCGGACGCGGCCGGCGACATCGACTGGCTCGTGTCGGTCGACTCCACCGTGGTCCGCGCCCACCAGCACGCTGCCGGGGCCCGAAAAGGGGGTTCCGCAGGCCAGCACTCGGACGGTCCCGGGGCGGCCTGACCAGCAAGATCCACCTGGCGTGCGACGCCCTGGGCCGCCCGCTCTCCTTCACTGTCACGAGTGGCAACACCAACGACTGCACCCAGTTCACCGCCGTGATGGAGGCGATACGGGTTCCCCGGATCGGTCCCGGACGGCCGCGGGTCCGGCCCGACCGCGTCCTGGGCGACAAGGGCTACAGCTCGAAGGCCATCCGCACCTGGCTCCGGCAGCGCGGCATCAGCCATGCCATCCCCGAACGGGCCGACCAGATCCGCAACCGATGTCCTGGCCTGGCTCGCCACTCCGGCTGACCGCACTCCGGTGGACCTGCTGACCGATGCCGGACACAACGCGGTCGCCGCCCAGCTCCAGGGCACTGTCTCCGGCGCGACCGAGACCCGCGACGGCATCTTCGAGACGGCAAGGCAGTACGCGAGCTGCCTGCTCGACTCGGACGTCGCCGCATGGGTCACGCCGAACGAAGACCTCGCCGAGTTCAAGCCCTTCGACTTCGCCAGCTCCCGCGACACCCTGTACCTGCTCAGCAAGGACGGGGGCGGCAGCGCGAGCGCGATCATCGCTGCTGCGGCCGACGCCGTGATGCGGGCGGCCGTGATAGTCGCCGAGCGCTCCGGCGGGCGGCTCGATCCGCCCGCCCTGTGCGTCCTCGACGAAGCCGCCAACGTGTGCCGCATCTCGGATCTCCCGGACCTCTACAGCCACTTGGGCAGCCGGGGCGTCATCCCCATGACGATCCTGCAGTCCTACCGGCAGGGCCAGCGGTGTTGGGGCGAGGCGGGCATGGACGCTCTGTACTCGGCCGCCACCGTCAAGATCATCGGTTCGGGTATCGACGACACGGACTTCGCCGACCGCCTCAGCAGGCAGGTCGGCGACCACGATGTCCAGACGACTTCGGTGTCCACGAGCGAGAGCGGCAAGTCCACCTCGGTGAGCATGCGCACCGAGCGGATTCTGCCACCCGACGCGATCCGTGCCCTGCCCAAGGGGAAGGTGCTGCTGCTGGCCACCGGCATCCGAGTCGCCATGCTCAACCTCAAGCCCTGGTACAAGGAGCCCTCCGCCAAGGTGGTCGGGCCGGCCTCCGCCCGCGCCACGAAGGCGATCACCGAGCGGGCCCGCGCGAAGACCATCGGGCGCGACGACCTCGGACTGTCGGCATGAGCGCGCCCACGCCGCGTCCCAGGCGGCTGCCACGCTCGCCGGTTGTTCTGCACGACGGCCAGTGGTGGCTGGTCGGCAGGGCAGGCTCGATCCCCGCAGCCGATCCCGCGTTCACCACCGGGCTGGACGACTTCGCCCAGGCGATGGCCGCTGCCGACCGCGCAATCCACGACCTCCGCACCCGGCAGAGCGAGCCCTCCGGCTTCGATCCGGCGGGCCGGCGATGAACCCACTTCTGAGCGCCGAGCAGGCGGTCCTCGGCTCCGTACTCCTCGACCCGAACCAGCTCTCGGACCTGGACTGGCTCGCACCGGATCACTTCTACCGGCCGATCCACCAGGCGATGTTCGCCGCGCTTCGCAAGGTCCGCTGGCCTACTTCGGCTTCCACAACACCTACCGCTACGAGCGCGAGTACGTGTCGCTGGACAAGTACGAGATCTTCGAGGCCGAGAGACAGAGGGCCTTCTTTAACTGGGTTCGCTACTTCACCCCAGATGAGCTGAGCGGTGAGCTGCAGTTCGCCGCCACCGTGGCGATGGCGAGCAGTGCCTGCTGTGCCGGTGTCGCGGGGGGGT
>NZ_JASCIS010000071.1 GCF_029968015.1 Streptomyces luteolus
CTCCCGGCGCCCGCGTCCCGTACGGCGGCCAGCCCGTTGAAGACCCCCACGTACGCGGTGCCGTCCGGGCCGAGTGTGACAGGCGCCCAGTTGTTGTCGTAGAAGGCTCCCGTGCCGACGAGTTGCTTCCAGCGGCGCTCGCCGGTGCGGAAGTCGACGGCGGTCAGGTACCAGGCGTCGATGCCGAGGCGGTTCGGGTCCTTCTCGTAGAAGTAGAGGAGCCCGGCCGTGGTGGAGAGCTTCGGCACCGTGGACGGGGAGCGGACGTCGCTCTCCCACACGGTGTCGCAGCCGCTGCCGTCGGGGCGTACGTCGATCCGGGTGGCCCCGCCGACGACACTGCGGCCGAAGGTCAACGAAGTGACGTTCTCGTAGCCGTAGTTGTTCTCCACGACCAGGCTGTTGCCCCAGCTGATCAGGGAATTGTCGGTGGTGGACGCGCCGGAGCCGAAGACGGGGACCTTGCAGACGAGCCGCCGTTCGTCGGGTACGTCGGCGCCCCGGCGGTAGACGAGGACGTTCATGCGATCGTCGGCGTTGTCGGTGATGGCCGCGTACCGCTCGCCGTGCGCGCCGAACAGGTCGGGTGTGGTGCCCGAACCCTGGTTGACCGAGCCGGGCTTGGTGCCGGTGCCCCGGTCGTACGTCTGCCGCCAGACCTGGCGCGGGGTGCCGTCGGCGGTGGCGCGGAAGCTGTAGAGGGCGTGGTCGCTGACGATGGACACGCCGTCCTCGGCGACGGAGAAGGAGTTCTGGATCTCCTCCCCCGCCAGCCGGATCGAGCGCACCGCGCCGGTGTCCGGGTCGACCGTGCCGATGCGGCCCTGCCGGGTGACCCACCAGATGCGGCCCTCCCAGTCGGGCATCACGGACGTCACCGGGTCGCACTCGCCGCTCGGGTAGAGGTTGGTCCAGGTCACGCAGTCGTGCGGCACGTGCGCGGTCAGGTCCCAGTCGGACTCGACCTCGAACTCCCAGCTGCCGTCGGCCTGTTGGCGGTGCGCGAGGCGGATCACGTGCTGCCGCGAGTCGGCGAGGACGAGCCGGTCCCGGTCGTCGAGGTAGGAGTAGGCGCCGCCCGAGGTGTCCTTGAAGATCCGGGAGAAGTCGAGCCGGGTGATGGCCTCGACGGTCGACGGGCGCTGCGGCAGCGCGTACTCGGCGAGCGTGTCCAGCGACTTCGGGTCGAGGAGTTTGACGAGGAAGCCCTTGAAGGTGCCGCACACCGTGACGATGCGGCCCGCCGAGTCGAACGTGACCGTCGCGCACTCCCCGCCGAGCGCGGCCATCTTCTCGCTGTCCGCGACGGGCCGTTCACCGAGCGGCCCGTCCCACGGGTACGTGCCGCTGCCGGCCGCGTCCGCGTGCATCCCGCTGCGGCCGTTGGGCGCGAGATACGGGTGCTGCGGCGGCGCCTCGCCGGGCAGCGGGTCGGCGGCGGCGGGCGCACCCGCGTAGTCGTCCACGAGCCGGTGCCCCGGCGCCTTCGGGATCTCCTCCGCGTGGGCCGGGGTCAGGGGCGCGAGGGCTACGAGTGTCACGAGGGCGGCGAGCAGAGCGGCCGGAGCAAGTGCTCGACGGAAGGAGCTACCGGAGGTGCTACGGGTCCGTGGCATGCGGCAGAAGCTAGGCCGGACTCCGTGAAGTGTCCATGCAAAGCTGACAGTTGTTCATCGTCTGTGGGACGTCTTCGACAGCAGTCATCCGCCAAGGCGGCAGACCTGCAGGTCAACGGCTTGGGCTCACACTTGCCCTGAGGCGAGCCCAAGCCCTGGCCTGGTGACCCGCAACGCAGCGGAGCGTTCAGCACTGCGGGTGGGGACGTTACTGTCCAGCCATGAGCACTGTGGATCCGTTGCTGAAGAGGTTGACCGACCGCGTGGAAAGGGAGGGCCTGGCCCTGCCCATCACTCTGGTCGTACAGGGCACCACCATCACCGGTGAGGTGGTGCCGCACTCGGTCTGGGCGAAGCACATCGCGGATCAGCTCGACGGATCCGAGAGCCGTGCCAGCTCCCTCTCCGCCGATTTCTTGCGAGAGGGGAATCAGACCGAGTACGAGGGCGGCTACATCCACCTCAACGGCGGAAAAGTCATCGGTGTCGGTGCGACGTTTCCCGAACACGGGGGCCTGTTCCGGCTCGGGCTGGCGGAAGTGAACGGCTGGTTCCTGGGCGAGGTCCAGACGCGCGGCTGAGCCGTGCCGCTCCGCACAACGGCCCGCCCGAAGCGGTGGACTTCGCGCACCAACCGGCACACAGGGCGGGGCGAGGCCGACGGTCTCCCCACATCAGCAAGGTCAATACCAGGAGCCAGAGGCCTGCCAGCCATGGCCGGTAGCCGTAGCCCACGGTCAGGTCGAGCAGGTGTCCCCACACACTGGGGTGCCGCCGGTGTTCTCCAGCCGTGCGCCTTGCAGAAACAGGCCGCTGAGCCACTGCGCGCCGGGCAGCCGCAGCCCGCCTTGTGTGGTGAGCCGCTGGCCGAACACGCCGCCTTCCAGGACGCAGATTCCCAGCCATACGAGCGTTGACGAGTACGAGAGAGCTGCGGTGATACGCGCCCCGGCGAGGCGCAGGGGGGCCACGGTGCCAGACCGATCGTCGTTCGCGCCGAGCAGCAACGTCGCCACGACGGCCGGTGGCGGGATCACCGAGAGGTGGTCGATGCGATCGCCTAGCCGTCCCACACCACGTCGTCCGGCAGGCGGACCCTGCTCCGCTCGGCCATCCGTCGCCCATCCGTCGCAAAACCGAACGACACAGCCTAGTTCTGAACTGGGCAGAGGCACAGGCATGGGACGGGTAGCACGGAGTTACTGTGTGCCGTATGTCACTGAACGCGAAGATGATTACCGTCGATTGCGCCGAGCCTCGCGTACTCGCCGAGTGGTGGGCCGAGGCCTTGGGTACCGACATCGCCCATGACTTCGGTGGTGAGTTCGTCATCGTCGGCTCAGTGCCACCGGTGCTCGGGTTCCAGCGGGTGCCCGAGCCGAAGCAGGGCAAGAACCGGGTCCATGTCGATTTCCATACAGAGAGCCGACAGGCGGAGGTCGGCCGCCTGGTCGGGCTCGGGGCGACCGTGCTCGCAGAGCAGTCGGCACCCGGCCTGACGTGGACCGTGCTGCAGGACCCGGAAGGTAACGAGTTCTGCGTCGCGGACGACACGTGACGGCCTCACAGAGGAGAGGCTGTCCGGCAGGCGCAGTCTGACCTGTGCGGCTTGACCTTGACGCAGCGGCAGGCTCTCTACTGGTGGCTCTACGGATCGACGGCCCGTACCTCGCTCGTCAGGGCGATTCGGGCTCAGCTCGATGGACGCCGAGAGAGGGGTACCGGAATGGGAACCGAGACTGTCGATGGCACCGCCGAGAACATGGCTCTGCTGCGTGCGGCCTACGCGTCGGTCGAGCGCGGCGACCTCGACGCGAGCGTCGAAATGCTGACGGAGAACTTCATCGCCAACGTCCCTGCGGTGCCTGAACCGCTGCACGGCCGTGAGATCTGGCGGTCCGGGACCCAGGCCATGCTGGACGCCTTCCCGGACCTCCGGATCACCGTCGAGGACATGTTCGGCGTCGGCGACAAGATCGTGGTACGGGCCGGGTTCCGTGGCACGCACCGCGGTGACTTCCAGGGCGTGCCTGCCACGAACCGGGAGGTCAGCTTCCGGAGTATCGAGATCTACCGCTTCGAGGGCGCCAAGATCGCCGAGGAGTGGGTGGCTCCGGACATGCTCAGCCTCATGCGGCAGATCTCGACCGTGCCGGGTCGCTGATCAGTGGACCCATTGAATTGGTGGGCAGAGAAGCGCCCCCGTGTCCCGATGCCCCGGCGTTTCTCACGGTCCACGCCGGACGGCCTCCGTTCCAGCACGCCCGGCAATCGCGGACACGCCCGTACGCGAGGTGACCGGCACAGCCGATGGCGCGGCGACGTGAAATGAGCCGCCTTTACATCGAGCAGCAGCAGTGCTCTCTGCTCGAACAGCGAGCCGCCCAACTGGTTCGCCCCGGCCCTCGGCACCTCGATCACGGCGTTCGCGAGGCCGACGAGCGCGCTGTCGCCGCGGGTCGTCACGGCGAGCAGGTGCGCCCCGGAGGCACGGGCGAGGTGGGGGCCGGTGAGCGCCGACTCCGCGACCCGCCGCGCGTGCGGACTTCGCCGCGAAGGCGCCGATCCGGCTGTGGGGTGCGACCTCACAGCCGGATCGGCGCCGTCGAAGGCCCGTTGTGGCTCAGTGCTTTCCGTGAAGCTCACCACGCGACCAGCGAGAGCGCCTTCGACGTTGCCATGGCGAGGGGTTCTCAGCAGATCCGCGGCAGCTGCTCCCCGATCGGAAGGTCGACGACGCGCGTGCCGCCAAGGCCCGTGCGGGCCACGACCATGGTCGGGTGGTCCGCCACGACCTCCCCGATCACTGCGGCGTTCGCGCCCAGGCGATGAGATCGCATCGCGCCGAGTACGGCGTCGGCGTGCTCGCGGGGCACGAACGCGACGAGCTTGCCCTCGTTGGCGACGTACATGGGGTCGAGGCCGAGGATCGCGCAGGCGTTGGCGACGCCGGGCGGCACGGGCACGGCACGTTCCTGGATGACGATCCCGGTACCGGAGGCGGTCGCGATCTCGTTGAGCGCGGCGGCGAGACCGCCCCGGGTGGGGTCACGCAGCACGTGCAGGTCCGGTGTCACCGCGAGCATGGCGTCGACCAGTTCACCGAGGGCCGCGCAGTCGCTTTCGATCTCCACACCGAACTCCAGGCCCTCACGCACACTCATGATCGCGACCCCATGGACGCCGATGTCACCGCTGACGACCACCACATCGCCGGGGACGACACGCTGCGGGCGGAGGTCGACGCCCGGCGGGATGAGGCCGATCCCCGCGGTGTTGAGGAAGACGCCGTCCCCGTGGCCGCTCTCGACGACCTTGGTGTCCCCCGTGGCCACCTCCACACCCGCCGCCCGTGCCGCCGCGCCGAGCGCCTCGGCGACCCGGGCGACGACGGACATCTCGACGCCCTCCTCCAGGATGAACCCGCAGGAGAGGTAGGCGGCCCTTGCACCTCTCATGGCGAGGTCGTTGACGGTTCCGTTGACCGCGAGGTCACCGATGCTGCCGCCGGGGAAGAACAGCGGGCGCACCACGTAGGAGTCGGTGGAGAAGGCAAGCCTGGCGCCGGCCAGGGTGACGGCCGCGGAGTCGCCCAGTTGCGCGAGTGTCTCCCCGCCGAAGGCGGGAGCGAAGATGTGCTCGACCAGTTCGGCGGAGAGCGCGCCGCCCCCGCCGTGCCCCATCACGATCCGGGGATAGTCGCGCAGGGGGGCCGGGCAGGTCCACGCTGCGGGGTCGGGCCTGACGGGTTCGGTGGTCCCGGGCAGGAGTTGGGTGGTCTCAGACAACGGGGCTCGCCTCCAGGGGCGCGGCGGTGAGGTCGAGGCGGCGGTAGAGGTAGTAGGCGGCGCACGCGCCCTCACTGGAGACCATCGTGGCTCCGAGGGGGTTGCGCGGGGTGCAGGTGGTGCCGAACATCTCGCACTGGTTCGGCTTCAGCAGCCCTTGCAGCACCTCGCCGCTGCGGCACTCCGCGGGTTCGCGGGTGTCGATGCCGGTCACCGAGAAGCGGTGCTCGGCGTCGTAGTCGCGGTAGCGGGCGGACAGGCGCCAGCCGCTGTCGGGGATGACGCCGATGCCGCGCCAGGCCCGGTCGGTGACCTCGAAGACGTCCGCCAGCATGGCCCGGGCCGCCTGGTTGCCCTCGGCCCGCACCGCGCGCGGGTAGGCGTTTTCCACGGTGTGCTCGCCGCGTTCCAGCTGGCGCACGGTCCGTCGTACGCCTTCCAGGATGTCCAGCGGTTCAAAGCCGGTGACGACGATCGGGACGCGGTACCGGTCGGCGAGGCCGGGGTATTCGCCGATGCCCATCACGCTGCACACGTGTCCCGCGGCGAGGAAGCCCTGAACCCGGCAGGACGGGGACTGCATGATCGCCTCGATGGCCGGGGGGACACGGACGTGCGACACCAGCATGCTGAAGTTCGTGAGGCCGAGTCTGCTCGCCTGATGGACCGTCATGGCGTTGGGTGGGGCGGTGGTTTCGAAGCCGATGCCGAAGAACACGACTTCGCGGTCCGGGTTCTGCTGGGCGATGCGCAGCGCGTCGAGCGGGGAGTACACCACCCGTACGTCGCCGCCTTCACCGCGGACCTGGAAGAGGTCGCGGCCGGTACCGGGGACTCGCAGCATGTCGCCGAACGAACAGAAGATCACGCCGGGACGGGAAGCGATCTCCAGTGCCTTGTCGATGACTTCCAACGGCGTGACGCAGACGGGGCATCCGGGACCGTGGATCAACTCCAGTTGTTCGGGGAGGAGTTGATCGATGCCGTGCCGGATGATGCTGTGTGTCTGACCGCCGCAGACCTCCATGAGCGCCCACGGCCTGGTCACGGTGGTGTGGATGTCGTCGAGCAGGCGCCTGGCCAGCTCCGGATCCTGGAACTCGTCGATGTACTTCACTGCTGCGCCCCCTTCGGAGCCCGGCTGCTCTCGTCCCACGGAGCTCCTCCGGCCTCCGCGGCCGACTCCCACGGATCCCCGAACTCCTCCTGGAGCAGGCCCAGTTCGGCAAAGAGTTCCAAGGTCTGCTTGGCCGCCTCCTCGTCGAGTCGCTGGAGCGCGAATCCGACATGGACGATGGCGTATTCACCGACCTGGAGATCCGGCAGATACTCCAGGCACACCTCCTTGACCACACCCCCGAAGTCGACGGTGGCCATCCTGGTGCCGTCGCGCTCCTCGATCTCGGTGACTCTCCCCGGTACCGCCAGGCACATGGGTTCTCCTCGCTGTGGTGGTCTGTTCCGGTTCGCCGCTGCGCTGTCACGCCGTCATCCGTCCGACGCGCGCCCCGCGACCATCAGCTGCCCCAGCGCCAGGCCCCCGTCGTTCGGCGGGACTTCGCGCGGGCGCAGCACGGTGAAGCCGTCCTTCCGCAGCCCCTCGGCGCAGGCCGAGGAGAGCAGGACGTTGGCGAACACCCCGCCCGTCAGGACGACGGTGCTGAGCGCGTGCCGCTCGCGTGCCAGCACGCAGGCGGTACGGACGAGTCCGGCGACGGCGTGGTGGAAGCGTGCGGCGACCACACCGGCCGGTGTGCCCGCGCGTACGTCGTCGGCCACCGCCGCCAGAACGGGTGCGGCGTCGGCGGTCAACGGCACGGGCGTGGACGCGGACGCCGGAGTGCGCATCGCGAAGGCGTAGCCCCTGCCGTGCGTCTCGACGTGCGCGGCCCGCGCTGCCGCTTCCAGCTCGATGGCGGCCTGCGCCTCGTACCCGGCCCGGTGGCACACGCCCGCCAAGGAGGACACGGCGTCGAACAGTCGGCCCATGCTGGACGTGGGCACACAGTTCAGACCGCGCGCCAACTGCCGTGCCAGCACGCGTCGTTCGTCCGGCGGGCAGGCGGCGACGCAGGGCAGGTCGTCCGTCCAGGCGAGGCCTGCCGCGTGCAGATGGGCGAGGGCCATCCGGTAGGGCCGGCTCACGGCGGCGTCGCCGCCCGGCAGCGGTACGTAGCCGAGGTGGGCGAACCTCTCGTATCCGGCGTAGTCCGCGAGCAGGATCTCGCCGCCCCACACGGCCCCGTCGTCGCCGTAGCCGGTGCCGTCGAAGGCGACGCCGATGACCGTCCGACCGTCGTCGAGACCGTGCTCGGCCAGCACGGCGGCGACATGCGCGTGATGGTGCTGGACCCGGACCACCGGCCGACCGTCCGCGTGCCGCTCGGCCCAGCGTCCGGAACGGTAGCCGGGATGCCGGTCGGAGGCCAGGAGCTCGGGTCGTACGCCGGTGATGGACTCCAGTTGCCGTTCGGCGCGCTCGAAGGCCAGCTGGGTGGCGAGGTCGTCCATGTCCCCGATGTGCGCGGACAGCCAGGCTTTGCGCTCGTCGGCCAGGCAGAACGCGTTCTTGAGGTCGCCCCCGACGGCGAGCGTGGGCCGTACCGGCACCGGCAGGGTGACGGGCAGCGGGGCGTATCCGCGGGCCCGGCGTACCGTCACCCGCTCCCCGTCGCACACCCGGAGCACGGAGTCGTCGCACGGCACCTGGATCGGCCGGTCGTGCGTGAGCCACGCGTCGGCGAGGTGAGCGAGGCGCTCCAGGGCCTCCGCGTCGTCCGTGACGATCGGTTCCCCGGAGGTGTTCCCGCTGGTCATCACGAGGAGCCCTGGCCCTGCGGGGTCGCCCGGCAGGCCGAGCAGCAGGTGGTGCAGGGGGGTGTACGGGAGCATGACACCGAGGTCGGGGCTGCCCGGGGCGACGGCGTCCGACGGCACGGGCACGCCGGTCGCCGTTGGTGCGGGGGTTCGTCGGCGCAGCAGGACGATCGGCCGCACGGAGCCGGTGAGCAGGTCACGTTCCTCCGGGCCGATGTGCACGAGGTGTTCGACGTCGGCGATGTTCCGGGCCATCAGCGCGAACGGCTTGTCGCCGCGCGCCTTGCGGCGGCGCAGGGCGGCCACTGCTCCGGCGTGCGTGGCGTCGCAGGCGAGGTGGTAGCCGCCGAGTCCCTTGACGGCGAGGACGGCGCCTTCGGCCAGGAGTGCGCGCGCTTCGGCGATCGGATCGTCCCCACCGCTCGGGAGGGGCGTACCGCCGGGGGCCGCGAGCAGCAGGCGCAAGCGGGGCCCGCAGGCGGGGCAGGCTACGGGCTGGGCGTGGAAGCGGCGGTCGCCCGGATCCGCGTACTCGCGGGCGCAGTCGGGGCACATCGGGAAGCCGGCCATGGTCGTGTGGGCGCGGTCGTACGGCAGCCCGGTGACGATGGTGAAGCGCGGCCCGCAGTGTGTGCAGGTGATGAAGGGGTGGCGGTGCCGCCGGTCGGCCGGATCGGCCAGTTCGCGGAGACAGTCGGCGCAGGTGGCCATGTCCGGGGAGACCAGCGTGCGGGGAGATTCCGTCGAGCGCGAGGCGACGATGGTGAATCCGCTGCCGTCGGCGAGGGGCAGCAACTGGTGCTCCACGGACTCCACCAGGGCCGCGGACGGTGCTTGTGCGGCGATGCCGTCGCAGAACTGCTCGACGGCGGACAGCGCTCCCTGGACCTCCGCGACGACGCCGTCCCCCGTGTTGGTGACGTGTCCGGCCAGATCCAGATCGGTGGCGAGTCCGTAGAGGAACGGCCGGAATCCGACGCCCTGCACGACTCCTCGTACGGTGACCCGGCGGCGCTGCGCCTCTTCGGCGACGGCCGTGTCCGACGGAACGGTTCTCACGGCCGGGATGCCGCGCTGCCGGGGGCCGTCGCGAAAGCGCCCGAGGTGCGTTGCCCGGCATGCGCGTGCTCGCCGCGACCGTGGCCGTGATCGTGATCGTGATCGTGATCGTGAGGGTGGTGCTCACCGCGGTCGTGAGGGTGGTTGTGGTGGTGCTCGCCTTGCCCGTGCTCGCCTTGCCCGTGCACACCGTGTTCGTGCCGCTGTGCCGCCATGACCGGTGCGTGGACGGGGGCGCCGTCCGCCGCTGCCAGGGCACGATCGAGAAGCACCCCCATGCCCTCATCCCGACGCGCGGAGGTCAGGACGACCTCCACGCCGGGGTTGACCTGTTCGACGTGGGCGCGGAACGCCGTCTCGTCGAACTGGACCGCGTCGGCGATGTCGGCCTTGGTGACGAGCACCAGGTGCGCGAGGCCGAACGCGGTCGGGTACTTGAGGGGTTTGTCCTCGCCCTCGGTGACGGACGCGAGGGCGACCCGCAGAGTCTCGCCCAGGTCGTAGGAGGCGGGGCAGACCAGGTTGCCCACGTTCTCCACGAACAGCAGCCGGGTCTCCTCCGGCAGCCAGCCCTCCAAGTGGCCGCCCAGCATGGCGGCCTCCAGGTGGCACAGGCCGTCCGTGAGGACCTGCTTGACCGGGACACCGGAGCGGGCCAGGCGGTCGGCGTCGTTCTCCGTGGCGAGGTCCGCGGTCAGAGCGGCGACCGGCACTCCCCGCTCACGCGCAAGCAGCAACTCACGCTCAAGCAGCGCCGTCTTCCCGCTTCCGGGGCTGGACAACAGGTTGATCACTGTGGTGCCACGGGCCGTCAGATCGGCGCGCAGCGTATGCGCGGTCGCGTCGTTCTTGGCGAGTACCGCTTGTTGCAGGTCCACGACTCGGCACATGGCTCAGTGCTCCTCGTACATCGGTTCACGGGTGCGTTCGGGGGCCTGTCCGTCCTCCCAGCGCACGCTGACGATCTGGAGTTCGCGGCCCGAGAGCAGCTCGGCGGTCGGCTCACCGCAGGTCGGGCAGGACAGTCGGGGCGGCATCCCCACGGCCCACTCGTCCGCGCAGGGTGCGCAGCGGGCCCGCCCGGGGACGGTTTCGGTGACGAGTTCGGCGCCCTGAAGAACGGTGTCGGCGCAGGCTAGTTCGAAGCAGAAGGCGAGGGCGTCGGGCACGACTCCGGCCAGCTCTCCCACTTGCAGTCGTACGGAGGTGACGGCGCTGACGTCGCCGTTGCGTGCCGCGGCTTCCTGCACCTGGCCGACGACAGCCATCGCGAGGGACATCTCGTGCATCGGGTCTCCGTCCTTGCGCAGGCAGGTCTCCGTGCGGCACTCCGCTCTGCCCATTACAGGGGTCCCACGGTGGGCGGGAGGCGGGGCTCGCCGTCCGGCCGGGTCGCGTACGCCGTTCGGTGCAGCCGCGGTCCGAGGGGGGCTCACGGCTTCCACACGCGGGAACTCACCTCAGCCGCATGCGCGTACTCACATCCACTGCATGCGCGTACTCACATCCGCTGCAGGCGTGTACTCACATCCTCCGCATGCGCGTACTCACATCCTCCGCATGCGCAGATAGCGCTGAACGTCGGGCAGGACCCCTTTGGCCAGGACGGCGAGCACGACGGCGGCCACAGCGGTGCCGAGGACTGACTTGTTCATGGCTCTCTCCTCAAGTTCGGGCAGTTTCGTCGGCTCCGGTGACCGGCACCGCGCTCGCCCCCACCATGTCCAGAATCCCGCGTACCGCTTCCGGCACCGCCGCGGCCACCGGCTCGGTCAGGCCGATGCCCTCTTCCACGCTGCCGGGTTCGCATCCCACCACCACGATGCGGCGGGGCGGGGTGCCTCCGGTGCCGGCGCAGAGGGTGTCGAGCAGGCCGAGGACGGCGTCGGGTGACATGTGGTGGCCGTCCAGCACGGGGCCGTGCGGCGCGACGCTCGCCGCCTCCGAGGGGTCGCCGACCTCGATGCGGTACAGGGTGCCGGGTTCTCCGCCGCGTGCCGTGGCGTCGACCAGGATGAACGTGTCGTATCCATCGAGGAGTTGGTACGCGAGGTGCACGCCCCGTACGCCGATGTCCACGACCTCGACGTGCTCGGGCAGCGGGTGTGCGGTGAGGGCACGTGCGGTCTCGACGCCGAATCCGTCGTCGCCGAGGAAGATGTTCCCGGCGCCCGCGACGAGGGTCCGGGGCGCGACGGCTCCGTGCTGGTACGGGGGCGAGTACGCGGGGGTGTTCACGCATCCTCCTGGGGTGCGACCTCGTCCGGCTGGAAGTACAGATAGCGGCCCTGTTCGCGGCGGATGTCGGCGCCCGGGTCGCCGTCCACCGTCACCGCGAGGTGCACTCCCCCGTCGACGTCGTGCAGCACGGCCTCCACCAGGGCGGCGCGGCCGTGCAGGAAGAGATCCTGGGCGTCGGTGCGGCGCAGACCGGGGCGCAGGACCACCCGGCTGCCCGCGCGGACGGGGTGGCCGTCGACCAGGACCTCGTCGCGGGCCGGGTCGAGGCCGGCCTCGCTCGCCGGGTCCCACCAGGGGGTGTCCGGCCTGACGAGGGCGCGGTCGTCGTGGAGGTCCACGTCGTCGGCCGAATCGACGTCTTCGGCCAAGTCGACTGCGTCGGGCGGAACTTGTGAGGCCGGTGCCGCACCGGGGTGCGTGACCTCGTGCAGCGCTCGTACCGCGCCATGCAGGCGTTCGAGCACTTCGGGGGGCATGGAGTCGGCGAGGTCGATCACCGCGGCGGCCTTGGCGTCGGTGCCGCGGGCCTCGCGCTTCTCCTGGTCGGTGAGGGCGGCGGTGCGCAGCGCGAGGATCTCGTCGATCTCCGTGGCGTCGTACAGGGCCCCGGGGCTCTCCGGTGCGATCGCCGGGTGGTCCGCCAGGATGATCGGCGAGGAGAGCATCAGGTCCGTGCGACCGGTCTCGCCCGCGAGCACCGGCCAGGTGTGCTCGTTGCGGCACGAGGCGACCGCGCCCCTGGCCCATTCGGGCGGGCCCGTCAGGGAGAGGAACGAGCCCGCGTTCAGGCACAGCAGGAGGTGGGCTGCGACGAGTGAGCGGGGCAGCGCGGCGTCGCGGTCGGCTGCTTCGCCGTGCCTGGTCCGCGGGGTCCAGGTGCTGGTGTTCTCCACCACGGCGGTCAGCCGCATGACTCGGTAGGGTCCGTCCAGCTCGTGGGCGCGCAGCCGTAGCAGTCCGTTGATCTCTTCGCGGCGGCGCACCAGGCGGCCCACCAGGGTGCCGTCCGTGTCGTAGACGGGTTCGGTCTCCTCGTGGGCCGGGCGGCTGAAGGGGACGGTGATGCCGTCGCCGGTGAGTTCGGCCACCTCGACGGTGACCTCGACGCGTTCCTCCGCTCCCTCGTCCCAGGGGACCAGGACCCGGTCGTGCAGCTGCAGTTCGGAGACGGGCGTGAACGAGCCGTCGGGCAGGGCCTGCTGCACGGTCCGGCGCTGGGCGTGCAGGAACCTCACCTCTACGGCGAGCGTCGCGCCGGCCTTCGGTTCGATCAGGCACTCGGTGCGCTGGAAGTCGTGTTCGGCGCGGTCGGCTCCCCAGGCGGGCGGGACGAGGACGCCGAACTGCCAGCGCAGCCGGTTCTTCGCCGCCGACGCCCGGTACGGGTAGAGCACATAGCCTTCGAAGAGCACGGCGTCGGCGACCGCGCGGGCGGTCTCGAACCTGGCCTCCGTCTCCGGGTCGAACACGGCTGTCGTCATGGCGCCGTCCTCTCGGTGGTGTGGACGGCGTCGGAGTCACAGGAGGCGAGGAGCGTGCGCACCGTCGCCTCCCAGGAGGACAGCGCCCGCCGCGAACGGAACGCGACCAGGGCGTCCATGGTGTCGCGGGGCAGCCTCACCCAGCCGCACCCGGGAAAGTGCTGCTCGATCATCTCCTGCCACACCTTGACCGGCAGGGCGCAGCTCGCCTCGCGGTCCCAGGGGACGGGCTCGACACGGAACCCGGCCGCGCCGGTGAACGCCGTGCCGGAGAAGAGCAGCAGCAAGGGGACGTCACCCGAGGCCAGGGCGTGGAAGTAGCGGGTCGAGGCGATGTCCATGTCGTACGTGCAGGGCACGACGAGGTCGGTCTCGGTCTCCCCGGTGAAGCTGGGGACCATCAGCGAGACCTGCGCGAACTGCACGGGGAGGAGGGTGCCGGCCCAGCGGGCGCGCTCGCCGAAGAGGTCGCGCAGCCCTTCGGCCTCCGCGGCGTCGTATCCGCGCCGGGCCGGTTCGATCCGCAGCTGACAGCGCAGCGCGAGCGCGTGCACCCGGACGCCTTCCGATGCGGTGACGCGCAGCCGGAAGACCAGGGTCGGGCCCGCGGCGTGCGGGTCGGCCCGTACGCCGGTGCAGGTGAAGGACAACTCCGTCACGGCCTGCCCGCCTCCTGAAGGGTCCGGGCCCGCTGCCCGACGTGGGTGAAGAACGCCTGCAGATCGGCCCTGGCCTCGGCCCCGCCGTCGAAGCCGTGCCACAACAGCCGCATACGGCCGACGAGTTCGTAGCAGATGTCGATCGGTACGAGATAGCACTCGGTCGTGTCGTCCGTGCGGCGGAGCAGCAGCGCCTCCACGTCGGGTTCGAGCAGGCCCGCGAGGCGACTGCCGCCGAGTACGGACTGCCAGGTGGCCGGGTCGAGTTCGCTCTCGGTGGCGCCCGCCGGGCTGGGGTAGAGCGCGACGAGCCGGTCGAGGGCGGCGTTGCGGAAGAAGAAGGCGACGCTGACCGGGATCTGGAGCTGCTCCCACGCACCGGGGTCGAGGCGGTGCCCGGCGTCGGCCAGATAGCGGTCGGGGACGGTACGGAAGTGGCCGCCGCCCGCGCCGGACCGCTCGAACAGCAGGGCGCAAGGGGTGCAGGCGCAGGCGAGCGCCCGCTTGTCGGTGTCCACCAGGTGCCGGTGACCGGCTTCGGTGAGCGGTGCTCCGCACAGCTCGCACCGCTCCGGCTCGGGCGGCCGCGGCTCGGTGAACCGGCGCAGGCCCGGGGGCCGTTGCCGGGTGTGGGGCGCGCTCACCGCGCCGTCGCCGATGCCGGTCCGGGGCCCGCCGCCTCGGTGGGTGGGCGGGAGATCTGGAGAAGCGGGGTCTCGCCGGGCGACGCGGCCGGTTCCAGGTCCACCGTCGTCACCTCCGGCGCGAAACAGGCCAGGGCATCCTCGATGGCCTGCTTGCCCGCACCCGCCGTGCTCGCGCAGCCGCAGCCCGAGCCGCCTTCGGTACGGACGCGGAGGACGCCGGTGTGCTCGTCGAAGCCGACGACCTCGGCGGGGTGGCTGCCGCGGACGCTGTGCAGGGCCCGGGCGATGCGGGCGGGGGTGTCCTCGGGGTGCAGGTCGTGCAGGACCAGCAGGCTCGACACCAGCTCGTCGCCCAGCAGGCCCGCGAGGGGCCCGCCTTGCGGGCCGCTCGCTTCCTGTCGGCCGAGGAGCGCGACGACCCGGGCCAGTCCGGCGCCGTAGAACTCCATCAGGACACGGACCAGTTCCTCGGCGGCGGCGCCGGCGGCCGGGCCGCCCTCGGAACTCAGGTGCTCCAGGAGTTCCTCGACGCGGCGGCCCGCCTGCTCCGCGTTCCCGGTCGCCGCGCCGGGCGGCCGGGTCGCCGTGGTGGCTGCCGCGCTCATCCGCCGAGGCCGCTCAGCCCGGTCGGCACGTGCATCTTCTGCACGGTCTTGCCGCCGCCCACGTACATGTGGACGCCACAGGGCAGGCAGGGGTCGAAGCTGCGCACGGTCCGCATGATGTCGATGCCCTTGAAGTTCTCCGGGCTGTTCTCCTCGAAGATCGGCGTGTTCTGCACGGCGTCCTCGTACGGGCCCGGGGTGCCGTAGCTGTCGCGGACGCTGGCGTTCCACGGAGTCGGGGGGTACGGGTGGTAGTTGGCGATCTTGCCGTCCCGGATCACCATGTGGTGGGAGAGGACGCCGCGCACCGCCTCGGTGAAGCCGACGCCGAGTCCCTCGTCCGGCACCTCGAACTTCTCCCAGGTCTGGGTGCGGCCGGCGCGGACCTCTTCGAGGCCCTGCTCGGCGCAGTGCAGGGCGATGGCCGCGGCGTACGCCTGGAAGTACGTGCGGGCGCGGTTGCGCTCCAGGGCGTTGCTCCACTTCGGGATCTTCCACTCGAAGCGGGTCTCGGGCTTGGTCATGGAGCGCGGCAGCGTGATGACGACGCTGTTGCCGGTGGCCTTGACGTACGGGGTGTCGACGAGTCCGGACAGGGCGGTGGACCAGAGCCGGGCGATGGGTCCGCCGCCGGTGTCGAGCGCCAGATGGTCCTTGCCGTCGAACCAGCGGGGCGACATCACCCAGCTGTAGTTGCCGTCGAAGTCGCGCTTCTGCGGGGCGGGGATGGTGTGCTGGTTCCACGGGTGGCGCGGGTCGACCGGGTTGCCGAGCGGGTCGTGTGTGACGAACTGCTCCTGGCCCTGCCAGTCCTCGTAGTAGGAGCTGCCGAGCAGGATGCGGATGCCGAGGTTGATCTCGGTGAGGTCGTTGGTGACGAGCTTTCCGTCCACGATGACGCCGGGGGTGACGAACATCTTCCGTCCCCAGTCGGTCATGTTGGCGTACGTGAAGTCGCAGTGCTCGGGGTCGTTGAGAGCGCCCCAGCAGCCGAGAAGTACGCGCCTGCGGCCGACCTCCTCGTAGCCGGGCAAAGCCTCGTAGAAGAAGTCGAACAGGTCGTCGTGCAGTGGGACGACGCGCTTCATGAACTCCACGTAGCGCATCAGTCGGCTCATGTAGTCCGTGAAGAGCTGTACGGAGGCGACCGTGCCCACACCGCCCGGGTAGAGCGTGGAGGGGTGCACGTGGCGGCCCTCCATCAGGCAGAACATCTCCCGCGTGTAGCGGCTGACTTGGAGGGCCTCGCGGTAGAACTCGCCCTCAAGCGGGTTGAGCGAGCGCATGATGTCGGCGATCGTGCGGTAGCCGTGCTCGCCGGCGTGCGGTGCCTCGGTGCGCTCCGCGAGTTCCAGGACGCCCGGGTTGGTCTCGCGGACCATCTTCTCGCAGTAGTCGACCCCGACCAGGTTCTCCTGGAAGATGTTGTGGTCGAACATGTACTCTGCGGACTCGCCGAGGTTGATGACCCACTCACCCAGGTGCGGCGGCTTCACCCCGTACGCCATGTTCTGCGCGTACACCGAGCAAGTGGCGTGGTTGTCACCGCAGATGCCGCAGATGCGGCTGGTGATGAAGTGCGCGTCGCGCGGGTCCTTGCCGCGCATGAAGACGCTGTAGCCGCGGAAGACCGACGACGTGCTGTAGCACTCCGCCACCCGCTTCTGCTTGAAGTCGATCTTGGTGTGGATGCCGAGGCTGCCCACGATCCGGGTGATCGGATCCCAGGACATCTCCACCAGGCCGTTCTCGTCGGCCTTCGCCTTCGCCTTTGTCTTTGTCTTTGCCCTCGTCGCCATCGTGTGTGCGGTGCCCTTCGTCAAGTCTGCGTACGGGAAGTCCTGTTGCGGGAGGCCGTCTTGCGGGAGGCCCTCTTGCGGGAGATCGGGGTCACCACGGTGGCCGGTAGCCGGTCGTCAGCTTGTCCCCGGTGTGCCGCCACTTCGGTTCCTTGTCCACCGTCCTGGTCGTGATCGACCGGAGCTTGCGGATCACGGAGCCGTACGCGCCGACGGCCGTGCTGGACACCTTGCCGCCGGGCGGCTCGTCCATGAACGGCATGAACTTGTCGGGGAAACCGGGCATGGTGCAGGCGATACAGATCCCGCCGACGTTCGGACAGCCGCCGATCCCGTTCATCCAGCCGCGCTTGGGGACGTTGCACTTGACGACTGGTCCCCAACAGCCCAGCTTCACCAGGCACTTGGGCGAGTCGTACGTCTCGGCGAACTCGCCCTGCTCGTAGTAGCCGCCCCGGTCGCAACCCTCGTGCACCGTCGCGCCGAACAGCCACGTCGGACGGAGCTTGTCGTCCAGCGGGATCATCGGCGCGGACCCGGCGGCCTGATAGAGCAGGTACGTCAGGGTCTCGGAGAAGTTGTCCGGCTGGATGGGGCATCCCGGTACGCACACGATCGGAATGCCGGCCTGCGACTTCCAGTCCCAGCCCAGGTAGTCCGGCACCCCCATGGCACCGGTCGGGTTGCCTGACATGGCGTGGATGCCGCCGTACGTCGCGCAGGTCCCGATGGCGACGACGGCCAGGGCCTTCGGCGCGAGCCGGTCGATCCACTCACTGGTGGTGATCGGCTGCCCCGTCTCCGGATCGTCGCCGAACCCGCACCAGTACCCGTCCTGCTTGATCCCCTCATTGGGGACGGACCCCTCCACGACGAGTACGAACGGGTCGATCTCGCCCCGCTCCCCCTTGAAGAACCACTCGATGAACGTGTCCGCCCCGCCCACCGGACCGCATTCGAAGTCGATCAACGGCCAGTGGACGGCGATCTTCGGCAGACCGGGAAGCGCGCCGAGCACGATCTCCTCGATGCTCGGCTGCATCGCCGCGGTCAGGGCCACCGAGTCCCCGTCGCAGCTCAGACCCGCGTTGATCCAGAGAATGTGAATCGTGGGAGATTCCTCGTCCGCGGCCGCACCTTGGGCCTCCGCCGCATCGACTGCGGTGGGCGTTGCTGCATCCATGAGGGATGCCTCCTAGGGGAGGTTTCCAACGAAAGGGCGCGTATCGGCCCTATTCATTCTTGATAACAGGCCACCCGTCACCGCGCGACGCCATCGGCCGCGAGGTGGTCCGGCGTACGGACCGCGCGCTCCTTGCGGACGAACGACCGCCGCAAGGCGTGGTACGCGGCATCCGGATCCGAGAACGTGCGCAGCATGTGGGACAACTCCTCATCCCGGTACGCGGAGAGCGGCCTGACGGACTCATCGCGTTCGCGTTGCGGCTTCTTGGCCGCGATGCGTGCCTGCGCCTGGGGAGACCCGGCGAGCCGGAGGGCCAATCGGGTGACCTCGCCGGCGAAGTCCTGCGGGCCGCACTCGACCAAGTGGTCCACCAGTCCCAGGCCGAGGCCCGCCGAGGCACTCACCGGCAGCGCGTCCCGGGTGAGCCGGTCGGCGGCCTCGGCTCCCACGCGGCGCGGCAGCGTATAGGTCCAGTACTCGGACCCGTACAACCCCATCAGTCGGTAGTGCGGATTCAGCACCACGCCCTTGCGGCACCACACCTCGTCGGCGGCCAGGGCCAACATCGCCCCGCCCGCTGCGGCGTTGCCGCCGAGGGCGGACACCACCAGCCGGTCGGTGGTCGTCAGGACCGCCTCCACCAGGTCGTCGATGGCGTTGATGTTCGCCCAGGACTCCGCGCCCGGATCGTCGGCGGCCTCGATCACGTTGAGGTGGATTCCGTTGGAGAAGAAGCCCCGGCTGCCGCCGATGACCAGGACGGAGGTGGGCCTCGCGCACGCGGCCCGGTAGGCGTCGAGCAGACGTCGGCAGTGCGCGGTGCTCATGGCGCCGCCGGGGAAGGAGAACGACAGGAAGCCGACCGCCCCGTCCTCGTGGTAGCGGATGTCGGTCCAGGTCCGGCCGGCGCCCTCCGCGTCCGGTGCGACGGGACGTTCGGGGAGTGCGGGGAGTGCGGGCAGCCGCCCGGCCAGCGCCGTCACCGCGGGCAGTTTCACCTGCGCCGGTTCGCCGGGCCCGCGTCGGCGCCGCAGTTCGGGGATCCATACGGCGCCGTCGACGGTGGCGCGGCAGATCGCCCCGGCCCGGGTGGCGAGGAGCTGCCCCGGACGCCCGGTGAACTCGCGCTCCGCGTGGCCCCCGTGCAGGTACCACGCTTCGCCGAGCAGATCGTCGAGCACGCCGGGGAACGAGTCGGCGGCGCGCAGTTTGCGTACCACGGTGTCCGTGCTGTCCGACTCCCAGCGGATGCGCCGCAGTTCCTGCCGGAAGTAGGGGCGCACGTGGGCCACGCTCTCCTGCTCGGTCCCCGGTGGTCCCGGTCGCTGCGGCTGCGGCTGCGGCTGCGGCTGCGGCTGCGGCTGGGGCTGGGGCTGGGGCGCGTAGGTGCCCGAGGCGAACCGCTCGATGGCAAGCGAGATCGCGGCCAGTGCGGCATCGGACACCTCGTTGCGGTACAGGTCGCTCTTTCCCACCGGCGGCACCGGACAGCCGACCGCCGCCCACACATCACCGGCGTCCATCTCCCCGTTGGCCTCCAGGACGGTCACGCCCCAGCGGTCCGCGCCCTCGTGGATCGCCCAATCGAGCGAGGACGGACCACGGTCACCCACCGGGCCAGGGTGGACGATGAGGCAGGTGTACGCCGCCCACACATCTTCGGGGATGGCGCTCTTCAGCATGGGGGCGACGACGAGTTGGGGACTGTGTCGTTCCACGGCATGCCGCAACGCGTCATCGCTGGCGGCCAGTTCCACCGCTACGTGATGGCCGCTGTCCCGCAACTCGGCGTAAACGCGCTGAGTGAGGCTGTTGAACGCGCTCGAGACAAGCAGAATGTGCATGGCAACCTTCCCTGACCCGCACCCGGCGCCCGGCGCCCGGAACGCGCCTGGCCGCCGCCATCATTCAGACCGTCTCCGCGTTCACCCGCGCAGCAGGCCGATCGGTCACCTGAAAGATCAGGGGGCGGCGACCACTCGGCGGGGTGGGTTGAATCGACTGCCGGGGTCGTCCTTCCGTGCGATCACTGTTCCTCCTCCATGCGGATGGCGTCTCGCAGTTCGTCAGCCGCTGTGTGCTCCGTGCCCTCCCTCTGTTCCAGCAGGGCCGCCGCGATGGCGTCCAATTTGCGCTGGACGGCGTGCGCGTCACGCCGTTCCGTGTTCTTGAGCAGGGTGAGCAACAGCAGGTTGGTGGCCGTCATGACATCACCGGCGAAGATCAGCCAGGGCAGTGGCACGTGCACGAAATGCACGACGACCATGCCGAGGACCATGAGTACGCACAGGACGTAGAACAGCGGCGAGCTGGTGACGTTTGATGCCCGTTCGGAGAAGGCGGCGAACCGGTCGCGCCCGGAACCGCCTCGCTCGACGGGATGCTCGGTAGTCATGCCGCCATCCTGCACACGCAGTGCCTGTTACAGCCCTCGCGCCATCACGCAACGATCGGCCGGGATCGTACGCCCCGGCCACGGCCCCGACCCTGCCCCCGCCCCGGCACCCCGCCCCGCGTCACGTCACGGCTTGAGGTCGCTGACGATCTGCGCCGTGGCCGACAGGCCGTTCTGGATGGTCGGCGCCATGCTCGTGCTCGCGAGATAGAAGCCGAGCAGCACGCAGACGATCGCGTGCGAGAGCTTCAGGGCGCCGTTCCGCAGGAACACCACCGTGAGGATGATCAGCAGCAGGACTACGGAAACCGAAATGGCCATCGGGGAAACCTCCTCCGCCACGTCAACTCCGTGGCTCACGGCGGCCAGTGTGGCGGAGGGGGGCGGCCGTCCAGGCGAGTGACATGTCCCCCGAACGTGTACTGACTGCGCGTGACGGTGCCCTGGAGGGCATCCGCCTCAGCGGTCGTACGCGTCCAAGTACGCCTCCAGAGCCGCCAGGTCGTCCGTGTTGAGGTGATCCACGTCGGCGGCGATCAGCTCGGACCAGACCGCGCCGCGCGCCTCACCCGGCTGGTCCGGAGTGGCCCAGAAGCGGACCCGCTGCCCGCGCGCATGGGCCGTGCCGACGATCCGGTGCAGCTCGGCCCGCTCCGGGGCAGGCATCGGACCGACGCCCTGCCAGCGGAAGTTGGCACCCCAGTTGTCGCTGACGAGCGGCATGAACGAGGCGTCTGCCGGGCCACCGAGATCGGACAGCCGCCCGTCGTAGAACGCGTACCGGACGCGCTGCTCGGCCATCGGCTCACGCGCCGCCCGGTCCCCCGAGATCACCACGGTCACCGCTCCGCGCCGGACCCGCCCGTGGTCGTACGTGGTGAGCATGCGGCGGTACGGGCGCAGCCTGCGGTGGAGTTCGAGGTATGTGGCCACGCCCTCGTTCTTGAGGTCGACGAGGAGTTGCACGGGGCGGCGGTGGCCCGGGTACACGGAGCCGTGGTGGGCGCGGACACGGTCGAGGAGCGGGTCCAGGTAGAGGGACTCCAGGGTGCGCGTCGGGTCGAGTTGGCTCGGTTCGTGGGCGACGAGCAGCCGGCCGTCGACGAGGAAGATGTCGGCCTCGACGCTGGTGAAGCGGTGGGCGAGCGCGTCATGCAGGGGCCGGGTGTGCAGGTACTCGTTGTGCGCGTGGGCGCGGCGCAGCGGGTGTTCGGTGTGGGCGGCCGCGCGCTGTGCGGGCAGGGCGACGGTGGCCGCCGTCGCGGCGAGAGCGGTGACGGCGGTGCGGCGCGTGAGGCGTATGCGGTGATTCATGGAGGTCTCCCTGACGGCGACGACAACGGCGGCCGTCAGGGAGTATGCGTCCCGCCCGGGCTCGAAGGGCAGCCCCTTGCAAGGGAGTTGGCGTGCTTGACGCCCACGGTTCACTTGGTGAGGGAGGCCCCCAGGCCGCCCCACTGCACGGTGCGGTCGCACCACCGCTCCAGGAGTACGCGGTCGTGGCCCACGGCTAGCAGGCCCGCGCCGCTCTCCGCGCGGTACTCCTCGACGACGGCCACCAGCGCGGCGGTCGTGGACGCGTCCAGCATCGCCGTCATCTCGTCGCACACCAGCCAGCGGGGGCCGAGCACCAACGCGCGGGCCAGGCAGGCGCGTTGCAGCTGGCCGTCGCTGACCTCGTGAGGGCGGCGGCCGAGCAGCTCGGCGCCGAGGCCGACGCGAGCCGTCAACTTCCTTACGGTTTCCGTGACTTCGGCGGAGCGTCCGTTGGCCCGCAGCGGTTCGGCGACCAGGTCGGCGAGGCGCAGGCGCGGGTCGGCGGAGAGCCGGGGCTGCTGGAAGACCACGCCGAACGCGGTGCGCTGGGCGCGCGGGGCGCGGTGCCGCCAGCCGCCGGCCGGGGTGCCGTCGATGATGACACGGCCGGAGTCGGGCCGGTGCAGGAGGGCGGCGACCCGGGCGAGCGTGGACTTGCCGCAGCCGCTGGGGCCGAGCAGCCCGACCGCCTCACCGGGGGCGACGGACAGGGAGACTGCGCGGAAGACGGGCGCGCGGCGCTCGTATCCGGCGGTGACGTCCTGGAGTTCAAGCACGCTGGGCCTCCAGGGCGTGGTGGCAGGCGACACCGGAGTCGAGCGGCGGCAGCACCTCGCAGGCGTCGGTGGCGGAGGTGCAGCGGGGAGCGAAGGCGCATCCGTCGGGCAGGTCGGCCAGCTCGGGCGGCAGGCCGGGGATGGGTGTGAACTCCCGCTCGGGCAGGGCGTTCAGCAGGCCGCGCGCGTACGGGTGGCGGGGGCCGGGCTCGCCGAAGAAGGCGCGGGCGTCGGCCTGTTCGACGATGCGGCCCGCGTACATGACGGCGATCCGGTCGGCGATGCGCTCGGCGGCCGCCAGGTCGTGGGTGATCATCAGCAGCGCCCGGGTGTCGCCCGTGTGGCGCTTCAGCTCGTCGACGGTGCGCTCCACCAGGTCCCGGTCGAGCCCGGTCGTCGGCTCGTCGGCGAGCAGCAGCGGGGCGTCGCCGATGAGGGCGAGTGCGGTGGCGGCGCGCTGGGCGAGACCGCCGGAGAGTTCGTGCGGGTACCGGTCGAGGTGGTCGGCGGGGAACGCGGCGCGCTCGGCGGCCGCCACCGCCGCCTTGCGGATGTCCGGCCTCGGGGTGACGGTCAACTCCCTTACGGTCTCCTCCAGTTGGGAGCGGACCGTACGTACGGGAGTGAGGTGCGCGGCGGGCGACTGCGGGACGAGACCGATGCGCCGTCCGCGCACCGTGCGGGCGAGGGTCTGCTCGTCGGCGCGCAGCAGGTCGATGCCGTCGAGCAGGGCGCTGCCCGCGGTCTCGGCGTTGCCGGGGAGCAGGCCGAGCAGCGCGGAGGCGAGCACGGACTTGCCGCAGCCGCTCTCCCCGACGAGGGCCAGGCACTCCCCCGGGGCGAGCTCGAAGTGCGCGTCGCTGACGGCCCGTACGAAGGTGTCGCCGCGCATCCGGAAGCGTACGGAGAGGCCCTGGACGGAGAGAACCGGTCCCGAGGTGGTCGTGGGGGTGCTCACAGCATCAGCTCCGATCGGCGGCGCGGGTTGAGCCGCTCCCGCCAGGCGCCCGCGAGCCCGGCGATGGCCAGGGTGGGGACGATGATGAAGAGGCCGGGGAACAGCGTCGGCCACCAGTCGCCGGCGAGCAGCGAGCCGCGGGCCGCCTGCACGAGGGTGCCGAGGCTGGCCTGGTGCGTGGGGAGGCCGAGGCCGAGGAAGGACAGCGCGGACTCGTGCCAGATGGCGTGCGGCACCATCAGGACCGCGGCGAGCCCGGCCTGCGGCAGGACGCCCGGCAGCAGATGGCGCACGGCGACCCGCCACCGGGACGCGCCGCCGGAGATCGCGGCGTCGACGTACGGCCGGGAGCGCAGCGAGAGCACCTCGGAGCGGACGATGCGGGCCGTGGACAGCCAGTGGGTGAGCGCCACGGAGATCACGACGGGCCAGACGCCGGGGCTGAACATGGCCACGATGAAGATGCCGAGCAGCAGGTGCGGCACGGACGAGAACAGGTCGACGAGGCGCATCACGACCCGGTCGAACCAGCCGCCCGAAGCCGCGGCCGCGGCGCCCACGGCCGTACCGATGACGGTCGCCACGACCGCCGCCACCACTCCGACGAGCAGGGAGACGCGCAGCCCGTACACACAGCGCAGGAGCAGGTCGCGGCCCACGTCGTCAGTGCCGAAGGGGTGTGCGAGGGACGGCGGTTGCAGCTTGGCGGCGAGGTCGACGGCCTGTTCGTCGAGCTGCACGAGCGGCGGCACGAGCAGGACGGCGAGGACGACGAGCGCGACGATCACGGCGGAGCCGCGCACCCGCCACGCGCGCGTGGAGCGGCGTTCGACGCCTGCGCGCCGCCAGGCGACCGGCGCGGTCTTGGCGGAGTCAGCCGTCTTGGTGGTCTCAGCCATCGAATCCCACCCTCGGGTCGGCGAGTCCGTACAGGAGGTCGGAGAGCAGGTTGCCGAGCAGCACCGCGATCGTGGCGAGCACGGTGAGCGCGGCGAGCAGCGGGAAGTCCACGGAGGTGGCGGCCTGCACGGTGGCGGCGGCGATGCCGGGCCAGCTGAACACGGTCTCCACGAGCAGCGCGCCCGTGATGAGTTCGGGTACGCGGGAGCCGATCAGGGTGAGCACGGGAAGCAGCCCGGAGCGCAGGGCGTGCCCGAGGAGCACGGTTCGCGCGGCGAGACCACGCGCGCGTGCGCCGCGCACCGGGTCCTCCTCCAGGGCGTCGGCCACGCCCTGGCGTACGTAGAGCACGAACCAGGGCAGCTGCGAGACCGCCAGGACGGCGGCGGGTAGCACGAGATGGCGGGCGACCTGGTCGAAGCTGACGACGCTCGACCCGGTGTCGGTGAGTCCGCCCGCGGGCAGGACGCCCAGCTTGAGCGCGAAGAGCCACATGGCGAGCAGCCCGAGCCAGAACGGCGGGGCCGCTTCCAGGGTGTACGCGAGGGAGGTGATCCCCCGGTCGAACCAGCCGCCCTGACGCCGTGCGGCGAGCACACCGAGTGCGGTGCCGAGCAGCACGGCCACGGCGAACGCCACCGAGGCGAGCAGCACGGACCAGCCGAGCCGCTCCCCGATGACTTGCGCGACGGGCTGGCGGAGCACCGCGGAGTCGCCGAGGTCCCCACTGACGGCGTGGGTCAGCCACTCCCACCAGCGGGTGACGAGGGGCTGGTCCACGCCGAGGTTGGCGCGCAGCTGGTCGAGGTTCTCCTGCGAGGCGGTGAGCCCGGCGGTGCCCGCGTACGCCTTGACGGGGTCGAAGGGCGAGGCCTCGGCGACGGCGAAGACGCCGAACGTCACGGCGAGCAGGACGGGCACGGCGAACAGGGCCCGCCGTGCCGTCATGCGCGCCATCGGCCCCCAAGGGAGCTTGGCCGTACGGGAGTTCACTTCTTCGGCTGCCAGTTCTCGACGTTCCACCAGGGGCCGGAGGCCAGGCCGTGGTCGTGCGGCTCGACCTGGGTGGTGAGGTCGCCGAAGCGCTTGTCCACGACGTACAGGTGGTCGATGTGCGTGAGGAAGGTGTAGCCCGGGTTCTTCACCAGCTCGCGCTGGATGGTGTCGTACGCGGCCTTGCGCTTGCCCTTGTCGTCGGTCTTGCGGCCGTCTTCGAGGGCCTTGTCCACGGCGGGGTTGTCGTACCAGGCCATGTTGTTGAAGCCGTCACCGGCGAGCTTCGACGCCAGGAGCGTGTACTGGTCGAAGTCGGGGTCGGCCGGGGAGCCGCCGCCCGCGAGGACCGCTTCGGTCTTCATCTTCGGCTCGATGACCTCCCAGGTACCGGCCTGCACCTTGACCTCGATGCCGGCCTTCTTGGCGTCGGAGGCGTAGGCGAGGGCGTGGTCCTGGCGGAGCTTGTCGCCGGAGAGGTACCAGAGCGGGAAGGAGGCGCGGACGCCGTCCTTCTCCCGGATCCCGTCCTTGCCCTTCTTCCAGCCGGCGTCGTCGAGGATCTGCTCGGCCTTCTTCAGGTCGTGGGTGCGCTCGGTGCCCTTGGTGAACCACTCGCTGTCGGTGGGCACGGGCCCGTAGGCCTCCTTGCCCTCGCCGTACAGGATGGAGTCGACCATCGCCTTGCGGTCCACTGCGACGTCGAGGGCGCGGCGGACGTCGGTGTCGCCGGTGACCTTGTTGTGGGTCGGCAGGGTCACGACGCGGTAGTCGAAGCTCTTGGCGGTGTACGTCTTCTTGTCGCTGTCCTCCTTGAAGCCCTTGGCCAGGTTGGGCGGCAGGATCGCGCCGTCGAGGTCGCCGGAGCGCAGCCGGGTGGCGCGGACGTCGTCGTCCTTGATGATCGCCATGGTGAAGTTCTTGACCTTCGGCTCGCCGCCCCAGTAGTCGGGGTTGGCCTTGAAGGTGAGCTTCTCGCCCTTGGACCACTTGACCAGCTCGTACGGTCCGGTGCCGATGGGCTTGGTGGTGAACGGGCCGCTGTTCACGTCCTGCTCGCCGGCCACGTGCTCGGGCGCGATCGGCAGCACGGTCCGCTCGCGGAACGGGGCGTAGGGGTACTTGAGGTGGAAGACCACCTGGTCCTCGCCCTTCGCCTCGACGGACTTCAGGGCGTCCAGCTCGGTCTTGGAGGCGTTGTTGGTCTTCTTGTCGAGGATGGTCTCGTACGTGAAGACGACGTCCTTCGCGGTGAACGGCTTGCCGTCGGAGAACTTCACGCCCTTGCGGAGCTGGTACGTGTAGGTCTTGCCGTCCTCGGAGACCTCGGGCAGCTCGGCGGCCAGGGCGGGCTTGAGGTCCATGTTCGCGTCGTGGGTGAGCAGCCCGTCGAAGATCTTGGAGTTGCCGTCCTTGCCGTAGCCGAGGAGCGGGCTGAGGCTGTCGGGCTCGTAGGCGATACCCACGACGGCGGAGTCCGCCGCGCCGCTCCCCTTCGTGCCGTCGCTCGGCGCGGAGCAGGCGGAGGCGGCCAGTGCCAGCGCGGTGACCGCCACCAGCGCGCCGCCCGCGGTGCGTATCGATCGGGCCGTCATGGCCACACTCCTGTTCAAGATCGGCTGTTGTTGCGAACGGCTCGCAATTATGCCGCATGTAAGTCATACGTAATGGGCAGGGGCAGCCTCGGCTCCGTACCGATGAGAGGCGGGCCCGCGGGGGGGCGCCCCCCCCCCCCCGGGGGGGGGGGTGTGGGGGGGCGGGGGGGGG
>NZ_JASCIS010000072.1 GCF_029968015.1 Streptomyces luteolus
CCTCGTGCTACTCGTACGTAGCTGATCGTTCCCGGACGGGTGACCGTGCTGGCAGGATGGGGCGCCCCCCCCCCCCCCCCCCCCCCCCCCGCCGGGGGGGGGCGCCCCCCCCCGGGGGGCCGCCCCCCCCCCCGCCGGGGCCCCCCCCCCCCCCCGCCGTGTGTCCGAGAGGGTCCTTACGACCTGCCCCGGCGCTTGTTCCACACGTCGATGCCGACCGCCGCGAGCAGCACCAGCCCCTTGATGACCTGCTGCCAGTCGGTGCCCACGCCCACCAGGTTCATGCCGTTGTTCAGCACGCCCAGGACCAGACCGCCGATGATCGCGCCGAGCACCGTGCCGACGCCGCCGCTCATCGACGCGCCGCCGATGAACGCGGCCGCGATCGCCTCCAGCTCGAAGTTCAGACCCGCCTGCGGCGTACCGGAGTTGAGCCGCGCCGCGAACACGCAGCCCGCGAGCGCCGCGAGCACGCCCATGTTCACGAACACCAGGAACGTGACCCGCTTGTCCTTCACACCGGACAGCTTGGCCGCCGCCTTGTTGCCGCCGAGCGCGTACACGTGCCGGCCCACCACCGCGTTGCGCATCACATGGCCGAGGCCGAGCAGCAGCCCGCACACGATCAGCATGATGACCGGCAGGCCGTGCCAGCTCGCCAGGGTCAGCGTGAACGCGAGGACCGCGGCGACGATCGCCACGCACTTCATGACCCAGATGTCACGCGGCAGCACGTCGAGCTCGTACGCGCGCTGCCGCCGCCGGTCCCGCACCTCACGGATCAGCAGGAACGCCACCACGGCCAGACCGATCAGCAGGGTCGGGTTGTGGTACGGGCCGATGGCCTCCGTACGCAACTCGATGAAGCCCAGGTTCAGATGGAACTCGAAGGGCAGCGGGATGCTCCACGCCGGTCCCGCCTCCGGGACGACGCCCTTGGCCAGGTTCTGGAAGCCCTCCGGGAACGGCGACAGCGACTGTCCTTCGAGGGTGATCTGCGTGAGCCCCCGGAAGAGGAGCATGCCCGCGAGCGTCACGATGAACGACGGGATGCCCAAGTACGCGATGAAGAAGCCCTGCCAGGCGCCCGCCAGAGCGCCGATGAGCAGCGAGAGGACCAGGGCGACGACCCACGGCAGGTCGTGTTTGATCATCATGACGGCCGATATCGCCCCGACGAACGCGGCGACCGAACCGACGGACAGATCGATGTGCCCGGCGATGATGACGATCATCATGCCCATGGCCAGGATCAGGATGTAGCCGTTCTGCTGCAGCAGGTTGGAGATGTTGCCCGGACGCAGGAGCGCGCCGTCCGTCCAGAACCCGAAGAGCAGCACGATCAGGGCGAGAGCGGAGAGCATCCCGTACTGCCGGATGTTGGTGCGCAGGCCGTGCAGGAGCAGGGCACCGGTCGACGGTGTGGCCGTCTCGGCGGTGGCCGCGCCCTCAGGTGGTTGGGTCGTGGTGGTCATGGCCGGCCTCAGCTTCTGTTCAGGGTCATGTGGCGCATCAGGACTTCCTGGGTGGCGTCGGCGCGCGCGACCTCACCGGTGAGGCGGCCCTCGGCCATCGTGTAGATCCGGTCGCACATCCCGAGCAGTTCGGGCAGCTCCGAGGAGATGATCAGCACCGCCTTGCCCCGCGCGGCGAGCCGGTCGATCACGGTGTAGATCTCGTACTTGGCGCCGACGTCGATGCCGCGCGTCGGCTCGTCCAGGATCAGCACCTGCGGATCGGCGTGGATCCACTTGCTCAGGACGACCTTCTGCTGGTTGCCGCCGGAGAGCCGGCCCACCTGCTCGTGCACCGTGGGCGCCTTGATCTTCATCGACCTGCGGTACCGCTCGGCGACGGACCGCTCGTGGTGCTCGTCGACGGTGCCCCGGCGCACCATGCCCGGCAGCGAGGCCAGCGAGATGTTCCGGTTGATGTCGTCGATCAGATTCAGGCCGTACTGCTTGCGGTCCTCCGTGACGTACGCGAGGCCCGCCTCGACCGCCGCCGGAACGGTCCTCGTCCGTACGGGCCTGCCGCCCACCTCGACCGTGCCCGCCACGTAACCGCCGTAGCTGCGGCCGAAGACGGACATGGCGAGCTCCGTGCGGCCCGCGCCCATCAGGCCCGCGATGCCGACGATCTCGCCGCGCCGCACGGTCAGCGACACGTCGTCCACGACCAGGCGCTCCCGGTCGACGGGGTGGCGCACGGTCCAGCCGTCGACACGCAGGGCGATCTCGCCCGCGTCGACTGCGGGGGATGCGGGGTACGGCGTGCGCTCCGGGTAGCGGTGGTCGAGGTCCCGGCCGACCATGGCGCGGATGATCCGGTCCTCGCTCAACTCCGGTTCCGCGCCCGGGTGTTCGCGTACGGCGAGGGTCTCGATGGTGCGGCCGTCGCGCAGGATCGTCACCGAGTCGGCGACGGCCCGGATCCTCTCGCGTGTTCGGTATATCGTCAGTCGTTCGAGATGGTGGCGTGAACGTAAACAGCCCCTCCGAGAGGTGTCAATGGGTCGTGCGGCGGGGAATCGCCTTGCGTGTGCGGGGATCGGCTGCGGGCCCATTGCCCGCCGAACTCGCCTGTGCATAGCCTGTGTTCGTGATACCGGCGGTCTGCCGGAGTTTCGAACAGAGCAGAGGGGTGGGTGAGCGGACATGGGCCGACTCGTTCCGGCGGTGACCCGGGCGCTGGACATCATGGAACTCTTCCTGGAGGGAGACGGCACCCTCTCGGCACCCGACATCGTGCGCAGACTGGGCCTGCCCCGTACGACGGTGCACGAACTCGTCACCACCCTCGCGGCCCGCTCCTATCTCGTCCCCGTGCCCGAGCAGCCCGGCCGCTACCGCCTCGGAGTGCGCAACCACCAGCTCGGCAGCCGGTACGCGGAGAAGCTCGACCTCGCCGCCGAGGGCCGCCGGGTCGCCCGCGAGGTCGCCGAGACCTGCGACGAGACGGTGCACATCGCGATCCTCGAGGACGTCGACGTCATCTACATCGCCAAGGTCGACTCCACCCACGCCGTCCGCATGGTCTCCGCCAACGGCCGCCGCCTGCCCGCCCATTGCACGTCGGTCGGCAAGATGCTGCTCGCCTCGCTGCCCGAGGAGGAGCTGGAGGCGCGCCTGGAGGAGTGCGAGGAACTCGTCGCCCTCACCCCGAACAGCATCACCGGCTTCGACGCGCTGCGCGAGGAGCTCGCCACCGCCAGGGCGATGGGCATAGCCGTCGAGCACCGCGAGGCCAACCCCGACGTCTCCTGCGTCGCCGCGCCCGTACGCGACAGCACCGGTGCCGTCGTCGCCGCCCTGTCGATCTCCGTGCCGATGGTGCGCTGGAGCGAGGACCGCGAACGCGAGCTGACCGAACTGGCCGCCAAGGGCGCGGGCGACCTCTCCGTCAGCCTCGGCCACCGGGGCGCCTGGTGAGGCCCGAACTCGCGGTCCGCGCCGAGGCCGAGCTCGGCGAGGGCCCCACCTGGGACCCGGCCGCCCGGCGACTGATCTGGGTCGACATCCTCGGCTCCCGCGTCCACACGTACGACCCGGCCACCGGCCGCCGCACCGTCCTCGCCACGGAACAGCACGTCGGCGCTGCCAAGCCCCGCACGGACGGCGGCCTGGTGCTCAACCTCCGCGACGGCATAGGTGCGTACGACCGCGACGGCACCTTCTCCTGGCTGCACCGCGACCCCGTCCCCGGCCGTCGCGGCAACGACGCCGCCGTCGCCCCGGACGGCACGCTCTGGGCGGGCACCATGCGGTACGACGAGACCCCCGGCGGCGGCAGCCTCACCCGCATCGCCGCCGACGGCACCGCGACCGTCCTCCTCGACGACGTGACGGTCAGCAACGGCACCGGCTGGTCCCCCGACGGCACGCTCACCTACTACGTCGACAGCCCCACCCGCCGTGTCGACGTGCTCCGCACCGAAGGCCAACATGTCCTTGAACGCCGGGAGTTGACGACCGTCGAGCCCGGCGCCGGATTCCCCGACGGGCTCACCGTCGACGCCGAAGGCTGCGTCTGGGTGGCCCTCTGGGACGGCGCGCAGATCCGCCGCTACACCCCGGACGGCCGCCTCGACCGCACGGTACCGCTCCCCGTCGCCCGCCCCACCGCCTGCGCCTTCGGCGGCCCCGGCCTGCGCGACCTGTACGTCACGACCGCCCGCGTCGGCCTCGACCGCCCGCACCCGCTCGCCGGCTCCGTACTCGTCCTGCCGGACGCGGGCCAGGGCACCGAGAGCCCGGCCTTCGCGGGCTGAGCTCAGCTCCCCGACCTACGTACGCGGCCCGTTCCCGGTGAACCGCACCGGGAACCGGGCACGCGCCTCGGGCTCGGTCGCGCGGTACGCGTCGAAGGCGTCCTCGGCGAGCCGGCAGGCCCGCGCCACCTCCTCCTTCCCGGCGCTGCGGTAGGGCGGCGGGTCCAGGTCGGCACCGGTGCGCGGGTCACGGGAGCGCAGGACCGGGCCCTCGCCGACGACCCGAGGTGGACGTCACGTGGTCCTTCCGTACGGGGTGTGCGGCTCGGTTCGTTCTTACGCGGCGGCCGAACCGGGCAGCTTCGCGATCAGCGCGCGCAGCTCCTCGTGCTCGGCGGCGGTCAGGTCGGTCAGCGGGGCGCGCACCGGACCCGCGGGGTGCCCGACGGCGGTCATCCCGGCCTTCACGATGCTCACCGCGTACCCGGCCTGCCGGTTGCGGATGTCCGTGTACGGCAGCACGAACTCGTTCAGATACGTGCGGACCGTGGCGTGGTCCCGGCCGCGCACCGCCGTGTAGAAGTCCAGGGCGAACTCCGGCAGGAAGTTGAAGATCGCCGACGAGTAGGTGGTGACGCCGAGTTCGAGGTACGGCAGCGCGTACGTCTCCGCCGTGGGCAGGCCCCCGACGTAACGCAGGCGCTCGCCCAGGCGCGCGTGGATCCGCGTCATCGCGTCGATGTCGCCGATGCCGTCCTTGTAGCCGATCAGGTTCGGGCAGGCCTCGGCGACCCGGGCCAGGGTGCCGGCGCTGTACGTGGCGTTGGCCCGGCCGTACAGGCCCGCTACTTCCACGAGCTGCTCGTCAGCGTCTTCCGCGCGGCCCGTGTCACCCCGGTGTTCACGCAGTACCTCAGCCAGGTCCACAGCCTCCTCGCCATGGCCAACGCGGGCTGGGGCATCGCCCTCGTACCGGAGGCGGCGGCGCAGATGCGGTTCCCGGGCATCACGTTCCGCGAGCTGGAACTGATCGACCCGGAGCCGGTCGAGCTGCATCTCGTCTGGCGCCGGGCCAACGACAATCCGGCGATGCATGCGTTGCTGCGGCATCTGTAGTCGACTTTCGCGCCGTCGTGGCTGGTCGCGCAGTTCCCCGCGCCCCTTAATAACCAGCCCCTCCGGGGCAAGATCAGCCTCTCCGGCGTTTGAGGAGCGGGGGTCCGGGGGCTGGCCCCCGTGCCGACGGCAGTCTTTCGGGAAGGGGCGGGGAGGGGAGAAATCTGGCGGTGCACCCGGCCGACGGTGCGGGTACGTCCCCCGAATGAACCGTTTCGAAGGACACGCAGCCCTGATCACCGGCGCAGCCCGCGGCATCGGCGCCGCCACCGCCGCCAGGCTCACCGAGGAAGGCGCCGGTGTACTCCTCACCGACATCGACGGTGACGCGGCCGAGAAGACCGCCGCCGCACTGCGCGAACAGGGCGCCGACGCCCGGGCGTTCACCTGCGACGTGGCCTCGCGCGGCGACGTCGAGGCGGCCGTCGCCCACGCCGTTGACCACTTCGGCCGGCTCGACGTCCTCGTCAACAACGCCGCTTCCTGCGCGCTCGACCAGGCCCGCTTCGAGGACGAGCAGGACGAGGTCTGGCAGCGCGACCTCGACATCACGCTGACCGGCGCCTACCGCTGCGCCCGCGCCGCACTGCCCCACCTGGAGGCCTCCGGCCGCGGCGCGATCGTCAGCGTCGGCTCGGTCAACGGCGAGGTCTCCTTCGGCAACCACGCCTACAGCGCGGCCAAGGCGGGCCTCGCCTCCCTGACCCGTACGCTCGCCGACCACGCGGGACCGCGCGGTGTACGCGTCAACCTCGTCGCCCCCGGCACCGTGCGCACCTCGGCCTGGGAGGGCCGCGAGGACCGGCTCGACGAGGTGCGCCGCCTCTACCCGCTCGGCCGGATCGGCGAACCCGAGGACATCGCCGCGGCCGTCGCCTTCCTCGCCTCCCGCGACGCCTCCTGGATCACGGGCACGACGCTGCGCGTGGACGGCGGCCTGCTCGGCGTGAACACGGTGTTCCGCAGCCCACGGGAGGAGTGAGGCCGCCTCACGGGAGGGTGCGAGTCTAGTGAGGCCGCCTCACGGGAGGGCGCGGGTCTAGGGTCTGGCGGCCTTCCCGTCCAGCCACAGCGTCTCCGACGCATCGCTGTGCGAGCCACCCGAGCCGACATGCTTCGGGTCGATCTTCGGGCCCTTCTTGATGACGTGCACCAGCGCCATCCCGTGCCCGCGCCCCAGGCCGTACTCCTCCTTGAGCCAGGCCAGGATCGTCCCGGCCCTGACGTCCGGTTCCTGGAAGCCGCGCTCCTCGGCGAGCGCGATGAACTGGCGCGGTGTCAGGCCCGTCCTGTCCTCGATGGTGTCGAGATACGCCTGGAACGACATGGTGATCCTCCGGACCCGTACGGGGAGTTGAGCGATTTCGGTTGTCGCTGGTGCAGACCCCGCTGGTGATCGAAAATCATCGCAGCCTTACGAAGAAGTCGAAAAACCTTCGCAGCCAGGAAAGGCACAGCCCCATGAGCGACCTCCTCGACGTGACCGTGGACCAGGGCACAGCCCTGCTCACCCTCAACGACCCCGGCCGCCGCAACGTCATCTCCGGCGCCCTGGTCGACCGCGTCCGCACCGCCTTCGACGAGCTGGAGGCCGACCCCGCCGTCACCGCCGTCGTGATCACCGGAGCGGGCAGCGCCTTCTGCGCCGGGGCCGACCTCGCGGATCTGCTGGCCGCGGCCGACGGCGACTCCGCGGGCGTACGGCGCGTCTACGACGGCTTTCTGCGCGTCGCCCGTTCCCCGCTGCCGACCGTGGCAGCCGTCAACGGGCCCGCGGTGGGCGCCGGATTCAACCTCGCCCTCGCCTGCGACGTACGTATCGCCGCGGCCTCCGCCTGGTTCGACACCCGCTTCCTGAAGATCGGCCTGCACCCGGGCGGCGGTCACACCTGGATGCTGCACCGGCTCGTCGGCCCGCAGACCGCTGCCGCGCTCGTGCTGTTCGGGGAGCGGCTCGACGGCGCCGCCGCTGCCGCCGCGGGCCTGGTCCTGCGCTGTGTGCCCGACGAGGAACTCCTCACCGCCGCTCTGCAGTTGGCGGGCCGTACGCAGGGTGTCGACCCGGAGCTGGTCCGCCGTACGAAACAGACCCTGCGCACCGCGGGCGACGGCCGCGGCCACGACGACGTCCTCGCCGACGAGACCCGCGAGCAGCTCTGGTCCCTCGGCCTGCCGGACACCCGCGAGCGCCTGGACACCTTCCGCAAGGAACTCGGCAGCTGACGGGAGCGAGCGGGAAACGAAAAGGGCGGCCGGGTGTTCCCCGGCCGCCCCTTCCTTGAGCTCCTTGAGCGTGGCGGCGTCAGCCCTTGTCGACCCTCGCGCGGGCGCGGGACCGTGAACGGCCGCCGTCCGGCGCCGACTTGTCCAGGGCGGCCGCGTCCCGGCGGAACGCCCACTCCATCCTCGGTTCCATGGCGAACCGGAAGGCCCGCTGCACTGGTGCCGTGCACAGCACGGTGACAACCGTCCCGGCCAGGAGCGTGAGGGCGATCGCGCCGAGCGGCGTGTGCATCCAGTCGGCCTCGTACCAGTCCCAGAAGCGGGAGCCCTTGGCGAGGAAGCCGTGCAGGAGGTAGCCGTAGAGCGTGCCCGCGCCGAGGGCCGTGAACCAGAAGTGGCGGCGGGGGATCCAGGCGAAGAAGCAGGCCACCAGGATCAGGGAGCAGGCGAACATGCCGAGCGTCATCGGCACGCCGACCCAGCCGGGCACGCCGAGTTCCTGGGCGCTGTCGCGGCGGTAGAACCAGGCGGCGTTCATGCGGGGCGCCGCCCAGTACGCGAAGACCAGGGCGCAGGCGGCCACCGGCAGCGCGAGGACGCGGACCTCGCGGCGGCGCACGAGCTGAAAGTGCTCCGGCTTCAGGCACAGGCCGAGCACGAAGAACGGCAGGAACTGCAGGACGCGCTGGAGGTCGAGGTCGTCGCCGATGTCCGGGGAGACGGAGGCCAGGACCGCGATCGCCAGCGAGAGGGGCAGCGGCCAGCGGACGAGTCTCCAGAGCGGAGTCGTCAGCCGCCACACGAACAGCGCGCCCAGGAACCACACCAGGTACCACGGGTCGAGCAGGCTGATCGGGTAGGTGGGGTCGTCGTCCGCCCAGCGCTTGAAGAAGGTGTACGCGACCTCGAACACCACGTACGGAACCGCGATCCCAGTGACGAGACGCTTGAGGCGGTTCGGGCTGGCGTCGAAGCTGCGCGAGAAGTAGCCGGAGATGATGATGAACGCCGGCATGTGGAAGCTGTAGACGGCGATGTAGAGCGCGGCGGCCGCGCGGCTGTCGGCACGCAGCGGCTCCCAGGCGTGGCCCATCGCGACCAGGACGATCGCGAGGTACTTCGCGTTGTCGAAGAACGCGTCCCGCTGCTTGGCCGGTTTCGCCGTCGTGGCCGTCGAGCCCGAGGCGTGATCCTTCCCACCCGCCCGCGCCTCGGCCCGCCCGGACGCTCTCCCTCCCGGCGGGGCGCCCTGCCCGGCGGCCGGTTCGGCCGCGGGTACGGCTCTCGCCGCGGGCAGCGGTGCCCGCTGGTACCCGTCGGTGCGCAGAATGTCGCTCACGGGCCCTCCCGGAGGGAACCCGGACCGACGATTCCGCCTCTTACAGGGCTCGGGGGTGAAACGTCAGCGCCAAACATCCCCAGCACCCTAGTCATCGGACTCGGCGCGCGCACAACCCTGTTGAGTGTGGGGTTGACCACGAAGGGTCGAATTCCGCCACAAGCCCGGCCCCACTACAGCCACAAGCCCGGCCCCCCCTACAGCGGTGTCGCCGCGCGCCACTACAGCGGTGTCGCCGCGCGCAGGATCAGCACCATGGTGACCGCCGAGTTCGCCGACGACATCGCCGAGACCGCCGTCCCCACGGCCGCTCCCCACGCGGCCAGGCCCACCGCCGTACGGGCGGGTGGCCACCTGTGCGCGACCGGCGCCGGTCGCAGGAGCGCGGCCACCCGTCGCGGTACCGGACCCGGCGAGGCGAGCGCGGCGAACGTCGGCGACGGCGAGGGCCGGGACACCAGCGCGGCCCGCCCGATCGCGCGCGCCACCGTCCGGCGGCTGCCCACCGCCCGTGCCGCGTCCTCGTCGGCCCACCGCTCGGCCGTGTAGACCACCGCCGTACGCAACGGCCGCAGGAACGGATTGGCGCGTGCCGCCAGCTGCACCACCAGCAGAAACCGGTGGTGCCCGGCCGCGAGATGGGCCCGCTCGTGCGCGAACAGGGCGCGCCGCTCGGCCGGTCGGAGATGCGCGAGCAGGCCCGTGCTCGCCACGATCCGCCCACGGCCGCCGGGCAGCGCGTACGCGTACGGCTCCTCGTCCGGCAGCACGACCACCGGCGTACCGGGCCGTGCGGTCAGCGCCCGATGTGCCGCGCGCCGCACCGTGCGATGCCGCCACGCGAGCCGGCCGCAGGCCACGAACACCGCGAGCAGCGCGGGGATCGCGGCCCGCCCGGCCACCTCGTCGAACGGCACGGCCGCCCGCACCTCCGGGTCGGACCAGCCGTCGGGCAGCGGGTTGCCGGGCAGCTGTGCGGTGCCGACCACCATCAGGAGCGCCAGGCAGAGCGTGCTGCACAGCGCCATCACCCCGGCCACCGCCGTCACCAGACGGGTCGCCGTACGGGGATGCAGATGCTGCTCGGCCAGGCGCGCGATCGGCCAGGCCGTCAGCGGCAGGACCAGGGGCAGGAAGACGAAGACGCCCATGGCCGGTCAGCCTTCCGGCTCGTCGGTAGCCTCGTTCAGGAGGGCGCGGATCAGCTGCTCGTCATCCGGGCCGAGGGCCGTCACGAAGCTGGCGAGGACGGCCTCGCGGTCGCTCTCCCCGTCGAGGACCTTCCGCATCCGCAGCGCCGCGAGGCCCGCCTCGTCCGCGGCGGGCTCCCACACGAACGACCGCCCCGCGCGCTGCCGGGTCACGGCCCCTTTGGCGAGCAGCCGCGTCAGGATCGTGACGACGGTGGTGTACGCGAGGTCCGCGCCGAGCCGTTCCTGCACCCAGCCCGCGTTGACCGGCCCGTCCGCCGAGCGCAGCGCCGCGAGTACGAGACCCTCCAACTCGCCCTGCCCACGCCTCCGGCGCGACGCGGACCCGTCGTGCCGCTCGCGCACCATGCCCCTCTCCTCTCTGCCGCAGCCGCAGCCACAGCCACAGCCGTACCTGATGCCGATGCCGTAGCCGCAGCACCTGATGCCGATGCCGATGCCGTAGCCGATGCCGTAGCCGCAGCCAAGGCGCCGTCGCGGTCCCGTGCCGGAACGCCCCATCGTACTGATCCACAGGCCCATGGCCCGCCCCGTACGACGGACCTACGATGGCGCGATGAGCCACGAGACCGAGGGCGCGGCGAGCGCCGAAGCGCCATGCGAAGGCGGCCGTCCGACGCCCGCGCGGCCCCCGGTCTCCCCCTGGGTGGGGCGCCTCGCCGTGCTCGCCCTGATGCTGACCGCACTGAACCTGCGGCCCGCCGTCACCGGCCTCGGTCCCGTACTCGAAGAGGCGCGTGCGGGCCTCGGCATGAGCGCCACCGCCGCCGGACTGCTGACTTCGATGCCCGCGCTCTGCTTCGCCCTCGTCGGCTTCGCGGCGCCCCGCCTCGCCCGCCGCCACGGCCCCGACGCGGTCGTCCTCACCGGCATGGCCGCCCTCGCCGCCGGTCTCGCCGTGCGCCCCTTCGCCTCCGGCGCGGCGATGTTCGTGGCGCTCAGCGCGGTCGCGCTCGCCGGGATCGCCCTCGCCAACGTGCTGTTGCCGGTCGTCGTCAAGGAACGCTTCCCGCACCGCGTGGGGGCGATGACCGGCTGGTACGCGATGTCGCTGAACCTCGGCGCATCCGCCGCGGCCGCCGTCACCGTGCCCCTCACCCGCACCTTCGGCGGGGACTGGCGGATCGGCCTCGCCGCCTGGGCGCTGCTCGCCGCCGTCGCCGTGCCCCCGTGGCTCGCCCTGATCCGCAACAGGCCGCGCGCGGACGGCAGTTCGGGTGCGGCGCGGCAGGTCCCGCAGTCCGGCAAGCCCCTCACCCGCAACCCGACGGCCTGGGCGCTCGCCGTCTTCTTCGGGATGCAGGCCACCGCCGCCTACGTCATCATCGGCTGGCTGCCGCAGATCTTCCGCGACGCAGGGCTCTCCGCCGCGACCGCCGGTGTGCTGTTCGCCGTGACGTCGGTGCTCGGCGTGCCCCTGTCGTTCGTGCTCGGCGCGGTCGCCGGACGGGTGCGCTCGCAGAGCGGGATCGCCGTCGTCATCGGCCTGTTCGGGCTCGCCGGGTACGCGGGACTCTGGGCCGCGCCGGCCGCCGCGCCCTGGCTGTGGGTGGTGCTGCTCGGCGTCGCCAACTGCTCGTTCCCGCTCGCGCTCACGATGATCGGCCTGCGCGGAGGCGACGGCGCGACCGTGATCAGGCTCTCCGCCTTCGCCCAGTGCACCGGCTATCTCCTGTCCATCCCCGGCCCCATCCTCGTGGGCGCGCTCTACGAGACGACCGGCGGCTGGGACGGACCGCTGCTGCTGCTCGGTGTGCTGATGGTCCCGCAGATCGTCTCCGGCTGGTTCGCGGGCCGCGACCGGCGGGTCGGCGCCGCAACCTGAAGACGCCTTCAGGTGGCTTCAGGAGGGCTTCAGCTTCGGTGCGCGACATTGGTGCCCGTCAACAGAACGACAGGGGAGGCACCTCATGAAGCGCAACATCGTCATCGCCACCGTGGCGGCCGCGGCCCTGGTCGGAGGCGGCTCCGCGATCGCCTTCGCCGGCAGCGACGACGGCGGCACGGGCCGTGCCGACGCCCGCTCCCAGAACAGCAACTCCCAGGTCACGCTGCAGGACGACAGCGACGACAGCGACGACCGCGACGACAACAACGACAACGACGACAGCGCCGCTCACGAGGCGAAGGACGACCGCAGGGACGACGCTCGCCCCGTCGGCGCGAAGCTCACCGCCGCGCAGGCCGTCGAGGCGGCGCTCAAGCACCAGCCCGGTACGGCCGTCTCCGCGGAGCTCGACGACGAGGACTCCGACGACGACGATTCCGACGACGGGGACTCCGGCGAGCGCCTGGCCTGGGAGGTCGACGTCCTCGGCCAGGGCGACGCCTGGCACACCGTCCACCTGGACGCCGCCACCGGCAAGGTCATCGGCAAGAAGACCGAGGACGAGCGGGACGACGCCCGCGAGGCCCGTGCCGCCCTGAAGGGTGCGGAGACGGATGCCGCGCAGGCCGCGCGGAGCGCCGCGGAGAAGGGCTTCGTCACCTCGATCGACCTGGACGACGACGGCCGTTCCGGCCATGTCTCCGAGGGCTGGGAGATCGAGACGGCCGCCTCGGACGGCCGGGACGGCGACCGCGACTGGAACGTCGACGTCCGCAGCGGCAAGCTCACCGTCGACCACGACGACCGCCACGACCACGACCGTGACGACCACGACGACCGCGACGACCGGGGCGACGACAACGACTGACGGCTCAGCCCTTTACCAGAGCACGAGTTGTGCGGGAACAAAGCGGAAGAGTTCCGTGAGCATGAGCGCACATCCGGTACGTGGCTCACTCGTCTGGGCCTATAGTCGGTCGCATGGCCCAGAAGGTAATTACGACATACGTGGACGACCTGACCGGCGAGGAGTCGGAGCAAATCGCCACGCACAGCATTCTCGTCGACGGTGCGGGTGTGGAAATCGACCTCACCGACGAGAACTACGAGAAGCTGCTCGAACTGCTCAACCCTTATCTCCACGCGGACGGCGCCCGTCGAATCCGCGGCGGCTCCAAGCCGAAGGGGAAACGCAAGCCGGCCACGGGAAAGTCCGACGACTCGTCGGCGATCAGGGCCTGGGCGAGGGAGAACGGGTACGAGGTGAGTGAGCGCGGCCGCGTCCCCGCCGCGGTCCGCGAGGCCTACGAATCCGCCCGCTGAACCACCGATTTCAAGGAGTGCCGCCCTCGCGGGCGGCACTCCTTTTATGCGCGGTCATTCGCACGGCCCCGTGAGAAAGTCGCGGAGATTGGCACCGAGGCGGCGCCGCCCGCACCTCAGTCGAGTTCGATACGCGAGCGACTCTGCGCGGCATCACGCGCCCGGGCCTCGGCAGCGGCCCGTACGACACATTCGTACTCCTCGTACGGAAGCATCATCGTCAGTCCGAACAGCACGGCCCAGGCGACATCGGATTCCTCCAACGTGCCGGGAATGTCGGTGCGGTAGAGCTCGCGGCCGAGATGGGCGGTGGGCAGTTCGCGTGGCTCGGGCGACGCGGCGTACTGGTCGAGGGCGCGGACCCCGCAGTCGAGGAACGTCCCGTACGGGGCATCGCCCAGGAGCTCTTCCAGCTGGCGCAGTTGTGCGTGGGCCACGCGGACCCGCAGGGGCCAGGCGCGACTGGAGCCGAAGCGCTCTTCGAGCACGGTCGTGAGCGTGATCTGCTGAAAGAGCGTGTCGAGAAGGTCGTTGCTCATGATCCGCATGTTCCGACCCATGATCGGGAACGCGGCGAGGCACACCGCGACGCGCGGACCACGACACCCGATTGGCATGCGACAGCCGCCGCGTCCGACGGGAGGCGGCGGCTGTGTGCGTACGGACGTACGTGGCGCGGCGGGGCTCAGGCGGGAAGCGCGCCCTCGACGGCGGCGGTCAACTCCGGGGCGTCCGGCTCGGTCTGGGGCGAGAACCGGGCCACGACCCGGCCCTGCGGGTCGACCAGGAACTTCTCGAAGTTCCAGCGGATGTCGCCGCTGTGGCCCTCCGTGTCGGCCGTGGTGACGAGTCGCTCGTAGAGCGGGTGGCGGCCGGGGCCGTTGACGTCGGTCTTCTGGGTCAGCGGGAACGTCACGCCGTACGTCGCCGAGCAGAACGTGGCGATCTCGTCGGCGGTGCCGGGCTCCTGGCCCATGAACTGGTTGCAGGGCACGCCGAGCACGGTGAAGCCGCGCGGCCCGTACTGCTCCTGGAGCTTCTCCAGGCCCGCGTACTGCGGCGTCAGGCCGCACTTGGAGGCGACGTTGACGACCAGGACGGCCTTGCCGCGGTACTGGGCGAGGTCGGCGGGGCCGCCCTTCAGGGCGTCGATCTCCACGTCGTGGATGGACATGCTGCTCCTTGCGTCCGGTGTCGAAGCGGTGGCTGTACCCGTCGATTGTCCCTCGCGGCCCGGCGGCCCGGCGGCCCGGCGGCCCGGACGGCCGCCGCCGGACTGAGAGTCCTCCGGCGGCGGCCGCGGGGCGCCGGGCGCGCGGTGCTCCCCTCCGCTGCGCCCGGCGCGCGCCGTCCTCACCGGCGGTGGGGTGCGCGGGAGTTCACCCCTCGACACGTGCCGGGAGGACGGGCCGGAGCCCTGGCCGATGTCGGCGTGGCCACGGCTCCGGCGACCAGGCCCTGTCCGGTCGTACGCGTGGACGGGGCGTACGCATGGACGGGTCGGACGCGCGGACGGGTTCCGGGTCCGCGTGCGCGCGGTGCCGGTCCGGCGTCCTCACCGGATCGTAGGACCGGCGGTGCGGCCGTGCCCAGGACCCGTGCGTACTGCCTGGCCGGGCGGCGTGGGCGCACGGCCCCGCTCGCGCGGACGGGCGGTGGAGGCGAGTTGAACGAAGTTCGTTACCGGGGGTAGGCCCCGCGGGGTGCTTGTTATACGGTCTGTCTAACAAGCGGGTGGCGCACCTCTGCCAAGCCGCCGGTGCGCCGCGTACCGCCCGTGCGCCGCGCACCGCTCTGCACCGCAACCGGAAGAACTCGGCAAGCACCACACCTGACACGCTCGACGCGAGGAGCCGCAGCATGGCCGGCAGTATCACCGGGTCCCCGGCACAGACCGGGTCGCCGTCGCAAGTACCGTCGTCCCCCGACTCCGACGTCGCGCGGCGCCTCCTGGAGTCCTCGGCGACGCTGTCGTACGACCCGGCCACCGAGGTGGACTGGGAGACGCCGCTGGACAAGGACTTCCACGGCGCGAGCCCGGAGTGGAGCACCCTCTACGGCACCGCGTACTGGCGGGAGTTGACCGAGGAGCTGCGCAAGGAGCTGACCCGGCAGGAGGCCGCCTCGGTCGCCAGCACGGGCATCTGGTTCGAGATGATCCTGCAGCAGATGATGCTGCGCGACATGTACGCCAAGGACCCCACGGACGCGCGCTTCCAGTGGGCCCTGACCGAGATCGCCGACGAGTGCCGGCACTCCATCATGTTCGCGCGCGGCGCCGAGAAGCTGGGCGCGCCCGCGTACCGGCCGCCGCGGCTCGTCGTCGAACTGGGCCGTGCCTTCAAGACGATCGCCTTCGGCGAGGCCGCGTACGCCGCGATCCTCGTGGCCGAAGAGGTCCTCGACGTGATGCAGCGCGACTGGATGCGCGACGAGCGCGTCGTGCCGTTCGTGCGGACCATCAACAACATCCATGTCGTCGAGGAATCACGGCACATGAAGTTCGCCCGCGACGAGACGCGCAGGCGGCTCGCCAAGGCCGGACCCGTGCGCCGGCAGATCAACGCCCTCGTCATCGCCATCGCCTCGTACATCATCGTCACCAGCATGGTGAACGCCGAGGTCTACCGGCATGCCGGGCTCGACCGCAAGCGGGCCGTCAAGGAAGCCAGGGCCAACGAGCACCACAAGTCGATGATGCGCGCCAGCTGTTCGGGCCTGATGGAGTTCCTCGCCTCGGCCCGCCTGCTCACCAGGCCCGCCCTGGCCTTCTACAAGCGCGCGCACCTCGTGTGAGTACGCGGGGACCGAGTACCGGCCGACCCGTACCACCGAGCAGAGACGATTCGGATTCGAGCGGACCAGATGACCTACGCCATCACCCAGACCTGCTGCAGCGACGCCACCTGCGTCGCCGTGTGCCCGGTCAACTGCATCCACCCCACCCCGCAGGAGCGGGCCTTCGGCAGCACCGAGATGCTGCACATCGACCCGAAGGCCTGCATCGACTGCGGGGCCTGCGCCGACGCCTGCCCGGTGGACGCGATCTTCCCGGTGGACAGCCTGTCCCCGTCCCAGGCGCCGTACGCCCGGATCAACGCCGCGTACTACGAGGGCCACGTGGGGGCTGAGCCCCAACAGGCCGTCGAGGGGCCGAACTTCCACGCCTGGGGCGAGCCGACGTTCGAGCGCAGCCTGCCCTCCGACTTCGGGCCGATCCGCGTCGCGGTCGTCGGCACCGGTCCTGCCGGGATGTACGCGGCGGAGGATCTGCTCCTGCACACCAACGCCGAGGTCACCCTGATCGACCGGCTGCCCGTCGCGGGCGGACTCGTGCGGTACGGCGTCGCGCCGGACCACCCGCGCACCAAGAAGGCCTCGGAGACCTTCGCGCGGTTCCACGACCACCCTCGGGTCCGGATGGCGCTCGGCATCGAGGTCGGCCGCGAGGTCACCGCCGAGGAGATCGCCGCCCACCACGATGCCGTGATCTACGCGGTGGGCGCCTCTGCGGACCGCCAACTCGGCATACCCGGCGAGGAGTTGACGGGCAGCATCGCCGCCGCCACGTTCGTCGCCTGGTACAACGGCCACCCCGACACGGCCCCGGACGCCGTCGACCTGAACGCCGAGCGCGTGGTCGTCGTCGGCAACGGCAACGTCGCCCTCGACGTCGCCCGGATCCTCGTCGCCGACCCGGACGAGCTGGCCCGTACCGACATCGCCGACCACGCGCTCGCCGCCCTGCGCACGAGCAAGGTGCGGGAGGTGGTGCTGCTCGGGCGGCGCGGCCCCGAGCACGCGGCGTACACGAAGTCCGAGCTGATCGCCCTCAAGCACCTGCCCGGCGTGGAACTCGTCGTCGACGACGAGGACGCGCGTACGGCCGCGGCCGTCGAGGCGGCCGGACCGCAGGACAAGGCGGCCCTGCTCGCGGACGTCCCGCGCCGCGCCATGGACTGGTCGGCCGCGCCCGCGGCAGGCCGCCGGATCGTCCTCCGCTTTCACTCGCTGCCGGTCGAGGCCACGGGCGAAGGTGCGGTACGGGGCGTGCGCGTGACGGGGCCGGCCGCCGAGGGTCAACAGGCGGGCGGGGAGCGGGAGATCGCGGCCGGAATGCTGCTGCGCGCCGTCGGCTACCGGGGCGTCGCCGTACCCGGACTGCCCTTCGACGAGGCGAGCGGAACCGTCCCGCACGAGCGCGGACGCGTGCGGGGCAGGCCGGGGACGTACGTCGTCGGCTGGATCAAGCGCGGTCCGTCCGGCGGGATCGGCGCCAACCGCACGTGCGCGGCGGAGACCGTCGGCACGCTCCTCGGCGACGCGGTGGCCGGTGCGCTGCCCGCGCCGAGCGGCACGGCGCGGGCGTTCCAGCGCCTCGCGCGCAGCCGTAACCGCCGCCTTGTGGACGCCCGCGGGCAGGCCGCGATCGACCGTGCGGAGATCGCGCGCGGGCGGCGCGACGGCCGCCCCCGCGCCAAGCTGACGACGGTCGCGGAGCTGGTGTCGGCGGCGCGGGGTGCGCGGTGGACGTTGACGCGGTGAGGTAGCCAGGCTGCCGGGGGCGGGGCTAAAGTCGCACACGTGACTGCCGGGTCGGCCATGGGCCATGTACGAGACGGGTTCCCGGCCTCGGCTTGAGCCCGAGGCGGGCCAGAGCCCCGCCCGCATCCTTCGCGTCCCCCTGTTTCCCGTACGGACGTACGGAGTCCCAGACCCGAAGGAATCTCATCATGTCCGAACTCCCCAGCACCATCGCGCAGTTGAACCACACCGCCGTCTTCGCGACGGACCGGCAGCTCTCCGCCGAGTTCCTCGCGGTGATCCTCGGCCTGAAGGCGGGCGCGCCGTTCGGGCCCTTCCTGCCCGTCGACCTCGGCAACGGCGTCACGCTCGACTACTACGAGAAGACCGACGAGCCCATCCAATCCCAGCACTACGCCTTCCTCGTGCCGGACGAGCAGTTCGACGGCATGATCGCCCGGCTCGACGCCGTCGGCGTCACGTACTACGCCGACCCGAGCCACACGGAACCCGGCCGGATCAACCGGCTGTTCGGCGGTCGCGGCGCGTACTTCGACGACCCCGACGGCCACAACATGGAGATCATGACACGGCCCTACGCGCGCCCGTAGGCCGTTCTCCGCCGACCCCGACCCCGACCCCGACCCCGACCCCGACCCCGATCCCGAGCACGACGTACCCGGACTCGACCTCGACCTCGACGCGCTCCGCGCGCGGTACCGCGCGCGGAGCGCGAGCGCCGGATCCGGCCCGAGGGGAGCCGCCGGTACCGGTCCGTCACGGGCTTCGCCTCCTACGACGAAGACTCCCTCCGGCGTTCGAGACAGGGGAGGGGGCCGCTCTGGCCCCGCCCCTCCACCGGCACGATTCCGGCAACAACCCTCCGTACCTCACCGAGCCCCGGCCGCGCACCGTGCCGGTCGGCGAACAGCAGATGCCCCGTCCCGACCAGCATCGGGGCGAGCACGTCCACATCGGCACCGGCCGGCAGGCGGCCGAGGTCCCGCTCGGCAGCGAGGTACGAGGCGAACATCGCCGTCGCCTCCGTGAGGAGCGGAACACCGGTGGGCGTGGTCCGGCGCAACCGCGCCCGCAGCCCGTCGCGCGACGTGACCAGGCCGACCATCGCCACGGCCACCGAGCCGAACAACTCCGCCAGCTCCGCGGCCAGATTGCCGACCACCGTCCCGGTCCCCGCGGCCTCGCGCAGCGCCTCGGCCCGCCCGTCGAGGCGGCGCACGCGGTCGAGGACCAGCTCGGCGAGGAACGCGTCGAAGTCCGCGAAGTGCCGGTGCAGCACACCCTTCGCGCAGCCCGCCTCCGTGGTGACGGCCCTGCTGGTCAGCGCGTTCGGACCGTCTCGCAGCAGCACCCGCTCGGCCGCGTCGAAGAGCTGCTCGCGTACGTCGCGGATGGCGACCCCTGTCGGCACCGTGTGGACCTCTCTCCGTGCTCGGCCTTGGCGAGTGGGCATGTGCCCACTACAGTGGGCACATGCCCACTGTACCTCCGGGGCCCTCCGGTCGCCCCGCGCGCGATGCCCGCCAACTCCGGCGGACGGCTCGCTCGTTCGGTACGGACGCCGCCCGCTACGACCGCAGCAGGCCCCGCTATCCGCAGGCGCTCGTCGACCGCCTCGCCGTACCGGCCGTGCCCGCTTCCCGGGCGGACGGCCCGCTCGTGCTGGACGTCGGCTGCGGCACGGGCATCGTCGCCCGCCAGCTCAAGGAGGCGGGCTGTCGCGTCCTCGGTGTCGAGGTGGACCCGCGCATGGCCGACCTGGCGCACGCCGAGGGCGTGGACGTCGAGGTGGCCGCCTTTGAATCCTGGGACCCGGCGGGCCGCCGCTTCGACGCCGTCGTCGCCGGGCAGACCTGGCACTGGCTGGACGCCCGCGCGGCCGCGACCACCGCCGCCCGCGCACTGCTCCCCGGCGGCCGGCTCGCCGTGTTCTGGAACGTCCCGGAGCTACCGCCCGAGGTGACCCGCGCCCTGGCCACCGCCTACCGGCGCGTGGCACCCGACGCCCCGTTCCGCCTCCCCGACTCCACGGTCCGCGCCGCCGACGGGTACCAACCCCTCCTCGACGCCGCCGCCGACGGGATCCGAGCCACCGGCGACTTCGACACCCCCGAGCAGTGGCGGCACGACTGGGACCACACGTACACCCGCGACGCCTGGCTGGACCAGATGCCCACCCACGGCACCCTGACCCGCCTCACCCCCGAGCGGGTGCGGGAGATCCTCGCGGAGGTCGGCGCCGCGATCGACGCCCTGGGCGGCTCGTTCACAGCGCCGTACGCGACGCTCGCGGTGACGGCAACTCGCCGCTCATGAACGGAAGTTGAGGGCTACAGCTGCCGCAGATGGTCCCGCAGCGTCCGCGCGACCTGCGCCATCAGGGCCTCCGCGCCCGGCTGCACCTGCGCAGGTACGCGGGACTCGGTGAGCACGGCGACCGCGAAGGCCTGACCGTCGGCGTGCTCGACGACACCGATCTCGTGCCGCAGATTGAGCAGGGTGGCCGTCTTCGAGGACCAGGCCGTCGCGTCGGACGCGAAGTCAGGGGCGAGCCGCTGCCGCAGCACGTTGTGTGCGAGGAGCTCCCGTAGCCGCGCCGCCACCTCGGCCGGGATCCGCGACGGCCGCCACAGGGCCTGGAGCAGATCCACGTACGCGCGGGCGCTGCCGTTGCTCGCGTGCGTGATGTCCAGCTGCGGCACCCGGTGGCTGCTGCCACCCGTACCGGAGTCGATGGCCAGGGCGTGCGCCAGATGCGCCTGCGCGGCGTCGAACCGCTCGGCCGGCGTGTCCGCGAGCTCCCGCATACTGTGCCGTACGGTGATGCCGCCGATCCCGAACTCCTCCAGGATCTGGGCGACTTGAGCGGGCGGAGTGAGGTCGAACAGCGCCTCGGCGGCCGCGCTGTCGCTGAGACACGTACTGAGGTAGAGCAGATCGTCCACCGCGATCCGTACGGGGTGCCGGAAGCGGCTGATGCCCGTGGGCCCCGGGGTGGTGACCCGGCCGGGACGTACGTCGAGCGCCGTCGCACCGTCGAGCTCCCCGCGCCGGATCCGCTCCACCGTCGCCAGCGCGAGCACGACCTTGACCAGCGACGACGACGGCAACGGCGTGTCCGGCTCGATCCCCAGCTCCGTACCCGTCTCCAGGTCCCGTACGAGGATCCGGCCGCGCAGTCCGCCCTCGTCCAGCAACTCCCGCATGTCGCGCAGCAGTTTCTCGGGGCTGTTCATGTGTTCTCCGGGCTGTTCATGGGTTCTCCGGTGCTCATGCGTACTCCGCGCCGTTCATGCGTTCTCCGGTGCTCATGCGTTCTCCGCGCCGTTCATGACGTGCACTTCGGCGGTGCTGGTGGCCGTGCTGCCGCTGTGCGTCGCACCCAGGCAGCGGGCGATCGCCCCGCCCAGTCGCTCCCGCACCTGCTGCGGCCTCTCGTCCGCCGCGGCCGTCAGGGCGAAGCCGCGCACCAGGCCGGTCTCGCCCAACGGCCGCCAGTACAGGCCGAGTTCGTCCGCCTGCGTGGCGGAGCAGACCAGCAGGTCACGGGAGCACAGGACCTCGGCGGTGGCCGTCGGCAGGTCCGCGCCCACGGCGAGCTGCGCGGGCCGGAGCCCGACCGCGTCACGCAGCCGGGTCAGCGGATCGCGGATGTGCGGCACGTCGTCCTCCGGCTGCACCCACACCCGGCGGGCCGGTCCTGAGCCCGTACGCCCCACGCGCAACGTCTCCAGGTACACGCGCCGCACCCCGGGGTCCCGCGCCGAGGCCACGCCGAGCGGCACCGACCAGGTGGCGTCCCGCTCCGGCACGGCGAGCAGCGCGGCCCGTACCTGCTGGGCGTGGAGCAGGTCGATGCGCTCCGCCGGACCGGCCACGCGCAGGTCGAGCGTGACGCCGTGGCCGCGCGCCTCCGCCACCAGGCGGGCCAGACTGACGGCCGGGCAGATCCCGGGCACCGCGAGCCGCCACGGCTTGCGGCGCGCGGCCTCCGCCTCGTGCCGCAGCACGTCGGCCGCCTGCACGAGGCGGCGGGCGGCGGGCAGCATGTCCCGGCCGAACGGCGTGAGCAGCGCGCGCCGCGCCGTCCGCTCGAACAGCCGCTCCCCGAAGTGCTCCTCAAGCGCGGCCACCCGCCTGCTCGCCACCGGCTGCGAGAGCCGCGCCGCCGCCGCGCCCACGGTGAAACTGCCGCACTCACTCACGGCGATGAACGCCCGGCACGCCCCCACGAGATCCACGACCTGGACCCTATGCGAGTTCGGCATGGAATCGCACGGGAACGTATTGGACCGCATGGCAGCACGCCGGTGAGAGTGGCCTCCGTACCGAAGAGAAGGGCCCAAAGCGGCCCTCTTCGTCCCATTCCCCGCGTCCGGGTGGCGCGGGGACGACCCGGAGGTAGGCACATGCGGCACTCCCGTGTACGGCGCACCGCGCACCGCGCCGGCATCGCACTCGCCACGCTCGTCCTCGTCCCGCTCACGGCCTGCGGTGGCCCGGAGCAGGCGGAGGACGACGCGTCATCGGCCGCCGCCTCCGCCGGGAAGTCCGGGTCCACCCCATCGGCCGGTTCCGGCGAACAGGCCGCCGCGGCACGGAAGTTCAAGCAGCTGGAGCGGAAGTTCGACGCCCGCGTCGGCGTCTACGCGATCGACACCGGCAGCGGCGAGCAGGTCACGTACAACGACCGCGAACGCTTCTCCTACGCCTCCACGTTCAAGGCCCTCGCCGCAGGCGCCGTCCTGGACAAGCACGACGACCGCGGCATGGAACGCCTGGTCCGCTACGAGAAGAGCGACCTGGTCAAGGCGTCGCCGGTCACCGAGAAGCACGTCGACACCGGCATGACCCTGCGCGAACTCTGCGACGCGGCCGTCCGGTACAGCGACAACACCGCCGCCAACCTGCTCCTCGACGACCTCGGCGGCCCCAAGGGCCTCGACGGCATGCTCGCCGAGCTCGGCGACGACGTGACCCGCATGGAGCGCGACGAGCCCGGCCTCAGCGTCTGGGACCCGGACAGCGACCGCGACACCACCACCCCGCGCGCCTTCGCCGAGGACCTGCGCGCCTACGTACTCGGCGACACCCTCGGCAAGCGCGACCGCGCCCAGCTGACGAAATGGCTGCGCACCAATGCGACCGGGGCGGAACTCATCCGCGCCGGAATGCCGAAGGACTGGGTGGTCGGCGACAAGAGCGGCATGGGCAGCAACTACGGCATCCGCAACAACATCGCGGTGGTGTGGCGCCCGGACGAGGCCCCGCTCGTCGTCGCCGTCCTGACCAACCGCACCGCGGAGACCGCCGAGCCCGACAACGCCCTCGTCTCCGAGGCGGCCGCGGTGGTGGCGGACGCGTTCGCGTAGGTTCTAGGGCCCGTCCACCCGGGCCCCAGCCGTCAGTCCGAGGTCAGGACCGCGCGCACGGTCTTCCCCGCGCCGTCGCTGTCCCGTACGACGGAGAGGCGGCGCGACAGGGCCTGTACGAGGGCGATGCCCCGGCCGCTCTCGGCGGTGGTGGAGTACGGCGCGAGCTGGGGGCGGCCGGGGCCCCGGTCGTGGACCTCGACGACCAGCCGGTCCCGGCTGTCGAGCGAGAGCCGCAGGCGGCAGGAGCCCTGGCCGTACCGCGTGGCGTTCGTGACGAGTTCCGAGACCACCAGGAGCGCGCTGCCGGGGTCGGCCCTGCCCCGGCAGCCGGGACCGGCGGGCCCGCACCCGCTCAGGAACAGGCGGGTCAACTGCCGTGCCCTGTGCGGGGAACAGGACTGCCGGGGCAGGTGGTACTCGACGCGTGCGGTGCGGCGACCGGTGCGCCCGGTGGCACGCATGATGTCACTCCCTCTCCGTGGGTCGACCGGCGCGCGGGGCGAACCACCGAGGTCATCCGCGCCGCGACGGCGGCGACGGCCGGACGGTCTCCGTCTCTCCTTCCCGTATCGGCGGACCCCGAACCGGCACCGCGCCGAACCCGCACAACCGGTACCGCCAGCCCCGGTACCGCCACCCCGGTCCACCGCGCGGCCGCCCCGTCCGGCTGTCTCGCGCGGCTGTTTCGGACGTGAACGCGGCGTGGAAGGGATGCCCGCATGGCTGGAGTACAACGGCGTACCGTCCTCGCGGCGATCGGCGGCACGGCCGCCCTGGCGGGCGCGGCCGCCAGTGGGGCGCCCGGCGGCGGCACCGCTCGGGCCGCGGAGTCCACCGGTACGCGGGGCGCCGCGCCGCCCGTCACCGGGCGCCGCGTGGCCGGACGCTCCCGGCGGGCGGCACCGGCCCGACCGGACGACGACCGGATCGCTGCCCTGCTCGAACGGATGACGGTCGAGGAGAAGCTCGGCCAACTCCAGCAGCTCTCCTGGGCGTTCGCCACCGGACCCGGCAACCCGGACAACAAGAAGGTCGAGGAGGCCGCCCGCGCGGGACGGCTCGGCTCGGTCCTCAACATGTTCGGCGCCAAGGACAGCAACCGGCTGCAGCGCATCGCCGTCGAGAAGTCCCGGCTCGGCATCCCGCTGCTCTTCGGCCTCGACGTGATCCACGGCTGTCTGACCACCTTCCCCATCCCGCTCGCCCAGGCCGCGAGCTTCGACCCGGCGGTCACCGAGCGGGACGGCGCGGTGTCGGCGAAGGAGGCCAGGTCCAACGGCGTGCACTGGACGTTCTCGCCGATGATGGACGTCACGCGCGAGCCGCGCTGGGGCCGGATCGCCGAGAGCTGCGGCGAAGACCCGTATCTCACCGCCGAGTTCGCCGCCGCCAAGGTCCGCGGCTACCAGGGCGAGGATCTGGCCGCAGCCGACCGGGTCGCCGCCTGCGCCAAGCACTTCGCCGCGTACGGGGGAGCGGAGGGCGGGCGCGACTACAACACCGTCGACGTGTCCGAGTCCCGGCTGCGCAACCTCTATCTGCCGCCGTTCCAGGCCGCGTTGGACGCCGGAGCGGCCACCGTGATGGCCGCGTTCAACACCGTCGGCGGCGTCCCCGCGCACGGCCACAGCCACCTCCTCACCGAGATCCTGAAGGAGGAGTGGGAGTTCGACGGGGTGGTGGTGAGCGACTGGAACGGCGTGCGGGAGCTGATCGCCCACGGCTTCGCCGCGGACGCCGCCGACGCCGCCCGGCTCAGCCTGAACGCGGGCCTCGACCTGGAGATGGTCAGCACCACCCTCGCCGACCACGGCGAGCAGCTCCTCCAGGAGGGCCGGATCCCGCAGGAACGCCTGGACGACGCGGTGACCCGCGTCCTCCGCCTCAAATCGGACCTCGGCCTCTTCGACCAGCCGTACGTGTCGGAGTCGCAGGCCGTCGAGGCGCCCTCCCGGCAGGCGCGCGCGGCCGCGCGTGAGGCGGCGGCGCGTTCGATGGTGCTCCTGAAGAACGACCAGGGCACGCTGCCGCTCGACCGGGCCGCGGCGGGCATCGCCGTCGTCGGCCCGTTCGCCGACTCCGCCGACCTGCTCGGCACCTGGACTTTCCCCGGAGCGCAGAAGAAGTTCCGCTCCGGGAAGGTCCTTGACGCGGTCCGTGCGGCGGCGCGCGGCGCCGAGGTGACGTACGCGCGAGGGGTGGACCCGGCGGGCAAGGACACCTCGGGCATCGACGAGGCCGTCGCGGCGGCGGAGGCGGCCGAGGTCACGATCGTCGTCGTCGGCGAGGCGCCCGCGATCAGCGGAGAGGCCGCCGTCCGCAGCGACCTCGGCCTTCCCGGCGCCCAGGAGAAGCTGATCACGGCGATCGCGGAGACCGGCAGGCCGTTCGTCGTCGTCCTCGTCAACGGCCGCCCCCTGACCATCGGCGACTGGCTGGACCGCGCGCCCGCCGTCCTGGAGGCCTGGCACCCCGGTATCGAGGCGGGACACGCCATCGCCGACGTCCTCTTCGGCACCGTCGCCCCCGGCGGCAAGCTGCCCGCGTCGTTCCCGCGCAGCGTCGGCCAGATCCCCGTGCACTACAACCACGAGAGCTCGGGACGCCCGTACGCGGCGGACAACAAGTACACCTCCAAGTACCTCGACCTTCCGCCCGGCCCGCAGTTCCCCTTCGGACACGGGCTCAGCTACACCACGTTCGCGGTGGGCGAGCCCCGCCTGAGCACGACGAGGATCGACGCCGGCGCCCTGCGCGGCGGCGACACCGTCGAGGTCGCCGTGGACGTACGCAACACCGGGAAGCGCGCCGGCGACGAGGTCGTGCAGCTGTACGTCCACGACCTCGCGGCGAGCATCACCCAACCCGTGCGCCGCCTGCGGGGGTTCCGCCGGGTCACCCTGCGACCGGGCAAGAGCCGGACCGTCCGCTTCCGCCTCGGCGCGGGGGACCTGGGCTTCTGGACCAACGACCCGAAGGGCGAACTCCGGATCGAGCCGGGCCCGATCGACGTGTACGCGGGCAACAGCTCGACGACGAAGGCGAAGGCGACACTGACGATCGGCTAGGGCCTGTCCGGCGGATCTTCGCGGGCCCACGACGCCTGGCACGCACTCTCGCCGCACGCCCGAATCACCCAAGTACGTCCAGTACGAGGGCGATCCGGGCGCACGCCGAGAGCACGCACCAGACGCCGCGGGCTGCTCCGCGAAGATCCGCCGGACAGAC
>NZ_JASCIS010000073.1 GCF_029968015.1 Streptomyces luteolus
CAACCCAAGGCCCATTCTCGAAGGTGGTGGCCGCCGCTCCCACGAGAGCGAGACCGGATATGGCCTTGAGTACTGCGACCTCAATGCCCACTGGCGCACCGGCTCCGGTCGCGATCGGGCTACATGCAGGAGGACGGTGGCGGAGTCACCTTCGACAAGTGGGACCTTACGGCCGCTGCTCGATGGCGAAGGCGGTCGCCTCGCCCGGGACGGGCCAGCCGTTCCCCCATGTCCCGCCCCTCCACAGGTGTGGCGGCCGTCAGGTTCGCGCCGGATTCCCCTTTCCGGGCGTACCGATGAGACGTGCGATACCGAACCACAGCACGACGGCGGCAGAGATCAGCGCGACGACAACACAGGTCACGGCAGTCGGATTGACCCACGCGGGCACCATGCCGTAGTGCTCGTTGCACATGCTGTGCAGCGGGAAGAACTTCCCAAACTGCTCGGCGCGGGCTTCCCAGTAGGCACCGCCGCAGGGCCGGTGGCGGACGGACCGGCATGCCTCTTTGGTGTCGAGACCTCCGCTGAAAAGGCCACGGAGCCAAGCCGCGAAGAGCGCGACGCAGCACAGGCACATCCACCACATCGCACCCCGCCACACCCCCCTCCCCAGACCACTGACCAGGCCTAAGAAACTCCACCCATTCCACACCACCCACACGGCCAACAGCAACACGGCAACGAAACCATCGCTTCCTTCATGCCGTTGTTCTACCTGCCGCTTCCCGGCGGACCGCGCCCGTCCTTTCACGGAGGCATCTCCCGTGCATCTCGCGGCAGTTGGCGGCGATGGGGGTCTCCCCCGCCCGGGCGGGTGCGCAGCGCGTCGACGGGGCCCTGCTCGAGACCGCTGAGCTTCGTCGTGGGGATTCTGGTCTCCGCCTCACCGGTCTGTGGGTGTGTGGCACGCTTCGCCGCGCCGTAACACCCGTTCCATTGCGGCGAGTTCGCCCAGCTCGATTCCTGTCGTCTCCGGCTCCGGCGCACTCGGGGCCTGAAGGGTTCCGGGGCCACCGAGAGTTTTGAAACAATCGGTCCAATACGTGTACGCTTCCGGCATGGCACGACCGAGAACCTTCGACGAGGAACGCGCCCTGGAGGGTGCGATGCGCCTGTTCTGGGAGAAGGGATACGAAGCCGCGTCCACCCAGGACCTCTGCACGGCGACCGGCCTGGGGCGCAGCAGCATCTACAACACCTTCGTCAGCAAACACGCCCTGTTCGTCCGGGCGTTGGGGCACTACCTCGACAGCATGGCGGACGGCCAGGCGGCCATCCTCGATGACGTGACCCTGCCGCCCCTCGCCCGTTTGCGGCAGCTGCTTCGCCGGGTCATCGACACAGAGGAGAGCAACCGCCGTGAGCGCCTGGGCATCGGCTGCCTGGGGGTCAACACCGCAGCGGAACTCTCCCTGCGCGACCCGGAGGCCGCCGGCCTGCTGCAGCGCGATCTTCAGCGCCGCCTCGGGGCCCTTCAGGACGTGATCGCCTCCGGTCAGCACACCGGAGAGATCTCGCGGGCCAGAGAGCCGCGCGAGGTCGCCCTGTTCCTCAACGCGACCATCGCGGGCATGCGCATCTCGGCCCGGAACGGCCTCGACCGCACCGCACTCGAGTCCATCGCTAAGACCGCCCTGGACGCACTCGCCCCCTGACCTCTCCCGTCTCCACCCCTTCACTCTTCGGCCTGCCTCAGTTTTAGATAGCTCAGTACAAAACTATTGCGCAAGCGACCTCACGTAAGGACGTGACCCGCTCATGCCACGTACCGTCTATGTGCTGGCCCTTGGCATCTTCGCCATGGTGACCAGCGAGTTCGTCGTCGCCGGCCTCATGCCCCAGATGGCACAGGGACTCGGCGCGACAATCCCCCAGATCGGCTACCTGATCACCGCGTTCGCCCTCGCCATGGCGATCGGCGGGCCGTTCCTGACCATGACACTGACGAAACTGCGCCCCAAACCCGCGCTGCTGACCCTCTTCGCCATCTTCCTCGCCGGCAACGCACTCGCCGCGACCGCCACCAGCTACGGCGCCATGCTCACCGCCCGCATCATCACCGGCATCGCGGCGCAGGCGTTCTTCGGCGTCGCGGTCTCCGTGTGCTCCACGGTGACACGGGAGGACATCCGCGGCCGCGCCATCGGCGTCGCCATGAACGGCCTGATGCTCGGCACCCTCCTCGGCCTGCCGATGGCCACCTTCATCGGCGGCAACCTGGGCTGGCGCGCCGCCTTCTGGGCCATCTCGCTGCTCACCGTCATCGCCGCCGCGGCAACCTTCTTCGGGGTTCCGCGCCTTGAGCGCCCGGGCAGCTTCGGCGGCACGTTCCGCGAAGAAGCCCAGGTGTTCAAGAAGCCGCAACTCTGGCTCGTACTCTCCACCAGCACCCTCATCATCGGCGCGACCTTCTCCGCCTTCACCTACCTCAACCCCATCCTCACCCAGATCAGCGGCTTCCGTGAATCCACCGTCCCCGTCCTGCTCATCGCCTACGGCGCCGCCACCGTCATCGGCAACAGCATCGTCGGCCGCCTCGCCGACCGCCGGACCGTGAGCGTCCAGGCCGTCGGACTCACCCTCAACACACTCTTCCTCACCGCATTCGCCATCCTCGCCGACGTCAGCACGGCAGCAGTCGTCCTGATGATGGGCATCGGCCTCGTCGGCGTGACCATGAACCCCGCGATGGCGACCCGCGTCCAGCGCACCGGCAACCCGGGCCCGCTCGTGAACACGGTCCACTCCTCCTTCATCACCCTCGGCGTCATCATCGGCTCATCCCTGGGCGGCGCCTTCGTCGAAAACTTCGGACTGCGCTCCCCGCTCTGGCTCGGCGCGGCGATCGCCCTACTCGGCCTCGCCAGCCTGCTGCCCGAACTGGGCCGACGCAGCCGCACCGTCCCGGCCCCCGCCACGGGAAACACGCTCACCGAGCAGCCCCTCCCGGCCACCCCGGCCGCAGACCCCCTCTACCTGACCCAGGACGCGCAGCGAGCAACGGCCTGACCTGCAACCCCGCCCTACCCCGACCCCTGCACAGCCAACTGTGCGCTCAGGCCCGGTACTTCGCTCACCACCACAGCGAAGACCGGGCCCCCGGGCGCTGCCCGGCTCTCGTACCCGAAGACCAACAGACTGAGGACGAAACAGGCCCACGACTACGAAACGCTGCAACGCCCGCACGACCACAGCCCGTCACGCCGCCAGGGCCCCGCACCCCGGCAGCACGGCCACCATGAATGTCACACGGAAGCAGACCTGTCACCGCCGCTGCCTCCCCGTCACTGTCGTCGCGTGCCGCATACGAGCCGCGCAGCAAAGGAACCCCGCGTGGTGCCCGGGCCGGATGCCTGGGGGCGGGGTTGCCCGCCCGGGATCTGCTCGCCCGGGATCTGCTCGCCCGGGATCTGCTCCCCGAGACTGCGGCCGTGCCGCTGTGCCCCCGGCGCCTGCGTCCCCGCACGATTGCGGACGTGCCGAGGCCTGCTCCCACGGCTGCCACATTCGCGCGGGTCACGTGCGAGGTCGTACAGCCTGCCGAGCCGAAATCGGCCTCATCTCCGCCCGATGGCACTTGCACTGCGCCTGGCCCGCGTCCTCTGCCAACGGTCTCCCGCTCTACGCGGTGCACGTCGCCGATCTCGCGGCCCCGGTGCGGCAGGAGCCTGCTGGCTCCGCTGGCGTCCGTACGCACCGTCCCTCAGGCTGGACGAGACGGGGGAGAAGACCCACGGGAGACGGCGATGAGGGCTCTGACCTGGCACGGGCGGCGCGACGTTCGGGTGGATACCGTTCCCGACCCGCAGATCGCCGAACCGACCGACATCATCGTGCGGGTCACGTCGACGGGGATCTGCGGGTCGGACCTGCACCTGTACGAAGTTCTCGGGCCGTTCCTCGATCCGGGGGACATTCTCGGTCATGAGCCGATGGGCATCGTCGAGGAGGTCGGGCCCGAGGTCACAGCCGTCGCCGTCGGGGACCGTGTGGTCGTACCCTTCAACATCTCCTGCGGCACCTGCTGGATGTGCGACCAGGGCCTGCACTCACAGTGCGAGACCTCGCAGGTGACCGAACAGGGCATGGGAGCAGCCCTGTTCGGCTACACCAAGCTCTACGGCCAAGTACCGGGCGGACAGGCAGAGTTGCTGCGTGTCCCGTTCGGGAACACTCTGCCGATCAAGGTCGAGCACGGGCCGCCCGACCAGCGCTTCCTCTACCTGTCCGACGTCCTGCCCACCGCATGGCAGTCCGTGGTGTACGCCGACATCCCGCAGGGCGGAAGCGTGAGTGTGCTCGGCCTCGGACCCATCGGGCAGATGGCCGCCCGGATCGCCCTGCACCGAGGCGCGAGCCAGGTCATCGGCGTGGACCTGGTCCCCGAACGGCTCGGCCGCGCCGCAGCGCGCGGAGTGGACACCATCGATCTGCGGGAACACGAGGACGGGGTCGGTAACGAGATCCGTAAGCGGACCCAAGGGCGCGGCACCGATGCCGTGATCGAGGCCGTCGGCATGGAGGCACACGGCGCGCGGTTGGCGAAGGCCGCTCAACGAGTCGCCGGCCTGCTGCCGGACGCGGTCGGCGAGAAGCTGATGAGCCACGCCGGCGTGGACAGCATGGCCGCCTTCAACACCGCCATCGACGCGGTCCGCCGCGGCGGCACCGTATCGCTCATCGGCGTGTACGGCGGTGCCGTGGACCCCGTCCCCATGCTCACCATGTTCGACAAGCAGCTCCACCTGCGCATGGGCCAGGCCAACGTCAAACACTGGGTCGACGACATCCTGCCGCTCCTCGACGACGAAGACATCCTGGGCGTCGACGACTTCGCCACCCACACCCTGCCGCTGGAGGAAGGGCCGGCGGCCTACGCGACGTTCCAGTCGAAGGACGACGGCATGATCAAACCCGTGCTCACGCCCTGAGGGCCATCAGAGCCTGCCCGGCACAGAGCCTGCCCGGCACCTCACGTACGGCACTTCACGTACGGCTCCGAGAACGAGTCGCTGCGGGCCCGCGGCCTCTCCCCCGGCGCCCAAGAGTCCCCTCGACGTGAAGTCCGCGCGGGTGACTGCTCCTTGGAAAAGGCGCGTGACGAGCGGCGGCAGTGCGGCGCGTACGGCCTGCAGCCCGCGGAGCCAGCCGGGGCAGATACACGCCGGCGGCGCGGCGCTCCACCGCGCGCACGAGGCGGTCGGCCACGTGGTCGGCCGGGCAGACCTTGCGGGCGGGCGCGCTGCCGATGAGATGGACCTCGAAGACACGGCGCCACGTGGCCGGATCGGAGCCGACGAACGGCCCGCCTTCCGCGACACCGGCGTTCGCCACGACGACTGAAGCCGGTCCCAGCCGGTCACGGACCTGGTCGGCGGCATGGGACATGGCTTTCGTCGTCCGAGACGTCCGCGGACCAGTACCGAGTTGACGGCGGCAGGGAGTCGGCCACCTCCGCGAGCCTGTCTTCCTCCAGCCCTACGAGCGCCACCGTGGCGCCCCTCGCGTCCAGCCGTCTCGCGACGGCTTCACCGACGCCCCGGGCAGCGCCGGTGACCACCGCCGTGCGGCCGGCCAGCACCCGCTTCTTTGCTCTGCTCTCGCTCAAGGCTCCTCGCGGTGCGGGTGTGCTCGAAGCCGGCGCCGCAGCCACCTGCATCCTGGCAGCGCACGGCCGGTGCCGCACCGCGGGAAGATGCAACCGAGCCCTCTCTCGGCCGATGCGCCTCGGGCCTGTGTTCGGCTCCGCGCGGCCAGAAAGTAGGGAGCTCTCTGGCCTGGGAGGTCCCTGTGCGGGACGGCAGCCGGCGCTGCGGGCGTCCTCCAACGACATGAGGGCGGGATGCAGGTACCGCAGGGCGGGGATGTCCGCCTGGTAGCCCTGGCGACCCTCCTCCGCGAACCACTCGAACATGCGCTCTTCGATCGGCAGGGCCTCGAAGCGTGTGGGCGTGCCGGTGACCCGCTCGTAGACCGCCGCCACCTCAGGGAAGGTGATCTCGTCGCCGGCCAGCCCGATCCGGCGGCCGAGGAAGTGCCGCGTCTCGTCGAAGGCGGCCGCGGCGAAGAATCCGATGCCGTCGCCGGCGATCAGCTGCATGGGCTTGTCCGGCATGGCGGGGAGCGCGATGAGGCATTCACCCGCGGCGCCGGCGTAGTGCAGCAGGCTGTTCATGAAGAACACGGGCCGCAGCACGGTGACGGGCAGACCGAGAATTCAGGATGTGCCGCCCGCTCTCGGCCCTGCTCTCGAAGTGGCCGATCCCGGTGCCGCGTTCGGCGCCGCCCACGGAGCTGTACACGAAGTGCTCGATCCCCGGTTGCTTGGGCGGCGCCCGCCACCGCCTTGCCCTGCCGGACCTCGGCGGCCAGGGTCGCCGGGTCGTACGCCAGCGCCTGCACACTGAACACGCCCTGGACACCGGTCATCGCGCGGCGCAGTGACGCTTCGTCGTCCATGCCGCCCTGGACCAGTACCGCTGAGCGACGTGCGAGTTCCCGGGCCTCAGGCTTGTCCGGGTTGCGGACCATCGCCCGCACGCTCCAGCCGCGAGAAAGCAACTCTTCTGCTGTGGCGCCGCCCTGGTTTCCGGTTGCGCCGATGACAAGGACGCTATCTGCGTTACTCACGACAACTCCCCACCTTGCGAGGGCCGCAGCTCTCGTCCCCGGCTCGCCGTACGGACAGATCCCGCAACTTCAACCGCAGTTGAGATCAAGCCGCGGGCCCAACCGATTGGCCGCAGCGCGGCCCTGGAACGCCGCGGCGGGCAGCGCGGTCCGGTACCCGTACGGCCTGATCCGCTGACCGGACTTCGGAACACTCCCCCCCGGGTGCGCGTTTCGCTTCCTTCTCCAGGTCCCCTTCCCCGATGATCTCGGAGCACGTGGGTCCCTGCAGCCGTCGCGATTTCAGCGCTGGCCATCGGACTGTTGCTCAAGCACTTCTCACGTGTACGCCGGGTCGGCGAGAACGCTGAATCCGTCACCGTGCGGGACCTCATCAGCCCAGCAGAGACTCTCACAACCTTGAATCCCGCCTCTGCCATCGTCGTCACCGCCGAATCCTTCAGGGCCACGGGAGAGGCGAGTCGAACCGAGGCTGGGGCCGTGGATCACCTCTACGAAGTGGCGGAATTCGTGGAAGGGCCGGCTCGGGAGAAACTCGGAGAAACTCCAGGCGGATACGGTCTGATATGCGCGTGCCGTTCAGTTCCACGAGCGGCCGCGCATGGCCAAGGGCCAGACGTCCGACGTGCCCAGCGTATGGAGCACCCGGCTCCGATCAGATCTGAAGACGTCCGACAAGAACGCGCCCCGCCATTGAAATGATCGCGACCGCTGACAACGAACGGTCCCAGGCGCGCCAGAAGCGAACCTCCCAGGCGTCGCCGGCCATTCCGGAAGTCATGTACGGGTTCACGCTCCTGGCGCTGGCCGTCGTGATCGCCGGACTGGCTTTCTGTCTCCCCCACCGCAAACAGGGAACCGAACTCGTCTGCCGTGTCGTACTCTCCGCTCCGATCGCCGGTAGTTTGATGCTGACGCGCGGCATCGACCGTGAACTTCGACGGCCTGATCAGGAATGACGCAGCGGCCACGCACGCCACCCAGGCGGATATCAGCGGCGACTTCGCCCGGGCCCACCCCAAACACCCGCTGCCGTGCGATGCCTCCGGAGCCACGAGAACCGGCGTCCGGCCCGCGTCGCGCGGTGGGTCAGCCCAGCTCGCGCAGTGCCTCGCCCAGAATCGCCACACCTTCGGTGACGCTCCCTGGCGGGGTGGCCGCGTAGCCGAGGACGAGGCCGGGATTGCCGGGTATCTGGCGGTGCCACGACAGCGGCTGGCACTTCACGCCCCGGGCGAGCGCGGCGGCCGCGAGATCGGTGTCGGGCACTTCTGGCGCGTAGGTGACGGTCAGGTGCAGGCCGGCGGCCGCGCCATGCACGACCGCGCCCGGCAGGTGCTCGGCGAGCGCGGCGATCATCGCGTCGCGGCGCCTTCGATGACGGCGGCGCAGCAGGTGGAGGTGGCGCTCCAGGTCTCCGGACTCCATCAGGCGGGCGAGGACCAGCTGCGGCAGCACCGCATTGCCCAGGTCGGTGAAGCGTTTCGCCTCGGTGAGCGGGGCTCGGTAGCGGGGCGGCGGTACCACCCAGCCGATGCGCAGGGCGGGGGCGAGGAGCTTGGACACGCTGCCCATGTAGCACACCCGGTCGGCCAGCAGGGCGCGCAGCGCGGGCACAGGCGGCCGGTCGTAGCGGTGTTCCGCGTCGTAGTCGTCCTCCATGACCAGCCCGCCGTCCCGTGCCCAGAGCAGCAGCTCGCGGCGGCGCTCCCCGCTCGTCACCACACCGGTGGGGAACTGGTGGGCGGGCGTGAGCAGCGCCGCGCGAGCGCCGGTGGCACGCAGGGCATCGACACGCACACCACCCTGGTCGACCGGAACCGGTGGGGTGGCCAGGTTTCCGTTCTGGAGGTGCTGGCGGGTGCCGAGCGAGCCCGGGTCCTCCACCGCGACACTGTCGATCCCGTCGTCCCGCAGGACCGGGTGGAGGAGGGTGAGCGCCTGTGCTGTGCCGGCGACGACAAGAACCTCGTCCGGCTCCACCCGGATACCGCGGCTGGTCGCAAGCCAAGCCGTGACGGCGCGCCGCAGTTGTGGCGCTCCGCGGGGGTCGCCGTAGCCGAGGTTCTCGAAGGACAGGCCGGCGAGCACCGCCCGTTCGGCGCGCAGCCATGCCGCTCGGGGAAACGTGGTGAGGTCGGGCTGGCCGGGCGTGAAGTCGATGCGCGCGTGGGTGGCGCGCAGGGTGTCGAACACGTCCGCACCGGGTTCACCGGAGAACAGGTCCGGAACCGCGCCCGGCACCCTCCGGTCGGGCGCGGCCGGTGCCGGGCTCCGGTACAGGCCGGTGGCACGGGCCCGCACCTGCGCGAGGGAAGGTGCGGCGACCACCACCGTCCCGCCGCGCCGACGTCCCTCCACGTGACCGTCTTCGGCCAGTCGCCGGTAGGCCTCGGTGATCACCCCGCGCGAGAGGCGGAGTTCGGCGGCCAGCACGCGGGTGGGCGGCAGCCTGCTTCCCACGGTCAACCGGCCGTCGGCTATAGCCTGTCGGAGTCGCCGGGCCAGCCAGGCCGCCTTGCCGCCCAGGGGTACGTCAGCCGCGTCGAGCTGCAGGAAGTCGGAACCGTACGCCGGGGATTCGGAGTCCGTCGGCGGGGATTCGGGATCCGTCGGCGCGGATTCGGGATCCGTCGGCGCGGATTCGGGATCCGTTGGCGGGGCGCCGGTCGTGGCTGTGGCAGCTGCTCCGCGCGTTACCTGTGTCCCCGTGTTCACTGGGGCCATGCTGTCATACGCCACCGCGGCTTCTTCCTGCTCGCAGGGGCCTGGCCTAGCCGCCGAAGCCGAACTCTGGTGCGGACGGGGTGAGTACGGCGGTTGCCGGGTCGGCCGGCCAGTGCGTGGCGAGTTCCTCAGCGAGAGTCTTCAACAGCCCGGGCATGAGCTCAGCTCCGTCGTCGTGCATGGCCTCCGCCACCACCAGGATCCTCCTGGTGTGCTCGCCGACCGCCGAGTGGCCGCTCTGACGGTGGGTCCAGCGGCGTGCGTGGGCCCGCCCGGCGGAGTCGACGAAGGTCACTTCGCCGAGTGCGGGGTATTCGGTGCCGCCACCGAAAGTCGTGCAGTGCTCGTCGCCGCGGGCGTAGCGCACCTCCAGCAGTGGGCCGACGATCCGGTCGGCGTCGAGGACGGCCACCGGCACGGCGTACGCGGCGGAGATCGCGTTGCACAGGTCGACCACCGGGTGGATGCGCGGCAGGCCTCCTTCCCTCCTCAGCCGGCGCAACAACGACTCCGAAGCGCAGCGGTACTGCGTCGGCTTGAGCCCCATCCGGGAGAAGGCCCGCCGCCAGGCCAGGACTTCGGGAAACGTGCCTTCACTGGCGCCGGCCAGCCGGGCGGCGGCACGGGCCGTGAACTCGGTTACACGCGGGCCGACTTCGGCCGCGGGGCCCACGCCGGCGGCTCGGAGGACGCCTGCGGTGAGTTCGGGATAGTCGGACCAGATGGTGTCCGCGTGTCGGAATCGCATGTCACGCCACCGCCAGCCACGCGCTCAGGCCCACGAAGCAGGCGGCGAACCCCCGGCGGATGCCGGTCATCACCTTCGGCCGGGCGAGCAGGCGGTGTCGTACGAGGGCGGCACACATCCCGTACACGGCGAAGACGCCGAAGGTCAGCGCCATGAACACGGCACTGAGCCGCAGCATCGCAGCCAAAGAGCCGGACTCGCCGGCGGGCACGAACTGCGGCAGGAACGCGACGAAGAACATCGTGAGCTTCGGGTTGAGAAGGTTGACCAGTACCCCGGAAGCGATCAGTCGGGCCGTCGGTCGCGGCTCCGTCGTGCTCTTTGCGTCCAGTGCCTCTTTGTCCCGAAGCGTTGCCCACGCCATGTACAGCAGGTAACCGACACCCAGGTACTTCACCACCTCGTACGCGACAGGGCTGGCGTGCAAGAGCGCGGCAAGGCCGGTGATCGTCGCCACCAGATGCGGCAGGACGCCGAGCGTACAGCCGAAGGCAGCGACCACACCCGCCCGGCGGCCATGGGACAGCCCGACGGTCAGCGTGAACACCACCCCACTGCCAGGAGTGACCACCACCACCAGAGTGGTAAGCAAAAACGCGATACTCAAAGAGACCCCCACAAAGATCAAGGTCCCCCCACCCTGCCCCCGCCATGACCTGACAGACAGGACCAAACAACACCGGATCCACTGGTCCAAAAAGGCCGAACCGGCGTGCAGGGCACGGCACTTCGTCTGCCCTTCCCCACGGCGGCACAGGGGGCGTGAGCGGTGATCGCGCCGATGGACCCGGCGGCAGCCAGGCCAGTTCGAAGCACGCGCCGAGAACACGGCCAGGCGCTGAACCTCACCCGACGAGTGCGGCAGATGTTCGGCGATCAGCGGCCACGTGCCACGGATGCATGCCTGCCGCCGGTGGAAGCACACCCGGCAGGCGGTGACAAGCCGCTGACTGCCCTCACGAGCGACGAGCCCACCCTGCGCGCTGGTACAAGGACGCCGAGCGGCTCCGCTCGGGCACCTGGTAGCCGGAGGCGCGCGATTTACATGCCCATCCGCACGAGGAGTTGCCCGTGTTTCGTACTGATCTGCCGCCCGCCGATGAGCCCTTCACCGCGAAGGCACTCCTGTCCCGCTGGCCGACCTCGGCCGTCAGAAGCGAACTCATCCACGGCGTGCTGTACTTCGAGGGCTCGCTCGACGAGCGGGACGTTGCGATCGCCGAGCGCACCTACCCAGGCGGCGCGCGCTCGTGAACGATGAGGGCGCCTTGGAAGTGCACCCCAGCAGGCGCTCAGTACCGCGCTCCCTGATGGTCCTGACGTCCGAGGAATAGGGCTGCACAACACAACGCGTGCGTACCTCGGCGCCGTTGAGGAGGCCGCGTCGTCCTCTGTGGGTTCTTCGTCGAAGTGGACGGTGCCGTCCTCGTCCAGGCGCGGGTGGCGGACGCTGGGTGGGTCGTCTCCGTGCTTCTCGGAGGAGCGTGGGCCTTCCGGTCCGTCCGGCCCCAGCGCAGCAGCCGGCGGGCACGGCTGATCCGGGAAGTCGTCCCGTGGACGACGACCTCGTTGAGGCGTTCGGTGCGTAGCCGGTCCGCTGCGTCGGCGGGCACCGCCAGTTCGCTGACCGCGGGATCGGTCCCCTCAGCGGGGAGTGCGCGCGTCGATGCTGACACCGTCGACCCGTTCTGCGAGCATGAAAAGGTGGGCTGGCTGTTCGCAGCAGGGAGCATGGGGGGCTGCCTCTCGCCCTGTACCGCCACGTGGCTCATCGCCGCGGCTGGGCAGCTCAAGCGACGAACCCGAGCGCCCCTTCGTCACCGGCAACCCGTACAAGGTCGGCACCACAGCCTACGATCAGTTCAACCGGGGCCACGATCTTGCTACTGAGTTGGCCAAGCGAGGCCAAGGTCCGATCCGGCATGGCAGACACTGTCTCTCTGGTGCGTTGGTTGGCGAAGGTCGTAGGCAGCAGCGGCGAGGTACCCAAAGCCATGACGGAAGGATGCATCTCGGGCGTCTGAGGAGCTCACAGAGAACATGTCCAACGCCCTGAGTGAGGTCGTCATCGCGTCATACACATCGAGGCGGCGCGCGTACTCGACGTCGAGGTCGATGTCAGGCAACGACGTCCGCCTCTCGGTAAACCGCTCGAACGACAACCGGTGCTCGCGCGGATTCGCAGTGGCGACGAACAAGCTGTGATTGACCATGGAACCGGCACCGGAGCCGCGCGCAGCGACGCGCACACCCATCGCCCGGGTGTCGGCAACGACCTGCGCGACAGCGAGGAAGTACGCCTCGTAACCAAGGCATTCGATGACGCCGAGCTCGTACTCCAGCTGCTCGACCGCACGCCGGTCCGTGTCGAGGCCACGTACGACCATGCCCACGTCACAGCGCTGGCGCAGCGGCCGCATCCGCTCCCCCGCCGCGGTGCCCGCGCCCACGACGTGCGGCTCCGGGAAATGGGGCGTACCGATGCCTAGGTCGTGAACCGGGTGCACGCAGCAGGCTCAGCGATGAGCGCCGTCTCCGCCAGCAGGCGCCGGGCCGCTCCGCCTGCGCCGACGCGGACACCGCGAAGTTCTCCGCGGTCGTCCGCGACTCGGAAGTCGCCCGCCTTGTTCCGGATCCCGGAGGAGTCGAACACGGACGAGCCCCGCTAGCTGGTGGCCTGCCACGCCCAGGAGCCCCTTGTCCTTGCCGAGAATCTCATTGAGGAGGCCGCGGGCTGGCGGGCCATGCTGGAGGCGGCGTTGCCGACGGCCGGTGAGGGCCTTTGGTCGTTCGGGCGGGACCAAGCAGTTCACGGTGGAGATTCCCGCCAGCGAGAAGGACGCCTACGTGGCGCCGGTCCGGCTGCGCACCGAGCCGTTCCTCGACGAGGTGAGGCTGCCGGGCGACGCGGTGATGCGGTGATGCGGTGATGCGGTGATGCGGTGATGCAGCGCATGGTCGGCCAAGTGCAGGCGAAGCCGGAGAAGTTCGGGTGGTAGCCGGGCCTGCTGAAGGCATTCTTCGAGCGGCTCACCGACGCCTTCGGTCGTACGACGGCGGAGCTGGGCTGCCCGCCGGGCCGATGACGCTGCTGAACGCGCCCACGGGGTGGGCAAGAGCGTGCTGATGCGGGATGCGGCCCACCTACTCGCGGCGAGCGGTCAGGGCCCGGTCCTCATTGTGGTTGGCCCGCGTCCGTGAAGGGCTGGGAACTGCTGAGCAGTTGGCTGCGGACGACGCGATGGGCGAGGAGATGGTCGCCTCAGTCCAGGACATCGCAGGGCAGGCTGGGGAGCCCTTGCGGGGGTGGCACGGGTGGCGTCCTCGCGCCACGACAACCAGGCGGAGCTCGCGTTCGCCCAGGGCCGTGAAGACCGGTTCGAGCAGTTCGCCGGCGGGTGCGAGATGACCGGGTGGCAGGTGGACGGCCCGCGTCCGGACCGCTCCAGGCTCCCCTGCACCCAGTTGCGCTGGCTCGACGGCCCCTCCGGGTCCGACCATGCAGGCAAGCATCTGTGCCCTCGGATGTGAGTCTGCCGACGTTTTGAGCACGTCCGACAGGCCGCCGAGGCCGACATCATCGTCACCAACCACCACAACCTGATCAAGGGGCGCTGCAAGGTGCCCGACCGAGGTGAATGGCGGGCGGGTCGTCGGAGACATGAGCGTGCTGGAGTTCGTGCTGTGCCACTGCCGCGTCGTGATCACCGATGAGGTCGATGCGTTCCAGTCGACGTGGTGCACGCAGGGAGCGCAGGAGTTCACTCTCATCAGCCGCGGGCGCGGCAGCGGAGGACAGCTCGAAGAGGTCGATCGGCACCGCAACGGCCTGACCGCGCTTGAGAACCTGCTGGTGACCAGCCCGCTCATGGAAGCACGTCGGCTCAGCGCGACCTTCCTGGACAACGTACGGACCGGACATCTCTACCTGGAGTCCGAACAGGAACGCCTCAACCGCCCGGGATCCGGCTGGTACGTGGTGGGCAAGAAGGACGCCCAGCTGTGCCGCGCGCTGACAGGTGCCTCGGCGGATGCGGAAGTCACCGAAGAGGCGCACCACCTACCTGGCTCTCTTTGCGGGCTAGGTGTATTGACCTGAAGCGTTGTTCACACGGCTGATCGGTGGGTGGCCGTCGAGTGCGGTGTGGCTGCGGTGGTGGTTGTAGGTGTGGAGGAAGTCTGCCAGGGCTGCGGTGCGTTGGGTGTTGCTGGTGTAGGGCCGCTGGTAGGCCCATTCGTCGAGCAGGGTGCGGTTGAAGCGTTCGACTTTGCCGTTGGTCTGGGGCCGGTAGGCGCGGGTGAGTTTGCCGGTCGCTCCGAGTTCGGCGAGGGCGTTCTTCCAGGCCAGGCCTTTGCGGTAGGCCCCGGCTACGGCGGGCTCGAACAGGCGACGGCGAGACTCCACGGCGTCGACAAGCGGCTGCGGGCTCTGGCCGAGCTGAAGGCGGCCACGGTCGTCCAGTGTGCGTACTGCATCGATATGGGTTCGCAGATCTCGCGCCTGTGGGGCCTCAGCGACGATGAACTGCGGGCCCTGTCCTCCCACCGGGACAGCACGCTCTTCAGCGACGTGGAGAAGCTGGTGCTGGACTACGCGGAGGGCATGAGCCGCACACCCGTGCACGTCTCCGACGAGCTCTTCGCCCGGCTCCGCCGACACCTCGACGATGCCCAGCTGGTGGAGCTCACCCACATCATCGCGTTGGAGAACCTGCGCGGCCGCTTCAACCTTGCGCTCGGCGTGGACGCCGCAGGGTTCAGCGAGGGCCGGGTGTGCGCTGTCCCCGTCGCCCTCCGCCCGCCGGCAGCCTGAGTCTGCGGCACCCGGCACCCGGCACCCGGCACCGGCACCGGCACCGGCACCGGCACCTAAGCACAGCCTAGGAGGAGGCTGCCTGCGCTTCCTTAGGCCTGTGAGTTGCGGCGCAGCCGACCGGCGTTGACACCGGCGTCGGTTGACACCGGGTGGCTGTGTCAATTTTCGTGGATGTCATTCGATGTGAGTTCGGGAGTCGCCCGCGCCCGCTCTTCATCATCAATGTTGGTGAGAATTGATGTCACTGGGCCCATTACGGCAACCCGTCAGTGCCGCGTGGCTGTGATGCGAGCGTGTCCACGAGTCAGCGACCAACATCGACGCGGGCTGCGTTGGGGCAGTGCGAGTGCTAGCGGTGTGGTGAACCGGGTGTCCGCGGTCACGGACTCAGCACCACCTTCCCCAGGTTGCTCCGCGTCTCGATCGTCTTGTGTGCCTCAGTCGCGTCCTCGAGCGCGAACTCCGCGTGCACCACTGGCTTCAGCGCACCCTCAGCAAACAGCCGCCACAACTCCTGCCGCCACTTCTCGTACAACTCCGGCTTCCCTCGGGCGATCAGTGCCATCTGGAACCCGATCACGGACTTCGCGCCCACCAGCAGGTCGTACGCCTGGACGGACCCGCCACCCGAGCTGTACGCGACAAGCCGGCCGCCCGGCGAGAGCGCGGCGATCGCCGGGGGAAGCAGACCTCCGCCCACTGCGTCGAGGGCGTAGTCCACGGGCTCGCCCCACTCGTGGGCGTCGTAGGTGACGACCTCGTCGGCTCCGAGCGAGCGCACGAACTCCGCCTTGCCGACGCTGGACACTGCGCCCACGACGTGCGACGCACCACGCACCCTGGCCAGTTGGAGCGCAAGGTGTCCGACTCCGCTCGCCGCCGCGGTGATCAGCGCCGACTCCCCTGGCTCCGGGCGCGCGGCCTGAAGTGCACCGAGCGCCACCAGCCCGCTACGGACCAGTGCGACGGCATCGACTGCGCTCGCGGTGGCGGGCACCGAGGAGGCCATGGGCTCGTGCAGAACGGCGAAGTCTGCGTAGCCGTGCCCGAAGCACAGTCCGGTCACGCGGTCACCGCGCCGGAAGCGGGTGACCCCGGCGCCGGCCGCCACCACCTCACCGGCAATCTCGCCGCCGAGCGGGATCGGCTCCGCGGCCTCAGTGACCTTGCGTACGACGGGCAGGGTCACCCCGACGGCCTCGCAGCGCACCAGGAGCTCACCTGGACCCGCCTCGGGCACAGGGGCTTCCTCCAGGAACAGGGGACCACCGGTGGACTCATACCGGATGCGGCGCATCACACCTCCACGAACAACGAGATCATTGGGTACTCCAACGATACGTGGGAGTCATTGGGCGTCCCAACGGATTTTCGCTAGATTGCCGTCATGACCGCAGCCCCTCTCCCCGCCATCCGCTCCCTGCCGAGCTGGCTCCTCGGCCGTGCCGCCGCGCGCGGCCGCGCCCTGGTGGCCGACGCGCTCGCCGCCGAGGGCATGAGGATGTGGCACCACGTGGTGCTCTCCGCTGTACGTGACCTCGCCCCCGTCACCCAGGCCGACCTCGGCCGCAGCGTCTCTCTCGACCCCAAGGACCTGGTCGGCGTCCTCAACCACCTGCAGGGAGCCGGCCTCGTGGTCCGTGAGCCGGACCCGGTGGACCGCCGCAAGAACGCGGTGTCACTCACCGAAGAAGGCGGACGTCTGCTCGAGCGCTGCGAGAAGGCAGCCCGCGAGGCGAACGACACATTGCTCGCGCCCCTCTCGGCAGCTGAACGCGACCGGTTCCTGGACCTGCTGATCCGCGTCTCAGGCACCGAGAGGTAACCACCACGTCAGCCGAAGCACCCGCCAACACCGATGCAGACGCCCTTGGTTGAGCCCATAACCAACTGAAGCGAAGAGCTGGACTGGGGACCTACTTCCAGGGAGCCCCATCACCGCCGACATCCACGAACCGAGCCCGCCTACCGGTCATGATCAGGAGTCAGCTCGCTGCGGCCTGCCCGGCCTGGGCCTTGGTGTGCGCGAGGCGGTAGGACTCGGTGCCAGTCTGAATGATGGCGCCGTTGAGGGTGAGCCGGTCGACGATGGCCGCGCAGAGACGGGGGTCGGTGAAGGTCTTCGTCCAGCCGCTGAACGACTCGTTGGAGGCAATGGCGACGCTGTTCTTCTCCTCCCGCTCGGTCAGAACCTGGAACAGCAACTCCGCGCCGCGCCGGTCGAGTTCCATGTAGCCCAGCTCATCAATGCAGAGAAGATCAACGCGTCCGTAGCGGGCGATGGTCTTGGACAACTGCTTGTCATCCGCTGCCTCGACCAGCTCGTTGACGAGCTTGGTGGCCAGCACGTAGCGGACCCGGAAGCCCTGCATGGCCGCCTCGGTGCCCAACGAGATCAGCAAGTGTGACCTGCCTGTGCCGGAGTCGCCGATGAGTCAGAGCGGTTCGCCCTTCTTGACCCATTCGCAGGTCGCGAGCGTGTTGACGGTGGCCGGGTCGACGTTGGGGTTGGCCTCGAAGTCGAAGGCCCGGAGGCTCTTCTCGCGAGGAAACGACGCGGCCCGGATGCGTCGCTCTGACCGGCGCCGGGCCCGGTCGTCGCACTCCGCCATCGACAACTCGGCGAGGAAGGCCCGGTAGGACATCTGCTCGCGGGCGGCGCCGTCGGTCACGCCTTGAACTGCTGTCGGATGGTGGGCAGCCGCAGCATGCGGCAAGCCTGGTCGATGGAAGCGGTCGCGGCTTCTTCGGTCAGCCCACGCTTGCGCATCATGATCCTTCTTTCTCGCTGGCCGTGCGGCCAGGCCGTTGCAGGAGTGGTCGTAGTGGGCCACGGAGGGCAGTGGCCGGGTGTCGGGCGGGAGATGGGGCAGTTTCCAGTCGGCGAGGGAGGTCACCGACGCGGTCGGGCCTTCGTCCCCCGTCGCCGGCTTCGCCCCGGCATGGTCCGGCGAGGCGGGCTCGACGTCGGACTCGGTGAGTTTCCGGGCTTTCAGGGCCACGGCATCGGCGGTCAGGGCCCCTGCCCGATGGGCGGCAGCCAACCCGGCCACCACTTGCTCGTGGTCCATGTGCCGGGCCAGCAACAGCACTTCGATCAGCGCCCGGGTGCCGGCCGCATCACCGTGGGCGGCCTTCGCCGCAGCCCACCACTTGTCGTGGACCGGCGTGAACCGGCCTGCCGAACGGGCCTGTTCGAGGGCCGTCGACCCAGGGAAAGCACACGGCTTGCGCATCAGCGCCTCCAGGTAGTGGCCCAGGACCAGACGCGAACCGTGCCGGCCACCGAGCCGCTCATGCCGGGTGACCACGCTGCGGCCGTCATAGACGACGAGGTCGTTGGCGTGCAGCAACACCCGCAGCTGACGCCCGATGTAGCGGACCGGCACCGAGTAGGCATTGCCGCGGACTCCGATCTGGCTGAACCGGTTGACCCTCGGGGTGAACCAGCGCCCCGTCTCGAACAGTTCGGTCGGCAACGGCCGCAGCAGATCCCGTTCCTGGTCGAAGCAGTCGCCGATGGTGTGGGTGCGGCCCCGCAGCCGCCGCCGCTCATCGGCCAGGTCCCACTGATCGACCATCGCGTTGAGCTCCGACAGCGAAGCGACCTCGGGGATCGGCACGAAGTGGTTGCGCCGGAAGTAGCCGATCTGCCCCTCGACTCCGCCCTTCTCGTGGGCACCCTCGATGCCGGGTCGGCAGTCGAACGGCTCGATTCCCCAATGCGAGCGGAACGCCGTCCAACGGTCCGCCTCCACCCGCCCGCGGGAGAAGCCCAGCACGCGCTCGACCACGGCCCGCAGATTGTCGTAGCGGATCTGTGCTCTCGGGACGCCGCCCAGGACGCGGAAAGCATGCACATGCCCCTCGAAGAAGGCTTCCTGACCTGCGGTGGCGAACACTCGGTGCACCGCCTTGCCCGAATACGACAGCCGCAACGAGACGAGATAGACCCGGGTCAGCTCGCCCGCCAGGACCACGTGCAACTCGCCGAAGTCCACCTCGGCTTCTGCCCCCGGCAGATGCGTCTGCGGCACGAACATCGCCTGCGGACCAACCCCTGCATCCCGCCGTACCTGTGGCCGACGGTCCCTCACATAGGCGCGGACCATGGGATACGAGATGTCGAGGCCCCGTACTCGTCCACGAGCCGGTCGAAGATCCGCTGAGCGGTGTGACGTTGCTTCGCCGGCGCATCGACGTCCGCCCACAGGATGTCATCGATCAGAGGCTTGTAAGGATCAAGCCGTGACTCCCGCTGCCGCGGCTTGCGGCGTTCCTCCGGCCACTGCCCGTCCACAGCCCGCCGTACCGTCCGCCAGGAGACGTTGTACTTGCGCTGAAGAGCCCGCAGCAACAAGCCGCCGCGGTGGTCACGGCGGATTGCGGCGTACAGATCGACCTTCGACTGAGACTTCCCCATCGGGCCCCCTGCGGGAAAAGCACAATCCACCGTCCCACCGCAAGCACCCAGGTGACATCAGAACAAGCCGACACCACAAACTCGGTCAGAAGGTGACTCCCACAGCCACCTCGAAACGACTCCCGCTCTCAGACACAAAGCCACACCGGGGGCCAACGAGTTCACCCGTGCCCTGTTCTCGGAATCCTCTTTGCCGCGGAGGCTCGGGCGACTCCGGCGGCGACTGTGGCCGCGCAGACGATGCCCGTGAGCGGTACCGCCAGCGGCCGGCGAGAGTGCACAGCAGGACGAGCACCGCGCCGGCCGGGAGGCGCCGTCCTGGATAGCCCCGTATGCGGGGTTGAGCCCGCGGTGCTTCGGCAAGCTGCTGACCTTGTTGCGGCGCGATGGAGCGGAAGCGGTCCACCGCGGCCGGCCGTTGAGTCTGCCGCTGGAGGACCGGGTGTTGCTGGTCAGGGCCTACTGGCACCTATCTGACGTTGCGGCAGCTCGCTCCGTTGTTCGGCGTCTCGAAGTCGCCGGCCAGCCGAATCATCAACCACCTCGGACCCCTGCTCGCAGTCCAGCCCCGCAAGCGATTCGCCAAGAACACCGTGCTCATCGTGGACGGCACCCTGGTCCCCACCCGCGACCACATCATCGCCGAACGGTCGAAGAACTACCAGTCCTCCACCAACCATCGGGTCGTCATCGACGCCGACACCCACTTGGTCGTCGTGATCGGCCGACCACTCGCCGGGGACCGCAACGACTGCAAGGCATGGGAGGAGTCCGGCGCCAAGCATGCCGTCGGCAACACGGTCACGATCGCCGACGGCGGCTACCCGGGCACCGGACTGGTCATCCCGCATCGTCGCACGCATGGCCAGAGTGAACTTCCGGACCGGAAGGAGCAGCACAACAAGTCCCACAGCAGGTCCGAGCCCGCACCCCCGCATCGAGCACGTCTTCGCCCGCATGAAAACCTGGAAGATCCTGCGCGACTGCCGCCTCAAAGGCGACGGCGTCCACCACGCCATGTCGGCATCGCCGGATGCACAACCTCGCTCCCGCCGGATAGGCCAGTGGGCCGCACGGCGGCCGACCATGCCCGAGGCGACTTCAAGATCTTTACGGGACAGCCCTTAGGGCTTGCAGATCATTAACTCGTCGTCTTGATCTTGCTGTTGGACTCTCTGGTCTGGGTGTGGACCCGGGCCTGGAGGGCGGAGAGGGCGACGGGTGGAGTCGTCGCGGGCGGAATGATGATGCCGTGCGCCTTGAGTAGTCGCCTGTTCTTCAGGAGTGTGCGGTGCATGGCTGTGCGGCTGCTGGCGAAGAGTACGGCGAGGGGTTCCGCGGCCAGGGCGACCCGCAGGTGGAGCACGGTAGCCAGGACCTGTTCGGGGAAGGAGAGCCGGGGCGGACGGCCACGCCGGGTGTCGCCGTCGGCAGCCAACGTCTCGGTGAGGTCGTCCAGTTGCTGCCGGGACATGCCGGTCAGTGCCGGATCCGACAGAAGGGCCTGGTCCCACTCCGGCTCCGGCGTCTGTGGGGTTCGGGCTGCCGGGACGGCGGGCCGGGGATGCAGGACGTAGTTCCAGTCGCCGTGGAAGGCGTGTCGGGTCAGCGGCAGCGCGGCCATTTCTGCGTCGCCGATGCGGACGCCGGTCGGATAGGCGTTCGTGTCGAGTGCGGCGTCCACGCGCAGTCCGGTGCGGGTGGTGGTCGCCGCGATGGTCTGCAGGATGACTTCGTGGCTGGTCAGCGGTCGGCCACGCCAGTTCATGGTGATGTGGGAGAAGAGCCGGTGCTCAATCTTGTTCCACTTCGATGTGCCTGGCGGCAGGTGACACACGGTGATGGACAGTCCGGTTTCGGCGGAGAGTTGGGCGAGTTCGAGTTTCCAGGCGCGGGTACGGTAGCCATTCGAGCCGCCCGCATCGGCCGTGATCAGTAACCGGGTCGCCTGCGGGTAGGCGTCCTGGCCCTGGCCGCGCCACCAGCGGCGGATCGATTCCACGGCGAACGCGGCGGTGTCGTGATCCGTGCCGACGTTGACCCAGCCAGTGTTCGCCGCCAGATCGTAGATTCCGTACGGGATCGCCTTGCCCAGCTGCGGGTCGGCGAAGTCATGAACGTGCACCGCAACCGGGGCGCCAGCCGGCCGCCACTGGCGTCCCTGGTTCTTGAACTCGCCAACGAGTTCCTTCTTCTTGGCGTCCACACTGATCACCGGCTGCCCGGCATCCCGGTGCTCGCGGGCCTGCTCGTTGAGGTAACGGAACTGGGCATCGCGGTCCGGGTGTTGGCTGCCCTCGATCGTCTTGGTGTTGGCCTGCAGACTGAAGCCTTCCTCCCGCAGCAGGTCGGCAACGGTATCGGCACCGACCCGGTGCCCGGCGCGGGTCAGTTCCCTTGCGAGGGTACGAGTGGACTTCACCGTCCACCGCAGTGGCGACATCGGGTCGCCGCGCTCATCCGGCTCGACCAGCGCCAGCAGTGCGGGCCGCAGGCCGGGATCGACATCAGCGACCCGCTTGCGACCTCCACCCTGTCGCCGAACCCGGCCCAACGGGTCTTCTCCGGCCTCGAGTTCAAGGACGCCCTTGCGGACCGTCGTCTCGCTCGCCTCTGCAGCCCGCGCCACGGCCCGGATGCCCCCGTGTCCCAACCCTCGGGCCTCCGCGGCCATCAACAGCCGCCGCTGCCGCTCGTTCAGGTGCGGGAACAACACTGCGAACTTCACCGAGAGTTGGGCACGAGTTTCGTCCGGGATACGCATACCACCTCAACGAATCCCAGAACGGGAAGCAACACGTTAATGATCTGCGAGCCCTTAGGGATAGCCACAGGTGTGGTCGGTTTCCGACACCACCACGAGCGGACGTCTTCTACTGCACGCAATGCGGCCCCGCACGGGCATCAGTACCCGGAAGCAGTGTGCGGATGCGCTGCGTCCTTCCCGGCCGCCCCCCCTTGCTCAGGGCTGGGTGGGGGCGGTGCAGTGGGCTTGGGCGGCGGTACGGAAGGCGGTGACCAGGCGGTTGCGGTCGTCGGCGCGGGTGGCGAGCACGACGTGGCCCGGTTCGACTCCCTCCAGGGGGATCGTCGTCAGATCCGGGCGGCTGTGTGTCGCCGTCGCCCCGGCAGGTGAGATGGCGACGGCGTCGCCGGCGGCGACCCGTTCGAGCTTGTCCTCCACCGAGTCCACGAGCGGCCCTTCGGGTGCGCGGCTCCCGTCCGGGCGGGGGTCGATGCGCCAGAACGCGTTCCAGGCGGCGTCGCGCAGGCGGGGCGTGGGCTCGTCGGCGATGTCATCGAGGGTGGCGGAATCTTTGCCCGCCAGCCGATGGTCGACCGACACCAGGAGCACCCGCGGCTCGTCGTAGAGGATCGTGACGTGTAGCTGGTCGGTCGCGAACGGCAGGCGGCCCACCACCGCGTCCACGCGGTGGTCGAGCAGGGCCTGGCGGGGTTCATCCCAGGCCAGGTGCAGGGTGTGCACGTCGGCATCCGGGTGCCGGCGTCGCAGCGCCCGTACGGCGGGGGTGATGATCAGGCCGGTGGTGTATCCGACGGTCAGCCGGGTCGGCTCGGCCGCCGCCCGGGTCTGCGCCACGGCCTGCGCAGCCGCGCGCAGCAGGGCCTTGGCGCGGGGCAGGAATACCTCGCCGGCCTCGGTGAGCTCGGCGCCGCGGGGCGTGCGGTCCAGCAGGCGGGTGGCCAGCTGCTCCTCCAGACGCCGGATCTGGCGGCTCAGGGAGGGCTGGGCGAGGTGCAGGACGGCTGCGGCGCGGCCGAAGTGGTGTTGTTCGGCGACGGTGGTGAAGTAGCGCACCAGCCGCAGGTCCAGGTCCGCGGGCGCCTCAGGGGTGTCGGGCATGTATCGACTGTAACGCCATCCGGCTGGACTCCAGGGCGCTCATGACGCTCTGAACTGGGTCGATACGGATTATGCATGACGTGGTGCAGAACAGGTCTTGGACGGCGGAAGTGCCGGGGCGCACGGTGGAATGCGGACAAACACCAGACCTGAAGGTAGTTGCGCAATGTTCGTGATTTTGGGAGCCAACGGCCAGACCGGTGGTGCCGTCGCCCGCGTCCTGCTCCAGCAGGACCTGCCCGTCCGCGTCGTCCTGCGCCCCGGGCGGGACGGCCGGGAATGGGCCAGCCGGGGAGCCGAGGTCGCCCACGCCGACGTCCACGACGCCGCCGCGCTGAGCGACGCGTTCACCGGGGCGCAGGCGGCGTACGTGCTGAATCCGCCGGACTACGGGAGCGAGGACATGCTGGTCTCTGCCCGCTCGATCGCCGAGTCCTACCGCACCGCACTGGACGCCACCGGCACCCGAGCCGTCGCGCTGTCCTCGATCGGCGCGCAACACCCGGAGGGCACCGGCAACATCGTCACCACCCACATTCTGGAGCAGGTGCTGCATACGGTGGGTGCGAGCTTCGTGCGACCGGGCAACTTCATGCCCAACTGGCTGCCCAGCCTCCCGGCCATGCGCACCGGTGTCCTGCCCAGCTTTTTCTCGCCGCTGGACAAGCCGGTCCCGCACGCGGCCGTTGAGGACATCGCGCGCACCGTCGTACGCGAGCTGCAGCGCCCCGACAGCCGCACCGTCGAGCTGGCTGCTGCCACCGACTGCTCCCCCAACGACGTCGCCTCCGCCTTCTCCGCAGGGCTTGGGCAGCCGGTCACGGCGCAGGTCATCGAGCGCGACGACTGGCGGCAGGCACTGTCGCAGTGGGGGCTGCCGGAGGCGGCCCTCGCGAGCTGGGTCGAGCTGTGGGAGGGCTTCAACACCGGATACATCAGCTTCGAGGGCACCCCCGAGCGGGGCGAGACGACCATGAACGGCTTCGCGCAGGCGAGCGTGAACCAGGTGGAGGTGAACCAGGTGGAGGTACAGCAGTGACCTACCACTCCCAAGCCCGGGTCGGCACCGACAGGCCCCACCGCTACGCCAAACAGCTCGCGGCCCACCTGGGCCGGCGCATCGAAACGGCATGGGACCAGGAGAGCGGTCAGGGACGACTCGTCTTCCCGAACGGCACCGGCACCCTCACCGCCGTCGACGGCGCGCTGCTGCTGCGCGTCGAGAGCAACGCACGGGAGGAGCTGGCGAGTCTCGAAGACGTCATCGCCCGCCACTTGGTGCGGTTTGGCGCCAAGGACGAACTCGTCGTGCCGTGGCGGCGTGAGTCCGCACCCACTCCAACCACCCAGCGCACTCCGTCCGATACCACCGACGGACACATCGAGCAGGCGGTAGAATGACCGTGACCAGCAAGACCGTACTGATCACCGGAGCCACCAGCGGGATCGGCGCCCTCACCGCCCGTCTGCTCCTGGAGCAGGGCCACCGTGTCGCCGTCACCGGCCGCAACCCCGAGAAGCTGCAGGCCTTCCTGGAGGAGGCCGGACGGCCCAAGGAGTTGCTCGGGATCATCGCCGACGCGGCCGACTGGGACGCCACCCTGGCCGCCGTCGCTCAGACCGTGGAGCACTTCGGCGCTCTGGACGCAGCCGTCGCCAATGCGGGCTTCACCTCCGCCGACTACTTCCCAACCGGCGGCGCGACCATCACCCATGAAGAAGGTGATCCGACCCTGTGGCCCCCGATGGTCCTCACCAACGTCATGGGCCCGGCCCTGCTGGCCCGAGCGTCCCTTCCCCACCTCCAGCGGACCCAGGGCAGGCTGGTACTCATCGGCAGCGTCGCCGGGCTGAAGAACGCCCCGGGAAACCTGTACTCGGCCACCAAGTGGGCCGTCACCGGGCTGGCGGAGAACCTCCGCATGTACGCCACCACCGTCGGCGTCGGAGTCACTCTCGTCAACCCCGGCATGATCGACACCACCTTCTGGGACGGCGGCACCCCGCCCCCCTTCGCCATGCCGGCCCAGCCCGTGGCTGAGGCCATCGGCTACGCCCTCGCCCAACCCGCCGGCGTCGACCTCAACACCCTGACCATCCGCCCTATCGGACAGCCCGCTTGATCCATCCCACCCACACCCGCCGACCGCTGCGGGGACGTGAACTGGGGGCACCTGGCGTCTGCCGGAACCGCCACCATCAGGCGGGGATCGCGGTCACCAGGCCACCATCGATGAGGCCTTGGCCGTTGTTGTGCACCGGCCGGCTGCAGCCCGGCCGCGACATCATCCGCAACCATGGGGCCAGCGGCCGACGGCCCTGGTCGCCGAGTTGGGAGTTTCCAATGGGGTGAACGGAACGGGGACCAATGTCTCGACGAGTTGGAAAGCCACGTCGCTCCATCCGTCCAGTGGATGGACACGACGCAGGTGCAAGATTCTCGGAGTGAGTGGGTGCCACCCCTATCGGGTGACTTACTGGTCAAGGGCATGCTGGTTGGAGAGTCCACGGCGAACTCGCGCCGGGCGTCGATAGCTTGTGTTCACCCGGCTATGTCGGCCCGCGTCCCTCATCCGGAGCGGTCCGGAAGTGCCCGGCTCCTTACCCTCCCTTAACCCCGCCCCGACCCCGCTACGGGGCGAGTCACGCGCATCCCAGAGCGGGGACAGGCGCGTTGGGAGGGCCGTGGACACGGACGCACGACGTGATGACTCGGTGGTGTATGCAGCCCTGCTGGACGCGTACTGGATCTCCGAGCCGCCTCCCCGGCCCGAGCGCCGGAGCCGTGGGTGGCTGCGGGCCACCGCCTTGAGCTGCGCGGTGGCGTGCGTGATCACCGCGGTGAGCCTGGCGGCGATGGGTGAACTCTCGTAGCAGAGTCAGGAATCGCGCGCCGTTGGGCTTCAGCGTCGATGAGGACGGGCAGCCGTGTGCCGTGTAGCGAGATGAGCGCGGCCCGTAGACGTCACAAGTGCGGGTCTCGCTTCGTCAACGAGCGGGACAAGGGGGTCGTTACCCGGCCTGCAGCCTGATCGGATGGAGGTTCCTC
>NZ_JASCIS010000074.1 GCF_029968015.1 Streptomyces luteolus
GCCCCGCCCCATGCCCAGAACAACGACCTGGGCCCGAAACAGTCACATGATCGTCCGGACAAGTCCTAGCCGGTGCTTGGCCAGCCCAACGTCTGCTGACGGCATAGGACTTGGAGGTCCGGTCGCGGTTCCCGACCGGAACGTTCGATGGGATCTGGGCCTCCGCGTCGATGGTGTCGACCGGGCCGTACGTAGAGGTCTGGGCGACCCGCAGCACCTGACTCCCAGGTTGAGGCGGTGCCCTGGAAGAGGTCAGGCGGACAGCATCGAGAGGGATGCGCCATGAGGAACCGCCGTGCAGGGATCAGGCGCGCGCCCGGCAGTTGCCCAGACGGGCGCGGGCATCAGGCCCGCAGCGCGCGCCGTATCCGGCGTCCGAGAACCTCGACGAGCAGGCTGAGGGCCAGTGACGCGAGCAGGATGCCGGAGACTACTGGGAAGTCGAAGGCCGCGAGGCGTTCGCTGAGGAGCCTTCCCAGGCCCGCAGCGCCGACTACTCCGACGATCGCGGTGTCGCGTACGCAGATCTCGAACCGGTACAGCGTGTAGGTGACGAGGTGATGGGCGGATGGGGGCCCGACGGCGAGCATGGCGGAAACGGGTCGCGGTAGACCGGCGGTGCGCAGCGAGTCCCGTGGGCGGAGGTCCATGGTCTCCCAGGCTTCGGCGACCAGCCTGCCCAGAATGCCGCCGGTGTAGACGCCCAGTGCCAGGGCGCCGGGGACCACTCCGGGGAAGAAGGCCAGGAGCGCGACGACTGCCCACACCGTCGGGGGCACCGAGCGCAGTACCAGGAGGAGCAGCCGCGCCGCACCCCAGATGGCGGTCCGCGCCGCGACGGCGGGGGTGGCGCGCCGGTCGGCCCGTGGGCGGCTGGCCCAGGGGCCCACGACCACGGTGATCAGAAGTGCGACGAACATGGCGAGGACGGCCATACTCACCGTGTCCAGGGCGGCGTCCGCCAGCACTCGTCCACCGCCTGCGGGAAATGCGGGCGGCCAGAGGTCCATGAGCAACTGGCCGCCGAGCTCCCGTGTCCGCGCCGAGACGAGGCCTGCCGGTGAGAGGCCCACCCACCACCACGCGGCCGCGACCGCGGGCAGCGTCATGGCCAGGGACCAGCGGGTCCGGCGGGACAGACCGCGCGGCATCCGGCCCTCTTCACGGGCGCGCTCCTGCCCCACGGACCAGTCGGCGCAGGTCACCACCGCCAGGTCTCGGCGAACGTGGTGGCTCCACAGCTCGACCGCCGCCGCCAGCGCGAGCAGGGCCGCGACCAGCGTCCACACCTCGCCCCAGTTACGGGACTGCAGGCTCACGATCAACTCGAACCCCAGACCGCCCACTCCCGCGATCCCCAGCACGACCGCCGACCGCAGGGCACACTCCAGACGGTAGAAGGAGTACGACAGCAGCAGCGGCGCCGTGCGGGGAAGCAGTGCGTAAGCCAGCGCGGCACCTGGACGGGCACCGAGTGCGCGCAGCGCGCGCAGCGTGGTGTCCGGCACAGCGTCGAAGGTCTCTCCGAAGACCTGGGCACTCTGCGCACCGAAGGGCAGAGCGAGGGCAAGGACGGCGACGAGCGGGTCCAGGCCGAAAAGGCCGACGAAGAGCAGCGCCCACACCAGCTCGTGGACCGAACGGACCGTCACCAGCAGTCCGCGGAGCACCAGTCGCCCCGTACGAACGGGCCAGGGCAGCGAATGGCGCCAGGCCACGTCGCTGAGGACAAGGCCGCCGATCAGCCCGATGACCAGTGCTCCGACCGTCCCGAGGAGCGCGAACGCCAGTGTGGTGGCGGTCGCTTCGAGTACGACCCGGAGGAAATCGGCGTCCAGGGAAGGGCGGAGCGCGGTCGCCGCCAGGTCGTCGAGGAGACGCAGACCGCCCAGGTTGACCAGCGCGCCGTCCGACGGCACGGCGCGCTGGAAGGCCCAGACCAGCAGACCGGTGAACGCCGTAAGACCTGCCAGCCTGCGCAGCTTCACGCGTCGCCCGCTGACGGCCTTGCGCTCAGCTGCGGCAGCCGGCGGTGCCGACGAGCTGCCGTGGTGGAGCTTCATGGGAGGTCGTAGAGGTCGTGCAGCGCGGCGTCACTCACGTCGGCCACCGGAGCGTCGAGAACCATCCGTCCCTGGCGCAGTCCCACCACACGGGCGCAGTGGTTCCGGGCGAGCGAGGGCTGGTGCAGGCTCACCACCAGCGTGCGCACCTGGGGCGAGGTGCCGAGCAGGCCGAGGGTTCGTGCCGCACGGACGGGATCGAGGCTGGAGACGGGCTCGTCGGCCACCACCAGTTCCGGTTCCTGCACCAGAAGCCTGGCGATCGCTACCCGTTGCCGCTCGCCGCCGGAGAGCCGTTCGGTGCGCTCATGGAGCGCCCAGCTCAGGTCGACGCGGGCGAGTGCGTCCCGTACGCCGTCCAGTGACCGGGGCCAGAACAGTGCGGCCAGTGCCCGGGGCGTACTCAGCTGCCCGAGCCTGCCCGCGTTGACGTTGTGCAGTACCCGTACCTGTTCGATCAGTGCGAGGTGCTGGCTTACCGTGCCGATGCGCTGCTGCAGCAGGCGTAGCCGCGCGGCCGACAGACGGGCCGGGTCTTGACCGAAGACCTCTACGGTGCCCGTCGTGGGTGTCAGGGAGCCGTTGAGCAGGGCAAGCAAGGTGCTTTTCCCGGCGCCGCTCGTTCCGAGAACCGCTACGCGTTCGCCGGGCTGCACGGTGAGATCGAGAGGGTGCAGGGCCTCGTGCGTGCCGTAGCTGTGCCCGACCCCGCGCAGCCGGAGCACGGGCGAGGCGTTCACCGCAGCAGGTCCAGGTCGCGCGCCACATCCTCGATGCGGTCGTAGGCGGAGTTCTTGGTCCGGATGAACGATTGCGCTCCGAAGAGTTCGAGGATCTTGGCGTCCTCGGTGTCCCGCGCGTCGAGACCCAGGAGAAGGTCGAGCACCTTGCGCTGGATGCCGGCCCCGAAGGTCTTGTCGAGATCCGGACGCGCCAGCCAGTGGTAGTCGGCGTATCCGGGGGTGCGCCACAGTTCTCCCACTCCGCTCGCGTCGATCCCACCGGCCGCTGAACTCGCCTTCCACACCTGCTCGTTGACGGCCCCGACCTCGAAACTCCCGCTGGCGACCGCCTCGATGGTGGCGTCGTGCGAACCGGAGAAGCCCGGCGCCCCGCGCAGGTCGCTCAGTCTGAGTCCCGCCTTCCGCATGAAGAACTGCGGCATGAGGCGGCCCGAGGTGGATGTCTCGCTGCCGAAGGTGAGGGTGTGTCCGGCCAGTGAGCGCAGCCCCTGAATCGTGTCGAAGGGCCGCAGAGCGGATGCGGCGCCGGCGATGAAGACACTGTGGAAGTCGGCGTCGATGTCTCGCTGCGCGAGAGCGGTGGCGCCCGGCACACGTACGCGGGCCTGGACACCGGTGAGGCCGCCCATCCAGGCCAGGTGGATGTCGCCGAGTTCGAAGGCACGCACTACGGCGGTGTAGTCGGTGACGGGCCGGTAGGCCACCGCCAGGCCGGTGGCTTCTGCGAACCGTTCGGCGAGAGCCGGGTAGAGCCGGTTGAGGAGTTCGGGGTCCTGGTCGGGGATGGCCGAGATGGCGAGCGTTCGCGTATCCGAACCGCCTGCGCCGCCCGTCCCGCACGCGCTCAGCGCGAGCGTCGCACCCGTACCGACGAGGAAGGTGCGACGAGTCAACGTGTTCCTGGACATTGCTCTCCCTTGCCGCTGGCGCATGGCGGTCGCTTGCCTGAGGTCAATCGCGGGGTGCGGCTCGGCTCCGAGCGCGGGCGACCGCCATAGCGACCACGGCTACGGACAACAGGAAGGCAGCCGACGTAGCGGTGCCGCCCAGGAACGGATCGCTGAAGCCGATCTGAGCGTGGAGGCAAAGGGCCGAGGCCAAGCCGACGACTGCCGCCGCCCACCCGAGCAGGGGCCTGCCGCCGCGGGCAGCCGCCACCAGCAGTCCGCCCGCCAGCACCAGCACCGCACCCCCGACGAGGTTGTACTCGCCGAGGCTGAGCGACAGATCGGCCGACAGCAGTCCAGGTCCACGCGGGACGAGGGGGTCGTCGGCGGATCGCACGACGCTGTACGCGCCGACGACGACGGCGATCACACCCCAGATCGTTCCAAGACGCCTGGCGGGAAGCCCGGACCGTACCGCGTCGACGGCGAACATCCGCCCGGCCGAGGAGAACAGGACGACCACATGGGCACCGATCATCAGCCAGTAGGACCACGGCCACTCGTGGGGGGCGAAGGCGACCGAGAGGCCGATGGCCAGCGACTGGGCCACACCGAGCGCGGCGGCCACGCGCACCCACGCACCGGTGAGCAGCAGCACCGCGAGCGCGGTCTCGACGATCAGCACGCCCCAGCCGAAGACCTCGATACGAGGCAGTACGAGATGCTCTACGACCCAGCTGTACGGCGGCAGCACCGGATCGCTCACCGCCAGGGACGTGAAGTGGTACAGCCCGCTGTCGGACCGCTCACCGAAGTCCGGGGGGCGCTTCCAGGCGACGTTGTACAGCCACATCAGACCGAGCAGGACGCGGAGGAACACCGCGGCGGCGGCATGTCCACGTGGGACGTCGTCCGTCGCCGGAGCGAACAGCCAGCGGACGAGATTCACCCCCCGGGACCCGGCCACCATCGGTGCTGCCTCCTTCATCCTTCATTCGGGGCTGACGCGTGGATTGCTGACGCGTGGGTCTGCTCAGGCACAGCGGAAGACCTCCCGTCCCGACCGGGCGGCGGCGTCCTGTACCGCGAGAGTGTCGCGCACCACGCCGAAGACCTCGGACAACGGAAGCGGGGCGTCGGCGATCCGCAGATGCGGGTTGGTGACGGCGACGGGATGCCACCAGGCGCCGTCCGCGGTGAGCGTCGGCTCCGGCTCAAGGCTGTCAAGGGATACGTGCAGTCCCTCGGTCGCGAAACCCTCCTGGGCGACGGGACGGATCACGCGGTCCTCGGAAGCGATCCCGGCATCGTCCAGACGCCGGTGCAGGGCTTCGACGCCCTGCGGGTCCTCGTCGTACAACGTGGCGGCCACCCGCACCCGGAATCCGAGCGAGCGGGCCAGCTCGATGCCGTCCACGGCCTTCGACCACGAGCCGGCGCCCCGCTGCCGGTCGTGCAGCTCGGGCGTCGCCGAGTCGAGGCTGATCTGCAGCACCACGTCACGGTCCAGGTTCTCCAGGATGTCGCGGCGGGTGCCCCTGTGGAAGATCATGCCGTTCGTCAGGACGGTACGGTCCAGACCGGTGCCTGCGGCCACCAAGGCACCGAGCTCGGGGTGCATGAACGGCTCACCGCCGGTGAAGAACACCTCGCGGCCACCCTGAGGGCGGAACTCGGCGAATGCCGCGGTGGCGACAGCGGGATCGAAGCGCCGGGCGACAGCCTTCGGCGAGGATTCGGCGCAGCAGTAGCTGCACGCGAGATTGCAGTTGAAATTGGTGTAGACCCACAACCGGCGGCCCACTGGTGTCCGCTGCCCCTGGCTGAACACCGTGCCCGGACGGGTGGACGCGCCGGACTTGCTCACCGCGAACCACCACGGGCCCTGGGCCGATTCAGCGAGCTCGGTGACGACATCGTGCCCGGTCAGGTCCGCCCAGGCCGGCAGGTCGGTGACCACGCTGACCTCCGCGCTGCGCACGCCGAGCAGCTGCCCGGGCTCCAGACGTCTCATCGCGCGGGTGATCAGCAGCAGGAGACCGCTGCCACAGTCCATGTCACCGCCGTCGACGAGGGCTGCGACCTCCCCAAGGGGATTCGGCGCCCGGTCAGGATCTGTGGGCTGAGCCATGTATTCCACGATATCGAGTGATGGGTCCCGCGCCGAGCTGGACAGTGCTTACGGAAGGATGACGCCGCCGATCGCTGCTGCGCACCGACCCTCCGGGGGCTACGGTCGGAGCCATGACCGACGGCTTGGTGCGCCCTGACGATGCGGCAGCCCGCGCGAAATACTGGGAAGACGTCCATCACGGCAAGAACGTCGACGGAGTCTCCTGGTGGCAGTCCGTCCCAGGTCTCTCTCTCGGCCTGGTCGACGAGACGGGGCTCGGCCCGGACGAGCCGATCATCGATGTGGGGGCCGGATGGTCGACTCTGGTGGACCACCTGCTGGAGCGCGGCTACCGCGACCTCTCGGCGGTCGACCTCTCGGTCACCGCCCTGCAGACCGTCCGGGACCGGCTCGGCCCCGCAGGCGCGGAGGTCGTTCTGACCGTCGCCGACGTGCTCGATCTGCGGATGGGCCGCACTTACGCGCTGTGGCACGACCGAGCCGTCTACCACTTCCTCACCGAAGAGGACGAGCGCGCCGACTACCTGGCTTCGCTGCGACGCTCCCTGCGACCGGGCGGCTGGCTCGTCGTGGCGACGTTCGGCCCGGACGGCCCGACCCACTGCAGCGGCCTGCCGATCGTCCGCTACACCCACACCGAACTCGCCGACCAGTTCCCCGGGTTCCAGCTCGTCGACACCGCAGGGGAAGACCACCTCACGCCATGGGGAACCTCCCAGCAATTCACCGCGGTCCTGATGCGACGCACAACCGACACGACCACCCCTCCGGGCTGACACACGCCAACGCCCGCACCAAGAGCGGAGTGACGCCCCCTTCATGCTCCGCCTATGTGTTGGGGTACAGAGGTGGCACGGCGCCGGACCGCAGGACACGCTCTCGGACGGATCGAGCAGTAAGACGTCGCCCAGCCGGTCCTGCACGTACCCCAGTCGGCGGCTCGCTGCCCTGATCGGCGTTCATTCGGGCGCGGATACCCTGGCAAGCATGCTCATAGCCAGCCTGAAACCGCGCACCATGGGGAGGCACCACGAACACCGGCCTCCTCGCCTACGCACTGCACCGCGCCGGGTACCGGGTGGCCGTGTACGACGCGGACGAGTCACAGCAACTCGCTGCCTGGGCCCGCGACGCAGGCGACTTCCCCTGCCAAGTGGTGTCGGCGGCCACGGCGTTCTTTGCGGACACGATGTATCCATTCATGGAGCCCGAGCGGATCAATCTGGTGGACGTAGGGCACGCGGAGAACCACCCCGAGATCGTCGACTCAGTGCTCGAAGTCGCCGACGCGGCCCTGGTGACGGTGTCTCCGACGCAGCCGGACTATCAGCGGCTGATGCGGCCGGAGAAGGGCACCCCCGCTGACGAAGATGGTCAAGCGGTCCGCGAGCCTGCGCGACACCGGCGCCCCGCGCCCACGACAGTCGTGTTGCTGAACCGGTGTCAGGCCGGGGCGAAGAGCACTGGCGACTACAAGTCGAAGCTCCGGGCGGATGGTTGGGACGTACTCACGTCGACGATTCCGCGCCGCGAGGCCATCGCGAGCGTCGTGGGCTTCCCTTGCGACAAGCCCGAGCGCCGCGCGCCTTACGACCAGCTCGTGACCGAATTTGCCGACAGGGGGCTGCTGAAGTGACCGCCGCAGCCTTGCATGCGCTTCCTGCACACAGCGACGTCGACCCATGGGCGGACCTTCAGAACTCCTCTGAACGACGCCAGGCGTTCGACTGGGGCAGCGTCCTGCTCCGGCCGACATCGACGCGACCGGCCCCCTCAGCCCGCGCGAGAGCGCGCAGCTCGCCAAGCTCCACACTGCTCGCAACGGAACCCAGAACGCGCGGTGGATGCGCGGCGCGATCCTCGAGTCCGTCAACCGGCGCGGGCTGTACAGGGGCGAGAGCGGCGAACGCACCTGGCCCGAGTACCTCGATCAGGAGTCGGCTGGGCTCTCGGAGTCCCAGGCCTACCGGGAGATAGAGGAATGGCGCATGGGGTACGCGGTCTCCCAATTTTGGGAGGGCATCGTCGCCGACTCCCACGTACGCGCACTCCTGCCCCTGGAGGAGTATGGGCCGCGCCACGAGATCGCCGCTGCATACGGCCGGATGCGCACCGCGTGGGAGAACGACGGCAAACGCCTCACCGCCGAGCATGTCCGCGCCTCCGTACGGGAGTTCCGCGCGGCAGCCGTAGCCCTCGACGCGGCGGTTCAGGTTCGAGAGCTTCCGGCTCCGGTGGTGCCCGCCCCGGCCAGGGCGGCATCCGGGCCTGGCGTCGCGGAGGCCCAGCGCGAGGAGAGCGCACCGTCGGTCACGGCGCTCGGGGAGCTGGACGACGGTCTGGACGGAGAGGTCGAAGACGATCCCGCGCTCCCGGCCGAGGTTGAGGAGAGTGGGGAGCGCGAGCACATCGAGGCGCTCCTGACGCAGCTCGGGACGCTGGCCCACGAGGTGGGTGGCCGGGCGACGCGAGCGGACGCAGTGCGCGTCCTCGTCGACGAACTCCCGCAGCACCCTGGAATCTGGGCGATCGTCCGGGGGGCGCCTGGAATCGCTGTAGCCACCCGACCGGGCCATTGGTCATACTGGGCCGGTATTTATATACCGGCGAAGGAGGTCAGGGTGAGCACGACGACGGGGAGCGTCATTGGCGCCATCGCCCATGCCGCCTGGACCAAGTTCGACGGCTGCAACCTGCGCTTTCGAACCGTCGGCGGGGAAATCCACGCCGTCACCACCGGCTGGTGGAAAGACCAGATGGTGCCGCGCACTGCGTGCCCGACCCGCTCGTACGTCCTCTCGGAAGACGCACGCCGCACCTGGGGCCCAGTCACCTGCGAACGCCCCGGCTGCCTCGAGCTGACCGGCGCCACGGGCACCGAGATCGCCTACCAGCGCGAGTACACGTCGCTGCACATCCGGCTCTACCACCAGGACTGCACCGAGGGACGCGTGCTCCTCGCCGACTGCATGAACGTACCCGTGCGCCGCGCGGTCGTACGGAAGATCCACCGCCGCACCGGCCATCCCGTCCTCGGCGAGGCTCTGCGACGTTGGGACACCTCGGCCCAGCTGGACACCGCAGGCGACCAGTACGCCCAGCGGATCACCGAACAACGCCAGCGCGGCATCAATCAGGCCCAGGAACGCGGCCTGCTCTTCGACGTCGCCTGACGGGGATTCGGCATGGAACATTTGCTCCATAGCCTGAGCGGTAGGTTCTCGCGGCTCATGCCGTAGCTCATTGCGCTGACCAGCGGGTTATCGCGGTGTGCCACCTGTTGCGGGTCACGCAGACTTGCCCCGGTGAGCGCCGCCCTGGCGGGTTACCAGGTCACAGGCAGGGACTCCAGACCGCCGGTGAGGATGTCGACGCGCACGCGCAGCTCTTCGACGTCGACGGCGAGCCGCATATGCGGGAAGCGCGGGATGAGCTGGGTGAACACGGTGTGCAGTTCCATCCGGGCCAGCGGGGCGCCGATGCAGTAGCGAGCCCCGTGGCCGAAGGTCAAGTGCGCCGGCGCGGTGCGGGTGGCGTCGAAGTTGTCGGGGTCGGTGAAGGCGGACGGGTCATGGTTGGCGGCGCCGGTGTCGAGCATGACGAGGTCGCCTCTCTTGATGGCGACGTCAGCGATCTCGATGTCGGTGCGGGCGTAGCGGGGAATGCCCCCGCCGCTCTTTCCGGGCATCCGCAGGATCTCCTCCACCATGCCCGGCAGCAGGGTGGGGTCCTTGCGTGCGGCCTGCCACTGTTCAGGGTGGGTGAGCAGGAGCAGGGCGCCGAGGCCGATCTGGACGACGGTCGTCTCGTGTCCCGCGAACAGCAGGGCCATGGAGAGCATGGCGATTTCGTCGTCGGGCACGCCCTCGGTCGCGCACAGCGCGGAGATGATGTCGTCGCCGGGGTTACGGCGCTTGCGCGTGACGAGTTCCTGTCCGTAGGCGAACAGATCGCCGAGCCCTTGTTCGGAGCGGGAGCGGTCGATGATGTCGGCGGCGGCCTGGGTCCAGGCGCGGAACTGGGTCCGCTCCTCGTAGGGCACGCCCAACAGTTCGCAGATCACGAGAATCGGGAGGGGGAGGGCGAGCGCGTTGTTGAGGTCGGCGGGCGGGCCCTGGGATTCGAGTGTGTCCAGGAGCTGTTCGGCCAGCCGCTCCACCCGGGGCCGGAAGGCTTTCATCCTCCGGGGGGTGAAGTGCGGCTGGAGCAGCGATCGCATCCGGGTGTGGTCGCTCTTCTCGCTCTCGTGGTTGCCCTGAGGGCCGCCGAAGAGGGCTGACTCCCCGGAGCGGGCGGCGCGGTCGGGGTCGGGGTGCGAGCGGCCGAGCCGGGGGTCGTCGAGGAGCTGGCGCACCTGCTGGTAGTCGGTGACGAGCCAGGCGTCGTCGCCGACCCGGGTGCGGATGCGGTGGACAGTGCCCTGCTGCTGGAGCGTGCGCAGGAGCGGCGGGACGTCGAGCAGGCCGGGCTGGTCGAAGGGGAGGCTGACGGTCATGGGGTCCTCCTGCACACGCGCCAAGTTGTTTACTCTCAGGTAAATAAAGCTAGTTGTACACTCGCATGTAAACAAGAGGGAATGGGGACCCGATGGCGGAGAAGACCCCGGCAGCAGCCGCGGGCACGGCGCCGGTGAAGCGTCTGCGCAAGGCGGAACGGCGGGAGCAGATCCTCGACGCCGCGACCCGCTCCTTCGCCCGTGCCGGCTTCACCGCGACCAGCCTCGACGACGTGGCCACGGAGGCCGGCATCACCCGGGTACTGCTCTACCGGCACTTCGATTCCAAGGCCGACCTGTACCGCGCCGTCCTGGACCGCGCCTGCCTGCGACTTGCCAACACCGTCGGCGAGGACTCCTTCGACGACAAATCGATCCCCGCCCTACTCCAGGCTGCCTCCGCCGACCCCGACGGGTTCCGACTGCTGTTCCGTCACGCCGCGCGCGAACCGGAATTCCGCGACCTCATCGACACCCTCACCCGCGCCTCGCGAGAGATCGCCCAGCAGAACCTCGCGCAGCGCATCCCGGCGGGCCCGTGGCTGGAGTGGGCGGCACAGGTGATCCCCGCGATGACCATCGAGGCCGTCATCGCCTGGCTCGACGCCGGACGACCCAACCCGGACCTGGCAGCAGCCCGCATCCGCCAGGCCGTCGACGGCGTCATCCACGCCGCCCACCTCTCACCCGCAGACCCCACGGCTTCCTGATCGGCCCTGGGTATGCACTCGGGCCGGTTCAGGTGGCGATGATGCAGCAGGCGGTGTCTCGGCAGCGCCTGGGCTACGGCTAGGTCGTCTGGCACGCGATCATGACGCTGCGCACGGGCGGCCTGGGGTTAATCAAGGTCGCCTCTCGCCGACGCCGACTCCGTACAGTCACCCGCTCCCGGTGACGCCGAGTGCGGACAGCGGATCACGCACACGGCAGTTGGACGTTTCGTGCGAACCGACGACAGCGAGCGCACCTCATGGATGTACCAACCTTCTGGAGTTTTTACCTCACGTGCGAGTCGCCCCGAATGCCATGTGAAGGGGTTGCGCCAAGTGACTGCCCTTCCGGCATATGCGGAACGAGAGTGCCGGTCAGAGTTAGGTTCGAAGGCGTGGAACACCGTTTCCACACAACGAAACAGCTACCGGCCCGAAGTGATCCCAATGAGTACCGCGGCAATGAGAAGCTCGATGCAGTCGCAAAGGGCGCCATCAGCCAAGGGGCCGAACTCGTGCCGTGTGACGTGCACTTACGCTTCAGCGCCAACAATCCGTACGTGGTCACCGTCAGCACATCAGCACCCGACACGGACAGCGGCAAGTGGCGCCTCTCACGCGACCTACTGTCCGCCGGCCTGACCGGCGCGGCCGGAATCGGGGCAGTGGCAGTGAAGCCCGAAGCCTTCGACGGGCTGGACTTACAGGTCCGGATCCGGGTCCGCGAGCTGGATGGCGAAGCTCCGCTCGACGGGGGCGTCTGGGACCGCAGGGGTGAGTTCGGACTGGATGCCCCGAGCGGACACCTGGGGCAGAACCTGATCGCAGTGGGCGGCGACGAGGCGATCGACCTCCCGTGGTCAGGCCGGTGGCGGGCGAGGGCCTGATGGAAGCTGAGCGATGTGCCCTTCGAGTACGACGAAGAGGGCGACGACATCGACGATGACGAGGGCCGAGAGCCCGAAGCGTGGCTTCTGGTGCAGTTCTGGCCGACCGCAGCCACCGATGTGTAACCCGTGCCGTCGCCAGTGAACTGATGGAGCATCTCTCCCGCTCTGCCTCCTAGGTGGCCCGCCGACAGCCACATGTCAGCATGTGAATGCCTGCCTCCAGACCGTAGACACGGCCCGGAGGCAGGCATCACGCGCAGCGCCAGGACGCCCGCTGCGTCAGTCGCGGCCGTCCCCTTGCGAGCAGAAGATCAGCTCAGCGGGTCCGCCCCCGTCGCGGAAGACGCTGATGGGAACGAAGAACTCCTCGTTGTCGAGGATGCGGTCGTTGGAGTACCAGCGGCCGAGGCACCGCCCGGCCTCTTGGTTGACCTCGCGGTTCACCCAGCGCGCCGAGTAGTGGTTGCGGTAGGCCGCTCCGTCGTAGCGCCACCGGGCCGCGCCTTCGTAGGTGGAGGCGAAGGCGTACTCGTCGCAGTCGAACGGCCCGCCAGTGCCGGGTTGGTCCGGCATGCCGGAGGAACGGCAGAACGCTTTGACGACGTTGCGGTTGTACCGGCTTTGCGTCTTGCCGTTCTTTCCTAGCGCGAGCCGGTGGATGGTGTCAGTGGGGGTGGCGCCGTGCAGAACCTACCCACTTGCGGCCGGGACGGTGCTGCCGGGATTGTTGCGGGCTTCAAGGATATGCCAGGCCGAGCTACCGAGAGGCCCTGCCTTCATGCGCGTACAGCCGGAAGATCACCCGACCAGGAACCCTGTTCGATCCGCACGTTCCATGATCGGTTGAGATACGGCTCCTCAGGCCGGGCGCCTGCGGCTGCCAAGATCGCGCCACTACACCGCTCTGCGGGACACAATCCCGCGCGACGGCGGCCGACTCCCAGCGCCCCACACTCGGGCCACCATCTGGCGGCGCCGCTGATCACAGGAAGCCCTCACATCCCGCAGAAGTGTCCTGTGTCAGGAGTCGTCTTCGTCGAATTGCGGCAGCTTGCCCGACCACAGCTCCTGACCGTACTGGTCCTTTGCCCACGTGGCGTCGGCCGGGAATTGCGGCAGCGGCTTCTTGGCGTCCGGCTCCTGCCGGGCGAGGATCCGCTGGAGGAAGCCCGGCAGTTGTGGCTTTGCGTTGATCTTGTCCGTCTTGGACGGGTCTCTGATCACGGCCGCGTGCCAGAGCGTGGCATCGGAGACCTCGGGGCCGAGGACACTGATGTGCACGCCGTTGACGTAGCCGCTGGTGGCCCGAGGGTCATACCTGTACTTCTTGTCCGGGCCGAGTGTGGGGCGGCCCTTCTTGTCGGTGGTCACCTGCTCATTGATGGTAACGATGGCGAGCGGTGCCCCGTCCTGCCCGGCCTGGATGCGGGCGCCGAAGTTGATGGGCGTCTGAGCGGGAATATCGATGGCCTTCTGGCCCATCAGGGAGATGTATCCGCGGCAGGATCCGCCGTCGAGTTGCACGGGTTTACGCGGAAGGGAGATCGCGGTGGCCCGGCAGGCGTCGACATTCACACTGATGCCTGACGGCTGAGTACCGCCCTTTGACTGGGCGGTGTACGGCAGGCCGATTTCTGTCTTGGCCCCGCCCGAGTCCGCGTACGCGGTGCCGGGGGCCGCAGTTGTCTCCTCGCCCGAGACGTCCTGTGGCACCTGGTTCCGGAAGGCACGTGAAGACAGGTCGGAGCCCTGTCCGATCCTGACGCCGGCGGGCGCCACATCGACCGGGCCCGCTTTGCTCGCCTCGCTGTTGGGAACCGAGGGTGTGGCGGGGTCGGCCGTCTCGAGGAGCTTGGCGTCATTGATGTCGCCGAGCCCGCTGAGGCGGGCTGCCCATGCGGTGGCCTGGAGGCCATCCGGAGTATCGATCACCGTGCCCCACTCCGAAGCGCGGTTGTCCTCGCCGGCAGGCTGGACGGAATGAGCCGTGCCCGCAGCCGAGGAGGCGACTAGAGCGAAGGCGAGTACGGCGACGGTGCGCGGACCGGTTGTGCGGCGGTGTCCCTTGCGGGCCATGGCCACCCACTCCTTTCATGTAGGCGAGCCTGTCGTCCGCGAGATCGGGCGGCACGGCGTCGACAGGGATCGTGGAGATATGCGCGAACTGGGAGATACACAAGGCGTCAGGTGCGTCGGCAGAACGAACCATGATCATCATGCGTGACTGAACAAGTACCACGCGTGACGCCCTGGTGGCCTTGCGGCTTCACTCATCACGGCTCAAGAGTCACCGGATCGATGCACCGTGGGCGCCCGAGCAACGGCGATTCCACCACGTCCCGTCGGGTAACCGGCACGCCTCAGCGGGCCCGCCGGTCCAGGATGTCGATGACGTACACGATGTCGGCGTCCTGGGGCACGCCCACGCCACCCTTGGTCGTCGTGAACGACGGGTCCTGACTCTTGGGGACGGCGAGCAGCAGTCTGCTGCCCACGGTGCGGCCCTTGAGAGCCTCATGCCACCCCGGTGGCACGGTCTGCTTCTTGACGAGGAATCCGTTGGGCCCGCTGCGCCGGTAGGTCGAGGCGAAGGGCTCCTTGTTCCCCCAGGACCACCCCGACCACTGCACCACTACGGTGTCGCCTTCCGCGATCGAGGCGCCCTTACCCGAAACCAGGGTGCGGGCACGCAGCTGGCGCGGGGCCTGACCCCACGTCGTGATCTCCGGTTCCTTCCCTGGCTTGACTCGTACGGCCGGCACGGTGCCGCGCCCTCCCATGTCCTCTGGACTCCCCTCAGCAACTTGCTGCCTGGGGTCGTATCCGCCGATGACGTCAAAGGTGACGATCAGGTGCTCACCGGGCGCTACCTGCGCGGGCGCCATACCGTTCGGTCCAAATCCATAGCTCGCCGGCGCCACCATGAGAACGCGGCTGCCTGCGCTGCGGCCGAGCAGTGCCTGATCCCAGGTACGCGCTACATGCCGGCCATCGAGCACGGCGGTCGTGGGCTGCCCCAGCCGATATGTATCCATGAGCGGCTTGTTGCCCTCCCACAGGCGCATATCGACATCGGTCACCACCACCTGGCCTTCGCGTGTGACAGGCCCGTCGCCCTGACTGAGGACCTTCATCCTCGCGTCCTCGGGCGGCGGCAGGTCAGGGACGGTCACTGTCGGCCGCCGCCCGAACTCCCCTCTGACCTGAGGAATATTCTCGGGAGCAGAAGATACACAGCCAACTGCGAGCGTGACGATCAGACCGAGGGCGGCACTACGGACAAGCGCGGAGACGTACATGGTCACCAGCATCGCGCGCAACCACCCGCCCAGTGGTCATTCACGACGCCACGCCAGTTCTTCATCACCGGCAGGGTCCGTTGTCATGGGCCGTCGCCAGTCTGCTCATCTGCCTCGACGCGTCGCGCATGCGTAAGAAGCCGTATATCAACCGATCATGGAACGTGCGGATCGAACAGGGTTCCTGGTCGGGTGATCTTCCGACTACGCGCATGAAGGCAGGGCCTCTCGGTAGCTCGGGGATGCGAATCTGACCGAGCAGTACCAGGAGGCCCTGTTGTCACATATGTACGCGGTTGCGCTTTTCGACTTCAACTCGCCCATCGTGTGGTGCGATTGCCTCGCGCACGTGTACGGCAACGCGGCCGATCATCCGGACCGGCAGCGCCGGTATCCGTCGGACATGACAGACGTGGAATGGGCGGCAGTAAGGCCGTTGCTGCCCACGCCGGCCTGGCTGGAGGGCCGGGGCGGGCAGCCTGAGGGCTACTGTCACCGCCAGATGCTGGACCAATGCCACGAAGTTAAGGCTCAGTTGACGGTGTCAAGCGCGTCCGCGACGTGAGACGGGCCTCTGCTATCCAGGGGATCGACCAAGATCTTCCTGAGAGAGCAGAGGCCCTGTGACACAGTCTGACACGTACAGAATCGATGACGTGTTCGCGCCCGGACACGTCGGTGAATTGACGCAGGTCATCCCGACCGAGCTGGTGGATGCGGTGCTGGAGGAGACCGGGACGCGCGAGCGCCGGCTGCGCAGTCTCCCCTCGCGCGTCGGGGTCTACTTCGTGCTCGCGCTCGGGTTGTTCGAGCACCTGGGTGCCGGGTTGGTGTGGGGAAAACTCGTGGCCGGACTGGCCGCCGCGGTGCCGCAGACGTCGGAGAAGGCCCTTCGCGATCTGCGTCGGAGGATCGGAGTGATCCCGTTCCAGCGGCTGTTCGAGGTGCTGGCGGGCCCGTTGGCCCAGCCGTCCACCCCCGGAGTGCGCTACCGCCGCTGGCGGACGGTCGCCTTCGACGGCTGTGGGAGCTTGAACGTCCCCGACCACGAGCGCAACCGGTCCTGGCTCGGTCGCACGCCGCGCCGCCACGGCCCTTCCGGCTACCCCCGGCTGATGCTGATGACATTATGCGAAACCAGCACCCGGGGCCTGATCACCGCCGCCTTCGGACCCGCCTCGAAGGGCGAAACCGACTACGCCCACGAGCTGGTCAGCCACTTGACCTCGGACATGCTCCTGCTGGCTGACCGCGCCTTCGACAGCAACAAACTGCTCGCAGACGTCGTGGCTCAGGGGGCGCAGTTGCTGATCCGTGCCACCAGCACCCGGCGTCCACCGGTGCTTGCGCGGCTGCCCGACGGCTCCTACCTCACCCGGATCGGCGGCGTCCGGCTGAGGGTGATCGAGGCCGAGATCCGCTCCCGTACCGCTGACGGCGACGACTTCGGCGGAACCTATCGCCTGCTCACCACGCTGAGCGACCACCGCACCGACCCAGCAGACCGCCTGGTTGGTCTTTATCACGAGCGCTGGGAGATCGAGACCGCCTATCTGGCACTGCGTCACACCATGCTCAAAGGGCGCGTTCTACGGTCGAAGGACCCGGAGGGCCTCACCCAGGAGATGTGGGCACTCCTGACCATCTACCAGGCTCTGCGCTCGATGATGGTGACCGCAGTGGAGACAGTGCCTGGCTGCGATCCCGACCGAGCCGGCTTCACCGTGGCCCTGGAGGCCGCGCGCGACACGGTCGTTGGCGTCGCTGGGACGGCTGCGGCCGCAACTCCGAGCGGACGCCTTGACCTGGTAGGACACATTGGCACCCGCGTCCTGAAGGCGTTGCTGCCCAAGCGCCGAGTGCGGCTGTCCGCTCGCATCGTCAAGTGCGGTACATCTCGCTACAACATCTGGAACCGCGACGGGCGGCCTCGCGACAGTACGCCGATCACCGCCATTGTGATCACCGTGCATCCACCGGCTCTCCCCACCACGCATGCCTCATACCGGGCCGCTTCCGGTCGCTGGGGACAGGTCTGCCGGATCTTGGCGGAGAACTCCAACCAGGCCATGCACGCCCGCGACATCGCAGGGCATCTCGGTCTCATCGCCACCGGGCGTGTGCTGAGCGGCTTCAACGCGCAGCTCTGCTACTGGGCGCGCAACGGCCGACTCATCCGTACGGCACCGAGTACGTACAAGATCCCTCTTCCCGGGGCCTTGACACCGTCAACTGAGCCTTAACTTCGTGGCATTGGATGCTGGACGCGATCCGCTACCTGGTCGCGGGCGGAGTCTCCTGGCGGTCGATGCCCGCAGGCTACCCCTGCTCGCCGCGGGTCTATGCCTTCTTCCGCCGCTGGCGCGAGCACGGGCTGATCAAAGAGTTCCCATGACCGGCTGCGCCGAATGGTGCGGGAGCCCGAGGGGCGAGAGGCGGAGCCGACTGCGGGAGTCATCGACGCGCAGTCGGTGCAGGCCGCCGCGTCGGTGCCGGCCGCCTCACGCGGCTTCGACGGCGGCAAGTTGGTCAATGGCAGGAAGCGGCGCATCGTGACCGACTGCCACAGCCAACTGAAGGTGCGCTCGACCACCCATCGTCTCGGCAGCACCACGAACCCCTTGGTGTCGTCGGTGCGTTTGACGATCTCCAGGGTCAGGGCCAGTTTCTCGCGGGCCCAGTAGGTGAGGGCTCCGGTGTAACCGCCGTCGGCCCAGATCAGGCAGACGTCCCGGTGCAGTTCGCGCAGCCGGGCCAGCAGGCCGATGGCGCCTCGCGGTCCCCGATGTTCGTGGCGGTCACGGCCACGACCAGCAGCAGGCCGACCGAGACCATGCCTGACTGGCAGAAACCAAGCGATCATGTTCGGTTGAGATACGACTTCTGAGACACCCCAGCAGACAGCTCAAGAACAAGACCGGGCCGTTGGCCGATGCGAGCAGGACTGCGTCCTTCGCGGCGTCCTTGGCCTGCTGTTTGTCGTAGTCGGCGTGCTGGGTGGTCAGGCGGATGGTGCAGTACGGCGAGTGGTCGTGGTCTCCGTGTATGTGGTCGGACAAAGCCCTACCGCCCCGCGACGGCTCGGAAGATCGCGGAGCCCCAGTGCCGGTTGGTCTTGTCGTTGGGCCGGTGGACGTGCTCGATGCGGAAGCTGTACTCGGTGAGGATGCGCACCCAGGCGTCGATCGAGTACATCCAGCGCACCGTGAGGAGTTGGCGTCCCGGTCCGCTGCGTACGAGGTGGGCTCGTCGGCCTTCGGGGGTGCCGGCCGGCGGGCCAGGCAGGAGAACACGAACCGTCCGCCGGGGCGTAGGCGGGTGTGGAGGGCGGGCAGGATCTGGTGGGGTCGGCGAACCAGAGGGCGCCGAACATCGAGTAGGCGAGGCCGAGTTCCGGCAGGCGGGGTGTGATCTTGCAGGCGTCGCCGAGCCACCATTCGAGTCGGTCGTCGCGGTAGCGGGTCATGGCAGTGTGGATGCGGGTCGGGGACACGTCGATGCCGATTCCGCGGTGGATGCCCAGTTGGGTGAGGCGGGCCAGGCGGGTTCCGTGGCCGCAGCCGAGTTCGGCGACGGTGGTGCCGTTCAGGTCTCCGAGGATGTCGAGGCCGGATCCGGGTGCGGTGCGGAAGAGCCAGGAGACGGCGTCGGCCTCGGTGCGCATGGTGGAAGCGATCTGATCCCAGGTACGGGCGTTGATCGTGGCGTCACTGTGCGGCAATTACCTCTCCTCACGTCGCGACGGCCGCACCGCCGTCCAGTCAGCTGTTCCGGGTGCGGTGTGCGGTCCACTGTTTGGCTGCGGCGTGGACGCGTTGGGTCCACGGGTCGGGGTCGTCGGCCGCGATGCCCGCCCAGAGCTGTTCGTTGGCGCTCGCGAAGGCGTTCAATCCGATCGTGGGTGCGGTGCGGAACGCGGGGATGCGGGCGGCCCAGTGCTCTGCGGCTTCGGGGGTGTGGCCGTCGGCGATGAGCCAGAGCGTCCAGTACGCGGCGTCCAGCCAGGGCGCGGCGCGGGTGGCCCACGCCCAGTCCACGAGTACGGCGCGGCCGCCGCTGATCAGAACGTTGGTGGGGTTCGGGTCGGTGTGCGCGAGTGCGTCCCCGGCGAAGTACGGCAAAGCCCCGGCCGGAGCAAACGCAGCGAGTCGCTGTTCGGCCAGGCGCAGGTCGAGCCCGTCCGGTGCCCGCATCTGGGACAGGCGGGTGAGGGTGTCGGCGACCAAGGGCAGGTTGCCGTCGCTTGTGTAGTCGGCGTGGGGGCCGTTGATTGCTTCAAAGGCGAGGACGTCCCACCCCTCGGCCTGCACGTGCCAGAGCAGTTGCGGGGAGACGTGGGTGACGTGCGCGTTGATGACGATTTCACGGTGCAGGGTTTCGATGCGGGGGTGATCGGCAGGCAAGCCCTTGAGGAACACGGCGCCCTGCTCGGTGGTCACCCGGGCTGAGATGGCGGAGTTGAACCCAGCGTCGATCGTGTGGACTTGCTGCACGGGCCCGGCTTGCTTCTCGATGGCGGTACGGAGTCCGTCCGGGAGCAGGTCGAAGGGGACGCGGTCGGTGGGCACTTCAGCGCGTGTGGTGTCTTCGGGTTCGAGGTGTCCGCCGGGCCGCAGCCATGTACCGAGGGCCTTGTGCCGGATGTGGAGGACTGCTCCGTCGTGGTTGACCAGGACCGCGCCGGCGGTGATGTGGCCTCGGAATTCGTGGCGGGAGGTGAGTTGCGCGCCGAGGGTGAGCAGGTCGGTGACGTGTGCGAGGGGCTTGGGCCAGGTGCCAGTGCTGTGGGCGTACTGGGCGAGGGTGTGGCGGATGTGGGCTAAGTCGATCACGGCGAGGGGGCCTTTCAGCGGTTGAAGTAGTCGAGCCAGGTGGCGGCGATGAGGGCGCGGTCGGGTTCGGTGACGTGGTGTAGTCCTGGTTCCGCGCCGTTGGTGATGGCGTGGACGGCGGCGATGATCTCGGCTTGGACGAGAGCGATGAAGGGGCCGACGCTCGCGCCGTGGATGAAGTTCACGGCGTTGCCGTCGTTGAGGAGGAAGAAGTAGTGGCCGGTGGTGAGGTAGCGGGTGACGTGTTCGGCGACGGTGGTGCGCTCGTACAGGTCGGCGAGGTGGTCGAGTTCGAGTTCGTCTTCTGAGCTGGTCACGGTGGCGACGTACGCGCCGTTGGCGAGGTGCTGGAAGTCGTCGGTGCGCAGGCTGAGCGCGCCGGTGGCGCACAGCACGAGTCCGGCGTCCTTGAGGGCGGCTTCGCGGTCGCGGCAGACGGTGAAGCCTTGGGAGAGTGCCTGTGCGCGGCGTACTGGGTCGATGTCGTGGACGGTGACGCGGACACCTTTGGCGTGCAGGAGGCGGGCGATTAACGAGCCGAGCTTCCCGAAGCCGATCACCAGGGCGGTGCGGCCGTGGAGGATGTCTCCTCGGCCGCGCATGAGTGCTTCGGCGGAGAACACGACGGACTGGCCGACGAGGTAGTCCTCGGGGTCCTTGAGGGGTGAGCGGGCTACGGAGTAGACGAGGCAGGGGAGTTTGCCGAGGTCTTCGTAGCGTTTGTGGCCGTTCTCCGTGTCCTCCACCACCCCGATGATCTCGCCAGTGAACTCCTGGCTGATCTGGGTCAGGGTAGGGGTGAAGTAGCCGCCGACGTCGCACAGGACGACGCGTTGTCCGGGCGCGTGGGATTCCAGGTAGGCCAGGGCCCGGTCGGCGGTGGCGAACAGGTCGCGGTCGAGGGTGTCGACGGTGAGCTGGTCGCGTTCGATGTCGCGTCTGGCCTGCTCGTGGATGGACTTGGGCTTGGGCAGTACGGCTTTCAGGTCGGTGACGGCTGCTATGCCGCGTACGAACGCGGGCCGTTCCGGCAGCAGGTGGGTGATGAGGAAACCGGCCGCCGGGGGATTTGCGGGCTTGAAGTGGGCGGCGATGCGCTGGAACTAGGAGTCGAGACGGGCACGTTCAACGCTCTCCATACCGTCCTCCGAGGGGGCGAGGGGTGGGGCTCTGCCCGGCCGGGACAACCCCATGGCGGGGGGCGTGGGCTTCGACGCGGGCGTCTACCCGCCGGGCAGAGGTCTTCAGGGGCGCGTGACGACTTGGTAGAGCAGGACGCTGAACGTGGTGATCACGGCGGTGACGATCAGCGCGGTGATGGCAGCCTCGCCGAGGTTGCGGCGGCGGTGGCGGTTCACGGCTTCCTGCCGCAGTAGCAGGGCGCGCCGGGCGGTTCGACGGCGATACTGCGGCCGCAGTGCGTGCAGCGCACGGCCGGGTAGTCCTTCACCGGCCACCCCCGCGCCCGCGGAGTCCTGGGCAGACGCAGCGCGCGTGCTCCGGGTCCTGGCAGTGTGCGCACGCCTGCATGTGCTACGCAGGTACTTCCTGGCGAGGCGCCCCAAGTCATCACGGTGAATGGCCCACGTCCTGGTGGCGTCCTGAGACGGCCATGCCTGGACGTCGAGGAGGCGACGAGCGTCCCTGCGCAGGGTGGCATCGTCGGTGGCAATGGACTCGTGGAGCGCGTTGAGGTAGTCGCGCAGCTGGCGGCATTCCACGCGCAGCGTTTCGTGCGACGCGGGCGCGGGAGGCAACAGGGACAGCTCTTTGACCACGCGGTTCATCTCGTCGAGGGCGGCGTTGCCGTGCGCTCTCGTGTGGTCGGCTTGCGCCGCCTTGTGCCGAGACGGACTGTGCATGCGGATCACCTCTGGGCTGCGAAACGGCTGTTCATCTGCGTTTCGTTGAGGATCGGAGCTCCGCTGGACCCATGGCTCAATGAACTTCTATGGACTTGCGCGGCTCATCCGAGGGCGTCGATCGCCTTGGTGATCAGCTTGCGAGCGGCAGCGCCGTAGACCGCGATGTTGGCCAGCTCGGAGAAGGTCCTGAGGTAGTCGCCGATCTCACCCGGCTGCGTGACCGTGAGGTTGGCCGACACAAGTTCCACGCACGTCTGGGCGTTGTCGTACACGGTGAAGGATTCCGTGGGCCAAGCGTCGCCTCGCGGTACGCCCATGGGGATGATGCCCGGGCTCACCGATGGCAGCGCGGTCGAGCGATCAGGTGGCCGAGCTGCGTGGCCATGACGTCCGCATCCCCGATGACCGTGCGCAGCACCCACTCCTCCAGGAGCATGGCGAACTGCTTCGGCCGTGTGTGCAGCACCTGTTGGCGATCGACCCGGACCTGCAGTGCATCCTCGACGTCGTCAGGAGCGCCTCTCAGGGAGACAGCGGTGTTCAGCACAGCTCGCGTGTACTCGGGGGTCTGCAGCAGTCCGGGAACGACCCAGGACTGGTAGAAGAGGAAGCGGTTGGTGCGCTCGAACAGCGGCAGCACCGACTGCTGGACCCGCTTGAGTCCTGACCGCTCCAAGCGGCGCCACTCGATGTACATGCCTTCGATGCCACGTGCGGTGGCTATCAGGTCCTGCTCTTGCTCCCATGCGTGGCACAGGCGGGTGTACGTGCGGATGTCGTCGTCGGACAGCGGCGTCTTGCCGTTCTCCAGGCGGGACGCCTTCGACTCGTGCCAGCCGGCCGACGCCGCCAGTGCGCGTGCGGTCAGGCCACGGTCCTTGCGGATCTCCCGTAGGCGCTGCCCAAGTGCCTTCTGAGCCTGCTGGACGCTGGAGACTGGCGACGACGGCGACACGTAGTTCTGCCTGTTTCACTGGTAGTTCAGGACAGTTGGTAGTCCTGGTGCGGGACGGCGATGTCCCAGACGGCCTCGAAGGCCGTCGAGCACATCTGCACCACCGTGGCGTCGGTGGTGCGTTCCTCGTCGTCGTGCGGGGCGAGTTCACCGTCACCGGCGAAGTGGAGGAACACGACGAGGCTGTCGTCGAACAGCCAGAAGTCGTTGCCGGGCAAGGCTAGTTGGGACGCCTGGCGACGTGCCAGCCACCGGATCTGCTCACCGGCTTTGACGTTGGCGTCGCTCAGGTGGTGTTCGAACCGGATGTAGTCGGACTCGGGTACTGAGACGACACGGGCGCGCCGGATCTCCACGCCGCGTGCGGTCGTGTCCTGCATCAGCTGAAGCCACGGCCGTTGACCAGGATCGGTGTCGACTGGCCGGTCGCGTTCCCCCTTGCGCCATGCCTGGTACGCAGGGTCGGAGGCCATCTAGCTGTCGCGCATCTCCAGGTGGAGCGCGCTGTGGCGTGCCTGGCGGAACAGGTCAGTGAACGTCGGGCTCTGCGCTGTCATCGTTCACCTCCGGGAAGAACTGCGCCATGTACTTGGGGATCTCGACCACGGTCTCGTAGTCGGGCAGGTCCATCTGCGAGAGCCGCTCCTCGTCCAGGACCTTCAGCCCCTGAACCAGATAGCGGTCCTGGACGTCGTCGTAGTAGTAGATCGTCGCGGACTTGCCGTCAGGCGAGTTGGGTCCTTACCGAGCATGTGCAAGGTCATCCTGGCCTCCGTTGATGAGACTCACGATCTCTTTGCATCAGCTTGCACTCGCGTCCCCGCGCGGCGCAGCGAACCTCTACGAACTTGCACGGCTTCATTGGTGGTTGCAGCAACCTGTACGTGGATCGCCGCCCCGCAGAGCAGATCGAGTACCGAGGTCGTCAATCAGAGGTGCGTCAGCTCGGGCAGGGGCCCGCGAGAACTGGCCTTGCGACCTGGCTGACCAGGCACTTGCGGGTTGCGGATACCTGAGAAATCCTGCGGCGTAATTTCGATCACTCAAGAGGCGGGCGAGACGCAATGGCACGGGTTGATGGTGAACCGCGACGCCGAAGGCGGTGGACTCATGACGACGCCGTCGCGGTGATGCGGGCCGCCGGAGTTGAGCCGCAGGAACCATTTCCTGGTTCAAAAGAACCCTGGACCTGCAAGTGCACTGCATGCGGCAATGTCGGTCGGCCCCGGCTCGGCGGAATCCTCAACGGCCAAGGCGCCTGCCGCCCATGCGGCAACCGCAAAGCAGGAGCCAGGCGGAGGCTCCCCCATGACCAAGCTGCTGCCGTCATGGTCAAAGCGGGACTGGAGCCCCTGGAAGGCTATCCCGGTGCGATGGTCCCATGGCGTTCTCGCTGTCTGTCATGCGGCAACGAAGTCTCGCCCACCTTCGCTCACGTCCAAGACCGCGGTCGTGGCTGTCGGTTCTGCGCGACACACGGCGTCGACCTTGCCGCCGCCGCCCGGGTGTACGTCATAGGCCACGACGGCTGGAAGGCCGTGAAGATTGGTATCGGAGCCTGCAGCGGCTACAACTCCCGCCTCCTGCAGCATCGTCGGAATGGCTGGGAGGTGACTTACACGCGCGACTATCCGACTGGAGCCGCTGCCCACGACGTGGAGCAGGCCGTCCTCGCGCAGCTTCGCGCGCGCGGCTTGTGCCCCTTCCTCAGCCCCGAGGTGATGCCGAACGGCTTCTCCGAAACCTGTAGTTCCGAGCGAATCACCACAGACGAGCTACGGCAGATGATCACTCATGCGACCGAGCACCTCGTTGGCACCAGCTACATCCCAGCCCGAGGGATGAGGCGCCGCTCCGCCGCCTCACTGCTCGACCCGGAAGCGGCGGCCGGCGAACTGCGCCAGGCCGGGCTGGAACCGCTGGAGGAGTACCCCGGATACGTGAACAAGCCCTGGCGAGCCCGTTGCCTCACCTGCGGGTATGAGGGCAAGCCACGCTTGAACAGCATCCGCCGCGGCGGAGGATGCCTCCGATGCCGCAATCAGGCCGTCCGAGCAGCGGAAGTTGAGGCGGGTGCCGCCAAGGCCGAGGAGGTCATGCGTGCAGCGGGATACGAGCCACTGGAACGGTACGCGGGGTCAGGCAAGCCCTGGCTTTCCCGCTGCCAGGCCTGCGGCAAAGAATCCACTCCGCGGTACTGCAACGTGAAACAGGGCCGCGCGAGCTGCAAGTACTGCGCGGGACAGGTCACCACCCCCGCCGAACAGGCCGAGTCCGAGATACGAGCGGCTGGCTTCCTGCCGTTGGAGCCGTATCCCGGTTACGTGAGCAGACCGTGGAAGTGCCGCTGCGTCGAATGTGGCAACGAGGTCCTGCCACGGCTGCAGACTGTCCGCAAAGGCACCCGGTGTCGTTACTGCTCAGCTCGTAGGTGCGGCGAAGCCCGCCGAGGCACACGCTATCGGCCTCGGGAGGCAGGGGACTGAGCCACCATCAGTACGTGGAGGTGACTTCAGTCCATCCATATGCCCGACTTCGGATACCGGCCAATGTCGCGGCGGAGGAACGCGGGCATGCCGTGCCCCTGGGATCGTGTGCGGGAGTTCCGCTGCACACGCGCCGGGTCAGTGCTGCCGTCAGGTCCCAGCCGGGGAGAGGGTGACCAGCTCGTTGGAGAACGGCAGGAACGTCATCCCCGTGGGGCGCCACTGTATGGAGTTCACGAGCTGCGCCTCGCCGGTGTAGTTGCGGTACAGGTGCCGGGTGTGGATGACCCGCGTCTGTCGGGGCTCGATCCACGTCGAGGCGTCGATGGAGAAGGATTCCTTGACGATGTACTCGCGTGCGGCTGTCGTGGAGACGCATTCGTTGACCGGGCCCCAGCTGGGTTGATGCGGCCGCGACGCATCTCCCAAGGCTTTGGGCGCGGAAGAAGACGATCGCGGCCCGGGCCGTCCCGGCAAGAGTGCCGGGAAGACGAGCTGGTGTGTTCTCGACTATCGCAATCCTCGTCACGGCAGTCGTTGCCACTCCCCCGTTGCCGAGGTTGGGGATCACCTCGACACACTGATCACCTGCGCCACCATCCTCCTTCGCCTCCCCGAAGGGGAAGTCGCTGCATGTGTCGGAGTCGACGAGCTCCGTCTGAGCTGTAAAGCCTCCGCAGGTGGCGGCGGCGCGGTCGGCCACGCCACCCGTCGACCACTCGAGGAGGCTCCCCTTCTTCCCTCCAGGCGCCGGTGAGGTTCTCCTTCCAGCAAGGCGCGGCGCCTGCGGCTCAGGCTCTGACGATCGCGAGGACCTCGTCCCGGACCCGGGCCATCGTGGCGGCGTCCCGGGCCTCCACGTTGAGCCGGAGCAGCGGC
>NZ_JASCIS010000075.1 GCF_029968015.1 Streptomyces luteolus
GGGGGCTGGCCCCCGAAGCGCCGCAGGCTTTCGGGAAGGGGCGGCGTGGGGAAGACTTCACGGCCCCCACGGCGCCCCCGGCACCACCAGCGGCGAGCCGGTGACGGGATCGGGAACGACCACGCACTCAAGCCCGAACACCTCGCGTACGAGATCCGCCGTCACGACCTCGGCAGGCGGCCCGGAGGCCACCACCTCACCCGCCCGCATCGCCACGAGATGATCCGCGTACCGAGCCGCCTGGTTCAGGTCGTGCAGGACGACGACCACCGTCCGCCCCCGGTCATGGTTCAACTGCCGTACCAGATCCAGCACTTCCACCTGGTGGGAAATGTCCAGAAACGTCGTCGGCTCGTCGAGCAGCAGCAGCGACGTCTCCTGCGCGAGGGCCATCGCGATCCACACCCGCTGCCGCTGACCACCCGACAACTCGTCCACGGACCGCTCCGCCAGCTCGGCGACGTCCGTACGTTCCATCGCCTCCGTGACCGCCCGCTCGTCCTCGTCGGACCACTGCTGCCACCAGTGCTGGTGCGGCTGCCTGCCGCGCGCCACGAGGTCCGCGACGGTGATCGCCTCGGGCGCGACCGGCGACTGCGGCAACAGCCCGATCTGCTGGGCGATCCGCTTCGTCGGCAGCTTCGCGAGCGCCGTGCCGTCGAGCAGCACCGAACCGGCCCTGGGCTTGAGCAGCCGCCCGAGCGCGCGCAGCGTCGTCGACTTGCCGCAGGCGTTCGGCCCGACGATCACCGTCACCTCGCCGTCGGGTATGTCCAGGTCGAGGCCGTCCACGACGGTGCGGTCCTCGTAGGCCAGGGTCAGCCCCTGGGCGCTGAGCCGGGTCACGACTACGACTTCCCTCCGACGGTACGGCTACGGACGATGAGCCAGATCAGGTACGGGGCGCCGACCGCAGCCGTCAGCACACCCACCGGCAGCTCGGTCGGCGAGAACAGCCGACGCGCGAGCAGGTCCGCGAGGACCACGATCACGGCGCCGGTCAACGCGCTGGACACCAGCGGGATCTGCGCGGTCCGCGTCATCCGGCGGGCGACCTGCGGGGCGAGCAGCGCCACGAAGTCGACCGGACCGGCGGTCCCCGTGGCCACGGACGCGAGCACCACCCCGAGCAGTACGAGCCCGAGCCGGACGCGCCCGAGCCGTACGCCGAGCCCGGTCGCCGTGTCGTCGTCCATGGTGACGGTGCGCTGCGCGCGGGCCGCCCAGGCGACGGCGGGCAGCAGGATCAGCAGCGTGGAGCCGAGCAGCTCCGCCTCGGGCCAGGAACGGCCGTTGAGGGAGCCGGTCATCCAGATCTGCGCCTGCTGCGCGACGAGGTAGTCGCCCTTCGTCATGAACAGCGTGGTCACGGACCGCAGCGCGATCGCGAAGCCGATGCCGATCAGCACGAACCGGGTGGCCTGCAGCCCGCCGCGCCAGGCGAAGACGTACACGAGCGCGGCCGCCGCGACCCCGCCCGCGATCGACACGTACGGCAGCACGGCGTACGAGGTGACGCCGAAGGTGAGCGCGCCCACGGTGAGCGCGCTCGCGCCCTGGCTGATGCCGATGATGTCGGGGCTGGCGAGCGGGTTGCGCGCGACGGTCTGGATCAGCGCGCCCGCGACCCCGAACGCGGCCCCGACGAGCAGGCCGACGACCATCCGCGGCAGCCGCAGTGTCCCGACGACCAGCTCGTCGGGCGAGGGCTGCCCGAGGACGACCTTCAGGACTTCGGTGGGGGGTACGAAGCTTTCTCCTACGCAGAGGTAGGCGAGTGTGGTCGCGGCGAGGAGCAGGGCGAGGATCCCTGTGACCCATACGGATCGGCGGTGTACGAGGAAGGAGGCCTTGCCCATGCGGGCCACTGCGTACCCGGCTGGACGCTGACGTACAGGGCACCCGGCACCGGGGTGCTGTGCCCACCCGTTCCGCCCTGCGGAACGATTGCCCACAGCGGCAGCGGCAGCGGTAGAGGTAGCAGGAGTACGGGACTTCATGCCGCCACCGCCTTCCTCCGTACCAGCGTCACCAGGAACGGCACCCCGATCAGGGCCGTCATCACGCCCGCCGGGACCTCGCTCGGCGGGAAGATCACGCGGCCGACGGTGTCGGAGACGAGCAGCATGACCGGGCCGATCAGCGCGGCCATCGGCAGCAGCCAGCGGTGGTCGCCGCCGACGATCGCGCGGGCGATGTGCGGCACCGCGAGGCCGACGAACGCGATCGGTCCGGCGGCCGCGACCCCGACGCCGGTCAGTACGGTCGCGCCGAGCCCGCCGACGACGCGGACCGTCGCCACGTTCTGGCCGAGGCCCTTCGCCACGTCCTCGCCGAGCGCGAGCGCGTCCAGGCCGCGGGCCACGGACACCACGAGGACCACGCCGACGAGCAGGAACGGCCAGGTCTGCGCGACCACTTCGGCGTCCCGTCCGGCCACCGAGCCGACCTGCCAGAAGCGGAACTCGTCGAGCGCGGCGGCCTTCGTGGTGAGGACGGCCATGGTGACGGAGACGAGGAGCGCGTTGATCGCGGCGCCGCCGAGCGCCAGCTTCACGGGGGTGGCGCCGCCGCGGCCGCGGGCGGCGATGGCGTACACCGCGACGGAGGCGAGCCCGGCGCCCGCGAAGGCGAACCATACGTACCCGGTCAGCTCGTGCACCCCGGCGAAGGCGATGGCGAGGACGACCGCGGCGGACGCGCCCTGGCTGATGCCGAGGAGGCTGGGGTCGCCGATCGGGTTGCGGGTGATGCCCTGCAGCGCGGTACCGGCGAGGGCGAGGGCCGCGCCGACCATCAGGCCGATCACCGTGCGCGGCACGCGCAGTTCGCGGACGACCTGGGCGGCGTCGCTCTGGCCGCCGTGCAGCAGGGCGTCGAGTACGGCGGTGGGGGCGATGGCGCGGGCGCCGACGGCGAGCGAGAGCAGTACGGCGACCGCGAGGGCCGCAACTGCCGCACCGGTCAGGGCGATGCGTCGGGCCACCGGCTTGCTTCGCGCGGCGGCGGGAGGGGCGGCGGCCATATGACCCTTTGAGGACGGGAGACGGACTGAGATGACGGGAGAAGGACTGAGATACGGAGACGGACTGAGCTTAGGCTTGGCTAAGTGTAAGGGGCAGGGTTCCGGCCAGGATGTTCCGGCCAGGATCGGCACAATGGCCGGCATGGCATCGCAGCAGAACACCCCCGCCCGGCAGCCCGCACCGCTCACCGTCGGCTTCGACCTCGACATGACCCTGATCGACTCGCGCCCCGGCATCAAGGCCGCCTACCAGGCGCTTTCCGCGGAGACGGGCACGTTCATCGACGCCGACCTGGCCGTCACCCGGCTCGGGCCGCCCCTCGACGAGGAGCTCGCGTACTGGTTCCCCGAGGAGCGGATACCGGAGATGGCCGACCGCTACCGTGAGATCTACCCCACACACGCCATCGCCCCGACCCTCGCGATGCCCGGCGCCCGCGAGGCCGTCGCCGCCGTCCGGGCGCAGGGCGGCCGCGCGATCGTCGTCACCGCCAAGCACGAGCCCAACGCCAAGCTGCACCTCGCCCACCTCGGCATCGAGGCGGACGCGGTGATCGGCTGGCTGTGGGCGGAGGCCAAGGCGGAGGCGCTGCGCGAACACGGCGCCGCGGTGTACGTGGGCGACCACATCGGGGACGTACGCGGAGCCCGCGGCGCCGACGCGCTCTCCGTGGCCGTACCGACCGGGCCGTGCGCGCCGGACGAACTCCGCACCGCGGGCGCCGACGTCGTACTCGGCGACCTCACGGACTTCCCGGAGTGGCTGGCGTCCTACCGGGCCGCCGAGCGGGCCTGACGCCGCTGCACGGAGATGGTCCGCAGCACCCCGGCCGCGGCGATCACGAAGCCCACGCCCATCAGCATGCACACGGCGTACGCCACGGTGGGGAACGGTTCCGTGCCCAGGAACAGCGGGGCCACGGTGACCAGGGTGGCCACGGCCCCGACGAAGAAGACGATCGCGCCGAGCCGGACAAGCCGGTCGCCCGAGCCGGACGGAGGGCCGGAAGGCGTGCCAGAAGGTGTGTCACTCACCCGGCCAGGGTAGTTCCCTGCGCAAAGAGAGCCGGACCGAGACCGGGAAAGCAGTCTTGTCACCCGCCACCGGACCATTAGCCTTGGTCCCGGCGGGTCGAGCGGCCCGCCAGACTGCTATCCAGGGCCGCGTGCGACGCGCGTGCGACGCGCGTACGAGAACAGACGAGGACGGACAGACGTGCCTACCGGCAAGGTCAAGTGGTTCAACAGCGAGAAGGGCTTCGGCTTTCTCTCCCGTGACGACGGCGGTGACGTCTTCGTTCACTCGTCCGTGCTGCCCGACGGGGTCGATTCACTCAAGCCCGGACAACGCGTGGAGTTCGGTGTCGTCGCAGGCCAGCGCGGGGACCAGGCGCTGTCCGTGACGCTCCTGGACCCGGCGCCCTCGGTCGCCGCGGCCCAGCGCCGCAAGCCCGACGAGCTGGCGTCGATCGTGCAGGACCTGACCACGCTCCTGGAGAGCGTCTCCCAGCAGCTGGAGCGCGGCCGCTACCCCGACAAGGCGCACGGCGCGAAGATCGCGGGCATGCTGCGCGCGGTCGCCGACCAGCTGGACGTCTAGACCCCGGAACCCGTAACCCGTAACCCGTAACCCTTACGGAAACCGCAGCGCATCCCGGCCGAGGGGCGGTACCAGCCCCTCGGCCGCCGCGCGGGTGAGCAGCCCGCGCACGGCCGCGTAGCCGCTCTCGCCGAGGTCGGCCGTGAACTCGTTGACGTACAGGCCGATGTGCTGGTCCGCGACGGCCGGGTCCATCTCCTGCGCGTGCGCGAGGACGTAGCCCCGGGAGGCCTGCGGGTCGTCCCAGGCCATCCGGACCGAGGAACGCGCCGCGTCCGCGAGGGACTTCAGGACGTCCTCGCCGAGCGAGCGCTTCGCGATGATCGCGCCGAGCGGGATCGGCAGGCCCGTGGTGTGCTCCCAGTGCTCGCCCATGTCGGCGAGGCAGTGCAGCCCGTACTCCTGGTACGTGAACCGGGCCTCGTGGATGACGAGTCCGGCGTCGACCTCGCCGTCGCGCACGGCGGGCATGATCTCGTGGAACGGCAGCACGACGATGCGCGGGGCGCCGTCCCGCACCGTGTCCGCGGCCCACAGCCGGAACAGCAGATAGGCCGTCGACCGCTCGCTCGGCACCGCCACCGTCTTCCCGGCCAGATCCGTGCCCGGCTCGCGGGTGAGTACGAGCGGCCCGCAGCCCCGGCCGAGCGCCCCGCCGCAGGGCAGCAGCGCGTACTCGTCGAGGACGTACGGCAGGACCGCGTACGACACCTTCAGGATGTCGAACTCGCCGCGCTCCGCCATGCCGTTGGTGAGGTCGATGTCGGCGAACGTGACGTCGAGCTCCGGCGCCCCCGGTACCTGTCCGTGCGCCCACGCGTGGAAGACGAACGTGTCGTTGGGGCAGGGCGAGTACGCGATGCGCAGGCTCACGGCGACTCCTCAGCGGGAAGGACCAGTACGGGAACGAGGGCGCCGAAGGCGGCGGTGAGCGCGGCCAGCGCGTCCCCGATGCGCCAGGCGGCACGGTCGCGGGGGCCCACCGCGTTGGACACGGCCCGCACTTCGAGCACCGGGACGCCGTGCGCGGAGGCGGCCTCGGCCACGCCGAAGCCCTCCATCGCCTCGGCGGCGGCCCGCGGGTGGCGGTACCGCAGCTCGGCGGCGCGGTGCGCGCTGCCGGTCACGGTGGAGACGGTGAGGACGGTGCCGGTACGGGCGCCGGTGACGGTGGCCGCGAGCCGTACGAGCGCGGGCGGCGGGGTGTGTTCGGCCGTACCGAAACCGAGGTCGGTGACCGACAGGAAGCCCTCGCCGGTCTCGGCGCCCAGGTCGGCGGCGAGGATCGCGTCGGCGACGACCACCGAGCCGACCGGCGCCTCGGGCTGGAAGCCGCCGCCGATCCCCGCCGACACCACCAGGTCGTAGGGCTCACCGCGGAGTGCGGCCGTGGTGAGCGCGATGGCGGTACCGGCGGCGGCCGCGGCCGGGCCCACGCCGACGGCGACGCAGTCGTAGGCCGACCGGTGCTCGGGCGGGGAAGCGGATACGGCCCGGGCCACAGCGTCCCGCTCGGCGGGAACCGCTGTGGCGATCAGAATCCGGGGCTCAGGAACTCCTACTCACCCTTCTTGAGCTCGAAGTGCCAGATGCCCTTCAGCTGGTTGCCGTCCGTCTCCACCAGCGAGACCTGCGCCTTCTTCAGCGCCGGGCCGCCCTGGCCGGAGGAGAAGAACACATTGCCGGGGATGGAGCGGTACGTCTTCTTGAACGGCTCCTGCTCGGCCTGCTGGCCGCCGATGAAGAGGGTCCAGCCGTGCTCGGCGACCTCCGGGTCGACGCCGAAGCGGACCTTGTCGTCCATGCTGACCGTGATGGTCTTCTCGGCTTCCTTCTCCAGGCAGGACTTGATCTCGCTCTCGCCGATCGCCTTGCCCTCGCTGTAGCAGGCGGCCTCGGTGTGCACGGACGTGCCGTTGACCGTCACGGTCGCGAGCGGCGTCGGCTTCTCACAGGCCGAGAGGGCGAGAAGTCCGGCGGACACGGCGCCGAGGGCGGCAGCGGTGCGGCGGCCCTTGGCCGTCATACGCAGGGAGGTCATGCGCGAAAGGCTATCTGGCGCCCCCGCACCTCCCGCCACGCGGGGTCCGGCGTGCCGTGCGCCCGCCCCGTCCCCGCAGGCCGCCCGCCCGTCCCGTCCCTGCAGGCCGCTCCCCTGCCTCGCGGAAGTGACGGCACACCGTGACGTCACTTCACGCGGGGGGCATGCCCCTCCCGGTGCGCCACCCTGACCAGCCCCCGCACCGTCGTCAGCCAGCCGAGCGCCACGATGCACGCGCCCACGCCCAGGCCGAGGCCGCCGTCCAGGGGCAGCGAGATGCCGATGCCGCCGCCGATCACCCACGACATCTGCAGCAGCGTCTCCGAGCGGGCGAACGCCGAGGTGCGGACCAGCTCCGGCACGTCCCGCTGGATCAGCGCGTCCAGGGACAGCTTCGCGAGCGCCTGGCCGAGGCCCGCCACCGCTCCGAGCGCGGCGATCAGCGGAGTCCCGTAGAACACCGACGCGGCGATCGCGACGACCAGGACGAAGCCGACGACGGTCACGATGATCAGCTCCGGCGGCCGTTTGCGGAGCGCGGCGCCCACCGCCGTACCGAGCGCGTTCCCCGCGCCCGCCGCGACCGCCACCATGCCGAGGGACACGGCGGCGCTCTGCCCGCTGAGCGGCTCCTCGCGCAGCAGGAACGCCAGGAAGAAGATCAGGAACCCGGAGAGGCAGCGCAGCGAGGCGTTCGCGGCCAGCCCGTGCGTCACCGCCGGGCCGACCGTGCGCAGGCCCGGCTTCTTGCCGTGCGGCAGATGCAGGTGCTCCTCGTCCGCCGCGAGCAGCGCGCGCGACTCACCGCGCGCCGAGTCGACCTTGTGCGGCAGCCGGAACGAGAGGAACGCCCCGAACAGAAACACCGCGCACGCCGCGTACAGCGGCCACGGCGGCCCGATCTGATGCAGCCCGGCCCCGATCGGCGCGGCGACACCGGTCGCGAGCAGCCCGCCGAGCGTCACCCGCGAGTTGGCCTTCACCAGCGAGAACGTCGGTGGCAGCAGACGCGGTACGACGGCGCTGCGCACCACTCCGTACGCCTTCGACGCGACGAGGACGCCGAGGGCCGCCGGATACAGCTCGATCGACCCCGTGGCCACCGCGCCCGACAGGGTCAGCGCGAGCAGCACCCGCGCCAGCATCGAACCGGCCATCGCCGCCCGCCGGCCGTGCGGCAGCCGGTCCAGAAGCGGGCCGACCACGGGGGCCAGGAGTGTGAACGGGGCCATCGTGATCGCCAGATAGAGCGCGACCCGGCCGCGCGCCTCGTCCGTCGGCACGGAGAAGAACACCGTCGAGGCGAGGGCCACCGTGATCAGCACGTCGCCCGCGCCGTTCACGGCGTGCAGCTCGATCAGCTTGCCGAGACCCGACTCGCCCGCACCGTGCGCGTGCGTCGCCTTCCTGATGCCCTTCACGGGAAACGTGAACGGCAGGTGCAGGGCACGGCCGACCACGCGGCCCACTCTGCGCAGCGGGCTCGCTCGCTCCGGCGGCGGTGATCCGGGCGGTGATCCGGGCCGTGATCCTGAAGGAGAGGCCACCCCGTCATAGTGCCCCAAGCCGGACGTTCGGATACGGGTACGGACGGCGAAGGGCGTACCGGCGGCCGGACCGGGGCCATTCGGAACCGTTTGGAACCGTTCGCAACCGTTCGGAACCGTACGGTGATCTTCTCGGGGCGGACGCCGTGTGGGCTCTGGCGCTTCGAGGGGGTAGCGTGCGTAGCGCGCCAGCGGCGGTTGTTCTTGGCCGCGCGCCTCTTCGTCATCGCGCAGAATGGATGGTGTAGGCGCGCCCGGGAGTGACCGGGCGCGGACGTCGACGCGGCCCACTGGTCCGCTCCGTCCGTGCCCCGCACCGAAGGACGGCGCACCCGTGAGACGGCGTAGGAGAGAAGCGATACCTGTGAGCGCAGCGACAACGCGAAGCCGCACCCCTGACCGCCTGTGCGCCGAGGCGATCGACCTCGCCAGGGCCGCGGCCGAGGAGGCCGCCGCACCCGGCGTCGTCGGTGAGCACGTCGAGGTGGTCTCCGAGGGGGACCGGGTCGTCACGCACTTCTTCGAGTGCGAGGAGACCGGGTACCGCGGCTGGCGCTGGGCCGTCACCGTCGCCCGCGCCTCCCGCGCGAAGGTCGTCACGCTCGACGAGACCGTGCTGCTGCCCGGCCCCGATGCCCTCCTCGCGCCGGAGTGGGTGCCGTGGAGCGAGCGCCTGCGCCCCGGCGACCTCGGCCCCGGCGACCTCCTTCCCACCGACGCGGACGACCTGCGCCTGGAGCCCGGGTACACGGGCGAGGACGAGCCGGCCCCCAACTCTCCTGTCTCCGACGAGATGGCCGACCTGGTCGAGGCCGAGGACGCGGAGGTCACCGACGGCCCGCCGGCCACCCTGCCGCTCGCCCCGCTGCGCGGCTCCATCGCCGCGGTCGCCGAGGAGCTCGGCATGCGCCGCGCCCGCGTCCTGTCCCGGTACGGCCTGCACGTCGCCGCCGACCGCTGGGAGGAGGGGTACGGCGCGAAGACGCAGATGGCCCAGGCGGCCCCCGCGAGCTGCGTCAGCTGCGCCTTCCTGATGCCGCTCGCCGGCTCCCTGCGCCAGGCCTTCGGCGTCTGCGCCAACGAGTTCAGCCCCGCCGACGGCCACGTGGTGTCCCTGGCGTACGGCTGCGGCGGCCACTCGGAGGCAGCGGTCATGCCGAAGCCCCCGCGCCCGGCGCCGCACGTCCACGACTCGATGAACGTCGACGTCCTGCCGCTGCGCCCCTCCCGGGAAGGATCCGTGTCCACGGAACCTTCGGGCGACGGCTCGGAGGACTTGGGCCACAGCTAGGTCTTTTGGGGGTACGGGGAGCTGGGCGCTCGGCGCGTTCCGGGTACGGGGTGAGCTGAGCGCTCGGCGCGTTCCGGTGCGGGTTGTCGTCGCAGCCGTTCACCCGGCACGTTCCGGTGCAGGTTGTCGTCGCAGCCGTTCACCCGGCACGTGCGGGGTGCCCCCCGCCCCCGAAGCCGTTCACCCGGCACGTTCCGGTGCAGGTAGTCGTCGCAGCCGTTCACCCGCCACGTTCGGGGCGCCCGACGCCGTCGTAGCCGTTCACCCGGCACGCCCCGGTGCGCCCCCTCTCCCACCCACCCGCCCCCACCCACGAGTTGGGCACCCGCACCGCACCGCCTCACGGCGCCCCGTACACCGAAAAACCGGGAACCGTGACCGCTCCGGTCGCCCTAGGCCGAGCCCGTGCGCCCGGCGCGTGCAGGTCCCCGAAGGCCGAGCCGTTCACCCCGGCACGTCCAGGTCCCCGCAGGCCGAAGCGAGGAAGCCAGGCTCACGCCGCCTCCCAACCCCCCACCCGCACCCCATGAATCCGCTCGGGCCCCACATCCCGCCCCCGTAGGGCCATGTCCAGGGCCCAGCGGCGGTGGGCCTGGGCGCGCTGTTCTGCCGGAACGAACTTCGGGCGGGCGTGGACGTGGACGTACGGGCGGAGGGTGTTCCAGAGGGGCGGGTCGACGTACAGGGTCGTGTCGTCGGCCGCGTCCCGCGCGTACGGGCTGCTGCGGCGCGGCGGAGTGACCACCCGGTGCGGTGGGGGCGACGAGACCCCCGGGGCAGGCGTGCGGCGGCGGGTGCCGCTGGGCGGGAGGAGGCGGGCGAGGAGGCGGGCGAGCAGGTTCACGTCGTACGGGCCTTCCGCGTGAGGGAGTTCAGCTCTGCCACCCGCGCGCTCAGCAGCTCCGTGGCCGTCACCGGACGTACCCGGTCCGGCCGTACGTCCCACTCCCGACCGCCGAGCAGCGGCCGCAGCTGCACGTAGCCGCCCTGATGGCCCATTACCTCGCCGACCCGGCCGGTCTCTTCGTCCCGTACGGTCTCGCCGACCTCCGGTCGAGGAACGCTCACCGCCCCGCCCCCAGCGCCTCGGCCAGCGTCCGCGCCGTCGTGACGTCGCAGCGGCCCAACTCGATGAGCGGGTACGGGTTCTCGCGGGCGCACGACACCTGGTCGAGGCGGAGCGACGGCAACTTCAACCCGACCGCCGCGAGCGCCGCCCGCAGCGGGTCCCGCACCGACTCCGCCTCCCTGATCCGCTCCTCGGCTGCGTTCATGACCTGCACCTCTCTGCTCTCTGTAGCGAACTGCTCACAGATTGGCGTCGGCATGCGTAGCTTGAGAAGGGGGTGCGGTGTGACCCGTCATTTGTCACGTGGTGAAGGGGAGTTGGCGGATGACCAGTACGTACGGGGAGTGGTTGCGGGCCCGGCGGGAGGCCTGCGGCATGACCCAGGAGCAGTTGGCCCATGCGGCGCATATGACGCGGAGTCATATCGCCCATATCGAGGCGGGGCGGAGGATTCCGTCGGCGGAGGATGCGCGACGGTTGGACAAGGCATTGGGTACGGGGGATGTGCTCAGCAGTTTCCGGCCCGGGAGCGACTCCACTCTCGCGGACTACTTCGAGGCGGCACGGGTGCTGGAGCAGCAGGCAGCCATCATCCGGGAGTTCGCGCCCATTTACGTGCCGGGCATCCTGCAGACCCGCAGCTATGCCGAAGCGGTGCTCGGAACCTGGCCTCAGCCCCGTACCGAGGAGGAACGTGACCGGCATGTGGTCACACGGCTGGATCGGGCGAAGATCCTTGAGAATCCGATGACACCCGTGGTGTGGGCCCTGCTTGATGAATCCGTCCTGCGCCGCCCTGTGGGCGGGGAAGACGTGATGGCAGAGCAGATCGAGCACCTCATCGATCTGGTCCGGGGGCGGCGTATCCGCGTGCACGTGATGCCCACGGCCCGAGGCGCGTACGCCGTGCTGCACGGGATGATGACGCTGATGTGGTTCGAGGATCAGCCGCCTGCCGCGTATACGGAAGGGGCGTACGTCGGTCAGCTGCATGACTCACCGGCCGTCGTCCAGCACCTCCAGCACGCCTACGACGTTGCGCTGAGCGACGCGCTGCCTTTGGATGAGTCGTTGGCCTTTATGACTGCACGAGCAAAGGAACACCGGCGCCATGACTGACCGCACACTTCCGGATGCCGGCGCGCTCGACGGCTGGCGCAAGTCGTCGTACAGCAACGCCGAGTCCGGCTCCTGCCTCGAAGTCCTCGACGGACACCCCACCATCCCCGTCCGCGACTCCAAATCCCCCCACGGCCCCGCCCTCCTCTTCTCCCCGTCCGCCTGGACCGCGTTCGTCAACGCGCTCAACGCGGAAGCATGAGGCAGGTCAGGCAGCCTCGTCATGCGGGGTGAGGTCGATCGTCAGGTCGGCGTCCAGAGCGCGGGCCAGTCGGCGCAGCAGGGGGATGGTGGGCACGGTGCCGCCGCCTTCGATGCGAGAGATCTGCGGCTGCTGCATGCTGCAGCGCTCGGCGAGTTCGGTCTGGGAGAGTCCGAGCGCGGAGCGCCGGTCATGGACGAGCTGGCCGAGGTCGTGGGCCAGTTCGGCCTCCTCGTACAGCCGGTCGTACTCGGGGCTGCCCTCGACCGCCTCGCCGAGGAGCTTGCGGTGGCGGCGGGTCTTCCACTCGGCGTGGTTCATCGCAGTTCCTCCTTGATGTCACGGTCGTAGACCTCGTGGGCGGTGGCCGGCTCGTGACTCGTCTCGCACGTTTCTTGCGCCGCGCGGGCGCGTTCCAACTCGGCCGTCTCGCGCATCTTGGTCTTGCGGAAGACGGTGAGCAGCACGACGCGGCGGCCCGGCGCCAGCCAGTAGGTGATCCGCTGGGCGTTGCCTCCGAGGTCGAAGCGTAGTTCGCGGAGCTTCCCGCCGAGGTGGCGGCTGTAGGGCTCGCCGAGCGTGGTGGCGTTCTCCGCAAGGCGGTCGGCCTTCTGCTCGGCTATCACGTAGTGGTGGGCGGGCAGATTCGTCAGCCAGAGGCGGACCTCAGGCTCGATTTCGATCGTGTACCGCTCACCGGTCATGCATCAGATGTTATATGGCGCGGATGTTATAGGCCAAGCCAGGCCAGGCCAGGCCAGGCGCGGCCGGGCCGGGCCGCCTCGCCGGCGACCGCTGACCGGCCCGCCAGGAGGTCCCGGCGCTCACCCGGTACCTTCAGGCGACAGAGCGAACCCGCGGCAGCCCGCAGCCGCGGCGCCCGCCGCCGACAAGGAGGACCCACCGTGAGCAGATTCGTCCGGCCCGCGCCCGAGGGGGCCGACCCGTTCGGCACCGTGGGGCTGCGGCGGGCCGTGCTCGACGCGTGGGCCGCCGCTCCTGCACGGTTCCGGGAGGACGCCAACGCCGAGGAGGATCTCGCGCTCGGCGGGTACCGGGACCGGCTCGTCGTGGAGCTCGCGCAGAACGCCGCCGACGCCGCTGCCCGAGCGAAAGTCCCCGGGCGGCTGCGGCTCACCCTCCGTGACGGGGTGCTCGCCGCGGCGAACACCGGCGCCCCGCTGGACGCGGCCGGCGTCGAGTCGCTCAGTACGCTGCGGGCCTCCGCAAAGCGGGACAGCGGGGGGAGTGCGACGGTCGGGCGGTTCGGGGTCGGGTTCGCCGCCGTGCTTGCCGTGAGTGATGAACCGGCCGTCGTGGGCCGGTCCGGTGGCATCAGGTGGTCGCTGGCCGAGGCGCGCGAGCTGACCGCCGCCGTCGCCGCCGAACGCAGCCCCGAGCTCGGCGAGGAGATCCGCCGCCGGGACGGTCATGTGCCGCTGCTGCGACTGCCGTTCGCGGCGGAGGGGTCCGCGCCCGACACGTACGACACCGTCGTCATCCTGCCGCTGCGGGACGCGGCCGCCGAGGCGCTGGTGGAGCGGCTGCTCGACGGGATCGACGATGCCCTCCTGCTCGCCCTGCCCGGGCTGACGGAGGTCAGCGTCGAGAACGGCGACCGCACCCGCACCCTCACCCGCGATCACGACGGCCCGTACGCCCGGATCACCGACTCCGCGCACGGTACGACCCGCTGGCGGACTGTGGAGCGCAACGGGCGGCTCGATCCGGAGCTGCTGCGGGACCGGCCCACCGAGGAGCGGGCGCGGCCGCAGTGGTCGGTGACGTGGGCGGTGCCCGTGGACGGGGAGGGGGCGCCGCAGAGGCCCCGTACCGCGCCCGTCGTGCACGCGCCGACGCCGAGTGACGAGGCGCTCGGGGTGCCGGCGCTCCTGATCGGCTCGTTCCCGCTCGACACCACGCGCCGGCACGCCGCGCCGGGCCCGCTGACGGACTTCCTGGTGGCGCGGGCGGCCGAGGCGTACGCCCAACTCCTCGCCGAATGGCGGCCGTTGACGACCGGGATCATCGATCTCGTGCCGGGCGCCCTGGGCGCCTCCGCGCTTGACGGCGCGCTGCGCGCCGCCGTGCTCGAACTGCTGCCGCGCACCGCGTTCCTCGCCCCGGCCGCACCGCCGGAAGAGGGCGACGAGGACGAGGGCGGCAAGCCCGTCGCGCTGCGGCCCTTCGAGGCCGAGGTCGTCGAGGGCGCCGGGGACGAGACCGTACGGGTGCTCGCCGAGGTGCTGCCGACGCTGCTGCCCGCGGGCCTGGAGCGCCGTGTCGAGCTGCGCACCCTCGGTGTGGCGCGGCTGCCGCTGCAGGACGCCGTGGACCGGCTCGCCGGTCTGGAGCGGGAGCCGGGCTGGTGGTGGCGGCTGTACGAGTCCCTCGCCGGGGTCGATCCGGACCGGCTGAGCGGGCTTCCCGTGCCGCTCAGCGACGGGCGTACGGCGATCGGGCCGCGGTATCTGCTGCTGCCCGGGCCCGACACCCCCGAGGGGCTGGCCCGGCTCGGCCTGAAGGTCGCGCACCCCGAGGCCGCGCACCCGCTGCTCGAAAAGCTGGGCGCCCTGCCCGCCACGCCGCGCGCCGTCCTCACCACCCCGCAGGTGCGCGCGGCCGTCGCCGCCTCCCTCGACGACGACATCTGGGACGAAGACGGCCTGGAGAGCGAGGAGTTGGCGGAGGTCGTGCTCACCCTCGTGCGCGACGCCGGCCTTGAGCCCGGTGACGAACCCTGGCTCGGCGCGCTCGCCCTGACCGACGACGAGGGCGAGCCCGCGCCCGCCGGGGAGCTGGTCCTGCCCGGCAGTGCCTTCGCCTCCGTCATGCGGGAAGGTGAACTCGCCCTCGTAGAGCAGGAGTTGGCCGACCGCTGGGGTGAGCAGCCGCTTGCCGCGTGCGGGGTGCTCGCGGGCTTCGCGCTGGTCCGCGCCACCGATGTCGTGCTCGACCCGGACGAACTGGAGCCCCGCGAGGGGGACTTCGCGGAGCCGGACGACGCGGGGCTGCTCGACGCGGTCGACGTGTGGTGCGAGGACGTCCTCGACCAGCTGCCCGACACGCCCGTACCGCCCGTCGCCACCGAACTCGTCGCCGTACGCGATCTCGACCTGGTCGACGACGACCGCTGGCCGCAGGCGCTCGCGCTGCTCGCCCAGCCGCCGCTGCGGGACGCGCTGACGCAGCCGGTGCGGGTGCTGCTGCCCGACGGCACCACCGAGTCCGTACGCCCGTACACCGCCTGGTGGCTGCGCGGGCACCCGGTGCTCGACGGGCGGCGCCCGGCCGGACTGCGCGCCGCGGGCGGCGATCCGCTGCTCGCCGGGCTTTACGAGGAGGCGGACGCCGCCGGGTTCGAGGACGAGCAGGTGCTGCGGGCGCTCGGCGTCCGTACGTCCGTGGCCGCGCTGCTCGACGAGCCGGGCGGCGCGGCGGAGCTCCTTGACCGCCTCGCGGACCCCGATCTCGCCGTCTCGGCGGCCCAACTGCACGCACTGTACGGGGCGTTGGCGGAGCTCGACCCGGATCAGGTGACGCTGCCGGAGGAGCTGCGGGCGGTGGTCGACGGGCGGGTGACGGTGGTGGACGCGGCCGACGCGGTGGTCGCGGACGCGCCGGATCTGCTGCCGCTGACGGCTGGGCTCGCGCTGCTGCCGGTCGCCCCCGCGCGGGCGGCGGACCTCGCGGAGCTGTTGCAGGTGCGGCGGTTGAGCGGTGACGTGCGGGCGGAGGTGGCGGCGGAGGGCGTCGAGCGTGCGGTGCCCGAGTCGGTGCGTACGCTGCTCGGCTCGGCGACCCCGGCTTCGTACCGGGAGCACGAGGAGCTGCTGGTGGGCGGGGTTGAGCTGGACTGGCGCCGGACGCCGGACGGCACAGTGCACGCGGCGACCCTGGAGGGCGTCGCGGCGGGCCTCGCCTGGGCGGCGCGGCAGTGGCCTCGGCGGTTCGAGGTGGGGGTTCTCCTCGAGGACCCCTCGCGGACGGAGGAGCTGAGCCGGGACCGCTGGTTCGACTGATTTTTCCCCTACCCGCCCCTTCCCGAAAGTCTTGCCAGACGGGCCTCCTCAATCGCCGGAGGGGCTCAGTTTTGAGCCCCTCCGGCGATTGAGGAGCGGGGGTCCGGGGGCGGAGCCCCCGAAGCCGCTGCAAGCTTTCGGGAAGGGGCGGGGAGGGGAAGAAAACCTACGCGGGGAACCGCCGATCCACCCACCTGAACGCGAATTCGACCAGCACAGCCGCCCCCACCGCGATCCCCACCGCCGACCACGGCATCGTCGCCCCCACCAGTCTCAGCTTGAACATCTCCTGGAGCCACGGCACGACCATGACGAGCAGGAAGCCCGCGCCCATCGCGGCCACCAGGCAGATCCGCCACCAGGTGTAGGGGCGGGCGATGATCGCCAGGACCCACATGGCGATCAGGAACAGCGTCAGCGTCGCCGCGCTGGTCTCCGCCTCGCGCGCGCCCGCCCCCGCGTAGTGGGCGCGCGCGAGCAGGTACGTACTGAACGTCGCCAGGGCCGCGATGATGCCGCCGGGGATCGCGTACCGCATGACCCGGCGGACGAAGTGGGCCTTCGCGCGCTCCTTGTTCGGGGCGAGCGCGAGGAAGAACGCCGGGACGCCGATGGTCAGGGTGGACAGGAGCGTCAAGTGCCGGGGCAGGAACAGATACTCGACCTGCGTGCAGACCACGAGCAGAGCGAGCAGCACCGAGTAGACGGTCTTGACGAGGAACAGCGTGGCGACGCGCGTGATGTTGCCGATGACGCGGCGGCCCTCGGCGACCACCGAAGGCAGCGTCGCGAAGCTGTTGTTCAGGAGCACGATCTGGGCGACGGCCTTGGTGGCCTCGGAGCCGGAGCCCATGGACACGCCGATGTCGGCGTCCTTGAGGGCGAGGACGTCGTTGACGCCGTCGCCGGTCATCGCGACCGTGTGGCCCTTGGACTGCAGCGCCCCCACCATGTCCCGCTTCTGCTGCGGCGTGACCCGCCCGAACACAGCGTTGGCGTCGAGCGCCTCCGCCATCTCCCCCTGCTCCTTCGGCAGGGTGCGGGCGTCCACGGTGCGCTCGGCGCCGGGCAGGTCCAGCTTGGCGGCGACGGCGCCGACGGAGATCGCGTTGTCCCCGGAGATCACCTTGGCCTGGACGTTCTGCTCCTCGAAGTAGCGCAGGGTGTCGGAGGCGTCGGGGCGCAGCCGCTGCTCCAGGACGACCAGGGCGTGCGGGCGGGCGCCGGCGGAGATCTCGGGGGCGTCGAGGTCCGTACCGCTGCGGGCGAGGAGGAGGACGCGCAGGCCCTGGTGGTTGAGCTCCTCGATCTCGTCGAGCAGGGCGTCCCCGGCGGGCAGCAGGACGTCGGGGGCGCCGAGCAGCCAGGTGGAGGTCTCGCCGTCGCCCTCGCTGAAGCTGGCGCCGCTGTACTTGCGGGCCGAGGAGAACGGCAGCGACTCGATGCAGCGCCACTCCTCGCTGTCCGGGTAGGCGTCGATGATCGCCTGGAGCGAGGCGTTGGGCCGCGGGTCGGACTCGCCGAGGGCGCCGAGGACCTTCGTCACGTACGCATCGTCGGCGCCGTGCAGGGGCCGGACCTCGGTGACGTCCATGCCGCCCTCGGTGAGGGTGCCGGTCTTGTCGAGGCAGACGGTGTCGACGCGCGCGAGCCCTTCGATGGCGGGCAGTTCCTGGACGAGGCACTGCTTGCGGCCGAGCCGGATCACGCCGATCGCGAAGGCCATGGACGTGAGGAGCACGAGCCCTTCGGGGATCATCGGGACGATGCCGCCGACGGTGTACGCGATGGACTCCTTGAACTCGTCGTTCTTCACGACGAGTTGGGAGATCACCAGGCCGATGGAGGTCGGCACCATCAGCCAGGTCACGTACTTGAGGATGGTGGAGATGCCGGAGCGCAGCTCGGAGTGGACGAGCGTGAACCGGGAGGCCTCCTCGGCGAGCTGTGCCGCGTAGGCCTCGCGGCCGACCTTGGTGGCGGTGAAGGCGCCGCCGCCCGCGACCACGAACGAGCCGGACATCATGACGTCCCCCGGCTTCTTCACCACGGGGTCGGCCTCGCCGGTCAGCAGGGACTCGTCGATCTCCAGGCTGTCGGTCTCGACGCACTCGCCGTCGACCACGATCTTGTCGCCAGGACCGATCTCGATGAGGTCGTCGAGCACGATCTCCGAGGTGGAGATCTCGGCGGCCCGCCCGTCCCGCCGGACCGTGGGTCTGGTCTCGCCGATCACGGCCAGGTTGTCGAGCGTCTTCTTGGCGCGGAGCTCCTGGATGATGCCGATGCCGGTGTTGGCGAGGATCACGTACCCGAAGAAGGTGTCCTGCCACGGCGCGACGAACATCATGATCACCCAGAGGACGCCGATGATCAGGTTGAACCGGGTGAAGACATTGGCGCGGACGATGTCGGTGACGGAGCGGCTGGAGCGCACCGGTACGTCATTGACCTCGCCGCGGGCGACACGCTCGGCGACCTCGGCGGTGCTGAGGCCAAGGGCGGCCACCGCAGCTGTCGCCGGACGCCTGGATCCCGCTCCCGGTCCGGCGTCGAGGGCGGTCCCCTGCCGTGCGGGGTCCGGCCCCTCGGTGTCGATGCGTGCCCGCTGCGTCATGGTTCCGACGGTACGGGCCACGGGCGCCCTTCACCCGTCGAGCGCAGGGGAATCAGGGACGGGTCAGGGGACCCCCTGGGGGCTCTGCGACCTGGGTACTACGGGGCTTGTGACCTGGGGGCTACGCAGTCGAGTCCGGAGAGTCCGGAGAGTCCGGAGAGTCCGGAGAGTCCGGAGAGTCCGGCGAGGCCGCCGTCGCCTCGGCCGCTTCACGCTCGGCCGCGTCCGTCGCCTCGGCCGCTTCCCGCTCGGCCGCCTGCCGTTTGATGGCCGCGTCGCGCCCCCGTACGTACCAGATGCCGATGCAGCCGAGGCCCGCGCCGGCCAGGCAGGTCCACACCCACCAGGTCTGGCCGCGGTCCTCGAACCAGCCGTAGAAGGGGAGCTGTACGAGGAAGAGGACGAACCAGAGGATCGTGCCGCCCGTGATGGTGGCGACGACGGGGCCTTCGAGCGGCTCCGGCGCCTCGTGAGTGGGTGATCCCGAAAAGAGTCCGGCCATGTGCTCAAGCTTACGAGGCCCGTACGGGCGGGAGTGCGGGGCCTCGGGGATCCCGGCGGCGCAAGGGTCTACGCGCGGAGATAGCGATTTTTGCCTTATGTATTCATACTGAAACGGCTTGAGTCTGACCGCTTTTCTTCGTAAGAAGCTACAAGGTGCGCGTGACTCGGCCGCCCCCACAGCACCCTTTCGGCGAGCCCCGCCATGAACGTCTGAGGTTCACGCATGACCCCCTCGGCCCCGGTCGACGACCCCAAGCAGTCCCCGTCGGGGGCGCCCACCAGCGCACTCGACCGGTACTTCAAGATCACCGAGCGGGGTTCGACCCTGGCCCGCGAGGTCCGCGGCGGCTTCGCCACCTTCTTCGCGATGGCCTACATCATCGTGCTGAACCCGATCATTCTCGGCAGCGCGAAGGACATGTACGGCAACCAGCTGGACAACGGCCAGCTGGTCACGGCGACCGCGCTCACGGCGGCGTTCACCACGCTCCTGATGGGCGTCATCGGCAACGTCCCGATCGCGCTCGCCGCCGGACTCGGCGTGAACACCGTCGTCGCCCTCCAGCTCGCCCCCCGGATGAGCTGGCCGGACGCGATGGGCATGGTGGTCCTCGCGGGCTTCGTGGTGATGCTGCTCGTCGCCACCGGTCTGCGCGAGCGGGTCATGAACGCGGTGCCGCTCGGCCTGCGCAAGGGCATCGCCATCGGTATCGGCCTGTTCATCATGCTGATCGGCCTCGTCGACGCCGGTTTCGTCTCGCGCATGCCCGACGCCGCGCACACCACCGTCCCGCTCCAGCTCGGCGCCGACGGTCACCTCAACGGCTGGCCCGTCCTGGTCTTCGTCCTCGGTGTGCTGCTCACGCTCGCGCTGATCGTCCGCAAGGTGCCGGGCGCGATCCTGATCTCCATCGTGGTGATGACGATCGTCGCGATGGTCATCAACGCCGTGGCCACCGTGCCCTCCTGGGGCCTTACCACCCCGAAGTGGCCGGGCAACCCCGTCGCTTCGCCGGACTTCGGGCTCGTCGGTCAGGTCAGTCTGTTCGGCGGCTTCGAGAAGGTCGGCCTGCTCACCGGTGTGCTGTTCGTCTTCACCGTGCTGCTCTCCAGCTTCTTCGACGCCATGGGCACGATCATGGCCGTCGGCGAGGAGGCCGAGCTGATGGACGAGAACGACAACATGCCGGGCATGAGCAAGGTCCTGTTCGTCGACGGCATCGCGGTGGCCTGCGGTGGCGCCAGCTCCTCCTCGGCGACCACCTGCTTCGTGGAGTCCACGGCCGGTGTCGGTGAGGGGGCCCGTACGGGATTCGCGAACATCGTCACCGGCGGCCTCTTCACGGTCGCGCTGTTCCTCACGCCGCTCGCCACGATGGTGCCGTCCGGCGCGGCCACCCCCGCGCTGATCGCGGTGGGCTTCCTGATCCTGTCCGGTTCGATCGGCGCGATCGACTGGAAGGACTACACGATCGCGATCCCGGCGTTCCTCACGATGGTGATGATGCCGTTCACGTACTCGATCACGAACGGCATCGGCATCGGCTTCATCACGTTCACGGTGCTGCGGGTCGCCGCCGGACGGGCCCGCGAGGTGCCGGTGGCGATGTACGCGGTCTCCGCGGTGTTCGCCTTCTACTACCTGATGCCGGCGCTCCAGCTGACGTAGCCCCTGGGGTCTAGCGCCAGCTGTGCTTGCCGCCGACGAGGAGCGTGTGCTCAAGCACGTCCTCCATCGGGTCGTCGATCTGACCGGTGTGGACGAGCGTGACGACGGGGGCGTTGTGCGAGTTCGTGTGGGTCTCGTCCGCGGCCGCGGTGCCCGCGGCGGCCGCGCTGAAGGTCATCACCAGGGGCAGAAGGGTCATCATCTTTTTCATGCCCTGATCAACGACACCGCTGATCACGGGATGCGATTCGTCAACAGGCGGGGTCGGCAGCTGGGCGATCACCGCACACCGTAGAACCTCTCCGTCTCCTCGACGGCCGTCTTGAACCGCTCGTCGAAGTCGTCACGAATGAGCGTCCGGACCACATAGTCCTGGACGCTCATTCCTCTTTTCGCCGCGTGACCCCGGAGCCGGTCGAGCAGCTCTCCGTCTATGCGCAGGCTGAGCACGTTGGTCTCCATGAACATCAGGGTCGCCGGACCACGACCGGCGGCGTGTCACTTTCCGCAGCCGCCTCACTCGTACGGGTGATCCGGATCGATTCCGCTTCCGAGCGCCCAGGAAATGGGCTGTTCCTTAGTCAGGGTAATGAGTTATGCTAACGAACATGCCGGACCTCTCCCATGGCGACGACGTAGCCGCCGTGAACGCACTCCGCTCCGCGATCATGCGCATCGGGCGCCGCCTGAAGCACCAGCGGGTCGACGAGTCGCTGAGCCCGACCGAAATGTCGGTGCTCGGCACCCTCGCCCGCTGCGGCTCCGCGACCCCGGGCGAGCTCGCCCGCAAGGAGCACGTACAGCCGCCGTCGATGACCCGCATCGTGGCCCTGCTCGAAGCCAAGGGACTGGTCCGGCTCGAACCGCACCCCGAGGACCGCCGCCAGAAGGTGGTCAGCCAGACCGAGACCGCCGAGGCGATGCTCGAGGAGAGCCGCCGCAAGCGGAACGCCTGGCTGGCCCAGCTGGCGGAGGGCCTCGACGAGGCCGAGTGGGAGAAGCTGCGCGCCGCCGCACCCGTACTGGAAAAGCTCGCCCACCTGCAATAACCGCACGACCGCACGACCGCACGACCGCACGACCGCACGACCGCCAAGTACCAAGGAGGCGAACCCCTTTGAGTACGGGATCCGGAGCAGACTCCGCCCCCGCACCAGCCACCCACGACACCGCTGTCCGCACCGACTCCCGCAAGCCGAGCATGTTCAGCTCGCTGAAGATCCGTAACTACCGGCTCTTCTTCACGGGCCAAGTCGTCTCCAACACCGGCACCTGGATGCAGCGCATCGCCCAGGACTGGCTGGTGCTCAGCCTCACCGGCTCCGCCACCGCCGTCGGTATCACCACCGCGCTGCAGTTCCTGCCGATGCTGCTCTTCGGGCTCTACGGCGGCGTGCTCGTCGACCGGCTGCCCAAGCGGAAGCTGCTGTTCTTCACCCAGACCGCGATGGGTCTGACCGGTGCCGCGCTCGGTGTGCTCACCCTCAGCGGGCACGTCCAGGTCTGGCACGTCTACCTCACCGCGTTCCTGCTCGGCCTCGTCACCGTCGTCGACAACCCGGCGCGGCAGACCTTCGTCTCGGAGATGGTCGGCAAGGAGCAGCTGGCCAACGCCGTCAGCCTGAACTCCGCCAACTTCCAGTCCGCGCGCCTGGTCGGGCCCGCCGTCGCCGGTGTCCTGATCACCGCGGTCGGCAGCGGCTGGGCGTTCCTGCTCAACGGCCTCTCCTTCCTGGCGCCGATGGCCGGTCTCGCCCTGATGCGGACGGCCGAGCTGCACAAGGCGGACCGGGCGCCGCGCGGCAAGGGGCAGCTGAAGGAGGGCCTGAAGTACGTCGCCGGGCGGCCCGAGTTGATCTGGCCGATCGTCCTCGTCGGGTTCATCGGCACCTTCGGGTTCAACTTCCCGATCTGGCTCAGCGCCTTCGTCGACGACGTCTTCGGCGGCGACGCAGGGACGTACGGCCTGCTCAACACCCTGATGGCGGCCGGTTCGCTCGTCGGTGCGCTGCTCGCGGCCCGGCGCGCCACCTCGCGCCTGCGGCTGCTCGTCGGGGCCGCGCTCGCCTTCGGCGTCCTGGAGGTCGTGGCGTCCTTCGCGCCCGCGTTCTGGCTGTTCGCGGCGCTGCTCGTGCCGATCGGCATGCTGGGCCTGACGGTCAACGTGACCGCCAACTCCAGCGTCCAGATGGCCACCGACCCGATCATGCGGGGCCGCGTCATGGCCCTGTTCATGATGGTCTTCACGGGCGGTACGCCGATCGGCGCGCCCCTCGTCGGCTGGATCACCGACACCTACGGCGCCCGCATCGGCTTCGCCGCGGGCGGCCTGATCGCCGCGCTCGCCGCGGGCACGGTCGGCCTGATCCTGGCCCGCGTCGGCGGCCTGCGCCTGAAGGTGGGCATGCACCACGGCCACCCGCAGGTCCGCTTCGTGCCGCGGGAGCAGCTGGCGACGGCGGCGTGAGGTCGTACGAGAGGTTGTACGAAGGGGCCTTCCAGGCGTCTCACAGACGGCGTTCGAGGACCTGCCCCCGCCAGCCGTCGTTCTCGTACGTCTCGGTCCGGGTGAAGCCCTGGCTCTCGTAGTACGCGACGAGCCGGCCGTCGCCGCCCGCGTAGCAGTCGACGCGGAGCAGGCCGAGGCCCTGGGCGCGGGTCTCGGCGGCGGCGTGCGCGAGCAGGGCGGCGCCCACGCCGCGGCCGGTGAACCGGGAGCCGGTGGCGAGCCAGTGCACGTACTGCTCGGGCTCGGCGGCCGGGGCGATCGCGGAGCCGGAGCCGGAGCCGGGGCCCGAGGTGAGGATGAGGGTGCCGGCGGGGGTGCTGTCGATCTCCGCGAGCCATGGGGTGCCCTCGGCGACGTACTCGTGGACCCGGCGCACGACTCCCGCACGGGTCGACAGCGGTTGGGTGCCCCACTGGGTGGTGCGGCCCGCGGTGACCAGGCGGGCGGCGGCGGAGTCGAGCAGTGCGAGTATCGCGGGGATGTCCTCGGCCCTGCCCTTACGGATCTCCATCCGCAGAGGTTAACCGTCGCTACGTGCGGAGGCTTTTCTCCCCTCCCCGCCCCTTCCCGAAATCCTGCGGAGCTTCGGGGGCTCC
>NZ_JASCIS010000076.1 GCF_029968015.1 Streptomyces luteolus
TAGTCGGGCGATTGAGCCACGTGAGAGAGCTGAATCACCGAAGGTAGGTACGCGCGGAACCCACCTGGTCATTGCCTAGGGCGCTGCGAACTGAGATCAAAGAGGGGGGCCTCGATACGTTCCTGCCGGAGGCTGGCCTGATGTCTTCGCACGGGTGTGGCCCCGACATGCTCCTTCGCGGCGTCGAGCGGCGACCACATGTGGCCGGCTCGCGCCCTGACCTGTGCGATTCGTCAAGACGGAGCGTCGTCAGTCCCGAGGTTCCTGTTGTTCCTGGCTCGCTCTGGCGTTCCACGGTGCAGGCAACGAGCGGGTCAAGTGACCGACTTCCGGTTGCCCCTCCCCTAGTAGTGCTTGGTCAGGTTCGCTGGGTGGTCGCGTGTCCTCTTGATCGGTCGTGTCGTTGATCGGGTGTGCTGGGTGGGGAGTTGGCCGCGGTCCGGTGTGATCTGGAGGACTTCGCGGCGGAGATGTTCGAGCCGTTCGCGCGGGTGGATCAGCGCCGATGGGGTGCGGTCTATCTGCGGGGGCTGCTGCAGGATGGCGGGCGCAAGTCGGTGGAGCCGATGGCCGCCCGCCTGGGCGAGGACGGCAACCGTCAGGCTCTGGCCCACTTCGTCACCTCCAGCCCGTGGGATGCGGTCCACGTGCGGGCCCGTCTCGCGTGGCGGATGCAGCCGGTTATCGAGCCGACGGCGCTGATCGTGGACGACACCGGGTTTCTCAAGGACGGGGACGCGTCCGCGTGCGTGACCCGGCAGTACACCGGGACCGCGGGCAAGGTCACCAACTGTCAGACCGGGGTCTCGCTGCACCTGGCTTCCAACGGTGCTTCGGCGGCGGTGAACTGGCGTCTGTTCCTGCCCGAGAGCTGGGATCCCGCTTCGCCGAAGGCCGATCCGGTCAAAGTGGCCCGCCGGACCAAGTGCGCCATCCCTGCCGAGGTGGGGCATGTCGAGAAGTGGCAGCTGGCTCTCGACATGATCGACGAGACGCGGTCGTGGGGCATCGAAGTGCCCCAGGTCATCGCCGACGGCGGCTATGGCGATACCGCCGTCTTCCGGCTCGGCCTGGAGGAACGCGGCCTCGATTACGTGGTGGGCATCTCCACCACGACCACCGCCCAGCCCGAGGACGCCCGGCCGGGCACCCCGCCCTACACCGGCCGGGGCCGACGGCCGGTCCCGGCCTACCCCGAGCCGGCACAGACCGTGAAGAATCTGGTCATCGCGGCCGGCAAATCTTCCGCACGGCCGGTGCAGTGGCGCGAAGGCTCCCGGCCCGGCAGCGGCCGCAGCGGACACAAACGCATGTACTCCCGCTTCGTGGCCCTGCGGATCCGGCCCGCCGGACGCGAGATCCGCAAAGCCACCCCCGGCGCCGAACTCCCGGTGCGCTGGCTGCTGGCCGAATGGCCCGCCGACCAGGACGAGCCCGTGCAGTTCTGGCTGTCCAACCTGCCCGAGCACACCCCACTGCCCGTCCTGGTCCGCACCGCGAAACTGCGCTGGCGCATCGAGAACGACTACCGCGAGATGAAACAGGCCCTGGGCCTGGCCCACTTCGAAGGCCGAACCTGGCCAGGCTGGCACCACCACGTCACCCTCGTCTCCGTCGCCCACGCCTTCTGCACCCTGCAGCGGCTGACCCGGTCCCCAAAAGAGACGGCGTCGGCCTGAGCCTCTACCGAGCCGTCCGCGAACTGCAGTTACTCCTCGCACTCTGGACCGGCGCCTGCCCCACCTGTCACCGCAACATCCCCGACCCCGCACCAACCTGACCAAGCACTACTAGTCACGTGAACCACGAGTGTGCTAGTCTCTGCTGCGTCCGGAGCGAAGGTTTAAAGACCTCGGCGATTCGTGATCGCACGCATCCACGGAAAAGGGGAGATCCAGGTTCGAGTCCTGGCTAGTAGCTCAACTGGTAGAGCCCCCTCTTTCTATTTTTACCAAGCCATCCTTTGGGTGGCTTTTTTGATTTCGTCGACGGTAAGTCCAATCACTCTGAAGTGTTTGCGCGCATAGCCGGGAAGTTTCCGGGCTCGCTGATGTTCGTGCGTGTATTTACTTAGCTCGGCGCGGAAATCTTCGCAGAGCAGATCTGCCCATACTTCCCGAGGGAGCGCATTCTGCAGGCCCTCGTTCAGTTGCTCTGCGAGGCTCTTGGTGATAGCCAGGGCGGCAACCAATTCTCCCTGATTAAGGTCGACAGGCCTTCCGGCTGCAACGAGAGCTGATGGCGCAGCTCCCGTCAAATTCTCCCAATTCTTGGCCGACGCGGCGCTAAGGGCTCTAGAAACGCTCAGAAGGTCGGCGCTGGGTAGTCCGCCGGCGTGAACGATGGAGTTGCGCAGAAGACGCAAAAGGTCGAACTGCTCTACCGAGACTGCAGAAAGTGAGTAGCCTGCCGCTGTCTCAAATTTTTGATGCATGTTTTTTTGGAGAGGCAGACTTAACACCTTGACTGTTAATTAGCCTCGCTCGCTGTAGGAGCTTAAGGCAGGTGGTTACATAGTCCTCATGCAAGGCAAGGGCGTACGGTACGGCCATTGCGCTGAGGTGCGACTCGGCGTCAGCTAGCAATCTCTGAGCCGCGTTAACTCGCAGATTCATGCGCCCAATATGCTCTACAGCAGGGAAGATTTCTGGGAGCATGCGTTCACTACCGCTCGCAGCCCTAGCATGTGCTCTGCGAGTCTTGAGCCTGCGAGCATGGCCATCATTGCGTTATTGGCTTCAACTCGCGACTTCTCATAATTCCGGTACGCCAGGAAATGAACGATCCCCATAAAATGCAACTCTCTCAATAGTGTGCATGAGTTCCGTCGATGTCTTTGTGCACGCCTGGTTCTTAAATTTCTTCAAGCTGTTTCGAGAAAGTGTAAATATAGCCCAGGAAGGCTAGAGCGTCGAGGTTATCTTCGGGAGGGGATCTTACTGGACAAAGGCTGGCTTGTCTCCAGAAGCAACAGAATCGCTGCCCCGTCCATCTGAATCGGAGTTTGGGGCCAACATGTGACTGGTTAGATGTCGAGCGCCTGAGTAGCTTGGTTGCAACGTTAGCGGGTTCTCGCAACAGCCGAGCATGCGGTCCTACCGCGCCCTGGCGGCGACTACTGGACCTGTCTCCGAGCTTTCGTGCGACTGCCGCACTGTCGCTCCACGAAAAGGTCCCGCTCAATAGAGCCAGGTAGAGCCGTGCCAGTTGCGCATCTCGTGTGGGCTATCTCCGCCGGCCAGACCAGAAACTGGTGCGCGTTGCGGCGACATGCTTATAGTCTGCCTTCTGTTCGGATTGCTCGATTTAGTGAGAGGTCTATAGGTGATTCAGGACTCTGTTCCATGGAAAATGGACCTCATGGGTATTGCGGGACGCCTAGAGAAGCGCAAGGCTCGTAGGAGATGGACTGATCGAACAGGATTTCTTGGCGAGCGGGATGTAATGATGGGCGCCTACTCTGTTAGGCGACTTAGGGAATCCTTTAAGATCTCGGATGACCTAGTGAATCGTGCATGGCCAGTCCGGATTCATGACCAATGCGGGCCTACGCCTGATGTGTACAACCGTCACAAATTTTGGGATCTATACGATTTGGAGAAGGGTAGGGGCACAGAGCTTTCATTGGCTAATGTTTGTAACCAAGTGATCCACAGCTGGATCTGGGGATTTGCTGCTGGGAAAAAGGGAAACGGGCTGGGTGGCATTTTTGTGTCTTCGGACAGGAAAAGAAAGAAGTGCCTCTACTTTATGTCGGTTGACATGCTCGTCGACCTTTTTCGTTCCGTTGGGGAAGAGGATGTCTGTCACATTGAGATGAGAAGAGACGAGGTTGCGGAGATGAAAGTTACCCGAATTGTTGGCCGCTCCGATAGCGCGGTAACTGAGAAGTGACCTCTCAGATGCTCAAGTGAGCGCTACGCGATCTCTGACGTGGCGTTACACGGAGTCGCAACTCTGAACAAGGTCGGCGGAGCGGCTTTGGGCTGGAGCTGCTTTGGGGCGAGTGATCTTGGCCCCGTAAGCTTCCGGCGCGTCGGGCAGTCAGTGGACCTGCCCGTTAAAGCACGATGTTGGGGCCAAGATCTTCGAGGCTCGCCCCAAAGTGGCTGCCTAAAGCCGTGGAGCCGGCCGCCCCAGCCACAGAGGGTTTCTCCCCACCTGATGCCCGCAGCCGCCGAGCGCGCCGACGGGCGCGGCCAGCCGGGGCGGAGACAGGAGGCAGGCCGCGCCGCACAGGCGGCGCGCGCCCGCGCCGTGCGCGGGCCTTGATGAAGTAGGGAAAGTCTTATCCCGCGGTGACGAACTGCTTGCCGTCGTGGCTTCGTACGTGGGGGCCGTTGTCGTCCAGGGCGTCCAGGAGTCTGGTCGCGTAGACCTCGGGCATGCGGGCGGTGATCTCGTCGGGGGTGAGCCAGGCGACGGCTGTCGACTCGTCGGAGGTGCGCTCGGTGCCGCCGGAGGGCTTGCAGCGGAAGACCAGGGCGACGATGCCTCGGGTGGTGTTCTTGTAGACGCCGGTGAGTTCGTCGACCTCGACCTGGATGCCCGTCTCTTCAAGGACTTCGCGGGCCGCGCCGGCTTCTGGGGTCTCGTTGAGTTCGAGTACGCCGCCGGGGAGTTCCCAGTTGCCGTTGTCGGCCCGGCGGATCGCCAGCAAGCGCCCGTCCTCCCGTACCACTGCCCCTGCTACGGATACGGAGTGCAGGGGTGGTGAGGTTGGGTCCTGTGCTTGACTCATCTACAGGAGCATAGGAGGCAGGGAAGGACTATGGGAACTTCGGTAGAGGGGGGCAAGTCCGGGCCTGAGTACGTGCGCATCGCGAACGAGATCGTGCAGCAGATCCGGGCGGGTGTGATCGAGCCGGGCCAGATGGTGCCGAGCGAATCGGTGCTGGTGGAGCGCTATGGGGTGTCCGGCGGTACGGTCCGGAGGGCCATGACCGAGGTGCGGGCGAGTGGGCTCGTCGAGACTCGGCACGGCAAGGGTTCGATCGTGAAGAATCGGCCGCCGGTACGGCATCGTTCCTCCGACCGCTTCCGGCGCTCGCACCGCCAGGGCGGCAAGGCCGCGTACCTTGCGGAGTCCGCGCAGTCCGGCGCCACCGCCAAGGTGAGCGTCCTCTACATCGGGCCCATGGAGGCCCCCGCGGATATTGCCGAGCGACTGGCTGTCCCCGTAGGTACTCAGGTGCTGGCCCGCCGGCGGCTCTACTTCCGCAACGGCACTCCGGTCGAGACGGCCTCCTCGTACCTCCCGTGGGACGTCGTGAAGGACATCCCGGAGCTGTTCGCTGAGAACCCCGGTGGCGGTGGCATCTACGCCCGACTCGAAGACCACGGGCATGAGTTCGCGGAGTTCGTCGAGACGCTGCAAGCGCGGCCGGCCTCCAAGTCGGAAGCCTCCGAACTGGCGCTCAACCCGAGTGCGCCCGTGGTGCACCTGGTCCGGGAGGCCCGTACGACGGCCGGGGTCGTGGTCGAGGTCTGCGACACGCTCATGGCCGCTGACCAGTTCGTCTTTGAGTACAGGATTCCTGCCGCCGACTGACGCCCGCTCAATTCCCCACAGCCCGTCGTGACTTGGATGTCGCGGCGGGTTGACTCATGTACAGGAGTGGTGCACTCTTCTTCGTGTCACTCATGTACATGAGTGACGAAGTTCGGCATCTATAGAGGAGTGATCCGCTGTGCGTCAGATCCCCGTCGACACCTCCGCCGCGACCGTGATGGTCGCCAAGGCCCCGCAGCCCAAGGTCCGTGACCGCCGTACCGGAGAGATCGCCACCGACGCCGAGACCGGCGCGACGCTGATGAGCGTGGACGTGATGTTCGCGGCCAACGACGAGGTCGAGGATCCTGTCCGTCACCGTCCCGGAGACCGGCATCTCCGGTGACCTGACCATGGGCACCCCGGCCGCGCTCACGGGGCTGATCGCCCGGCCTTGGGAGAACGAGTTCAACGGTCAGAAGCGGCACGGCATCGCCTTCCGCGCGGTCGCTGTCACCTCGCTGGCGGCCATGGCCACGGGCTCGGACTCGAAGGCGGCCTGAGCCATGACGTGGCAGACGGTCTTACTCCTGGTGGTCGTCGCCGCTGCGGGTCTCCTGCGGTGGCGGCGCCCCGCCTGGTACTGGCTGACTTTCGGGGTCACCTTCGCCGTCGTGCGGGTCCTCGTCCGCTACAGCTCGGTCATGGAGGCCTGCGGGCTCACGGTCCCGCCTCCGCGTTGGCGGCTGATGGTGGCCCGGCTGGCCAACCGCCCGGCACCGGAATCCCGCGTACCGCGCATCCTGCGGCTGCGGCCTACCCGTACCGGCCTGGTCCTGAGAATCAAACTCCGGCAGGGGCTGGACGCCTTCGACGTCTCCGCCGCCTCGGACCGGTTGCGTCATTCGTTCGGGATGTACGGCGTGACCTCGCGTGAACTGCGTTCTGGTGTGGTCGAGATCCGGATGACCGGCTACGACGTCCTCAAGCGGGTGCAGATGCCGGCCAAGGCCGACACCACCCGCCCGATGCGTGTCCCGGTCGCCCTGCGGGAAGACGGCTCGGTCCACTACCGGGACTACCGCACCGTTCCGCACGGACTGACTCTCGGCGCCACGGAGTCCGGCAAGTCCGTGTATCAGCGCAACCTCGTCGCCGGGCTTGCCCAGCACCACGTCGCCCTCGTCGGGATCGACTGCAAGCAAGGGGTCGAGCTGTTCCCGCTGGCCCGTCGGTTCTCCGCGCTCGCCGACAACCCTGATACGGCACTGGAGTTGCTGGAGGCGCTGGTCTCCCACATGCAGGAGGTCTACGAACTCATCCGCGCCGAGCAGCGGATCAGCGTCGGCGTACCGGACGCGGAGATTGCCGCCGACATCTGGGACCTGCCTGAGGAACTGCGGCCCGTGCCGGTCGTCGTCCTGGTCGACGAAGTCGCCGAACTCGCACTCTTCGCCAGCAAGGACGAAGAGAAGCGCCGGGATCGGATCATTACCGCGCTGATTCGTCTCGCACAGCTCGGCCGCGCGGCCGGCGTCTATCTGGAGATCTGCGGGCAGCGCTTCGGTTCCGAACTCGGCAAGGGCATCACGCATGCTGCGTGCCCAGCTCACCGGCCGTACTGCCCATCGCGTCAACGACGAGACGTCCGCGAGCATGGCCTTCGGCGACATTGCCCCGGATGCTGTGCTGGCGGCCATTTAGATTCCCGCCGAGACGCGCGGTATCGCCATCGCCGGGGATTCCACCGGCGGTTGGCACCGGATCCGCGCCCCGCACACCTCACTGCGCCAGGCCGCGAACACCTGCAACAAGTACGCCGACCACACCCCTGAGGTGCCTGCGCTCGCGCCCTTCCGGCCGGTGGTCGCCCCGCTGTCGACGGCCCGCGTACGGCTGTCCAAGACGGCTCCCGCCACGGCCTGACCCACACCCCGCCCATGGTCGGCGCGACCGCTCCACGCGCCAACTCCCTACCCCCGCCATGCCTGATCACAAGAAGGAGCCGTGATGACCCGCCCCGCGTTCCGCGTCGACGCAGTACTTGTCCAAGCTGTCATCGCAGGGGCGCTGTCCTTCGCCCACCTGCACGATCTCGCCGCCGCTGCCGGACAGACCAGCTGGAAGGCCTGGGCCTACCCGGTTTCGGTGGACCTGCTCCTGGTCGCCGCCTGGCGACGGCTGCGTACCGATGGGCCGTCCCGGCTGGCCTGGTGCTGGTTCTTCATCGCCCTGGTTGCCTCGTTCGGCGCCAATGTGGCTACCGCCGGGCTGCTCGACCTGGATGACGTTCCGGACTGGTTGCGCATCCTCGTTGCTGCCTGGCCTGCTCTGGCCTTCATGGGCGGGACTCTTCTCGCTCACTCGCCCGCGGGCCTCGACTCGGCTCGGCCGGCGCCTGCCGCACCAGCCCCGAAGTCGGTCCCGGACACGGTGCCTGCGGCGGAGCCTGAACCGCACCTCGCTGCCGAGCCCGTCGCCCTCCCGGAGACGGACAACGCCCCAGAGCCGCCCACAGCCATGCCCGTCCCGGCTGCGCTGGTCGCCCACGCCCGCAAGGTCGCCGACGACCACCACACTCGCACCGGCACGCGGATCGACAGAGACACCCTCCGCGCCCGCCTCGGCGTCCCGGCCCCGATGGCCGACGCGATTGCCGCCCAACTCGCCTGACAAACAAGGAGATGCGCTATGCCCGCTCGCGACTTCTTCCACTCCGTGATGCGCATAGGCCCCGTGCAGATCGGTACGCACCGCGACCGCCGTGGCCGCACTAGGCACGCCGCTGTGTGCACCAACGACCGGTGCGGCTGGTCCGCCGACTACTCCAGCCAGTCCGCCGCACAGCTCGCCGCCCGTACCCACCGCTGCCGCGTCAGCTAGGAGGCCGACCCCGATGGACGTTCCGCTCTGGCTCGCACTGCTCGTCGTCGGCTACCTCGGCGTCAAGCTGATCCGCCCGCCCTGGTGGCTGATCGCCGTGATCCTCCTCGGCGGCTTCCTCCTCGCTGACAGCGTGCTCGCCCCCGTCGTCGACGGCTTCATCAAGTAACGCTCCCCGAAAGGAGAACGCCGATGTTCCGTCCGAAGATCCCGACCAATCCTGTGCCCACCGGTCGCGTCATGCGCCCGGTCGTGGCGGAGCCGACCACCGTCGCGACGAGCGCGCAGGCTCCGGCCCCTGTTCCTGCGGCTCCCGCGCCGTCCCGGCCCACGGTGCAGCTCACGCCCGGCACCGCCCTCGCCCTCGTCGGTGGCGGTACGGCCGTGGTCCTGGTCGTCGGCGCCGTACTGGTCTCCATGCTCCTGGCGGTCGCGATCACCGGTGCCTCGGTCGCCGTCTGCGCCCTGGTGATCCGCTCGCTTCTCACCGCCGAGGTCAAGCGACGTTGACCGGCCCCCGGGCGGCCTCGATACCGCCAAGCATCCGCCGCCCGGGAGCCGTCCCGTCCGATCTCACAACCTCACGACCGGAAGGAAGACCCAGCATGGCGCATCGCGCCTCGCTCGTGCCCACCCCGCTGCTCGACCCGACCACCCTCGGCGACCTCCTCCGCGTGGCATCGGCCTCCGACTACACGCGCTGGGAGGACCAGATCCGCCGTACCGGCGGATGCTCCGACCCCATCCACCTCACAGGCTGGCCCTCCACAAGGACAAGACCACCGGCGAGACCCTGCACCACTACACCACCGCCAACGAACCCGGTGGACGCCTCCGCCTCGCCTGCGGCAACCGCCGCGCCTCCCGCTGCCCCTCCTGCGCCTGGACCTACGCGGGCGACACCTACCACCTCATCCGCGCGGGCCTGGCCGGAGACGACCGCCGTGACATCCCCACGGCCGTCCGCGACCACCCTCGGGTCTTCGCCACCCTCACCGCCCCGTCGTTCGGACCGGTGCACAACAGGCCCGATCACGGCACCTGCCGCTGCGGTATCCAACACGCCACGGACGCCCGGGAATTGGGCACAGCCCTCGACCCGGCTACGTACGACTACGCGGGCGCCGTCCTGTTCAACAACCACGCCGGACAGCTCTGGCAGCGCTTCACCACTCGCCTCCGCCGCGAACTCGCCGCCCGCGCCGGCCTCACCCGCCGCGAACTCGCCGACCGCCTACGCGTCTCGTACGGCAAGGTCGCCGAGTTCCAGAAGCGCGGCGCCCTGCACTTCCACGCGGTGATCCGGCTCGACGGCCCGGAAGGACCCGGTACGCCTCCACCCACCTGGGCCACGGCCGAAGTTCTCACCGACGCGATCCGTGCAGCCGCCGCGCACTCCTACACATCCGTCTCCGTCCTGGCGGCCGGGGACCAAGCGGCACGATCCTTCCGCTGGGGCACACAGCTCGACGTACGCCCGGTAAAGGCCTTCGGTGACGGCTCCGACATCACCGAACAGGCCGTTGCCTCGTACGTCGCCAAGTACTCGACCAAGGCATCCGAGAACACCGGCACTCTTGACCGCCGCATCGGCGAACTCGCTGAACTCGACCACCACGACATCCCCGACCACACCCGCCGACTCATCACCGCCTGCCGCGACCTGGATCGCCTCTACCCGGACCGGCGCCTCTGGGCTTGGGCTCACATGCTCGGCTTCCGGGGGCACTTCTCCTCCAAGTCACGCCGGTACTCCACCACCTTGGGGGCCCTCCGCCAGGCACGTGCGGACTACCGGTCCGCCCAGGAGGCCGCGGTCCTTGGCCTGGAGGAGCGCGAGCCGGACAGCGTCCTCGTCCTCACGGACTGGCAGTACGCCGGCCACGGCCACACCCCTGGTGAATCCGCCCTCGCCATCACTATCGCCCGGAATCTCCAGCTCAACCGCGACACCGCCCGCGAAGCCCTGCACGACCAACTCATCCTGGAAGGAGCGCATCACCATGAATGACCGGTACCTGAGCGTCACCCAAGTCGCCGAGGCGCTCGGCACATCGGTGCGCTTCCCCCGCCGCCTCATCGAGGAACGCCGCATCAAGTACGTCAAGGTCGGCCGCCACGTCCTCATCCCCGAGAGCGCCGTACGCGACTACATCGACAGCCACACCGTGGAGCCCGTACGCCGTCGCCGCTCGCGCTACGGGAGAGCTGCCTGATGGCGGGGAAGGGTAAGAAGCGCCGCTTCGGCCGTATCCGGAAGCTCGCCTCTGGGCGTTACCAAGCCCGCTACTTGGGCCCCGACGGGATCGACCGCCCGGCGCCCCACACCTTCGCGACCAAGGGCGATGCGGACGACTGGCTCGCCGAGCGGCAGTCCGAAGTCCGTCGCGGTGACTGGGTGGACCCGGACGTCGGCGCAGTCAACTTCGAGGAGTACGCCCTCCGTTGGATCAAGGATCGGCGGCTCTCTCCGACGACCGAAGAGCTCTACCGTCGCAACCTGCGACTGCACATCCTGCCCGCCTTCGAGAACCTCGACCTGGACGAGATCACCCCGCCCATCGTCCGTGCCTGGCGCACAGAGCGTCTCGACACCACGGGTGCAGACAGCACGGTCGCCAAATGCTACCGCCTACTCAAGGCCATCTTGGAGACGGCCGTCGATGACGAGCTGATCCGCCGAAACCCCTGGCGGATCAAGGGTGCTGGGCAGGAGAACCCCGACGAACGCCCGACCGCCACTGTCGCCTAGGTCGACGCCCTGGCCGACCTTCTCGGTCCGCGCTGGCGCCTCATGGTCTACATCGGCGCGTACGGTCCGGCCCGCCCTGAAGAACAAGCAGCTCTCCGCCGCTCGGACGTCAGCCTCGAACCCCTCGGCCTCTGGATCCGCGGCGCCGAGCCCGAGCTGAACACTGGCCGTCGCGTCCCCGGCGACACCAAGTCCCGTGCAGGGAAGCGATTCATCGTGCTGCCCGCGTTCATGGAGAAGGACGTGAAGCGGCACCTCGCCTGGTACGCCGAGAAGAAGCCGGACGGGCTGATCTTTGTCGGGGAGAAGGGTGCTCCGTTCCGGCGCTCGACCTTCGGCCGGAAATGGCGCAAGGCGCGTGCCAAGGTCGGGCTGCCGGACGGCTTCCGCTTCTATGACCTCCGGCACACGGGACACACCCTCTCCACCCAGTCCGGCGCGACGCTCAAGGACACGATGGTCCGCGCCGGCCAGTCGTCCGAGAGGGCCGCGATGATCTATCAGCACTCCAACTTGGACAGGCAGCAGGACGTCGCCGACGGCATCGATGATCGTGTCCGCGCCGCGCGAACGAAGGCCGCTGGCAAAGCAGATGAGCAGTCATCGGGCACGCAACGGGCACGAGATGCTTAGAGCGGTCTAGACAACAAAGAAGCCCCGGGTCCATGACCTGGGGCTTTCTGCTGGAGCGGGTGACGGGAATCGAACCCGCGCTCTGAGCTTGGGAAGCTCATGTTCTACCATTAAACTACACCCGCAAAGATGCGAGGCCGTGACCTGTCGCATCGTGTGGACACCCTACCCCATCCTCGCCGCCCGGTGTATGCGCCGGTGCCTGCGCGTGCCCTGTCGTGGGGTGGAGGCGGCTGCGGGGAGCGGGAGTTGGGGCGTACCGTGGCGGTGCGGAGTGCCGCCTGGAGTGGCGTCCCTTTCATCCCGTAATGTGAGGTTTCGTTGCAGTCAGCGACCCAGGACTCACGTGGGGAAGGGACTCGAAGACTTGATGGAGCGCACCGTCGTCCGTTGTGCCGAAGGGCATGTTTTCAGCACCGCTTCGTTTCCGATGCAGCAGCTCGGCACCGAGCGGATCGGGCCTGGTCGGCTGATCCGGTGTCCGCGCTGTGCCCGGTTGCGGCATGCGGTGCCGTTGGACGCGTCGGCCAAGCGGTAGCCGCGGTAGCCAAGCGGTAGCGAAACGTTCGGCCTGAGCGCGCGGGAGGCGTCCGATTGGGGCGCGCCCGCGCGCTCTGCGTATCCTCGGGGCGTGCTTCTCTCAGACAAGGACATCCGGGCCGAGATCGATGCCGGGCGGGTGCGGATCGACCCGTACGACGAAACCATGGTGCAGCCCTCGAGCGTCGACGTGCGGCTTGACCGTTACTTCCGGGTGTTCGAGAACCACCGCTACCCGCACATCGACCCTGCCGTCGAGCAGACCGATCTGACGCGGATGGTGGAGCCGGAGGGGGATGAACCGTTCATTCTGCATCCCGGTGAGTTCGTGCTCGCGTCGACGTACGAGGTCATCTCCCTTCCCGATGACCTGGCCAGTCGGCTCGAGGGGAAGAGTTCGCTCGGGCGGCTCGGGCTCGTCACGCATTCCACCGCAGGGTTCATCGACCCCGGTTTCTCCGGACATGTGACGCTGGAGCTCAGCAATCTCGCGACCCTGCCCATCAAGTTGTGGCCGGGAATGAAGATCGGGCAGCTGTGCATGTTCCGGCTCAGCTCCCCGGCTGAATTCCCTTACGGCAGCGAGCGATACGGGTCGCGTTATCAGGGTCAGCGGGGTCCGACGGCTTCGCGTTCCTATCTCAACTTTCACAGGACGCAGGTGTGAGCAGCGGTATGAGTGACGTCGGTGGCGTGCGCGAGAATCTGACGTACGAGAAGTTCGGTGTGGCCGTGCGCGAGCTGGCTCAGGCCATCGCCGATGACGGGTATCAGCCCGACATAGTGCTCAGCATCGCGCGCGGCGGCGTGTTCGTGGCGGGCGGTCTCGCGTACGCGCTCGACTGCAAGAACATCCACCTGGTGAATGTGGAGTTCTACACCGGGGTCGGTACGACCCTTGAAATGCCCGTCATGCTGGCGCCCGTGCCGAACGCGATCGACTTCAGCAACAAGAAGGTGCTGATCGCCGATGACGTCGCCGACACCGGCAAGACCCTGAAGCTCGTGCACGACTTCTGCCTCGACGCCGTCGCAGAGGTCCGCTCCGCGGTGGTCTACGAGAAGTCGCATTCGCTGGTGAAATGCGAGTACGTGTGGAAGCGCACCGACGACTGGATCAATTTCCCGTGGAGCGTGGAGCCACCCGTCGTACGCCGTGAGGGTCAGGTTCTCGACGCCTGAGCGCGCCTGAAGAAAGCGCGCCTGAAGAAAGGGAAAGGGCCGGTGGGATTTCTCCCGCCGGCCCTTTCTTGTACCTACGTGTACTTACGCTCAGAACGTGCCCAGCTTGATGATCGACAGCAGGGCGAGGAGCTGGATCGCGGACGCGGCCAGGGCCTTCGGCCAGGCCAGGTCGTGGGACTTGCTGACCATCGTGGTGAACAGGGCGCCGGCCGCGACCCAGGTCGCCCAGCCGAGGATCTGGACCAGCGGGGCGTCGCCGCCCAGGAACATGGCGAAGACCAGGCGCGGGGCGTCCGTGATGGACATGATCAGCATCGAGAGGCCGACCGTCGGCTGCCAGGCGCCGTCGCCGCCGAGCTGGCGGGCCAGGGTGTGCGTGACCGCGCCGAGCATCAGGGCGCTGATCACGATGGCGACGCCGGTGGTGAGGACGATCGGGACGCTCGTCGCGAGTGTGGCGTTGATCGCGTCCTCGCGGGCGTTGTCGAAGCCGAAGACCGCGAGCAGGCCGTAGATGAACGTGACGATCAGCGCCGGGCCCCACATCGAGTGGTCCCGCATCTGCAGGAAGGTCGGGCCGGGGCGCATGACGATGCCGCTCAGCAGCTCCTTCCAGTGCAGGCGCGGCCCAGCCGGGGCGGCTGCGGCGCCGGCGCGGTAGGTGTCGCCCTGGCTGTACGGGTCCTCGCCGAAGGAGAAGGCCTGGGTGTGCCCGGGGTTGTTGTTCGCCGCGAACGGGTCGTGCGGGGCGCCCTGCTGCGGGTACGGGGGCTGCTGGTGGGGGTCGCCGAAGTACTCGGGCTCGCCGTGCGCACCGCCGCCGTGGCCGCCTCTGTGCCCGCCGGGGCCGCCGTGCGGCGCGCCGCCCGCGGGGGGCCACTGCTGCTGCGGGTACGGGGGCGCGGGCGGGCCGCCGTACGGCGGGTTCTGCCCGTACGGCTGCTGCTGCGGGTGTTGTTGCGGGCGAGGGCCCTGGGAGCGGTTGTCCCGGCCGCGTCCGATCCTGAATCCAGCCACGTAATCGAACGTACCTGGTCTGAAGGGGTGCTGTGTGACGGTGGTCGCATCGGGGACGCTTTGCGGCCGAGCTGTGACAACCCCTAGGGGACCTGATCCGGGACTTCTCAGGGGCGGCAGGTGAGTCGCCTCGCGGGCTCGCGGAAAGGGTCAGTGCGAAGGGGCAGTGACGGGAGGGGCAGTGCGGGAGGGGCAGTGCGGAAGGGTCAGTGCAGTGTCTCGCCGAAGTGCCGGCCGGGGCCGCCGATGCCGAAGTCGGATCCGTTGAAGGAGGTGGCGTACGACGTGGTCAGTCCCGTGGTCGTGCCGCGCAGCACCCAGACCGCGCCCGCGTCGGCCGAGCTGCCGATGTCCTCGCCGCTCGCGGCCGCCGCGAGGTCGGCGCGGCCGTTGCCGTTGACGTCCCCGAGGCGGACGGTCGAGCCGAACCGGTCGCCCTGCTCGGGGACGCCGGGCACGCCGGTCCGCTCCTGGTGCCAGGCGGCGCCCGAGCCGAGACCGCCCGCGCCGGACCGCAGGAGTACGACGCTGCCGACCCCCGCATGGGCGCCCACGGTCTCGCCGGGTGTGCCGATCGCCACATCGGCGTCGCCGTCCCCGTCCACGTCGCCCGCGCCCACCGAGGCGCCGAACGCGTCGCCGGGCTCGCTGACGCCGGGCACACCCGCGCTGTCCTGGTCGTACGTCCGCGGGGCGCGGCCCAGGCCGAGGCCGTCCGGGGAGCCGTAGTGGACCGTGACCGAGCCGGCGTCGCGGTTGCCGGTGATCAGGTCGGGGTGCCCGTCGTCGTCCACGTCACCGGTGGCCGCCGCGTCGCGGGTGGCGCGCGCGTCGTCCCCCTCGGCGAGCACCCGCAGGCCGAGGCCCACGTCGCCGGGGCCGCCGGGGACGAGTGCCAGGTAGGCACCGCCGTCCCCGCGCGTGCCGTGGATCGCGTACTGGCCGCCGTTGCCGCCCGCCGTGAAGTCGGCGCCGACGACACCGTCGAGGCGGACGTCGGCGGGCAGGCCCGCGCCCTCCAGACCGAAGGCGGGGCCGTCCGGGACGCCGTCGGCGTACCACCAGAAGCGGTTGGCGCTGACGACGACGAGGTTGCCGGTGCCGTCGCCGTCGAGGTCGATGAAGGAGGCGCCCTCGCCGAAGCGGAGGTCGTCGGCTGAGGGGGCGTTCAGGACGCTGCCGCCGCGCGTGAAGCCCTTCGGGCCGCCCCGGACGATGGTCGTCGAGCCGCCGGGCCTGCCCTCGACGCGCTCGCCGGGGGCGCCGACGATCAGGTCCGCGTGGCCGTCGCCGTCCACGTCCGCGCTGGTGACGTTCTCGCCGAACTCGTCCTCGGGCTCGGTGACTCCGGGGACGCCCGCGGTGTTCTGGGTGACCGTCACGGAGCGGGCCGGGGAGAGCCCGGAGGCGGAGCCGTACGTCACCGTCACGGCGCCCGCCGCGGGCGTGCCGATGGCGAGGTCGCGGTAGCCGTCGCCATTGAAGTCGTCGCGCAGCGCGGTGGCCGCGGCGGCGGGCTCGGCGAGGGGCAGGGCGAGCCCCGCGGCGGCGAGGACGGCCGCGGCCGCGGTGACGGCGAAGGGCTTGGCGCGCAAGGGACTTCAACTCCCGGAGGGGCGGGGTGTATGGCTTTCCGGGGTGTGACTCGTGAGGCTTCCCAAGGGTTGTGCCCGCGAAGGGTTGTCCCGCGAAGGGTTGTGCCTGCGTGCCGGGTGCCGGGTGCCGGGTGCCGGGTGCCGTGTGCTGCGTGCCGCGTGCCTGTGTGTCCGCGTGCCGAAGCCTGGGGCCGGGCCGCTACTTCAGCCGCAGCGGCACGCCCACCTCCTCCGGCCGGATGTGCTGGACGTGCTTCGTGTCGAGGCCGGACGCGGTGCCGGGCAGGACGAGGATCGCGCCGCGCCCCTTGTTCCAGTACGAGGAGAACAGCACGGCGTCCTGGCGGTCGTCGCCGTTCACGTCGAGGAGCTCGGGCTGTTCGAGGTCGAACGGCGCGGGGTTGCCGGGCAGTCCGGGGGTGTCGCCGGGGACGACCCGGGCGTCGGACAGCCGGAATCCGCTGGAGCCACCGGAGCCGCTGGAGCCGCTGGAGCCGCCGGAGTCACCGGAGCCGCTGGAGCCGCCGGAGTCACCGGAGTCACCGGAGCCACTGGAGCCACTGGAGCCACTGGAGTCGCCGGACCCGCCGGAGCCACCGGAGCTGCCGGACCCGCCGGAGCCGCCGGACCCGCCGGACCCGCCGGAGCCACCATCCCCCGTCCCCTCGGACCCCCCAGGCAGCAGAATCAACTGGTCCGTGGCGGTCAGGCTGAACCCCGGTTTTCCGGTGAGGAGATCCGCGCTGCCGTCCCCGTCGACATCGCCGACGGACGTGCCGAAGCCCCACCGCGTGCCCTCGCCGGTGATCACCTGGGCCGGGCGGCCGCGGCCGAGGCCCGCCTTCGCGCCGTGGATCACGGTGAGGCGGCCCGCGCGCGCCGGGCTCTCGCCCATCGCCACCACGTCGTCGATGCCGTCGCCGTCGACGTCGCCCACGGTGCCGCCGCGCGGCCCGTCGTCGATGTCGCCCATCGCCGCAGCGAGCGGAGGCCTCACCTCCGGTCCCGGTACGAGCCCGTCCCGGCTGCCTCGGTGGTACGCGACCTGGACGAGGTCGTCCGGCGCGGACTCGTCCTCCTCGGCGTCGTACGCGTACGTCATGATCACGTCGCTGCGCCGGTCCCCGTCGAAGTCGCCGGTGAGGAAGCCGTCGGGGCTCGCGTACCCGTGTTGCCCCACGTCCAGACCGAGTTGGCGGGCGGCGCGGCCGGAGCGGTCGAGGGGGCCGAGCAGGAGGCGGCCCCGGACGTGGCCGGGCAGCGCGCTCGGGTCGCCGTCGCCGCCGCGGCCGCCGTCGAGCAGGTCGGTGCTGCCGTCGCCGTCGAAGTCGCCGGCGGCGCGCGGAGTGAACTCGTCCGGTACGTCGAGGACTTGGGGGTCGGAGAGGCCGCGCGGGCCGCCGTACATCGCGAACACCTCTCCCGGGTCCGGGTGCTCGCCGCGGCGGCCGACGAGGTCGGTGTAGCCGTCGTTGTCGAGGTCGGCGCGGACCAGGACCGCGAGGGAACCGGCTGCGGGGGTGCGTACGGCGGTCTCGGGGCGCAGGCCGGACGGGGAGCCGTAGACGACCACGAGGGTGCCGCGGGTGCGCTCGCCGTCCTTGCCGCGCGCCGACAGGACCCGCGCGTAGTCGTCGTGGCCGTCGCCGTTGAAGTCCTTGAGGGCGGCCTGGTCGAGGGGGTCGGGGGAGGCGGCGGGCTTGCCGGCGGGCGGGACGGTCGAGCCGGGGGACGGCGCGCCGCCCTTGCCGTCACCCTCGGAACCACCGCACCCGGTGAGCAGCAGCGCGCCGCACACCGCGAACACACCCAAAAAGAACGGCAGTTGAGGTCTCACTTCACACCTCCGGAGGTCCGGCCACCGACATCGCGCGCCCCCGCCACGAAGCTCGCCACAAAGCTCGCCGTGGAGAACGTACGAGTGGGCCGCGCCGCGAGCCCGCTCTTCGTGCCGCGCGTACCGCGGAACACCGCCACCTCGTCCCGGGTCTCGCCCCGGTGCGTGCGCAGGACGAGGTCGTCGAGCCCGTCCCCGTCGAAGTCGGCGACCGCGACGACGTCCCTCGTGCCGCCGGCCTTCGTCCTCGGGACCGGGACGGCCGAGGGCGCGGGGCCGCGCGTACCGCCGGTGTGGAGGTACGGGCCGGTCGAGCCGCCGGTGCCGACGACGAGTTCGGCGCGGCCGTCGCCGTCGAGGTCGCCGGTGTGCAGCGTGGCGGCGCGGGTGTCGAGGCGGGCGCGGCGGGTGCCCGGCACGTCGAAGCGCAGCCCGACCCGGTCCCGGGTCGCGATCGCCGCGTCCATGGCGGGCGCCCACCCGAACCGGCCGAACACCAGGTCGCGCCCGGCCGGGAACGTCGCCCCGGTCCGCGTGGGCCCGGCCGGGCCGCCGAGGACGAGGCTGCTGCGTGACGTACCGCCCGAGGCGCGGACCACGAAGTCGTCGCGGCCGTCCCGGTTCACGTCAAGGGCGGGGCCGCGAAGGACCGTGCCGGGGGCGTCCAGGAGCTTGCCGGAGCGCGGGGCGCCGCGCCGCGTGCCGGACTTGGCGAACGGGCCCCGCAGAAAGCTGATCTGCGCGTTGCTCGCGTGCACCACCAGGTCGTCGCGGCCGTCCCCGTCGAAGTCGCCGCACACCGGCTGGTCCGACCACTCGTTGCCGTACCGCGCCGGGCCGGGGATGACGAGTTTCACGGCCTTCCCGGTGAGCCCGCCGGGCGAGCCGAAGAGCAGCTGCAGCGGTACGGGCGGCCTGCCGATGCCGTCGTACGGCGGGTCGGTGGCCACGACCAGGTCGGTGAAGCCGTCCGCGTCCAGGTCGCAGGTGGCCGCGGCGTCGAAGGCGGCGGGCAGCTGGCCCGCGGTGGGCGCGGCCACGTCGGCGGGGGCGAGCAGCTGCCGGGCGCGCCCGTCGGGGACACCGCCGCGGGTGCTGTACGCGATGCCGATGCCCGCGTCGTCACCGTGGCTGTCGTGCACGAGGTCGTCGAGGACCAGGTCCCGCAGGCCGTCGCCGTTGAAGTCGTCCCCGCGCGCGGCGAGTTCACTGCCGTCGCCGTGCGGTACGGGGAGCAGCGGGACCGTGTCGGCCTGCTTCGCGGAGGCCGTGGCTCGGGGCGCCGGTTCCGTACCACCACTGCACGCCGTGAGCAGCAGCGCGCAGCTCAGCGCGAGCGCCGCGCCCCGTACGGCCGTTGCGCCCCGTACGGCTGTTGCGGCCCCGGGTCTCCGGTCCTCACCCATGACCCACCCCACCCCTCCACCACCACGAGAACCACTTACGACGAGAACCACTTACGACGAGAACCACGTACGACGAGAAGGACATGACCCTACGGCGAAGGGGGCCGCCCCCTTGGGCGGCCCCCTCAACTCGCGCGTACGACCGGTTACTTCACCGGCTCGGGCTCGGGCGCGTCCTCCGACTCGGCCTCGCCCGCCGGAGGCGGGTCTTCGGCGGGCGTCTTGACCGATTCGAGCAGCAGCTGCGAGACGTCGACGACCTGGAGGGACTCCTTGGCCTTGCCGTCGTTCTTCTTGCCGTTGACGGAGTCCGTCAGCATGACGAGGCAGAACGGGCAGGCGGTGGAGACGATGTCCGGGTTCAACGACAGCGCCTCGTCCACACGTTCCGTGTTGATGCGCTTGCCGATGCGCTCTTCCATCCACATCCGGGCGCCGCCGGCGCCGCAGCAGAAGCCGCGCTCCTTGTGGCGGTGCATCTCCTCGTTCCTGAGGCCCGGGACCTTGCCGATGATCTCGCGCGGGGGCGTGTAGATCTTGTTGTGGCGGCCCAGGTAGCAGGGGTCGTGGTAGGTGATCAGACCCTCGACCGGGGTGACGGGGATGAGCTTGCCCTCGTCGATGAGGTGCTGGAGCAGCTGGGTGTGGTGGATGACCTCGTAGTCGCCGCCGAGCTGCGGGTACTCGTTGCCGAGGGTGTTGAGGCAGTGCGGGCAGGTCGCGACGATCTTCTTCGCGGCCTTGGGCTTACGAGTCGTCTCGTCCTCGTCGTCCTCGCCGAACGCGGCGTTCAAAGTAGCCACGTTCTCCATGCCGAGCTCCTGGAACAGGGGCTCGTTGCCGAGGCGGCGGGCGGAGTCACCGGTGCACTTCTCGTCGCCGCCCATGATCGCGAACTTGACGCCCGCCATGTGCAGCAGCTCGGCGAAGGCCTTGGTGGTCTTCTTGGCCCGGTCCTCCAGGGCACCGGCGCAGCCGACCCAGTAGAGGTACTCGACCTCGGTGAGGTCGTCGATCGTCTTGCCGACGACCGGCACCTCGAAGTCGACCTCCTTGGTCCACTCCAGGCGCTGCTTCTTCGCCAGGCCCCAGGGGTTGCCCTTCTTCTCCAGGTTCTTGAGCATCGTGCCCGCCTCGGACGGGAACGCGGACTCGATCATCACCTGGTAGCGGCGCATGTCGACGATGTGGTCGACGTGCTCGATGTCCACCGGGCACTGCTCGACACAGGCGCCGCAGGTGGTGCAGGACCACAGCACGTCCGGGTCGATGACGCCGCCCACGGCGGAGCCGTTGATGGACACAGCCTCGACGGTGCCGATCAGCGGACGCTCGGCCTCCGCGAGGGCCGCGGCCGGTACGTCGGCGAGCTGCTCGGCCGAGGCCTTCTCCTCGCCCTCCATGGACTTCCCGCCACCGGCGAGCAGGTACGGGGCCTTGGCGTGCGCGTGGTCGCGCAGCGACATGATCAGCAGCTTCGGGGAGAGCGGCTTACCCGTGTTCCAGGCGGGGCACTGCGACTGGCAGCGCCCGCACTCCGTACACGTAGAAAAGTCAAGGAGGCCCTTCCAGGAGAACTGCTCGACCTGGCTGACGCCGAAGGTGTCGTCCTCGCCCGGGTCCTCGAAGTCGATCTCCTTGCCGCCCGAGGTCATCGGAAGCAGCGCGCCGAGCGAGGTCTCGCCGGTGGCGTTCCGCTTGAACCAGATGTTCGGGAAGGCGAGGAACCGGTGCCAGGCGACACCCATGTCGGTCTTCAGGGCGACCGTGATCATCCAGATGAAGGAGGTCGCGATCTTCAGCCCGGCGAAGAAGTACGTGAGGTTCTGCAGCGTGGAGAGGTCGAGCCCCTCCAGCGCGTGGACCACCGGGTACGAGATGAAGAAGGACGCCTCGTAGCTGTCCACGTGGTGCTGGGCGCCTTCGAGGGCGTGCAGCATGAAGATGCAGACGCCGACGATGAGGATGACGGCCTCGACGAAGTACGCCTGACCCGCGTTGGAGCCCGCGAAGCGGGACTTGCGGCCCGGCTTGTTCGGCTTGCTGAGCTGGCGGATCACGATCAGCGTCAGGATGCCGAGCACGGTCATGGTGCCGAGGAACTCGACGAAGACGTTGTACGGCGCCCACTCGCCGATGATCGGCAGCAGCCAGTCGGCCTTGAACAGCTGGCCGAAGGCGTTGACGATCGTCAGGAGCAGCGAGAAGAAGCCCACCGCCACGAACCAGTGCGCGACACCGACGATGCCCCAGCGGTTCATCCGGGTATGGCCGAAGAACTCCCTGGCCACGGTGGCGGTGCGCTGCACCGGCTCGTCGGTGCGGGTGCCCGCGGGCACGTTCTGGCCGAGCCGCATGAAGTTGTAGATCTGCAGGAGGGCGCGGACGAACAGGGCCACGCCGACCACGATCAGAACCAGCGACACGATGATCGCGGCGAGTTGCATTTGGGGGCTCCTCGGGCCTGCGAGGGGGGTCTCGTCGTTGACTACCAGGTGATTACTAAGCGGTAACTTATGCAGTCCGTCTGAGACTACCCACTTATTGAGCCGCACTGTAGCCAGGGGTGCGGTGATCTGCGTCGCTCAGGCAACCCTGAGTGCGCTTTCCGTCGGCGTCGACTTTCCGTGGGCAGTAATTCGTGTTATTCGCGACAAATAGGTCTATAGCGAACTAGCTTATTGCTCGCTCGCCCTGCCCCGTCACGCCGTCGCGGGGTCCGACGGGAGGACGCCCATGCTCTACGGAATCGTGGCCACCGTCGTGGCCGTGCTCCTGACCGCCGTGCTCACCACCTGCGTACGCCTGCTCGGCCTGCGCACCGGCCTTGTCGACCGGCCCGGCGGCCTTGTCGACCGGCCCGGCGGCCTTGTCGACCGGCCCGGCGGCCTCGTCGACCGGCCCGGCGGCCTCGTCGACCGGCCCGGCGGCCTCGTCGACCGGCCCGGCGGCCGCAAGACGCACGCCCGCGCCACCCCGCACACCGGCGGCCTCGCCGTAGTCGCGGGCACGGTCACCGTGGTCTGCACCGGCTACGCACCGCTCGGCCCCGGAATCGCCGTACTCCTCTGCGCCGCCGGGGCGGTCGCCCTCCTCGGCTTCGTCGACGACCTCCGCCCGCTCGGCGTACGGCCGCGCCTGATCGTCGAGGCCGGGGCCGCCGTCGCCGTGGTCTGGGCGAGCGGCCTCACCCCGGCCGCCGGGGTGCTCGCGGTCGGCTGGATCGTGCTCGTCACCAACTCCTTCAACCTGATCGACAACGCGGACGGTGCGATGGGCGTCGTCGGCGTCGTCACCGCGCTCGGGCTCGCGCTCTGCGCCGCCGCCGAGGGGCTGAGCGGACTCGCGCTGCTCCTCTGCGTGCTCGCGGCCGCCCTCACCGGGTTCCTCACGCAGAACTGGCACCCCGCGCGGATCTTCCCTGGCAACTGCGGCTCCCTGTTCACCGGCTTCGTGCTCGCCTGCGCCACCGTGCTCGTGCACACCGGCCACGAACCGCTGCCCGGCGCCGTCGGCCTGGTCGCGCTGACCGTGGTGGGCCTCGCCGACACCGTCCTCGTCGCGCTCGCCCGCCGCCGCGCGGGCCGGCCGCTGCTGATCGGCGGCACCGACCACATCGCGCACCGGCTGCGCCGTGTCGGCTTCACCGTGCCCGGGGCGGCGGTGGTGCTCGGGGCCACCGCCTTCGCCGGGACGCTCACCGGGGTCCTGATGCACCGCGGCGCCTGGGGCCCGCTCGCCGCGCTCCCGCTGTTCCTCGCGGTGGCGGCGGGCGTCTGGGCGCTGCTCAGGGTCCGGGTGTACGACCGTCCGGTCCCCGACACCGCCCGCCGCGCCCCGCACGTCGGCCGGCCCCGGCGCTCCCGCACGACCG
>NZ_JASCIS010000077.1 GCF_029968015.1 Streptomyces luteolus
CTCGACAGGGGGACACAGTCATGCCGGGCCCGAAGGCCAGCGGCCCTCTTGCAGGACCGCGAAGAAGATAACGGGGGCGGGCCCTGACGGTCCTTGGGCCGGATCCGTGCAGGTGCTGCTGTGACCCGGACGGTTTCCTGCCGGTTAGGCGGCAGTACCAAAGCCGGTGGTCGGCTCCTTGTGGCGGAGCCGGGGAGACCATGGTGGCCGCCTGCGTCACAGGCGAAGGACGACCAAGGCGGTGTCGTCGGTGGCACCGGCAGGCGGGATCAGGTCGGCCAGGAGGGCGTCGGACAGAGTTTCGGGGTCGGCTCCCTGGTGGCGGGTGAGGGAGCCGGCAAGCCGAGCCAGACCGCCATCGATGTCCTCGCCGCGGCGTTCGATCAGCCCGTCGGTGTAGAGCACAAGGGTGGCCCCCTCGGTGAACGCAGTCTCGGCCTGGGGGCGGGGTATGTGTTCGAGGCGGGCACCGAGCGGGGGGTCGGTGGCCTGGTCGAGGAAGTCCACGGCCCCGTCGGGGTGCAGCAGGGCCGGCGGAGGGTGGCCGGCGCTGCTGTAGGCAATGGTGCGCTTGGTGCAGTCGATGACGGCCAGGACCGCCGTGGTCGACTCCGCGCCGTCGACCGAGCGGGCGTACAGGCCGAGGACGTCCAGGGCCCGGGCGGGCCCGTCGGCGACGCGGGAAGCGGCGCCGAGGGCACTGCGCAACTGGCCCATGACGCCGGCGGCGGCCAGACCGTGGCCGACGACGTCGCCTACGGCCAGCGCGATGCGGTCGTCAGGCAGCTCGACCAGGTCGTACCAGTCCCCGCACACGTTCAGGGCCCCGGCCGCCGGGAGGTAGCGCGCCGCTGCGCGGTGATGGCTCAGATGCCTGAGGACGGGCAGCATCGCCTCCTGCAGGCGCAGGGCGACTTCACGTTCGCGGGCGTGGGCCTGACGCAGCCGTTCGTTGACCTCCTGCAGCTCCCGGGCCCGGGTGTACAGCTCGGTCTCCAGTTCGCTCGCCCGGCCTCTGCCGCCTCAGCCACTGCGCGTGCGGATCAGCTCGGTGATGTCCTCTTCCCAGTGCAGCAGCAGCGCCACCCGCTCGTCCGGGCCGAAGACGGGCACGCAGACTGCACTCCAGTACCGCTCCTCCCACACCCCGGGCCGGTCCAGAGACTCCACGTCGTAGCGGTGCAGTGTCATGGCGTCACGCTCCCCGGTGGCGGCTACCCACCGCAGGGAATCCTGCAGCTTGCGCATGCCCGTCACCGCGGGGACCTCGGGGTCGTCGGGGAAAGCATCAGACAGGAAACGGCCCACCACCTGGTCACGGGTGCGCCCTAGCATGCGCAGGAACGCCTCATTGACGTCGGCGTACACAAAATCCGTGGTGAACAGGGCCACCGCGCTCGGCAGCGACTGGAAGACCACCTCGTAGTCGATCTCGGATGCGTTCGCCATGCCACCTGCCCGCGACGCTATGTCGATCACGTGCTCTTTCACGATAAGCGCCGGAGCCGCTCCGGGCAGTTCAGCGCCGGGGGCATCACAGCCGCCAGCCCGTCTCCTCGTCGTCCTCGTCGAGCCCGAGCTCGGCCGCGTCCGGGTCGCGCAGCGGGCGCAGGGCGCCGGCCGGGGTAGAGGCGGTGAAGCTGGTGCGGCCGAGCAGGTTGAGGTTTCGGTGCTTGAGCGGGGAGAGCCGGGCGATGTCCTCCTCGGGTATCTCGTGGCCCTCGTCCTTGAGCTGAGCGACGGCGGCGTCGATGTAGCGACTGGTTCAGAGCACGATGGCGTTGAGGACCAGACCGAGCGCGCCGAGTTGGACTTATCCGAACTAGCCCAGCTTGCAGGTCAGTTGGTGTTGAGGCCCGTCTCCACCACGGAAAGCAGTCCGCCAACGTGCATACCGAAGCCCTGGCCGTGGCTCGCGAAGCCGGCCCTGAACCGCAGCCAAGTGACGCTGCCCGCTTCGGCGCACCGTGCCTCCGCCGAGCCAACGACGGTTGGTCGGCTTTGCGGTCAGTCGAGCGCGTCCGCCTTGGCTACGCCCGTGCCACGAAACGGCCGGAGCTGGAGGCCGCCATGAAGCTTGCCGGGAAGATCCGCTTCTCCGGCGCCGCCATGACCCTCTTCATCCACGAGCACAAGCGGCTCGGCGCGGCATCGAACTCGCCGCGCTCGGCGAGGAACTGAAGGCGAGCGAGGTCCGACTGGAGTTCCTCACCGGAGAGCTGAAGGGCTCGCACGACCCGTCCCGCATCGTGTTCACCGCACTCGTGGGCATGTCCGGGTTGGAACGCGAGTACATCCGCGACCGCACCCTCGAAAGCCACGCCTCCGACGGCAGGCGCGGCAAGACCATCGGCGGCGCGGGCGCCACCGACGAGTCCATGCCGTCCTCGGCCCTGCACCTACGCGAAACCAAGTGATGAACCTGAGCGGCATCGCCAAAACGACGCGTCATCTAACCGGCACGAAGAAGGGTCAGCACCCCCTTGCCCGCCACCGTCATGCGGATGCTGCGCGAACACGACGAGCAAGCCGCTACGGCGGAGAGCGCGTGAACACCCCTGCGTTACGGCTGGTGTCTGAGCCGGGACTCCGGGGCCGGACGCGCGAGACCTTGACGTGTGGTCTACACCACTATACGTTCCGGCGCACATGGACATCTGACGTCATAGGTCCGCTGTTGAAGCGCTCGCAGCGCGCGCACCGGACCCGGGAAGGGGATTCCGCTTCATGAAACGTCGATTCACCGGGCTGCTCGCGACCGCCGTTCTGACCGGCTTCGCGGCCGTGCCGACGCAGGCCGATGGACCGTCAGGCTCCAGTCATGCGAGCCGTCTCGTGCAAGAGGACCTGGCAGACCGGGGCAAGGGAGGCTTCCCTCAGTACCGCATCCCCGCGCTCACCACGACCGTCGACGGCACGCTGATCGCCGCGTACGACGGGCGGCCGAACATGGCCGACGTACCCAGCAACATCGCGCTCGTGGTCAGACGGAGCACCGACGGCGGCCGTACCTGGAAGCAGCAGCAGATTGTCCGCCAGGAAGCCTCGCCTCGCGGGTACGGGGACCCCAGCCTGCTCGTGGACCGCGAGACCGGCCGTGTCTTCCTCTTCCACGCGGCCTCCGTCAACCAGGGCTATGCCGGTTCAGGCCCGGGGACCGACCACGACGACCCGGATGTGCTGCACACCGACTACAGCTACTCAGACGACGACGGGCGCACCTGGAAGCACCGCCGGATCACCTCGCAGATCAAGACCCCTGGCTGGGGCGGGGTGTTCGCCGCCTCTGGAGAAGGCATCCAGCTGCGGCACGGCAAGCACGCCGGGCGTCTCATGCAGCAGTACGTCGTCCGCCACAACGGTGGTAACTACGCTGCCAGCGCCTACAGCGACGACCACGGCGAGACCTGGCACATGGGCGAGCTCGTCGGGCCGGGCGCCGACGAGAACAAGACCGTTGAGCTCTCCGACGGCACCGTCATGCTCAACACCCGCTCCGCGCCCTACCGCAAGGTCGCCCTCTCCCGGGACGGCGGTGTCACGTACGACCGGCTCCGACCGGACGCCCAGTTGACCGATCCCGCCAACAACGGCGCCATCATGCGCTTGGCACCCGACGCCCCCGCTTCCGACCCGCGGTCGAAGTGGCTGGTGTTCAGCAACACCGAGGACGACGGGATGCGGCGCAACCTCACGGTCAAGATGTCCTGCGACGACGGAAAGACCTGGCCCATCAAGCGCGTGGTCGAGCCGGGCGCCGCCGGATACTCCACGATCACCGCGCTGCCAGACGACCGTGTCGGCATGCTCTACGAGCGGGCCGGGTACCGCTACATGACGTACGCGGGTTTCGATCGCGAGTGGCTGGGCGGGGTCTGCGCCCCGGTCACCGTCCAGGCACCGGAACAGCTCGCCGCAGGTAAGAGCGCCGACATCTCCGTCACCGTCGCGAATCAGACCCAGAAGACCACCGCACCCGGCACAGTGAGTCTGAAACTCCCGGCGGGCTGGACCTCTCGTGGCACGGCCGCTGTGCCACGGATCGCACCGGGCAAGTCCGCTGAGGTGACGGTGCGGGTGACGGCTCCCAGGACCGCGACCGGCACCGTCCCGGTGAGCGCCGACTACCGAATCGGGAACACCCACTCCTCCGGGGTCGGTTCGGTCCGCGTCACGGCTGACCCGGCGGCCCCCGCACAGCCGTCGCTCTCTGCGCTCCCCACGCTCGACCATTACGACGCGGCAGGCGGCCCGGGAGTCGTCGGCGATGTGATGACGTACTGGACTCGGGTCACCAACACGGGCAACACGACGCTCACGGACGTCACCGTGACCGGCAACATGAGCAACCTGCCCAGTTGCCGCTACTCCAGCCTGGCGGCCGGCCAGTCCTACGTCTGCCGCACGGCCAAGGCCACCGTCACCGACGCCGATGTGGAGCGGGGGCACTTCACTCCCGAGCTCACGCTGAGCGGCGCCGCCCCCGACGGTCGGCGCACCACCGCCGCGGTCTCCGGCGACCGCGTGGACCTGCGATGAAGGGCCCCACCAGCCGGATCGGGCGCCCGCACCGGGCTACGCGCGCTCTGGCCGCGCTGGCCCTCGGCGCGCTGCTCGTCCCTCTCGCCGCGACGTCGCCTTCCCTGGCGGCCGCCGCAGACGCACAGGTCTCGACGCCCCGGACGCACAAGGTCAACCCGGCGCCCGCAGTGCTGCCCAGTCTTCGGGAGTGGCAAGGCGGCCGAGGTGACTGGCGGCTGACCGACGGCACCCGGATTCTCGTCAGCCGGGCGGAGGCCGGTGAACTGAAGGAGACCGCACGGACCTTCGCCACCGATCTGTCCGCCCTGTCGGGACGCACGATCCCCGTGGCGACAGGGTCCGCTCGTCGGGGGGACGTGGTCCTCACTGCTCGCTCGAACGACCGTGGCCTCGGCACGGAAGGCTACCGGCTGACGTCGTCGGCCTCCCTGACCATCGAGGCCCCCACCCGAACCGGCGTCTTCTACGGCACGCAGACGGTGCAGCAGATCCTGAAGACCGACCCTGAGCGCACCCGTATCGCCAAGGGCACGGCCCGGGACTGGCCGCGCATGGGGCAGCGCGCCCAGATGCTCGACGTGGGTCGCAAGTACTACCCCATGACCTACCTCAAGTCGCAGATACGACAGATGGCCTGGCAGAAGCTCAACACCTTCCATCTGCATCTGACCGACTGGCGCGGCTTCCGCATCCAGACGGAGAGGTTTCCCGGACTCGCCGCGAAGGAGTCGTACTCGGCCGCCGACCTGCGGGAGTTGCAGGACTACGCCCGCCGCTACCACGTCGAGATCATCCCGGAGGTCGACCTTCCGGGGCACGCCACCCCGATCACGGCTTACGACCCGAAACTGCGCTTCTCCTGCGAGTCGATGGACAAGGCGCAGTGGCCGGGCGGCGAATTGGGCGGCTGGACCCTCGACATCACCAAGGAACACACCCGCCGCTTCGTCCACGACCTGCTCGACGAGATCATTCCGATGTTCGACAGCCGGACGTTCCACGTCGGCGGCGACGAGATCGGTTACGACGACGCGAAGAACGCCTGCCCTGAGCTGGTCGCCTACCAGAAGGAACGCGACTTCGCCTATGCCGGCGACGTGTTCGTGGACTTCCTCAACACGCTCAACCGCCAGGTCCGCAGCCACGGCAAGACGACCGAGGCGTGGGAGTGGTGGAACGTCTACGGGCAGAAGAGCAGTATCGCCCCGGACAAGAACATCGTGATCGACACCTGGGTCAGCGACGATCCCTCTGCCCTCGCCGAGCAGGGGTACCGAGTGGTCGCAACCCCGGAGCAGCGCCTCTACGTCTCCCCCGGCTTCGGGCGGAAACCCGGCGACTACGGGTACGTCGATGTGCAGTCGCTCTACGAGGACTACACGTTCCCCATGCCCGACAACGTCAGCGGATACAAGGTCGCCCGCTGGTCCGACAAAGCCGAGGAGCAGAGCCCCGAGTGGTTCGACTTCTTCGCCCGGCGCCCGCTCCAAGTCCTCGCAGAACGCAGCTGGGGCGGTCCTCGTTCGGCCACGGTGTGGGAGTTCTTCGCACGGGCCGACGCCATCGGGGGCCCGTCCCCGCACGAGCCGACCGCGCTGCCCAAGGCGCGTATGCGAGTGACATCTGTGGACAGTGAGGAGACTTCCGCGGAGTCAGGTGCTGCGGCCAACGTGCTCGACGACAACCCGTACACGCACTGGCACACGGCCTACTCCCCCACACCCGCCGAACCGCCGCACGAGGTCACCGTGGACACCGGCGGCCGGCATCCCCTCGCCGGGTTCCGCTACCTCCCGCGGCAGGACGGCGGCGCCAACGGCCGGGTGCGCGACTACGAGTTCAGCGTGAGTGACGACGGGCAGACCTGGCGCACGGTCGCCACCGGGAGCTTCACCGACGACCAGACCGAGAAGGAGGTCACCTTCAAGGCGACGACCGCCCGGCACATTCGCTTCCGCGCGCTGTCGGCTACGAACAACGGCCCGTTCACCAGCGCGGCCGAACTCACCGTGCTCCGAGCACCGGCCGTGCCCGAAGGCAAGCGCACTCCCTGACCCGGACTGACGCGCTCATCCTCTCCCGCCCTCCAGTGCCCGCTCACGCAAGCGAGCACTGGAGGGCGGGATCCCCACCACCCGACGAAAGAGGAATCCGTTGCGAAGACGATCAGTTCTGGTGGCGGCAGGCGCACTGCTGTCGTCCACGGCGGTCACCGGCCGCGCGGTCGCCGCCACGGCAGCGACGCCTGTGCTGGACCACCAGAGCGAGACGGCGTACAACGGGCAGACGTACACCGACTTGTCCGCCAGGGCGGGAGCTGTCAAAGACCTGAGCGCCGGGACCATCCTCGTAACTTTCAAAACGACGAATCGCGCGCAGGCGATGACGCTGCTCAGCGCGTCGGATCCGACGAACACCGCGAGCAACATCACGTTGAGCATCAGCGACGGTGCGCTGCAGTTCTCCGCCCGGAACAAGGGAGTTCTCCAGCAGAACCACATGACCCGCACCCTGTACGACGACGGCCAGTGGCACACGGCGGCCGTCGCCGTCTCGGGCGGCAGGACGACCTTCTACGCCGACGGCCGCCCCGTCCACTCCGTGGCGCCCGGCACCTTCTTCTCCAAGATATCCGGCCTCACCTCGCTCAACATCGCCCGGAACGTCGACAGCGACCACCCGGGCGGCGAGTGGTTCTTCACCGGCAGCATCCGGCGTGTCGCCGTGTACGACCAGGCCCTGACCGAGCGGCAGATGGCCACCCAGAGCGTCCGGGTCGATGTAGCGGACTTCGGGAGGATCTCGGCGATCCTCAACTCCGACACCCCCGCCACGTGGGTGGTCACAGGCGACAGCATCACTCACGGCGCGCTGTGGACCCAAGGCTGGCGCAGCTACGTCGAGCACTTCCAGGAGCGCGTCCGGTGGGAGCTGGGCAAGCCCAAGAACAGCGACTTCGTCATCGACACCGGGGTCAGCGGCAGCACCACGAGCGACCTCACCGCCAAGTTCGCGGATCGGGTCTCCGCTTTCTCCCCCCGCGTGGTCTCCGTCATGCTGGGCACGAACGACGTCGCCACCACCGGCATTGGGGTGGCCGAGTACCGGGCGAATCTCCTCAAACTGATCTCGTCGATCCGCGCGTTGCCGGGACCGGCCATCCCACTGCTCCAGACACCCAATCCGGTCAACACCGGAACATGGCCCGGGCGCGCGGCTCTCGCCGACTGTGCCCAGACCATGCGCGACGTCGCGAAGCAACAAGACGTGGTGCTGATCGACCACTTCGCCCACTGGACCAACGAATACGGCAGTACACCACCGGCCCGCCTCCTGGGAGACGGGCTGCACCCCAACGAGCGTGGTCATCTGCTGATGGCCCACACCATGATCAAGGGGCTGCGCGTCTTCGATCCCACGAGCCGCGTCGGGTCTCTGACCATTCCCTAAGGGCTGTCTCGCGACTCTGAAGCCGCTGGATACGCGTGCGCCGGCCGTCGCTTCACCATTGATGCGCGTGGGTTGTAAATCTGCCTACACCAGGCGGTGTTGGGCGTGTGGCAGGGTCTGCAGGGGGCGTCGAAGAGCGGGAGGACCATTAGCTGGCTGTGGCGCCATGCGAGGGGTGGACACGCCCGTGCCTCATCCGTTCACCGGACAGGGCTTCACCCACTTACCAGCCCGAGTGGTGGGCCGGTCATATCTGGCTGGCGGTAACCGTGTCGCCGCTGCGTTCATCACAAGCTGACAACAGGTCAGCTGCCGCAGCCTGCGACGGAAGGATCCTTCATGCGTACTGCACGCACCCTCCTCGCCGCTGCCACCGTCACAGCGGCCCTCGCCATCGCAGCCCCTGGGGCGTACGCCTCCAGCACTTCCAGCGCTGGCAACGGGGACAAGGACGACCACTCCTACAGCCGCGACCACGACAAGAAGGACCACGAGGACAAGCCCAAGGGTGGTATGCACACGGGCGGTGGCGGTCTGTCCTCCTCCGGCGTGACGACGGCCGGCGGACTGGCGCTCCTGGGAGGGTTGGGCGCGGGAATGTTCATGCTGCGCCGGCGCACCGGCCGCGACGCTGCCTGACCCTGAGGTCCGGCGTGTCACAGCGTGCGGGTGGGCGGCTCGCGGAGGAGCTGCGGCCGCACGCTGGAGGCGCCGGACCCAGGTGGGTGTCCTCCTTTCCCCTTTCGCTGGCTGAGGTGCTGCGGCATGAAGATCCGTTCAGTGGCCGACTCGGGACAGCCCGAACTGGCCGGTACGCGACTGTCCCGTCTGCCGGCGTGGTTCGCGCCCGTTGTGCTGGTCGTCGTCGCGTTCGGCTGGACCGGCACAGCGTGGGCTCCCTCGCCGCCCGCCCCGGCGCCCGCAGCAAGCCCGCGCCCACCGTCCACGCCCGCGGCCACTCCCAGCAGCACGGCTGCCAGCCCTGCACTGCCTCGCTCGGCGCCCACACGTCTGCTCATCCCCACCATCGATGTGGACGCCCCCTTCACCGAACTGGCCATCGGCCCCTCCGGGCGCCTGAACGCCCCACCGGCTGACGACACGAACCTGGCCGGCTGGTTCGCTGCCGGCCCCTCCCCGGGCGAGCGCGGCACCGCAATCGTCGCCGGCCACCTCGACACCACCACCAAGCCCGCCGTCTTCGCCCGCCTCAGCACGCTGGACCCGGGCGACGAGATCGCCATCAAGCGCGAAGACGGCACCACCGCCACGTTCCTCGTCGACAACGTCGACAACGTCGACAACTTCCCCCGCGACGACTTCCCCGACGACCGGGTGTACGCCGACACCCTCGACCCCCAACTACGCCTGATCACCTGCGGCGGCAGCTACGACCACAGCAACAAGCAGTACACAGAAAACACCGTCGTCTTCGCCCACCTCAAAACCCCTGCACCCAGGAATGAATGATCGGGACGACCACGGGCGATGGGTCCGGCTCAACCCGCCGCGCCGGGCCTGATCCACCACGCCGACGCATTGTTCGCAGGCTGAGGGCAGGCAAGGGCCGAGGTGGCGGCCTACGGGAACGAGGAGCGGGGAGGCTGTGGATTACAGGGGTGGTGGCCACAGCCATATCGGCGGTCAGCAATTGCTGACGGCGGCAGGCGCGATGGCCGGGTTCACACCACGAACCGCGAATGCCGCGGTGGGCTGATCCGCATTGGTCGCCCTGATTGCACACGGCTTCGTGCTCGCGCTGTGCCGCGCTGGTACGGCGGTTCGTCGCCTGTGTGCAACGTGGCAGCGAGAATCACCCCCGTGGTTGCCCGCGGGCTCGCCGCATGCGCACGGCGCCAGCCGACTTGGCCTCCCTCCGGACGGGCATCAGATTCTGTCGGACCGTGAGCGCCATGATGTGGACACCTGCGACGCCGACTGCCTGGTGAATACCGATTCCGTGTGGGCCGGGCAGTCGTTGCGGCTACCGGGCAGCGGATCCCCGATAGACACCACCGGGCTGCGTTGGCATCGATGACGACCTGCAGATTCGTCGATTAGCGATAGTTCTTGCTCGAAGCTGCGATGTTCCTGTCCCGGGTGGGTACCAGTGTGCCGTCCACGATGTACACGGCGTCTCCCGTCTCCAGCGGGCCAGGGAGATCGCCAGATGGTCCAGGATCCGGTCCGCGGCCGACCTCGACATCCCGAACAGTGGCGCCCCTTGGCGCAATGTCAAGTTGGTGTGCCAGTACGTAGCCACCAACAACCCTCGGTCTTCCAGCGGCAATCGCCGCGGCCGGCCCCGCTGGATGTCACCACTCCGAACTGTGCCGGGCACCGGCGAACGGCTCAATCCACATCGGACCATCTCCCAACATCACCCCACCCATGACCAGACAACGCCTCAACTCACGAACGGGATTGGGACCTGAGGCGCGCTCCCAGAACGGCCTCTGAGCTGCAGCGGGGTCAGTGGTAGTTGGCCGTTGTAGGTCGTCGCCGATCCTGTCGGACGGCCCACCGACGGCCCCAGGCAAGTCGAGAAGCCCGAGTTGGTAGCATCGGCCCGCCCGGAGCTGTCACACTCGCGATGAGAATCGCCGAGCGACCACCGGGGGGCGGCATGACGGCTGGCGGGTTTCTGGGATTTCTAGTGCTGGCGCTAATCGTCGGATTCGTTGTGTTCATTCTCGTCACCACCAAGGATTTACCCCCCGCTCCTCGGCCTCCTCAGCGCCCCAAGGGCATGAGTAAGCAGGTGTGGAACCGGCAGCAGAAGGATTGGCGGGAGTACAAACGGAAGCACGGCGTCGACCGAAGTGGCGGCGCCGGGTACAGCGGGGGTACCGGCGAGAGTTGCGGCGAGGGCGGCGGCGACTGAGGGAGTTGAACCGCCAACTCCCCTTGAGCACCGCAGCTTTTGAAAATCCGCGCCTCACCGCGCCTCAGTGCAGGTAGAGGCGTTGCCGGAGTAAGACCGTGTCCCACATGGTCAGTTCGAGGAAGCGTTTGTAGCAGCAGAGCGCGGCTGCAAGTCCGAGAACACCCAGGTAGTTGCCCGGTTTCCGCTCATAGCGGTGGTTGAGTCTGCAGTAGCCGGTCAGCGAGGACACGGTGCGTTCGGTGACCCACCTACGGCGGCAGAGTCGTTCGCTGGAGTCGATACCTTGCGGCCGGTGCCGAGCGCGGAGCCCATCCCGATCATGGTGGTCCGCCGGTGCGCGAGGGAGCGGACCAGACTCCCACTGCCACCGACGCAAGCCCCACCGTCAGTCCAGCAAGACGCCGCCGCGCCCCAGGCGGCTTCAGCGGCACTGTCGCGCCCGGGCAGGACCTGGCGCAGATACCGCTGCCCGCACGACAGCAATGAGCACCAAGCCGATAACAGCAGGGCCGAGCCGAGTCCACAGACCGGGCCGCACCCGGGACATGCGCGGAAGCCCCGGCTGCCTTACCGCCCGGCAGTAGATCTGCACCGACAACAAGAACTCACCCAATCAACCTGCAAAGCACCCACCAAGATCCCAGGCCACGCCACGGCAGCAGCACCGAGCGCAGGAACAGGTACGCCCTACACGGCACTTGAAGCGGCCCGGCCGGAAGATCACCCAGTCAACCGGAGAAGCCCCAGTCCGCAGGCACACTCCCTACCTAGATCCACTGACCGACCACACTTGACCCACAGGTTGACGCTGTCTGAGGCGATCAGCCACGGCATCGTCGCCCTCTACCAGGTGGCGTGCGTCGACAATCGCGACCCCGTCCAGGCAGCGCGCCCCCTCTCCAACTGCTGTGCCCGCGGCGGCAGTTGGGCAGCACCGGTCAAGAGCAGGGATGGTCCTGGCGGGGGCCTGGACGCGTTGCACGGTGACATAGGAGGCAGAGGCGTTACCTCACACCCCCGCTTGTTGCACTGCAAGCAACTACGGTGCCTCATGCGCAGCAGTCCTTGCCATTTCTCTTGACAGCCTGAACCTGCATTCCCATAGTGGCTCCCATTGTTGCTTGTCGCGCAACATTGATGCATGGGAGCGAGGTTCCATGAGCAACTCCACCGTCCCGCCGGACACCGGCACGGGGACCGACACCGGGACGCGTCGTCGGGTGGTCGCCGCCAGTTTCATCGGTAACTTCGTCGAGTGGTTCGACTACGCCGCGTACGGCTACCTGGCGGCGACCATCTCGACGGTCTTCTTTCCGGCCACCGACCGCACCACTGCCCTCCTCGCGACGTTCAGCGTGTTCGCCCTCTCGTTCCTCGTGCGGCCGCTCGGCGGGTTCGTGTGGGGGCACATCGGCGACCGGGTCGGGCGGCGCAGCGCGCTCTCGCTGTCCATCGTGATCATGTCCGTGGCGACCTTCTGCATCGCCCTGCTGCCCAGCTATGAGGCCGTCGGGCTGCTCGCGCCGCTACTGCTGCTCGCTGTACGGATCGTGCAGGGCTTCTCGGCCTCCGGCGAGTACGCGGGCGCCTCCGCCTTCCTCGTGGAGTACGCGCCCGAGGGCCGACGCGGGCTCTACGCCTCCGTCGTCCCGGCCAGCACCGCGACGGGACTGCTGCTCGGTTCGCTGCTCGCGGCGCTACTCACCGATCTGCTGTCCGCAGAGCAGATGCAGAGCTGGGGCTGGCGGCTGCCGTTCCTCCTGGCCGCGCCCATGGGCCTGATCGGCCGGTACATCCGGCTGCGTCTGGAGGACACCCCGGCGTTCCGCGCCCTTGAGGGGCAGCAGGAGGTCACCCGGACGCCGGCCAGGGAGATGCTGCGGACCAACCGGCGCCCGCTGTTGCTCGCGATGGGGGCCACCGTGCTGAACGCGGTCGCCTTCTACATGCTGCTCAGCTACATGCCGACGTACCTCTCGGAGGAGCTCGGCGTCGACGCCACCGCGTCGTTCCTCGCCACCACCGTCGCGCTCACGGTCTACATCGTCTTCGTCTTCTGCACCGGCCTTGCCTCGGACCGGTTCGGCCGGAAGAAGCTGCTGATCGGCGCCTCCGTCCTGTTCGCCCTGGGGACCGTGCCGGCGTTCCTGCTGCTGGACGGGGCCGGGCTGCTGACCGTCATCGCGGTCCAGGTGTTGCTCGGCGGCATGCTCGCGCTCAACGACGGCACCCTTCCCAGCTTCCTCGCCGAGCAGTTCCCGACCCGGGTCCGCTACAGCGGCTTCGCCATCAGCTTCAACCTGGCCAATGCGACGTTCGGCGGTACTGCGGCCTTCGTCGGCACGCTGCTCATCTCCTGGACCGGCAGCCCGCTCGCACCGGCCTGGTATCTGGCCGCCGCGGCACTGGTCTCCCTCGCGGCCGTACTCGCCGCGCGCGAGACCGCACGTCAGCCGCTCCGCGAGGAATGAGCCCCCGTCTGACCACTCCCCCGCCCCGGCCGGCCCCGGCCGGCGGCATCGCACCACACCGCACCTCAACCACGAGAAGGAGCACCCATGTCCGTCACCGACCTCCAGCGCCTGAAGCTCATCCGCAACGGCGAGAAGGAGCAACTGACCTTCTCCGACGCCGAGATGGAGCGGCGCCTGGCCGGGCTGCGCAAGGTGATGGCCCAGGGTGACATCGACGTCGCCCTGTTCACCTCGTACCAGAACATCAAGTACTACTCCGACTTCCTGTTCACGGCCTTCGGGCGCCCGTACGCGCTGATCGTCACCGCGGACGACCAGATCACGGTCACCGCGAACATCGACGCCGGCATGCCCTGGCGGCGCTGCTACGGGGACAACCTCGTCTACACCGACTGGCAGCGCGACAACTACGTGCACGCCATCCGCGAGACCCTGAAGCAGCGGGCGATCTCCCCCCGCCGCATCGGCGTCGAGCACGACAGCCTGCCGCTGGACCAACTGCGGAAGTTCCAGGACGCCTTCTCCGGCGCCGAGTTCACCGACATCGCGGCGGCGACCATGCGGGAGCGGATGGTCAAGTCGGACGAGGAGATCGCCCTCATCAAGGAGGGCGCACGCATCGGCGACCTCGGCGGCGAGGCGGTGCGCGCGGCGATCACCGAGGGGGTTGCGGAGTACGAGGTGGCGCTCGCGGGCAGCCAGGCGATGATCCGCGAGATCGCCCGCGCGCACCCGCACACCGAGATCCGCGACACCTGGGTGTGGTTCCAGTCGGGCATCAACACCGATGGCGCGCACAACTGGCCGACCACCCGCCCTGTGCGCCGCGGGGACATCCTCAGCCTCAACTGCTTCCCGATGATCTCCGGCTACTACACGGCCCTTGAGCGGACGCTGTTCTACGGCGAGCCGGACGCCCGCTCGCTGCAGCTGTGGGAGATCAACGTCGAGGTGCACCGCCGCGGCCTGGAGCTGATCAAGCCCGGCATCAGCTGCGCCGAGATCGCCCGCGCCCTCAACGAGATCTACGTCGGCCACGGCCTGCTGCCCAACCGCACCTTCGGCTACGGCCACTCCTTCGGCGTGCTGTCCCACTACTACGGCCGCGAGGCGGGCCTGGAACTCCGCGAGGACATCGACACCGTCCTGGAGCCCGGCATGGTGGTGTCCATGGAGCCGATGCTGATGGTGCCCGAGGGCGAGCCCGGCGCGGGCGGGTACCGCGAGCACGACATCCTCGTCGTCGGCGAGGCCGGCGCCGAGAACATCACCAAGTTCCCGTTCGGCCCGGAGCACAACATCCTGGGCGCCTGACGCCCGATCGGCGACAGTGAGCGCGCGGTGCCGCATCGTCCCGAGCGGGACGGTGCGGCATCGCGCGTACGACCATGCGGCAGGATGGGCGCACCATGGCAGACACTCACACGGACAAGACGACCGACGGCGCGGGCGAGAACCGCGGCATCTCCGTGCTCCACAACGGCATCTCCGTACTGCTCAGCTTCAGCGCTGACGAGCCGCTGCTCGGCGTCACCGAGATCGCCGCACGGGTCGGCCTGCACAAGAGCACCGTCTCCCGCATCCTCGCCACCCTGGAGCTCGACGGGCTCGTCGAACGGGACCCGGAGACCCGGCGCTTCCGCCTCGGCCTCGGCGTCATCGCCATGGCAGGACCGCTCCTGGCCGACCTCGACGTACGACGCGTCGCGTACCCGGTGCTGCGCGAGCTGAGCCGCCGTACCGGCGAGACCTCGGCTCTGATGCTGTGGAACGGGTCGGAGGCAGTCTGCGTCGAGCAGGTGCCCAGCCACCACGAGGTCAAGCACACCACCCCGCTCGGCACCCGCTACACCACCGCGGCCAGCTCGTCCGTCCAGGTCTTCCTCGCCCAACTGCCCACCCCCGCCGTGCGAGCCCTGCTGACCGGCGGCGCCCTGGTCCTCCCGGTCACGGACGACGCGGCGCTCGACGCGTACCTGGCGCGGCTCGACGAGGTGCGCGAGCGGGGGTACGCCGCCAACTACGGGGAGACCTCGCTGCAGGAGGTCGGCGTGGCCGCGCCGGTCTTCGACCACCGGGGCGACGTGGCCGCCACGTTGCTCATCTCGGCGCCGCGCTTCCGGGTCTCCCCCGACCAGCTGCCGATCCTCGGCGAGGCCGCGCGCGAGGCGGCGGACCAGGTGACGCAGCGGTTGGGCGGGCACCGGCCAGGACACGACACGTAACTGCCGGCCCCTACGGCGCGGCGCAACTCCCGTACTGCCCTGCGCGGTACGGGAGTTGCCTGCCGAGGAGAGGGAACGTCAGCCGGCGGTCGGGCCCGTCGGCCGCGGCGCGTACTTCTCGGGTGCCTCGATGCGCTCGATGCGCCGGATCTCGGTGACCGTGCTCGCCGTGTGGGCAGCGATCTCGGCAAGTGTGGTGACCCACATGCCGTCCAGGGCGCGGACATCGGAGATCAGCCGTTCCAGGGCGGCGGCCCGGGCCGGCCGGCCGGAGAGGAACGGGTGGTTGGTGAGGACGAAGCAGCCGCCCTCGGCGTGCTGCGCCTCCGCTTCGAGCAGCCACATCTCGTGTGCCTTGCTCGGGCTCTCGATCACGCCGCTGCCGGTCCAGCCCGGGAAGAACGCGTACTGCTCCCAGTCGTCGAGGCTCCAGTCGACGGGTATCTCGACCAGGTCGCCGGGCTCGGCGCGGCCGTGCAGACGGTAGGGGACGTCGCCGTCGAGGAGGCTGGAGTCGTAGGCGAAGCCGCGCTCGATGAGCAGGTCCGGGGTGTGCCAGTTCATCTCCCACCAGGGAGCCCGGTAGCCGACCGGGCGTGCGCCGGCCCGGTCCAGGGCCTCCAGGCCGCGGTCCAGGTAGTCCGCCTCTGTCCCCGCGTCTATGCCGCGCATCGGCTCGTGGAGGTAGCCGTGGTGTGCGACTTCGTGGCCGTCGTCGACGATCGTGCGCACCAAGTCGGGGTACGTGTCGGCAGTGAAGCCCGGGACGAAGAAGGTGGCCCGCACATCTAGGCGCCGCAGCAGCCGCAGCAGCCGGGGGACGCCCACGCGCGGCCCGTACGCCTGATGGGACATCAGGGACATCCGAGAGGAAGCCGCCGGGTCGTGAGCGAGGACGCAGGACTCGGCGTCCACGTCGAAGGTGAACGCGGCGGCTGCGCGGCGGCCCTCAGGCCAGGGGAAGTTCATCGTCGAGCCTTTCCGGTACGGGGGAGGCGGGACGGTCGGAGGCAGCAGGATTCGGAGGTGGGGTCGGGGTGCGGCGGGCGGCGCGTGGGCCGAGTACGGCGTAGACGCCCGCACTGGTGAGGCCGCCGGCCAGCCAGGACAGGTCGACGCCGCCGAGGGCGACGGCGGCCGGACCCTGGAACGGTGGGATCAGCCCGTACATGAAGAGCCAGGTGGCGAAGACACCGGCGGCGAAAGCGGCGAGGCCCGCCCAGTTCACGTCGGGCAGCCGACGGGTGCCGACGGGGTCGAAGAGGCGCTCGACACCCGCCGTGCCGCGGTCGATGCGACCGTAGTGGACGAGCATGATGCCGCCCCAGGAGGAGACCCAGGCGACCAGGCCGACCAACCAGGTGTCGAGAACGGCGGCGAAGTCGGACTGGTACACGAAGAAGACCACGACGCCCATGGAGAGGACCCCGACGACGCTGCTCAGAGTGCGCCGGTGCACCTTGATGTCGAGGGCCTGGGCGGCGACGGTGAAGGTGTAGATGTTGAGGATGTTGGTGGCGATCGGCCCGTGCAGGACGAGCAGCAGCACGGGTACGGCCAGGGCGCCGAAGTTCTCCACGATCAGCCGCCCGGGGTCGACGTCGCCGTTCTTGGTGGCGAGCGTCGCGCCGAGGACGCCGAGCCAGACGACGGGCACGAACTGGCCGAGCGTGCTGGCCAGATAGAGCTTGCGCCGGGGCATGCTGTGGCTGACGAAGCGCGAGTAGTCGGCGGCGTACGTGAACCAGGTGATGCCCCAGCCGATGCCGATGGCGGTCATCACGGCCGTCATGGCGGCGAACCGGTCCGGGCCGGTGAGCACCTGGCCGGGCGGTCCCGCGTACGACCAGTCGATGTCGAGGAAGAACCACGCGGCCACCGACATCGCCACCAGGACCACGATGGTGGGCGGCACGGTCCAGCGTTCGAAGGCGGATATCGCGCGGTAGCCGACCCAGGAGATAACCACCTGGATCCCCATGATCAGAGCGGCCACCCCCAGCTTCCAGGCGTGGTTGGCCTGCAGCGGGTCGACCAGGCCGAGGCGGCCGAGCAGTGCCATGACCAGGTCGAGGATGATCCAGGTGTTGACCGAGCACCAGCCGACGGCGAGCAGCGCCTGGATGGCGGCGGGCAGATAGTTGCCGCGGCGCCCGAAGGCCGCCCGGCCGAGGACCATGCCGGTCACGCCGGTGCGCTGCCCCAGGAGGACGAACACCCCGAAGAACGCCATGCCGATGAGGTTGCCGACGACCAGCACGAGCAGCGTGTCTGCGAGGCCCAGGCCGAGATGCACGCCGAGTGCGCCGAGGACCCAGTTGATGGGCGCGATGTTCGCCCCGCACCAGATCCAGAACTGCCCGGAGACGCTGGCGGTCCGCGCGCTCTCCGGTACGGGCTGCAGCGTGCCCTCGATGTCATGGGCGGACGGCTGAGGAGATGGGGACTGCTGAGGGGGTGGGGACTCTGGCATCGGTTGACTCCCAACGGGGCTGGCTCCTGGCACAGGGCCGGGCGGCACGGCCGGGTCGCCCTGCTTGCCGGTCATCCTGGTGTCGTGCGTCACACAGGCCAACGCACGATCTGTCGCACAGACGGCGGGAAGTGCTACACAAACCGTCATGCGGATGACGGTGTCGCGAGTCCTAGCCCATCCCAGCCTCGCTCCGGCCAGGCCTCGGATCCTCACGGGTTCGGAAGGTCTGGAGCGGGCCGTGCGCTGGATCCACTCCAGCGAGGTCCTCACCATCGCGCCGCTGCTGCGCGGGGGCGAGCTGCTGCTCACCGGCGGCACCACGCTGGCGCATGCGAGCGCTGACCAACTGCGGTCCTACGCGAGGGGTCTGGCGGAGCGCGCAGTGGCGGGCGTCGCGATCGAGACCGGCGGGGAGCTGTCCGCCGTACCGCCGGCGCTGCTCGCCGAGGCGTCCGCCCTCGGCTTCCCGGTGGTCGAGCTGCGGCGGGTCGTCCCCTTCGTGGAGGTCGCCGAGGTGATCAACGCGAGCCTGGTGGACGACTCCGTGGTGCGGCTGCGGTCAGCGGGCGTGCTGTCCCACGCGATGTCCGGGAGCCTCGCCGACGGCGGTGGTGTACAGGAGGTCCTGGACACGCTCGTACGGCATGTCGTGGCCGGGGCGGCGCTGTTCGACGCCGTCGGCCGGGTGATCGCGACGAGCAGCCCCGAGGGTCGGCCGGAGCTCGAACTGTCGGGATGCGAAGGCGGTATGGAGGCGCCGCTGGCGATCCGCGGGGTGCCCACAGCCACGCTCGTGCTCTACCCGGACGCCGAGGCCGATGTCGCTCTGCTCGAACTGGCTCAGGACCGGGCGGTGGAGGCGCTGCAGCTGGCGCTGCTGCGCACCCGGCCGCCCGGCACACAGGAGCTGGCTGCGAGCGAACTGGTCCGGCTTGCCGCAGGCAGCAGTGCCCATCCGCAGCGCATCCGCCGCCTCGGCGCTTCACTCGGCTTCCCGCCTGACGCCCCGGTGGTGGCGGTCGCGGTGCAGGCGGCTCGGACCCCGGCCGCGCTCCGAGGCCTGGACTCCGTACTCGCCCGGCACGGGCGGATCGCGGTCGACATGCCGTCCCCGCTCGCCGTGCACGCGCTGATCTCGTTGCGTGCCTCGCAACGGGCCGCAAGCGGGGTCCGGCCCCGCCTGATTGCGGCGCTCTCCGAGTGGTGCACCGACGACCGTACGGCGGTCGCGATCGGTCCCGTACTGCCCGAACTGGCCGACGCCGCAGCCTCGTTGCGGGCGGCAACGGAGTGTCTGCCACGTCCAGGCTGCGCGTTCTCGGGCGGCGTCGCCGACGCGACCGAGCGGGGCGTTGAGCGGATCCTGCTCGACGACGACGCGTTCCGCGCCTCGGCGGAGCAGCTCGTACGCGAACAGCTGGGGCTGCTGCTCACCCTGCGCGACGAGGAGCGCGACCTGCTCCTCACCACGCTGAGTTCGTACTTCGACTCCGGCTTCAACAAGACCCGCGCGGCGGCCGACCTGCACCTGCAGCGGCAGTCCCTCTACTCCCGCCTGCAACGCGCCTTCGACCTCCTTGGCGGCGACCCGACGGGGACCCCGCGCGCACTGCCACTCCATCTGGCACTGCGGGCTTGGCGGGAGGTGCTGTGAGCCCGCCACCACTTCGGCGTCCCGGATGCCGGGCGGGCTGATGGACGGGGCCGCGGCCCAAGACCGCGTCACCGACCGGCGAACTCGTCGGCAGACACGGCGAGATGGCGGTTCCGGCGGCCGGCCGCCCGAAACCGACCCGCGGCAGGGCGGCCGCCGCGTAGCCCGGGGGGCCACGGACGCTCGCTGCGGCTCCCTCGCTGCCCCTGTCCCACTATTTGTCGGCCCCCCAGCACCCAACACCTCACCCAGCAGAGTGTCCTGGAGGGCACCGCGGCAAGATCGCAGACTGGGGCCACCCGAAGCACTTGCCCCGCCGCGGCTCATCGGGGCGGCCCCGATCCGGCCGCCCCGTGCCCGGTGCATCATGAACTGCCGCACTGGCGCTGGCAGTTCTGTTCCAAGCCGTCGGCTGACTGCGCACGCCCGGACGAGTTGTCCGATCAGTGAGATGGCGGTGTCCGCGGTGGTGCGAGCATGTGAAGATGACCTCCATGCAGCGCCAGCTCATTATTAGCGGCAGCGTGCCGGCACCGAGATGACCTGGGGGCGATCCCTCCCAGGCGGCTCACCGCCAGCACGCAGACCTCTCGCGTTCCGCGAGGGGTCTTTTTGTTTTCGCCATCAGCACCGACGCAAAGTGGTCCCACAGGGCCCAGCGCACCTGGACAGGAAGCACTCGCCATGGCAC
>NZ_JASCIS010000078.1 GCF_029968015.1 Streptomyces luteolus
ATCGCCGTGATGTCGGCGATGCCGGGGGGCGGGGGGGGGGGGTGGGCGGGGGGGGGGGGGGGGGGGGGGGGCGGGGGGCCGGCCCCCCCCCCCCCCACGCCGGTGGGGCCATTCGGAGGTACGGGGCGCGACGTGCGACGATGTGCGGCATGCCGCAGCCCCCCGTTTGGAGCACGCCCTCCCCGCCCTCGCGCCCGGACGCTTCGATGTCGCTGCTCACCAATGTGATGGACCACAGCCTCGACGACGGTTACGCGGAGGCGGCGGCGCGCAAGCAGGCGGAGGGCAGCGGAGGTCTGCCGCGTACGCTGCGGGCGAAGCTGGGCCTTGCGCTCGGCCTGGTGCTGGCCGCTCTGATCGTGACGGTCGGGGCGGCACAGGCGCGGATAGCGGCACCGGTTGTCGCCAAGGAGCGCGAGGAGCTCATCGACCGCATCGAGCGCGAGACCGAGGCCGCCGAGAAGATCGAGGCCGACGTCGACGCGCTGCGCGAGGACGTCGGCGAGCGGCAGCGCGCCGCACTGCAGAAGCACGGTGGCGACAAGGGAGAGTTGACGGCTCTGCTCTCGGGTGCGACCGAGGTGTACGGGCCGGGAATCCGCCTGGTCGTCGACGACGCGAAGGACACCGAGCAGGGCGGGGGCGGGCCGCGTGAGAGCAGCGGTTTCTCCGACAACGGCCGGGTGCGTGACCGCGATATGCAGCAGGTCGTCAACGGCCTCTGGCAGTCCGGCGCGGAGGCCATCTCCATCAACGGGCAGCGGCTGACCTCGCTGTCGGCGATCCGCGCGGCGGGCGACGCCATACTGGTCGACAACAAGCCGCTGGTGCCCCCGTACACGGTGCTCGCCGTGGGGAACGGGCAGCAGTTGAGCACGGATTTCCAGGACAGCGTCGACGGTCAGTATCTGCACGCGCTGCAGGAGAACTTCAACATCAGGGCGCGCATCTACGTGGAGGACGAGGTGCGGCTGCCCGCCGCGCCGAGCCTGATCGTGCGCAATGCCGAGCCACAAGCAGGAAAGGGCACATCGTGATCGCCGTACTGGGCCTCGTCGTGGGAGTCGTGGTCGGACTGTTGGTCCGGCCAGAGGTTCCCGCGGTGGTCGAGCCGTATCTTCCGATCGCCGTCGTGGCGGCACTCGACGCGGTGTTCGGTGGCCTGCGCGCGATGCTCGACGGGATCTTCGACGACAAGGTGTTCGTCGTCTCCTTCCTCTCCAACGTGGTCGTGGCCGCGCTGATCGTGTTCCTGGGCGACAAGCTGGGCGTGGGCGCGCAGCTTTCGACGGGTGTCGTGGTCGTGCTCGGTATCCGGATCTTCTCCAACGCTGCCGCGATCCGGCGGCACGTGTTCCGGGCGTGAGGCCGATGAGGAGCGCACTGCCCCCCGAGGAGCCCAACAAGCCGTCCGGCGAAGGCGCCGAGGACGCTCAGCCGGCCGCGAGCGCGGCCAAGGGCGCTGAGAAGGACAGGGAGAACAGCACGGACAAGGGTGCCGAGAAGCACACGGGGAACGGGGGCGAGGCAACAGCGGAGGCAACAGCGGAGGCCACCGCCGAGGCGAGCGGCGGCGGACCGGGCGGCGAGCCGAGTGCGGCCGACCCGGCCGGCGGGGAGGAAGAGCAGAGCGGCCGCCGGCGCCTCGCTCGGAGCCTGTGGCCGCCGAAGGTGTCGCGGGCCCAACTCACCGTGGCGCTGCTGCTGTTCGTGCTCGGGCTCGGTCTGGCCATCCAGGTGGCCTCCAACAGCGAGAGCAGTGCTCTGCGCGGGGCGCGGCAGGAAGATCTCGTCCGCATCCTCGATGAACTCGACGACCGTACTCAGCGTCTAGAGGACGAGAAGCAGCGTCTCGACGACCAGCGCACCGAGTTGGAGAACAGCTCGGACCAGGCCGAGGAGGCGCGCAAGCAGACGATCGAGAAGGAGCGGCAACTGGGCGTGCTCGCGGGCACGGTGGCGGCCCAGGGACCGGGCATCACGCTGACCGTGACTGACGCGCGCGGCGCCGTCGAGGCGGACATGCTGCTCGACGCGATCCAGGAGCTGCGCGCGGCCGGTGCGGAGGCGATCCAGATCAACGACGTACGGGTGGTGGCAAGCACTTATCTGGAGGATGCGGAAGGGGGTGTGCGCGTGGACGGACGCAAGGTGGCGTCGCCGTACCGTTTCAAGGTCATCGGCAAGCCCAAGGACCTGGAGCCCGCGCTGAACATCCCCGGTGGCGTGGTGCAGACGCTCGAGAAGGAGCAGGCCACGGTCGCCGTGGCACAGGCCGAGAAGATCGTCGTGGATGCCTTGCGACGGGCGAATCGTCCTGACTACGCTCGGTCGTCCTCCTAGTGAGGCGGGGGTGGATGAAGGCAGTTGTGCAGGGACAAGTGGTAGCGGGGGGTCGACGCATCGGAAGTTTGGTGCGTGGTGGAAACTGTCGGGTGGTTACGGACGTTGTGAGTATGAGTACGTCCGTGTTCCCGATGTACGCCGGTGTGAGCATTCAGGGTTCGTCCTGCCCCACGGGCGGGTCTGTTTCGGTCAAGGGGAATCGCCCGTGAAGTTGTTTGCGAAGTTGTTCGGCAAGAGTGGCCGAGAGGACGGTGGCGACGCCACCGCTCGGCACCGTGCGCCGCACCAGGCCGAGGCGCAGGGCGCCGACCGGCCGTTGTTCCGCGATGAGGTGTCCGGCGGCAGCGGGGACCTTTCGGGCGGCCGGGGCGCGTCTTCTGTTGACCCTGCGGCGTCCGGCCGCATAGGTTTCGGAGAACCGTCAACCTCAAGTACGGGTGGAGAGTTTGCGTCCGGCCCGTACGCATCCGACGCCGCGCGGCAGGAGGATCCGTCCATGTCGGCCTTGCCGGTTTGTACCAGGTGCGGGCATCGGAACGCCGAGGCCAGCAGGTTCTGTTCCAACTGCGGTTCGCCGCTGCGCGCGGGCGCGGCCGCGGAGCGCCCCTCGGAGACGACGTCGACGATCTCGATCTCCGGTATCGAGGCGTACGACGCGGAGGCGACGGGGCAGACGCAGTCCCCCGCGCTGTCCCCGGAGGCGCAGGCCGCTGTGGACGCGCTGCCGCTCGGCTCGGCCCTCCTGGTGGTGCGCCGCGGTCCGAACTCGGGCAGCCGCTTCCTCCTCGACGGAGAGCTGACGACGGCCGGCCGGCACCCGCAGAGCGACATCTTCCTGGACGACGTGACGGTGTCGCGCAGCCATGTCGAGTTCCGCCGCGGCGCCGACGGCAACTTCACCGTCTCCGACGTGGGCAGCCTCAACGGCACGTACGTCAACCGGGAGCGGATCGACTCGGTCCTGCTGTCGAACGGCGACGAGGTGCAGATCGGTAAGTACCGGCTGGTGTTCTACGGGAGCCAGCGGAGCATCTGACCCTCCCCCTGGCTCCGCCCGGGGGAGCACTCCAGGGAAGGTTCATGCGTCAATCACCGAGGGGCGGTGCCGATTCCGGCACCGCCACCGCGGGCGGTCGCCTGGTGAGCATCGGTTCGGTGCTCCATCAGCTGCGCGACGAGTTCCCCGAGGTCACCATCTCCAAGATTCGCTTCCTGGAGTCCGAGGGGCTCGTCGAGCCGCAGCGCACACCGTCCGGGTACCGGAAGTTCAGCACTGAGGACGTCGAGCGGCTGGCTCAGGTGCTGCGGATGCAGCGCGACCACTATCTGCCGCTGCGGGTCATCAAGGAGCACCTGGACGCCGTAGAGCGCGGCGAGGCCGTACAGCTGCCCTCCGTGGGGCCGCAGCGGGGGCCCGCGGACCCCTCCGACGACCTTCCGGAGGTCGTGGTGCACGCCGCGGCGCTGGTCGGGCGGGCGGAGTTCCTGGCGGCGGCGGAGGTCAGCGGGGAGCAGCTCGACGACTGGGAGTCGTACGGCCTGATCACGCCAGTGGCGGACGGCGGGTACGACATCGAGGCCGTGCAGGTGGCCCGGCTGCTCTCGCAGCTCGGGGATTTCGGGATCGAGCCCAGGCATCTGCGGGCGATGCGGGCCTCGGCGGAGCGTGAGGCGGGCCTGGTCGAGCAGGTGGTCGCGCCGCTGCGCAGGCACCGTAATCCGCAGACCAGAGCGCATGCGGAAGCGCGTACGAAAGAGCTGGCGAGCCTGACGGTACGGCTGCATTCGGCGCTCGTGCAGACCGCGTTGCGGGTGCGGCTGCACTGAGTCGGAGGCGGCCCGACTACCCAAACCGGCCGGGCAGGTCCTAGGGTTGCTGTGTGAATGAGCTCGACGTCGTCGGTGTCCGGGTCGAAATGCCCTCCAACCAACCGATCGTGCTCCTGCGTGAAGTGGGAGGCGATCGGTACCTCCCCATCTGGATCGGACCAGGGGAGGCGACCGCGATCGCCTTCGCACAGCAGGGGATGGCGCCTGCCAGGCCGCTGACACACGACCTTTTCAAGGACGTGCTGGAGGCCGTGGGGCAGGAACTCACGGAAGTGCGCATCACGGACCTGCGAGAAGGCGTCTTCTACGCGGAGCTGGTGTTCGCCAGCGGGGTCGAGGTCTCCGCCCGTCCGTCCGACGCCATAGCGCTCGCGCTGCGCACCGGTACGCCGATCTACGGCAGTGACGGTGTGCTCGATGACGCGGGGATCGCGATTCCGGACGAGCAGGAGGACGAAGTGGAGAAGTTCCGCGAGTTCCTCGACCAGATCTCGCCGGAGGATTTCGGCACCAACAGCCAGTGAAGCGCCGCTCAGGCGGGCCTGTCAGACCATTCGGCCAGCCTTTCCCGGCGTTCGCGCACCGGAAACCACTCTCAGGGTGATTATCACTCGGCCTGGGGAGTGTGGCGTTCGTTGACGCACCCATGGGTACTGCCTACCGTCGAGAAGGCAGGTCAAGGACGGAGGTCGGCGTGAGAAGCAGCGGCGACGGTACGGCTGGGGGAGCTTCCGGACGGATTCCGGGAGAGAGCGGGCCGTATCCGCTCCACGGCAGGGCAGTCGGGCAGGGGCCGCAGCGGCCTGCGCTGAGTGGGGTGGACGTGGCGCCGGATTCTGTGGGGTACAGGGGACCGACCGCGTGTGCGGCAGCCGGCATCACCTACCGACAGCTGGACTACTGGGCGCGTACGGGCCTGGTGGAGCCCAGCGTGCGGCCTGCGTACGGATCGGGGACCCAGCGGCTCTACAGCTTCCGCGACGTGGTCCTCCTCAAGATCGTGAAGCGCTTTCTGGACACCGGTGTCTCGCTGCAGAACATCCGGACGACGGTCCAGCACCTGCGGGACCGCGGGTTCGCGGACCTGGAGCGGATGACGCTCATGAGCGACGGTGCGACGGTCTACGAGTGCTCCTCGCCCGACGAGGTCGTGGATCTGCTCCAGGGCGGCCAGGGGGTCTTCGGGATCGCCGTGGGCGTGGTGTGGCGGGACGTGGAAGCGGCGCTGTCGCAGTTGCACGGTGAGCGCATCGACACCGGCGAGACGCTCATCGGGCACAACCCGACGGACGAGCTGGCGCGGCGCCGTAATCGCGCCGTCTGACGGGGGCTTACGCGATTGTGGGTGCCCTGGCGGCGCCGCATTGTCAGTGGCGTAGGGCAGCATCGGTCTTGTGAGACTGGCGCCCACGATTCTGCATCTGGACATGGATGCCTTCTACGCATCGGCGGAGCAGGCGGCCAAGCCCAGCCTGCGCGGAAAAGCCGTGGTCGTGGGCGGGCTCGGGCCGCGTGGTGTGGTGGCCACGGCGTCGTACGAGGCGCGGCGGTTCGGGGTGCACTCGGCGATGCCGATGGGGCAGGCGCGCAGGCTGGCGCCGAACGCCGCGTATCTCGTGCCGCGCTTCGGGCTCTACCGGGACATCAGCGAGCAGGTCATGGAGCTGCTCAGAGGACTTTCCCCGTTGGTGGAGCCGCTCAGCCTCGACGAGGCGTTCGTGGATCTGGAGGCCGGCGGGGTGGCCTCGGACGAGCCGTCCGCCCGGGCTGTGGGGGAGCGGCTGCGGGTGGACATACGCGCGGTGACGGGGCTGACGGGGTCGGTGGGGCTCGCGGCGTCCAAGATGCTGGCGAAGATCGCCTCGGAGGAGGCCAAGCCGGACGGGCTGCGCCTGATCGTGCCCGGCACGGAGCGGGAGCTGCTCGGGCCGATGTCGGTGCGCACGCTGCCCGGGGTCGGGCCGGTGACCGGGGACCATCTGCGGCGGGCGGGGATCACCACCGTCGCGGAGATCGCCGAGGCGGGGGAGGACGAGCTGGTACGGCTCCTGGGCAAGGCGCACGGCATGCATCTGTACGAGATGGCGCTGGCGCGGGACGAGCGGCCCGTGGTGGCCGAGCGGGACACGAAGTCGGTGTCGGTGGAGGACACCTTCGACATCGACATCCACGACCGGGTGCGGGTCCGCCTTGAGGTGGACCGGCTCGCGGAGCGGTGCGTGCAGCGGCTGCGGGCGGGCGGCCACTCGGGCCGGACGGTGGTCCTGAAGGTCAGGAGGTACGACTTCTCGACGCTGACCAGATCCGAGACGCTCCGTGGGCCCACGGACGACCCCGGTGTCGTACGGGAAGCGGCCGCGCGGCTGCTCGACGCAGTGGACACCACCGGCGGGGTGCGGCTGCTCGGGGTGGGCGTGTCCGGGCTCGCCGACTTCACGCAGGAGGACCTGTTCGCGCAAGCGGCCCAGGCGGCCCAGGCGGCCCAGGCGAAGGAGGAACAGGAGCGGCTGGAGCGGGGCGAGGAGGAGGCTGTGGCGGAGGCGGCGGGCCGGGAGGCCGAGGAGGCCGTGCCGGCGCAGGAGGCGGCCGTCGAGGCCCCGGCTGAGCGGCGCTGGCTGGCCGGGCACGACGTGCGGCACGCGGAGTTCGGGCCCGGCTGGGTGCAGGGGAGCGGCCTGGGCCGGGTCACGGTGCGGTTCGAGACGCCGTGGTCGCCGCCGGGGCGGGTGCGGACGTTCCGGAGTGACGATCCGCTGCTGGAGCCGGGGGAGCCGCTGCCGCTCGTGGCCGGGGCGGACGACGGCGAGGAGGGGCAGTCGTCGTACGGGTCTCAGGCGGGGGATTCCGGTTCGTCGGAGCCCGCGATCCGGCCGAAGTCGCGGTCCGGAGGAGGGGATTCCGTGGGGGCCGAGACGTCGATTCCGTAGTGGTGGTAGAGCTGCAGTTCCTGCTCGGGGGAGAGGTGGCGGCCCACGCCGAAGTCGGGGGCGTCCTTGATGAGGGAGCGCTCGAAGGGGACGCGGAGGGCGCCCTCCTTGAACTCGCTCGGTTCCAGGGGCACGAAGGCGTCCCGGCTGAACAGGCCGGTGCGTATCGCAGCCCACTCAGGGGTGCCGGTGGCGTCGTCGAGGTACACCTCGTCCACGGTGCCCAGCTTGGAGCCGTTGCGGTCGAATGCCTTCCGGCCGATCAGGCTGCGCGGATCCATATCGGTCTGCACGGTCCCTCCAGAAGGTCGCGAGTCATCCGTCTGCACTGCAAAAACATCCGTCATCACTACGAAAGAGCAGTTTCCTGGCGAAGGCCACTCGAGCCTTGATCGGCCCGGCTCACCCCGACTCGCCGGATGTCCGCGCTGGTAGGCTGGCCGAGGCTGCTGACCCCGTGCGGGAGAGCTCTCCGGTCGACGAAGACGCCGATCGGAGGCGCCGAAGGAGCAAATCCTCCCCGGAATCTCTCAGGCACCTGTACCGCACGGACGAGGTCACTCTGGAAAGCAGAGCGGGTGTCGACGGCTTCCGCTCTCACCGACGGTGAAAGCCGGGTCGCAGCGAGCGGGCGGTCCGGTGAAACTCTCAGGTTGAGATGACAGAGGGGGAGGCCGTCCGGGTACCCGCGCCGTGGTGCCCCTCGTAGGTCGCAAACGACCAGGAGGCCTCCGCAATGAACGCCCCTCGCATTCCGCTCTCCCAACTGGAGCGCGGCATTCCCTTCGAGCAGCGCCACATCGGCCCCGATGCCGAGGCCTGCGCCAAGATGCTCGCCCACGTCGGATACGGCTCCCTGGACGAGCTGACCGCGGCCGCCGTGCCGGACGTGATCAAGAGCACCGAGGCGCTGGACCTGCCCGGTGAGCGCACCGAGGCCGAAGTCCTCGCCGAACTGCGGTCGTTCGCGGACCGCAACGAGGTCCTCGCCCCGATGATCGGCCTCGGCTACTACGGCACGTTCACGCCGCCGGTGATCCTGCGCAACGTCATGGAGAACCCGGCCTGGTACACGGCGTACACCCCGTACCAGCCGGAGATCTCGCAGGGGCGGCTCGAGGCGCTGCTGAACTTCCAGACCGTGGTGGCCGACCTGACCGGGCTGCCCACCTCGGGCGCCTCGCTGCTCGACGAGGGCACCGCGGCCGCCGAGGCCATGGCGCTGTCGCGCCGGGTCGGCAAGGTCAAGGACGGTGTGTTCCTGATCGACGCGGACGCGCTGCCGCAGACGATCGCCGTGATCGAGACGCGCGCCGAGCCGACCGGTGTCGAGGTCGTCGTCGCCGACCTCTCGCAGGGCATCCCGGCCGAGGTGGCCGAGCGCGGTGTCTTCGGCGTGCTGCTGCAGTACCCGGGCGCCTCCGGTGCCGTCCGCGATCTGAAGCCGGTGATAGAGCAGGCGCACGAGCTCGGGGCGATCGTGACCGTCGCCGCCGACCTGCTCGCGCTGACGCTGCTGACCTCGCCCGGCGAGCTGGGCGCGGACATCGCGGTCGGTACGACGCAGCGCTTCGGCGTGCCGATGGGCTTCGGCGGCCCGCACGCCGGATACATGGCGGTGCGCGACAAGTTCGCGCGCAGCCTGCCCGGCCGTCTCGTCGGTGTCTCCGTCGACGCCGACGGCAACAAGGCGTACCGCCTGGCGCTGCAGACCCGTGAGCAGCACATCCGCCGGGAGAAGGCGACCAGCAATATCTGTACCGCGCAGGTGCTGCTCGCCGTGATGGCGGGGATGTACGCCGTGTACCACGGTCCGCAGGGCCTGAAGGACATCGCGCTGCGCACCCACCGGTACGCCACGATCCTCGCCGAGGGCCTGAAGGCCGGCGGCGTGGAGATCGTGCACGGCGCGTACTTCGACACCCTCACCGCGCGCGTGCCCGGCCGGGCCGCCGACGTCGTGGCCGCCGCGCGCGAGCGGGGCGTCAACCTGCACCTCGTGGACGCCGACCAGGTCTCGATCGCCTGCGACGAGACGACCGGGCGGGCCCAACTGGCCGCCGTGTGGGCCGCGTTCGGCGTCGAGGCAGAGGTCGAGGCGCTGGACTCCGCCGTCGCGGACACGCTGCCCGAGGACCTGCTGCGCACCGACGGGTACCTCACGCATCCGGTGTTCCACCAGTACCGCTCCGAGACCGCGATGCTGCGTTACCTGCGCCGCCTCTCCGACCGGGACTACGCGCTCGACCGCGGCATGATCCCGCTCGGCTCCTGCACGATGAAGCTCAACGCGACGACCGAGATGGAGGCCGTCACCTGGCCCGAGTTCGGCGCGCTGCACCCCTTCGTGCCCGCCGAGCAGGCGCAGGGGTACCTCACGCTGATCCGTGAGCTGGAGGAGCGGCTGGCCGAGGTCACCGGCTACGACAAGGTGTCGCTGCAGCCGAACGCCGGTTCGCAGGGCGAGCTGGCCGGTCTGCTCGCGGTGCGCGGGTACCACCGGGCGAACGGCGACGAGCAGCGCACGATCTGCCTCATTCCGTCCTCCGCGCACGGTACGAACGCCGCTAGTGCCGTGATGGCCGGCATGAAGGTCGTCGTCGTGAAGACCGCCGACGACGGCGAGATCGACGTGGAGGACCTCCGCGCCAAGATCGAGAAGCACCGCGACGAGCTCGCCGTGCTGATGATCACGTACCCCTCGACGCATGGCGTCTTCGAGGAGCACGTCGCCGACATCTGCGCGCAGGTGCACGACGCGGGCGGCCAGGTGTACGTGGACGGCGCGAACCTCAACGCCCTGGTGGGGCTCGCCAAGCCGGGACGGTTCGGCGGCGACGTCTCGCACCTCAACCTGCACAAGACGTTCTGCATCCCGCACGGCGGCGGCGGTCCCGGCGTCGGCCCGGTCGGTGTGCGCGAGCACCTCGCGCCGTACCTGCCGAATCACCCGCTGCAGCCGGCCGCGGGCCCGGAGACCGGGGTCGGCCCCATCTCGGCGGCGCCGTTCGGCTCGGCCGGCATCCTGCCGATCTCGTGGTCGTACGTCCGGCTGATGGGCGGCGAGGGCCTCAAGCGCGCCACGCAGGTCGCGGTGCTCGGCGCGAACTACATCGCCAAGCGCCTGGAGCCGCACTTCCCGGTGCTCTACACCGGTCCCGGCAACCTCGTCGCGCACGAGTGCATCATCGACCTCCGTCCGCTCACCAAGGCCACGGGCGTCACGGTCGACGACATCGCCAAGCGCCTCATCGACTACGGCTTCCACGCGCCGACCATGTCGTTCCCGGTCGCCGGTACGCTGATGATCGAGCCGACCGAGAGCGAGGACCTGGCCGAACTGGACCGGTTCTGCGCCGCGATGATCGCCATCCGCGCCGAGATCGAGAAGGTCGGCTCGGGCGAGTGGACCGCCGAGGACAACCCGCTGCGCAACGCCCCGCACACCGCCGCGGTGCTCGCGGGCGAGTGGGAGCACGCGTACAGCCGCGAGGAGGCCGCCTTCCCGGGTGGTGTGGAGGCCGCCGACAAGTACTGGCCGCCGGTGCGCCGCGTCGACCAGGCCTTCGGCGACCGCAACCTGGTCTGCTCCTGCCCGCCGATCGACGCGTACGAGGGCTGAAAGCTCGTAGGCACGGGTGAAAGCTCGTAGGCGCGGGTGACTGAGCGCAAAAATGGGCCGGTTCGGAGAGTGATCTCCGGGCCGGCCCGTTGTGTTCGATGTGCCTGAACGGCACGCGCTAGGCGGCGCGCACCACCTGGTCGGTGCCGAGCGGCCGGTGCGGGGCGATGATCTGCCCGTTCGGCAGCAGCTCACCGGTGTCCTCGAAGAGCAGGACTCCGTTGCACAGCAGGCTCCAGCCCTGCTCCGGGTGGTGCGCCACGAGCAGCGCGGCTTCCCGGTCGGCGGAGTCGGCTGTGGGACAGGGCGGCTGATGCTGGCACATGGATGTGATCTTTCGGTGCGTCGTGGTGGGGATGTGCGTCCTGCGACTCGATGCGGCGTTCATTTCCGCCCCCCGTTTGTGTGTCGGTCGGATCCAAGTGTTGCCCTACAGAAGTGATTCCGCAGGCATTTGACGACAGCGCTCCACACCTGATGAGGACGCATCACTCGTGCGGCTGGTTCAGCCAACTGCGTTGTCTCTTCGGGTGGTTCGGGGTGGCCGAATCGGGCTAGGCGGTGTCTGGTCCGGTTGGGTCCGTCAGGCGGGTGAGCCGAGCAGGGGCGGCGCGGGCGTGATCCGGTGCGTGAGGACCGGGAGCAGATTGGCGACGCGGTGCGGCCGGTGGGCGGCGATGCCGGGCGGGGCGGGCGCGAGCGGTACGAGGAGGTCGGCCGGCCGGGGTGCGCCCTCGCCCGGGTCGGCGGCGAGGTCGCCGTGCAGCCAGAGCGTGAGCATGTAGAGCTCGGGCACGGACAGGAGCCGCGGTTGGTACGTCACCGGCAGCCCCTCGGCCTGGCGCAGGGCGTGTGCGGTGGACGTGACGTACGGGCCCTCGAAGAAGTGCGAGAACGTCCATCCGTCCGGGGTGAGCATGGTGTCGGCCGCGGCCACGGGCTGTTCACCGGAGTGGAGCAGGAAACGCCAGCCCGTCAGCCGGGTGCGGGGTGCGCTGTCGAGGGCGGCGGTGCGGGCCGGGCCGGAGAGCGGACCGATCCGGTCCAACACGTGGACGGGCAGCGGGAGTTCGGGGCGTACGGGGCCCTGGGCGGCGCGCAGGGCCGGGGTGCGCGCCTCGCGCACGGCCGTGGGGGAACCGAGTGCCGCGAGGACGCTGCGCAGGGCGGGCGCGGGGGCGGTGAAGGCATGCAGCGGCATGGTGGGTCGCCTCTCGTTCGACAGGCTGGGGTGCGCGGCTGGCGGCGGGCGCACCGGGGCAGAGCGGGACGGCGCTGTCGGCTCTGGGGGTCAGAGGGGGCGCGGGACGGACGTCCCGGGAGCGCCGACTCTCTGCCTCGTTCGCGGAGTTTATACGACGTGTGTTCTGACGTTGTTTCATCTAGCCGTATCCACAGGGGCCCGCAAGGCGCTAATCGGTCGGCCCAATTCGAGGTGTGTCCCGGGGTTTTGTGAGGGCCGTCTCCGTGACCTCGGGATCTGTTCCGCGACGGGTCGGCCTGATGTTGTCGGCGCTTTTCACGAGGCATGTACGGCGTGCAACTGCGTTGTGGCGCTTGCCCCTTGAATGTGCCGGACGACAACAGGGTTGAGCGTAGTGGGCGATGGGCATGTGCGGGGCGTTATCGATCACCATGCCTGGGCATATCCTCCGTGGCGCAGCGGCATGCGGTGGGCTGCCCAATCGAGGAGGGACACTTCGATGGGGGAGAAGGTCGCGGCCGGCGCGTTCGACCTGGCCGACAGGCAGCGTTACCGCAGGAAGGTGCAGCAGTGTCTCGCGGCGCTGCGCCGGCTCCTCGAAGAGGAGCGTTTCGACCGGCCGCAGAATCTCATGGGGATGGAGATAGAGCTGAATCTGGCGGGGCCCGACGGGCTGCCGAGGATGTTGAATGCGGAAGTGCTCGAACGTATCGCGAGTGGTGATTTCCAGACCGAACTCGGCATGTTCAACCTGGAAGTCAACATTGCCCCGCACCGGCTCCGCGGCCGCGTTTTCGACCAGCTCGCCGAGGAGTTGCGCACCGGACTCGGCTACGCCCACCGAAAGGCCAACGAGGTCGCCGCCGGGATCGTGATGATCGGTATTCTGCCGACGCTCGGCGAGGACGATCTCGTGACCGCGAACCTTTCCGCGGTGGAGCGTTACAAGCTGCTCAACGACCAGATGGTGGCCGCCCGCGGCGAGCATTTCGCCCTGGACATCGAGGGCGTGGAGCGGCTGGTGTGCACCTCGACGTCCATCGCGCCCGAAGCGGCCTGCACCTCCGTGCAACTGCATCTGCAGGTGACCCCGGACCGGTTCGCGGACGTGTGGAACGCCGCGCAGGCGGTGGCCGCCGTACAGATAGCGCTGGGGGCGAACGCGCCGTTCCTGTTCGGGCGCGAGCTGTGGCGTGAGTCGCGGCCGCCGCTGTTCCTGCAGTCGACGGACACCCGGCCGCCCGAGCTGCAGACCCAAGGAGTGCGCCCGCGTACCTGGTTCGGGGAGCGCTGGATCTCTTCGGCGTACGACCTCTTCGAGGAGAATCTGCGCTACTTCCCGCCGCTGCTGCCGATCTGCGACGACGAGGACGCGCTGCGCGTGCTGGACGACGGCGGCGTGCCGAGCCTCGCCGAGCTGGCGCTGCACAACGGCACGGTCTACCGCTGGAACCGTCCGGTCTACGGGGTCGTGGACGGCGTACCGCATCTGCGGGTGGAGAACCGGGTGTTGCCAGCGGGGCCGACGGTCACGGATGTGATCGCGAATGCCGCGTTCTACTACGGCATCGTGCGGGCCCTCGCCGAGGACGCGCGGCCGGTGTGGACCAGGCTGCCGTTCGAGTCAGCCGAGCGGAACTTCGACGCGGCCTGCCGCTACGGCATCGAGGCGGAGTTGGAGTGGCCGCGCTCGGGACGGTTCGGGGGTACGCAGGTGCTGCCCGCGGTCGATCTCGTACGGGACGAGCTGTTGCCGTTGGCCGCGGCCGGGCTCGACGTGTGGGGGGTGGAGCCGGGGGACCGGGACCTGTACCTCGGGGTGATCGAGGGGCGGTGCAGACGGCGCGTGAACGGGGCGTCCTGGCAGGCGGCGACCTTTCACCGGGCGGTACGGGGCGGCCTGGCGCGGCAGGACGCGCTGGCGGCGACCACGCGCCGCTACAGCGAGCTGATGCATCTGGGCGAGCCGGTGCACACCTGGCCGACGGGTCTGCTGCCGGCGCCGGCCACTCCTCCCGCGTAGCGGCCGACCGGCCTGCCGGGAGCGTCAGTTGCCGCCCGCCGCGATGATCGCCTTGAGGATGACCTCCTGCATCTGGGTCGGGTCATCGATCTGGTAGCCGCTGCCGCCCGTGGCCGCCGCGATCTCCTTGACCTCCTTCTCGTCGGCGTCCGGGCCGACCGCGATCGCGATCAGCGGGACGGGCCGCTTCGGGTCGGCGAGCCGCTGCAGCTCGTCGATCACGGCCCGGCGGCTGAGCGACCCCGGGTCCTGGTTGGCGCCGTCCGTCAGGATCACCACGGCGTTGAACTTGCCCTTCACATACGACTTCTGGGCGTCCTTGTACGCGGCGAGCGAGGTGTCGTACAGGCCGGTGTAGCCGGGTTTGGGGTGTAGTGCGCGGTACGCGGCGGTGAGGCGCTCGCGCTGGGTGGTGCCTCCGCCCGTACGGTCGCCGAGGCGGCGGGTCTCGACCAGCTTGCGGTAGTCGCGCGTGCCGTCGAGGTAGGTGGCGAACTCCCAGACGCCGATCTCGTCCTCCGGCGTGAACTGCGAAAGCGCGCGCACCAGGGACGCCTTGGTGACCTCCAGGCGGGACTGGCCGCGGTTCGGCACGGTCTCGCCCATCGAGTTGGAGACGTCGACGACGGTGGTGAGCCGGGCGCTCTGCACCGTGATGGTCCACATGCCGAGGGTGGCCTGCAGGTCCTTGGGCGCCGGAGGCTCGGCCGGCGCCGTGGCGTACGGCTGGGGCTCGCGGCCGCCCGCCGCCGTCACCAGGTCCTCGGCAGGCTCCTCCTGCTCGCCGGAGCGGAATCCGTGCTTCTGCAGCAGGCCGCGGCTGTCGTCCTCGCCGAGCAGCGTCATGAAGCGCAGCGCGGCCCGGCTCTCGTCGGTGCTCATGTGCGACTCGTCGACCAGGGTGTACGGATAGTCAAGGCGTGGCGCGCCGTCCTTCGGGTAGAACAGCTCCAACCGGCCGTCCTCGCCCGCCTCCCGGTTGTGCGTGAACGCGGCCTGCTCGGAGACGATCAGCGCCTGGTTGCGGCGTGGATCGCCCTGCTCGGTGCCGGAGTCGTCGCGGGCCACCGTCTGCAGGGCGCGGGTGTCGCTGCCGGATACGCGCTCGGCCAGGAGCTTCGCGGTGGCGGCGACCTGGGTGTCGCTCTGCGGGCCGTCCGCCTTCGCCGCGGACGCGCCGATCTTCGTCAGGGCGAGCAGGCCGCTGGCGCTGCGCGCGGGGTCGGCGGCGCCGAGGCGGAGCTTGTCGCCCTTGGTGGCGAGCGCGGTCAACTCGGCCCAGGTGTACCGCTTCTCCGGCCAGCCGGCCGACTTCGCGGCGGAGGGCACCATGCCCATCGTCACCGGCGACGAAGCGATGTTCCCGGCCGGAGTCAGCTCCTCTCCGCTGTCGCCGAGGCTCGCGCGGTCCACCCACAGGTCGGAGTCCGGCACCCACACCTCGAACTCCGGGGCGCCGTCGCCCTGCAGCGAACCGGCGACTTTGTGCGGCTCCTCGGCCCGTACGCGTACGTCGAGACAGCGGCCGTCGGACGTCACGTCCTGGTCGCGGGCGAGCTCGGCGGCCTCGTCCAGGGCCGGGGCGATGTCCGGCGCGGCGAGGATGTCGAGCTGGACCGCGTCGTCCTCGCAGGAACCGGCGAACGTCAGCAGGCCGCCCCGCACGGCGAAACCGGCGCCCGTCGCCACGCCGAGCACCAGGATCGTCGCGATGGACACCGTGCGGCGGCGGGCGCGGCGACGCGATCGCGCCGCGTCCGTGGCGTACGTCGTTTCCGTGTTGGGCGAGTGGTGGCGTCCCATGCCGGTGGTGCCCCTCCTTGAGCGCGCCGACGCACGTCGCGAACGGAACGCGCACCGGCAGAGCGAACGGAACGAGGCGGCTGCGCCCCGCGTCGACGTACGCTCGCTTTCGGCCTTGTCGTGCACGATCTTCGCACCCGCATTCGAGAGACCCTAGCGGGGCTTGGACGGGCATGCGGCGGGATTGAACAGATGGAGGCAGGGTGCAGTCTGAGGCAGGACCGGTGGCTGGTTCTTTTCGCCAGGAACGACCGACAAGACGGATCTTTCGCGACGAGACACTGCTCGTCCTCGCGCTGTCGCTCGGCGCGAGCGCGGTGTCCGCGCTGATCAGCTTTGTCGGTTCGGTCACCAAGCCGGGGGGTCTGAAGGACCAGGCGGCCACGCTCAACGCCTCGGCCGCGCCCGGCCGCCCCTGGCTCGATCTCGCCTGGCAGCTGTTCGGCATCGCGACCGCTCTGGTGCCGGTCGCGCTCGTCGCGCATCTGCTCGTACGCGAAGGGGCCGGGCTGCGCGCGATCGGCTTCGACCTGCGGCGGCCACTGCCGGATCTGGGAGGCGGTGCGGTGATCGCGGCGGGCATCGGCAGCACGGGCATCGCGTTCTACCTGGCGGCCCGAGAGCTCGGGGTCAACCTGACGGTGGTGCCGGAGGGGCTGCCGGACGTGTGGTGGAAGTTCCCGGTCCTGGTCCTGTCCGCCGCGCAGAACTCGATCGTCGAAGAGGTCATCGTCGTCGGCTATCTGCTGCGCAGGCTGGACCAGTTGGGCTGGTCGCCGGGTGCGTCGCTCGCGGCGAGTTCGGTGCTGCGCGGCTCGTACCACCTCTACCAGGGCATTGGTGGGTTCATCGGGAACATGGTGATGGGTGTGGTCTTCGTCTGGCTGTACCGACGCTGGGGCCGGGTGGGTCCGCTCGTCGTCGCGCACACGCTGCTCGACGTGGGGGCGTTCGTGGGGTACGCGCTGCTCGCGGGGAAGGTGGGGTGGCTGCCTACGGCGTGAGCTGCTGTGCGGGCGGGGCGGCTGCCTACGGCGTGAGCCGCTGCGCGGGCGGGGCGCCCGGCGCCCGCTGCCGCCCCCCCGGCGGTCCGTGTGGCGCCCCGCCCGCGCGACTCGCCTTGTCAGGCGTGCAGTTCGCCCTCGATCACGGTGACCGCGCGGCCCGTGAGCAGGGTGCGCTCGCCGCGCAGCGCGGTGCGTACGCGGCCGGAGCGCGGGGAGGCCTGCAGTCCGGTGAGCTCGTCCCGCCCCAGGCGCTGCGACCAGTACGGCGCGAGGGCGGTGTGGGCGCTGCCGGTCACCGGGTCCTCGTCGATGCCGACGCGGGGGAAGAAGCAGCGCGACACGAAGTCGTACCCACGGCTTGGGTCCTCGGCGCGTGCGGTGGCGATGATGCCGCGCTTCGAGTGGGCGACGAGCGCCTTGTGGTCGGGGGTGAGGGCGTGCACCGCCTGCTCGTCGGCCAGCTCGACCAGGAGGTCGCCGACGTTCGGCCCGGTGTCGGCGGCCGCGACGGGCTCCGCGCCGAGTGCCTTGCCGACGGCGGGGTCGACGGTCACCTCGGTGAGGGGCGCGGTGGGGAAGTCGAGGGTGATCGAGCCGTCCTCCTGGGCGGTGGCGACGAGCACGCCGGAGCGGGTGGCGAAGCGCACGGGCCCGGTAGCCGCGCCGGTGGAGTGCAGGACGTGGGCCGTCGCCAGGGTGGCGTGACCGCACATGTCGACCTCGGTGGCCGGGGTGAACCAGCGCAGCGCCCAGTCGGCCTCGCCGCCCTCGGGGAGCGGGTGGGCGAAGGCGGTCTCGGCGTGGTTGACCTCCAGGGCGACGTTCTGCAGCCAGTCGTCGGAGGGGAAGGCGTCGAGGAGCAGTACGCCGGCGGGGTTGCCGGCGAAGGGTCGGTCGGTGAAGGCGTCGACGATTCGAATCCGCATGAGACCGACGCTACGGGCCCGGGGCGAGCCGGAACCAAGGCCAATTCGAGATGAGTGGACTCATTCGGGGTGGTCCGGTCGGCCAGATGGCTTGCGGGCGAGGAAGGTGGCGACGGCCCGCCGCGCGCCGCCCTCCGGTGCCTGCTCGGTCCGAGAGGTGACCAACATCCCTGCCTCGCCCAGGAGTTGAGCGATTCGCTCGGACGGCAGCAGATGGGACTCGTACGACACCGGGTGGCCGTACGCCTGCTCCGGGCGCACCCGTTCGCCGTCACCCACATGCCCCGCCAGCATCAGCGTGCCGCCCGGGGCGAGCGCGCGGCGGAACTCGGCGTAGACGACCGGGAGCAGCTCGGGTGGCAGGTGGTGGGTGGAGTAGTACGCGAGGATCCCGCCGAGCGCGCCGTCCCGCACGGGCAGGGCGGTCATCGAGCCGACGGCGAAGGGGCCGGGCCGTCTGCCGTTGCCCCCGTCCGCGCGGGACCGCCGCGCGCGGGACCGCTGCGCGAGGGCGACCATGCGGGGCGACAGGTCGAGGCCGAACACGGGCAGTCCGAGCCCGGCCAGGTACGCCGTGACCTTGCCCGGACCGCAGCCGAGATCGGCGACCGGGCCCAGCCCGCCGACCCGCACGACCTCGGCGAACGCGGCCAGTATCGCGCGCGACAGCGGGTCCAACTCGCCCGGGGACTTGACCAGTCGGGCGTAGTCGGCGGCCACGGTGTCGTAGGAGTCGCGGATCGCGGTGAGGCAGGCGGTATCGGTCACGCTGACGACACTAGGGGAGGGGTCTGACAACGGGCCCGGGCCGGGGAGTGCCCCCTGGCCTCTGGCCAATCAGGACGACCGCTCCTTGACCTGCTCCTTGACCTGCTCCTTGACCTCCCGAGCCGTACGCTCCAGGCGCTCGTGGTGCTCCGCCCACCAACTCACCTCGTCCGACGGCATGTTCTCGCGGCCCTTGTTCATCCCCACCGCGCCGTCGATGAGTTCACGCACGATGTCGGCGTGGCCGGCGTGCCGGTGGGTGTCGGCGATGACGCGGACGACGGCGTGGTGCAGCGTCACCGCGTCCTTGCCGCCCGGCCACCACGGCACCTTGCCGACCGTGTCCAGGGGCAGGGCCTCGATCGTCGCGTCCGCGTGCGCCCACGCGCGGTGGTAGAGCCCGACGACGAACTCCCGCGACTGGTCGGCGGTGGCCCACATGTCCGCGTTGGCCTCGGCGTCCTCGGCCACCCAGGGCAGCGGTTCACCGGACGGTCTGCCGAACGTGTCGCCGAGATAGCCGAGTTCGACGCTCGCGGCGTGCTTGACGAGGCCGAGGAGATTGGTGCCGGTCGGCGTGAGGGGGCGACGCACGTCGTACTCGGAGAGCCCTTCGAGCTTCCACAGCAGGGCGTCGCGGGCGGACTGGAGGTAGAAGCGGAGGTCGGTCTTGGGAGCCGTTGAGGTCATGCGGCCCAGTGTGCCGCTGCTGTGATCTTTGGTCACGGGCAGGCCATCCCCGGCAGTCCGCCGCGAGCCTCCACGAACGGCCTGATCAGACCATGTGCAGTCGCACTGTTTGCCAGGCGAACAGTTCCGATATATCGTTGAAGCATCGCGACAGAGGCGTGATGGATCAGCGAGCTAGTCGGTCCGGTGCGCGTCGATGTGAATCGAAGCGAGGAAATCGAGACGTACGAATACGAAAAGGAAGTGGTTCCCATGCGTTCCCACGGACATGGACACGGACATGAGCACCCGCACTCCCACGGCCACGGCCGCGGACGTGGGCCCGGTGGCTGGGGTGACTTCGAGGGGCGGAGGCCCGCCTTCGGTCCCTTCGGGCCCGGATTCGGTGGGCCCGGTGGGCCCGGCGGCCCCTGGGGCGGCCGAGGTCGGGGCGGCGGTCGCGGCAGGGCGCGGCGTGGTGACGTACGCGCGTCGATCCTGGCGCTCCTGAAGGACCGGCCGATGCACGGGTACGAGATGATCCAGGAGATCGCCGAGCGCAGCGGCGGGGCGTGGAAGCCCAGCCCCGGTTCGGTCTACCCGACGCTCCAACTCCTCGAGGACGAGGGCCTGATCGTCAGCGAGACCGAGGGCGGCAAGAAGCTGTTCTCGCTCACCGAGGCCGGTACGAGCGCGGCCGACGAAGGGCCCGAAGCCCCCTGGGAGGACGCAGGCCGTGGCGTCGACTGGGACACGATCAACGAGATCCGGCAGGCCGGTTTCGGTCTGATGGAGGCCTTCGGCCAGGTCTGGAAGACCGGCTCGGCCGAGCAGCGGCAGAAGGCCCTCGCGGTCGTCAACGAGGCCCGGAAGAAGCTGTATCTCATCCTGGCCGATGAGGACTGAGGCGATGAGGACTGAGGCGATGAGGTCTGATGCGATGAGGTCTGAGGGGCCTGGCGAGGCTCAGGCCTAGGGCTCCGGGGGGGGGGGGGGGGGGGGGGGCGCCCGGGGCGGGGGGGGGGGCGGGG
>NZ_JASCIS010000079.1 GCF_029968015.1 Streptomyces luteolus
TCAACGGCCCCTGCCCCACACCCGAGAACCGGTCGCGGGACTGGACGCAAGCGCACCGCCACAGCCAGTGGCGCCCGCTGTGCAAGCCCCTCGCTTTAGCGAGGGGTAGTTGACCGTCAGATAGCCCTTCGCGCCCACCGAGATGTCCCCGCTGTGCAGGGCGGTGCGGGCGTGCGCGTACTCGTGCAGGCAGAGCGAGACGACCCAGGCGCCGGTGACGAACAGGAACACCGCCAGGCCGGTGTTCGCCGCGAACCCCGTCCAGGTCGCCCACCCGGCCGCGGCCGTGACGGCGGCGATCCCGAGGAAGACAGGGCTGATGCGGTGGGTTGTCATACGGGGGTCTCCTCGGCGGCTGTCCAGCTGGGGTCGTCTCGCTCATCGTGAGATCGCCCTCCGGGCTCGTCCTCAAACTCCCCCAGCTACCGCTGGGAGGTACCCCCAGGACGGGCTGATTTTGATCCCCTCCCCGCCGCCCCTTCCCGTAAGCCTGCGGCGCCGTCGGAACGCGCTGGCGCGCTCGTCCTCAAGCGCCGGACGGGCTGGATTTGGCGGCCCTGTCCGGCAGGTTCGGTCAGCCGGGGAGAATGGTCCGGTGCGCTACTCCATCCTCGGCACCACCCAGGCAGTCCGCTCCGACGGCGCCGCCGTCGCCGTCGGCGGGCCGCGCCTGCGCGCCCTGCTCACCGTGCTCGCGCTGCGCGCCGGGCGGACCGTGCCGGTCGGACAGCTCGTCGCCGAGGTGTGGGACGGCGACGAGCCCGCCGACGCCACCGCCGCGCTGCAGGCCCTCGTCGGACGGCTGCGCCGGTCGCTCGGGCGCGCGGCCGTGGAATCCGTCGACGGTGGCGGCTACCGCCTCGCCGCCGCCCCGGACGACGTGGACGCGCACCGCTTCGAACGCCTCGCGGGGGAGGGCGCCCGCGCTCTCGCCGACGGCGCCCCGGTCGAGGCGGCCGCCCTGCTCGACGAGGCCCTCGGCCTGTGGCGCGGCCCCGCCCTCGCCGACCTGCCCGACCGCACCGCCGACGCCGCCCGCCTCGACGCCCGGCACCTGGACGCCAGGCGGGCCCGCCTCGCCGCCGCCCTCGGCCTCGGCCGCGCCGAGCAGATCCTGCCGGAGCTGACCGCCCTGTGCGCCGAGCACCCCCTCGACGAGCCGCTGCAGGCCCTGCGGCTGCGCGCGCTGCGCGACGCGGGCCGGGCGGCCGAGGCGCTCGCGGCGTACGAAGCGGTGCGCGCCGGGCTTGCCGAGCAGCTTGGCACCGACCCCGGGGCCGAACTCCGCGCACTGCACGGGGAGTTGCTCGCCGGATCGCCGGACCCGGCCCGTACGGACAGCCACCGCGGCTCCCGGCCGCCCGGCCCGCCCGCCCCCGGCAACCTCCGTACCCGCCTCACCAGCTTCGTCGGGCGCGAGGCGGACATCGAGGCGTTGCGGGGCGACCTCGGGCGGGCGCGGCTCGTCACGCTGCTCGGGCCCGGCGGGGCGGGCAAGACCCGGCTCTCGCAGGAGGCGGCGGAGACACTGCCTGTGCCGGACGGGGTGTGGCTGGCCGAACTCGCTCCTGTCGCGGCCGCCGCCGCGGCCACCGACCCCGCCGCCGTGCCCGAGGCCGTGCTCACCGCGCTCGGCGGCCGCCGCACCGTCCTCTACGGCATGGGCGCCGAGGAGCTGCGGGCCGCCACCGACCAGGCCGGCGGCGACCCCCTCGTACGGCTCGCGGAGCACTGTGCGCCGCGCCGGATGGTGCTGCTGCTCGACAACTGCGAGCACGTCGTGGAGTCGGCCGCGCGCACCGTCGAGTACCTCCTCGCGCACTGCCCGCAGCTCACCGTGCTCGCCACCAGCCGCGAACCCCTCGGCGTACCGGGCGAGCTGGTGCGCCCCCTGGAGCCGCTGCCCGAGCCGGTCGCGCTGCGGCTGCTCGCCGACCGCGGCGCCGCCGCCCGGCCCGGCTTCCGGATCGAGGACGACCCGGAGGCCTGCGCGGAGATCTGCCGCAGGCTCGACGGGCTGCCGCTCGCCGTCGAACTCGCCGCCGCCCGGCTGCGCTCGCTCACCCCGCGCCAGATCGCCGACCGGCTCGACGACCGCTTCCGCCTCCTCACCTCCGGCAGCCGTACGGTCCTGCCGCGGCAGCAGACCCTGCGGGCCGTCGTCGACTGGTCCTGGGAACTGCTCGACGCCCGCGAGCGGGCCGTGCTCCAGCGGCTCTCGGTGTTCGCGGGCGGCTGCGAACTCGACGCGGCGGAGGCGGTGTGCGGGGGCGCGCCCACCGGCCCCGGTCAGCTCGGCGGTGAGCCGGCCTGCGCGCTCGACCTGCATGTGGACCGCCGCGACGTCACCGACCTGATGGGCTCGCTCGTTGACAAGTCCCTGGTGGTGGCGGCCCCTTCGGGCCTGGGCACGATGCGCTACCGGCTCCTGGAGACCGTCGCCGAGTACGCGGGCGCCCACCTCGACGAGGCGCGCGACCGCCCCGCCGCCGAGCACGCCCACCTCGTCCACTACCGCGAACTCGCCCGCCGGGCCGACCCCGAGCTGCGCACCGCCCGGCAGAAGCAGGCCATCGCCCGCATCGAGAGCGAGTACGAGAACCTGCGCACCGCGCTGCGCCGGGCGGCGGACGCGGGCGACGAGCAGGAGGCGCTCTGCCTCGTCCTGTCGCTGTGCTGGTACTGGCAGATGCGCGATCTGCGCAGCGAGTCCCGGCACTGGTCGGCCGTCGTGTCCGCGCTCGGCCCCGACCCGTTCGCCGAACCCGTCGAGCAGGCGCCGCCGCTCGCCGAACGGTGCACGGCCAAGCCGCCGCCGATGGAGCCCGAGCAGTTGCAGGAGGCGCGGCGCGGGGCCCACCTGCTGGGGCTCGCGTCCATGGACCACCGGGGCGACGAGTGGACGCTCCCGAAGAACGGGCGGCGCCTGCGGGCCATCGTCGCCGCCTACCGGCCGGGCCTGCCGCAGACCTGCTGGAGCCCGGGCGCGTTCTGGGTGTTCGCGGTGCTCCTCACCGGCAGACCCGACGACCTGCGCGAGCTGCTCGACCGGAACGTGCGGACCTGCCGCGCGCACGGCTACCGCTGGGAGCTGGCCTCCACCCTTCAGCTGCGCGCCAACGTCCTCGCCAACCGCAGCGCCTGGGGCGGGGACGCGGAGCGCGACGCGACCGAGGCCCTGGCCCTGTTCACCGAGCTCGGCGACTCCTGGGGCGCCGCCGAGGCGCTGTCGGCGCGCGGCGAGGCCTGGGAGCGGCGGGGCGAACTCGCCCACGCGGAAGAGGACTTCGCGGCCGCGATCGAGCACGCGGAGGCCATCGGGGCGGCCGCGCAGGTGTCGGTGCTGCAGGTGCGGCTCGCCGGGATCATGCTGGAGACCGGGCGGCCCGAGCAGGGCGAGGCGATGCTCTGGAAGATCCTGGAGGAGGCCGGCGACACCTTCTCGGAGGCCGTGCCCGCCGCCCGTATCCACCTCGCCGGCCGGCTGGGCGCGAGTGGCCGCAGGGGAGAGGCGCGCGAGCAGCTCGACTTGCTGTGGGATCAGTACTTCTCCGGCCCCGCCGTGATGTTCAAGGGCGTCCTGCACGGCATCTACGGCTGGCTGGACATCCTCGACGGCCGCCACGAGGAGGCGTACGAGCATGCCGCCGCGGCCTTCCGCTGGTCCCAGGACCCGGTCGCCCTGATGATCGCCCCGCACATGGCCTCCGTCCAACTCGCCCTGGCTGCCTGGTCGTTGGCCGGACGCGAGAAGCGGGAACCGGCGTACCGCGCGGCCCGGCTGCTCGGTGCCGCCGACGCCCTGCGGCCGGCCGGCCACCGACCCGCCTCGCAGGAGCGCGTCCAACGGGACACCGCCGAGCAGGCCGTACGGGAGATCCTCGGCGACGAGGCGTACGAGCGCGGACACGCGGAGGGCGGCGGCCTCACCCTGGAGGAGGCCGCCGCCCTGCTCTGATCCGACCGCCCCGGCCACGAGCCGTACGGTCAGGCCTTGTTCGTGAACTTGCGGATCGCTATCGGTGCCATGACGACCGTGAGGCCGATGGACCAGGCGAGCGTCACCCACAGGCCGTGGGCGATCGGGCCGCCCACCATCAGGCCGCGGGCCGCGTCCGCGAGGCCGGACAGCGGGTTGTACTTCGTGAAGGCCTCCAGCCAGCCCGGCATCGACTCGGTGGGCGCGAAGATCGACGAGCCGAACTGCAGCGGCATCATCACCAGGAAGCCCATGGCCTGCACCGACTGGGCGCTCTTCATGACCACACCGAGGGTCAGGAAGATCCACATCACGCCGAAGCCGAACAGCGCGGACAGTCCGACCGCGGCGAACAGGCCGCTCCAGCTCACCACGTCGAAGCCGACGAGCACGGCCACGACCATCAGCACGGTGGTGGCGATCAGCATCCGCAGGAGTTCCACGGAGATCTTCGCGATCAGCACCGAGGCCCGCCCGATGGGCAGGGACCGGAAGCGGTCCATGATGCCCTTCTGGAAGTCCTCGTTGAATCCGGTGCCGACGGCCTGCGCGATGGTCATGCTCATCATCGCGAGCATGCCCGGGATCACGTACTGCACGTACGCGTCCTGGCCGCCGCCGAGCGCCTGGCCGATGGAGCCGCCGAAGACGTACACGAACAGCAGCGTGAAGACGATCGGCATCAGCAGGGCGTCGAACATCGACTCCGGGTTGTTCCTGATCCACAGCAGGTTGCGGCGGATCAGCGCCCCGGTGTGCCGGGCGTGGGCGCGCAGCCCGATGCGGTCGTCGGCCTCGCCGTGCTCGATGGCGGGCGGGGCGTCGAGGGGAACGGTGGTCGCGGTCGTCATGCGGCGACCTCCTCTCGGATCGGGGCGGCGTCGGCGTCCTGCGGGGCACTGGCCTTCTGGCCGGTGATGGACAGGAACACCTCGTCCAGGCTGGGCAGTTCGGTGGCGATGTCGCCGAGGGCGTACCCGCGTTCGGCGAGCGCGCCGACGATCGCGGTGAGCTGCTCGTCGCTCTGGATGGGTACGAGGACCGTGCCGTTCTCGGCGTCCACGGTGGCCGTGGCGAGCCCGGTCAGGCCGGAGGCGTCGAGGTCGGCGGCCATGGCGCGCAGCTCGGCCGGGTCGGCGGGCCGGACGCGCAGGGTGCGGCCGCCGATCTTCGCCTTCAGCTCGGCGATCCCGCCGCCCGCGATGATCCGGCCGCGGTCGATCACGGTCAGCTCGGAGGCCAGCTGCTCGGCCTCCTCCATGTACTGGGTGGTGAGCAGCACGGTGACGCCCTCGCCGACCATGCGCTTCACCTCGTCCCAGACCTCGTTGCGGGTACGCGGGTCGAGGCCGGTGGTCGGCTCGTCCAGGTACAGGACGGCGGGCCGGCCGATCATCGAGGCCGCGAGGTCGAGGCGGCGGCGCATACCGCCGGAGTACGTGGCGGCCGGGCGCTTGGCGGCCTCCGTGAGCGAGAACCGCTCCAGGAGTTCACCGGCGCGGCGCTTGGCCTCGGACCGGGAGAGGTCGAGGAGGCGGCCGATCATGTACAGGTTCTCGAAGCCGGAGAGCTTCTCGTCGACCGAGGCGTACTGCCCGGTCAGTCCGATCTTGCGGCGCAGCTGGCGGGGCTGGCGCAGCACGTCGTACCCGGCGACGGTGGCCGAGCCGGAGTCCGGGGTGATCAGGGTGGAGAGGCAGCGGACGAGCGTGGTCTTGCCCGCGCCGTTGGGGCCGAGGACGCCGAGGACGGTGCCTTCGCGGACGTCCAGGTCCACGCCGTCCAGGGCTCGTGTTCCTTGGGGACCGCCGTATTGCTTGACCAGTCCCCGCACCTCTACGGCGTGCCCGCCGTTGCTGGGGTTCTTGTCGGATCGCGTCATGCGGCCACCTTGCAGGGGGCTGCCGACAGATCACCTACAGTCGGCCTACAGGGCACCGATGGCCGAGGTGAGGCTCTTTTCTCCCCTGACCCGCCCCTTCCCGACTGTGTCGATATGCGGCTGGCGCCGCGTGGCCTCGCCGGACGGGCCTCCTCAAGCGCCGGAGGGGCTGAAAATTCAGCCCCTCCGGCGCTTGAGGAGCGGGGGTCCGGGGGCTGGCCCCCGAAGCCGACGGCAGTCTTTCGGGAAGGGGCGGGGAGGGGACTAGAAAGCGGTCAGTGGAACGCGTGTTCCGGTGCCGGGAACTGCCCGCCACGTACCTCGTCCGCGAACTCCCGCGCCGCGTCCCCCATCACCGAGCGCAGCGCAGCGTACTGCTTCACGAAGCGCGGCACCTTGCCCGAGGTCAGGCCCATCATGTCCGTCCACACCAGGACCTGGGCGTCGCAGCCGGAACCGGCGCCGATGCCGATCGTCGGGATGTGCAGCGAGCGCGATACCTCCGCCGCCAGCTCCTCCGGGACCAGCTCCAGGACGACGCCGAACGCGCCCGCGTCCTGCGCGGCCTTGGCGTCCCTGAGCAGCCGGTGGGCGTCCTCGTCGGCGCGGCCCTGGACGCGGTAGCCCATGGTGTTCACGGACTGCGGGGTCAGGCCCAGGTGCGACATGACCGGGATGCCGGCGGAGACGAGCAGCTCGGTCTGGGCGAGCGAGCGTTCCCCGCCCTCCAGCTTCACCGCGCCCACACCGGCCTCCTTCACCAGGCGGGTCGTCGAGCGCAGCGCCTGCACCGGGCCCTCCTGGTACGAGCCGAACGGCAGGTCGCCGATGACCAGGGCGCGCTTGGTGCCGCGTACGACGGCGGCGCTGAGTATCGCGATCTCGTCGAGGGTGACGGGCACGGTGGTCTCGTACCCGAGGTGGCAGTTGCCCATCGAGTCGCCGACGAGCAGGACGGGGATGCCCGCCTCGTCGAAGACGGACGCGGTCATCGCGTCGTACGCGGTGAGCATCGGCCACTTCTCGCCGCGCTCCTTGGCGCCGGCGAGGTCGCGGACGGTGACGCGGCGCGTGGTCACGCCTCCGTAGAGCGACGTACCGGAAGTCTTGCTGCTCTGTGCCGCCTGCGGCGGGGCAGGCGGGTGGGCAGCCGAAATCTGCGTCATGACGACGGCTCCTTCAATGTCATCTCGTGGCGCCCTGACGGCGTCCCCGGATCACCGCCATGGTGGCACTCCGGCCCCGGCCGCGCCAGAGCAGGGCCGCGGGACGTGACGGACTACGCCGGTACGGGACGGTCCCCGACCTGGACATCCCTAGGGTGTGCGGCATGCCGACCCCCGCCGGAGCCGGGACGCCCCGGATACCCGAAGCCGTGCACCGCCGCCGCTGGGCGGTCCTCGGCGTCCTGATGCTCAGCCTGCTGATCGTCGTCATCGACAACTCGATCCTGAACGTGGCGATCAAGGTCATCGCGAGCCCCGCCCCCACCGGGCTCGGCGCCACCCAGGGCGAGCTGGAGTGGGCGATCAACGCGTACACCCTGGTCTTCGCCGGGCTGCTCTTCACCGCCGGGCTGCTCGGGGACCGGCTCGGCCGCAAGCGGGTGCTCGTCGGCGGCCTGCTCCTTTTCGGGCTCGGCTCGGTGCTCGCCGCGTTCTCCTCCACGCCGGAGCAACTCATCGCGTTCCGCGCGGTGATGGGCCTCGGCGGTGCCGCGGTGATGCCCGCGACGATGGCGGTCCTGATGAACGTCTTCGAGCCCGACGAGCAGCCCAAGGCCATCGGCATCTGGGCGGGCAGCGTCGGCATGGCCATCGCCATCGGCCCGATCACCGGCGGACTGCTGCTCGACCACTTCTGGTGGGGCTCCGTCTTCCTGGTCAACGTGCCCGTCGTGGCCCTCGCCCTGCTCGGCACGCTGCTGCTCGTACCGGAATCCCGGGATCCGCGGCCCGGCCGCCTCGACCCGCTGGGCGTCGGCCTCTCCGTCGCGGGCCTGATGCTGCTCGTCTACGGCATCATCCGCGGCGGCGAGCTCGCCGACTTCGGTGATCCCTCGGTGCTCGCGACGACCGGCGGCGGGCTCGCGCTGCTCACCGCGTTCGTGCTGCACGAGAAGCGCGTCGCCCACCCGGCCGTCGACGTCTCGCACTTCCGCAAGCCCGCCTTCTCGGCCGCGATCGCCGCCGTCACGCTTGTCTTCTTCGCGCTGATGGGCGTGACCTTCTTCTCCGCCTTCTACCTGCAGAGCGTGCGCGGCCACAGCCCTCTGGAGGCGGGCCTGCTGATCCTGCCCCTGGCCGTCGCCCAGATGCTGTTCGCCCCCCGCGCCCGCCTCTTCGTGATCCGCTTCGGCGTACGGGCGACCTGTACCGGGGGGATGCTCCTCATCGCCGCCGGACTGTCCGGGTTCGGCCTGTTCGACGCCAGTACGCCGCTGTGGGTCCTGGAGTTCGTGTTCTTCCTGCAGGGCAGCGGCATGGCCCTGATCATGCCGCCGGTCACCGTCGCCATCATGCAGACCCTGCCGCGGGAGAAGGCCGGCTCGGGCTCGGCGCTCAACAGCACGTTCCGGCAGGTCGGCGGCGCGCTCGGGATCGCCGTGCTCGGCTCGCTGCTCTCGGCGGTCTACCGCGGCGACGTCGAGAAGCATCTCGGGGCGGTCCCGTCCGACGTACGCGCCGCGGCGGGCGAGTCCATCGAGGCCACGCTCGCGGTCGCCGAACGCCTCGGCCCCGCGGGCCGCGCCCTGGTCGAGCCGGCGCACGCGGCCTACCTGCACGCGATGCACGTCGCCGCCTGGTGCTCGGCGGGGGCGGTGCTCCTCGGCGCCGTGGTGGCGCTGCTGTTCCTGCCGGGGCGGGGCGCGCAACCCGCGCGCGCGGAGCGGGAGTCGGAGGCCGGGGCAGAAGCCGTGGCCACGTCCTGAACGTGCGTGTTTCGTCACAGCTGCCGCTCCGCCCCGCCCCGGCGGAACTCCACACGGCCCGCCGTCGTCCTCGACCACGTACGGCCGTCGTACGGCGGCGGAGCGAGGCCATCTCGATCCCCTAGGGTCTGGGGGCGGACGAGGTGCACGGCAGGCAGTGAGGCGACGGTATGGCGCAGGCGTACAGGGCGGAGACGGGGAGCCGAGGCTCGGGGGCCGAGCGTTCCGGATCCCGGCTTCGGCGGCTGCGCGACGGCTGGCGCCGGGACCAGGGAGGCTGGCGGCGCGGTCTCGTGCTTGCCTTCTTCGCGGTGCTGCTCGCCGTGGTCATGGTGGTGCACTCGCACATCCCCAATGACGTCGGCAACCTCGGCAGCCTGATCGAGACGTTTCTGCCGTGGCTCGGCCTAGGCATTCCGCTTCTGCTCATCCTCGCGTTCGTGCGGAAGTCGGCCACCGCCCTGGTCGCGGTCGTGCTGCCCGCCGCGGTGTGGGTGAACCTCTTCGGCAGCCTGGTCTTCGACAAGTCCGGCACCGGCGGCGACCTCACCGTCGTCACGCACAACGTCAACGCCGAGAACTCCGACCCCGAGGGCACCGCCCGCAAGGTCGCCGCGTCCGGCGCGGACGTGGTGGCCCTGGAGGAGCTGACCCAGGAGGCGGTGCCCGCGTACGAGCGCGCCCTGGCGGACACGTACCGCTACCACTCCGTCGAGGGCACCGTCGGCCTGTGGAGCAAGCACCCGCTGTCCGACAGCCGGCCCGTGGACATCAAGATGGGCTGGACCCGCGCGCTCCGCGCCACCGTGAACACGCCGCAGGGCGACGTCGCGGTGTACGTCGCCCACCTGCCCTCGGTGCGGGTCAAGGCGGACGCGGGCTTCACCGCGGGGCAGCGGGACAACAGCGCGGAGGCCCTCGGCGTCGCGATCCGGGACGAGCCGGTCGAGAAGGTCGTGCTGCTCGGCGACCTCAACGGCACGATGAACGACCGCGCGCTCTCCCCGGTCACCTCGCAGCTGCGCTCCACGCAGGGCGCGGCGGGCGACGGCTTCGGCTTCAGCTGGCCCGCCGGGTTCCCGATGGCGCGGATCGACCAGATCATGGTGCGCGACGTGGAGCCGGAGGCGTCCTGGTCGCTGCCGGCCACGGGCAGCGACCATCTGCCGCTGGCGGCGCGGGTCAGTCTCTGACGCACAGGCTGTGCGGCCTGCGACATCCACCGTTCACAGGCCGCACACTCCCTGGAACACAACGCCTGAGAGACTTTGTTCCGTACGTGAACTTAAGTACGTCGAAGTACCTCCAGCCAGTTGTGAAGGGTCTCTCATGCCTGTGGCGCTGCTCGCGCTCGCCGTCTCCGCCTTCGGCATCGGCACCACCGAGTTCGTGATGATGGGCCTGCTGCCCAATGTCGCGGACGACCTGGGCACCTCCGTACCCACCGCCGGGTACCTCGTCTCCGCCTACGCGATCGGTGTCGTCGTCGGCGCCCCGCTGCTCACCGCCTTCGGCTCCCGCGTTCCGCGCAAGAAGATGCTGGTGCTGCTCATGGCGGTCTTCACGATCGGCAACCTGGCCTCCGCGCTCGCCCCCAGCTTCGGCCTGCTCGCCGCGGGCCGGGTCCTCGCGGGGCTTCCGCACGGCGCGTTCTTCGGCGTCGGCGCGGTCGTCGCCGCGCGGCTCGTACGGGAGGGGCGCGAGGCCCGCGCCGTGGCGACGATGTTCCTCGGCCTGACCGTCGCCAACATCGTCGGCGTCCCCGCCGCCACACTGCTCGGCCAGCACCTCGGCTGGCGGGCGACGTTCCTGGTCGTCGCCGCGATCGGCCTGCTCGCCATGGCCGCGCTCGCGAAGCTCGTCCCGTACGTGCCGATGGACGCGGGCCAGAACCTGCGGCAGGAGCTGCGCGCGCTCGGTGACCGGCAGGTGCTGCTCGGGCTGCTCACCGCGGTGTTCGGCTTCGCGGGCGTGTTCGCGGTCTACTCCTACCTGGCCTCGATGACCACCGAGGTCATGAGGATGTCGGACTCCTCGGTGACGCTCGTCCTCGCCCTGTTCGGCATCGGCATGACGCTCGGCGCGCTGGTCGCCGGCCCGCTCACCGACCGGGCCCTGCGGCCCACGCTGTACGGATCGCTCGGCGCCCTCGCCCTGGTGCTGCTCGCCTTCGACCACACCGTGCAAGTGCGGTGGGCGGCGCTCGTGACCGTCGTCGTGCTCGGGGCGGTCGGGTTCATGACGACGACGCCGCTGCAGATGCTGGTGATGCGCAAGGCCGCGCACGCCCCGACGCTGGCCTCGGCGTCCAACCACTCGGCGTTCAACCTCGCCAACGCGGGCGGGGCTTGGGCGGGCGGGGCCGCCATTGCTGCGGGCTGGGGGTGGATGTCCCCGACCCTCGTCGGCGCTGGGCTGGCGGTGGTCGGCCTTGCGATCGCCGTGCTGGCGGGGCTGCTTGACCGGGGTACGGGGGCGTCTCGGGTTGTCGCTGGGGGTGGGGTGGCGGTGCCGGTGCAGGAGCGGGTGGGCTGAGGCTTTTTCTTCCCCACCCCGCCCCTTCCCGAAAGTCCTGCGGACTGCCTCGGGGGCCAGCCCCCGGACCCCCGCTCCTCAAACGCCGGAGGGGCTGGTTTTTTAGGGGCGCGGGGAACTGCGCGACCAGCCACGACGGAGCCGCAGCCGAAAGACGGCAGAAGTCAGCCCCTCCGGCGCTTGAGGAGCGGGGGCCGGGGGCGGAGCCCCCTGGGGGTCAGGCGGACTCCCGCCAGCGATTGGTGATCGGAAGACGACGGTCCTTGCCAAACCCCTTCGCCGAGATCTTCGTACCCGGCGGGTACTGCCGCCGCTTGTACTCCGCCCCGTCCACGAGCCGCAGCACCTTCCCGACGACCTCTTCCCCGTACCCGGCGGAGACGATCTCGTCGGCACCCTTGTCCCGGTCCACGTACAGGGCCAGGATCCCGTCGAGCACCGGGTAGTCCGGCAGCGAGTCCGTGTCCACCTGGTCCGGGCGGAGTTCGGCGCTCGGCGGCTTGGTGATGGAGTTCTCCGGGATGGGCGGGGTCTGGCCGCGCTCCTCGGCGGCCCGGTTGCGCCACTCGGCCAGGCGGAAGATCGCCGTCTTGTAGACGTCCTTGATCGGGCCGTACGCCCCCACCGAGTCGCCGTAGAGCGTCGAATACCCCACCGCCAGCTCGGACTTGTTGCCCGGCGCGAGGACGATGTGACCCTCCTGGTTGGAGACCGCCATCAGCATCGTGCCGCGCAGCCGCGACTGCAGGTTCTCCTCGGCGAGCCCGGTCAGGCCGAGCGAGCCCATGTACGCGTCGAACATCGGCTCGATGGGCACCGTACGGAAGTTGAGGCCGGTGCGCCGGGCCAGCTCGGCGGCGTCGCCCCTGGAGTGGTCCGAGCTGTACTTCGAGGGCATCGAGATGCCGTACACGTTCTGCGCGCCGAGCGCGTCGCAGGCGATCGCGGCGACCAGCGCCGAGTCGATGCCGCCGGAGAGGCCGATCAGGACGGACCGGAAGCCGTTCTTCGCGACGTACGCGCGCAGGCCCACGACGAGCGCCGAGTAGACCTCCTCGTCGTCGTCGAGCCGCTCCGCGTACCCACCGGCGAGCTCCGCCTCGTACGCCGGGACCGGATCGTCGGAGAGGACCACGTGGTGGATGCGCAGACCGTCGTCGACCACCCCCGAGGGAGCCGCGCCCGCGGCCGGCAGGTCCAGGTCCAGGACCACGCAGCCCTCCGCGAACTGCGGGGCGCGCGCGACGACTTCACCGCTGGCGTCGACCACGATCGAGTCGCCGTCGAAGACCAGCTCGTCCTGCCCGCCGATCATCGCGAGGTACGCCGTGGTGCACCCGGCCTCCTGGGCGCGCTTGCGCACCAGCTCCAGGCGGGTGTCGTCCTTGTCCTGCTCGTACGGCGAGGCGTTGACGGAGACCAGGAGGCCCGCGCCCGCCGAGCGGGTGGCCGGGACGCGGCCGCCGTCCTGCCAGAGGTCCTCGCAGATCGCCAGCGCGACGTCCACGCCGTGCACCCGGATCACCGGCATCGTGTCGCCGGGGACGAAGTAGCGGAACTCGTCGAAGACGCCGTAGTTCGGCAGGTGGTGCTTGGCGAAGGTCAGTACGACCTCGCCGCGGTGCAGCACGGCGGCGGCGTTCTGCGGGGCGCCCGCGGGCTGGCCGTACTTGGGCTGGGCGGTCTCGGAGCGGTCCAGATAGCCGACGATCACCGGCAGTTCGCCGTACCCCTCGTCGGCCAGGCGCGCGGCCAGGGCACGCAGCGCCTGCCGGGACGCCTCGACGAAGGACGGGCGCAGGGCCAGGTCCTCGACGGGGTAACCGGTGAGGACCATCTCCGGGAACGCCACGAGGTGGGCGCCCTGTTCGGCGGCGTGCCGGGTCCAGTGCACGATCGCGTCGGCGTTCTGGCCGAGGTCGCCGACGGTCGAGTCGATCTGATTCAAGGCGAGGCGTAGTTGAGGCACGCGGCCCAGTGTAATCGTCAGAGCGACACGATGTCATTGGGGAGGTGCGGGAGCGAAGCGACCTCCGTGCAAGGGTGGCGGCGGGCAACGGGTGGGCGAGTGTGGGGCGCCCCACGCCTGCTTGTGCGGGGCGCCCGTACCGCGTGCTACTTCGCGGGGCCGGTCCAGATGGCGTCGTCGTACTTCAGGACCTCGGGGCCGACCTCCAGCTGGACCTCCTTCGTGGCGTCCGCCGGCACGGAGAAGGCGAAGTCGGCCTGGGCCTGCTTGCCCGCGAGCACCTTGCCGTTGAACGGCTTCGTGCCGTTGCTGCCGTCGAAGACCATCTCGACGTCGGCGCCCTTCGCGTCCCGCAGCGTCGGCAGGGCGGTGGTGACGTCCATCGTCTTCTTGCCGCCGTTGACGATCGTGATGGTGAACTGCACCGCCACGTTGCCGGCCTTGTGCCCGGCCGCGAACTCGTCGGGGCTGTACGCCTTCGGCTTGCTCACCGTGACCTTCACACCGTCCTCGTACGTGTGGGTCGCGCCGAACTTCAGCGGCTCGGCCGAGTCGGACGCCGGGTCACCGGTGTCCAGGTCGCCCAACGAGTCGTCGCCGGAGCCCGTGCCGGGGTCGGCCGAGGCGGCCTTGTCGACTTCCTTCTGGATCTCGTCGGACACGCTCTGCACGGCCATCACGACGACCACGAGCCACACGATCGACACGATGAGCGCGATGCCGCCGAGGATCGCGCCGCTCAGCGCCACGCCCTTGTTGGTGGCCAGGCCCTTGCGTGCCTTGGAGACCCCCACCAGGCCGAATATCAGGGCCAGGACGCCGAGGACGACGCCGCCCCAGACGGTGAAGAACAGCACCGCGCCGATGATGCCGAGCACGAGAGCGGTGATGCCGAGCCCGTTCTGCGGCTGGGGCGGGGTCGGGAACGGCGGCGGAGCCATCGGCTGGCCGCCTTGCGGGGGCCCGAAGGGGGACGGCGGGGTGCTGTTGTTGGGCGCGGTCATGTGCATTCCTCGTGAAGGAGAGGTGAACCAGGGCCCACGACTGGGCCCTGCGCAGGAAGGACTCCCGGACCGCGGACAAGGTTGTACGGCCTGCACGGAGTCTTACGGAATGGGACGCGACGGCTTACGGGAGCGCTGCACGGGAGCGTCGCACCGACCTGCCGTACGACGCTCCCGCCTGGGCGCTCGGTAGCTCAGGCCCGGTACCCCAGGACCGTCATCATCCCGGCCTCCGAGTGGTACACGTTGTGGCAGTGGACCATCCACAGGCCCGGGTTGTCGGCGTCGAAGTCCACGCTCAGCGTCCCGTTCGGCAGGATCACCGCCGTGTCCTTGCGGGCGCCGCCCGCCTTCCCGCCGAGCGCGAAGGTGTGGCCGTGCAGATGCAGCGGGTGCCACATCGTCGTCGCGTTGGAGAACACGAGCCGCACCCGCTCGCCCGCCTCGACTCCATGCCGCACCGCCGGGTCGTACGGCTTCCCGTCGAAGGCCCAGTCGTACTTCGCCATGCCGCCCGTGAGCCGCATCCTGATCGTCCGGTCCGGTTCGCGGGCGGGCAGGGCGACCGGCTCGGCGGGCTTCAGGCGGTGGGCGGTGAGCGGCTTCCCGTCGAGCTCACGCGGTCGCGCGTCCGGCTTCGGCGCCGCCCCGGCCCCGGTCCGCAGCACCGCGAGGCCCGACTCCTTCTTGCCCTCGGCGAGCGCGGTCAGCGGGAACACCCCGTCGTCCGCGGTGACGAGCACGTCGTACCGCTCGCCCATGCCGAGCAGCAGCGCGTCCGTCTCCTGGTGGCGGACCGGGAAGCCGTCCGTGTGCGTGACCGTCATGCGGTGGCCGCCGAGCGCGACACGGAAGGCGGTGTCGCCGCCCGCGTTCACGAACCGGATGCGGATCCGGTCGCCACGCCTGGCCCGCAGCTCCGAAGGGGCGTCCGGCGTACGGCCGTTGATCAGGTAGTGCGGATACGCCACGTCGCCCGCGTCCCCGCCGAGCAGCTCGCTCTTGGCGCTCATCGTCATCCGCGACGGGCCGGACGGCTTCGGGGAGGGCTCGTCCGGCAGCCGCATCGACATCCTCGACATCCCGTGCCCCTCGTGGCCGCCTCCGCCGCCTCCGGTGCCGTGGTCCATGCCGCCCTTGAGTTCGGCGAGCACGGCGTCGGGGGTGGAGCCGTCAACCCCGTCGACCCAGTCGTCCAGGACGACCACCCACTCCTTGTCGTACGAGAGCGGCTCCTTCGGGTCCTCGACGATCAGCGCGGCGTAGAGGCCGCGGTCCTGCTGGGTGCCGGAGTGCGGGTGGAACCAGTACGTGCCCGGATGCGGCACGGTGAAGCGGTACGTGAAGTCGGCGCCGGGCTTGATGTCCTGCTGGGTGAGGCCCGGCACGCCGTCCATGTCGTTGCGCAGCGCGAGGCCGTGCCAGTGCACGGAAGTGGGCCGCGGCAGGTGGTTGGCGAGGGTGAGGGCAAGGGTGTCGCCCGCGGTGACGCGGATCTCCTTGCCGGGCAGCTCGTCCCCGTACGCCCAGGACGTGACCGTACGGCCGCCGAGGTCGAGCTTGGTCTTCGTGGCCGTCAGGGAGACCTCGCGCACGGGTCCCTTGCCGCGCTTCTTCTCGGCGGCGGCGACCTCGGGGCCGGTGGGGTCCACGTAGCCCGGGGAGGGGGGACCGCCGTGGCCCCCGTGGGAGTCGGAGCCGCCGCAGGCGGCCAGAACGCCGGTGCCGACGGCGGCGAGCGAGGCACCGAGGACGGTGCGGCGGGTGGTTGCGGTGGTGGGCATGACTGGGTGACACCTCGTCATCTGCTGGTGTGCGTGCGGTGGAAGGCGCGTACGCGCGCAGGGCGTACGGGCAGCCGCTCGCGGCATGCGGGCGGCGGCCGGGTGCCGGCCTAGATCCGCAGCAGGCAGAGACGCGAGAGCAGTGCTCTCGGTGGGGGAGGCGCGGGGTGACGCCGGGGCGTTGGCGGGCCGCGGGGTGCGGTGGGCTCGGGTCGCGTGCCGGGGCGCAGCGGCGCGGCGGCGAGGAGCGCGAGCGCGACGCCCGCGAGCAGGACGGCCAGACAGACCGCCATCGGGTCCATGCCGTGCCCGGCGGGAGCGTGCTGGTCGGCCGCGGTGGTGGCGCCGTGGCCGGGTCCTGCGGCGTGCTCGGGGGCGGCGGCCTGTCCGGGTGGGCCGCCATCAACTCCCGTACCATGACCGGCGGTTGAGTGCCCTGGTGCGGCGGCCGTCGACGCCGTCGGCGTCATCCCTCCGTGCTGCTCGCCCGCCGGATGCCCCAGCGTGTGCATCGTGACGATCCCGAGGAGCAGCGCGGCGAGCAGCAGCAGCCGCCCGCGCCGCGCTCGCACACCCGGGTGAGTCACCATGCCCCGCACCTTACCCCCACTGGGTATCCCGTACTCGATCGGGTTCCGGTATCCGGGCCAGTATGATTCATCCCACTATGTCCAGTCATGAACGGCTTCGCCCCCCACGGGACGCGCGAATCGTCGCCGCCCTGCTCGCCCTCGGCGCCGTCGCGTACACCGCCTGGGTCCTGGAAGCCGTCCTCGCCACCGGACTCGATCCGATACGGACCTACGTCAGCGAACTCGCCGCCGAGAGCCAACCGCTCGGCGGCCTCTTCCGCGCCACCGACCTCGCCACCGGACTCCTCGTCTGCGCGGGCGCGGCCTTGGCCCTGGTGCGGCTGCGCCCGAACTCCTGGTGGTTCCGGGTCGGCTGGGCCGGGCTGCTGCTGTTCGGCGCGGCCACGGCGGCCGACTCGCGGCTCCCGCTGAGCTGCGCCCCGACCGCCGACCCGGACTGCGCGGCGCGCGAGGCCGCGGGCCTGGTGCCCGCCACCCACACCGCCCACGCCATCAGCAGCTCCCTCGCCGTGGCGGGCGCGCTCGTCGGCATGGTCGTCCTCACCGCTGCCGCCCGCCGTCACCGCGTCTGGCAGGCCCTCGCCCGTATCGGCCCCTGGCTCGTCGGCCTCGAACTGGCCGTCACCGTCTGGACGTTGAGCGCCATCGCCGCCTTCGAGTCGGGCCACGGCACCTGGCTGCTCGGCCTCGGGCAGCGCGCCCAGGTCCTGCTGATCGCGGGCTGGCTGGCGCTCCTCGCGTACGGGATCACCCGGAGGGCCGGGGCGCCCACGGTCCCGGTGCGGCCATGAGCGCCGCCCCCCGCGAGGCGTTCCTCCGTATCGACGGCGTCCCGCACCACGTCCTCGTCGAAGGCACCGGCCCCGTCTGCGTGCTCTCGGCCGGGCTCGGCATGGCCTGGTACGACTGGGACGCCGTGACCGCGCTGCTCACCCCGTACCGCACCGTCGTCCGCTTCGACCGCCCCGGGCTCGGGCTCAGCGGGCCCGCACGCACCGCGCCCACGCTCGCCGCCGAGGCCGACCGCATCCCGCACGTCCTCGACGCCTGCCGGCTGCCGGGCCCCGCCACCCTCGTCGGGCACTCCCTCGCCGGGTTCCACTGCGAGGCCGCCGCGCGCCGCCACCCGGACCGGGTCGCGCGGCTCGTGCTCGTCGACTCCAGCGTGGAGGAGCGCGCCAGGCCCCGCCCCGCGCCCTGGCTGCGCGTCGGTGCCGCGCGCGCGTGCGGGGCGCTCCTCGGCGCGGCGGGTGTGCCGTACGCGCTCGGGCCCGCGATGCGCCGCGCCTCGGTGTTCCTCGCCCGGACCGGCGGCGGCGACCCCGCCCCGTACGAGCTGGTGCGGCGCACTTACGGGACGAGCCGCTCGCTGCGCGCGCTGCTCGCCGAGCACGTTACGTATGCCGATGTCGCGGCCCAACTTGTCGCGCTGCGTCGGGAGTCGGCGCTGCGCGCCGGGTTGCCGGTGACCGTGCTTACCGGGGGTACGGACCGGCGCTGGTTGGAGCGCCAACGACGCCTCGCCGAACTCCTCGACGCCGACCATCGCGTCTCACCGGAGGCGGGCCACCTCGTCATGCTGGACCGGCCGCATGATGTGGCGGGGGCGGTGCTGGGGGACTGATTTTCCCCTCCCCGCCCCTTCCCGAAAGTCCTCGCCGGACGGGCCTCCTCAATCGCCGGAGGGGCTCA
>NZ_JASCIS010000008.1 GCF_029968015.1 Streptomyces luteolus
TTCGGGGTAACGCAGCGGACCCCTTCAGCGGGGCTTCCCGGTGCGCTGGGCGCGCGCGGAGGCGTAGAGGCACACGGCGGCGGCCGTCGCGAGGTTGAGGCTCTCGGCGCGGCCGTGGATGGGTACGCGCACCACCTCGTCGGCGAGTGCGCGGGTCTCCTCCGGCAGGCCCCAGGCCTCGTTGCCGAAGACCCAGGCGGTCGGGGTGCCCATGGTGCCGTGGTCGAGCTCGTCGTCGAGGTCCCGGTCCCCGGCCCCGTCGGCGGCGAGCACCCGAACTCCCGCTTCCCGCAGGCCGGTCACGGCCTCTTCGACGGGTACGCCGACGGCCACCGGCAGGTGGAAGTGCGAACCGACGGAGGCGCGTACGGCCTTCGGGTTGTAGAGGTCGACGGAGGCGTCGGTGAAGACCACGGCGTCGGCACCCGCGGCGTCGGCGCAGCGCAGCACGGTGCCGGCGTTGCCGGGGTCGCGCACGTGGGCGAGTACGGCGACCAGCTCGGGCCGGGCGGCGAGGATCTCGGCGAAGGGCTTGTCGAGGAACCGGCAGACGCCGACGAGCCCTTGGGGCGTGACGGTGGTGGAGATGTCGGCGATCACGGCCTCGTCGGCGAGGTGCACCCGGGCGCCGCCGTCGCGCGCGGCCCCGACGATGTCGGCGTACCGCTCGGCGGCCTCGACGGTGGCGAACAGCTCGACCAGCGTCGCCCCGGCGTCGCCGCGATGCCCGGCGGCTTCCCGTACGGCCTGCGGCCCTTCGGCGAGGAACAGCCGCTCCTTGCCGCGGAAGTTCCGCTTGCCGAGCCGCCGCGCGGCACTGACGCGCGGGGAGCGGGGGGAGATCAACTCGGGTACGGCACCCATGCATTCACCTTGAGCTAAAGGCTGGGCCCCTGTTTTTCAGGGGCGCGGGGCTGTGACATCAGCGGCTTCGGCGCGGGGCGCGACAAGCCACGACGGCGCGGCAGACGGCAATCAACGGTCGACGGCAGACGAGAAGCCGAACGCACTCGGACCCGCAGACCACAAGGGGTCTGCGGGTCCGACACGGCTCAGCTCAACCCGAAACTCAGGCGGAAGCCTTCGGCGCGTTGACGTCGCTCGGCAGCGCCTTCTGCGCGACCTCGACCAGCGCGGCGAACGCACCGGCGTCGTTGACCGCGAGCTCGGCCAGCATCTTGCGGTCCACCTCGATGTTGGCGGCCTTCAGACCCTGGATGAAGCGGTTGTAGGTGATGCCGTTGGCGCGGGCAGCGGCGTTGATGCGCTGGATCCACAGCTGACGGAAGTCGCCCTTGCGCTTCTTGCGGTCGTTGTAGTTGTAGACGAGGGAGTGGGTGACCTGCTCCTTCGCCTTGCGGTAGAGGCGCGAACGCTGACCGCGGTAGCCGCTGGCCTGCTCGAGGATCGCCCGACGCTTCTTGTGCGCGTTGACTGCGCGCTTGACGCGTGCCACTTGTTAACTCCTTGTAGCGGGGCCGTGGGTGTGGTCACACGGCCCGGTGTCGAATAGGTCCCGGTCCTGGCGTCCGGCCCCCTGCCTCGGGGGCCGCGACGTCACTTGCCGAGAAGCTTCTTGATCTTCGCGGCGTCGCCCGGGGCCATCTCGGCGTTGCCGGTGAGGCGACGCGTCACGCGGGACGACTTGTGCTCGAGCAGGTGGCGCTTGCCGGCGCGCTCACGGAGCACCTTGCCGGAGCCGGTGACCTTGAAGCGCTTGCTGGCACCGCTGTGCGACTTGTTCTTCGGCATAGCGCCGTTCTCTCCTCGTCAGTGGCGCTCCCACCGAGCCCGGTCGGGCAGGCGGGAGCGTCAGTTGTATCGGTTGCGTCCGGGACGTCCGGGGCTCGCACCCCAGGTCTCGGATCAGGCCTCGGCGGATTCCTGGGCAGACTCCGCGGCGGGCTCTTCGTCCGCCGCGCGGTCCCGGCGGGTCGTGGTGCCGGGGGCGTCCGCCTTGCGGGCCGCCTGGGCTTCACGGGCCTCGGCCATCGCCTCGGTCTTCTTCTTGTGCGGACCGAGAACCATGATCATGTTTCGGCCGTCCTGCTTCGGGTTGGACTCGATGAACCCGAGGTCCTCGACGTCCGAAGCGAGACGCTGCAGCAGTCGGAAGCCGAGCTCCGGCCGGGACTGCTCGCGACCACGGAACATGATCGTGATCTTGACCTTGTCGCCCTGCTTGAGGAACCGGACGACGTGACCCTTCTTGGTGTCGTAGTCGTGCGGGTCGATCTTCGGCCGGAGCTTCATCTCCTTGATGACCGTGTGCGCCTGGTTCTTGCGCGCCTCACGGGCCTTCATGGCCGACTCGTACTTGAACTTCCCGTAGTCCATGAGCTTGCAGACGGGCGGACGGGCGTTCGCCGCCACCTCGACGAGGTCGAGGTCGTACTCCTGAGCAAGCTCAAGGGCCTTGGCAAGCGGAACAATCCCGACCTGCTCGCCGCTAGGACCGACAAGTCGCACTTCGGGAACGCGAATCCGGTCGTTGATGCGGGGCTCGGCGCTGATGGATCCTCCTCGGTAGCACCACGCGACGGCCTGGCGGACTGCCGCGTAACGTCTCTTTTCGTAAGACCTAACCGCGCCGGCGCAAGAAAAATGCCCCGGAGACGATCACATGCGGGGCTCCATCACTTACCGGAGCACCGCCGCGTCGTACGCGGGGCGCGAGGACCGCCACTCGAGGTGGCCGTCGGACCGGTGACCCGCCGCCCTGGGGGCGATCAGGTGGGAGAGCGGAGCCTCCACTTGTGGGCCGGTGCGACTGCTTCCTTCAGCGAGGAAACCAGACATGTCCGGCCGGTCGGTTCACCAGCATACCAGCGTTCGGGGGCGCGGACGCCACGCCGGTGCCAGGCCCTGTCCTCGATCTCCCGTCGTCGCCCGGAGGGCGGCCCTGCGGCGTCAGGTGCGTGCTCTCGGCGTGCCGGGCGAAGGGCCTCGATTGGGGTCTCCCCTGCTCGAGCGAAGCCGAGAGCTTGGGGAAGGAGCTACTTGGGCCATTGCCCGGTGCGGCGAGAGTGCCTGCATGGCGTCGCGGGGCAGGCGGGAGATCGAAGACAGGGCCTGGGGCCTAGGCTGGTGCGCGCCCGGCAGCCGCCGGAACCCTCTGTAGCAGCAGCCAGGAAGTAGAAGCAAGCCATGAGCGACGCGACCCCCGCCCCCGGCGAAGAGACCTCCGCCGACTTCGACGCCATGACCCGTGACATCGCGGAGGTCCCCGCGGTCGAGGTGATCGTGACGGTCGCGGTCAACCTGATGAGCGCCGCCGCCGTGAAGCTCGGCCTGACCGAGGAGGGCGACGCGCACAAGGACCTGGACGAGGCCCGCAAGCTGGTGCACGCCCTGGCCGGACTGCTCGACGCGAGCACCACCGAGATCAGCTCGTTCCACGCCGCTCCCCTGAAGGACGGCCTGAAGTCGCTGCAGCTGGCGTTCCGCGAGGCGTCGGTCGTGCCGGACGAGCCGGGTCAGGGCCCGGGCGAGAAGTACACGGGCCCGGTCTTCGGCTGAGGGCTCACGCGCATACGTAGTCAGGCGCGCGTAATCAGGCGCGTACGTAGAGGGGCTCGCCCGGTGGCGTCGCCTCGGCGGGCAGGAGTGCCAGGTCGAGGCCGCGTACCAGGCGGGCCCTCAGCGTTTCGTCGGCGGCGAGTGCCCCTGCGATGCGGCGGGCGGCCTCGGCGGGGGCCAGGTCGGGCCCGAGGACGAGGGCGAGGGTGCCGTCGGCGCTGCCCGGGCCGAGGTGGGCGCGGAGCACCGCGGGCTCGGCGGCGACGATCGCGCGTACCGCCTCGGTGACGGCGGGGTCGGCGAGCGGGTCGGTGGAGGTGCGGCCCTCGGCGACGGCGAGCAGGGCGGGGCGCGGCAGTTCGAAGGGCACCGGTCCGGCGACGTCGAGGACGATCGTGTCGGCCTTCTCGTGCACGGCGGCCTGCACGGCCTGGTGCAGCGGTACGGCGACGGGGCGGGCCTCGGGGTCCCACAGGGCGAGGGCCTCGGTGGAGGTGAAGGCGGGCAGGGCGCTGCGGTCGCCGGCCTTCAGGATCGGCACGGCCATGTCGCTGGTCTTCTCGCGGCGCAGGCCGTTCTCGTCCGTCTCGACCTCGCCGAGTACGGCGACGACGGGGACGAGCAGCCGGGTGCCGGGGAGGTTCTCCAGGACGGCGCGGCCGGTGTCCTGGGTGCGCTGTGCGGCCCAGGCCGCGAGGGCCGCGCTCAGCTTCGGGTCGGCGGAGCCGTCGTCGTCGGAGAAGCCGGAGTCCGGGATGTTCTTGTTCGCCACGGTCCTCGACCTTACCGGGGGCGGTTCAGTACGTTTCGCGGCGCCCGCGCCACAGGACCACGGCCGCGACCAGGCAGACCGCGCCGAGGCTGCCGGCGAGGGGGCCGAGCCAGGCCGCGACGGAGTCGTCGGGGTCGGGGTCCGGGCCGCCGCCGAAGTACTCGTCCTGGTAGGCCGCCGGGCTCAGCTTCTCGGGCTTGAGCTCGCCGCCCTCCTCGATGGCGGCGGCGGGGTCGACCAGTCCGTAGCCGCGGGAGTCGTCGCGGCCGCCGTCGGGGGCGTCGCGGGCGGTGTCCTCAAGGAGCTGCTTGATCTGGGCGGGCCGGAGGTTCGGGTGGGCGGCGCGGACCAGGGCGGCGGCGCCGGAGACGAAGGCGGAGGCGGCGCTGGTGCCCCAGCCGCGGTAGTACTCGCGGTCCGGGTCGGCTATGACGATGTCCTTGCCGGGGGCGCTGACCGTGGCGTACCAGCGGCGGGTGGAGAAGGGGGCGCGGTCGCCGTACCGGTCGACGGCGGCGACGGCGATGACGCCCGGGTACGCGGCCGGGTAGGAGATGTGGTCGCCCTTCTCGCCGCCGTTGCCGGCGGAGGCGACCACGACGACGCCCTTCTTCAGGGCGTACTGGACGGCGGCGTCCTCGGTGGCGTCGGCGTGGGCGGACTCGCTGTCGTCGCCGAGGGAGAGGTTGATGACGTCGGCGCCGTTGTCGGCGGCCCAGCGGATGCCCTGGGCGAGGGCGCCGGCGCGGGTGGAGCGGGCCTTCTTGCGGGACTTGTCGCCGTCTTCGAGGATCACGCGCACGGGCAGGATCTTGGCCTCGGGGGCGATGCCGAGCACACCCTCGTCGTTTCCGGTGCCATGGCCGTGACCTGCGATGATTCCGGCCATGGCGGTGCCGTGCCGGGCCCAGGGGCGGTCGCCGCGGGTGGCGCCGAAGCCGATCATGTCCTTGCCGGGCAGGACGTTGTCCTTCAGGTCGGGATGCTGGTCGTCGACGCCGGTGTCGAGGACGGCGACGGTCATGCCCGCGCCGCGGGTGCTCTGCCAGGCCTCGGCGGTGTTCAGCGCGGCCAGGCCCCACTCCTGTGCACGGATCTCGTCGGCGCGGGCGGTGGCGGCGGGCAGCAGGGCGAGCGCGGCGGCGGCGAGGAGCGTGCCGCCCTTGCGCAGCGGGCCGACGCGGCGGGAAGTCGTTCTCGTACGGGCGCTCATGACGGCTCCTTCTCCGACGCCGCCTTGGCCGTCTTGCGCAGGGCGCGCTCCACCTGGTCCGCGAGGCCCTTCGCCTCGTGCCCGAGGCCGGACTGGGCCGGGGCGCTGGTGGCGCCGGACTTCATGGCCTCGGCGGCGGGCTCGGGCTCGGAGACCTCGCGGCCGTCGGCGAAGCCGGAGACGGCGTAGACGACGACGGGGGCGTCGGTGAGGACCGAGACCGTCCAGCTGGCCCGCTGCTCGTCCCCGAAGGAGGCGGCGACGGTGCCCTTCTTCGCGTACGGCCGTGGCATCAGGTCGTCGCGCCGGTCCAGGCCCTCCTCGGTGAAGCGGGTGCGCAGGGAGCCCATCGAGGGTGCGTCGGCCCTGGTGAAGAGCATGCCGACGGTGGTGACATAGCTCCGCGTCGCATCGGTGTACGTGGCGCGCAACAGCCGTTCGCAGCCCACGGGTTGGAGTGCCTTGCGCAGGAGCGGGTCGAGGGCGTCCTTGCAGCCGCTGTCGGGGGCGACGGCGATCCGGGTCCAGACGCGGTCGGCGCCGCCGGGGCCCGCGCCGTCGCCCTTGACGCGGGGCGGGAAGAGCGTGTCGACCTTCTCGTTGTGCCAGGCGGCGCCCGCCGCGCTGTAGACGCGCTCGGCGCTGGGGGCGCCGTCGGCCTCGCCGGTGAGCCAACTCCCGGTCACCGCACCGCTGATGAGGCCGAAGCCGAGCACGAGGCAGGCGGCGACGGCGGCGAGGCGGGGCTTGGTGCGGGCCGGGACGGGACGCAGCCGCGCGGTGCGGTCGTCGAAGACGGCGGGCCGGCCGAAGTGGATGGGGCGGCCGGCGCCGGGCTGCGGGGTGAGGTCGACGGAGCCGACGGGGCGGCGGCGCGGGGCGGGGCGGGGCGGCTCCGTGGGGCGCGGCGGCGGCTGCGGATGCCGAGGCGTCTCGGGCGACAGGGGCGTCTCGGGCGGCAGCGGCGTCTCGGGCGGCAGGGGTGCGGAGCCGCCGCGGCGCGCGGGCTGCTCGCCGGGGGCCGGGGGCACGGGCCGCAGCCGCGCGGTGGTCTCGCTGGGGCGCGGGGCGGGGGCCGCAGGGGGCGCGGGCTGCGCGGGGATACGGCCGGTGCCGCCGGGGCTCGGCATGCCTCCGTCACCGGCGGGCCCCTGGGCGCTTCCGGCGGCCTCGCCACCCTGCGCGCGTCCCGCGCCGCCGGGACCGTGTGCGCCGCGGGTGGTGTGCGGGCCTTGCGGCGGGACGGCGGGAAGCGGGGGGACAGCCGGGGTGGCGGGGCCGTTCGCGGGCGCGGGCGCAGAGGGCTGTACGGGGGCGCCGACCGTCGGATTCGGGCGCTGCGGAGGCGTGGGGTCGGCCGGTTCGGGGCGCTGTCCGGCATCGGCACGGTGGACCGGGACGGCGGTCTCGGTGCGGGGCGGCTCGTCGGGCAGCCGGGTCGACGGGTTGGGCGGGGGCGGCGAGGAGGGGCGCGGGGGGACTCCGGCACTGCGCGCGTCTGTGCTCATGCACCCCCCGTCCTCGAGCGCGGGCTCTGTTCGACCTCCGTCGGGTACAGCGGTCGGAGACAGGCCCGTTCTTCCCTGCCTGCGCGTCACTCTACGGGCTGATGCAGGCCGGGCGGGAACCCGTCCGAGGGCCACGGGTGATCTGTCCGGATCATCCCCCTACCCCTGGGTAGAGCGGTCTGGCAGGCTGCGTTCATGACGGCTCTCGCTGCAGATCGCGCCCGTTACGACCGGGCCACCGCCCACCTCGACGCCCCCGTCGCCATCGTGGACCTGGAGGCGTTCGACGCCAATGCCGCGGACCTGGTGCGCCGGGCCGGCGGCAAGCCGATCCGGGTGGCGAGCAAGTCGGTGCGCTGCCGTGCGCTGCTCGAACGGGCCCTGGCGAAGGACGGGTTCGCGGGGATCATGTCGTTCACGCTCGCCGAGTCGCTGTGGCTGGCCCGCTCGGGCTTCGAGGACGTACTGCTCGCGTATCCGTCGGCGGACCGTGCGGGCTTCGCGGAGCTGACCGCCGACCCGAAGCTGGCCGCGGCGGTCACGGTGATGGTGGACGACCCGGCGCAGTTGCGGCTGATCGACGCGGCGCGGGACGGCGACCGGGGGCGTGAAGAGGTGCGCGTCTGCCTGGAGTTGGACACGGCCCTGCGGCTGCTCGGCGGCCGGGTGCGGATCGGTGCGCGCCGCTCGCCGCTGCGCTCCCCCGCGCAGGTCGCCGAGTTGGCGCGGGCGGTGGCGCGCAGGCCGGGGTTCCGGCTCGTGGGTGTGATGGCGTACGAGGGGCATGTGGCCGGGGTGGGCGATCTGCTCGCCGGGCGGCCGGTGCGCTCGCGGGCGATCCGGGCCATGCAGGCGGCGGCGCGGCGTGAGCTGGCGGCGCGGCGGGCGGAGGTGGTGCGCGCGGTGCGGGCCGTCGAGCCGGGCCTGGAGTTCGTGAACGGCGGCGGCACGGGCAGCGTGCAGCACACGGCGGCGGAGGCGGCGGTCACGGAGATCGCGGCGGGCTCGGGGCTCTACGTCCCGCGGCTCTTCGACAACTACACGTCGTTCAGCGGCCGTCCGGCGGCCCTGTTCGCGCAGCCGGTGGTGCGCAGGCCCGGTGTGGGTGTGGTGACGGTTCTGGGCGGCGGCTATCCGGCGTCCGGTGCGGCGGGCCGCGACCGGCTGCCGGTGCCGCATCTGCCGCAGGGCCTGCGGTACGACCCGCAGGAGGGCGCGGGCGAGGTGCAGACGCCGCTGCTCGGCTCGCCCGCCGACGATCTGCTGATCGGCGACAAGGTGTGGTTCCGGCACGCCAAGGCGGGCGAGCTGTGCGAGCGCTTCGAGCAGCTGCACCTGGTCGAGGGCGACCGGGTCACGGAATCGGTGCCGACGTACCGGGGCGAGGGCCGGACGTTCCTCTGACGGGCCCTGGGGCACGTCTCCCCGGTCTTCGCTGATCAGTGGGTGCCCTCCGGCCGGAGGCTGGCGGCGCGTACCCGGGAACATCTCCCGGCCGAAGGCAGGCGGCGCGGCCCGCAAAGATCCGGAGACGGGCCCGGGCCGTTCAGCGGGTGGGGCGGATCCCGCGGGTGATCCGGTCGATGGCGGAGAGCGGGGGTCCGTCGGGGCCCGCGTCGAAGGCGAAGCGGACGACGACCATGCTGCCCGCGCCGCCCGAGGGTGCCGGGAAGGCCAGGGACTGCACGTATCCGCCGGGGCCCGACGCGGTGGTGACCCGCCAGCGCACGAAGTGCCCTGCGGCGCCCGCGACTTCGACGCGTCCCGAGTCGACCTCGCGGTGGTCCTTCATGCCGTTGTAGGGCCTGCGGCCGATGCTGTCGCGGTCGTACGCGAGCTCCGCGGCCTCGGCGATGTCCTGCTCGGCGACGCTGCGGGCGGAGGCGTTGCCGTCGGCGGTCACGGAGTACGTGCCGACCCGGCCGGTCCTGCAGAGGGCGGTGGTGCCGGGGCAGTCGTACTCGTCCTGCGTGACCGCGGTGGGCACCCGGTCGGCGGGGCGCTCGGCGCGCTCCCAGCCGTCGAGGAGGGGCAGCGAGACGCCGTTCAGCTGGTCGACCAGGACGTCCGCGTCGGCGGTGGGGCTCGCGGTCGGCGAGGCCGCCGGGGTCGTCGGTGTCGTCGGTGTCGTCGGTGTCGTCGCCGGGTTGGTGGGGCTTTCCGGGGCGGAGGCGGTCGGACCGGGGCCGGGGCCCGGCTCGCCCCCGCCGCCGAGGACGAAGACGCCGGTGACGATCGCGGCGACGAGCACGAGTCCGGCGGCGCCGAGCGCGACGACCTTGGCCCGGCCGGACGCCTCACCGGTCGGGGCAGGGGCCTGCGGCGGTCCGGTGTGCACCGCGCCGGGTGGGCCCGCGGCGCGCGTGTGCTCGGTCCACGCGGCGCCGTCCCACCAGCGCTCCAGGGACGGTGCCGCGGGGTCCGGGAACCAGCCGGGCGGGGTCGTCATGCTCATCCGCACACCTTAAGTGGGGTGCCGCCCGGCGGGGAGGGAGCCCTCGGACGCCGTACGAGCAGGGCTCTCGGCCCGTACGGCGTCCTGGGGCGGCCCTCCTACAGCGGCGTCACGTACGCGCCCGCGATGCCGCCGTCGACGAGGAAGTCCGTGGCGTTCACGAACGAGGAGTCGTCGCTGGCGAGGAACGCGACCGCCGCGGCGATCTCCTCGGCCTCGGCGAAGCGGCCCACCGGGACGTGCACGAGGCGGCGCGCGGCGCGCTCCGGGTCCTTGGCGAACAGCTCCTGGAGCAGCGGGGTGTTGACCGGCCCGGGGCACAGCGCGTTGACCCGGATGCCTTCGCGGGCGAACTGCACGCCGAGCTCGCGGGACATGGCGAGGACGCCGCCCTTGGACGCGGTGTACGAGATCTGCGAGGTGGCCGCGCCCATCCGCGCCACGAACGACGCGGTGTTGATGATGGAGCCGCGGCGCTGCTCGCGCATGTACGGGATGGCGGCCTTGCAGCAGAGGTAGACCGAGGTGAGGTTGACCTCCTGGACGCGCTTCCACGCCTCCAGGCCGGTCTCCAGGATCGAGTCGTCGTCGGGGGGCGAGATGCCGGCGTTGTTGAAGGCGATGTCGACGCTGCCGTACGTGTCGTACGCGGTCCTGAAGAGCGCCTCGACCTGCTCGGCGTCGGTGACGTCGACCTGCACGAAGGTGCCGCCGACCTCCTCGGCGGCGGTCTTGCCCGCACGCTCGTCGATGTCGGCGCACACCACGTTCGCGCCCTCGGAGGCGAGGCGGCGGGCCGTGGCGAGGCCGATGCCGCTGCCCGCCCCGGTGATGACGGCGGTACGGCCGACGAGGCGGCGGCAGACGGGGGTCTGGGGGGCACCCCCAGGAGAGGTCACAGTCTGGTCGGTCATGTGCGTCAGGCCTCCGTGCTTTCCGTGCTGATGAAGACGTTCTTGGTCTCGGTGAAGGCGGTCAGGGCGTCGGGGCCGAGTTCGCGGCCGAGGCCGGACTGCTGGTAGCCGCCGAACGGGGTCCAATAGCGCACGCTGGCATGCGAGTTGACGGACAGGTTGCCCGCGCGGACGGCCTGCGAGACGCGGATCGCGCGCCCCGAGTCCCGGGTCCAGATCGAGCCGGAGAGGCCGTACTCGGTGGCGTTGGCGAGCCGCACCGCGTCCGCCTCGTCCTCGAACGGAAGGACCACGGCGACCGGCCCGAAGACCTCTTCGGCGGCGACGGGCGCGGCCGGGTCGACGCCGGTGACGACGGTCGGCGGGAACCAGAAGCCGGGGCCCTCGGGCGCGCTGCCGGTGATCGTGTCCAGGTCGCCGGTGACGTACGAACGCACCCGCTCCAGCTGGACCTTGGAGATCAGCGGGCCCATCTGGGTCTTCTCCTCGGCGGGGTCGCCGACGACCACCGACTCGATGGCCGGGCCGAGCCGCTCCATGAAGCGGTCGTACGCGGAGCGCTGCACGAGGACGCGGGTGCGGGCGCAGCAGTCCTGGCCGGAGTTGTCGAGGAAGGACATCGGGGTGGCGGCAGCGGCGGCCTCGATGTCCGCGTCGGCGAAGACGATGTTGGGGCTCTTGCCGCCGAGTTCGAGGGTCACGCGCTTCACGCGGTCCGCGCACGTGGCCATGATCTGCTTGCCGACGCGGGTGGAGCCGGTGAACACGATCTTGGCGACGCCGGGGTGCTCGACGAGCGCGTTCCCCGTGACGTCCCCGGCGCCCGGCAGGACCTGGAAGAGGTGCTCGGGAAGGCCGGATTCCAGGGCGAGTTCGGCCAGGCGCAGGGCGGTGAGCGGGGTGGTCTCGGCGGGCTTGAGGAGGACGGCGTTGCCCGCGGCGAGCGCGGGTGCGGTGCCCCAGGCGGCGATCGGCATCGGGAAGTTCCAGGGCGCGATGACGCCGACGACGCCGAGGGGTTCGAGGAGGGTGACGTTCAGGCCGCCGGGTACGGGGATCTGGCGGCCGCTGAGACGTTCCACTCCCCCGGCGGCGTAGTCGAGGAGGTCGCGGACGTTGCCCGCCTCCCAGCGGGCGTTGCCGATGGTGTGCCCGGCCTCCCGGACTTCCAGCCGGGCCAGTTCCTCCAGGTGCTCGTCGACCTTCACGGCGAAGCGGCGCAGGGCCCGCGCCCGGTCGGCGGGGGCGAGGGCGGACCATGTCCGCTGGGCCGCGGCGGCCCGTACGACGGCCGTGTCGACCTCGTGCACGGTGGTCGCCGGGACCGTCGCGACCAGCTCTTCGGTGGCCGGGTTCAGTACGTGGTGCTCGTACGACAACAGGGGCCTCACATGCGTTCGAAGGAGCGGCGCAGCTCCCAGTCGGTCACCGCGGCGTCGAACGCGTCGAGTTCGACCCGCGCCATGTTGCGGTAGTGGGCGACGACTTCGTCTCCGAAGGCGGCCTTGGCGATGGGGCTGTTCTCCCAGAGTTCGGCGGCCTCCCTGAGGGTGGTGGGGACGTGCTCGAAGTCGGCGGTGTAGGCGTTGCCGGGGCAGGCCTCGGGGAGTTCGAGCTGCTGCTCTATTCCGTACAGGCCCGCGGCGACCAGGCCCGCGACCGCGAGGTGCGGGTTGACGTCGCCGCCGGGCAGCCGGTTCTCGAACCGCATCGAGCGGCCGTGGCCGACGACGCGGAGGGCGCAGGTGCGGTTGTCGTACCCCCAGGCCACGGCCGTCGGCGCGAACGAGCCCGGCTGGAACCGCTTGTACGAGTTGATGTTGGGGGCGTAGAGGAGGGAGAAGTCGCGGAGTGCGGCGAGCTGGCCTGCGAGGAAGTGGCGCATGACGGGCGACATGCCTCCCCCAAGCTCTCGGCTCCGCTCGAGCAGGGGGGACCCCCATCCGCCGTCTCCCGGCATCACGTTGGTGCCGTCGGCGTCGGCGAGCGAGAGGTGGATGTGGCAGGAGTTGCCCTCGCGCTCGTTGTACTTGGCCATGAAGGTGAGGGAGAGGCCCTCCTGGGCGGCGATCTCCTTCGAGCCGGTCTTGTAGATCGCGTGCTGGTCGCAGGTGACGAGGGCCTCGTCGTAGCGGAAGGCGATCTCGTGCTGACCGGGGTTGCACTCGCCCTTGGCCGACTCGACGGTGAGGCCCGCGCCCGCCATCTCGTTGCGGATCCGGCGCAGGAGCGGCTCCACTCGGCCGGTGCCGAGGACGGAGTAGTCGACGTTGTACTGATTGACCGGGGTCAGGCCCTTGTAGTCGGCGTCCCAGGCCTGCTCGTAGCTGTCCTTGAAGACGATGAACTCCAGCTCGGTGCCGACCTGGGCGGTGTAGCCGAGCTCGGCGAGCCGGTCGAGCTGGCGGCGCAGGATCTGCCGGGGGGCGGCCACCACGGGTGAGCCGTCGTTCCAGGCGAGGTCGGCGATCAGCATCGCGGTGCCGTCGTTCCACGGGACCCGGCGCAGGGTGGTGAGGTCGGGGACCATCGCGAAGTCGCCGTAGCCGGTCTCCCAGCTGGACATCGCGTATCCGTCGACGGTGTTCATCTCGGCGTCCACGGCGAGCAGGTAGTTGCAGCCCTCCGTGCCGTGCTCCAGGACGTCGTCGAGGAAGAAGCGGGCGGCGAACCGCTTGCCCTGAAGGCGCCCCTGCATGTCCGGAAAGGCCAGGACGACGGTGTCGATCTCGCCGCTCGCGACGAGGGCGCGCAGCTCCTCGACGGTGAGCGGCGGTGTGCGGTCTGCCACGGGGGTCTCCTCCTTGGGCGGTCCGGAGGCTTTAAGGTATGCATGAGAACCATTCCTTGGGAAGGGGGAAACGCTCGATGTCCACGACCGAGGGAGCGCAGCGCCTCCCGCGCGTCCTGCGCCCGGTCCGCGCGGGCAACGGCTTCGAGGAGGCGCTGGAGCAGATCCTCCAGGTGGTCCGGCTCGGCCTCGTGCCCGCGGGCGAACGGCTGCCCGCGGAGCGGGAGTTGGCGGAGCAGCTCGGCATCAGCCGGGTCACGTTGCGCGAGGTGCTCAAGGTGCTGCAGGACCAGGGCCTGGTGGAGAGCCGGCGCGGGCGGTACGGCGGCACGTTCGTGCTGCCCCGCGACGGCGGCGCGGGCGGCGAGGACGAGTTGCGGCGCCGCCTGAAGGACGTCGACCTGGAGGACGTCCTGCGTTTCCGCGAGGTCCTGGAGACGGGGGCGGCCGAGCTGTGTGCGGGGCAGGGCCGCCTGTCGAAGGAGCAGGAGGACCGCCTCCTGGACGCGCTGGCGGCGACGCAGGACGCTCCGCTCGCGGAGTACCGGCGCCTCGACACCCTCTTCCACCTCACGCTCGCCGAGCTGTCCGGTTCGCCGACCCTTGCCGGGCAGTATGCGGCGGTCCGGGCCACGGTGAACGATCTGCTCGACTGCATCCCGCTGCTCGTACGCAACTTGGAGCACTCGCAGCAGCAGCACGCGACGCTGGTGGCGGCGGTGCTGGACCGCGATGCGGGGGCTGCGCGGCGGGTCATGCGGGAGCACTGCTGCGGGACGGCGGCGCTGTTGCGGGGGTTCTTGGCGTAGGGGTTCCCGGGCCGCGGCCCCGCCCCGTCGACTCGGTCACCGCCGATCGCCCTGCGGGCTCGCCCTCAGGCGCCGGACGGGCTGATTCCTTTCCCCTCCCCGCCCCTTCCCGAAAAGCCTGCGGCGCTTCGGGGGCTCCGCCCCCGGACCCCCGCTCCTCAAACGCCGGAGGGGCTGAATTTGGCCCGCATAATTGAGCCCCTCCGGCGTTTGAGGAGGCCCGTCCGGCAGGACTTCGGGAAGGGGCGGGTAGGGGAGAAAAAGCGCCGCAGGCCTTGCGCCGCACCCGCCCCCACCGCAAAGGTATGGAACCACTCCATTGACCGACGCGGGAGCCCCTGCCATGACGCAAGCACGGCCCGAGCGCGAACACACCACCGCACCACCCGGCACGCCGACAGACGACTACCTGGAGCGCCGCGCGCTGCGCCGCGGCAGCGCCGGCTGGCTCCTGCTCACCGGCCTGGGCGTCGCGTACGTCGTCTCCGGTGACTTCTCCGGCTGGAACTTCGGCCTCGCGGAGGGCGGCTTCGGCGGACTGGCCATCGCCACCGTGCTCATGGGCGTGATGTACACGTGCATGGTCTTCTCGCTCGCCGAGCTGTCCTCGATCCTGCCGACGGCGGGCGGCGGCTACGGCTTCGCGCGCCGCGCCCTCGGCCCCTGGGGCGGCTTCCTCACGGGTACGGCGATCCTCATCGAGTACGTCCTCGCCCCGGCCGCCATCTCCATCTTCATCGGCGACTACGTCGAGTCCCTCGGCCTGTTCGGCCTGGAGTCGGGCTGGCCGCTGACCCTCGCCTGCTTCGTGATCTTCATCGGCATCCACCTGTGGGGCGTCGGCGAGGCGCTGCGGTTCAGCTTCGTGGTGACCGGTATCGCGGTGGCGGCACTGCTCGTCTTCGCGGTGGGCGCGTTCACGGAGTTCGACGCGTCGGGCCTGAACGACATCAAGGTGGACCCGGAGGCGTTCGGCGCCAACTCCTGGCTGCCGTACGGGATTCTGGGCATCTGGGCGGCGTTCCCGTTCGGGATGTGGTTCTTCCTCGGCGTCGAGGGTGTGCCGCTGGCCGCCGAGGAGACCCGGGACCCGGCGCGTACGCTGCCGAAGGCGATCCGCTGGTCGATGCTGATCCTGGTCTGCCTGGCCCTGCTGACGTTCTTCGCCGCGGCGGGCGCCCGCGGCTCCGCCGCGATCCAGTCGGCGGGCAACCCCTTGGTCGAGGCGCTGCAGCCGGACGGCGAGCCGACCACGCTCAGCCGGATCGTCAACTACGCGGGTCTCGCCGGCCTGGTCGCGTCGTTCTTCTCGCTCATCTACGCCGGTTCGCGGCAGCTCTTCGCGCTCTCCCGGGCCGGCTATCTGCCCAAGTTCCTCTCCTTGACCAGCCGCCGCAAGGCCCCCTACCTGGGCCTTCTGGTGCCGGGCGCGATCGGCTTCGCCCTCGCGGCGGCCAGCGGCAACGGCGCGCGCATGCTGAACGTCGCGGTCTTCGGCGCCACCATCTCGTACGCCCTCATGTCGCTCTCGCACATCGTCCTTCGCCGCCGCGAGCCGCACCTCGACCGCCCCTACCGCACCCCCGGCGGCGTCCTGACCTCGTCGGTCGCGCTGGTCCTCGCGTGCGCGGCGCTGGTGGCGACGTTCCTGGTCGACGTGACGGCGGCGTTCATCGCGCTCGGGGTGTACGTGGTGGCGATCGGGTACTTCGGCTTCTACAGCCGCAGGCATCTGGTCGCGCGGGCGCCGGAGGAAGAGTTCGCGGCGCTGGCCGCGGCCGAGGCAGAGTTGGAACGGAACTAGAGCGCCGTACGGCGACGAGGGAGCGTGAGCGGTGGCTGTCAGGCCGTTGATCGGGGTCAGCACCTATCTGGAGGCGAGCGCGCGCTGGGGCGTGTGGGACCTGGAGACGGCGCTGCTGCCGGCCGGCTATCCGCGCCTGGTGCAGTCGGCGGGCGGCGTCGCCGCGATGCTGCCGCCGGACGACCCGGCGCACGCGGCGGCCGCCGTCGCCCGCGTCGACGGTCTGGTGATCGCGGGCGGCGAGGACGTCGAGCCGGTGCGGTACGGCGCCGCGCCCGAGCAGCGCAGCGGCCCGCCGAACCAGGCCCGGGACAGCTGGGAACTCGCCCTGATCGACGCCGCGTTGGCCTCCGGCACCCCCCTGCTCGGCATCTGCCGCGGCATGCAGCTCCTGAACGTCGCCCTCGGCGGCACCCTCGTCCAGCACCTGGAAGGGCACGCCGCCGAGAAGGGCGTCTTCGGCAGCCACCCGGTCAAGCCGGTGCCGGGCACGCGGTACGCCTCGATCGTGCCGGACGAGGGCCACGTACCGACGTACCACCACCAGGCCGTCGACCGCCTCGGCCGAAACCTCGTGGCCTCGGCATACGCGGCCGACGGCACGGTGGAAGCGGTCGAACTGCCCGGACTCGCCTGGGTGTTGGGGGTCCAGTGGCATCCGGAGATGGGGGTGGACGTGCGGGTGATGCGAGCACTGGTGGAAGCTTCGGGCCCACCTCGGGCCCACTGAGCCCTCGGGCTCGCTGCCTCCTCTGGTCTTGCGGGGCTCAGGGCTCGCTGGGCTCCTCGGGTCTTGCCGACTCGCTGGGCTCCTCAGACCTCCCAAGCCCCCCAGACCTCACTGAGCCCGTCGCGTCAGCGACAGCAAGTCCCGCCCGGGGCCCGTGGGCCGTTGGCCCGAGCGCCATACCGCGCGCAGGGCGCGGCGCAGGTCGACGCCCTCGACCGGGATCTGGATGAGCCGGTGCGCGGCCAGCTCCTCGGCCACGGCGAGTTCGCTGAGCACCGCCGGGCCCGCGCCGCTGGCGACGGCCGCCTTGAGCGCGGTGGTCGAGGTGAGTTCGAGCAGGGGCGCGGCGAGGCCGCCGTGCTCGGCGAGTGCCGCGTCCAGGACCTCCCGGGTGCCGGAGCCCTCCTCGCGCAGGATCAGCCCGGTGGCGGCGAGTTCGGCCGGGGCCAGCGGTGCGCGCCGCCTGGCCCACGGGTGGTCGGGCCCGACGACCACGACGAGCCGGTCCCGGGCGACGACCGCGCCGCGCAGGCCCCGCGGCGCCGTCAGCCCCTCGACGAAGCCGAGGTCGGCCTCGTCGGCGAGGAGCCGCTCCACGACGGCCGCGGAGTTCCCGGAGAGCAAGGACACCGCGGTGTCCGGCCGCTCCCGGCGCAGCGCGATCAGCCAGCCGGGCATCAGATACTCGGCGACGGTCATGCTCGCCGCGACCCGCAGCCGGGAGTCGCGGCGGTCCCGCAGCGCCTGCGCGCCCGCGTCGAACGCCTCGGCGGCCTCGACGACGCGGCGCGCCCAGTCCGTGACGAGCACGCCCACGTCGGTGAGCCGCGAGCCGCGCGGCGAACGCTCCACCAGGCCGACGCCCAACTGCCGTTCCATGGCCCGGATCCGGTTGCTCGCGGCGGGCTGGCTGATGCCGAGCTCCGCGGCCGCGCGGCCCAGGCTGCCGAGCCGGGCGACGGCGAGCAGCAGTTGCAGCGCGCCGAGTTCGGGCACCCGGTGGGCGAGACGCGCGTCCCCCGCCGAATCCCCGGTCCCGTTCCCCCAGCCGTTCGCCGCGCCCGTCACGCCCGCCGCCGTCCCCTCGTCCCGCCTGTCGCTCATAACTCCAGCTTATGCCCTCATAGCAACATCCCCCCTGGTGAGGGCAGGACGGCGGCGGGACGCTGAGGCCATGGCAAGCTACGCGCACCCGCAGCACCTTCCCGCCCCCACTCTCGCGGCGGACCACAGGACCACCTCCCCCCTGCGCTACCTCGGCCCCAACTGGTACGCGGCCGTCATGGGCACCGCGATCGTCGCATCGGCCGGGGCCGCCCTGCCCTCCCCGGTGCCGCACGCCGCCGCCGTCGCCGTGTGGGCGCTGTCCGCACTGCTGCTCGCGGTGCTGCTCGTGGCCCGCGCCGGGCACTGGCTGCGCCACCGGGACCAGGCCAGGGCGCATCTGCTCGACCCGGCGGTGGCGCCGTTCTACGGCTGCCTCTCGATGGCGCTGCTCGCGGTCGGCGGCGGCACGCTCACACTCGGCGGGGGCGTCCTCGGCGAGCGCACGGCGGTCGCCGTCGACGTGGTGCTGTTCACGGCCGGTACGGCGATCGGCCTGGTCGCGGCCGCCGCGATCCCGTATCTGATGGTGACCCGGCACAAGGTCGACCCGGGCACCGCGTCGCCGGTGTGGCTGCTGCCCGTGGTGGCGCCGATGGTGTCGGCCGCGCAGGGTCCGCTGCTGCTGCCGCATCTCCCGGCCGGCCAGTGGCAGGAGGCCATGCTGCTCGGCAGCTACGCGATGTTCGGCCTGAGCCTGCTCGCCACGCTCCTCATCCTGCCGCTGATCTTCGGCCGGCTCGTGGTGCACGGCCCGCTGCCGCTCGCCCTGACGCCCGCCCTGTTCCTGGTCCTCGGCCCGCTCGGCCAGTCCACGACCGCCGTCAACTCCCTGGCCGACGTGGCCCCGGCCGCCATCGGCGGCTCGTACGCGGGCGCCTTCGAGTCCTTCGCCGTGGTGTACGGCGTGCCGGTGCTCGGGTTCGCGCTGCTGTGGCTGGCGATCGCGCTCGCGATGGTGGTCCGCGCCGCCCGTGCCGGACTGCGCTTCAGCATGACGTGGTGGGGCTTCACGTTCCCGGTCGGCACCTGCGTCACGGGCGCCGCGGGCCTGGCCCGGCACACGGGCCTCGCCGCGTACGACTGGCTCGCGACCGCGCTGTACGTCTTCCTGGTCGCCGCCTGGCTGATCGCCGCGACCGCCACGCTCCGGGGGCTGCTCGCGGGTCGGCTGCTTGCCGCGCCCGCGCGTGCGTGAGCGCGTACGCGAGCCCGTACGCGAGCCCGTACGACCTCCTCAGCGGGCCGTGAGCGCCGCCCGCAGCTGCGCGCCGAGTACGGCGGGCGCATGCACCAACGACGGCCCGTACCACGTAAGTTGGCGCCCGTCGACCAGCGCGGCGGGCAGCCCGGGGAACGCCTCGGGGCCGTCCTCGGCCGTGAAGCGGTACGGCTCGTCCGGCAGGACCACCAGATCCGCCCCGGACGCCCGCAACGCGTCGAGCGGGACGCGGGGATAGCGGTCGGCGTGCCCGGCGTACACGTTCGCGACGCCGAGCCGGGCCAGGAGATCGCCGGCGAAGGTGTCGCGGCCGAGGACCATCCACGGGCGGCGCCAGATCGGGACGACGGCGCGGGCGCCGAGAGGTTCCGGCGGCGACTGCCACGCGGCGGCCGCCTCGTCCAGCCACGGCGGCCGGGCGAGGCCGCACCCCCGCACCAGCACCCGCTCCAGTTCACGCAGCGCCGACGGCAGGTCGCGGATCTCCGTGACGAGGACGTCTAGCCCGGCGGCGCGCAGCGCGGCGAGGTCCGGGGCGCGGTTCTCCTCCTCGTTGGCGATCACCAGGTCGGGGGCGAGGCGGACGATGCCCGGGACGTCGGGGTTCTTCGTACCGCCGACGCGTACGACGCCCGCCGCGTCCAGGTCCGCCGGGTGACTGCACCAGTCCGTGGCGCCGACGAGCAGGCCGGGCGCACTGTGGGCCACCGCCTCGGTGAGCGAGGGCACGAGCGAGACGACCCGGCGCGGACTCACTCCGGCTCGGCCTTGATGTGCTCACCCACGGCGACGACCAGGACACGTGTGTCGGGCACCGCGGCCCGCCACCGGTGTCGCACACCGCCGGACAGGAACATCGAGTCACCGCGCGCCAGCCGGTACGCGCGGCCCTCCGCCTCGACCTCCACGGCGCCCTCGGCGACGTACATCAGCTCGTCGTTGCGGTGCTGGAACTCGCGGCCGGCGTCGTGGTCTCCGACGAACTCCAGTGCGTGCAGCTGGTGGTGGCCGTGCACGAGGCGGCGCGTGCTCGGCACCGGCTGCTCGGCCTCGGCCCGGACCACCTCGACGGTGCGCTCGGCGTCGGCGGCGGAGAGCAGCTCGACGGCGGTGGTGCCGAGGGCGTCCGCCACGCGCTCCAGGGACGTACGACTGGGGCGCGCCCGCTCGTTCTCGATCTGGCTGAGGAAGGGCACCGACAGGCCGCTGCGCCCCGACACCGCGGCGAGCGTCAGGCTCAGCGCGCGGCGGCGGCGCCGGATGGCCACGCCGACCCGCGCGGATTCCTTGTCGTCCATGGTCCGGCCCCCCTCTGTCGCTTCGGTCCGATCCTGTCTCAGCACCCTACGCAAGCAGCTCGGCCAGCGCCCTGCCAACGGTCCTGCTGCTTCAGGCACCCGTCGCAAACCAGCCGGGCTCGGACCGTACCGGCCGGAGGCACGGCCCGTACACCGTCTGGTTCACCCTTCCAGTGTGCGTCAGAAGATCAGTCGGCGGCTTCTGCGCTGCGGGCGGCCGCGAAAAGCCCCGAGGGGTGGGCCTCACCGCAGGCCGTACGGCCTGGGCAGACCCACCCCTCGGGCGGTGCGGTGCGCTCGGGTTACCCGATCGGTGCCATCCGGTCGACCATGCCCGGGTGGTCCTTCATCCACGCGGCGACGGCTTCCTCCTCCTCGCCCTTGCCGCGCTTCTTGATCTCGTTCTCCAGGCTCGCGAGCTCTTCCTCGCTCATCTTGAAGTTCTTCAGCCACTTGGAGAGCTGCGGGTACTGCTTCGGGAAGTTCTTGTTGGCGATGTTGTAGAGCTTGTCGCCCTCGCCGAACAGGCCCTTGCCGTCCTTCAGCTTGGTCAGGTCGTACTCGCTGTAGGCCCAGTGCGGCGTCCACAGCAGGACGGCGACCGGCTCCTTCTTGGCGTACGACCGCTTGAGCTCGGCCAGCATCGCCGGGGTGGAGCCCTCGACGAGCTCGTACTCCTTGTCGAGGCCGTAGCCCGGAAGGATCTTGTCCTTCATCTTGGTCATGATCCCGGCGCCCGGCTCGATGCCGATGATCTTGCCGTTGAACTCACCGGAGCGGCCCTTGAGGTCCTCGATGGACTTCACGCCCTTGACGTACGAGGGGACCGCGATCTCCAGGGAGGTCGGGCTGTACCAGGAGCCGAGCTTGGTCAGGTCGTTCTTGTGCTTGTCCCAGTACTGCTTCTGCGTGGTCGGCAGCCAGGCGTCGAAGTTGACGTCCAGGGAGCCCTGGGAGAGTCCGGCGAAGACCGGGCCGACGTCGGACTGCTTCAGGTTCAGCGTGTAGCCGCGCTTCTCCAGGACGTTCTTCCAGAGGTACGTGACGGCGACGTCCTCGTCCCACGGGAACCAGGCCACGTTGACCGGACGCGCGGCCTCGCCCTTGCCGCCCTCGGTGGGCGCCTTCTTCTGGACGGGGGCGAGCTTGTCGACCAGACCCGGGTTCTTCTTCAGCCAGGCGCGGACGGCCTCCTGCTGCTTGCCCTTGCCGGTCTTGTTGATCTGCGACTCGAGGCTGGTGAGCTGCTTCTCGGTGAGCTTGAAGTCCTTCAGCCACTTGGCGAGCTCGGGGTTCTCGGCGCCGAAGCCCTTGCGGGCCACGGTGTGCACCTGGTCGCCCTTGCCCCAGGCACCCTTCGGGTCCTTGAGCTTCTTCAGGTCGAAGTCGCTGTACGCCCAGTGCGGCGACCACAGCGTGGTGACGATGGGCTCCTTCTTGGCGTACGCGCGCTTCAGCTCGGCCAGCATCGCGGGCGTCGAGCCGTCGACGACCTGGAACTCGCCTTCAAGGCCGTACTCCTTGAGCACCTTGTCCTTGAGGAGCTTCATCATGCCGGCGCTGGGCTCGATGCCGATGATCTTGCCCTTGAACTTCTTGCCCTGGCCCTTGAGGTCCTCGAGCGAGTCGATGCCCTTCATGTACGAGGGCACGGTGAGCTCCAGGGAGGTCGGGCCGTACCAGTCGCCCATGTCCTCCAGCTTGGAGCCGTACTTCTTCCAGTACTCCGCGTGCGTGGTGGGCAGCCAGGCGTCGGTCTGGAAGTCCAGCTGGCCCTGTGCGAGCGAGGTGTAGAGCGGTCCGGCCTCGAGCTGCTTGACCTCGGGCTTGAAGCCGCGCTGCTCCAGGATCTCCTTCCAGAGGAAGGTGGAGGCGACGCCCTCGTCCCACGGGATGTAGCCCATGGAGATCTTCTTGCCCTGGCCGACGTTCGTGCCGTCTCCGGCCGCCTCGGTGTCGGACTTGCCCATGAAGTTCATGCCGCCCGCCACGAGGGCGAGGATCACGACGCCGATGACCGCGAACGCGGGGCGCGGACGGTAGCTCCAGATCTTCAGGCCCTGGGCGGCGCGTGCCTTGGCGGCGGCGCGACGGCCGAGCGGGGAGACCTGGCTGCCGAGCGAACCGGTCATGCGGTCGAGGTAGATGGCGAGGATGACGATGGAGATACCGGCCTCGGCGCCGAGGCCGACGTCGAGCTGGCCGATGGCCTGGTTGACGTCACCGCCGAGGCCCTGGGTGCCGACCATGCCCGCGATCGCGGCCATGGACAGGCCCAGCATGATGACCTGGTTGACGCCCGCCATGATCGTCGGCAGGGCCAGCGGGAGCTGGACGCGGAGCAGCGTGTTGCGCGGCGTGGTGCCGAACGCCTCAGCCGCCTCGACCAGTTCCTTGTCGACCTGGCGGATGCCCAGCTCCGTCATGCGGACGCCGGGGGCCAGGGCGAAGATCAGGGTAGCGATGATGCCCGCGGGAGCACCCAGGCCGAAGAACAGGATGGCCGGAATCAGGTAGATCATCGCGGGCAGCGTCTGCATGAAGTCCAGGACGGGCCGGACGATGCCGCTGACGGTGCTGGAGCGCGCCGCCCAGATGCCGAGCGGCACCGAGATGACGAGCGCGATGATCGTGGCGACGAGCACCAGGGACAACGTGATCATCGCGTTGTCCCAGAGTTCCATCGAGATGATCAGCCCGAAGCCCGCGACGGTGAGCACACCGGCGAGCAGCCCGCGCAGCCAGAACGCGATCACGGCGAAGATGCCGACGAGCAGCAGCGGCTCGGGGGCGGACAGGACGGCCATGATGCCGTCGTAGAGGCCCGTGACGACCGCCTTGACGGCGTCGAACAGCCAGTTCATGTGGTCGAGGAGCCAGTTGACTCCGCTGTTGACCCAGTCTCCGAGGGGGATCCTAGGCATGGGCGGCCACCTCCTCGGCCTCGCCGGCCTCGCCTTCGTCGGGCTTCACGTCCTCGACGGGCTTCCGGTCCTCGACGGGCTTCCGGTCCTCGGGCTCGGCGTCACCGGCCTTGTCGGCCTGCTTGGTGAGCGTCGGCGCCTCGTTCCGCTGCTGCGGTACGGCGGCCCCGGCCGAGCTCTCCTCGCCGAGCGCGGCGAGCAGGCACGTCCGCGAGATCTGGCCGACGAGCTCGCCCGCGGCGTCGGCCACGGCGACGGGGGCGTCGGTGGTGGCGCACAGCGCGAACAGCTCGACCAGCGGGGTGTCCTCGTCGACCGTCGCGGGCGCGGCGGCGCGCACGGCGTCGGCGGCACCGTCGACCGGCTCCATGACGGCACCGGCGGTGAGCACACGCGAGCGGTCCACGTCCTGGATGAAGGACGCGACGTAGTCGTTGGCGGGCCGCACGAGGATGTCCTCGGAGCTGCCGATCTGCACGATCCGGCCGTCCCGCATGACTGCGATCTGGTCGCCGAGACGCATGGCCTCGTTGAGGTCGTGGGTGATGAAGACGATGGTCTTCTTCAGGGTCTTCTGCAGCTCCAGGAGCTGGTCCTGCATATCGCGCCGGATCAGCGGATCGAGGGCGCTGAACGACTCGTCCATGAGCAGCAGGTCGGCGTCCGTGGCGAGCGCGCGGGCCAGGCCGACGCGCTGCTGCATACCGCCGGACAGCTCGTCGGGCCAGGACTTCTCCCAGCCCTCCAGGCCGCAGAGGCGCAGCGCCTCGGTGGCGCGCTCCTCGCGCTCGCTCCGGCTGACGCCCTGCACCTCGAGGCCGTAGCCGGCGTTCTCCAGGACGCTGCGGTGCGGGAAGAGGGCGAAGTGCTGGAAGACCATGCTGATCTTCTTCGAGCGGACCTCGCGCAGCCCGCGCGCGGTGAGGTGCGTGATGTCCTCACCGTCGAAGAGCACCCGGCCCGCGGTCGGCTCGAGCAGTCCGTTGAGCATGCGCAGCAACGTGGACTTGCCGGATCCGGACAGACCCATGACGACGAATATCTGGCCCGGCTCGACGGTGAACGAGGCGTCGATCACCGCCGCGGTGGTGCCTTCGGAGCGGAGGTCGTCACGGTCGGCGCCGCTTTCGAGCCTGCGGACCGCGTCGTCGGGTCGTCTGCCGAACACCTTGTAGAGGTGCTCGGCCTGCAGCCTGGACATAAAGCCTCTCGGTTCGTACGTGAGACGGCCCGCCTCCCCCGCCGGCGGGCCGTGGAGCGGCGCGGAATCCTCCCGCTCACCGTTACAAACGGACTAGTTGAATCCGTCAATCGGTTCGCTCCGGCTCCGCGCCTGCCCTGGCCAAGTGGCTTGAAACGCAAGAGTGTTCCAGCTCACAGCGCGTGGCGTTCACATTCCGTTTACGCGTACGACCGCGCACGGTGTGTGATCGTTTCGGGGTGCCGCGGTCGGCGCCGGTGCGCTGTCAGTGGGGTGCGGCATGATGCCCGTGTGACGCAGCAAACACGACGGCTCATGCTCCTCGACACCGCTTCCCTGTACTTCCGGGCCTACTTCGGCGTCCCGGAATCCGTGAAGGCCCCGGACGGCACGCCGGTCAACGCCGTGCGCGGGCTGCTCGAGTTCATCACGCGCCTGGTCCTCGACCACCATCCGGACGAGCTGGTGGCCTGCATGGACGCGGACTGGCGCCCGCAGTGGCGGGTGGACCTCATCCCCTCGTACAAGGCGCATCGCGTGGCGGAGGAGGTGCAGGGCGGCGGAGACTCCGCATACGCAGAGGAGATCCCCGACACCCTCTCCCCCCAGGTCCCGATCATCGAGGACATCCTGGACGCCCTCGGCATCGCCCGCATCGGCGCGGAAGGGTACGAGGCGGACGACGTGATCGGCACGCTCACCGCCCGCGCCGGCGGCCCGGTCGACATCGTCACCGGCGACCGCGACCTCTACCAACTCGTGGACGACAAGCGCGGGATCCGCGTCCTGTACCCCCTCAAGGGCGTCGGCACCCTCCAGGTCACCGACGAGGCGTGGCTGCGCGAGAAGTACGCGGTGGACGGCTCCGGCTATGTCGACCTGGCGCTGCTTCGCGGCGACCCGAGCGACGGACTGCCCGGCGTGCCCGGCATCGGCGAGAAGACCGCGGCCAAGCTGATCGCCGAGTTCGGCGACCTGGACGGGATCATGGCCGCCGTCGACGACCCGAAGTCGAAGCTCACGCCCACGCAGCGCAAGCGCCTGGACGAGTCCCGTCCGTATGTCGCGGTGGCGCCGAAGGTCGTCCGCGTCGCCACGGACGTCCCCATCCCGGACGTCCCGCTCGCCCTCCCCCGCGAGCCGCGCGACCCGGCGGCGCTCGACGAACTCGCCACCCGCTGGGGCCTGACCGGCCGCGTGAAGCGGCTGCTCTCCATTCTCGAAGGGTGAGCATTCTCGAAGGGTGAGCACGCTCGAAGGGTGAGCACTCTCGAACAGTGAAGTGTTAACTTAGGCTTACCTAAGCAATTCACTGGTCAGGGAGGCCTCCGTGGCAGAACGTCCGCCCCGCAAAGCACCGAAGGCCCATCTCGCGGAGGTGCTCCGCTCGGAGCGGCTCACCCCGCACATGCAGCGGGTGGTGCTCGGCGGCCCCGGGCTCGACCGGTTCGAGGCGGGCGCGCACACCGACCACTACATCAAGCTGCTGTTCCCGGCCGCGGGCGTGAGCTACCCCGAGCCGTTCGACATCCAGCAGATCCGCGCGGACTTCCCGCGCGACCAGTGGCCGGTGACGCGTACGTACACGGTCCGTGCCTGGGACCCCGAACTCCGCGAGCTGACCGTGGACTTCGTGGTCCACGGCGACGCGGGCCTGGCCGGACCGTGGTCCACCGCCGTGCGCCCCGGCGAGCAGCTGCGCTTCCTCGGCCCCGGTGGCGGGTACGCACCGGACGCCGCGGCGGACTGGCACCTCCTCGTCGGTGACGAGAGCGCCCTGCCCGCGATCGCCGCGTCGCTTGTGCGGATCCCCGCAGGCGCGCCGGTGCACGCCTTCGTGGAGGTCTCCGGCCCGGAGGAGGAGCGGTATGCCGCCGCCTCCCCCGAGGGCGGCCGGATCACCTGGCTGCACCGCGGCTCCCGTCCGGTCGGCGAGGCCCTCGTCGCGGCGGTCCGGGACCTGCCCTTCCCGCCCGGCGACGTCCAGGCCTTCGTCCACGGCGAGGCGGGCTTCGTGAAGGAGCTGCGCCGCCACCTCCGCCTGGACCGCGAGGTCCCCCGCGAGCGCCTCTCCATCTCCGGCTACTGGCGCCTCGGCCACAACGAGGACGGCTGGCAGTCCGCCAAGCGCGAGTGGAACGCCCAGGTGGAGGCGGAACAGGAGACCCCGACCACGGCGACTGCAGCCTGACCCCTCTCGGCCCCGGCCTACTGTCGGGGCCGGGCTCCGGCTACGTCGGATCGGCTCCGGCTACGTCGGATCGGCTCCGGCTACGTCGGCAAATCCAGCCCGTCCGGCGCTTGAGGACGAGCCCGCAGGGCGACAACCCAGCCCGTCCGGCGCTTGAGGACGAGCCCGCAGGGCGATCGGCGAGGCCCGAGTCGACGGTGCCGCCCTCCTACGGCAAGCCCCCTCCACAAAGACCCCCGTACCCTTGCCCCCGTGCCCCGACGCAAGCCGCACGTTCCGCCCTCGCCCCTCGCCCAGCGTGACGGGATCGACGCGGTGCACCTGAAGCTGCCGCTCGACGGGGGCTGGGGGACCGTGCGGGAGTACCTCGTGGAGCGGCTCCCCGTGGGCCCGGACGTCGTGGAGGCCCTGCTCGCCGCCGGTGAAGTGGTCGGCGTGGACGGCCCGTTGAGCGGCGACAGCCCGTACGCCCCCGGTGCGCACGTCTGGTTCCACCGCCCGCTCGCCCCCGAGCCGCGCGTGCCGTTCGCGCCGCGCGTGCTGTACCGCGACGCGCATCTGCTCATCGTCGACAAGCCGCACTTCCTCGCCACCACCCCGCGCGGCAGCCACATCACCGAGACCGCCCTGGCCAGGCTGCGCCGCGAGCTCGACCTCCCCCTGCTCTCCCCGGCCCACCGCCTGGACCGGCTCACCGCCGGCCTGGTCCTGTTCACCCTGCGCCCCGCCGAACGCGGCGCGTACCAGCGGCTGTTCTCCGAGAAGCGGGTCCACAAGGAGTACGAGGCGATCGCCCCGTACGACCCGGAGCTCCAGCTGCCGCGCACGGTGCGCAGCCGGATCGTGAAGGAGCGCGGGATCATCGCCGCGTACGAGGTGCCGGGCGAGCCCAACAGCGAGAGCCGCGTCGAGCTCCTCGACCACCGCGCACACGGCCCCGGCGCCCCGCTCGCCCGCTACCGGCTGCTCCCCCGCACCGGCCGCACCCACCAGCTGCGCGTGCACATGAACGCGCTCGGCGTGCCGATCCTCGGCGACCCGGTGTACCCGGTCGTCGCCGACCCCGCGCCCGATGACTACTCCCGGCCGCTGCAACTCCTCGCCCGTACGCTGGAGTTCACCGACCCGCTGACCGGCCGCGCGCACCGTTTCGAGAGCGAACGCACCCTGCGGGCGTGGACGGACCACGAGGGCTGGGCCACCGGAACCGCGCACGGCTGACCAAGGCCACACACGGCTGAGGGGCGGCGCGCCTCAAGCACACCCCTCAAGCCCACCGCCCCTCACCACGCCGCGAGAAACCGGCTCAGCCGACCGACGAGTAAGCCACAACTCCCCGAAGCAGCGCGTCGACCGCCTTGCGGGCGTTCTTGCCGACCGTCGTGCCGTCCGCCTGGGACGCCGCCGCGATCTGCCCGAGGACGTCGATGACCTGCTTGCACCAGCGCACGAAGTCGCCCGCGGGCATCTCGGCCTCGCGCAGCACCTCGTCCAGGCCCTTGTCGGACGCCCACATGTACGCCGCCCAGGCGAAGCCGAGGTCGGGCTCGCGCTGGCCGACGCCCTCGGCCTGGCTGATGCGGAACTCCTCCTCCAGGGCGTCGAGGCGGCCCCAGATCCGCACCATCTCACCGAGCGCCACCTTGGCGGGCCCGGCGGGCAGCTTCGGCGCGAGCGCGTCGTCGGCGGCACGCGCCTCGTACACCAACGCCGAGACGCAGGCGGCGAGTTCGGCCGGGTTGAGGCCCTCCCAGACGCCTGCGCGCAGGCACTCGGAGGCCAGGAGGTCCAGCTCGCCGTAGAGCCTTCCGAGGCGGCGGCCGTCGTCGGTGACCTCGTCCCCGCGCAGGTAGTCGAGCTCGGTGAGGAGGGCGACGATGCGGTCGAAGGTGCGGGCGATGGTGTTCGTGCGCCCCTCGATGCGGCGCTCCAGCTGCCGGGTGTCGCGCTTGAGCCGGTGGTACCGCTCGGCCCAGCGGGCGTGGTCCTCGCGTTCGTCGCAGCCGTGGCAGGGGTGGGCGCGCAGCGCGGTGCGCAGGCGGGCGATCTCGCGGTCGTCCGCGGCGGCCGAGCGGCCCTTGCGGTGCTTCTCGGGCCGGATGTGCCCGGCCTTGGTGCGCAGCGCGGAGGCCAGGTCCCGACGGGACTGCGGCGAGCGGGGGTTGAACGACTTGGGGATCCGCATCCGGTCGAGCGCCTCGACCGGCACCGGGAAGTCGATCGACGCGAGCCGCTTGACCTGCCGCTCGGCCGTGAGGACCAGCGGCCGCGGCCCGTCGTGGTACTCGAAGCCGCGGTGGCCGTTGGACCGCCCCGCCGCGAGCCCGGGGTCGAGCACGAGGGCGAGGCCCGCGAACTTGCCGGTGGGGACGTGGATCACGTCGCCCGGCTTGAGCTTCTCCAAGGCGGCGGCCGCGGCCACCCGGCGTTGCGCGGCGCCCTGTTTGGCCAGCTCGGTCTCGCGGTCCTTGAGGTCGCGGCGCAGCCGCGCGTACTCCTCGAAGTCGCCCAAGTGGCAGGTCATGGAGGCTTTGTAGCCCTCAAGGCCCTCTTCGTTGCGCTGCACCTGGCGGGAGATGCCGACCACCGAGCGGTCCGCCTGGAACTGCGCGAAGGACGTTTCGAGCAGCTCGCGCGAGCGGTGCCGACCGAACTGGTGGACCAGGTTCACCGCCATGTTGTACGACGGCTTGAAGCTGGAGCGCAGCGGATACGTACGCGTGCCGGCGAGGCCCGCGAGCTGTTCGGGGTTCATGCCGCGCTGCCAGAGCACGACGGCGTGGCCCTCGATGTCGATGCCGCGACGCCCTGCGCGGCCGGTCAACTGCGTGTACTCACCGGGGGTGATGTCGGCGTGCTGCTCGCCGTTCCACTTGACCAGCTTCTCCAACACCACGGAGCGCGCGGGCATGTTGATGCCGAGGGCGAGCGTCTCGGTGGCGAACACGGCCTTCACCAGGCCGCGTACGAACAGCTCCTCGACGACCTCCTTGAACGTCGGCAGCATGCCCGCGTGGTGGGCGGCGATGCCTCGCTCCAGGGCCTCCAGCCACTCGAAGTAGCCGAGGACGTGCAGGTCTTCGTCGGGAATGGAGGCCGTGCGCTCCTCGACGATCCGGCGGACCTTCTGGCGGCCCTCCTCGTCGTTGAGCCTGAGGCCCGCGTACAGACACTGCTGGACGGCGGCCTCGCAGGCGGCGCGGCTGAAGATGAACGTGATGGCCGGGAGCAGGCCCTCCGAGTCCAGCCTGTCGATGACTTCGGGGCGGCCGGGGGTCCAGATGCGCGACCTGGAGCGCCGCTCCCGCTCCCGGTCGGCCTCCCGGATCCGCTTGCCCTTGCGGCGGTCCCTGCCGTACGAGGGCCGGGAGTCCTCCAGGCGGGCCATCCGCGTGAGGTCCGGGTTGACGGCGCGCTTGCCGGACTCCCGCGACTCCTCGAAGAGGTCGTACATCCGCCGGCCGGCGAGCACGTGCTGGAACAGCGGCACGGGCCGGTGCTCGGAGACGATCACCTCGGTGTCGCCGCGGACGGTGTCCAGCCAGTCGCCGAACTCCTCGGCGTTGGACACCGTGGCCGAGAGGGAGACCAGCGTCACCGACTCGGGGAGGTGGATGATCACTTCCTCCCAGACGGCGCCGCGGAAGCGGTCGGACAGATAGTGCACCTCGTCCATCACCACGTACCCGAGGCCGCGCAGGGCCTGGGAGCCCGCGTACAGCATGTTCCGCAGCACCTCGGTGGTCATGACCACGATGGGGGCGTCGGCGTTGACGCTGTTGTCGCCGGTGAGCAGGCCGACCTTGTCCTGGCCGTAACGGCGGGCCAGATCGGCGTACTTCTGGTTGGAGAGGGCTTTGATGGGCGTGGTGTAGAAGCACTTCTTGCCCTGTCTCAGGGCGAGGTGGACGGCGAACTCGCCGACGATCGTCTTGCCCGAGCCCGTGGGCGCCGCGACGAGCACGCCCTTGCCCGCTTCGAGCGCCTGGCAGGCCTCGATCTGGAAGGGGTCGAGCCCGAAGTCGTACATCTCGCGGAAGGACGCGAGTGCGGTGGCCTGCTCGACAGCCCGCTTGCGTGCTGCCGCGTACCGCTCGGCCGGTGAGAGGTCCTCTGTCATCTTGTCTTCGAGCCTACCCGCCCCCACTGACAGCGTCGCGATCTTTGTTCAGGGTGCAGGTTTCTGACAGCTGCCCTTGCGGGGAGCGGGCCCCGGGGGCCTCAGGGAGCGAGGACGCGGACGGCTCCGGGCACGCACCGCGCGGTCAGCGGCAGCGGACCGAGCGGTTCCCCGTCGGCGTATCCGCTGACGTCCGGCGCCTCGACGCTGATCTTGGCGGCGCGGTGCACGGTGACCTTCGGGTGGTCGAGGTGGGTGCCCCGGTAGACGCGTGGGAAGACCCGCAGCAGCGTGGTGCGTGAGCAGTCGCCGACGACGGTGACGTCGAAGAGCCCGTCGTCGAGCACGGCCCCGGCGCAGATCCGCATGCCGCCCCCGTACGAGCTGCCGTTGCCGACGGCGACGAGGGTGGCGTCGACCTTGAGGACGGGCCCGTCGTCGAGCCGGATGCGGTACGGGACGGGCCGGAACGCGGCGAGTTCGGCGACCATCGCCAGGTCGTACTTGAAGCGTCCGGCGGGCCATCGCATGCGGTTGCCGCGGTCGTTGACGCGGGAGTCGAAGCCGGAGGCGAGCACGGTACCGAACCAGCGCCCGCCGCCTCGTCCTCCGTCGACCCGGCCGAGGTCGACGTCCCGGATGCGCGCGCTCTTCAGGGCCTCGGCGGCGAGCCTGCCTGCGGCGGCGGGGTCGCGTATGGGCAGGCCTAGGGCGCGGGCGAAGTCGTTGCCGGTGCCGACGGCGATCACGCCGAGCGGGGTGCGGGTTTCGGCGACGGCCTGCAGGGCGAGGCCCGCCATGCCGTCGCCGCCGACCGCGATGAGGGCACCGGTGCCTGCGTCGACGGCTTCACGGGCGCGCCGCAGGGCGTCCTCGGGGCCGTTGCCGACGAGGGTGCGTACGGAGAATCCGGCGGCCCGGAGCGCGGCGGCGGCCGGCTGCGCGGCGTGCGCGCCCCGGCCGCGTCCTGCGGTGGGATTGACGAAGAGTGTGATCTCGCTGGTCACTGCGGGCCCCTCCGGACAGTGTGGGGGCAGGACCCTACAAGATCAGGTGACGTCGTCGAAACCGTTCGCCCTGCGGTCGTTGGGCTCGGTGCTCGCCTGCTCGGGCAGGGCGCGCGCGGTCGGCACGGACTCGATGTCGCCGATGGCCTCGGGGGTGAGGTCGAGGTCGGAGGCCTCGTCGTCGGGGAGGGCGGCGTCGGGGTTGTTGCGGGCGCGGCGCTTGTCGTTGAGGAGGGAGATGCCGACGGCCATGAAGAACAGCACGATGATGGGCCCGGAGAGGGCGATCATGCCGACCGGGTCCGTGGTCGGGGTCGCGACGGCGCCGAAGACGAAGACGCCCATGACGACGCCGCGCCACCATCCGGCCATGCGGCGCCCGGTGACGATGCCCGTCAGGTTCATCATGATCAGCAGCAGCGGCAGCTCGAATGCGAGACCGAAGACGAGCACCATGCGGACGGTGAAGTCAAGGACGTCGTCCAGCGCGAGGATGTTCGCGGAGCCCTCGGGCGTGATGCCGAGCAGCACCTTCATGCTCACCGGCAGGACGATGTACGCGAGGTAGGCGCCGGCCGCGAAGAGCGGTACGGCGGCGGCCACGAAGGTGTAGGTGTACTTCTTCTCGCTCTTGTGCAGACCGGGCGCGACGAAGGCCCACAACTGGTAAAGCCAGACCGGACTGGCGACGATCACACCGGCCATGAGGCTGACCTTCACCGTGGTGGTGAACGGCGAGAGCAGCGTGTTGAAGGAGACCACCGCGCAGTTGCCGCCGGTGGACTCACCCAGGCCCCCCTTGCAGCTGGGTACGGGCTCGGTGAGGAACGCCATGAGTTCCCCGCTGTAGAACGCGGCCACCGCCGTGACTACGACGATGGCGAGAATTCCCTTGGTGAGCCGGTTCCGGAGCTCACGCAGATGCTCCGCGAGGGGCATCCGTCCCTCGGGGTCCTTCTCCTGTTGGCGGGCAGACTTGAGCAACCCACGTCCTCATCTCGTGCGGCAGACCTGCTCCGGCCTGCTCCGGATCAGCGCTGCGTCGTACGGTCGGACGGCTCGTTCACCGGGCGCGCGCTGTTCACGTCGCCGGGAGCGGCCTGGATCGTACGGGGAGCGGACTGGTCCGTGCCCGGGTTGGGCGGGTCTGCCGGGGCGTTCTGCTTCTCGTCGCTCTTCATCGCCTTGGCCTCGCTCTTGAGGATGCGGGCCGACTTGCCGAGGGAACGGGCCATGTCGGGCAGCTTCTTCGCACCGAAAAGAAGGACGATGACGAGGATGATCAGAATGATCTCGGTGGGGCCGAGCCTACCCATAGCGTTTACCTTCTTCACCGAGGCGACAGGATCAGGTGCTCGGTGGGCCGGACAGGCATCCGACCACCGCGCTTCACTGCGATCGTAACCCCCTGGAGTAAACGCAGGGCAATCCCCTTGCGTACTCCTGGTTGGCACCGGCGCCCTGGCGTCAGGCCGCTCGTTCGTCCAGCGCCCGCGCCGTGAACACGCCTCCGAGAGGTGCGCTCTAGAGGGCCTCGCGACCCGTCCGCGCCATGTCGGTGGCGGCCCGCTCCAGATCCTCCGCGGCGCGGTTGATCTTCCCCGCGGTGTCGGCGACTTGGGCACCGAGCCGCCTGACCTCCAGGAAGACGCGTACGGCGAGCACACCGAGGACGGCGAGCCCGCAGAACCCCAGGGCGATCGCGATCATGGGCCAGAACATGCGCGCCACCCTAGACCGTGGAGTGCAGCCGCAGGGTCCGCACCCCGCCCCGCGTGAGGAGTTCGACGATCCGCGCCCCGGCGGGCTTGCGGACGGCGGCGTCGCACTCGGGACAGGTGAAGGAGTAGAAGGTCGTACGGCGGCTGGCGCCGATGGCCAACCTGATGGCACCGGCGGCCAGTTGGAAGCGGGCCCGGCAGTCGGGGCAGGCGGCCTTGAACCGCGTGGGGCCGGGCGGCCGCGGGACGACCGGGTCGCCGTGACCCTCTGCAGAACACCGCATACGCTCCGCACTCACGGCGCCGAACGCGGATCTCGCAGACGTATCAGCCCTCGTCGACATGTCGTCCGGCACCCTCAGACCCCCTGCCCGCCGGGGGCCTCGTAGGCGGCCAGCGCCTCCGCCGCCGCGCTGCGCGCGCTCTGCGCCAGGTCCTCGGGCGCGGTGATCCGCCCGTCCGGGCCGAGCCGCAGGGCCAGCCTGCGCAGCGACGTCGGGTCGGGGGTGCGCAGGGTGATCCGCAGTCCGCCGTCGGGCAGTTCCTCGGCGCTGTCGTGCGGGTAGTACTCGGCGACCCAGCGCCCGCCGGGCCCGACCTCGACGACCACCTCCGGGTCGTCGGCGGAGGGCTGCACCAGCGCCTCGGACAGGTCGCGCAGCTCCAGCTCGGGGGGCGCCGCCGGCTCGTCCAGGATGCGGATCTCCGCGACCCGGTCGAGGCGGAAGGTGCGCCGCGCCTCGGAGCGGTAGCACCACGCCTCCATGTACGTGTGGCCGAGCGCGAACAGCCGGATCGGGTCGACCTCGCGCTCGGTCAGCTCGTCGCGCGCGGGCGAGTAGTAGCGCACCCAGAGGCGGCGCCGCTCGGAGATCGCCCGGTCCACCTCGGCGAAGACCCCGCCCTCGGACTCGAAGGTGACCGAGAGCCGGTCGCTCGCCCCGGCCGTCTCGCCCGCCGCGGCCTCCAGCTTGGCGGTGGCGCGGAGCAGCGCCTCCCGGTCGCCCTCGCGCAGCCCCGGCAGCGTGGCCACGGCACGGGCCGCCACGAGCAGCGCGGTCGCCTCGTCCGCGGCGAGTCGGAGTGGGGCTGCGGCCTCGGCCGACAGGGCGGCCGGGTTGTGCCACCAGATCCGCTCACCGTCGGTGTCGATGTCGAGCAGGTCACCGCCCCGGAAGCTGGTCCCGCACAGCGGCAGCACGTCCAGGTCGGAGATCAGCTCGTCCTCGCTGATGCCGAACGCCCGCGCCACATCGGCGATCCGGGCACCGGGGCGCTCGCGCAGATACGTCACCAGGGACAGCATCCTGCGGGTCTGGTCGATCGCGTTCGCGGCCATGATCTGTCCGTCTCCCCCTCAGCCCTTGGCCACGGCACGCAGCCGGTCCACGACGTCCGCCCGCAGCTCCGCGGGTTCGAGCACCACCACGTCGGGCCCGAACTCGACGAGCCAGGCGTCCATGCCGTGCCCGTACGGAATCTCCAACTCGTCCCAGCCGTCGCCCAGTTCGCGTACCGACGTGGCCTTGGCACGCAGCGGATAGCCCGCCCCGGAGCGCAGCCTGAGCTTCGCGGAGCGGTCGGCGATCTCCCCGGCCCAGCTCGCCACGGTCTCCCGTACGGTCACGACATCGGGGACCTCGGCGGTGAACTTCCCTGCCCGGGAACGGACCTTGCCGGTGATCCGGGAGAGCCGGAACAGCCGCTCGGCGCCCCGGTCGCGGTCCCAGCCCGCCAGATACCAGTGACCGCGCCAGCACTCCAGGGCCCACGGCTCCACATGCCGGGCCTCGGGGCGGGCCGCGGTGGCCTTGCGGTAGTCGAAGACGACCGGACGGCGGTCGCGGCAGGCCAGCATCAGCGGCTCGAACGCCGCCTCGTGCACGGGGATCCGCGGTTCGAGCGCACTGTGCGGCTCGTACGGATCGACCTCCTCCGGAAGCCCGGCGGCGCGCAGCTTCTGCAACGCGCCGCTCGCGGCACCGGCGAGGCGGGCCTGCTGCCACACCTTCGCGGCCAGGCCAAGCGCGGCGGCCTCCTCGGCGTCGAGCGTGACGGCCGGAAGGCGGTTGCTGTCGCGGCGGGCCAGGTAGCCGACGTCGCCGTCGATGTTCTCGACGGTCTCGATGACCAGGCCGAGTTCCCGCAGGTCGTCCTTGTCCCGCTCGAACATCCGGTTGAAGGAGTCGTCGGAACCCGCCTCCAGGTACGCCTCGATGGAGCCGCGCAACTCACGCTTGCTCAGCGGCCGCCGGGTCCCCAGGAGGCACAGCGCGAGATTCATCAGCCGCTCTGCCTTGGCAATCGCCATCGACGCCCTCTCCCACCTGCCACGCACGCTGTTCTACGACGGTCGACCGTACCGCTACGGAGGGTCGTGGCAAAGCCGAGGGCCCCATGCCGGCAGGCATGGGGCCCTCGGGCGGAACCCGGATCAGACCGCGACCAGGTCGCAGACGAAGATCAGCGTCTCGCCGGGGGCGATCCGGCCGCCGCCCGCGCCCTTGTCCCCGTACGCCAGGTGCGGCGGGATGACCAGCTGACGGCGACCGCCGACCTTCATGCCCTGCACACCCTGGTCCCAGCCGGCGATGACCTGGCCGGCACCGAGCTGGAACGCGAGCGGGTTGCCGCGGTTCCAGCTCGCGTCGAACTCCTCACCACTGGAGAAGGAGACGCCGACGTAGTGGACCTGGACGGTGTCGCCCGCCTTGGCCTCGGGGCCGTCGCCCTCCCAGATGTCCTTGATCTCCAGGTCCGCCGGGGGCTCGCCGCCGGGGAAGTCGACCTCGGGCTTGTCGATGCTCACGTGTATTGCTCCTGCTTCTTCGAATGTGCAGCGGGGACAGTCTTACATTTCCGCGGGACCGGCCGGACTCACATCTTCGCGATGATGTCGACCGAGAAGACCAGCGTCGAGTTGGCGGGAATACCCTGCTGCTCCTTGTCGCCGTACCCCAGGTCCGGCGGCACCACGATGAGCACCCGGCTGCCGACCTTCTTGCCCGTCAGCCCCTGCGACCAGCCCTTGACGACCCCCGCCAGCTGGAACTGCGCGAGCTGCGAGCGCTTGTACGTGGAGTCGAACTCCTTGCCGCCGTCCCACAGCACGCCCTTGTACTGCACGAGCACGGTGTCCGAGGCCTTCAGCGCCGCGCCGTCGCCCTCGATCACATAGTTCGACACGAGCTTCTTCGGGGCGTCCTTCTTCGGCACGTCGAGGGACGGCGCCTTGCCGTCGGTGTTCGTGCCCACCTTCGGCAGGTCGATGTTGTCCTGCGCGACGTCCTTGCCCTTCGCGGAGCTCTTCGCACCGAACGAACCCACGATGTCCACGACGAAGACCAGGGTGTCGGTGCCCTTGATGCCCGCCTGCTCGTTGCCCTGCTCGCCGTACCCGAGCGCCGGCGGAATGCCCAGCTCGACGCGGCTGCCCACCTTCTTGCCGACCAGACCCTGGTCCCAGCCCGGAATGACCTGGCCGACACCGATCGGGAAGATCGCCGGCGTACCGCGGTCGTAGGAGTTGTCGAAGACCTTCGCCGAGGTCCAGATCTGCCCCAGATAGTCGGCCTGCAGATAGTCACCCTTGGCGACCTCCGCGTCCTTGCCCTCGATCAGCACCTTCACCGCGAGGTCCTTCGACGGATCGCCCGAACCCTTCGCGACCGTCGGCTTCGTACCGAACTTGTCGCCCTTGGTGATCCGGGGCAGCGGCCCGTCCACGATCTTCGCGGCGTCCGCCGAGTTGGAAGCACCGTCCGTGGCCTTTGACTTGGACTTGTCGGCCTTGTCGTCGCCGCAGCCGGCGAGCGTCAACAGTCCGGCGGGAACGGCGAGAAGCAGCGAGCGTCGGCGCACTGGGGGCCTCATCATCGATAGATCTGGTGTGGGGTGCGCGCAACTCTACGACGTGAGAAGGGCGCCGTACGAGAAACGTACGGCGCCCCGCGTTGCGTTCCCGGCCTGATGAGCCCCCGGAACAGCCGCGATTCATCACATTCCGGCGATCAGCTTCTCCACCCGGTCGTCCACCGAACGGAACGGGTCCTTGCACAACACCGTGCGCTGCGCCTGATCGTTGAGCTTCAGATGCACCCAGTCCACCGTGAAGTCCCGCCGCTGCTCCTGCGCCCGGCGAATGAAATCACCGCGCAGCCGCGCCCTGGTGGTCTGCGGAGGCACCGACTTGCCCTCGAAGATCTTCAAGTCGTTGCAGATACGCGCCGCTTGCCCCTTCTTCTCCAGCAGGTAGTACAACCCGCGACGCCGGTGGATGTCGTGGTAGGCGAGGTCTATCTGCGCGACCCGCGGATGCGACATGGTCATGTTGTGCTTGGCGCGGTACCGCTCGATGAGCTTGTACTTCATGACCCAGTCGATCTCGGTGTCGATCTTGTCCAGGTCCTCCTGCTCGATCGCGTCGAGCGTACGGCCCCACAGCTCCAGGACCCGCTCCACGGTGCCCGTACGAATACCGCGGCGCTCGCAGAAGTCCACGGCCTTCTCGTAGTACTCGCGCTGCACTTCAAGGGCCGAGGCCTCCCGGCCGCTGGCCAGCCGCACCTTGCGGCGCCCCGTGGTGTCGTGGCTGACCTCGCGGATGGCCCGGATCGGGTTCTCCAGGGTCAGGTCCCGCATCACCGTGCCCGCCTCGATCATGCGGAGCACCAGGTCGGTCGCGCCGACCTTCAACAGCATCGTGGTCTCCGACATGTTGGAGTCGCCGACGATGACATGCAGGCGCCGATAACGCTCGGCGTCCGCGTGCGGCTCGTCCCGGGTGTTGATGATCGGGCGGGAACGCGTCGTCGCGGAACTGACGCCCTCCCAGATGTGCTCGGCACGCTGACTCACGCAGTACACCGCACCGCGCGGCGTCTGCAGCACCTTGCCCGCCCCGCACAGCAACTGCCGCGTGACGAGGAACGGAATGAGAATGTCGGCAAGCCGGGAGAACTCCCCGTGCCTGGCCACCAGATAGTTCTCGTGGCAGCCGTAGGAGTTGCCCGCGGAATCGGTGTTGTTCTTGAACAGATAGACGTCGCCCGCGATTCCTTCCTCGTGCAGGCGACGCTCGGCGTCGACGAGCAGGCCCTCGAGAATGCGCTCGCCCGCCTTGTCGTGGGTGACCAGCTCGGTCACGTTGTCACATTCGGGCGTTGCATATTCCGGATGTGAACCCACGTCGAGATACAGGCGGGCGCCGTTCCGCAGGAAGACATTGCTGCTGCGGCCCCATGACACGACTCGGCGGAAGAGGTAGCGCGCCACTTCGTCAGGCGACAGACGGCGCTGTCCCCTGAACGTGCACGTGACGCCGTACTCGTTCTCCAGCCCGAAAATGCGGCGGTCCATGACTGAACATTACGCCTGATGCCCCGCACTGAAACCGGGTTCGACCGCTCCGTTTCGATCACTTTCCGCCGAGCCCGCGACATGCCCGCCGCCCACGGGAGCGGAGAGCACCCGAACCGTGCCGAGGAGCACAAGCAGCGCGGCCACCCCACCGGCACCCGCCACGGCGAACCCCCACGCCGTGCCACCGCCCTCGATCGCCGGTCCCGCAACGCCCGTTCCCACCGCGGCACCCACACCGAACGTCGTCACCAGCCACGAGAACGCCTCCGTCACCGTGCCCCGCGGAGCGTGCCGGTCCACCACGATGAACGCACACGCCAACGACGGCGCCAGGAACACCCCGGCGACCGCGGCCAGTACACACATCGGCAGCACACCCGGAGTCAGCGTCAACGGCAGATAGCCCAACGCCAACAGACCCACCAGCACCCGCAACCGGCGCTCCGGCACCCCCGCCCACTGCCGCGCCCCATACACCACACCGCCGAGCAGCGCACCCAGACCCAGCGCCGCCATCAGCCAGCCGTACACCGACTCCTGGCCCGCGTCGTCCGCGTACGCCACACCCGCCACCGTGATCGAGCCAAGCGCGAGCCCCACAAAGAAGAACGAACCGAGCAGCGCCAGCAGCCCCGGCGAACGCAACGCCCCCAGCCAGTGCGCCTCCCGCGGCGCCGACCGCCACTTCCGCGACGGCTCCGACACCACCACCGACAGCGCCCCGAGCACCCCGATCACATTGATGACGAGCAACGCCGCCCCCGGCGACCACAGCGCCACCAGCAACGTCACCAGCAACGGCCCCACAGTGAACATGACTTCCTGCGCCACCGCGTCCAACGCGTACGCCGCGTGCACCTTGTCCGCCCGCCCGAGCACACTCGGCCACAACGCCCGCAGGCCGCCCTCCAGCGGCGGCGTGAACAGACCGGCCACACCCACCGCCGCGTACGCGAGCGGCAGCGAACCGATCCCCACGAACGCGAACGCGGCCATGCCGAGCGCCGACAGCACCGCCGCGGGCAGCATCACCCGCGCCTGGCCCCGCAGGTCGACCGCACGGCCGAGCAGCGGCTGCCCTACGGCCGTGGCGAGCCCGTACACCGCCGCCAGCGCCCCCGCGAGCGTGTAGCTGCCGCCCTCCGCGCGCGTGAACAGGACGATCGCGATGTGCCCCGTCGCGTTCGGCAGCCGGCCCACGAGCGTGCCGCTGAGCAGCCGCGCCGCATGCCGGGTCCGCAACAGCTCCACGTATCCCGCGGCCATGTCCTGCCCCCTGGAAGTTTTACGTATAACGTCGCTCCATACGTACCATGAGCGCGAACCCCCGGTCCACCCCACGCAGACCGCCCCGCCCCGCGCACACGCCACCAGAACGGAGCCCGACGTGGCACGGCCCACCAGCAAGGACGTCGCCAAGGCCGCCGGAGTCTCCCAGGCCGCCGTCTCCCTCGTACTCGGCGACAAATGGCGCGGCCGCGTCTCCGAGACCACAGCCGACCGCGTCCGCGACGCCGCCCGCCGACTCGGCTACCGCCCCAACCTCGCCGCCCGCAACCTCCGCCTCGGCCGCACCCGCACCGCCCTCCTCGTCGTCCCCGCCCTCACCAACGACTTCTTCGCCCGCGTCTACACCGGCGCCGCCCGCAAAGCCACCGAACACGACTTCGGAGTCGTCCTCTACCCCTCCCCCGAAGGCACCGGCCCCGCCAAAGACCCCTTCGCCTCCGCCCGCGCCGCCCTCGACGGCGTCATCGCCTCCTCCATGGCCGCCCACGCCCTCACCGCACTCCGCGGCGCCGACCTCCCCCTCGTCATGCTCGACAGCGACCCCACCGACCCCACCGCGGGCGCCCACGTCAACCTCGACGTCGCCGACGGCATGCGCCAGATCACCGAACACCTCCTCACCCTCGGCCACCGCCACTTCCTCCACCTCGCCGCCGACATCGACTCCTGGACCTTCGCCGCCCGCGCCCAAGCCATCGCCGCCACCCTCCGCACCGCCCCCCACACCACCCTCCGCACCGCCCACGCCCCCCTCTCCGCCGCCTACGCCCGCGCCGCCGCCACCTCGGCCCTCGCCGCCCCCGGCCCCCGCCCCACCGCCGTCATCTGCGACGGCGACATGATCGCCGCCGGCGCCTGCAAAGCCGCCCGCCGCATGGGCCTCCACGTCCCCCAGGACCTCTCCGTCACCGGCTTCGACGACCTCGCCCTCGCCACCGCCGTCGACCCCGAACTCACCACCGTCCACCTCCCCGCCGAACGCGTCGGCGAACGCGGCATGGAAGCCCTCACCGCCCTCCTCGAAGGCCACACACCCCAGAGCGGCGCCCTCCCCACCCAACTCGTCGTCCGCGACTCCACCGCCCCACCACCACCCGCCTGAAACCCGAAAACGCCCTGCGCCCCGCACCGCTCCGAGAGCGACACGGGGCAACAGGGCACGGGGCACGGGGCACACGCCACGACTGGCCGAAACCGGCTGCCGAACGGACCTCCAGGCGGGACTACTCCTCGCCCTCCTCCTCATCCGAAGGCGCATCCGTCGGCGCGGACGCCGCACCATCCGCCTCCAGAAGACGCGCCAACTGCCGACCGACGATCCGCTTGAACTTCCGCTGCTGCGGCCGCGTACGGTCAAGCACCGCAACCTCCAGCCGCTCGGCGGGAATCTCCCGCTCCCCACCGTTCGGCTCCCGCGACAACGCCTGCACAGCCAGCTTCAACGCCGCGGCAAGACTCATCCCGTCCTCATGCCGCTGATCCAGATAACTGCTGATCTGCTCGGAATTACCACCCACCGCGACCGAACCGTGCTCATCCACGATCGAGCCGTCGTGCGGCAACCGATAGATCTGGTCACCCTCAGGCGTCTCACCGACCTCGGCAACCACCAACTCCACCTCGTACGGCTTCTCCGCCGCACTGGAGAAAATGGTGCCCAGAGTCTGCGCATAGACGTTCGCCAGACCACGAGCGGTCACATCGTCCCGGTCGTACGTGTACCCCCGCAGATCGGCATAGCGGACACCACCGATCCGCAGATTCTCGTACTCGTTGTACTTACCGGCCGCGGCAAAACCGATCCGGTCATAGATCTCGCTGAACTTGTGCAACGCACGGGACGGGTTCTCGCCGACGAACACGATGCCATCGGCGTACTGCAGCACAACCAGGCTGCGACCACGGGCAATGCCCTTACGGGCATACTCCGCCCGGTCGGCCATGGCCTGCTGGGGTGAGACATAGAACGGCGTAGACACCGGCTATCCGTCCCTTTCTGTCAGTGGCTGGACGATCACATTTCCGGAACCGGCTCAAAGAAGCGCAGCACGCGGACCATCAGGCTGCTCAAGCCGCCGCTCAAGAACCGAGCGGGCAACCTCCGAAGCCTCGTCATCGCTCAGCCGACGGAAACCCTCGTCAGTGATCACAGTGACGATCGGATAGATACGGCGCGCCACATCAGGCCCACCCGTCGCCGAATCGTCGTCCGCCGCGTCGTACAACGCCTGCACGACCAGCGTCGTCGCCTGCTCCTCGGTCAGATCGTCCTTGTACAGCTTCTTCATCGACCCACGAGCGAAGATCGACCCGGAACCGGTGGCGGCGTACCCCTGCTCCTCGGAACGGCCACCCGTCACGTCGTACGAGAAGATGCGGCCCTTCTCGCGATCCAGGTCGTACCCCGCGAAGAGCGGGACCACGGCCAGGCCCTGCATCGCCATGCCGAGGTTGGAACGGATCATCGTCGAGAGCCTGTTGGCCTTGCCCTCCAGCGAGAGCGTCGCCCCCTCGACCTTCTCGAAATGCTCCAACTCCAGCTGGAACAGCTTCACCATCTCCACGGCCAGACCAGCCGTGCCGGCGATACCCACCGCCGAGTGCTCGTCCGCCGGGAAGACCTTCTCGATGTCCCGCTGCGCGATCATGTTCCCCATTGTCGCCCGCCGGTCACCGGCGAGCACGACACCTCCCGGGAAGGTCGCGGCGACGATCGTGGTGCCGTGCGGCGCCTCGATCACGCCCTTCACAGGCGGGAGTTGACGATTGCCCGGCAGCATCTCCGGCTGGTGCTCGGAGAGAAAGTCCACGAACGACGAGGACCCAGGCGTCAGGAAGGCAGCTGGTAGACGCCCGGTGCTACGAGGATTGGCTTCCACGAGTTTCCTTCCAGATAAGCGGCGGCCCGCCTCATGGCGTCCGGTCGATCCTTGTACTGGCCCAAACCTGCGTTGCAGCTGAAGCACAGCACGCCACGGACCCTACCCGTCTCGTGACAGTGATCAACATGTTCTGCAGGAGCCGTGAGACAGATGCAACAGACGCCCATCTGCTGGGCTTTGAGGTCATCCAACTCACTTGGCGTCAGGCCGTACTTGCGCTTGAAGTAGCTGATCCGGTTCCGCTCCGCACGGCACTCACGGCAGTAACTCGCCCAACCGTCAGAGGATGTCTTGTTGCGCTCCCACTGCGCGTGCGGTTTCACTTTGCCGCACTGCGGGCAGCGCTTGTGACCTCGCGGCACCGGGACCTTGGCCCTGACGGCCTTGCCCTGAGCCTCGCGGCGCCGCCGGTAGTGCGCGGCGCTGTACTCCGCCACGCACTCCCGACAGTGCGGCTGCAGCCCGTCTCGGCGATTCTTGTCCCTGGCGAACGACGCGACCTGAAGCACCCGCTCACACTTGGGGCACCGCTTCTGATCGAGCGAGTCCGACATGTCCGTTACTGTCCGCCTTTTTGCACAAATGACCTCACGAAATCCTCTGCGTTCTCCTCGAGCACATCGTCGATCTCATCCAGCACCGAGTCGACATCGTCGCTCAGCTTCTCCTGGCGCTCCTTGAGATCCTCCGAGGCCTCGGCATCCTGCGCCTGCTCCTCGACCTCCTCGGTGGAACGCGTCGCCTTCTGCTGTCCGCCGCCAGTGTCCTTGGTCGCCATCTGACTCACCCCGCTCGGTGTCGACGTTCGACGTTCTTGATCAGACCCTACGTTCTGGGTCCGACATTGGCCCCGCAGTTCGTTCAACGCGCGGGGCCCACCCCAGTGATTCCCAGCTCCCGGGCTTTCAGGCGCCGGTCAGCTGCCGGAAAGGACGCGGACGAGCTCTTCGGCCGTCCTGCACCGGTCGAGCAGCTCCTTGACGTGGTTTCGCGTTCCGCGAAGCGGTTCGAGGGTTGGGACGCGCTGGAGCGAGTCGCGGCCCGGGAGGTCGAAGATGACCGAGTCCCAGGAGGCCGCGGCGACGTCGTCGGCGTACTGCTCGAGGCAGCGGCCGCGGAAGTAGGCGCGGGTGTCCTCCGGAGGCTTGGTCTCGGCTCGTTCGACGGTCGGCTCGTCGAGGAGGCGCTTGATCTTGCCGCGGGCCGCGAGGCGGTTGTAGAGGCCCTTCTCGGGGCGTACGTCGGCGTACTGGAGGTCGACGAGGTGCAGGCGTGCGGCGTCCCAGTCGAGGTTGTCGCGGCGGCGGTAGCCCTCCATGAGTTCGCGTTTGGCGATCCAGTCCAGCTCGCCGGAGAGGCTCATGGGGTCGGTCTCGAGGCGGGTGAGGACGTCTTCCCAGCGGGTGAGGACGTCCTTGGTCTGGTCGTCCGCGTCGGCGCCGTAGCGTTCCTCCACGTACTTGCGGGCGAGTTCGAAGTACTCCATCTGCAGTTGTACGGCGGTGAGGGTGCGGCCGCTGCGGAGGGTGACGAGGTGTTGCAGGGACGGGTCGTGGGAGACCTGGTGGAGGGTGCGTACGGGCTGGTCGACGGCGAGGTCCACAGCGATGAAGTTGTCCTCGATCATCGACAGGACCAGGGCCGTGGTGCCGAGCTTCAGATACGTCGAGATCTCGGAGAGGTTGGCGTCGCCGATGATGACGTGCAGGCGGCGGTATTTCTCGGCGTCGGAGTGGGGCTCGTCGCGGGTGTTGATGATGGGGCGCTTGAGGGTCGTCTCGAGGCCCACTTCGACTTCGAAGTAGTCGGCGCGCTGGCTGATCTGGAAGCCGTGTTCGTGGCCGTCCTGGCCGATGCCCACGCGTCCGGCGCCGGTGATGACCTGGCGGGAGATGAAGAAGGGCGTGAGGTGGCGCACGATGTCGGAGAAGGGGGTTTCCCGCTTCATCAGGTAGTTCTCGTGCGTGCCGTAGGAGGCGCCCTTGTTGTCGGTGTTGTTCTTGTAGAGGTGGATGGGCTGGGCGCCGGGGAGCTGGGCGGCTCGTTCGGCGGCTTCGGCCATGATCCGTTCGCCGGCCTTGTCCCAGAGGACGGCGTCGTACGGGTTGGTGACTTCGGGGGCGCTGTATTCGGGGTGTGCGTGGTCGACGTAGAGGCGGGCGCCGTTGGTGAGGATGACGTTGGCGAGGCCGATGTCCTCGTCGGTGAGCTGGCTGGAGTCGGCGGCCTCGCGGGCGAGGTCGAAGCCTCGGGCGTCCCGCAGGGGGTTTTCTTCCTCGAAGTCCCAGCGGGCCCGGCGGGCCCGGTGCATCGCCGCCGCGTAGGCGTTGACGATCTGGGACGAGGTGAGCATGGCATTGGCGTTGGGGTGGCCGGGGACGGAGATCCCGTACTCCGTCTCGATGCCCATTACTCGCCGTACGGTCATGCGGCCCTCCTTGCCCGGCGGCGTTCCCCGGTGGGAACGGCGCTCAAGTACCGCTGGTTCTCCTGTGCGTGTGCGGTGCCCGTCCCCGCACTGCGCTTGTCGGCGGTACGGAAGAGCCTAGAACGCCTTTGCGCTGGTGGGGAGATCAATTCGGTCATTGCTGTGGCTCGGTGTGTGTTCCGCGTGTGTTCCCCGGAAAACAGTCGGCTGCGGGTACCCCGTGATGGGCACCCGCAGCCGCCCTGTTTTTACAGGTACTGCCCGGTGTTCGCCACGGTGTCGATGGAGCGTCCGGTGTCGGCGCCCTGCTTTCCGGTGACGAGGGTACGGATGTAGACGATCCGTTCGCCCTTCTTGCCGGAGATTCGGGCCCAGTCGTCGGGGTTGGTGGTGTTGGGAAGGTCCTCGTTCTCCTTGAACTCGTCGACACATGCCTGGAGCAGGTGTGCGACGCGGAGGCCCTTCTGCTTCTGTTCGAGGAAGGCCTTGATGGCCATTTTCTTGGCGCGGCCGACGATGTTTTCGATCATTGCGCCGGAGTTGAAGTCCTTGAAGTAGAGGACTTCCTTGTCGCCGTTGGCGTACGTGACTTCGAGGAAGCGGTTCTCCTCGGATTCGGCGTACATCTGCTCGACGACGGACTGGATCATGGCGGCTGCGGTGGCGTCGCGGTCGCCGGTGTGTTCGGCCAGGTCGTCGGCGTGCAGGGGCAGCGTGGACTTCATGTATTTGGCGAAGATGTCCTTGGCGGCCTCGGCGTCCGGGCGCTCGATCTTGATTTTCACGTCGAGGCGGCCGGGGCGCAGGATGGCGGGGTCGATCATGTCCTCGCGGTTGGAGGCGCCGATGACCACGACGTTCTGGAGGCCTTCCACGCCGTCGATCTCGGCGAGCAGCTGGGGGACGATGGTGTTTTCCACGTCGGAGCTGACGCCGGATCCGCGGGTGCGGAAGAGGGATTCCATCTCGTCGAAGAAGACGATGACGGGGGTTCCCTCGCTGGCCTTCTCGCGTGCACGTTGGAAGACGAGGCGGATCTGCCGCTCGGTCTCGCCGACGTACTTGTTGAGGAGTTCGGGTCCCTTGATGTTGAGGAAGAAGCTTTTGCCGGCGGCCTGTCCGGTGACTTCTGCGACCTTCTTGGCAAGGGAGTTGGCGACGGCTTTGGCGATGAGTGTCTTGCCGCAGCCGGGTGGGCCGTAGAGCAACACGCCCTTGGGCGGGCGGAGTTCGTGCTCTTTGAACAGGTCGGGGTAGAGGTAGGGGAGTTCGACTGCGTCCCGGATCAGTTCGATCTGGTTTCCCAGGCCGCCGATCTGTTCGTAGCCGATGTCCGGGACCTCTTCGAGGACCAGTTCTTCCACTTCGCTCTTGGGCACGACTTCGTAGACGTATCCGGAGCGGGGTTCGAGCAGGAGGGCGTCGCCGGGGCGGATGGTGATGTCGAGAAGCGGTTCGGCGAGCCGGACGACGCGTTCTTCGTCGGTGTGTCCGACGACGAGGGCGCGTTCGCCGTCCTCGAGGATCTCCTTGAGGGTGACGATGTCGCCGGCGCGCTCGTATTCCATGGCCTCGACCACGTTGAGCGCTTCGTTGAGCATCACTTCCTGGCCGCGCCTGAGCTCGTCGAGCTCGACGCTGGGGCTGACGTTCACGCGGAGTTTTCGGCCGCCGGTGAAGATGTCGCAGGTGCCGTCCTCGTTGGCTTGCAGGAAGACACCGAAGCCGGCCGGGGGCTGTGCGAGCCGGTCGACTTCCTCCTTGAGGGCCACGATCTGGTCTCGGGCCTCACGGAGCGTGTTCGCGAGCCGTTCGTTCTGGGCGGAGACTCCGGCCAGGTTCGTCTGCAGCTCGACGATCCGCTCTTCGAGAATTCTCGTGTGCCGCGGAGAGTCGGCGAGCTTGCGTCGCAGGACGGCGATCTCCTGCTCGAGATAGGCAATCTGTCCGGCAGGGTCGTCGGACCCTCGACCCGGGCGGATGCCGCGGTTCATGTCGTCGTCGTGGGCTGCCACGGTCCTCACCTCCTCCAAGGGGAGCTGGACGCTTCCTGACCCTACCTGGGCAGGTACGGATTGAAACCCCTAGATCACAAAGAGGTCTGGGGTGTGTCCGATCTTCACCCTTGCGTACTCCCTCACGCCAGGTGAATACCCACGGAACAACATCAAAAAGCGAGCGGTTGTAGGGTCGGAAGGTCCAACACCCGTCCGTACGGGGCCGACTTGTGAGTGAAGCAGGAGATATGAGCGTGCAGCAGGAGGCCCGGGGAGCGGCTGTCGGCGAGGAGCTGGAGGTCTGGATCGATCAGGACCTGTGCACCGGTGACGGCATCTGCGCGCAGTACGCGCCGGAGGTCTTCGAGCTCGATATCGACGGTCTGGCGTATGTGAAGAGTGCTGACGACGAGTTGCTGCAGGATCCGGGGGCTACGACGCGGGTGCCGCTGCCTTTGTTGAAGGATGTCGCGCACTCGGCGAAGGAGTGTCCGGGCGACTGTATTCATGTGCGGCGTGTGACGGACCGTGTCGAGGTGTACGGACCGGACGCGGAGTAGCGGTCCGTACACCTCGGGTGGTGGTGCTGGGGTTCCCGGTGGGGTCAGACGCTTTGGGCGGCGGGCTCGTCGGGCTGTTCGCTGCGGACGAACGATCCGTTCTGCCATTGCCACTTGGCCTTGTCCTGGGTGTCCGGGCAGCAGCTCGGGACGTCGGGTGAGGAGTAGCCGAGGAGGGTGGCGGTGACGGCTCCGTCGCGTACGGCGAAGTCGGTGACGCTGAGGCGGTCCTTGGGGTCGACGAGGGTGGCGACGACGCGGGGTGTGCCTTCGGTGGGGTTGGCGATGACGTAGACGCCGCTGGGTGGGGTGCCGGAGCCGGAGGCGCAGCGGACGACGGCGACGGTTTCGGGGTTCTGGTCGCCGTCGAGGTCGCCGGTGGCGTGCTTCTGGATCTGGGGTGCGGTGACTCCGCACTGCAGGGGGTATTCGGCGTTCTTGGGGTCGGGTGCGGTGGTTCTGGTGGCGGGCGGGGGGCCTGCCTGGGCTGCGGTGGCGTGGTCGGGCTGCAGGAAGGAGGAGCCCGCGACGACTGCGGCCAGTGCTGTGGCGGTGGCGAGCCAGTGCACGGGGCGGGGGGTTGTGTGTGCCAGTTCCGGGACGGCGGGGTGCTGCACTAGGAGCGTCTCCTGTGGGCTGTGCCGGTGGGAGGGGTGCCCAGCATGGTGCCATACGTCACAGTGGGGTGGAACGGCGGGGTGCGATGAGTTGCTGTCGGGTATAAGCGGTCAACGGCGAAGCGCCGCCGCCGAGTTCCGTGGTCGGTACGGGAACTCGGCGGCGGCGCTTGTTCGTTGGGGTGCTTCTGTGGTCCGGTCAGCGGCCGGCGGCTGCTGCTCCGCCGTCGGCGTTCGGTCCGGAGTAGTCCTCGCCGTACGCGCCCTTGGCGGGGCGGCGGCGGCGCATGGGGGGCTCGACTCCGTCGGCGAGGCGGCGTGCGGTGAGCAGGAAGCCGGTGTGGCCGATCATGCGGTGGTCGGGGCGGACGGCGAGGCCTTCGACGTGCCAGTTGCGGATCATCGACTCCCACGGCTGGGGCTCGGCGAAGCAGCCGATCTCGCGGATCGACTCGACGGTGCGGGCCAGCTGTGTGGTGGTGGCGACGTAGCAGCAGAGGATGCCGCCGGGGACGAGTGCCTTGGAGACGGCGTCGAGGCATTCCCAGGGGGCGAGCATGTCGAGGATGACGCGGTCGACGTCGCTGTCGGTGAGGTTGTCCTGGAGGTCGCCGACGGTGAGCTGCCAGGCGGGGTGGGGGCCGCCGAAGTAGCGCTCGACGTTCTGCTGGGCGATCTCGGCGAAGTCCTCGCGGCGCTCGTAGGAGTGCAGCATGCCCTGGTCGCCGATGGCGCGGAGCAGGAAGCTGCTGAGCGAGCCCGAGCCGACGCCGGCTTCCACGACGCGGGCGCCGGGGAAGATGTCGCCGAAGGCGAGGATCTGCCCGGCGTCCTTGGGGTAGACCACGGCGGCGCCGCGGGGCATGGACAGGACGTAGTCGGGGAGCAGGGGGCGCAGCGCGAGGTAGGCGACGTTGCCGGTGGTGCGGACAACGCTGCCCTCGGGTGCGCCGATCAGCTCGTCGTGCGGGAAGGAACCCTTGTGGGTGTGGAAGTTCTTTCCCTCTTCGAGCGTGAACGTGTAGTGGCGGCCCTTGGGGTCGGTCAGCTGTACCTGGTCCCCGACCTTGAAGGGCCCGCGTCGGCGGGCGGCACCGGTCGGTTCGGACATGTGACCAGCGTACCGGCCCGGTCGCGGGTGCCGGACCACGAGGGGTGGGCGGTGGGGTCAGTCGGAGCGGGCCATCGCCTTGACGAAGGCGCGTTCCACGTCGGCGGTGGAGAGGACGCCGTAGATCTCGCCGGTGGGTTCGACGACGAGGTACTCGGTGGCGGGGGTGGCGCGCAGGGTGTCGATGAGGTCTTCGCCGGCGAGTTCGGCGGAGACGCGCATGCCGTCGGTGAGGTCCTGGGCGAGTGAGCTGACGGCGACCCAGGGGCGGCGGTGTTCGGGGACTCCGACGATGGCGGCTTCGCGGACGACGGCGGTGGCGTCGCCTTCGCTGTCGACGACGACGAGGGCGCGGGCGCCGGCGGCGTTGGCGCGGCGGAGGGCTTCGGAGAGGGGGGTGTCGGAGGTGACGGGCACGGCGCGGCGGGTGAGGGTGCGGGCCTGGAGCTGTGGGAGGTGTTCGCGCAGGCGGGCCATGCGGAGGCTGTTGCCGGCGCCGGTCCAGATGATCGCGGCGAGGATGGCGGCGAGCAGGGCGTCGGTGACGGTCTCCACGCCGACGCTGCGGGGGGCGCCGCCGAGGATGCCGGACTGGGTGAGCAGCGGGAGTCCGATGAGCACGGTGATGGCGAGGGCGCGGCCGACCCAGGCGGCGGCGACGGTGCCGGCCATCGGCCTGCCGGTGATCTTCCAGACGACGGCGCGGAGCATGCGTCCGCCGTCGAGGGGCAGTCCGGGGAGCAGGTTGAAGATCGCCACGATGAGGTTGGAGATCATCAGGCCGGCCATGAGGACGCCGGGGACGGTGCCGGGTTCGACGACGTACATGCCGGCGTAGAAGACGGCGGTGAGGACGAGGGAGAGCAGCGGGCCGACGAAGGCGAGCATGAACTCGCGGCCGGGGGTCTCGGACTCCTTCTCGATCTCGGATACGCCGCCGAAGAACTGGAGTTGGATGCGGCGGACGGGGAGCTTGTAGCGGAGCGCGACGATGGTGTGGGCGATCTCGTGGACGAGTACGGAGGCGTAGAAGGCGACCGCGAAGAAGAGCGAGACGAGATAGCGCAGAGCGCCGAGCTCGGGCAGGATCCGGTCGAGCTGGGCGCCGAAGACCCAGGTGATGAGGGCGGCGACGAGGAACCAGCTGGGTGCGACGTGGATCGGCACACCGAGGATCCGCCCCATGACGATGCCGCCGCGGGGGCGGTCGGGCTTGGGGGCGGGGGGCTTCGGCTTGGGGGCGGGGGGCTTCGGCTTGGGGGCGGGGGGCTTCGGCTTGGGGGCGGGGGATTTCGGCTTGGGGGCGGGCTCGGGCTTCGGGTCCGCGTCGGGCTTCGGCTCTACGGAGGACTCCGGGGCGCCCTTGTCCGTGGCTGCGTCCGAGGTCACGTCCGACGCTGTGCCCGTGCCCGTGCCCGCGCCCGTGCCTGTGTCCGTGCCCGTACCCGAGCCTGTGCCCGTATCCGTATCCGTATCCGTGCCTGTGTCCGGGGGCGTGCCCGCAGCCGGGTCCCCGCCCGTGTGGTTCTCCGTATCGGTCGCGGGCGCAGCGAGGTCCGCCGACTGCTCGGCGTGCTTGGTGCTCTCGTCGGTGCCGGAGGCCGCTCCCCCGGTGCGGGAGCGCGGCTGGCCGCTCTCGTCCACTGTGACCCTGTCTCCTCGTTCGAAGCGTCTTCCGCCGCCGTGTGACGCGCCCGCCCGTCTTCCGGCCGGCGCATCCCAACGGGGCGCCGTGAGCCGCTGCTTCTCTGATCATGCAGTGCGAGAGGGTTCGACGTCGATGGTATGCGTCCGCTGTCAGTGGCGGGTCGTAGGGTCTTCTCCATGGAAAACAGCACCGCCGCTGCCGTGGCCGCCGTCCCCCCGGCGTCGCTCTCGCCGTCCCGGGCGAGCGACTTCATGCAGTGCCCGCTGCTCTATCGCTTCCGGGTGATCGACAAGCTGCCGGAGAAGCCGAGCGAGGCGGCGACGCGCGGCACGCTGGTGCACGCCGTCCTGGAGCGGCTCTTCGACGCCCCGGCGGCCGAGCGCACCGCGCCGCGCGCGAAGTCGCTCGTGCCCGGCCAGTGGGACCGACTGCGGGCGTCGAAGCCGGAGTTGGGGGAGCTTTTCGGGGATGCGGATGAGGAGAGTGCCGGGCTGCGGATGGCCGAGTGGCTGGCGCAGGCCGAGTCGCTGGTGGAGCGCTGGTTCACGCTGGAGGATCCGACGCGGCTTGAGCCGGCCGAGCGGGAGCTGTTCGTGGAGGCGGAGCTGGAGTCGGGCCTCAGACTGCGCGGCATCATCGACCGCGTGGACGTGGCGCCGACGGGCGAGGTCCGCATCGTCGACTACAAGACGGGCAAGGCCCCGCGCCCCGAGTATGCGGAGGGTGCCCTGTTCCAGATGAAGTTCTACGCCCTGGTGGTGTGGCGCCTGAAGGGTGTGGTGCCGCGGCGGCTGCAGCTGGTGTATCTGGGCAGCGGTGATGTGCTGACGTACGACCCGGTGCCGGCGGATCTGGAGCGGGTGGAGCGGAAGCTGCACGCGTTGTGGGACGCGATCCGGCAGGCGACCGAGTCGGGGGACTGGCGGCCGCGGCGGACGAAGCTGTGCGGCTGGTGCGACCACCAGGCGGTCTGCCCGGAATTCGGGGGGACTCCCCCGCCGTATCCGCTTCCGGTCAGGGCGCCCGGCTCCGGTGGGGAGGAGCAGGGCAGAATGGGCGGCCCGGTCTAGGCCTGTCGAAGGAGTTGTCTCGTGGCGATCCGCGTCCTGCTGGTCGATGACCAGCCGCTGCTGCGCACCGGTTTCCGGATGATCCTGGAGGCTGAGCAGGATCTCGCGGTCGTCGGTGAGGCGGGTGACGGGCTGCAGGCGCTTGATCAGGTGCGTGCGCTGCAGCCCGATGTGGTGCTGATGGACATCCGTATGCCGCGGATGGACGGGGTGGAGGCGACCCGGCAGATCACGGGTCCGGAGAAGGACGGTCCGGCGAAGGTCCTGGTCCTGACGACGTTCGACCTCGACGAGTACGTGGTGGAGGCGCTGCGGGCGGGCGCCAGTGGCTTCCTCCTGAAGGACGCTCCGGCGCACGAGCTGGTGCAGGCGATCCGGGTGGTCGCGGCGGGTGAGGCGATGCTGGCGCCGAGCATCACGCGCCGGCTGCTCGACAAGTACGCGGGGCATCTGCCGTCGGGCGAGGAGCCGGTGCCGGACACGCTGCACACGTTGACCGAGCGTGAGGTGGAGGTGCTGAAGCTGGTGGCTCGGGGGCTGTCCAACGCGGAGATCGCGGCGGATCTGTTCGTCAGCGAGACGACGGTGAAGACGCATGTGGGCCATGTGCTGACGAAGCTGGGCCTGCGGGACCGGGTGCAGGCGGCGGTGTACGCGTACGAGAGCGGTCTGGTGCGCCCCGGAGCGCAGTAGGGCGGGGAGTACGCGCGACGGCCCGGGGTGGTGTTCGCCCCGGGCCGTCGCGCGTGGGGCGTCAGTGCTTCTCGAGTTCCCAGAAGCGGAAGACGGTGGAGGCGTCCAGGCACCATTCGACGCCGGTGACGCGGTCGGAGGTCACCGCGTACTGCTTGCCCTGCCAGATGGGGAGGAGGGGCAGTTCGTCGGCGACGATCTCCTGGAGTTCGCCGAAGTCCTTCGCGGTGGCGGAGCGCTCGCTGACTCCGGCGGTTCCGGGGATGATCCGGTCGGTGATCGTCTCGTTGGTGTAGTTGTTCTGCAGCACGTTGTCGTGGCCGAAGAACGGCTGGGTGAAGTTGTCGGGGTCCGGGTAGTCGGGGACCCAGCCCTTGGCGTAGACGCCGTACTTCCCGGCCTTGATGTCCTTCTCGTACTGCTCGAACGGTACGGACCTGACCTTGGCGTCGAAGAGGCCGCTGTCGTTGAGCTGCTCGGCGATGGCCTTGAACTCCTGGACGGTGGCGGGCCCGTAGCGGGAGGGGGTGGCCCACAGGGTCAGGTCGACCTTGCCCCGCACGCCGTCCTCGCGCAGGGCGGCGGCGGCCTTGTCGCGCTGGGGGTGGGCGCCGTAGGTGTCGAAGAACGGGGTGGTGTGGGCGGTGATGCCGGACGGGATGATCGAGTACAGCGGGGTGGCGGTGCCGTTGTGGACCTTCTCGACGAGGGCGTCGCGGTCCAGGAGGTACGCGAGGGCCTTGCGGACGCCGAGCTTGCCGGTGACGGGGTGGTCCATGTTGAAGACGAGGTGCTGGACCTCGGCGCTGGAGCCTTCGACGACCTCGACGCCGGACTTGTCGCCCTGCCGCTCGATGTCGGCTATGTCCTCGGCGGCGAGGCCGCGGTAGGCGAGGTCGATGTCGCCGTCGAGGACGGCCTGCTTCAGCTTCTTCTGGTCGTCGTGGAAGAACTTGAGGGTGACCCCGGAGTTCTTGGGCTTGGCCGGGCCGCGGTACTTGGGGTTGGCCTTGAACACCGACTGGTCGTCGCCGAAGGACTGCAGGGTGTAGGGGCCGGAGCCGATGGCCTTGTGGTCGTCGCGGAGCCGGTCGTACGGGTACTCGCGGTGGTCGACGATGGATCCGGCGCCGGAGGCGATCTTGCTGGGGAAGGTGGCGTCGGGGACCTTGAGGCGGAAGACGACGGTGCGGGCGTCGGGGGTCTCGATGTGGTCGATCGAGGAGAGCATGGCGTCGGCCGGGCCGTCGGCGGCGTTGATCTCGCGGGTGCGGTCGAAGGAGAACTTGACGTCCTTCGAGGTCAGCGCGTTGCCGTTGCTGAACTTCAGTCCTGAGCGGAGGGTGCAGCGGAAGACCCGGGTGTGGGCGTCGGTGAAGCCGCACTCCTCGGCCGCGTCGGGCTCCGGCTGGGTGCCGCCCTTGGGGAAGCTGAGCAGCGACTGGAAGACGTTGTTGAACAGCATCCACGAGCCGGGGTCGTAGCCGGCGGCGGGGTCGGTGGCGAGGACCGCGTCGGACATTCCCATGACCACGCCGTCGGCGGTGTCGGCGGCGCCGCCCTGGTCGGTGCCGCAGGCGGTGAGCAGTCCGGCGGCGAGTCCCGCCGCGAGGAACGGGGCGTACCGCTGGGTGCGCTTGTTCACGTGGTTCTTCGTTCCTTTGGTGCGCAGTGGTTCAACTGGTGCGGTTCAACTGGTGCTGATTCAGCTGGTGCTGGTTCAACTGGTGCTGGTTCAAGTGGTGCTGTTCAACTGGTGCTGTTCACCAGGACATTGCTGAGGGCTCAGTCGCCGACGCCGCGGCCGAGCTCCCAGAGCTGCATGTTGGACGAGGAGTTGAGGGCCCATTCGACGCCCGTGATGTCGTCGCGTGCGGCGACGTACTGCTTGCCCTGCCAGAGCGGGAGGACCGGCACGTCGCGGGCGACGATGTCCTGGACGTCCTCGATGGGTTCGGCCGCGGAGAGGCGGTCGGTCTCCTGGCGGGACTCGGGGATCAGCGTGTTGCGGATCCTGCTGTTCGCGTACGGGGAGGCGAGGAAGTTGTCCTGGCCGAGGAACGGGGCGATGAAGTTGTCGGCGTCGGGGAAGTCGGGGAACCAGCCCATGCCGTAGACGGCGTACTCGCCGTCCAATTCGCTGGGGCGGAACTTCAGCCAGTCGGTGCCCTTGATGTCCACGTCGAAGAGGCCGGAGGCGTTGAGCTGCTTCTTCAGGAGCTCGAACTCTTCCTTGGTGCCGGGGCCGTAGTGGTCCGACGTGTAGTTGAGGGTCAGCTCGACCGGGGTCCGCACGCCGGCCTTGTCGAGCAGGGCGCGGGCCTTGGCGGTGCTGGGGTGGCCGTACTCGTTGAAGAAGGAGTTGGTGTGTCCGGTGATGGTGGCCGGGACGAGGGAGTAGAGGGGCTCGGCGGCGGTGCCGTACACCTTGGAGGTGATCTCGCCGCGGTCGACGAGCTGGGCCATGGCCTGGCGGACGGCCTTGTTCCTGACGGCGGGTGCGTCGGTGTCGAAGCCGAGGTAGCGCATCTCCAGGCCCGGCATCTCCACGACGTCGATCTTGTCGTCGGCGTCGTCGGACAGCGTGCGGATCTGTTCGGGCGTGACGCCGCGGGCCATCAAGTCGATGTCGCCGCTCTTGAGGGAGTCGCCCATGGAGTCGGCGTCGTCGAAGGGGCGCAGCACGATGCGATGGTCGCTCTTGGGCGTCAAGTTGCCTTTGTAGTGCGGGTTCTTGGTGAAGACGGCCTTCACCACGGTGTTCTTCTCGACCTCGGTCTTGAGGGTGTACGGGCCGGAGGCGTCGACGTCGAAGCCGCTGCGCAGGCCCTTCGCGTCGTATGCCTCGGGGTTGACGATGCCGGCGGCGGGGGTGGCCAGCTTGTACGGGAAGGTCGCGTCGGCGGCCTTGAGGTGGAAGATCACCTTGCGTTCGCCGCTGGTCTCGACGGTGTCGATGCCGGCGAGGAGGCCGGAGGGGCCGTTCTTGTCCTTGATGGTGAGGACGCGCTCGATGGAGTACTTCACGTCGTCAGCGGTCAGCTCGCTGCCGTCGGAGAACTTCAGGCCGCTGCGGAGCGTGCACTCGAAGCGCTCGTTGCCGTTGTCGGTGAAGCCGCAGCGTTCGGCCGCCTCGGGCTCGGGTTCGCCGCCGCCGCGGGGCAGGTGCATCAGGGTCTGCACGGTCTGCCGGAGTACGTTCCAGGAGCCCGCGTCGTACGCGTACGCCGGGTCGAAGGGGGCGGGGGCGTCGCCCGAGGCCGAGAACCGGTCGGTGGTGCCGACGACGATCGCGTCGTCGCTCGTGTCGCCGCCGTCCGGTCCGCCGCAGGCGGCGAGGACCGGGGCGAGCAGGCCGATGACGGCCGCCGGCACCAGAGTCTTGCGGTTCATGCTCGGACTTCTCCAACGTTCATCCCCGCGGTCTCCGCGACAGGGGTGGGTCGGGGAGGCACGGGAGCAGGGCGATGTTCTCGCGACGAGATTAGTCCGCGCTGTCAGGAACGCTGGAGACGCCCGGAGTTGGACGGTAATCACGCAGTGACAGCGGATGTGGACGCACCGAATACCCGAACCGGGGAAGTTTTCGTGCACGCGGCGATGAATCGGGACACAAGGTCACGCAAGTCCCTTGCCCCATAAGGGCCGCAGCACATCGGGCGAGCCTTGTCGACCGGCGTATACGTGACAAAGCTCACATGTGTCGTGCGGGCTGAACTGCCGTCATTCCGGGGCAGTCCGCCGGTGCCGCGTCAGCCGACGGGGAACTGGATCAGGCCGCGGAGAAACGGAAGGTCGACGTCCTCCAGCGAGGAGACGACCGTACGGCCCCCTGCGGGGGCGATCGGGGCGACCGACGGTACGGCGACGACGCGGCATCCGGCGGCCTCGGCGGAGGCGACCCCGGTGGCGGTGTCCTCGACGACGGCGCAGCGCGCGGGGTCGGCGTCGAGCCCCGCGGCGGCGGCGAGGTACGGCTCGGGGTGCGGCTTGGTGCGCTCGACCTCGTCGCCCGCGACGGTGAGGGCGAAGTGCTGCGGGCCGAGGGAGTCCAGGACGCGGTCGATGATGCGCCGGTGGGAGGCGGAGACCAGTGCGGTCGGTACGTCCTGCGCGGCCAGCTCGGCGAGCAGGCGGGCGGCGCCCGGCATCAGCGGGAGGCTGCGGCTGATGCGGTCCTCGAAGCCGTCGTTGAGCAGCATGGTGAGCTCGGGCAGCGTGATGTCGGCGCCGGTGGCCTCGAGGAGGAAACCGGCGCTGCGGGTCATCGGCCCGCCGACGACGACATGCCGCCAGGAGTCGTCCAGGGCGTGGCCCAGCTGCGCGAAGACCTCGACCTCGGCGTCCCACCAGAATCCCTCGGTGTCCACCAACGTGCCGTCCATGTCGAGGAGCACTGCCTGCAGGGCAGAGCCTTCGGCCGTTCGGGTACCGACTACGGGGACCGTACTGGTCATCCGGGCACACCTCCGTAAGGGACGAGAAGGCCGGTCGGGAGCGTCGCGGGTAGGTTCACCCGCTCCGTCGCCGACCGGCCTGCGCTGGACCGACCAGTGTACGTCCCCGATGGTCGAAGTGCCTCGCTATGAGGCCGCCACCGGTTCCTATCGGGCGTTGAAGTACTTCGCCTCCGGGTGGTGGATGACGATCGCGTCGGTGGACTGCTCGGGGTGCAGCTGGAACTCCTCGGACAGTTCGACGCCGATGCGCTCCGGCTCCAGGAGGTCGGCGATCTTCGCGCGGTCCTCCAGGTCGGGGCAGGCGCCGTAGCCGAGGGAGAAGCGCGCGCCGCGGTACTTCAGATCGAACATGTCCTCGATGGCGGCCGGGTCCTCACCGGCGAAGCCGAGCTCGGAACGGACGCGTGCGTGCCAGTACTCGGCGAGGGCCTCGGCCAACTGCACGGACAGGCCATGGAGTTCGAGGTAGTCGCGGTACGAGTTGGCCTCGAACAGCTCGGCGGTGGCCTCGCCGATCCTCGAGCCGACGGTGACGACCTGGAGGCCGACCACGTCGGTCTCGCCGGACTCCTCGGGGCGGAAGAAGTCCGCAAGGCAGAGGCGGCGGCCGCGGCGCTGGCGCGGGAAGGTGAAGCGGGTGCGCTCGTTGCCGTCGTCGCCGAGGAGGATCAGGTCGTCGCCCTTGGACACGCACGGGAAGTAGCCGTAGACGACGGCCGCTTCCAGCTGGTTCTTGGTCTGCAGCTGGTCGAGCCAGCCGCGCAGCCGCGGGCGGCCCTCGGTCTCGACGAGCTCCTCGTACGAGGGTCCGTCACCGGCGCGGTTCTGCTTGAGGCCCCACTGGCCCTTGAACAGCGCGCCCTCGTCCAGCCAGGACGCGTACTCCTTGAGCTGGATGCCCTTGACGACGCGGGTGCCCCAGAACGGCGGCTCGGGCACCGGGTTGTCGACGGAGACGTCCGAGCGCACGGGGCCCTCGTCGGGGCGGTCCTCGACCACGGCGTTCGACGTGGCCTTGACGCGGCGCTGCTTGAGTTCGGGCAGGGTCGCGCCGGGCACGCCGCGCTTGACCGCGATGAGCGCGTCCATCAGGCGCAGGCCCTCGAACGCGTCGCGGGCGTAGCGGACTTCGCCCTCGTAGATCTCGTGCAGGTCCTGCTCGACGTAGGCGCGGGTGAGGGCGGCGCCGCCCAGGATGACCGGGAAGTCGGCGGCCATCTTGCGCTGGTTGAGCTCTTCCAGGTTCTCCTTCATGATCACCGTGGACTTGACCAGGAGGCCGGACATGCCGATCACGTCGGCCCGGTGCTCCTCGGCGGCGTCCAGGATCGCGGAGACGGGCTGCTTGATGCCCAGGTTGACCACGTTGTAGCCGTTGTTGGACAGGATGATGTCGACGAGGTTCTTGCCGATGTCGTGCACGTCGCCGCGCACCGTGGCCAGGACGATGGTGCCCTTGCCCTCCGCGTCGGACTTCTCCATGTGCGGCTCCAGATGCGCCACCGCGGTCTTCATGACCTCCGCGGACTGGAGCACGAACGGCAGCTGCATCTGACCGGAGCCGAACAGCTCACCGACGACCTTCATGCCCTCAAGCAGCGTGTTGTTGACGATGTCGAGGGCCGGGGTGTCCTGCAGCGCCTCGTCGAGGTCGGCCTCCAGGCCGTTCTTCTCACCGTCGATGATCCGCCGCTGCAGGCGCTCGTCCAGCGGCAGCGCGGCCAGCTCCTCGGCCTTGCCCGCCTTCAACGACTTGGCGGTGGCGCCCTCGAACAGGGCCATCAGCTTCTGCAGCGGGTCATAGCCCTCCGCACGGCGGTCGTAGATCAGGTCGAGGGCCGTGGTCACCTGCTCCTCGTCGAACCGGGCGATCGGCAGGATCTTCGACGCGTGCACGATCGCCGAGTCGAGACCCGCCTTCACACACTCGTCCAGGAACACCGAGTTGAGCAGAATCCGCGCGGCCGGGTTCAAGCCGAAGGAGATGTTCGACAGACCGAGCGTGGTCTGCACGTCCGGGTGGCGGCGCTTCAGCTCCCGGATCGCCTCGATCGTGGCGACACCGTCCTTGCGGGACTCCTCCTGACCCGTGCAGATCGTGAACGTGAGGGTGTCGATGAGGATGTCCGACTCGCGGATACCCCAGCTCCCCGTCAGATCAGCGATGATCCGCTGCGCGATCGCGACCTTGTTCTCGACCGTACGGGCCTGCCCCTCCTCGTCGATCGTCAACGCGATCAACGCCGCACCGTGCTCGCGGGCCAGCTTGGTGACCTTCGCGAACCGGGACTCCGGCCCGTCACCGTCCTCGTAGTTCACCGAGTTGATGACCGCACGGCCGCCCAGCTTCTCCAACCCCGCCTGGATCACCGGCACTTCGGTCGAGTCGAGGACGATCGGCAGCGTGGAGGCGGTCGCGAAACGGCCCGCCAGCTCCTCCATGTCGGCCACACCGTCACGGCCGACATAGTCCACGCACAGGTCCAGCATGTGCGCGCCCTCACGGATCTGATCGCGCGCCATCTCCACACAGTCGTCCCAGCGGCCGTCCAGCATCGCCTCACGGAACTTCTTCGACCCGTTCGCGTTCGTCCGCTCACCGATCGCCATGTACGAGGTGTCCTGACGGAACGGCACCGTCTGGTACAGGGACGCCGCCCCCGGCTCCGGGCGCGGCTCACGCACCGTCGGGGTCAGGTCCCGCACCCGCTCGACCACCTGACGCAGATGCTCGGGCGTCGTGCCGCAGCAACCACCCACCAGGGACAGGCCGTACTCGCCGACGAAGGTCTCCTGGGCGTCGGCCAGCTCCTCGGCGGACAGCGGGTAGTGCGCGCCGTCCTTGCCGAGGACGGGCAGGCCGGCGTTGGGCATGCAGGAGATCGGGACCGTGGAGTGCCGGGCGAGGTAGCGCAGGTGCTCGCTCATCTCGGCCGGGCCGGTGGCGCAGTTGAGGCCGATCATGTCGATGCCCAGCGGCTCCAGGGCCGTGAGCGCGGCGCCGATCTCGGAGCCGAGGAGCATCGTGCCGGTCGTCTCGACGGTGACCGAGCAGATGATGGGGAGGTTGGCGCCGGTCGCGGTGAGGGCGCGGTGGGCGCCGAGGATGGCGGCCTTGGTCTGCAGCAGGTCCTGGGTGGTCTCCACCAGGAGGGCGTCGGCGCCGCCCGCGATCATGCCCTCGGCGTTCTGCTGGTAGGCGTCGCGCAGTTTCACGTACGGGGCATGGCCGAGGGTGGGGAGCTTGGTGCCGGGGCCCATCGAGCCGAGGACCCAGCGCTGCTGCCCGGTGGACTCGGTGAACTCGTCGGCGACCTCGCGGGCGATGCGGGCGCCCGACTCGGACAGCTCGAAGACGCGCTCGGGGATGTCGTACTCGGCGAGGGCCGCGAAGTTCGCCCCGAAGGTGTTGGTCTCGACGCAGTCCACGCCGACCGCGAAGTATTCGGCGTGCACCGACCGGACGATGTCGGGCCGGGTGATGTTGAGGACCTCGTTGCAGCCCTCGAGCTGCTGGAAGTCGTCCATCGAGGGGTCCTGGGCCTGGAGCATCGTGCCCATCGCTCCGTCGGCCACCACCACACGGGAGGCGAGGGCGGCACGCAAGGCGTCCGCTCGGGCGGCGCTGGTGAGTACGGGGGTCGGCTGCGAGGCCATGGACGATCTCCCTGGAGTGCGACGGCTGTCGGCTTTGCGGCTACCGGCGGAAGCCGCACCCCGCCAGGGTAGCCGGGAGGCCGCCCTCTCTGTGAAGGGCGTCCAGCTGGCAGACAGCGAGCCTGTCAGGTCGCGGTCGAGTACACCCGGTGCGGGGCCGGGATCCGGCTACAGGGACAATCTCGCGGGCGACGCGCCCACAACCACCGCACGCGGAACGGCAGAAGACCGCGTCACGGGTTAGGACAAGTTCGGCATGGGCCGATAGTGTTCAGCATTGCCGAACAGGGCATGTGCGGACGGACGGACGGATGGACGGGGCCGTCGTACGCCCCGCCAGAGGGACCGACAGAGCGAAGGGAGCCGACGCCATGGCGAAGAACATCCAGTCGCTCGAGCGCGCGGCAGCCATGCTGCGCCTGCTCGCGGGCGGCGAACGGCGCCTCGGCCTCTCCGACATCGCCTCCTCGCTCGGCCTCGCCAAAGGCACCGCGCACGGCATCCTGCGCACCCTCCAGCAGGAGGGCTTCGTCGAGCAGGACGCCGCCTCCGGGCGCTACCAGCTGGGCGCGGAACTGCTGCGCCTCGGCAACAGCTACCTGGACGTGCACGAGCTGCGCGCCCGCGCCCTGGTCTGGGCGGACGACCTGGCCCGCTCCAGCGGCGAGAGCGTCTACCTGGGCGTGCTGCACCAGCAGGGCGTCCTGATCGTGCACCACGTCTTCCGGCCGGACGACAGCCGGCAGGTCCTGGAGGTCGGCGCGATGCAGCCGCTGCACTCCACGGCCCTCGGCAAGGTCCTCTCCGCGTACGACCCGGTGGCGCACAGCGAGGCCGTCGAGGCCGAGCGCAAGGACTTCACTCCGCGTACGGTCACCGCGCTCGACGCGTTCGAGGGGACCCTCGACCTGACGCGGGCGCGCGGCTGGGCCGACGACGTCGAGGAGACCTGGGAGGGCGTGGCCTCGGTGGCGGCGCCGATCCACGACCGGCGCCGGATGCCGGTCGGCGCGGTGGGCGTCACGGGTGCGGTCGAGCGGGTCTGTGCGGAGGGCGAGCTGCGGTCCGAGCTGGTGGCGGCGGTACGTGATTGTGCTCGTGCCGTGTCCCGGGATCTGGGCGCGGGACGTTTTTAGCGGCCCCTGAGGCACGACGTCCCGCACCGTCGTCCGGGGCTCGGCACCCCAGGGCCTGCGGCCCCGGACCCTGCTCCCTTTGTCGGCCTGCTCGGCCCCGAACCGGTGGCCCCCTCTTCGGCCTTCGGCCTCGTCCTCAATCGCCGGACGGGCTGGATTTGGCCTCGCTCCTCCGGTACCGGGCGGGCTGGATTTGACCTCGCTCCTCCGATACCGGGCGGGCTGGATGGGACCTCGCTCCCCCGATACCCGGATGGGCTGGACGGGGCCTCGCTCCCCAAAACCGGACGGGACTGGATCACGCCCCGCCACTCCGGGCGCCTCCGACACGGACGAGGATGAATTGGACCTCGCCCCTCCGACACGGACGAGGCTGGATTGTGCCTCGCCCCCCTGGACCGGACGGGCCGGGTCAGGCCTCGCACCCCTGCACCGGACCGGCCGGATCAGGCCTCGCTCTCCAGCACCGGACCGGCCGGTCCAGGCCTCGCACTCCAGCACCGGACCGGCCGGACCAGGCCTCGCTCTCCAGCACCGGACCGGCCGGTCCAGGCCTCGCACTCCAGCACCGGACGGGCCGGGTCAGGCCTCGTCCCTCCGATGCCGACGGGCCGGATCAGGCCTTCCCAATGCCGGGCGGACTCGATTCGGCCTCGCCCCCGAGACGGACAGGCTCGATTCGGCCTCGCTCCCCCGGTGCCGGGCAGGCCGGTCCGAACCCGGCCCCGCGCAGTCCGCATAACGATCGCGACACCGCCCCCACACCTCTTGACGTCCAGTTCACCCGGAGGCAAAACTGCCGTTCATCGGTCGGCATTGTCGAACACCTACCGGTAATGCAAGGTAGAGTGTCGCAAGGCGGATCGGGCCAACGCCCTCAGCCTGAGGGCGCGAACCACCGGCGGGACCCGTGGTTCGCCTTCCCCTGGACGAAGGACAAAGGAGTCGCGGGTGTCCAGCTCCGACATCTTCATCAGCGAGACCATCGGTACCGCTGTTCTGATCCTCCTCGGCGGTGGCGTGTGCGCCGCCGTCACGCTGAAGCGCTCGAAGGCCTTCCAGGCCGGCTGGGTCGCCATCGCGTTCGGTTGGGGCTTCGCGGTCCTCACCGGCGCCTACATCGCCGCCCAGTCCGGCGCGCACCTCAACCCCGCGGTGACCGTCGGCATCGTCCTCAAGGGCGGCGAGGGCGCCCCCACGTGGGCTGACACCCCGGCGTACTTCGGGGGCGAGCTGCTCGGCGCCATGATCGGCGCGGTGCTGGTATGGCTCGCGTACTACGGCCACTTCAAGCTGCACCTGAACGACCCCGAGGTCGCCGAGCAGAAGACCGCGAACCCCGGGCCCGTGCACGGTGTCTTCTTCACCTCCCCCGAGATCCGCAATCCGCTGCAGAACCTCGTCACCGAGGTCATCGCCACCGCCGTGCTCGTGCTCGCGATCCTGTGCCTGGGCCTCAGCGACGACGGCAAGGGTGTCTCGTGGGGCGGCTCGCTGATCGTCGCGCTGGTCGTCGTCGGTATCGGTCTCTCCCTGGGCGGGCCCACGGGCTACGCCATCAACCCGGTCCGCGACCTCGGCCCGCGCATCGTGCACGCGCTGCTTCCGCTGCCCAACAAGGGCGGATCGGACTGGGGGTACGCCTGGATCCCGGTCGCCGGCCCACTCCTGGGCGGTGCCATAGCGGCAGGCATCTACAACGTCGCCTTCGCCTGAGCAGCCACCGGACCAGCGGACCACCGGACCACCGGACCACCGACCGGACCAGCGCACAGCGCCGCCGTACATGAGACTTCAGGAGCACACAGTGACCGACGCACACACCGCAGGGCCCTTCATCGCGGCGATCGACCAGGGCACCACGTCCTCGCGCTGCATCGTCTTCGACAAGGACGGCCGGATCGTCTCCGTCGACCAGCGCGAGCACGAGCAGATCTTCCCCAAGCCGGGCTGGGTCGAGCACGACGCCAAGGAGATCTGGGCCAACGTCGAGAGCGTGGTCGCCGGGGCGATCGCCAAGGCCGGGATCACCTCCGCCGACGTCAAGGCGATCGGCATCACCAACCAGCGCGAGACCACGCTGCTCTGGGACAAGCACACCGGCGAGCCGGTGCACAACGCCATCGTCTGGCAGGACACCCGCACCGACGCGCTCTGCAAGGAGCTCGGCCGCAACGTCGGACAGGACCGCTTCCGCCGCGAGACGGGCCTGCCGCTCGCCTCGTACTTCGCGGGCCCGAAGGTGCGCTGGCTGCTCGACAACGTCGAGGGTCTGCGCGAGCGCGCCGAGGCCGGGGACATCCTCTTCGGCACCATGGACTCCTGGGTCATCTGGAACCTGACCGGCGGCACCGACGGCGGCGTGCACGTCACCGACGTCACCAACGCCTCCCGCACCCTCCTGATGAACCTGCACGAGATGGCCTGGGACGAGCGCATCCTGCACTCGATCGGCATCCCCGCCGCCGTGCTCCCCGAGATCCGCTCCTCCGCCGAGGTGTACGGCCGCACCAAGGGCGGCGTCCTCGACGGCGTGCCCGTGGCGTCCGCCCTCGGCGACCAGCAGGCGGCCCTGTTCGGCCAGACCTGCTTCGAGAAGGGCGAGGCCAAGTCCACGTACGGCACCGGCACCTTCATGCTGATGAACACCGGTGACGAGCCCGTGAACTCGTACAACGGACTGCTCACCACGGTCGGTTACCAGATCGGCGAGCAGAAGCCCGTCTACGCCCTCGAGGGGTCCATCGCCGTCACCGGCTCCCTCGTGCAGTGGATGCGGGACCAGATGGGCCTGATCCAGTCCGCCGCCGAGATCGAGACGCTGGCGTCCTCGGTCGAGGACAACGGCGGCGCGTACTTCGTCCCGGCGTTCTCCGGCCTCTTCGCCCCGTACTGGCGCTCCGACGCCCGCGGTGTGATCGCCGGTCTGACCCGGTACGTCACCAAGGCGCACATCGCGCGCGCCGTACTGGAAGCCACCGCCTGGCAGACCCGTGAGATCACCGACGCCATGACGAAGGACTCCGGCGTCGACCTCGCGGCCCTCAAGGTCGACGGCGGCATGACCTCCAACAACCTGCTGATGCAGACGATCTCCGACTTCACGGACGCGCCGGTGGTGCGCCCCATGGTCGCCGAGACCACCTGCCTCGGTGCGGCCTACGCCGCCGGCCTCGCCGTCGGCTTCTGGCCGGACACCGACGCCCTGCGCGCCAACTGGCGCCGGGCCGCCGAGTGGACCCCCCGGATGCCCGCCGACCAGCGGGACCGTGAGTACAAGAACTGGCTCAAGGCCGTCGAGCGGACCATGGGCTGGATCGAGGACGAGACCTCCGGTGACTGACCCGGCGCTTTCGGCCTCGAGGACGAGCTGACGAGGAGCAAACACCCATGAGCACCCCCACTCTGCAGAACGGCCCCGCCTACCCGGCGCTCGGGCTGCACCCGGCGGGCGGTTCGAACCCGAGCCGCGCGGAGACCCGCGAGCAGCTGGCGAAGGCGACGTACGACCTGCTCGTCGTCGGCGGCGGCATCCTGGGCATCTCCACCGCGTGGCACGCGGCGCAGGCCGGCCTGCGGGTGGCCCTCGTGGACGCCGGTGACTTCGCCGGTGCCACCTCGTCGGCCTCCTCCAAGCTGCTGCACGGCGGTCTGCGCTACCTGCAGACCGGCGCCGTGAAGCTGGTCGCGGAGAACCACTTCGAGCGGCGTGCGGTGTCCCGTCAGGTGGCACCGCACCTCGCCAACCCGCTGACGTTCTACCTGCCCGTCTACAAGGGCGGCCCGCACGGTGCGGCGAAGCTGGGCGCGGGCGTGTTCGCGTACAGCGCCCTGTCCGCCTTCGGGGACGGCGTCGGCCACCTGCTGTCGCCCGCCAAGGCCGCGCAGGACGTGCCGGAGCTGCGCACGGACAACCTGAAGGCCGTGGCCGTGTACGGCGACGACCAGATGAACGACGCGCGGATGGCCCTGATGACGGTCCGCGCGGCGGTCGAGGCGGGCGCCGTCGTCCTCAACCACGCCGAGGTCACCGGCCTTCGCTTCACCAAGGGCCGGGTCACGGGCGCCGAGCTCAAGGACCGTCAGTCGGGTGACGAGTTCGGCGTGAACGCCCGGCTCGTGCTGAACGCCACCGGCCCGTGGGTGGACCACCTGCGCCGGATGGAGGACGAGAACGCGGCGCCGTCCATCCGCCTCTCCAAGGGCGCGCACCTGGTCCTCAAGCGCACCGCGCCCTGGAAGGCCGCCCTGGCCACGCCGATCGACAAGTACCGCATCACGTTCGCCCTGCCCTGGGAGGACATGCTGCTGCTCGGCACCACGGACGAGGAGTACGAGGGCGACCCCCGGGACGTGTCGGTGACCGAGCAGGACACCGCGCAGATCCTGGACGAGGCGGCGTTCTCGATCCGGGACCAGCAGCTGTCCCGTGACCTGATCACGTACGCCTTCGCGGGTCTGCGGGTGCTGCCGGGCGGTCCCGGCGACACCTCCAAGGCGAAGCGCGAGACGGTCGTCAGCGAGGGCCGCGGCGGCATGCTGTCGGTGGCGGGCGGCAAGTGGACGACGTTCCGGCACATCGGGCGCACGATCATGAACAAGCTGGCGGAGCTGCCCGGTCACCCGCTCGGCGAGGACATGCAGCCGATCTCGCAGCTGCCCAAGAAGATTCCGCTGCCCGGTATCTCGAACCCGAACGCGGTGGCGCACCGGCTGCTCGTGGATGGCGGTACGCCGGGTCCGCGGATGTCGGCCGACACCGCGCGGCACCTGGCCACGCACTACGGCTCGCTGTCCTTCGACATCGCGCGCCTGGCCAACGAGGACCCGGCGCTCGCGGAGCGCATACACCCGGACGCCCCGGAGATCTGGGCGCAGGTCGCGTACGCCCGTGACCACGAGTGGGCGGAGACCGCGGACGACGTGCTGCGGCGCCGTACGACGCTGACGATCCGGGGGCTGGCCACGGACGAGGTGCGGGGCAGGGTCGAGTCCATGCTGGGCTCCGACAAGTAGCCCCCAGGGGGCTACGCCCCCGGACCCCCTGCTCCTCAAGCGCCGGAGAGGCTCAGTTCGAGCCCCTCCGGCGTTCTCGTTCGTCGGCTGCGCCGTCGTGGCTGATCGCGCCCCGCGGCGGAACCGCACATGTCACAGCCCCGCGCCCCTAAAAACCAACCAGCGCGCCCCTGAAAACCAACCAGCGCGCCCCTCAAGAGCCACTCAGGGCGAGACCTCTTCCAGGCGCCGCCCGGCGGTCTCCTCCGCGCCGAAGCCCGCGACGACCGCGCCCGCGAGGGCGACTCCGCCCAGGACCAGGAAGACCGTGCCGATGTCGCCGCCCGCGTACACCGCGCCGACCGCGATCGGGCCGAAGATGACGCCGAGGCGGTTGAACGCGCCGCCGACGCTGCTGCCGAGGGCCCGCATCCGGGTCGGGAAGAGCTCCGGTGTGTAGACGTACAGGCAGATATTGGAGCCGAAGAAGAACACCGCGGCAAGCGACGTCCAGACCAGGACTTGCACCGGCGTGCTCGCGCCGAGCCAGGCGAGGACGAGCAGGACGGCCGCCGCGCCGCCGAGGCAGGACGTGATGACGCGGCGCCGGCCTGCCCGGTCGACGGTGAGGGCCGCGACCAGGCAGCCGAGGAGGCCCGCGCAGGACGTGACGGTGGAGTAGAGCAGGGCGTCCGAGAGGGAGAGGTCGTACCGGTTCTGGTAGATCGTCGGGAGCCAGGACATGATGCCGTAGTTGACGAAGTAGCCGGTGAACCAGAGCCCGCCGATGACGAGGGTGCGGCGGCGGTAGCGGCCGCTGAAGAGGCCGCGCAGGCCCGAGGAGCCCTCGCCGGGCGGGGTGACGGGCAGGGCCTCGCCGACCGGGGGCAGCGGTTTGCCGGTGGCGCGCTCGACCGCGGTCTCGATGCGGACCATGGTCGCCTCGGCCTCCTCGGTCCTGCCGTGCTCGGCGAGCCAGCGCGGGGACTCGGGCACGGCCTTCTGCACGAGGACGCAGAGCACCCCGGGGATCGCGGCGAGCGCGTACATCCAGCGCCAGCCGAGGATCGGCACCACCCAGGCGGCGACGAGGGCGCCGACGGTGAGGCCGGCCGGGAAGACGAGTTCGTAGAGAAGTACGAAGCGGCCGCGCTTGTGGCTGCGGGTGATCTCGGCGATGAAGGTGGCCGCGACCGGGACCTCACCGCCGATCGCCAGGCCCTGGACGAAGCGCAGCGCCATGAACTGCTCGGGCGAGGTGGTCGCGGCGAGGGCCAGGTTGGCGAGGCTGGAGATTCCGATGCAGAGGGCGATGACCTTGACACGGCCGATGCGGTCGGCGAGCCGGCCGGACAGGAGCGCGCCGACGAGCATGCCGAGGGAGCCGATGGTGAGCATCAGCGTGGCGGCCGAGGTGGACAGCTGCCACTCGGCGCGCAGCTCGGGCATCGCGTAGGCGATGAGGAGCTGGTCGAAGGCCTCGAAGAAGGTCACGGCGCCGACGATGAGGCGGACGGTGACGTGCCAGCGGCTGAGCGGCAGTCTCTCGAAGCGGGCGGAAATCGAGGCCCGGACGGCGCTGCCCGGCGTGGGGCGCGGCGTGTCGGGGGCGTTGAGCGTCATACGGGGACTCCGCGGCGATGAGGGAGCGGGGAACGTCGAACGGGGTACGGCGTACGGGAGGGACGGCGCAGCGCAGATTCTGCTTGCTGGCGCCGGTGGGCGGAACCCGGGCGGACGTGTCGGGTTAGCGCAAAGTTTCTAAGCGCTTAAGTTGTATCGCCCTCCTCCCGTGGGTCGTCAAGAGTCTGGGCAGCAAAAGAAGTCACGACGGGGTCTTGCGCCGAAAATATCTAAGCCCTTAGATTTCTAGCGCTGAGACGGCGCTGAGACGGACCGCCGCTGCAAGCCGCTGCAAGCCGCCGCAAGGAGACCCGCATGACCCCGACTCCCCCGGACGAGGCGCTCCCGGTCCCCCCGGACGAGGCGCTCCCGGTCCCCCCGGACGAGGCGCTCCCGGTCCCCCCGGACGAGGCGTTCCCGATCCCTCCGGACGAGGCACTGATCGCCGGAGCCTGGCGCCGTGGCACGGGCGCGCCGACCGAGACCGTCGACCCAGCCACCGGACGCACGCTCGCCACCGTGCACGCGGCCACCGTCGAGGAGGTCGCCGAGGCGGCCGAGGCCGCGGCGCGGGCTGCAGCCGACCCCCGCTGGCGCGACCTGCTCCCCCACCAGCGCGCCCGACTCCTCACCCGTATCGCGGAGTTGATCGACGCGGAGGCGGACGGCCTGGCTGCGCTGCAGACCGCCGACACCGGCAAGGCGCTCACCGAGACGCGTGCCCTGGTCGCGAGCGCGGCGGGCACGTTCCGGTACACCGCCGCCGCCCTGGAGACCGCCGAGGAGTCCATCACCCCGGCGCGCGGGGCGTACGTGACGATGAGCGTGTACGAGCCGATCGGCGTCGTCGGCGCGATCAACCCGTGGAACTCGCCGGTCGCGAGCGACGCGCAGAAGCTCGCCCCGGCCCTCGCCGGCGGCAACGCGGTGCTGCTCAAGCCCGCCGACTGGACGCCGCTCGTGTCGCTCGCGCTCGGCCGTCTGGTGACCCGGGCCCTCGACGAACTCGGCCTGCCCACCGCCCTGTTGGCGGTGTTGCCGGGGCGCGGCAGTGTGGTGGGGGACGCGATCGTGCGGGATCCGCGGGTCGGCAAGGTGTCGTTCACCGGTGGCACGTCGACCGGGCGCACCCTCGCCCACGCGGCCGCCGAGAAGCTGATGCCGGTCTCCCTGGAGCTGGGCGGCAAGTCGCCGACGGTCGTCCTCGCCGACGCCGATGTCGAACAGGCCCTCGCCGGGGTGATGTTCGGGGTGTTCTCGTCCAGCGGCCAGTCCTGCATCGCCGGTTCGCGGCTCTTCGTGGCACGTGCGCTGTACGACGAGTTTGTCAGTGAACTAGCCCAGCGGGTGCGGAAGTTGAGGGTGGGCCCGGGTACAGACCCGGCCACGCAGGTCGCGCCTCTCGTGCATCACAAGCACCGGGACGCGGTCGCCGCGTACGTGGACCTGGCCCGCTCGGAGGGCGCCCGGGTGCTCGCCGGTGGTGCCGTGCCGGAGGGCGAGGCGTACGCCGACGGCGCGTACTACCTGCCGACCGTGCTCGACGGGCTCACCAACGACGCCCGGGTCTGCCAGGAGGAGATCTTCGGGCCGGTGCTCGTCGCGCTGCCCTTCGACGACGAGGACGACCTGGTCGACCGAGCCAACGCCTCCGTCTACGGCCTGGCCTGCGGGATCTGGACGCGGGACCACCGGGCCGCCTGGCGGATCGCGCGCCGCATCGAGGCGGGCACCGTCTGGATCAACACGTACAAGCAGTTCAGCATCTCCACCCCGTTCGGCGGCATGAAGGACAGCGGCCTCGGCCGGGAGAAGGGCCGGGACGGCATCCGCCGGTACCAGCGCCAGAAGTCCCTCTACTGGGGCACCTCCGAGTCCCCGCTGCCCTGGGCCAACTGATCACCCCCGTCGGAGAGTTCCTATGACCAACCATCCCCCGATCGCCCGGCTGCGCGCCCTGCGCTCCGTCGAGCTGCTGACCCCGGCCTTCGCCGAGGCCACCGACTTCTACGAGGACGCCTGGGGCCTGGAGGTCGTCGAGTCCGAGCACAGCGCGAGCTGGCTGCGCGGCACCGGCGAGGAGCACCACGCCCTGCAGCTGTCCCGCTCCGAGCGCACCGGGCTCGGCCGGATCGTCTTCGCCGTGGCCACCCCGGCCGAGATCGACGAGGCGGCCCGCAGGCTGGAGGCGCGCGGTATCACGCCGGTGGCCGGTCCTGGCCCGCTCGACCAGGTCGGCGGCGGCTACGGCCTGCGCTTCCACGACCACGAGGGCCGCCTCATCGAGCTGTCCGCCGACACCTGGGCGGTCGCCCCGCGCGGCCGGGAGGCCGCCGTGCCGGTCGGCGTGACGCACACCGTCCTCAACACCCCCGACATCGACGCGGCCGTCGCCTTCTACTGCGACGTGCTCGGCCTGCGCGTCTCCGACTGGTCCGAGCACCAGATGGCGTTCCTGCGCTGCAACGCCGACCACCACTGCATCGCGTTCAACCAGGCCGAGTGGGTCTCCCTCAACCACGTGGCGTACGAGATGAGTTCGGTCGACCACTTCATGCGGGGCCTGGGGCGCCTTCGGCACCACGGGATCGTCCCGCAGTGGGGGCCCGGCCGGCACGGCCCCGGCAACAACACGTTCTCGTACTTCACCGATCCGACCGGCCTCGTCTGCGAGTACACCTCCGAGGTCGCGCAGGTCGTCGAGGACCGCTGGATCGCGAAGGTGTGGCGGCGGGTGCCGGAGCTGTCCGACCTGTGGGGCACGGCCGGGCCGCCGTCGAAGGAGATCCGCTGCCACATGGCCGGACGGCCGGAAGGAGAGCAGAAGTGACCAGGACCCTCAAGGTGGGGATCGTCGGCTGGGGCGCCATCGGCCGCGTCGTCGGCACTGCGCTCGCCGGACAGGACGTCCAGGGAGCCGAGTTGACGTGCGTCGTCGACAACCGGCCGCTCGGCGAGGCCGCGCCCGCGCCGCAGGTCCCCTTCGAGGAGGCCGTCGAGCGGTGCGACCTGATCGTGGAGGCCGCGGGCCAGGGTGTCGTACGGGAGTGGGCCGAGCGGGTCCTCACCTCCGGCACCGATCTGCTGATCGCCTCCACCGGGGCCCTCACCGACGACGAGCTGGCCAAGCGACTGCTCGCGGCCGGGCCCGGCCGGGTGTACTTCACGGGCGGCGCCGTCGGCGGACTCGACCTGCTGCAGGCCGTACGGCACCTCGGCCCCCTCGAAGACGTCCACCTCACCACCACCAAGCTGCCCTCGACCCTCGAACAGCCCTGGATGGACGAGGAGTTGCTCGCCCGGATGAGGTCGGCCACCGGCCCGGTCGAGGTCATGGCGGGCACCGCCCGGGACGTCCCGGTGAAGTTCCCCAAGTCGACCAACGTCGCGGCCTCGGTCGCGCTGGCCGTCGGCGACCTGGACGCTGTGCGGGTCCGGGTCGTCGCGGACCCGGGCGCGACCCGCACCCGGCACGTCGTCGAGGCCTCCGGCACGCACGGCGCGTACCGCTTCGAGGTGGCCCACGCCCCCGACCCGGGCAACCCGGCGACCAGCCAGGTCGTGCCGTACGCGGTACTGCGCTCACTCGCCGCGCTCGCCGGGCGGACGGGGCAGATTCTGTGACCGCCGTCCACCTGGAAGAGGCAGGCGCCGAAGGGCCGCTGCTGCTCTGTCTGCACGGCATCGGGTCGTCCTCGGCCGCCTTCGCGCCGCAGCTGGACGCCCTCTCCGCGTACGCCCGGGTGGTCGCCTGGGACGCTCCCGGATACGCCAAGTCCCCCGATTCCGAGGGCGAGTTGGACCTGGACGGTTTCGCGGACGCGGCGGCCGGGGTGATCCGCTCGTACGGGGAGCCCGCGCATGTCCTCGGCGTCTCCTGGGGCGGCGTGATCGCGCTGCGGCTCGCCGCCCGGCACCCGGACCTGGTGGCCTCGCTGATCGTCGCGGACTCCAGCGCCGGTTCCGGTACCGATCCGGAGAAGGCGGCGGGGATGCGCGCCCGCGCCGAGGAACTGGCCGAGCTGGGGCCGCGCGCCTTCGCCGAGCGGCGCGGGCCACGGCTCGTGTCGGACGAGGCGCCCGCCGCACTGGTCCAGCGGGTCGTCGACACCATGGCGGGCGCGGTACGACTGCCCGGCTACGGGCACGCCGCCGCGTCGATGGCCGCCGCCGACCTGCGCCCCGAACTGTCCGCCGTCACCGCGCCCACGCTCGTGGTCTGCGGCGACCGCGACACGGTCACCGGAGTCGAGGCCTCCCAGGCCCTCGCCGGGGGCCTGCACAAATGCGCCTACGTGATCGTCAAGGACGCCGGTCACCTGGCCAACCAGGAACAGCCCGAGCGGTTCAACGCCTGGGTCCTGTCCCACCTGCACATCGTCACGAACCAGCGAAGCACGCACCAGCGAAAGGGCTGAGCCATGCCTCTGACCACCACCGCGTACGACAACGGCGGCGACCTCGGCAAGTACACCGACTCGCTGATCGCCTCCAAGGAGTCCCGCGAGCCCGACTGGGGCACCCTCTCCTTCCAGGAGAAGGCGGGCCCGCAGTACAAGCGCGCGCAGATCCGGTACGTCGGCTCCGGCGCCACCGGCAACCACGAGGGCGACAACCGCATCCTGCCCTCCGGCGGCTTCACGTTCTCCAACATGCTGCTGCCCCCGGGCGCCGAGGGCCCGGCCCACACCCACCACGACGTGGAGGAGGCCTTCTTCGTCCTGGAGGGCGAGGTCCGCGTCGGCGTCCACCGCGGCCCCGACGAGGTCGAGTACCGCACACTCGGCTACCGCGACATGATCGTCGTCCCGGCCGGCGTGACCCGCTCACTGAAGAACGAGGGCGACACCGACGCCCTGTTCTGCGTCGTCATCGGCACGCAGAAGCCGCAGGTCCCGACGTACCCCGAGTACTCCCCGCTGTACGGGATCACCCGTGACTGAGCAGTCCCCCGACGGCCGCCTCGTCGTCGTGACCGGGGCGGGCCGTGGCCTGGGACTGGCCATGGCCCGCCGGGCGGGCGCGGACGGCTTCCGGGTCGTCGTCGCCGAGCTGGAGCAGGAGCGCGGCGAGGCGGCCACGGCGGAGCTGCGGGGCGAGGGCATCGACGCCCACTTCGTGCGCTGCGATGTCGCCGACCCGGCCTCGGTCGCCGAACTCGCCGCAACCGCAAGGGAATTGGGCGGGCTCTACGGTCTCGTCAACAATGCCGCGCTCGCCAACGGGGTGGGCGGCAAGGAGTTCCAGGACATCGACATCGAGACCTGGGACCGCCTGATGACGGTCAACGCGCGCGGCCCCTGGCTCGTCGCCAAGGCCCTGCACCCGCACTTCGGCCCGGTCGGGCGGATCGTGAACATCGCCTCGGACGCGGCCCTCTACGGCTCGCCCCGGCTCGCCCACTACATCGCGTCCAAGGGCGCCGTCATCGCCCTCACCCGGGCCATGGCGCGGGAGCTGGGCGAGCGCGGCATCACCGTGAACGCCCTCGCGCCCGGCCTCACCGAGTGCGAGGCGACCGAGACGGTCCCCGAGGAGCGGCATGGCCTGTACGCCGCGAACCGGGCGATCTCCCGGCCGCAGCAGCCGGACGACCTGGTCGGGCTCGCCGCGTTCCTCCTCTCCGAGGAGTCCCGCTATCTCACCGGACAGGTGGTCGCCGTCAACGGCGGCTTCACCATGCACTGAACCAACTGACGTACTGGAGACGGAACTTATGGATCTGGGCCTCGCCGACCGGACCTACGTGGTCACCGGAGGCAGCTCGGGCGTCGGCCTGGCCACGGTCCGCGCCCTGCTCGACGAGGGCGCGAACGTCGCCACCTGCGGCCGCGACGCCGAGCGCCTGAAGCGCGCCGGGGAGCACGAGCGGCTCTTCACCGCGGTGTGCGACGTACGGGACGCCGCCGCCGTAAGGGAGTTCGTACGCGGCTCCGCCGACGCGTTCGGCGGGCGCGTGGACGGCCTGGTCAACAACGCCGGGCAGTCCCGCATGAAGCGCCTGGACGACACGACCGCGGACGACTGGCGCGACGAGCTGGAGCTGAAGTTCGCGGGCGTCCTCCACCCGCTGCAGGCGGCCCGCGGACATCTGAGGGCCTCGGACGCGGCGTCCGTCGTCAACGTCAACGCCGTCCTCGCCAAGCAGCCCGAGCCCCGCCTCATCACGACCAGCGCCGCCCGCGCCGGCATCCTCAACCTGTCCAAGTCTCTTGCCCAGGAGCTGGCTTCGGACGGCATCCGGGTCAACTCGGTCTGCCTGGGCCTGGTCGACACCGGCCAGTGGACCCGCCGGCACGCGGCCGCCGACTCCGGGCTCTCGTACGAGGACTGGCAGGCGGAGCTGGCCGCGGACCGGGGCATCGCGCTCGGGCGGCTCGGCCGGGCCGAGGAGGTCGCGTACGCGATCGTCGCGCTGCTCTCGCCGCGGGCCTCGTACATCACCGGAACCAGCATCGACGTCTGCGGCGGAGTCGGCCGCGGCATTCTCTGAGGGGTACTGCTGCATGCGTTACGACCATGGGGGCGCGCTCCTCGTCGCCGTCCTGAGGGAACTCGGCATCGACACGGTCTTCGGGATCGTCTCGGTGCACAATCTGCCGCTGGTCGAGGCCGTCGACCGCGAGCTGCGCTTCGTACCCGTCCGGCACGAGGCGACCGCCGTGAACGCGGCCGACGCGTACGGCCGGGCCCGCGGCGGACTCGGCTGCGCGCTGACGTCGACGGGCACGGGTGCGGGCAACGCGGCCGGTTCGCTGGTCGAGGCACTGGCCTCGGGAACGTCCGTCCTGCACGTCACCGGCCAGGTCGAGACCGAGTTCCTGGGCAGCGGCCGTGGCTTCATCCACGAGACCAAGGACCAGCTGGGCATGCTGACCGCGGTCTCGAAGTACGCCGCGACCGTGCGCTCCGCCGGCGAGGCGGGCCGGGTCCTGCGCGAGGCGGCGGCCGCCGCGCTCGCCGCGCCGGGCGGCCCGGCGAGTGTCGAGTGGCCGATCGACCTGCAGTACGCGGCCCAGACGGACGCGCCGGATGCGCCGCCCGCGGAGCCCTCCCCGGCCGCCCCCGACCCCGCCCAAATCGCCTCCGCAGCAAAGCTGTTGTCCTCCGCTCGGCGTCCGCTGATCTGGGCGGGCGGCGGCGCGGTGCGGGCCCGTACCGAACTGGCCGCGCTCGTAGAGGCCACCGGCGCCGGGCTACTCACCTCCAACTCGGGGCGCGGCAGCGTCCCCGAGGACCACCCGCAGGTCGTCGGCAACTTCGCCACCACCCCCGCGGGCCGCGCCCTGCTCGCCGACGCCGACCTGCTCCTGACCGTGGGCACGCACTTCCGCTCCAACGAGACGGCCGACTACGGGCTGCGGATTCCGGAGCAGCACATCCAGATCGACATCGACGCGGCGGCGCTCGGCCGCGTCTACCCGGCCACGCACGCCCTGCACGGCGACGCGGCCGACACGCTGGGGGCCCTGCTGCCGCACGCCCGCCGCGCCGAGCCCGCGTGGACGGAGCGGGTCGGCCAGGTGCGTACGGAGGTCCGGTCGGCCCTGCACGACAACCTCGGCCCGCAGGCCGCGATCTGCGACGCGCTGCGGGCGGCGCTCCCCCGGGACGCCGTGGTCGCCCGTGACGTCACGATCGCGTCCAGCAGCTGGGGCAACCGCCTCCTGGAGATGTACGACCCGAGGGCGAACGTCTTCCCGCGCGGGGGCGGCATCGGGCAGGGCCTCGGCATGGGCATCGGGGCCGCGCTCGCCGCCCCGGACCGGCCGACGGTCGTGATCGCCGGCGACGGCGGCCTCGCGGTCCACCTCGGCGAACTCCTCACCCTGGCCCAGGAGCGCCCGTGCCTGACCCTGCTGGTCTTCAACGACGGCGGCTACGGCGTGCTGCGCAACATGCAGGACCGGTACGCGGACCGCCGCTCCGGTGTCGACCTGGCCACGCCCGACTTCGAACTCCTGGCCCGCGCCTGCGGGTTGCCGTATCTGCGGATCGCGGACGCCGAGCACGCCGCGCCGGTAATCGACCAGGCCGTGGCCTCCGACGGGCCGGTGCTCGTCGAGGTGGACCTGGCGGCGCTCGGCCCGATGAAGAACCCATTCACCCCGCCCGTCAAGATCCCCGCCGCGTAGGGAGGCCGCCATGAGCGAAGAACGTCAACTGGAGCTGCTGGTACGGCGGATGACCTGGGAGGCCGAGGGCGTCCTGTCCGTCGAGCTCGTCCACCCGGACGGAAAGCCGCTGCCCGCCTGGGCGCCGGGTGCGCACATCGACGTGCACGTGGGCGGGCAGATCCGCCAGTACAGCCTGTGCGGCGACCCGGCCGCGTGCGGCTCGTACCGCATCGGTGTCCTCGACGCGCCGTCCTCGCGCGGCGGTTCGCGCCATGTGCACACCGTGCTGCGGCCCAGCCAGCGGGTCACCGTGTCGGAGCCGCGCAACCACTTCGCCCTGGAGGAAGCCGCCGGGTACGTGTTCCTCGCGGGCGGCATCGGCGTCACCCCGATCCTCGCCATGGCCCGCGAGGCCGCCCGGCGCGGGGCCGCGTGGCGGATGGTGTACGGCGGCCGCAGCCGCGCCTCGATGGCCTTCGCCGACGAACTGGCCGCGTTCGGCGGCGACTTGACCCTCGTACCGCAGGACGAGCAGGGCCATATCGATCTGGCCGCCGCGCTCGCGGAGCTGCCGGAGGGCACGCTCGTGTACTGCTGCGGGCCCGAGCCGCTGCTCGCCGCCGTGGAGGCCGCCTGCCCGGCGGAGGTCCTGCGGGTGGAGCGGTTCGCGGCTCCGGTCGTCGAACGCGTCGCGGACGACGGGGAGTTCGAGGTGGAGTGCCGCGCGTCCGGGCTCACCCTGACCGTCGGACCCGACACCTCGATCCTGGAGGCCGCCGAGCAGGCCGGCCTGACCGTGGAGAGCTCCTGCCGCGACGGCATCTGCGGCTCCTGCGAGACCCGGGTGCTCGACGGCACACCCGACCACCGCGACTTCCTCCTCTCCGAAGCCGAGCACGCCGCGAACGCCTCGATGATGATCTGCGTCTCGCGCTGCGCGTCCGGCCGCCTCGCCCTCGACCTCTAGCCCCTGGGAGCACCCGACATGAACACCGCAGAGACCTGGCCGTACCTGGACGTGCACCAGTCCCGTACGCGCGAGCCGTCCCCGTACGAGTACAAGCTGGCCGCCACCCTCGAAGAGGTCTTCACCAAGGAAGGCCATGAACTCGCCGATGTCGTGCGGGGGTTGAACGCCCGCCAGGTCCCCGCGCCCGACGGCACCCCGTGGACCGAGGACTCCTTCCGCGCCGAGATGCACCGACTGGGAGCGTGACCACCATGACCCTGACCCTGACCCTGACCGCTGACCAGATCTACGCGACCGGCCTGCGCGGCCAGTGGCACCCGGTCTGCCCCTCCGACTTCGTCGCCCCGGGTGCGATGCACAAGGTCACCGTCCTCGGCGAGCAGTGGCTGCTGTTCCGCCGCTCCGACGGCACCCTGAGCATGCTCGCCGACCGCTGCCCGCACCGCGGCGCCCCGCTCTCCCTCGGCAAGCACCTGGGCGACCGGGTGGCGTGCTGGTACCACGGCGTGGAGGTCGAGACCGACGGCACGGTGTCGTCGGTGCCCGGGCTGCCCGGCTGCAACCTGGAGGGCAAGCAGCTCGTCCGCTCCCTTCCGGTACGGGAGGTCGCGGGTGCGGTCCTCGCGTACTTCGGCTCCGAACAGCAGCCGCAGCCGGTCGAGTTGACGCTCCCCGAGCCGCTCACCGACCCGGACATCGACGCGTTCCTCTGCTACGCGGAGTGGAACGTGCCGTGGCGGTACGCGGTGGAGAATCTGCTCGACCCGATGCACGGGGCGTTCCTGCACCACGACTCGCACACCATGTTCGAGGGCGACACGACCGCCAAGTTCCGCATCCGGGAGACCGACCGCGGCTACTTCTTCGAGAAGACCGACCAGCGGGGCGTCAACTTCGACTGGGTGGAGCTGTGCCGCACGGGCGTGGACTGGGTGGACCTGTCCATCCCGTACCCGCCGTCGGCGGGTCCCGGCGGCCCGTTCGGGATCGTCGGCATGGTCCGCCCGGTCGACGAGGAGCGCTGCGCGGTGTTCTTCTGGCGCTACCGCAAGGTCCAGGGCTGGCAGCGCGACAGCTGGCGCTTCCTCTACCGGACGCTGATCGAGGAGCGCCACTGGGCCGTCCTGGAGCAGGACCGCGTGATGCTGGAGGCGATGCCGTCCGACGCGGACCAGCAGGAGAACCTCTACCAGCACGACCTGGGCGTGGTGCGGCTGCGGAGGCTCTACCGAGCGGGGGCGGAGTCGCAGGCGGTCCCGGCCGGCTGACCTGACGGTTCCCCGTGCCTCTTCAGGGGCGCGGGGAACTGCACGCTCAGCCCACGACCAGGCGCGGACCGGACTCCGCGGAAACCCCCGCGGCGAACCCGGCTCACCCCTCGTCCGGCACCGCCGTCTCCTCGATGGACCGCTCCAACTTGGACAGCAACCGAGCCAGTTGACGGCACTCCGCAGGAGACAGTCCGGCCAGCATGCGGCGCTCGTTGTCCAGGTGCTCCGCGAACACCTCGTCGACCTTGGCCAGACCGGCGTCCGTGAGCCGCGAGTACACGACGCGCCGGTCGTCGGCGTCCCGCTCCCGCACGATGAGCCCGTCCTTCTCAAGCCGGTCGATCCGCAGCGTCACCCCGGCCGACGAGACGAGCCCCGAGTCGGCCAACTGCCCGGCCGTGAGCCGGTACGGCGCTCCCGCGCGGCGCAGCGCCGTCAGTACGTCGAACCCGGCCACCGCCAGGCCGTGCCGGTCGATCGCGGAGGTCAGCCGGGTGTTGTAGCGCAGGAAGGTGCGGTGCAGCCGTGCGAGGACCTCCAGGGGCGAGGTGTCGAGCTCGGGCCGCTCGCGCGCCCAGTCCTCGATGATCGACGCGACCGCGTCCTTGCGGACGGCCCCGTTCTTCCCGGCGTTCTTCCCGGCGTTCTTCCCCGTCATGTGCGACTGCCTGCCTTCCCCTCGTGGCCGCTCCGTCGAGCCGCCGAAGAAACCTTAGCCCTGAAACACATACGCCCTCCCCCCACCCGGGGTCATAATGAGGCCGATACATCGGATGTCTACCGGCGCGCACGGCCTCGGCGAGGATGCGGCGAGGACGCGGGCGTGCCGACGGGTCGAGGCGGGGGCACCATGGCGGTCACGGACGAGGCGATCGAGAAGATCAAGGGCATGATCGTCTCCGGCGCGCTGCGCCCCGGCGACCGCCTGCCCAAGGAGAGCGAACTCGCCGCCGACCTGGGCCTCTCCCGCAACTCCCTGCGCGAGGCGGTGCGCGCCCTCGCCCTGATCCGCATCCTCGACGTACGCCAGGGCGACGGCACGTACGTCACCAGTCTCGACCCCCAACTCCTCCTGGAGGCCCTGAGCTTCGTCGTCGACTTCCACCGCGACGACACGGTCCTGGAGTTCCTCGCCGTCCGCCGCATCCTGGAACCGGCGGCCACGGCGATCGCCTGCAAGCAGATCGGCGACGCCGAACTGGACGCCCTGGAGGCCCAGTTGGACGCCCTCGGCACGGCCCCGTCGGTCGAGGAGCTGGTCGCGTCCGACCTGGAGTTCCACCGCGGCATCGTGCAGGCCTCCGGCAACTCGGTGCTCTGCTCGCTGCTCGACGGCCTGTCCGGGCCGACGACCCGGGCCCGGGTCTGGCGCGGCCTCACCCAGGAGGACGCGGTCAGCCGGACCCTGCACGAACACCGCATGATCCTCACCGCGCTCCGCGACCGCGACGCCGAGGCGGCCCGCTCCTGGGCGACGGTGCACATCGCGAGCGTCGAGCAGTGGCTGCGCTCGACGCTGTGAGCGCCGTCACCAGCACCACTCCCCCACCCACCTCGCACAGTTGACCATCCACGGCTCGGACGAATAGACCTCTGCGCTGAGGCGTATGCATCACTTCTGGCGTGCCAGGGGCATGCAAGGGGGCTGCGGAGGCCCCCCGCGGACGCCGTAAGGTTGGGGCGTACGCGAGTGGGGTCCCTCCCAGACCCTCAAGGCTCTGGGGGAACGTCGGAAGGAGGCGCTGGGTGATCGAGCTCGAGGGGGTTCCCGAGCTGGTCGACCCGGTCATGGTGGCCGCGTTCGAGGGCTGGAACGACGCAGGCGACGCCGCCTCCACCGCGGTCGCACACCTGGACCGGGAGTGGAAGGGCGAGGTGTTCGCCGCCCTCGACGCCGAGGACTACTACGACTTCCAGGTCAACCGTCCCACGGTGTGGCTGGACGGCGGCGTCCGCAAGATCACCTGGCCGACGACCCGCCTGTCCGTCGTCCGGGTCGGCGGTGACAAGCCGCGCGACCTCGTCCTGGTGCGCGGCATCGAGCCGTCCATGCGCTGGCGCTCGTTCTGCAACGAACTCCTCGGCTTCGCCCACGAACTGGGCGTCGAGCTCGTGGTGATCCTGGGCGCCCTGCTCGGCGACACCCCGCACACCCGCCCCGTCCCGGTCAGCGGCGTCACGTCCGACCCGGACCTGGCCCGCACGATGAACCTGGAGGAGACGCGGTACGAAGGCCCCACCGGCATCGTCGGCATCCTCCAGGAGGCCTGCACGCACGCGGGTGTCCCCGCGGTCTCGCTCTGGGCGGCCGTCCCGCACTACGTCTCGCAGCCGCCCAACCCGAAGGCGACCCTGGCCCTCCTGAACCGCCTGGAGGACCTGATCGACCTGCGCATCCCGCTCGGCGAGCTGGCCGAGGACGCGCGCGCCTGGCAGCTGGGCGTGGACCAGCTGGCGGCCGAGGACAGCGAGGTCGCGGAGTACGTGCAGAGCCTGGAGGAGGCCCGCGACACGGCGGAGCTGCCCGAGGCGTCCGGCGAGGCGATCGCCCGCGAGTTCGAGCGCTACCTCCGTCGGCGTGACGGCGGCCCGGCGGGCCCGGGGCACGCGACGGACGGCAGCGACGCGGGCCCGTTCCTGCGCGACACCGCGAGCGACCGCACGCGCCCGCCGAAGCCGCTGCCCCAGGAGCCCAAGGCACAGCCGGAGCCACCGGAGGACGACGAGCCCTCCGATGACGACGAGCAGGGCGACAATTGAGCCCCTCTGGGGGCACCTCCCAGCGATAGCTGGGGGAGATTGAGGAGCGGGGTCCGGGGCAGAGCCCCGAAGCGCCGCAGGCTTTCGGGAAGGGGCGGGGCGGGGAAAGCAAAAGAAGGCGCCGGACGAGTCGAACTCGTCCGGCGCCTTTGCCTACGCAGGTACTACAGCGCCACACCAAGGAGCGCGTCGACGGCGCGGGACACCACACCGGGCGCCCCCTCGTCCGTACCGCCCTCGGAGGCCTGGAGCGCGGCCCAGCGGTCGACGGCCGCGAGCGCCTTCGGGGCGTCGAGGTCGTCGGACAGGGCCTCGCGGATCTCCTCGACGAGCGCCTCGGCGGCCGGGCCGTCGGGCCGGGAGACGGCGGCGCGCCAGCGGCCCAGGCGGTCCACGGCGTCCTGGAGGACCTGGTCGGTCCACTCCCAGTCGGCGCGGTAGTGGTGGGCGAGGAGCGCGAGCCGGATCGCGGCCGGGTCGACGCCGTCGCGGCGCAGCTTCGAGACGAAGACCAGGTTGCCCTTGGACTTCGACATCTTCGCGCCGTCCAGACCGACCATCCCCGCGTGCACGTACGCCTTCGCGAAGGGGTGCTCTCCGGTGAGGACCTGGGCGTGCGAGGCGCCCATCTCGTGGTGCGGGAAGGCCAGGTCGGAGCCTCCGCCCTGGACGTCGAAGCCCATGCCGAGGTGGTCCAGGGCGATGGCGACGCACTCGATGTGCCAGCCGGGCCTGCCGCGGCCGAGGCTGGCGCCGTCCCAGCTGGGCTCGCCCTCGCGGGCGGCCATCCACAGCATCGGGTCGAGGGGGTTCTTCTTGCCGGGGCGCTCCGGGTCGCCGCCGCGCTCCGCGGAGAGCGCCTTCATGGCGGCGGCGTCGAGGCGGGAGACCTCGCCGAAGTGGGCGTCCGACTCGACGGAGAAGTAGACGTCGCCCTCGAGTTCGTAGGCGGCGCCCATGTCACGCAGTCGCTCGACCAGCGGGACGATCCCGGGTATGGCCTCGACGGCGCCTATGTACTGCTGCGGGGGCAGCATCCGCAGGGCGGTCATGTCCTCGCGGAAGAGTGCGGTCTCGCGCTCCGCGAGCCCGGTCCAGTCGACGCCGTCGCGCACGGCCCGCTCCAGGAGCGGATCGTCCACGTCGGTCACGTTCTGGACGTAGTGAACCTGCCGCTTGGTGTCGAGCCACACGCGCTGAACGAGGTCGAACGCGTTGTAGGTCGCCGCGTGACCCATGTGGGTCGCGTCGTACGGCGTGATGCCGCAGACGTAGATACGGGCGACGGGACCGGGGTCAAGGGCGATGCGCCCACCGGTCGCGGTGTCGTGGATCCTGAGGTCGCGGCCCTTGCCGGGCAGGGCGGGGACCTCGGAAGCGGGCCAGGCATGCATGCTTCGAGACTAACCGGACGCGCCTTCCGGATACGAACCGGACCGGATCTTCTGGCCGGGAAGGCCCTCTTGCGTCTCGGCCGCCGATGTGCCGCGCCGCTCCACCACCCCGGCCCCACCCGTCGCCGAGGGCAGAGCTCACACGGGCGGCCACGGAATCGCCGGCCACGATCCGTTCGGCACCGGGTGCACCCCGGACCGCAGCAATTCGGCCACCCGTTCGCGTACGGCGTGCACCTCGGCCGGAGTGATCAACTCCACGAGCCGGTTCGCGAGCGGCGCCCCCTCGGCCAGGTCCCGCGCGAGGGCGGCGAGGACGTCGACGGCCTCCGCGGTCAGCGGCTCGCCGGCCCAGCCCCACAGCAGGGTGCGCAGCTTGTCGTCCACGTGGAAGGTGACGCCGTGGTCGATGCCGTACAGCGTGTCGCCGGGTGCGGGCAGCAGGTGGCCGCCTTTGCGGTCGGAGTTGTTGATCACGGCGTCGAGGACGGCGAGGCGGCGCAGGCGGGGGTCGTCGGCGTGCACGAGCAGGGCGGTGCGCCCCTCGCCGACCTCGGCGAAGCCGACGGCCTTCCAGCCCTCGCCGGGCTCCTCGCCGTCGACGAGCGCGAGGAGTTCGGGCGCGGAGTCCCCCTCCGACGGGGCGACCGGCTCGATCCACAGCTGGCACATGCCCTCGCCGTGCGGCCCGTCGCGCAGGACGGTCGGCGGTACGAGATCCCAGCCGGTGGCCCGCGACACCTCGTACGCGGCGACCTCGCGCTGGGCGAGCGTGCCGTCGGGGAAGTCCCACAGCGGACGCTCACCGGCGACCGGCTTGTACACGCAGTGCGCGCGGGCGCCCTCGTGCTCGACCGAGCAGTAGAGAACCGCGTTAGAGGCTTCGCGGATCCGTCCGAGCACGGTGAGTTCGCCGTGCGTCAGCAGATCGACGGCCTCCGCGCCTGCGGTCACAGGCCGCGCCGGTATCCGTTCTGACGCGGGCATACGTGTCCTTCCGGGTCGAGCGGCAGGCTGCACAGCGGGCACGGCGGACGGCCCGCGTTCACGACGTCGAGGGCGCGCTTGGCGAAGGCCCTGGCCTGCGCTCCGGAGAGCCGTACGCGCAGCATCGGCGGGCCGTTCTCGTCGTCTTGGAGCAGCCGCTCCTCGGCCTCGGCGAGGTCCTCGTCGTCGTCGGCGTCCAACTCGACCAGCGCCTGGGCCTCGACGACCATGCGCTGCTCCTCGCCGTCCCAGGCGAGCGCCATGGTGCCGACGCGGAACTCCTCCTCGACGGGGGCGTCGAGGGGCGCGCTGTCAGCGATCTCGCTGGGTGCGACGGCCGGCACGGGGGCGCTGCCGCCGCTGCGCCGCACGACCTCGTCGAGCAGCTCGTCCATCCGCTCGGCGAGCGCGGCCACCTGGGTCTTCTCCAGGGCAACGCTCGTGACCCGGCCACCGGCGGAGGCCTGCAGGAAGAACGTACGGCGCCCGGGGAGCCCGACCGTGCCGGCCACGAAACGTTCCGGCGGGTCGTAGAGGAACACCTGACGGGACACGTCCTGGCCTCTCCCTCGGTATCGGGTACTGCTGGTGTAAGTACTGCTGGCTGTCGGGCCTGCTGGCGTTGTCGGGCCTGCCGACTATCGGGTTCGACGGCTTGAAGTGCTGCGACCCGGGCCGCGGCCGACGTGGGTCACCCTACTGCGGGCGACGATCACGGTGCGCCCGCACCGCCCCCGACCGTCGCGTCGCCCCGCCCGGCGTCGGTCCCGTTGTCGCGCGGGGCGAGCCCGCCCAGGTCCCCGGTGTCCCCGAGGCGTACGAGGAAGGGGCGGAGCCGCGTGTACCGGATCACGGTGACCGAACAGGGCTCGACGGAGATCCGCTGGAACAGGTCGAGGTGGAGCCCCAGCGCCTCCGCGACGAGCGACTTGATGATGTCGCCGTGGGAGCACATCACATAGAGGGCGTCGGATCCGAAATCACGCTCCACGCGCGCGTTCCACTCCCGTACCGCCTCGGCGGCGCGGTGCTGCATGGCGCGCATGGACTCGCCGCCCGGGAAGGCGGCGGCGGAGGGGTGCTGCTGGACCACCTGCATGAGGGGTTCGTCGGCGAGCTCGGCGAGCTTGCGGCCCGACCAGTCGCCGTAGTCGCACTCGTTGACGCCCTCCTCGGTGTGCAGCGTGAGCTCCGGGCGGGCGGCGAGCAGCGGCTCAAGGGTCTGCCGGCAGCGCTCCAGGGGGCTGCTCACGGCCGTGGCGATCGGCAGATCGGCGAGCCGTCCCGGCAGGGCGGCGGCCTGGGCCGCGCCGCGCTCGTCGAGGACCACTCCCGGCGTCCGTCCGGCGAGCACGCCCGCGGTGTTGGCGGTGGACCGGCCGTGCCGGACAAGGATCAGGGTGGGCATGGCTGCCAGCGTAGGCGGACCTGGCCGCGGGGATGCGTACAGGCCCGGATCACGGGAGAATGCCCGCAATGATCGTGGACTGCGCCATCTATCGCGACGGCCGCCGCGCCGAGGGCCCGGAGGACTTCTCGACGGCCCTCGCGGAGGCCAGGGCCGGCGGGGACGCGTTCCTGTGGGTCGGCCTGCACGAGCCGACGGAGCGGGAGTTCGACCACGTCTCGGACGAGTTCGGCCTGCACCCGCTGGCCGTCGAGGACGCCCTCAAGGCGCACCAGCGGCCGAAGCTGGAGGTGTACGACGACTCGCTGTTCATGGTCCTGAAGCCGATCGTCTACGACGAGGCGGCGGACAGCATCAGCTCGGGCGAGCTGATGCTCTTCGTCGGGGACGCGTTCGTGGTGACGGTGCGGCACGGCGAAGGCGCACCGCTCGCGGCCGTACGCAAGCGCCTGGAGGCGGACCCGAAGGTACTGCGGCAGGGGCCGACGGCGGTGCTCTACGCGGTGAGCGACGCCGTGGTGGACCACTACATCGACGTGGCCGCCGAACTGCACCTGGATCTGGAGGGTCTGGAGGCGGAGGTCTTCGAGCCGACCGGCGGCGACACCCGGCACACAGCGGGCCGCATCTACAACTTCAAGCGCCAGGTTCTCGGGTTCCGCCGCGCCACCATGCCGTTGGCGGCCCCGATGACCCGGCTCGCGGGCGCGGCCGTGCCGTTCGTGCACGAGGAGTCGCAGCCGTTCTTCCGCGACGTCGCCGACCATCTGACCCGCGCCAACGAGAGCGTCGAGGGACTGGACCGCCTCGTCTCCGATGTCCTCTCCGCGCACCTGGCGCAGACCGGGGTGCGGCAGAACGACGACATGCGCAAGATCTCCGCGTGGGCCGCCATGGCCGCCGTCCCGACGATGGTCGCGGGCGTGTACGGCATGAACTTCGAGCACATGCCGGAACTGAAGCACGCCTGGGGCTACCCGGCCGTGGTGGCGCTCATGGCGGGTGCGGTGTACGGGCTCTACCGGCTGTTCAAACGCCGCGGCTGGCTGTAACCCGTCACAGGGTCCCGCTAGGCGTACTCGGGGGCCGAAGTCGCGGGCTCGCCAAGGGCGTTGCGCCGCTCCGGCATCCTCAGGGACACCATCCGCCGCCACCCGCCGCCCCGCTCGTAGGCGTGGACGGCGTGGATACCGGCCGCGAGCAGGGCCGCCTTGGGGCGGGGCCAGCCGAGGATGCGGCCCATGTGGGACATGACGGCGAGGCTCACATCGCGGTAGACGCGGATCTCGGCGTGCGCGGACTCGTGCAGGATCCGCTGGATCTCCCGGCCGTGCCCGGCGTACGCGAACCGCAGCAACTCCTCGTGGCAGTACGCGAGATGGTTGTCCTCGTCGTGGGAGATCATCTTGACGGCGCGGCCGATGTCGGGGTGGTCGGCGAAGTGTCTGCGGAGCAGGTCCATCTGCTCGGAGGCGCGCTGTTCGGTGACGCGGCTGTGGGCGAGGTACCTGATGATGTCCCGGTCGCCGAGCGGCCGCTCCGCCCTCAGCTGTTCATGCGCGAGGCCGATGCCGTTCCGCTCCAGGAGCATGGTGTAGTCGGTCTCCGGCGGGACCTCGCAGGGTTCGAGGCGGCGCTTCTTCAGGAGGGCGTTGAAGATCCGCCCGTGCTTGTCCTCGTCCGCCCCGTGCCTGCTGATCCTGGGGGCGAGGTCGCGTTGACTCTCCGGTACCAGCGCGGCGATCCGGCCGTTCTCCCAGCCCCCCTGAGACTCGCCGCCGGCCGCGATGGAGCAGAACAGCCGGAACGCCTCGTCGTCGTCGAGGATCTCGGAGAACAGGCTCTTGGCCGAAAGCATCACTGCCACCTCCTGGGGGCGCCCGCGAAGTGACCCCGCGAAGAACGAGTCAAATGCGGTGCGAGGCGGCGGGCAACTCGAGATGGTTCGTGCGCCTGGAGAGCGGGCGGGCAGGCAGGACTCCCCGGAGCCCGTCAGCGGACCGCGGCAGAGCCCGCCACCGCCCGCCAGAGCCCGTCGGAGGCGTAACCGACCGGCTTGTGCGGCGTTGTACGCAGTAACGGCCGTGGCGGGGAAGACCCCCCGAGCCCCCACCACGGCCGTAGAGACTTCCCCGGCGCTTCCCCGACGCCTCCACGACGCCTCCCGAACGCCTACCGGAGCACTCCCTAACGCTCCGGACTCCGGAAATCCCCCGCCTCAGGCCAGTCCGGCCCGCTCCAGCGCCTCGGTGCCCGCGCGCAGCGCGGCCAGCCGCTCGTCGAGCGTGAAGCCGGCCGGTGCGAGGGTCAGCGTCGTCACTCCGGCCTCCGCGTAGGCCTGCATGCGGTCGGCGATCCGCTCCACGGAGCCGAGCAGCGTGGTGGAGTCGATCAGCTGCTGCGGCACGGCGGCGGCCGCGCCGTCCTTGTCGCCGGACAGGTACTTGTCCTGGATCTCGGCGGCTTCCTTCTCGTACCCCATGCGCTGCGCGAGCTGGTTGTAGAAGTTCTGCTTGCGGCTGCCCATGCCGCCGACGTAGAGCGCGGTGTACGGGCGGAAGGTGTCGGCGAGGGCGCCCACAGCGCCGTCGTCGCCGAGCGCGAGCGGCAGCGTCGGGCACACGTCGAAGCCGTCCATCGTCAGCCCGGCCTTCTCGCGGCCCGCGCGGATGTGCTTGAGCGCGGTGTCCTCGATGTGCTCGGCGGCGGGAAAGATCAGCAGCGCGCCCTCGGCGATCTCGCCGGTCTGCTCCAGGTTCTTCGGGCCGATGGCCGCGATGTAGACCGGGATGTGCTCGCGGGCCGGATGCACGGTGAGCTTGATCGGCTTGCCGGGGCCGTCCGGCAGCGGCAGCGTCCAGTGCTCACCTTCGTACGAGAGACGCTCGCGGCTCATCGCCTTGCGGACGATGTCGACGTACTCGCGGGTGCGGGCCAGCGGCTTGTCGAACTTCACGCCGTACCAGCCCTCGGAGACCTGCGGTCCGGATACGCCGAGGCCGAGGCGGAAGCGGCCGCCGGAGAGGGAGTCGAGGGTGGCCGCCGTCATGGCGGTCATCGCCGGCTGCCGGGCCGGGATCTGGAAGATCGCGGAGCCGACGTCGATGCGCTCCGTCTGGGCGGCGACCCAGGAGAGCACGGTCGCCGCGTCCGAGCCGTACGCCTCGGCCGCCCAGCAGACCGAGTAGCCGAGCTTGTCCGCCTCCTTGGCGACGGCGAGATTGTCCGCGTCCATCCCGGCGCCCCAGTAGCCGAGGTTGATCCCGAGTCGCATGCGCCGAACCCCTTACCCATGAGTAACGTGCCTGTTGTCCGGACTCTAGCGCGCCGTGGTGCGATCCGTCAGCGGGTGGTTCTCCACGGGCTCCGGCGAAGGGTTATCCACAGGCCCACCCGGGTTCGGCACGTGAGCAGTAACCTCAGCGCCCATGGAGCAGAGGCATCTCGGCCGCACCGGCCTGCGCGTGTCCAGGATCGGCCTCGGCACCCTCACCTGGGGCCGTGACACCGACGAGCACGACGCCGCCCACCAGTTGAAGGTCTTCTGGGAGGCGGGCGGCACGCTCGTCGACACGGCGGACGTGTACGGCGGGGGCGAGGCGGAGTACGTCCTGGGGCAGCTCGTCGAGGGATTGGTGCCCCGGCGTGACCTGGTCATCGCCACCAAGGCGGGCAGCGTCCCCGATCCGGAGCGCCGCTTCGACGGTTCGCGCGGCCATCTGCTCGCTGCCCTGGACGCCTCGCTCCAGCGGCTCGGCACGGACTACGTCGACCTGTGGCAGGTGCACGCCTTCGACGCGTCGACGCCCCTGGAGGAGACCTTGCAGGCCCTGGACATCGCGGTCTCCAGCGGCCGCGCCCGCTACGCCGGGGTGTCCAACTTCTGCGGCTGGCAGCTCGCCAAGGCCGCCACCTGGCAGCTCGCGGCCCCGGGCGCGCGCACCCGCCTGGCCAGTACGCAGATGGAGTACTCGCTGCTGCAGCGCGGTGTGGAGCGGGAGGTGCTGCCGGCCGCGCTCGACCTGGGCGTCGGTCTGCTGCCCTCCTCGCCGCTCGGCCGGGGCGTGCTCACCGGCAAGTACCGCCACTCCACGCCCGCCGACTCGCGGGGCGCCTCCGAGCAGTTGGCGCCCTTCGTGGAGCCGTATCTCGACGAGGCGGCGGGCCGGGTGGTGGACGCGGTGGCGACGGCGGCGGACGGCCTCGCGGCCACACCGCTGCAGGTGGCCCTCGCGTGGGTGCGCGACCGGCCGGGGGTGGCCGCGCCGATCGTGGGCGCGCGCAACGCACAGCAGCTCACGGCCGCGTTGTCAGTGGAGAGCCTTAGTCTTCCTGACGAGATCTGCCGGGCTCTCGACGACGTGTCGGCGCCCGTGCACCGCTACCCCGACCAGGACTGGAGCACCCTGTGAGTACGGAGTCCGCCGCCCCGGACGAGACCGGCAGCACCACCCCCGAGCCGGCCGCGGAGGACGCCCTGCCCGAGACGCCCACGGAGGACGCCGCGGCCCCCGGCGGGGCGGCCCCCGGCGGGGCGGCCCCCGGCGGGGCGGCCCCCGGCGGGGGCGGCGCGGAGGGCTCGGACGGCGTCGAGGACGGCGCTGGGGAGGACGTTGCGGAGTCCTCCGCCGACGGCACCGACGGCACCGACGGCACCGACGGCACCGAGGAGGAAGCCGCCGCCCAACCCTCCGAAGCCGAGGCCGAGTTGACCGCCCAGCGGGAGCTCAGGGAGCGGATCGAGCGGCGCAAGGCCGAGCGGGACGCCCCGATCGAGAGCGGCACGAAACTCAGCGGCACGGCGGCCGACCTCCTGGCCGCCGTCCGCGCCGTGGAGAGCGGCGAGAAGCCGGCCGGAGCGGTCTTCGAGCCCGAGTCCGCACCCCGCCGCCCGGCCCCCGAGCCGGTCCGCGGGCCCGAGCGCCCGGCGCCGGTGAGCACCCCCGCGGGCCCCGCCGCCGAGGCCGTGGACGCGGTCCGCGCGGTCCTCACCGAAGGCGGTGCTCCCGCCGTGCTCGCCGAGCAGACGGCCACGGCCCTGGGCGACGGCGCCGAGGCCGTGCTGCGCGAGGACCCCTGGCAGCTCCTCCGGGTCACGGGCGTGCGCCCGGAGCAGGCCGACGGCTTCGCCCGCGCCCTGCTCGGCGACGCCTGCCGTCCGGACGACGAGCGCCGCGACCGCGCGGTCGCCGTCTGGCTCCTGGAGCAGGCGGCCGTCGCCGGCCACACCGCTCTGGACGCCCCGGCGCTCGAATCCACGCTCGGGCGGTACGGCGTGGCGGACGCCGACGCCGCCGTCCAGAGCGCGATCGCCGAGGGTGACCTGCTGGTCTTCCAGGACGCCCTGGAGAGCGCCCCGGGCGGCCCGCCCGCCCCCGCCGCCGCAGCACCCGAGCGCGAGGTCGAGGGCGAGGGCGAGGAGGCGGAAGAGCAGGAGCGCCCGGTCCGTGTCCTCGTCGGCCTCGAGCGCTACGCCATGGCGGAGGAGAGCCTCGCCGACGGCCTGGCCAGGGTGCTCAACTCCCTTGCCAAGGAGGAGAGTCCGCAGCAGTCCGCCCTGCTCGCGGCGGCCGGTTCCGCTCGCGGTTCGACGGCCGAGCTGATCCGTGCCGTCGCGGGCTCCAGCCTCGTCCTGCACACCGGAGGCGAGGAGGCCCGCGCCGAGCCCGCCGCCCTGGTGGCCGCCGCCGCAGCCGCCGGACTCCGGGTCTGCGCCGCCTCCCACACCCCGTACGGGAAGAGGACGTTCCGGCAGGCCATCGCCGCACGAACCGGTGCGGCACCCGGGTCCGCGGGGGCCGGGTCCGCGGGGGCCGGGTCCGCGGAGGCCGGGTCCACGCCGGGCGGGTCCACGCCGGGCGGCACCGCGGCAGGCGCCGCCGTGACCGTCGCCGAGTTGCTCTCCGGCGCGGAGGGCCCCGGCCGGGACGCCGAGGGCGCGTTCGACCTTGACCTGCTCGTGCTGCTCGACGCCCCGCAGCTGGACGTCGAGGGCGCGGCGATGCTCGTGGAGTCGCTGCCCGACGGTGCCCGGCTCGTGCTGAGCGGCGATCCGGGGACGCTGTGGTCGGCGGGCCCGGGGCGGGTCTTCGCCGATCTCCTCGGCGCCCGCGTCTGCCCCGTGGTGGTCTCGCGCGTCCCGGACGAGGGCCCGATCGGCGAGCTGGTCTCCGGCATCGGCATCGGCGAGCTGAACCAAGTGGCCGCGCCGGACAAGGAAGTTGTGATCGTCCCGGTGCGGGACGCGGGCGAGGCCGTGCACCGTACGGTGCAGCTCGTCGCCGAGTCGGTGCCCCGCGCCTTCGGCCTGCCCGCCGGCGCCACGCAGGTGATCACCGTGGGCCACGGCGGCGCCGCGGGCACCCGCGCGCTGAACGCCGCGCTGAAGGAGCGGCTCAACCCCGGCCCCGGCCGCTTCGGCGGCTTCGACCCCGGCGACCGGATCGCGTACTCCCCGGCGCCCGGCCGCACCGTCCTCGGCCAGGTGGTCCGGGCCGACGCGGACGGGCTGCACGTGGAGTGCGAGGGCAGACCGCTCGTCGTCCGCAAGGACCGGGTGGAGCAGGCCGTACGGCACGGCTGGGCGCTGACCGCTCAGCAGGCCGTCGGACAGCGCTGGCCCGCAGCCGTCGTCGTCCTGCCCGGTGACGCGGCCCAGGGGCTGACCAGAGCGTGGGTCTACACCGCGTTCGGGCGGGGCGAGCGGCATCTGTCGGTGGTGCACGGCGTGGAGCAGGCCCTCCCGCGCGCCGTGGCGGAGCGCCCGGCGAAGCCGCGTACGACCCGGCTGCAGACGCTGTTGCGTACGCAGGTCCCCGCGCCCGAGGCCACACCGGCCCAGGACGCCTGACCCCGCACGCACGGGGGCGCCCGACGGGAAGAACCCGTCGGGCGCCCGGCCGTGACCGACGGCAGGCGGTGAGATGCCAGGCGCGGTGAGGACGCCCGGCGTCGGCCTCAGGCGAGCCCGTCGACCTCCTGCGATGTCGTACGGGCGGCTCTGCCGCGGCCTGCTGCGGGGCGGGTTTCGTCCACGTCGTCGTCCAGGTCCTCGTCGAAGACCGAGCTGACGTCGAAGCGGCACACGATCTGCTGCGGGTCGGCCTGCTCGAACGGCGCGTCCAGCCACTCCCCCGGTTCGGCCGGCTCGTCCGCGGCCGCCACCCACAGCGTGGAGTCGCCCTCCTCCAGGCCGAACTCCTTGTGCCGCGAGGCGATTTCGTCTGGTTCGAACTCGCCGAAGAGCACACCGAGCGCGGCGTGCACGCTGTGGCCCACGACCCCGGCGGCCGAGGGCTCGCCCGCGGCGGTGTCGGTGTCCAGATCCGCGACGCGCTGTGCCTGTGCCCGCAGCCGCTGCGGCTCGATCACGGTGTAGTCCCGGCGGATCAGCACGCTCACCGCGTTCGGCTCCTCCGGCCCGGTGTACGGCGGCAGGCCGTCCTCCGCGCCCGGGATCTCGAAGGGTGTGACCTCGTCGTAGGCGTCGTAGAGCAGTTCGTCGTACACCTCCGCCGCCGCGGCCAGCTGGTTGAACGCCTCATGGACGCCCGAGTCGTCCTCCCCCGACCTCCGCTCGACGGCCGCCAGGTGGGCGTCGAGCGCGGCCTTGACCGCCTCGGCGGCGGCACGTACCTCGGCAGCTGTGGGCTGCGCAGCATCAGACATAGTGCAGACGCTATCCGTACCGGGGCGCTGCCCGCACAATAGATGCGATGCCGGAATACGAATTTGTCGATGTGTATGTGCCGCGCGGGGTGTCCCGCAAGGAAGCGACGCGACTACTGACGGACCACGCGGAGTACGGACACTGGGAGTTGGACCGACTGAGCCTGCGCAGGGACGGCAGCCGAAAGGTGCGGTTGCGCCGCCGGATCATCCGGCAGGTGCGCGCCACCTGGTGAGGCCGCTGGGCAGGAGCCGCCGGACCTGAGGTGCATGGCGCAAGGAGCTGCCTGACGTAAGGCCGCCGGACATGCGAACGGAGTGGGTGCCGTCCTTGACGGCGCCCACTCCGTCGTCGTGCTCCCGGGGGCGTCAGGCGCGCACGCGGGCCCTGCGGTACAGCACGGTGCCGGCGAGCAGCATGCCCGCACCCACCGGAACCGCCACACCGAGCGGCAGCTCACTGCCGGTCTGCGCGAGTACCTCGGTCTCCTCGACCGGCTTCACGAGCTGGGTCTTCGGCTCGTTCGGCGGCTTGCCGGGCTCCTCCGCGACCGGGTCGCGGGGGTCCTGCGGCTTGACGGGGACCTCGGGAACCTCCTTGTCCGGAGGCGCGACCTCCCCGTTGCCGCAGTCGTTGCCCAGGGTGGGGTTGAGAGCACCGACAACCGAGACGCCGTTCCCGCAGGCGTTGACCGGCGCCTCGACGGGGGCCTGGACGTTGTTGCCGGAGAGCACGCCGGGTGAGCCGGAGGTGACACCTTCGGCGGTCGCTCCGCCGCCCGATCCGTGCTCGGAACCGCTGCCGCCCTCGCCGTAACCGCCGCCCTTGCCGGAACCGCGGCCGTGGTCGGACGAACTGCCGCCTCGCTTGGAGGAGTTGCTGCAGTCGTTGCCGGCCGCCGGGTTGAGGAGGCCGACGACGTTCACGGTGTTGCCGCAGACGTTGACCGGCACCTCGATCGGTGCCTGAACGCTGTTCCCGGAGGCGACGCCGGGCGACCCATGGGCGCCGCCCTTGGCGCCCGAGTCGGCGTGTGCGTAGCCGGTGACGGCGAGGACGCCGGACGCGGCCGCCACGGTGATCAGGCCTTTACGCGTGACCTGTCGCATAGGTACTTCCCTGTCTTGGAACTACTGGGAACGCGCACGCCCCACAGCGGAACGTGCGCCGAATGCCCAACAGCCCCGGAGCGCATGGCGCACACTCCGGGGCCACGGACTCAACCCCTCAAGGGGTGAGGCACATACAGATCACTTGTTGATGCAGGTGTTGCCGAAGGTGGGGTTCAGCAGCCCGATCACGGAGACCGTGTTGCCGCACGCGTTCACCGGCACGTGCACGGGCACCTGGATCACGTTGCCCGAGACCACGCCCGGGGACTTGACGGCAGCGCCCTGAGCACCGGCGTCGGCGACGGCGATACCCGCGCCGGCGAGCACCAGACCACCGGTGGCAGCCGCAGCAGCGACGACCTTCTTGATCATTATTCCTCCTTGTTGGCAATGCAGTCCCAGCCGCGGACTGCATCACCTGTAACGAGGAGAGGTGACGGGGGCTACGACCGAACAGCCCCATTCACCCGTTTCAGTCAACTGCGCACACGCAGACGATTCTTGACGCGAGCGCGACGCCTTCCGGAGGGCGCCAGGAGGCGTCACGAGACGTCACGAAGGCATCACGAGACGTCACGAGGCATCACGAGGCATCACGAAGCGTCGATGAACCGGTCGAGGACGCGCACGCCGAACTTGAGGCCGTCCACCGGAACCCGCTCGTCCACGCCGTGGAACATGCCCGCGAAGTCCAGCTCCGGCGGCAGCTGCAGCGGCGCGAAGCCGAAGCAGCGGATACCGAGGTCGTCGAAGGACTTGGCGTCGGTTCCGCCGGAGAGCATGTACGGCACGGCCCGCGCGATCGGGTCCTCCGCCTTGAGGGCGCTCTGCATGGCGTCGACGAGCTTGCCGTCGAAGTCGGTCTCCAGGGCCTTGTCGGCGTGCACGTCCTCGCGCTGCACGCGCGGGCCGAGGAGGCGGTCGAGGTCGGCCAGGAACTCCTGCTCGTAGCCGGGCAGGAAGCGGCCATCGACGTGGGCGGTGGCCTGGCCGGGGATGACGTTCACCTTGTAGCCCGCGCCGAGCATGGTGGGGGCGGCGGAGTTCTTCAGCGTCGCGCCGACCATCTTGGCGATGCCGCCGAGCTTGGCGAGCGTCTCGTCCATGTTCTCCGGGTCGAGCTCGGTGCCGAGGGCGTCGGAGAGCTCGTCGAGGAAGGAGCGGACGGTCTTGGTGACGCGGATCGGCCAGTTGTGCCGGCCGAGGCGGCCGACGGCCTCGCAGAGTTCGGTGATGGCGTTGTCGGTATTGGTCATGGAGCCGTGGCCCGCCGTGCCGTCCACGGTGAGCCGCATCCAGTGCATGCCCTTCTGGGCGGTCTCGACGAGGTAGAGGCGGAGGTTCTCGTTCACGGTGAAGGAGAAGCCGCCGACCTCGCCGATCGCCTCGGTGACGCCCTCGAAGAGGTCCGGGTGCTGGTCGACGAGGTAGCGCGCTCCGTACGTACCGCCGGCCTCCTCGTCCGCGAGGAAGGCGAGCACGATGTCGCGCGGGGGCTTGCGGCCGCTGCGCAGCCGGTCGCGTACGACCGCGAGGGTCATCGCGTCCATGTCCTTCATGTCGACCGCGCCCCGGCCCCAGACACAGCCGTCGGCGATCTCGCCGGAGAAGGGGTGGTGGGTCCAGTCCTGCGCGTTGGCCGGTACGACGTCGGTGTGGCCGTGGATCAGCAGCGCGGGCTTGGACGGGTCCTCGCCCTCGATGCGGGCGACGGTCGAGGCACGGCCCTGGTGGGACTCGAAGATCTTCGGTTCGAGGCCGACCTCGGCGAGCTTCTCCGCCACGTACTCGGCGGCCTTGCGCTCGCCCGGCCCCGAGTGGTCGCCGTAGTTGCTGGTGTCGATACGGATCAGGTCCCGGCAGAGGTCGACGACCTCGTCCTCGCCGGAGACCGACGGTGCCTTCTCGCCCCTGCTCGACTCGCTCACGCTGCTTCCTCCCGAGTTGCCGCTGCTGGTCCCTCACATCCTCGCGCGCCGACCCCGCTCGCCCCAAGGCAGGGCACCGCCCGCAATGCGCCGTTCATGGCCGGGCGGGGGTGGGGCAGGGATGGGCCGGGGGTGGGCCGGGAGTGGGCCGGGGGTGTGATCAGGGCACCCCGAATGTTTGCTATGGTTTTCCACGTCGCCGCGGGAAACCGCGGGTCACCGGTCCGGGTGGCGGAATGGCAGACGCGCTAGCTTGAGGTGCTAGTGCCCTTTATCGGGCGTGGGGGTTCAAGTCCCCCCTCGGACACAGCGAAGATCCCCGGCTCCACTGGAGCCGGGGATCTTTTCGTTGGGCGGCGGCTCAACTCCCGTACGGGCGCGGCCGGTTCGGCGCCGGACACACGTCCGCCCCGGCCGGGCTCGGGGCGCACCGGTCGGGGCGGGGTTCGTGGAGGCGGTCAGTTGCCCGGGGGCCACGCCTTGAAGTGCTTCGGGCGGGGAGGCGCGTACGTCCGGACCTTGGAGGTCCTCAGGCCGAGGCGGACCAGGGACTCGGCGATCGTCACGGCCGCCGCGACGCCGTCGACGACCGGGACGCCGGTGCGCTCGACGACGCGTTCGCCGAGGCCCGACATGCCGCCGCAGCCCAGGCAGATGACCTCCGCGCGGTCCTGCTCGACGGCGCGGGCGGACTCCTCCACGATCGCCTCCACGGCGGCGGCGGGGTCGCGCTCCAGGTCGAGGACGGCCATGCCGCTGGCGCGGACGGAGGCGCAGCGGTCGGCGAGGCCGGCGAGGGCGAGGCGGTCCTCGATCAGGGGGACGGCCCGGTCGAGGGTGGTGACGACGGAGTACGTACGGCCGAGGAACTGGGCCGTCGAGGCGGCGGCCTCGGTGATGTCGACGACGGGGACGTCGAGCAGTTCCTGCAGGCCCTCGCGGCCGTGCTCGCCGTAGCCGGCCTGGATCACCGCGTCGAAGGGCTCCGGGTAGGCGCGGACGGTCTCCATGACCGCGATGGCGGCCAGGTGGCTCTCGTAGTTGCCCTCGACGGAGTCTGCGCCGAAGGCCGGGGTGAGCGGGACGATCTCGGTGCCGGGGGCGGCGACGCTCGCGGCTTGCTCACCGATGCTCTTCGTCATCGTTTCGGTGGTGTTGACGTTGACGACCAGGAGTCGCATGGGGTGGTGTTCCTGTTTTCTCGCGTGAGGGTGCGGGTGGGACGGGTGCGGCGGTCTTCCGCTCAGACGCTCGGTACGGCGATGTCCTCGCCGTCGACGTCCTCCTCGGGAACCCCGGGGCGGCCCGGCAGGACGACGAAGAGCAGGGCGGCGAGCAGGGCGCCGATGAACCAGGAGAAGCCGGAGATGCCCTTGAAGGCCGGGACGAGCGCGATGACCACGGCGACGGCGGCGGCCGGGACGAACGCTCCGACGGCGCGGGGGTTGATGCCCTTGCGGTACGCGTACGTGGCCTCGGGGTGCTCGGTGTAGAGGTGCGGGACGTGCACGCGGGTCTTGCGGATCAGCCAGTAGTCGGCCATGACGATGCCGAAGACCGGGCCGAGGAGCGCGCCGAGTCCGCCGAGGAAGTAGTTGACGACGACCGGGTTGTTGTAGAGGTTCCAGGGCAGGATGACAAGCCCGATCGAGGCGCTGACGACGCCCGCGCGGCGGAAGTTGAGCTTGCGCGGGAAGAGGTTGACCAGGGTGTAGACGGGCGCGACGAAGTTGGCCATCAGGTTGACCGCGACGGTCAGGACGATCAGCGCGAGCGAGGCGAGGACCAGCAGGAACGTGTTCGGGATCGTCTGCACGATGTCGGAGGCGCTGGTGACGACCCGGCCGTCGAGCTTGAACTGCGCGCCGCTGAGGACGACCACGATGCCGGCGAAGAACAGCATGTTCACGGGGATGCCGACGAGGTTGCCGATGTTGATCGAGCGGTTGCTCTTCGCGGAGCGCGTGAAGTCGCAGAAATTGAGCACGAACGTGCCGTAGATGACGACCCAGAGCGCGGCGGCCTGAAGGATGTGCAGCCAGCGGTCGGCGCCGGTGAAGGCGTTGCCGGCGTCCATGGCGATGGACATGTCGGCCTTGGCGAACATCCACACGGCGAGGGCGAGCATCGTGATGAGGACGGCGGGCGCGGCGAGCTCGACGTACTTGCGGATGGCGTCCATGCCGAAGCTGACGATCAGGACCTGGATGACCCACAGGCCGAGGAACGAGACCCAGCCGAGCGCGGAGAGGCCGAGCACGGAGGTCTGCTCCCAGCTCGCGAGGCTCGGGATCAGCGCCTTGAGCAGTGCGGAGAGCACGGTCGCCGCCAGATAGGTCTGGATGCCGAACCAGGCGATGGCGACGCCGCCGCGGATCATGGCGGGGAGCTGGGCTCCTTTGACGCCGAAGGCGATGCGGCTCATGACCGGGAACGGGACGCCGGTCTTGGAACCCATGTAGCCGGAGAGGGTGAGCAGGCCGAACAGGAAGAGCGAGGCGAGCAGGAACGCCGCGAGGATGTCCCAGACGCCGAGCCCGAGGGCGAACAGACCCAGGGCGAAGGCGTAGTTGCCGAGGCTGTGCACGTCGTTGGCCCAGAGGGTGAAGACGCTGTAGCCGCTCCAGTTGCGGCCTTCCTTCTTCGTGGGCGCGAGGTCCGGGCTGTAGAGCCGGGTACTGGTGCCCGTCGCGGTCGCCTGCGAGGCGTCCGGAGACGACTCTCCTGTGTGCGATGCGTCCTGTGCTGTGGTCACACCAGTCACCTTCCGGGAGTTCCGACATCCGGGAGTTCCGGTATACGGAATCAGTTTTTCGAAGCAGGTGAGCCAGGACGCTACGACCGGTTTCGCATACCGGTCAAGAGGTTCGCGGGAGAAAACCACAGGTGAACGGGGGGCGATCAAGGCCGGAGCCTGCGGCAGGAGCCTCAAACCGGGGCTGGAACCGCTGGGTAAATGGGATACCAAATCTTGCTGAGACACAAGGGGTGACCTGCCCACACGTCGCCCGAGCCGCCTCGCCGCAGGCACGGCACAATGAGCGGCATGTCCCTCGTACGACCTCACCGTGCCCTTGCGGACAGCCGCTCGCCTACGCGGAATGCTGCGGAAGATTGCACTCCGGAAAGGCCGTCGCGGCCACTCCGGAGGAGCTGATGCGCTCCCGGTACGCGGCGTTCGCCGTCGAGGACGAGGCGTACCTGCTGCGGACCTGGCATCCGCGCACCCGTCCGCCGCGGATCGGCTTCGAGGCCGGCGGGTCGATGCGCTGGACGGGCCTGGAGATCCTGGACAGCGCGGAGGGCAGCGCGTTCCACAGCACGGGCACGGTCACGTTCCGGGCCCGGTACGTCGACGGCGGCCGGGCGGGCGCGCTGCACGAGCGCAGCCGGTTCGAGCGGCTCGACGGGGCGTGGGTGTACGTGGACGGGGATGTGTACGAGTAGCGGGGCGCCGGGCTGGGGGTACCCGCGGACCCGCGAAGACCGGGAAGCGGCTAGGCCGGGTCCTTGAAGTCTCGCCCGCTCTCAGGGAGTTGCCGCATCTCAGGGTATTGCCGCATCGCGCTCCGCTGGGACCACATGCTCAGGGCCATGCCAATGTGCCCGGCCACCACGATCGCGACCGCGAGGGCCAGCCAGTCGTGCACGAAGGTCGCCCCGGTGCGTACGGCGAGCGGGGCCAGGCCGGTGAACCACATCAGGAGGCCGGTGCCGAGCATCACCAGGACCGCGCCCGCGATCCACGCCGCGTACAGCTTCTGGCCCGCGTTGAACTTGCCCTGCGGGCGCGGCCGGCGCTCGCGGCGGAGCGCGGCCCGCAGCCAGTGGCGGTCGTGCGGGCCGAAGCGGTCGAGGCGGCGCAGGTCGGCGCGGAGCGCGCGGGAGGCGAGGGCGGCGAGGAGCGGCACGGGCAGCAGCAGGCCCGTCCACTCGTGCACGGTGACGACCAGGGCGCGGCGGCCGACGAGCTGGGCGAGCGCGGGGATGTAGAGGCAGGCCGCCGAGGCGATGCAGAGCAGCATCAGGGCGGCGGTCGCGCCGTGCGCCCAGCGTTCGGCCGGGCTGAACCGGCCTTCGCGTACGGCCTGTTCAGGTGGTCGGGGCGTCGTCGCGGCCGTTGGAACGGCCGACCCAGGCGTCGACGTCATAGCCTCGCTCCTCCCAGTATCCGGGCCGGACGTCCTCGGTGACGGTGATGCCGGAGAGCCACTTGGCCGACTTGTAGAAGTACATGGGCGCGACATACAGGCGTACCGGCCCGCCGTGTTCGTGGCTGACCGGCTTGTCCTGCATGCGCAGGGCCACCAACACGTCGTCCCTGCGGGCCTGTTCGAGGGTGAGGCTCTCGCTGTACGCGCCGTCGAAGCAGGTGAAGCGGACGGCGCGGGCCTCGGGGCGGACCCCGGCGGCGTCCAGGAGCCGGGACAGCCGTACGCCCTCGAAGGGGGTCTCGGGGACCCGCCAGCCCGTCACGCACTGCACGTCGCGCACGATCCGGGTCTGCGGTTCGGCGCGCAGCCCGGCCAGTGTGTACGTGCTCGGGCGGTCGACGAGGCCGTCCACGCGCAGGCGGTACGTGCGGTCGTTCTTCGACGGTACGGACGCGGTCACGGAGTAGTACCGGAAGGTGCCGCCCGCGGGCAGGACGTCGGTCAGGCCGGTCGGGTCCTGCCGGGCCAGCGCCTCGACTCCGCGCTGCAGGAGCGGGGCGGCGGCGACTCCGGCCGCGCCCAGACCGAGCATGCCGAGCACGACGCGGCGGCCGACGGGGGCGCCTGAGGCGTCGTCGGACCGGTCGCGGACGTCTTCGGACCCGTCGCGGACGTCGTCGGACCGGTCGCGGACGCCGTCTGGCGGGGTGGGGTTCACATCCCCGAGTTCAGCACTCGGGACGCGGTCGGACCAGGGGGCTCGGGGCGTCGTCAGGGTTTCGTCATCTCTTGCGGTGCGGCCCTACGTGGGCGTGCGCTGTGTCGCCTGCTCCAGCTGGAACGCCTCGTTGCCCAGGCCGATGCGGGCGTGCGCCTCCGGGCGCCGGGCGCGCAGGACCGCGCCGTGCACCAGGCCGACGACCGCCGCGAGGCCGATCACGCCCGGCAGCACCCACGCGAGGGCGGAGCCGGGGCCCGCGCCGACGAGGACGTCGAAGTCCTTCACCGTGTACCCGGCGATCACCAGGAGCGCCAGGCCCGAGAGGGCCGCGGCGACCAGCCGCCAGGCCTGGGCGCGGGCGGCGCCGCGGCGGGCGAAGAAGACGATCACCGCGAGGGAGGCGGCGGCCATGAGGGCGATGATGCCGAGGGCGCCGACGTTGCCCATCCATGTGAACAGCCGCAGCACCGGAACGGTCGGGTCGCCGATGGGCTTGTCGTCGGTGACGGCGAAGGCCGCGACGACGGTCACCGAGATCACCGTCTGGAGGAGTGAGCCCGAACCGGGCGCCCCGCTCGCCTTGTTGGTACGGCCGAACGCGGCGGGCAGCAGCCCCTCGCGGCCCATGGCGAAGGCGTACCGCGCGACGACGTTGTGGAAGCTGAGCATCGCCGCGAACATCCCGGTGACGAAGAGGATGTGCAGGACGTCCGTGAAGCCGGTGCCCAGGCGGTCCTCGGTGAGGCCGAACAGCAGGCCGGGGCCCTGCTCGCGGGCCGCGTCGACGATCCCGGACGGACCGGCCGCCACCGTCAGCGCCCACGAGCTGACCGCGAAGAACAGCGCGGCGAAGCCCACCGCCAGGAACATCACACGGGCGACGACCACCTGCGGCCTGCTGGTCTCCTCCGCGTACACCGGCGCCTGTTCGAAGCCGACGAACGCGGCGATGCAGAAGCAGAGAGCCGTGCCGAAGCCCGCGCCGGTGAGGGAGTCCGGGTCGAACGCGGTGAGCGCGAGCCCGGAGGCGGCGGGCTCGGCGACCGCCGCCACGTCGAAGACGACGACCAGGAGGCACTCGATGAGCAGCAGAACGCCCAGCACGCGCGCGTTGAGGTCGATCTTCAGCCAGGCGAGTGCGGCGACGAGTGCGACGGCCGCCAACGCCGGTATCCACCAGGCCAGTTGGATGTCCAGGTAGGTGGCGAAGAGGGTGGAGACCTCGAAGCCGAAGATGCCGTAGATGCCGACCTGCATGGCGCTGTACGCGACCAGGGCCACAAGGGAGGCGCCCGCACCGGCGGTGCCGCCGAGGCCGCGGGAGATGTACGCGTAGAAGGCGCCGGCGTTGTGGACGTGCCGGCTCATCTCGGCGTATCCGACACTGAAGAGCGCCAGGACCAGGCCGAGGATGACGAAGAGCAGCGGCTGTCCGACCATGCCCATCACGCCGAACGTGGTGGGCATGACACCGGCCACGACCATCAGGGGCGCGCTGGCGGCGAGGACGGAGAGCAGCAGGCCCGCCGTGCCGAGCCGGTCGGCGCGCAGGGCGCGCTCCTCGCCCTTGTAGGTGTTGATCCGGCCGTCACGCGCGGTGGCGCTGACGTTCGCTGTGCTCGAACTGCCCGTCGACATGGTGGGGTCGGGTCCTTTCGGGGTCGGGTTCATGCGGCGCCGAGGGCCGCGTTGCGGGCCGCGCCGAAGGCCTGTGCCGGGTCGCGCCCGGGGTACGACCAGGGGGCTTCGGTCGCGCTTCGGCCGATGCGGTGGAACAGGGCCGCCGCTTCGGCCGCGCGGCCCTCGCAGAACTTGGCGTGGGCAAGGAAGTTGAGGTCGATACGGCCGCGCGGATGCCGGTCGCCGCCCCACTCCAGCCACCAGTCGAACGCGCCCTTCAGGACGAGGCGCGCCAGACGTCCGGACCAGTGGCCCGAGCGCTCCGGCGGGGACCCGGCGCGGGCGGCACCGGCGAGGACGCGGTAGCGCTCGGCGTGCGCGACGACCGGGAGGATCGCGAGCGGGGAGTCGGGCGGCGCCTGGTCGACGGCCCAGGAGGCGAAGTCGTACACCTCGTGCAGCGGGTCCTGGCCCAGGTCGGCGCGGCGCTCGGCGAGGCGGCCGACCATGAGGTGGTGGGCGTGGTGGTGCTGCGGGTGGCGGTGGCGGACCTCGTCGAAGAGGCGGACCACGTCCTCCTCCGAGCCGAGGGTGCGGGCCAGGAGCAGCAGGGCGAGCCACGGGGTGGGGTCGTCGGGGGCGAGCGAGGCGGCGGCGCGGCAGGCGTCCTGCGCGCTCTCGGGGCGCTCCTTGCCGCGCAGGGCACGCCAGACCGAGGCGCAGGCGAACAGGGCCGCGGCGTCCGCGCTCTCCGGCTCGACGAGCCGCCACTCCTGCGCCCACGCGCGCGTGGCGGGTGACTGGCCGAGGACGACGAGGCGGTGGCCTCTGCGGTCCCAGTCGGGGCCGGTGGCGGCGAGCAGGGCACGCGTGTCGGCCCAGCGGCCGCGTTCCAACGCGGCGCGGGCGGCGGTCAGTTCGGTGTCGTCGAGGGCGGGGTCGAAGTCGTACGTGGCGCGCTTGCGGGCGCGCCCGAGCGGAGGAGGCGGTGGGGACACCTCGGTGAGTCCTTCCCATCACGGTGGTCAAGCGGAGGGTGTGGACGGCTGCTGCGGGCCTGTGGTCGTGAGCCCGCGGCGATCACGCACCGCAGACCGGATGATCACGGACAGCTAAGCGGCAGGGGTCTCTTCCGTCAAGGCCGGGCCGGGAGGAATCGATTCGCCAACTTGCTTGTCCACAGGGTGAATTGGGGTGGTGGGGCGATTGTCAGTGGGGGGTCGTAGTCTCGGCGGCAGTGGGAACGAACGGGCCACCGTCGCCCAAGCCGAGCGAAAGGGAGCAGACCATGAGTGAGAATCCGAAGCGGACCGAGCCGATCCCTGGCTCCGACAGCCTGCCGCCCCTGGCCCTGGGCTTCCCCGGACCGCTCCGGGACACCCTGGTCGCGGCGGTGCTCTCGGGCGAGAAGACATCGACGACGGGCTTGCTGGTGGAGTACGAGCTGGAGGGCGAGCCCCTGCCCAGACCCGGGAACCGCTATGCGCTGATCGACTCCGACGACCGGCCCGTCGCGGTCGTCGAGACCACCGGAGCGCAGGTCATGCCGCTCGCCGAGATCGACCTGCGGCACGCCCTGGACGAGGGCGAGGGGTACACGTCGGTGGCGGAATGGCGGGTGGAGCACGAGAAGTTCTGGCACTCCCCGGAGATGCGGGCCGCGCTCGACGACCCGGAGTTCACGGTCGACGACACCACGCTCGTCGTCGCCGAACGCTTCCGCATGGTCACGGACGACCAGAGCTGACGCCCCCTACCCCACCGCCCGACCCGCGGCCCGCCCCGCCGCGCGGCCGGAGAAGATGCAGCCGCCGAGGAACGTGCCTTCGAGGGAGCGATAGCCGTGCACGCCGCCACCGCCGAACCCGGCCGCCTCCCCCGCCGCGTACATCCCGGGCAGGGGGTCGCCGCCGTCCGTGAGCACGCGCGAGGTCAGGTCGGTCTCCAGGCCGCCCAGGGACTTGCGGGTGAGGATGTTCAGGCGTACGGCGACGAGCGGGCCCGCTTTCGGGTCGAGGATGCGGTGCGGGGACGCGGTGCGGATCAGCTTGTCGCCAAGGAACTTGCGGGAGCCGCGCATCGCGGTGATCTGCAGGTCCTTGGTGAAGGGGTTGGCGATCTCCCGGTCGCGGGCGGTGATCTCGCGGCGCAGCTCCGCCTCGTCGATCAGCGGCTCGTCGGTGAGCGCGTTCATGCGGCGGACGAGCGCGGCCAGGTCGTTCTCCACGATGAAGTCGTCGCCGTGGTCCATGAACGCCTTCACCGGTCCCGGCACGTCGGCCCGCGCGCGCCCGATCACGTCGCGTACGGACTTGCCCGTCAGGTCCGGGTTCTGCTCGGAGCCGGAGAGGGTGAACTCCTTGCCGATGATGCGCTTGTTGAGCACGAACCAAGTGTGGTCGTGGCCGCTGTGCATGATGTGGTCGAGGGTGCCGAGGGTGTCGAAGCCGGGGAAGAGCGGCACTGGGAGGCGCTTGCCGCGGGCGTCCAGCCAGAGGGAGGACGGTCCGGGCAGGATGCGGATGCCGTGCCTGTTCCAGATCGGGTTCCAGTTCTCGATGCCCTCGGTGTAGTGCCACATCCGGTCGCGGTTGACGACATGGCCGCCCGCGTCCTCCGCGATGCCGATCATCAGTCCGTCGACGTGCGCGGGCACCCCGGAGAGCATCCTGGCCGGCGGGCGGCCGAGGCGCTCGGGCCAGTTGGCGCGGACCAGCTCGTGGTTGCCGCCGATGCCGCCCGAAGTGACGATCACCGCCTGGGCCTTGAGCTCGAAGAGACCGGTGACGGTGCGGCCGGACTCCTGGCCGCGCTCGATGTCGGACGGTTCGAGCACCTCGCCGCTCACGGTGTCGACGGCGCCCGCGCTGCGGCCGAGGCCGGTCACGCGGTGCCGGAACCGCAGGTCGACCAGGCCGCGCGCCACCCCTTCGCGCACGCGCCGCTCGAACGGGGCGACGAGACCGGGCCCGGTCCCCCAGGTGATGTGGAACCGGGGCACCGAGTTGCCGTGCCCGGTCGCGTCGTACCCGCCGCGCTCGGCCCAGCCGACGACAGGGAAGAACCGCACGCCCTGCGCGTGCAGCCAGGAGCGCTTCTCGCCCGCCGCGAAGTCCACATAGGCCTCGGCCCACTTGCGCGGCCAGTGGTCCTCCTCGCGGTCGAAGGCGGCGGTGCCCATCCAGTCCTGGAGGGCGAGGGCGTGGCTGTCCTTGATCCGCATCCGCCGCTGCTCCGGGGAGTCGACGAAGAACAGCCCGCCGAAGGACCAGTGCGCCTGCCCGCCGATGGACTGCTCGGGTTCCTGGTCGAGGAGGATCACCTTCCGTCCCGCGTCCACGAGTTCGGCGGTGGCCACGAGACCGGCGAGGCCCGCCCCGATCACGATCACATCAGCGTCGTACGCCATGGTCATCCGTCCTGTCGGCGGTGCGCTCCGGGGAGAGGGCACGGGGGTCGGGCAGGGAACTCAGGGATGGGTTAAGGGTTATGGGTTACCCATGGGTTAGATCTTCGGGACACATGTGCGGGGCGTCAACCGCTGTGTTGGACGTGCCTGGTGCGGCGCGGGTTGGATGGGCCGCATGAGTGCTGACGAGATCCTCGACATCGTGGACGAGCAGGACCGCGTCGTGGGCACCGCGCCGCGCGGCGAGGCCTACGCGAAGGGCCTGCGCCACCGCTGCGTCTTCATCCTCGCCCGGGACGCGAAGGACCGCGTCTTCGTGCACCGCCGTACGCCGACGAAGCTGGTCTTCCCGTCGATGTACGACATGTTCGTGGGCGGCGTCGTCGGCGCGGGCGAGGCGTACGACACGGCGGCGCTGCGCGAGGCCGAGGAGGAGCTTGGCGTCTCCGGACTCCCGCAGCCCCTCCCGCTGTTCAAGTTCCTGTACGAGAGGGACGAGCACACCTGGTGGTCGTACGTCTACGAGGTGCGCTGCGAACTTCCGGTGTCCCCGCAGGTCGAGGAGGTCGAATGGCACGCGTTCCTGCCCGAGGACGACCTGCAGCGCCGGCTCGGCGAGTGGGAGTGGGTGCCCGACGGACTGGCCGCGTACGAGCGGCTGAGGGCCTGGCGTGCGCGGTGATCGGGCGCCGGTAGGGTGCGGGGCGTGATCGGGTTCGTGGAGTCGCTGCGGCTGTGGTTCGCCCCCGCGCGGGTGCGGGAAGAGGGCGAGACGCCGGACTACCGCTTCTCGCTGGCCAACGAGCGGACCTTCCTCGCCTGGATCCGTACGGCGCTCGCCCTTGTGGGCGGCGGCTTCGCGGTCGACCAGTTCCTGCCGGACCTGTCCTGGGGCTGGCGGATCGCGCTGGCCCTCGCGCTGCTCGTAGTGGGTGTGCTGTGCGCGCTGCGGGCCGTCAACCACTGGATGCGGTGCGAGCTGGCGATGCGGCGCGGCGAGGACCTGCCGGTGTCCCGGTTCCCTGCGCTGCTCGCGCTCGCGGTGGGGCTCGTCGCCCTCGCGATGGTGGTGGTCGTGCTCTTCGGCTGGGCCGAGGGGTGAGTCACCCCGTACCCCCGGCAACTCCCGAGCGGGATCCGGGACTTCAGCCGGAGCGGACCCGACTCGCGTGGCGGCGTACGACGTTGTCCTGCACGGTGGCCGCCGTGCTCGCGGGCAAGCAGGCGCTGCACGGCGGGGCGAGCCCGCTCGCCCTTGCCGCCACCGGGTTCTCGCTGGTCCTGTGGCTGGTGTTCGTGGTGGTCGCCAACCGGCGGATCCACGCCCTGGTGAGTGCCCGGCCGGTGTCGATGCGGTGGGGTACGGCACTGGGGGCGGCGGGCTGCACGGTAGGGCTCGCGGTCTTCGCGGTGGCCGTGGTGCGCTGAGGCCGAGCGCCGAGCGCCGAGCGCGAGCGCGGTCTTAGTGCGCCGAGCACCGAGCCCCAGTCGCCGAGCACGGCGGTGGCGCGCCGAGCACCGAGTCCCAGTCCGAGTCGCCGCGTGCCGAGCACGGCCGTGGTGCACCGCGCAACGAGCCCGAGTCGCCGCGTGCCGAGCGCGGCCGTGGCGCACCGAGCACCGAGTCCGAGCCGCCGTACACCGAGCGCCGAGCGCGGCCGTGGTGCGCTGAGCGCGCGGACGGAGCGCGCCCTTCCGCGCGCGCCACCGCACACCGGGACGCACCCTCCACCGCACACCCGGACGCCCCCGCCACCCCTGCCATCCCCACCACCACAACCGGATGAATCCGACATACGGGTCTAGCCTGGTGCTGTCATCCACCCCCGGAACACCGAAGGTGAGCAGCATGACCACCCTCCACCTGGAGCACCCGACCCACGAGCACACGCACGGCGAGGGCTGCGGGCACCCGTCGGTCACGCACGGCGACCACATCGACTACGCGCACGACGGCCATCTGCACCGCGAGCACGAGGGCCACTGGGACGAGTGCGAGCCCGCCGGGCATCAGGCCCACGAGGGGCACGAGCACCAGCACGGCGAGGGCTGCGGCCACCAGGCCGTCCCGCACGGCGACCACGTCGACTACGTGCACGACGGACACCGGCACGCCGAGCACGAAGGCCACTGGGACGACCACTGAGCAGCACCCCCGAGCCGTACTTCCCCCGCTCCCGCCCCGACTGGCAGGCTCTGCCGAGAGGGTGCGGTGGGCGGGGGTTCTCGTGCGGCGGCCCCCGCACGCTCAGCGGCTGGGCACCTCGCCCTTCCGGACGAGAGTCCGATCACTTTCGGCCCACAGGGTAGACGGCATACCGACTGGTCGGCATGATGCTCCTGGAGTCAAACACACAGGGAGCTACAGCATGGCCTCAGACCAGCCACCGGGCCTCGACCTCGACGCACTGCGCGGCCACCTCGACCGTGTGCACCCCGGACTCGTGCGCGGCCCCCTCGAAGGACGGCTGATCGAGGGCGGCCGCTCGAACCTCACGTACGCGGTGACCGACGGAGCCGACCGCTGGGTGGTGCGCCGCCCGCCGCTCGGGCACGTCCTCGCGACCGCGCACGACATGAAGCGCGAGCACCGGGTGATCAGCGCGCTGCGGGACACCGCGGTGCCGGTCCCGAACGCGGTGCTGCTGTGCGAGGACGAGTCAGTGATCGGTTCGCCGTTCTACGTCATGGAGTTCGTGGAGGGCACGCCGTACCGCACCGAGGGCGAGCTGGCGGCGATCGGGGCCGAGCGGACCAGGGCCGCCTGCCTCAACCTGGTGGACACCCTGGTCGAGCTGCACGCCGTGGACCCGCAGGCCGTGGGGCTCGGCGACTTCGGCCGGCCCGAGGGCTTCCTCGACCGCCAACTGCGGCGCTGGGGGAAGCAGTTGGACGCCTCCCGCAACCGTGACCTCGCGGGCGTCGACGAACTGCACGCGGCGCTCGGCAGGGAGCTGCCCAACTCCCCCGCGGCCACCGTCGTGCACGGCGACTACCGGCTCGACAACGTCCTGATCGACGACCGCGAGCAGATCACCGCGATCCTGGACTGGGAGATGTCGACGCTCGGCGACCCGCTGACCGACCTCGGGCTGCTCGCGATGTACAGCGCGCGGCTCCAACTTCCCGGCTCCCCCATCTCCACGACCGCTTCGGCTCCCGGCCACCCGGACGCGAGCGAGCTCATCGAGCGGTACGCCGCGCGCTCGGGGCGCGACGTGTCGGCGGTCTCCTGGTACACGGCGTTCGCCTGGTTCAAGCTCGCCGTGATCCTCGAGGGCATCCACTACCGGTACACGCTCGGGCAGACGGTCGGTCCCGGTTTCGACCGTATCGGCGAGCTCGTACCGCAATTCATCGAGCACGGCCTGACCACCCTTCAGGAAGGCTGATCCGCCATGGACTTCGCATTCGACGCCCGCACCGAGGAGCTGCGCACGAAGCTGCTCGCCTTCATGGACGAGTACGTGTACCCGGCGCAGCCGGTGCTGCACGAGCAGCACGCGCGGCTCGACTCGCCCTGGAAGGTCCCGCAGATCGTGGAGGACCTGAAGGCGGAGGCGCGGCGGCAGGGATTGTGGAATCTGTTCTTGCCGGACTCGGAGCACGGGGCCGGGCTCACCAATCTCCAGTACGCGCCGCTCGCCGAGATCACCGGCCGTGCCCCGCAGTTGGCGCCGACCGCGCTGAACTGCGCGGCGCCAGACACCGGCAACATGGAGGTGCTCACCCAGTTCGGCGACGAGCGGCAGAAGAAGCAGTGGCTGGAGCCGCTGCTCGCCGGTGAGATCCGGTCGGCGTTCGCGATGACGGAGCCGGAGGTGGCCTCGTCGGACGCGACGAACATCGAGACGCGGATCGAGCGAGCCCCCGATAATCCCGCTGAATACGTCATCACCGGGCGCAAGTGGTACATCTCCGGGGCGATGAACCCCGACTGCAAGATCTTCATCGTGATGGGCAAGACCGACCCGGACAACGAAGACGTACGCCGGCAGCAGTCGATGATCCTGGTCCCGCGCGACACCCCGGGCCTCACCGTGAAGCGCGCCATGACGGTGTACGGCTACGAGGACCACTGGCACGGCGGCCACGCCGAGGTGGTCTTCGACCAGGTGCGGGTGCCCGCCTCGAACCTGATCGGCGAGGAGGGCGGCGGCTTCGCGATCGCGCAGGCGCGGCTCGGCCCCGGCCGTATCCACCACTGCATGCGCCTGATCGGCATGGCGGAGCGCGCCATCGAGCTGATGTGCAAGCGGGCCGTGTCGCGTACGGCGTTCGGCAAGCCGCTCGCGCAGCAGGGCGTGGTGCACGAGTGGATCGCGGACGCGCGGGTCGCCGTGGAGCAGTTGCGGCTCCTCGTCCTGAAGACGGCCTGGCTGATGGACACGGTCGGCAACAAGGGCGCGCACACCGAGATCCAGGCCATCAAGATCGCCACTCCGCGTACGGTCGTCGACATCATCGACCGCGCGGTGCAGCTGCACGGCGCGGGCGGTGTCAGCCAGGACTTCCCGCTGGCCGAGCTGTGGGCCGGGGCGCGCACGCTGATGCTCGCGGACGGCCCGGACGAGGTGCATCAACGGTCCCTCGCTCGGCGGGAGTTGAAGCAGTACCTGTGACCTGAGGAGTCAGGGGCGCAGCGCGCGCAGCAGCAGGTCGGCGAGGTGATCGGCGACCTGCTGCTGTGTGAGCGGGCCGTCCGGCCGGTACCACGTCGACAGGTGGTGGACCGAGCCGAAGTGGTAGTCCACGACGAGGTCGGCCGGGGTGGCGGTGGAGAACACCCCGGCCTTCTGGCCTTCTTCGATCAGGGCGCGGAACCGTTCGTGGTAGCGGCGGCGTTCGGCGCGTACCTGCTTGTTCTTCTCCGGGCTCAGGTGGTGCATGGAGCGGAAGAAGATGGCGGCGTCGTCGAGGTTGTCGATGGTGGTGACGACGACATCCGCGGCGGCGTCCCGCAGCCGCTCCTCCACGGGTGCGTCGGAGTCCGCGTACGCGTCGAGGCGCTCCTGCTGGAGGCGGAGCACACGCGCGTAGACCTCCTGGAGCAGGTCTTCCTTGGAGCCGAAGTAGTGGTAGAGGGCGCCCTTGGTGACGCCGGCCGCCTCGACGATCTCCTGCACGGAGGTGCGGTCGTAGCCCTGCTCGGCGAAGAGCCGGGTGGCGGCGGCCAGGAGCCGTTGGGGGACGGGCGTGCCGGCATCGGAGTCCGTCACCTTGGCCATGGCCGCCACCTGCCTTTCGTACGTGTGCGAGTTGCTATGTGTGCGAGTTGCTATGTGTGCGAGTTGCTATGTGTGCCAGTTGCTGTGTGTACCGGTCAGCGGGCAACCGTATGCGATCTACGGCTGGGAGCGCAGTTCCCGTCGGAGGATCTTCCCACTCGTGGTCTTGGGGAGCTCCGGCAGGATCTCCACCTCGCGCGGGTACTTGTACGCGGCGAGCCGCTCCTTGCAGTACGCGCCGAGCTCGTCCGGGTCCGCGCTCGCGCCGGGGCGCAGGCTGACGTACGCCTTCACGGACTCGCCGCGGTAGCTGTCGGGGACTCCGACGACGGCCGCCTCGCGGACCGCCGGGTGGCCGTAGAGGACGTCCTCGACCTCGCGGGGCCAGACCTTGAAGCCGGAGGCGTTGATCATGTCCTTCTTGCGGTCGACGACGTAGAGCCAGCCGTCGGCGTCCATGAAGCCGATGTCGCCGGTCCTCAACTCGCCCTGGGGGAAGGTCGCTTGGGTGGCCTCGGCGCGGCGCCAGTAGCCGGGGACGACCTGCGGTCCGGTCACCGCGATCTCGCCGTGCTCGCCGAACGGCACGTCGGCGCCCTGCTCGTCGACGATCCGCACGACGGTGTCCGGGCCCGGCACGCCCACCGAGAGCGTCCCGGAGGCCGGGTCGACGGGCACCTCGTGCTCGGGCGGCACGGAGGCGCAGGGCGCGGTGCACTCGGTGAGTCCGTAGCCGTTGCGGATGTACGGGCCGAAGGCGGCGCGGAACTTCTCCACCAGGGCGGGCGGCAGCGGGGCGCCGCCCGAGGAGATGACCTCGAAGGACGAGAAGTGGTCGCGGGTGACGTCCGGGTGCGCGGCGAGCGCCATGAACGCGGTGGACGGGCCGACGGTGTACGCGGGCCGGTGCTCCAGGAACGCGTCCAGGACGACACCCGCCTCGAAGCGGTACGCGAGGGCGAGGGTGCCCGCGTTGGCGAAGCAGGCGGAGAGCTGGCAGACCATGCCGGTGATGTGGAAGAGCGGCGCGAGCCCGAAGTAGGTCGCGCCCTCGGCGATCCCGTGGCCGCCGCGCTGCCGTTCGGCGTTGTACGTGATGTTGCCGTGCAGGTTCATGGCGCCCTTGGGGGTGCCGCTGGTGCCCGAGGTGTAGCTGATCAGCGCGATGCCGTCGGCGGCCGGTTCGCGGCCGGTGGGCGGTTGGGCGCCTGCGCGGGCGACGGTCAGCAGGTCGTCGGCGTCGGCGTCGGCGTCGGCCGCCCGCTGGAGGCGCTCGAAGCCGAGGACGCGGGTGTCGCCCCGGGTCTGCAGGTCCAGCTCGCAGGCGGTGAGCACGATCCGTACCGGCGAGTCGGCGGCCGTGTCCCGCAGGTACGACTCCCAGGCGCGGTCCGAGCAGATCAGTGCGGTGACCTCGGCGTCGTGCAGGACGTGCCGGACCTCGCCCGTCTTGTACATCGGGTTGACCGGGACGACCGTGGCCCCGGCCTTCCAGGCGCCGAGCAGGGCGAGGACGAAGTGCGGGGTGTTCTGCAGCATGATCGCCACCCGGTCCCCGGGACCGAGGCCGCGGGCCGCGAGGTGTCCGGCGACGGAGTCGCTGAGCGCGTCCGTCTCCGCGTACGAGAGGCGGCCGTCGAAGTAGGCGAGGGCGGTGTGCCGCGGGGCCCTGGCGACGGCCTCGCGGAAGGCGTGCACGACGGAGGGCGGCGGGTCGGCGGGGGCGCGCTGGGCCTCGCTGAGGCGGCCGAGCCAGGGCTTGGCGGCGTAGATGCCGTTCGGGGCCACGGTCACTGAGCGGCCTCCCACTTCTGCTGGATGTGGTTCATGTTGCCGAGCCAGCGGTCCGGGTCCGAGGCGCGTGCCGCGTAGTATCCCGCGACCTCGGGGTGCGGCAGGATCAGGAAGCGGTCGGCCTCGATGCCCGCGAACAGCGCGTCGGCGACGTCCTCGGGCTCGATGGCGCTGGGCGCGAGGACGAGTTCGCCGGCCGAGCCGGAGGCGGTGAGCATGTCGGTGCGCACGCCCTGCGGGCAGATGGCGTGCACCTTGAGGCCGCGGTGCCGGTACGTCAGCGAGAGCCACTCGGCGAAGGCGTACGCGCCGTGCTTGGTGACGCTGTACGGCGCCGCCCCGACCATGGTGAGCAGTCCGGCGGCCGACACGGTGGAGACGAAGCGGCCGTCGCCGCGCTCCAGCCAGCCGGGCAGCAGGGTGTGGGCGGCGCGGATGTGGGCCATCACGTTCACGTCCCAGGCCGTGGCCCACACCTGCTCGGCGGCGGCCTCGGTGCCGCCGGAGGCGAGGCCCGCGTTGGCGCAGTAGACGTCGACGGTGCCGCCGAGCGCCTCGCGCGCGGGCTCGACGATCGCGGAGGCGTCCCCGGGTACGGCGATGCCGCCGATCTCCCCGGCCACGGTCTTCGCCTTGTCGGGGTCCAGGTCGTTGACGGCCACCCGGGCCCCCTCGGCCGCGAACCGGCGGGCCAGTGCGGCGCCGATGCCGGCACCTGCCCCCGTGACGACAACTGCCTTGTCCCGCATGCTCTCCACCCTCGTGTCTCCCCTCGTGAACGACTCGTCAACAGCCTCGACGCGATCGCAGACTAACCAGTCGGTATGCCGTGGGGGAAGGGGACGGACGAGACGACCCCTGTCCGGTTCGTTCCGTGGGAGGCGTGTGCGCGTTAGCGTGCGTGCGCATGTCAGCCGCGCTCATCGATGTCACGGAGGTCATGGAATGAATCTCTCCAGACGGAGCCTGCTCGCCGCCGGAACCGGAGCGGTCGCCGCGACGGCCGCCTCGTCTCCCGCCCTCGCGGCCGGTGCGGGCCGTACGGGACATCCGGGCGGCCGCAGGCTCCGGACCGGCTTCGAGCGGCTCGCCGACGACGGCTACGGGATCCTCGACGGCGAGCGCGTCGGCATGGTCACCAACCCGACCGGCGTGACCCGCGACGTCCGGCACATCGTGGACGTGATGCACGCCGACGAACGCGTGGACCTGGTCGCGGTGTTCGGCCCCGAGCACGGCTTCCGCGGCACGGCGCAGGCGGGCGGTTCGGAGGGCCGGTACGACGACCCGGCGACGGGCCTGCCCGTCTTCGACACGTACCGGCAGAGCGGGCAGGCGCTCGCGGACATCTTCACGGAAGCGCGCGTGGACACCGTCGTCTTCGACATCCAGGACGCGGGCGCGCGCTTCTACACGTACATCTGGACGCTCTACGACTGCATGGTGGCCGCCGAGCTGGCCGGGAAGCGGTTCGTGGTCCTGGACCGGCCGAATCCGGTGTCCGGCCGGTCGGCCGAAGGGCCGGTCCTGCACAAGGAGTTCGCGACGTTCGTGGGGCGCGAGCCGATCTCGCAGGCGCACGGGATGACGGTGGCGGAGCTGGCGCGGCTGTTCAACGCGGAGTTCCTGAAGCGGCCGGTGGAGCTCGACACGGTGCTGATGTCGGGCTGGCGCAGGGACGAGTTCTACGACGCGTCGGACCTGCCGTGGGTGCCGCCGAGCCCGAACATGCCGACGCCCGAGACGGCGCTCGTGTACCCGGGTACGTGTCTCTTCGAGGGCACCAACCTGTCGGAGGGGCGGGGCACGACGCGGCCGTTCGAGCTGCTCGGCGCCGAGGGCATCGACCGTCGATGGGCCGAGGCCGCGAACGAACTCGGGCTGCCCGGCGTGCACTTCAGGGAGGCGTACTTCGCGCCGACGTTCTCCAAGTTCCAGGGCAAGACCGTCGGCGGTGTGCAGCTCCATGTGCACGACCGGGAGGCGTTCGACGCGGTGGCGACCGGGATCGGGCTGCTCGTGACGGCCAAGCGGACCTGGAAGGGCTTCGCCTGGCGCGGTGACCACTGGATCGACAAGCTCACCGGGTCGACGCAGGTGCGCACGATGATCGACGCGGGGGCGGACGCGGAGGACGTGGTGGCTGCCTGGCAGGGGGAGTTGGCGGAGTTCCGCGCGGTGCGCAGGAGGTATCTGGCGTACCGCTGAGACCGATGCGCGGTCTCAGCATCCGAGACCGCCCGTCCCACCTATTGACTGCACGGTACACCGATCGCCACAGTGCCGACGTGATCGACGACGACCCCACCACCGACCTCAGCAAGGCCACCGCCCCCGGCGACGCCGCCTCCACGGACGAGAGTCCGGAGAGCCTGCGCCGGGTGGCGGTGGCCAGCTTCATCGGCACCGCCATCGAGTTCTACGACTTCTACGTCTACGGAACGGCCGCCGCCCTCGTCCTCAACGACGCCTTCTTCCCGAACCTGTCGCCGGTCAACGGCACGCTCGCGGCGTTCTCCACGTACGCGGTGGCCTTCGCGGCGCGGCCCATCGGCTCGCTGGTCTTCGGCCACTTCGGGGACCGGGTCGGCCGCAAGTCCGTCCTGGTCGCCTCGCTGCTCCTGATGGGGCTCTCCACGGCGCTCGTGGGCCTGCTGCCCGGCTACGGCACGTGGGGCATCTGGGCGCCGCTGCTGCTCGTCCTCCTCCGCTTCCTCCAGGGCGTCGGGCTCGGCGGCGAGTGGGGCGGGGCCGCGCTGCTCGCCGTGGAACACGCACCGCGCGGCAAACGCGGCATGTTCGCGGCGTTCCCCCAACTCGGCCCGTCCGTGGGGTTCTTCGCGGCGACCGGCATCTTCTGGCTGCTCTCGTCCGTGCTGGACGACGAGGCGTTCCGCGGCTGGGGCTGGCGGGTGCCGTTCCTGCTGTCGTTCCTGCTGGTGGCGGTCGGCCTGTTCGTGCGGCTCAGGATCAGCGAGACCCCGGTCTTCGCGCGCGTGATGGCCGCTCAGGAAGCCAGCAGGGCCCCCGCCCTGGAGGTGTTCAAGCGGCACCCGCGCGAGCTGCTGCTCGGCGCGGGCGGCATGGTCGTCGCGTACGGCCTGTTCTACACGGCCACCACGTACTGCCTGGCGTACGGGACGAACACGCTCGGCGTCTCCCGGAACACGATGCTCGGACTGTCCCTGGTGGCCTGCGTGTTCCTCGCCGCGGGCACCTGGTTCGCGGCGACCCGCTCCGACGCGGGCGGACGGCGCCGCCTGGTCCTCGCGGGCAGCGGGCTCGCGGTGGTGTGGGGGTTCGTGCTGTTCCCGCTGATGGACACCGAGCAGCCGGTGCTCATCGCGATCGCGCTCGGCGGTGCGCTGTTCTGCATGGGTGTGGTCTACGGCCCGATGGGCGCGTACCTGCCGGAGCTGTTCGGGGCGCGGGTGCGGTACTCGGGGGCGTCGTTCGCGTACAACCTGGGTGGGGTGGCCGGGGGTGCGGTTGCTCCGCTGGTGGCTACGCGGTTGCAGGAGTCTTTCGGGTCGGGCGCGGTGGGGTGGTACGTGTCGGCGATGGCGGTCGTCTCGCTGGTGTGCGTGTTGGCGCTGCCGGAGACTCGGGAGCGGGAGCTGGGCTGAGGCGTTTTCTTCCCCTCCCCGCCCCTTCCCTAAAGTCCTGCGGACAGCTTCCTGGGCTCCGCCCCGGACCCCGTATCGCGCTGAGGCGCTCGTCCTCAAACGCCGGACGGGCTGATAAATCAGCCCCTCCGGCGTTTGAGGAGCGGGGGGCCGGGGGCGGAGCCCCCGGGACGGTGCCGCGCAGGTGCCTCACCTGTGCCGGGGGAACTCCACCACCTGCTGATACGTAGGCCGGTTCTGCCACTGGATCGGCTCGTGCGTGATGCCGCCGACCGCCCGGTGGACGATCGTGTCCGCGCACCACTGGTCGCCCGCCTCGCAGCTGTCGTCGCCCGGGTAGACCTCTTCCGCGGACAGCGCCGCCGCCTCCGCGAGGCTGCCGAGGAGGGCGTCGCGGCACGCGTCGAGCTTCCCGCCACCGCAGTACGTCGCACCCAACTTGCCCTGCACCGGCTGCCCCAGCACCGTCCGCAGGTCCTTGTCGACATAGCCCCACCAGCCGTACTGGAAGGCCGAGCCCGCGTGCGCGCCGGTCGGGCCGTGGCCCGCGGACGGGGCCTCGTCGACGGCGAGCTGCCCGGTCAGGGCCTCGTACAGGTCGCCGCCGAGCCCCGGCTTGAACTGGGCCTCGACGAGCCGTGGCCACCAGGCGTCCATGACGCGGATCGCGTCCGGGTGTGCGTACGTCTTCGACCCGGCCGAGGTCTGGTTGCGCTGCGCGCCCGCCTTCCGCCAGGACTCCAACTGCTGGACGACCTTGGCGAGTCGGGGGTCGGTGATCGGCTTGCTGCGCAGCACCTTCAGGAGCTCGGGCAGCACCTGCTCGCCGCGCAGATCGGTGACCGCGGCCTCGGCCATCGCGCGCGTGAGCGAGGCACGGGTGACGCCGCCCTCGTCGACCAGCTCCTTCACCCGGTCGTCGAGGAGATCACCGCGGTGCACGGCCCCGTAGCTGAAGTTCGCGCCGCTGAAGTCCTTGGCCTGCTTGTTGTTCCAGGAGATGTAGTAGTCCTGGTTGACGGACTGCGGGTGCTCGGCGGGCGGGGTGTACGCGGCCGTGTTGTCCGTGGGGTCGAAGTCCCGCCATTCGTACGCCTTCTCGGCCTTCACCGGGAACGACGGGTCCACGCCCTCCGCGCGCTGCGGGTTGGAGCCGCTGTTGTAGTACGCGGTGTCGCGGGAGTCGGCGTAGAACCAGTTGAAGGCGTAGCCGATGTGCTCGGCGGCCTTCTGGAAGGACTCGGCGTCCTTGACGTACGACGGGTCGTTGAACATCTGGAAGCCGATGATCGAGTCGGCCTCGTGCTGGTAGGTGGAGCGCAGCGAGGTGTACGCGACGGGCTTGCCGTCGACCGTCGCGCGGTGCGTGACGATGCCGTACTTGGTGCGGAAGACCTGGAGGCGGTAGGAGCCCGCGGCCGTGGAGTCGGCGAGGGTGGGCTTCCAGGCGTTCTTCTTCTCCAGCTTCTCCATGGGCAGGCAGTCGCCGCGGTGGCGGTAGTGCGTGGACTGCTTGGTGGGCGCCGAGCCGTCGGATTCGCAGAGTTCGACGGCGTACGTGTCGGTGATGTCCTGGTTGGCGGAGGTCGCGCTCCAGGCGTAGTCCTGGCCGCGGCCGAGCTGGACGTACATGCCGACGCCGGCGAAGGAGACGCCGCGGGCGCTGATGCCGGGCCCCTGGAGCTCCTGCATCATGAGGAGCTGGGGCGCGAAGTAGCCGGTCTGCGGGCCGAAGACGGCCACCGGGTTTCCGCTCGCCGTGTGCTTCCCGGAGACAAGCAGGGCGTTCGACATGCCCTTGCGGGATGTGGAGTTCGGCCCGCTGAAGGTGTCCTCGGGCAGGACCCCGTCGTCGTACATCCCCTGGAGCTTCTTCAGCTTCTCCGGGGCCTTCACCGGGTCCTTGGCGCCCGTCTTCGCGGCGCCTTCCCGGTCGTACACGAGCGGTTCGCGCTCGACCGAGCCCTGGTCCGGCATCGCCTTGCCGCGCGCCTTTTCGGGCTTGCCCGCGTACGGGAAGGACGTGCCGTCGTGGACGGTGAGGACGGTCTCCGGGTCGTTGCGCTGGCGGAACGACTCCCAGACCTTCGTGCCCTTCTCGACGCCGTACTTCTCCTGCGCCTTGAGGAGCGAGAGCGCCGCGTCCACCTCTCCCCCGCCGCCGCCTCCGAAGAGGCCGCCGACGACCGAGGCGAGCGCGATCATGTCGGTGATCTTGAAGGGTTCGATCTCGCCGATGTTGGTGATCGCGTCGACCTTGCCGGTCAGCACGTACTCACCGGGGAAGTAGCGGCCCTTCTTCGCCTTCTCGCGATAGGAGTTGAGGCCGTCGACATAGGCCTGCGCGTCCTTCATCGCCTGCTCGCCGCGCGGGCCCGCGTTCGTCCGCAGCCACTCGACCTGCTTCTCCAGGTCCTTCTCGGTGTACGGGGCCTGCGGCCAGAACTGCTGCTCCAGGCCCTGGTTGGCGGGGGCGCCGCCCGCGAAGGGGGTCAGCTCGCCGCGGCCGATGTGCCGGAACAGGTCGATGAGCCAGAGCCGGTCCTGGCCCGCCGCGTAGCCCGCGCCGAACTCGGTGCCGTAGCGGGTGGTGCCCTTGATGTGCGGGACGCCGTGTCGCTTGTCGCGGGTGATCGTGACGTCCTCGCGCGGCTGGGTGACCGACGCGGCCTGGCCCTCGGGGACGCCGAAGGAGGAGTCCCGGAAGAAGTCGGTGAGGGAGTCGTCGGTGAGCGAGGAGTAGCCGGAGGAGAGCGCGTCGTACGGCCCCAACTGGTCGTCGCTGTGGGCCGGTTTGGTGCCGAAGAGGCGGTGGCCGAGGATCTGCGCGAGGGTGGCGCTGCCGTTGGCGCCGGGCGGCAGGATGTCGGCGCACTGCTTGCCGCAGTAGTCCCGCGCGGTCGCGGCGGGCGCGGGTTCGGCGGCCGCGGCCTGCGGCAGCGGCGCGAGCAGGCCGCCCAACAGGGCCGCGGCGGTGAGAAGTACACCCGGGCCGCCGCGGACGCGATGGCCTCTGCGGATCACTCTGCGCGGGATGCGCCGTTGCATTCCTGCTCCTCCCGAAGACGGTGGCCGGGAGGTTACCGGCGGTAGAGCAGGGACTGAAGATGAACAACCGTCACTTTTTCCGAATCACCACAGTCGACTGGCCGCGGACAGGGCGGGCTTACGCGGATCCCACGGCCGCTGTGGTGGACTCGCGCCACTCGACGCATCGCTGATGGGTGCCATCGGAAATCGGATGGAGCCGGATCGCGAGTCGATACGTCTATGAGGCGACGTCTTTTCGCCGACGCCGAAGTAGCCGAAGCAGTAGCGACGGAGGTGTGATGCGGTGGCTGGATTCAGAAGCCTCGCGAGACAGGTCCGCGACGGACACAACGACTTGGCCCTGCGGCGGTACTCACTGCGCAAATGCCTGGAGCGATTCGCTCCGTACGGCCACCGGGCCACCTGGGACCACCTGTGCACGCGGGCGGGCTTCGGCCCCGAGGACCGGTCCCCCGACCCGGCCCGCCTCACGGCCGCGCTCGACGAACTGGAGGAGGCGCGGGCGGTGTGGCTCGCGTACGAGACGGAGTTCGCGCACCGGCGCAAGCAGGAGAAGCACGACGGACTCCGCAGCCCCGGCACCGTCGACGACTGGCACCGGCTGACCTGGGGCGGCCACGGCATCGCCTGGTGCGACGACCCGCATGTCCACCCCACCGAACCGCTCGCCGTTGTCCTGCGCAGGCTGATCGCGGCCCTCGAACGGGAGCCGGGGGGCTGCTGCCCGGTCTGCGCGTCGGACGGCATCGTCTGGAAGTACGACCTGGCGCACGAACCCTCCGCGGGACCGGTGTGCACCGGCTGCGGCATCGTCGTACCGCAGCCCGTCCTCGTACCCGGATCGCTCGCGCGGGCCCGGCAGTTCAGGACGCTCGTGACGGTTTGAGCACGACGGGGGTGCGCCGGACCGGCCGCACCCCCGTGCCCTCGGGGCTCAGGGCGTCTTGACGTCCGTGTGGATCGCCAGCTTGAACTGGGCGTGCATCAGCGGGGTCTTGATCTTCACGTCGCCCCGAGCGCGCGCGGACACCTTGAAGCCGAGCGGTATGCCCTTGTGCACGAACATCTGCCAGACGTAACTGCGGTACTGGCCGCCGCCGGTGGGCGTCGAGTCCGTCGTGGCCGTCGAGTCGTAGCCGGAGCCGAGCGGGTCGCGCACGAATCTGGCGCGGTACTCGCGCGGCCGGGAGTCCGGCTCCCAGAACACGAGCGCGGAGAGCACACCCCAGCCCTCGTGGCTCGGCCAGATGAGCCCGGAGCGCCCGTCGGGGAACTTCGACGGCGTGCTGCCGCCGTGCGCCGGGTCGTGCATCTTCCACGGGTCGTACGACTCCTGACCTGAGGTGTACGGGAATCGCACCAGGTAGTACCCGTCGTCGTCATAGCCGACCGACTGCTTGCCGCCCTGTGCGGCGTCCCACAGCAGCGAGCAGATCACGAGGCTCATCGGCACTCCTTCTGGCGTCGGTGGTGGTACGGGCCTCCTGAGCTTCTCCCCACCCCGCCCCTTCCCGAAAGCCCCCGGCGGGCAGCCCTCGGGGCGGAGCCCCCGGCTCCGCGGCCGTCAGCCCGACTTCCGTCCCTCCGCCAACAGCCGCGACCCCGTGAGGCGTTCACCGAACACGTCGTCCGGGTTCGAGAGCACGCAGGTCTCCAACGACAGGCAGCCGCAGCCGATGCAGTCGGTGAGGTGGTCGCGCAGGCGGCCGAGCTGCTTGATCCGCTCGTCGAGCACCGAGCGCCAGTTCTCGGAGAGCCGCGCCCAGTCTTCGCGGTTCGGGGTGCGCTCCTCGGGGAGCTGCGCGAGGGCGTCCCGGATGGTGGCCAGCGGGATGCCGACGCGCTGGGCGGCCCGGATGAACGCGACCCGGCGCAGCGTGTCCCTGGTGTACCGGCGCTGGTTGCCGCTGGTGCGGCGGCTGCCGATCAGGCCCTTGGACTCGTAGAAGTGCAGGGCCGAGACGGCGGCGCCACTGCGCTGGGACAGCTGGCCGACGGTGAGCTCATGAACCTTCTCTGGAATCTGCGCCACCCCGTCGACCCTACCCGCGTGATCCGTTGACAGGCACACATACCGGCGAGCATGCTGAGCAAGCGCTTAGACATACTCACGTGGGAGGCATGGAACATGGCGGAGCCGAGGATCTTCCGGTCGGTCGAGGAACTGCAGGCCGCGGTCGGCGAGGAGCTGGGCAGCGGTGACTGGCTGGAGGTCGACCAGAAGCGGATCGACCTGTTCGCCGACGCCACGGGCGACCACCAGTGGATCCACGTCGACCCCGACAAGGCCGCCGCGGGCCCCTTCGGCACGACGATCGCGCACGGCTACCTCACGCTCTCGCTGCTGCCGACGCTCGTGCCGCAGATCATGCGCGTGGAGAACGTACGCATGGGCATCAACTACGGCACGAACAAGGTGCGGTTCCCCTCCCCCGTCCCGGTCGGCTCGCGGCTGCGCGCCACCGGCACGCTGAAGGACGTCTCGCCCACGAAGGACGGCGGCGTACAGATCACGACGACGGTGACGGTCGAGCGCGAGGGCGCCGACAAGCCGGCCTGCGTGGCGGAGTCGGTGTCGCGCTTCTACTTCTGAGTCCCGCTTCTACTTCTGAGGGCCGCTTCTAGTTCTGAGGACCCGGGGCCCCGGCTCCCACCATCCGCAGCACGAGGTCGGCGTACATCGCGCCGACCTCGTCCGGCGTCCAGCGCCCGTCGAGGCTGAACCAGCGGGCCACGTCGATGCAGAGGGAGAGCACGGCGAGGGTGGTCCCGGAGACGTCCGGCACCTCGAACTCGCCCGCGTCGACGCCGTCGCTCAGGATCCGCCGTACGGCCGCGTCGCAGCGGCGCCGCAGCAGGACGACCTCGGCGCGGTGCTCCTCGCCCAGCGCGTCCAGCTCGTACTGCACGACGCGCGCGGTGGTGGCCTGGCCGGCGTGCCAGACGACGAAGGAGCGTACGGCCTCGACCAGGCGGTCGGCGGCGCTGCCGGGGCCGTCCGCGGCGGACTCCAGGATGGCGAGCGCCTTGGTGTGACCGATGGTGCTGATCTTGTGGAGCAGCTCTTCCTTGGTCTTGTAGTGGATGTAGAGCGCGGCGGGGCTCATGCCGGCGCGGCCGGCGATGTCACGCGTGGTCGTCGCGTGGTACCCGCGCTCGGCGAAGGCCTCGACCGCGGCGATCAGCAGCCGCCTGGCCGCGTCCGGAGTCACCTCGCCCCACGGCATGTTCTCGCCGCCGGTCTCCTCCGCCGTACTCATCACAGGCCCCTTCCCTCTCGCAGGACGCACACCATACCTGCTGGGGGTGAGCAAGCGCTTAGGGTTGGGGCGGGCACTTGGGTCAGGACACCGGGAACTGTCGGCTGCGGCACCGTCGATCGCCCTTACGGGCGGCTTCTTCCCCTCCCCGCCCCTTCCCGAAAGTCCTGCCGGACGGGCCTCCTCAATCTCCCCCAGCTACCGCTGGGAGGTGCCCCCAGAGGGGCTCAAATTGAGCCCCTCCGGCGATTGAGGAGCGGGGGTCCGGGGGCGGAGCCCCCTGGGAGGATCCGTACAGCTGCTCAACTCCGTACTCAGAACGCCGAGATCCCCGTCAGCGCGCGGCCGATGACCAGTTTCTGGATCTGGCTCGTGCCCTCGTACAGCGTCATCACGCGGGCGTCGCGGAGGAGTTTGCCGACCGGGTACTCGTCGATGTAGCCGTAACCGCCGAAGACCTGGAGGGCGTTGTTGGCCGCGCGTACGGCCGCCTCGGAGGCGAACAGCTTGGCCTTGGAGGACTCCGTGGTGAAGGGCTGCCCGCGGTCGATGAGGTCGGCCACGCGCCAGGTGAGCAGGCGCGCGGCGTCCACGTCGACGGCGATGTCGCTGATCAGCTCCTGCACCAACTGGTGCTGCGCGATGGGCTTTCCGAACTGCTCGCGCTGGCCCGCGTACGTCACAGCCGCGTCCAGGGCCGCCTGCGCGATGCCGACGCAGCCCGCCGCGACCGACATCCGCCCCTTGGCGAGCGCCGACATGGCGACCGAGAAGCCCTTGCCCTCGGGCCCGAGCATCGCGCTCGCCGGCACCCGCACCCCTTCGAGGACCAGCTCGGCGGTGGCCTGGCCGCGCAGGCCGAGCTTGCCGTGGACGGTGCGGCGGGTGAGGCCGGGCGTGTCGGTGGGGACCAGGAACGCGGAGACGCCGCGGTGGCCGGGCTCGGGGCCGGTGCGGGCGAAGAGCAGGACGACATCGGCCCACGTCCCGTTCGTGATGAACATCTTGGCGCCGTCGATCACGTACGAGTCGCCGTCCCGTACGGCCTTCGGGGCGAGGTTGCCCGCGTCGGAGCCGGTGCCGGGCTCGGTGAGGCCGAAGCAGCCGACGTACTCCCCCGAAGTGAGGCCGGGCAGCCACTTCCGCTTCTGCTCCTCGTTCCCCCAGGACGCGATCGTCTTGGCGACCAGGCCGAGGGAGACGGAGACGATGCCGCGCACCGATGAGTCGCCCCGGCCCAGCTCTTCGGTGACCAGGCAGTACGCGAGGTGGTCGCCGCCGGAGCCGCCGTACTCCTCGTCGATGGTGAGGCCGAGGAAGCCGACCTCGCCGAGCTTCTTCACGATGCCCCGGTCGACGCTCTCGGCCCGGTCCCACTCGACGACATGGGGCGCGATCTCCCGGTCGACGAAGTCCCGTGCGAGCTGCCGGACGGCGTTCTGTTCCTCGCTCAGCTCCAGGTTCACTCGGTCCACCCCACTTTTAATTACCACTGCTAGTTTTAGTCTCAGCAGGGCCTACTATGAGCCGCATGGCCCGACCGCGCAAGCCCCTGCTCAGCCGAGATCTGATCGTCGACACGGCACGCGCGCTCGTGGACGCGGAAGGGCTCGCGGCCCTCTCCACCCGCCGCCTCGCCGCCGAACTGGGCGTCAGCGGACCCTCGCTCTACAACCACTTCCGCACCAAGGACCAGCTCCTGGAGGCGGTCGCCGATTCGGTGAGCGCGCGGGTCGACCTGTCGATGTTCGAGGACGGCAGGCCCTGGCGTACGGCGCTGCACGACTGGGCCGTCTCGTACCGCGCCGCGCTCACCGAGCACCCGAACATCGTCCCGGTGCTCGCCCAGGGTCCCGGCCGCCGGCCGGCCGGACTGCGGCTCGCGGACGCGGTGTTCGGCGCGATGACCGCGGCGGGCTGGCCGCACGCGCAGGCCACGTCGATCGGCGCCCTGATGAGGTACTTCGTGATGGGCTCCGCGCTCGGATCGTTCGCGGGCGGCTTCGTGGACGACGAGACGGCGTACGACCCGGCGGACTACCCGCACCTCGGCCAGGCCCATCTGCTCGCCGAGCGCCAGGAGAAGGTCGACGAGCGCGCCTTCGAGACCGGCCTGCAAGCGCTGCTCGACGGCCTTGAAGTGCAGTACCGGGCGGTGGCCGAGGGCGCGGACGGGCGGGCCGGGCGGGACGTTTGACGGGTGCCGTCAATTCGTTCGACCCCGAAGTGTTCCGCCCTTAGGTTCGGCCCATGACCAACCCCTTCTCCCGGGCCGTACCGCGCCCCGAAGTCCTCGCCATCCTGGCCGCCGCCGTCACGGTGGTGCTGTGGGCCTCGGCCTTCGTCTCCATCCGCAGCGCGGGCGAGGCGTACTCGCCGGGCGCCCTCGCGCTCGGCCGGCTGCTCTCCGGCACCGTCGTCATCGGGCTGATCTGGGCGCTGCGTCGGGAAGGGCTGCCGCCGCGGGCCGCGTGGCCGGGCATCGCGGTGGCCGGCGTGCTGTGGTTCGGGCTCTACATGGTGGCGCTCAACTGGGGCGAGCAGCTGGTCGACGCGGGCACCGCGGCCCTGGTCGTGAACGTCGGCCCGCTCCTGATGGCGCTGCTCGGCGGCTGGCTCCTGAAGGAGGGGCTGCCGCGGCGGCTGCTCGCCGGGATGGCGGTGTCGTTCGCGGGCGCGGCGATCGTGGGCCTGTCCATGTCGGGCGGCGGGGACGCCTCCCTGCTCGGCGTCGCACTCTGCCTGGTCGCGGCCCTCGCGTACGCGAGCGGGGTCGTGGCGCAGAAGCCCGCGCTGCGGTACGCGAGCCCGCTGCAGGTCACCACGTTCGGCTGCGCGATCGGCGCGGCGGTCTGCCTGCCGTTCGCGGGGCAGCTGCTCGACGAGGCGGCGCACGCCCCGCTGCCGGCCACGCTCAACATGGTCTACCTGGGCGTGTTCCCGACGGCCCTGGCGTTCACGACCTGGGCGTACGCCCTGGCCCGTACGACGGCGGGGAAGATGGGCGCCACCACGTACGCGGTGCCGGCGATCGTCGTCCTGATGTCCTGGCTGGCCCTGGACGAGGTGCCGGGGTGGCTCACGCTGCTCGGCGGTGTCTTCTGCCTCGCGGGCGTGGCGGTGTCGCGCTCCCGGCCGCGCCGGTCCCGCGACACCGCCACCACCACCGCCCCCGAGGCCGACGCCGTCAGCGCTGAGCAGCCCGCCCGGCCAGCACCTTGATGCTGATCAGGGCAATGATGGCGAGCAGGATGATGTACGCGGACACCGACATGGACGTGCCGGTGAGTTCGAGCAGCAGCACCATCACGAACGGCGCGAGCCCACCGCCGCAGACGGCCGCGATCTGGTAGCCGAGCGAGGCGCCGGTGTACCGCATCTCGGCCGTGAACAGCTCCGCGAACAGGGCGGCCTGGGGCCCGTACATGATGCTCAGGAAGCAGCTGCAGACGAAGGTGGCGACGGCCAGCCAGAGCAGCGAGCCGGTGTCGATGAGCAGGAACATCGGCACCGCCCAGACGGTGAGTCCGACCGCACCGAGCCCGTAGATCTTGATCCGGCCGATGCGGTCCGAGAGGGCCGCGGCGAGCGGGATCAGGGCGAGCTGGGTCAGGCTGATGCAGAGCGAGACCATCAGCACGGAATCGCGCTCCATGTGCAGCTCGCGGGTGGTGTAGTCGAGGACGCCGGTGATGATGATGTAGAAGGTCGCGGTGTTCACGGCGAAGGAGCCGCCCGCGAGCAGCACCGTGCCGAGGTGCTCGCTCAGGATCGCGCGCAGCGGGGAGCGCTTGGCGCCCTCGCCCTTCTCCTGCTCGGCGAGCGCCTTCTCGGCCTCCTTGAACGCCGGGGTCTCCTCCACCTTCGCGTGGATGTACCAGGCGAGGCCGAGCACCAGCAGGCCGACGAGGAACGGCAGTCGCCAGCCCCAGGCCGCGAAGGCGCTGTCGCTGGTGAAGGCGCCGGCGATGAGGAAGACGGTGTTGGCCGTCACGACGCCGATGGGCACGCCGAGCTGGACGAGGCTGCCGTAGAGGCCGCGCTTGCCCTCGGGGGCGTACTCGGTGGCCATGAGCATCGCCCCGCCCCACTGGGCGCCGACGGCGACGCCTTGCAGGATGCGCAGGACGACGAGGAGCAGCGGGGCCGCGATGCCGATCGTCTCGTACGTCGGGAGCAGGCCGATGCCCGTGGTGGCGAGGCCCATCAGGGTCAGGGCCATGACCAGCATGGGCTTGCGGCCGCGCTTGTCGCCGAGCTGTCCTGCGATGACGCCGCCGATGGGGCGGGCCAGGAAGCCGACGGCGAAGGTCGCGAACGAGGCGAGGACGCCGGCGGAGGGGCTGCCCGCGGGGAAGTAGAGCTCGCCGAGGACGAGGGCCGCGGCGATGCCGAAGACGAAGTAGTCGTACCACTCGACGGCGGAGGCGAGCGCGGCCGCGGTGGCCACCCTGCGGCGGTGCTTGTCCGTGGGGCCTTGGGCGGTTTCGGGCGTGACTGCGGAAGGTGCCGAGTCCATGCGGATGCACACTCCGGTGGGTGCGGGGATGGTGGGATCGGGGGGCGGCGCCGTGAGATGCGGGGAACGTACCGACCAGTCGGTGCGCGGTCAACGGGTCGCGCGGTCACAGTTTTTTGCTTCTGGTTTGCCTGTACGTGGCCCTCACGCGGGCAGCACGACGACCCCGGCCGCGGGTGGGTGCGGTCGGGGTTGTTGGGTGGTGCAGGCGCGGGCTGTTCCCCTACCCGCCCCTTCCCGATAGTCCTGCGGACGGCTTCGGGGGCCAGCCCCCGGACCCCCGCTCCTCAAACGCCGGAGGGGCTGATCCCTCAGCCCCTCCGGCGTTTGAGGAGCGGGGTCTGGGGCGGAGCCCCGGTTACTCGAAGACCACCAGCGCCCTGCCCCCCTTGCCCGCGATCATGTTCTCGAAGGCCGACGGAATCCCGTCCAACCCGATGCGTTCCGTGATCAGGGAGCCCAGATCGAGCCGCCCCGCACGGACGTGCGACGCCAGGACCGGCAGGTCGCGCTCCGGATCGGAGTTGCCGTACACGCAGCCGGAGAGCGTGCGGCCCCAGTGGAACAGCTCCAGGGCGTTGAAGCTGACCTGCTGGTCCTTGCCGCCGATGCCGACGACCGTGGTGCGGCCGCCGCGCCGCGTGGACTCCCAGGCGGTACGGATCGTCACCGCGTGGCCCACGCACTCGACGGCCACGTCCGCCCCCTGGCCGCCGGTCAGCTTGCGGATCTCGCGGGCGGTCGTGTCGGAGGCGACGACATACTCGGTCGCTCCGGCCGCGCGGGCCAGCTCCTCCTTCTCCGGGGAGACGTCGACGGCGACGATCGGGCCCGCCCCGGCGATCCGGGCCGCCTGGAGGGTGGCGAGGCCGACGCCGCCGACGCCGAAGACGGCCACCGACTCGCCCTCGCGTACGCGCGCCGAGTGGTGGACCGCCCCGTACCCGGTGAGGACGGCGCAGCCGAGCAGGGCCGCGTCGGTGAGCGGTACGCCGTCCGGCACGGGCAGCACGCAGTTGGCGGCGACGACGGTCTCCTCGGCGAACGCCGCGACGTTCAGGCCGGGGTGCAGCTCGGTGCCGTCGGGCAGCTTCGCGTAGACGTTCGCGGCTCCGGCGAGGGCGCTGGTGCAGAGCCACACCTCGCCGATCGCGCAGGCGTGGCAACTCCCGCAGGACGGCGCCCAGTTGAGGACGACACCGTCACCGGGGGACACGTGGGTCACGCCCTCGCCGACGGAGACGACGGTGCCGGCGCCCTCATGGCCGAGCACGCAGGGGGTGGGCACCCGCATGGTGCCGTTGGACAGGGACAGGTCGGAGTGGCAGACCCCGGCGGCGGCGAGACGGACCCGGACCTGGCCGGGGCCGGGCTCGGGGAGGTCGATCTCCCTTATCTCCAGGGGTGAGTCGACAGCGGGCAGAACGGCGGCGCGGACCACGTGGCGTACTCCTCGGAATTCCGGAACAGGCTCAGAACTGCAGGGACTTGGTCTGGAGGTACTCGCCCAGGCCGTGCGGGCCCAGCTCGCGGCCGACGCCGGACTGCTTGTAACCGCCGAAGGGGGCCTGCGGGTTGAAGCGGCCGCCGTTGATGTCGACCTGACCGGTGTCCATACGGCGGGCGAACGCGACGGCCTCCGCCTCGTCACCGGCCCACACCGCACCGGCGAGGCCGTAGACGGTGCCGTTGGCGATGGCCAGGGCCTCGTCCTCGTCGGCGTACTTCAGGATCGACAGGACCGGGCCGAAGATCTCCTCCTGGGCGACGGTCATCTCCGGGCGTACGTCCGCGAAGACGGTCGGCGCGATGAAGTACCCCTGGTCGTGGGGGGTCTCGGGGCCGCCGACGACCACACGGGCGCCCTCGGCCACACCCTTCTCGATGTAACCGCGCACCCGCGCCTGCTGCTTGGCGTTGACGACCGGGCCGATCCGCTCGCCGTACTTGGCGGCGGCAGCGGCGGCGAGCTCGACCGCCTCGTCGTACTGGTCGGCGTGGACCAGCATCCGGGTCCAGGCGCTGCAGGTCTGGCCGGAGTTGGACATCACGTTGGCCACGCCCACGTTGACGGCCTTGGCCAGGTCGGCGCTCGGCAGGATCACGTTGGCGGACTTGCCGCCCAGCTCCAGGGCGACGGGCTTGACGGCCGCGCCCGCGGTGGCGCCGATCTGCTTGCCGACGGCGGTGGAGCCGGTGAACGAGACCAGGTCCACGCCCTCGTGCTCGGCGAGCGCCTGGCCCGCGACCGGGCCGAGACCGGTGACGAGGTTGAACACCCCGGCCGGGACGCCCGCCTCGTGCGCGGCCTCCGCGAAGAGCTGCGCGACCAGCGGGGTGTCCTCGGCGGGCTTGAGGACGACGGTGCACCCGGCGGCGAGCGCGGGCGCGACCTTCGCGACGATCTGGTGCAGCGGGTAGTTCCAGGGGGTGATCGCGCCGACGACACCCACCGGTTCGAGCAGCACGGTGGAGTTGCCGATCTTCTCCTGGAAGGCGTACGAGGCGGCGAGTTCCGCGTACCCACCGGCCACCGCGATCGGCACGGCCGCGTGCACCATCTGGGAGAACGGGAGCGGGGAGCCCAGCTCGGCGGTGACAGTCTCGGCGATCTCGTCCTTGCGGGCGGCCAGGGCGTCGCGCAGGGCGCCGATCACGGCCCCGCGCTCGGCGGGCGGGGTCGCGGCCCAGCCGGGCAGCGCGGCGCGTGCGGCCGCGACCGCGGCGTCGACGTCCTCGGCGGTGCCGGCCGGGACGTGGGCGATCACCTGCTCGTCGACCGGGTTGACCACCGCGATGGTGTCCGCGCCCGTGGCGGGCCGCCACGCGCCACCGATGTACATGCCGTCGTGCGCCTTCATGACACTCCTTCCGAGCCTGGTTCCGTCGTCCGCGAACCAAACTAGCGGTGTTAGTTTTCTGGCGCCAGAGTCACCTGGTGTCCCGGTTGCAGCGTACGGACACACGCAACGGCCCGGCGGTGGGGTGCACCGCCGGGCCGTTCCGCAGGACCGCGAGGGTCAGGCCTTCGCTCCGGCCATCGCCTGGGCCTCCGGTTCGGGCTTCGTGATCTTCACGGGCGGCGCCGCACCCGCGAGGGCGTTGTGCCGCTCCTCCCAGGTGGCCAGGGCCATCGCGCAGGCGTGGTCGACGTGGCGCAGACCGCTGAGGTCGATGTGCAGCTCACGTTCGTCGGGCAGCGACTCCAGGGAGTCGAGCAGCTTGGGCAGGCGCAGGAAGGTCGCGTTGCCCAACACCCGTATCTTCAGGGCGGGTTGCGCGCCCTCCTCGGCCACGGGCTCCTCGGTGACGTCGATGTGGACGTGGCTGACCTCCCAGGCCGTCTTGGCGATGGCGAGGAACAGGCCGATGAGCACGCCCTCGAAGAGGTTGCCGACGACGATCGCGACGGCCGTGACGACCAGGATCACCAGCTCGCCCCGGTGCTCGCGCCACAGCGGCTTCAGGTCCTTCCACGGGACCAGCTTGACCCCGGCGTGTACCAGGACACCGGCGAGCGCGGCGATCGGGATGACGCCGAGGGCCGCCGGAAAGGCCGCCGCGAAGATCAGCAGCCAGACGCCGTGCATGATCCGGGAGGCCTTCGTACGGGCGCCCGCCGCGACGTTGGCCGAGCTGCGGACGATCACCGCGGTCATCGGGAGCGCGCCGAGGGCGCCGCAGACCGCGTTGCCCGCGCCCTGCGCCATGAGCTCCTTGTCGTAGTCGGTGCGCGGGCCGTCGTGCATCCGGTCCACGGCCGCGGCGCTGAACAGCGACTCGGCCGAGGCGATCAGCGCGAACGCGAGGACGGTGCCGAGCATCGCGACATCGGCCAGCGCGGCGAACCCGGCGCCGCCGGGCGGCTGTACGGCGTCGAACAGACCCTGCACCTCGACCCGGGCGACCGGCAGGCCGAACACGGCGACGGCGAGCGTGGCGGCGGCGACGGCGACCAGCGGGGCGGGCAGGATCTTGGCGGCGGCCTTCCAGCGCGGCCACAGGACGAGCAGCACGATGGTGCCGACGCCGACGCAGAGCGCGGCGAGCGCCTCGGACGACGCGGCCACGTCGAGGACGAGCCCCGGCAGGCCCGCGATCTTGGCGAGGCCGCCGCCGGGCGCCTCCAGGTCGGCCATGGCGTACACCTGTCCGGCGATCAGGACCAGGCCGATACCGGCGAGCATGCCCTGCACGACGGCGAGCGAGATGGCCCGGAACCAGCGGCCCAGCTTCAGCGCGCCCATGGCGAGTTGGAGCGCTCCGGCGGCGAGCACGAGCACGCCGAGCGCGGCCAGGCCGTACGCCTGCACCGCTTCGTAGACGAGCACGGTGAGGCCGGCGGCGGGGCCGGAGACCTGGAGGGAGCTGCCGGGCAGGAAGCCGGTGAGGAGGCCGCCGACGATGCCGGTGACGATGCCGAGTTCGGCGGGGACGCCGGAGGCGACGGCGATACCGACGCACAGCGGCAGCGCGACGAGGAAGACGACGAGGGAGGCGGTCAGGTCGTACCGGAGGGTGCCGCCACGGGTGTCGGGAGCGGTTTCGGAGGGGGGAGCAGGCATGGTGTTCGTTCCCTTCACAGCGGCAGGAAGGCGTCGGCCGCCGGGTCGTGCTGCATCACGAGGCCGGTGTCTATGGCGTAGTACCAGCCGTGCAGGCGCAGCCGTCCGGCCGCCAATCCCTCGCGTACGCAGGGGTATTGGCGGAGCCGGTCGAGCTGGGCCTTGACGTGGCGCTGCACCGAGCCGGCCACCTGGGCGTCGTCGTCGACGCCGGAGCCGGGCTCGCGGACCGGGAGGTGCGGCAGCTGGCGCTCCAGCCAGCCGGCGACGGCGGGCACGGCCGCGAGGTCCTCGCCGTGCACGCGGGCGCGGACGGCGCCGCAGTGCGAGTGCCCGCAGACCACGATGTCGGGGACCTTGAGCACGCTCACCGCGTACTCGATGGTGGCGGCCTCGCCGCTGGCGCCCTCCGCGTAGTCGGGTACGGCGTTGCCCGCGGTGCGCAGTTCGAAGAGCTGGCCGGGGCGGGCGCCGGTGAACAGGGAGGGGATGACCCGCGAGTCGGAGCAGGTGATGAACAGGGCTTCGGGGGACTGCCCTTCGGCGAGCCGGCCGAAGGCCTCGCGCTCCTGCCCCGCCGCGGCGATGCGGCCGGGGAAGTCGCGGGCATGGTCGATGAACGAGTGCATGAAGGTTCCTCCAGGCGTTCCACGCCGGGCGGTCGGGCAGGGCGCATCGCCGGGCGAAGGGACGCCTCGGTCGGATGTGCGCTGCCGGTGCCGCCCTCGGGAAACGTGGTCGGGGGCACTGAAGTGCGGTACGGGGGAAGGGAGTTGCTCGGGGCCGCGGGTGGGGGGTGGTGCCGTGGGTGCGGGTTCCGCCGACAGTGCGACGGTTCCGCGCCGAGGGTGCCGGGGCCTCGCGGGCTCAGGTGCTGTCGTACGGACTCGTCTTTGAACGTACGCGCGTGCCGCGGGGCGGGTGACCTTCGGGGATGCGGCCCGGAGAGGGGGCGGGGATCAGCAGCGGAACACTTGCAGCAGGGCGGGCCGTTCGCCCGGGTCGGGGGCCGCGGCGACGGCGGCGTGGCCACTGACCGGTCTCGGGACGCGCACCGTGTGGGCGGGGCGCTCGGGCGACGCGCAGCAGTCGCAGGGCTCGGGCTGCGCCACGGGCGCGGCGACCGAGGCGCGGATCGCGCGCCGGTGCCGGCAGTCGTCGAACGGACCCGGGTGGCGGTCCTGCTCGACGTTGGACGCGCTGTGGCCCTGGCCCGCCGCGGCGGGGGCGCCGAAGGAGGCGGGCGCCGCGGCGGCCGCGGCGTACGGGATGGTGGCCGCGGAGGTCGGGGCGCCCGGGTGGGCCATGGCGCTGTCCGTGGTGACCGCGAGGGCGAGGAGGGCGCAGAGGGCGACGGTCAGCGCACCGAACAGGCCGCGGCATCGACGCATCTCAACCCCCTTGCACTTCTGGACGGTTCACTCAGGGAACGTCGGAGCACCCCTGAATGGTTCACTCCTGGAACGGCAAACGCAGCTCGCGCTCGGGCGCGCGGTGTGCCGCCAGGCGGTGATCACCATTGTGCCCAAGTGCTGTGTCCAGTGTGCAAGTTGCCGTGTGAACGGCGGGTTAACCCTGGGGCGCAGTGTGGCTGGATTCACGCTGGTCAGTGCCGTGCGTGATCCTTCGTGGCCGATTTTGACCCCCTTACGCCGGTCGTGCTTTGCGACCGCAGACCTCCGCGTGTCGCGAGCCCCGCGGCGGCCACGAGGAGCGCGCCGAGCATCAGGAACGGCGCGGCGGCGCCCGCGACTCCGGCGACGAGTCCGGCGGACGCGGGGGTGGCGACCTGGCCGAGCCGGTTGCCGGTGAGGCGCAGCGCGAGGGCGGTGGACCGGGCTCCCTCGGGGGCGGCCTGGACGACCGTCGTCATGGACAGCGGCTGGCCCACACCGAGGCAGAAGCCGAGCAGGGCGAGCATCAGGGCGAGCGCCCACACCGGTACGGGCAGGGCGATCCCGGCGCAGAGCAGGCCGCCGAGCAGGCAGGTCGTGACGAGCAGGGCGGTGCGGCCGATCAGCCGGATCATCGGCGTCATGACCAGTCGGCAGGCGATGGTCGCGGCGGCGCGCAGGCTCAGGAGGAGGCCGATGGTGGCGGGCGCGATGCCGCGGTGCTCGCCGACGACCGGCAGGTACGCGGTGAGGATGTCGGTGGCGGAGAGCACGGCCAGGCTGATGAGGATCCCGGCGGGGACGCCGCGGGTGCGCAGGATGCGGTGCACAGGGACCTTGGAGCCCTGTTCCGTGCGGGTTCCGGTCGCGGTGCGGTGCTCGATGCGCCAGAGCGAGGTGAAGGCGACGGCGGCGACCGCGGCGGCGGCGATCAGGGCGAGTGCGCTGGTCCGCGCCATCGCCCCGTCCTGCTCGGAGATGAGGAGTCCGGCGGCGATCGGGCCGATGAGTTGGCCGAGTGAGGCGCCGATCGTGAAATGGCCGAAATTGCGGTCCTGTTCGGCGGGTGCGGACTGCCGGGCGACGATCGACTGGGCGCCGATCACGAAGCAGAGGTGCCCGAGCCCCATGACGCCGCTCCACGCGGCCATGGCGGCCAGGGAGTTCACGGCGCCGCTCAGGGCGCAGCCGCCGGCGATCAGGACGACGCCGAAGGGCAGCAGCGGCGCGCACCGGCCGTGGTCGGTGCGGCGGCCGAGGGGGACGGCCGCGAACAGCGGCAGGAGCGCGTACACACCCGCGATGACGCCGATCGCGCGTTCGTCGGCGCCGAGCGACAGGGCCCGGTAGGACACGGCGGGCCGCGCCATCGACACCGCCGCCTGGGCGAAGCCGAAGGCGATGACGAGGCGCAGGAGCCATGCCCTTCCGGGCCCTGAACTGCCGTCCCGCATGGGTCAGATGATCCCGAAGAGGATTCCGGAGGCGAGCACCACGAGCGAGGTGAGCGCGGCCCATTTGACGGTGAATTTCGTGTGGTCGCCGAACTCGACCTTGGCCATGCCGACGAGGACGAAGACGGCGGGCACCAGCGGGCTCGACATGTGCAGGGGCTGGCCCGCGATGGAGGCGCGGGCGATCTCCACGGGGGCGACGCCGTGGGCGGCGCCTGCCTCGGCGAGGACAGGCAGGATGCCGAAGTAGAAGCCGTCGTTCGACATGAAGTAGGTCAGCGGGAGCGAGAGGAGGCCGGTGACCAGGCCCATCTGCGAGCCCATGCCGTCGGGGATGGAGCTGACCATCCACTTGGCCATGGAGTCGACCATGCCGGTGCCCGACAGGACGCCGGTGAAGACGGCGGCGGCGAAGACCATGCCGGAGACGTTGAGGACGTTCTCGGCGTGGGCCCCGATCCGGGCCTTCTGGTCGGTCATGTTGGGGAAGTTGACGGTGAGCGCGAGCGCGGCGCCGAGCAGGAACAGCACCGGGATGGGCAGCAGTTCCGTGATCATCGCGGTGAGCAGGGCGACGGTCAGGAGCGCGTTGAACCAGTACAGCTTGGGGCGCAGGGTGGCGCGGTTCGGGTCGAGCCCGACGAAGGTCTCGCCGTCCTCGTTCTCGTACGCGGGGGCGCTGTGGTCGCCGCCGCCGGTGCCGGAGCCCTCGGCGGAGCCGGAGCCCTTGCCGGTGCCCTTGCCGTTGCCCTTGCCGTTGCCGTTGCCGTTGCCGGAGCCCGCGCCGACGAGGACCTTCTCGTCGGCGGTCTCGGTGACCGTCTCGGTGGCCTCTTCGAGGGAGAGGTAGCCGAGGCGCTTGCGCTCGCGGCGGCCGAGGACGTAAGCGAGGACGAAGACGGCGAGCAGACCGACCGCGAGCGCCGGGATCATCGGCACGAAGATGTCGGTGGCGTCCAGCTTGAGGGCGGTCGCGGCGCGGGCGGTGGGGCCGCCCCAGGGCAGCGTGTTCATCACGCCGTTGGCGGTGGCGGCGACACCGGTCAGCACGACGAGGCTCATCTTCAGCCGCTTGTAGAGCGGATACATCGCCGAGACGGTGATCATGAAGGTGGTGGAGCCGTCGCCGTCGAGGGAGACGATCGCGGCGAGCAGGGCGGTGCCGACGACGATCCGCATCGGGTCGGCCTTGCAGAACCGCAGGATGGCTCGGACGACCGGGTCGAACAGGCCGACGTCGATCATCACGCCGAAGTAGACGATCGCGAACATCAGCATCGCCGCGGTGGGCGCGAGATCGGTGACGCCGTCGAGGACGTAGTCCCCGAGCTTCGCTCCTTGTCCGACGATTACGCAGAAGAGCGCGGGGATCAGCACGAGTGCCGCTATCGGCGACATCTTCTTCATCATGATCAGGACCAGGAAGGTCGCGATCATGGCGAAGCCAAGGATTGTCAGCATTTTGGGGCCTCTCACGTTCGCCCTTGAACACCCACCACGGCCGGCGGTTCGGACGACGTTAAGACCCGCTATTCGGCGTTAACAAGATGTTGACACGCGAGCAATACGAGCAAAACTCCAGGTCACAGCCTTGCCTGCGGTTCTTCGCCGCCGACGGGCGTGAGCAGAACCGGCACCCCGTTGAGGACCGCCGTGCCGGACAGCGGGTCCAGGAGCGTCCCGTCGAGCAGCTGGTTGCTGTTCACCCCGGGAGTCGCCCCCGCGACGGTCGTACGGGTGCCGGGCCGGTCGTGGCCCCAGCCGTGCGGCAGGCTGACGACGCCCCTGCGCACGGTCGCGGTGACCTCGGCGGGCGCCTCGACCTCTCCCCCGGCGCCCTTGACGCGGACGTGCTCCCCGTCGGCGATCCCGGCGCGGGCGGCATCCTCGGGGTGGATGTGCAGGGTGCAGCGGTTGCTGCCGCGGTTGAGTACGGGGACGTTGTGCAGCCAGCTGTTGTTGGACCGCAGATGGCGGCGGCCGACGAGGACGAGTCCGGCCGGGTCGCGGTCCAGGGCGGCGCGCAGCCGCGGCAGGTCGGCGGCGACCGGCTCGGGCAGCAGCTCGACGTGTCCGCTGCGGGTGCGCAGGATCTCGGGGAGGCGGGGCCCCAGGGCTCCGAGGTCGATGCCGTGCGGGTTCGCGAGCAGCCTGGCGAGGCTCAGCCCCTCCGGCTCGGCGCCGAATCCGTCGCCGTACGGGCCGAGGCGCAGCATCAGGTCGAGGCGGCGTTCGGCGCCGCTGTCGCCGGTGAGCTGTGCGGCGAGTTCCTTCGGGTCGCGGCCGTGCACGCTCTGGTGCGGGTCGGAGACGGCCTTGCCGAGGGCGCGCTCGATGACCATGTCGTCCACGGCGCGCGCCGGCGCCCCGTGCATCCCGGACACGGCGAGCACGAGCCGGGCCTGGATCTCGCACTCGTCCAGGGCACCGTCCCGCAGCGGGACGGCGGCGCGCGTGTAGCGGGCCTGGTTGCGTACGGCGAGGGCGTTGAAGGCGAAGTCGTAGTGGGCGCTCTGGGCGGGCGGCGGCGGGGGCAGCACCACGTGCGCGTGCCGGGAGGTCTCGTTCAGGTACGGGTCGACGCTCACCATGAAGTCCAGGCCCGCGAGGGCCCGGTCGAGGCGGTCGCCGTCGGGCGCGGAGAGCACCGGGTTGGCGGCGAGCACGAGCAGGGCGCGGATGCGGCCCTCGCCCGGGGTGTCGATCTCCTCGGCGAGGGCGGCGGTGGGCAGCTCGCTCTTGACCTCGGGGTGTCCGCTCACCCGGCTCTGCCAGCGCCCGGTCCGGAACCCCTTGCCGGGCGCGGCGGGACGGGGTGCGCGGTCGGTGGCGGAGAGCGGGAAGAGGGCGCCGCCGGGCCGGTCGAGGTTGCCGGTGAGCACGTTCAGGACGTCGACGAGCCAGCTCGCGAGGGTGCCGAACTCGACGGTGCAGGTGCCGATGCGGCCGTACACGGCTGCGGCGGGCGCGGCGGCCAGCTCCCTGGCCAGGGCGCGGATCTCGGCGGCCGGTACGTCGCAGGCGCCCGCGACAGCCTCGGGGCTGAACTCGCCCACGGCGTCCCGGACTTGGCCCATTCCTTCCACGTACGGCTCAAGTCGGCCGAGCGAGATCAGGCTCTCCTCGAAGAGGACATGGACGAGCGCGGCGAGCAGCAGGGCGTCGGCGCCGGGGCGGATCGCGAGGTGCCGGTCGGCGAGCTTCGCGGTGCGGGTGGCGCGCGGGTCGACGACGGTGAGCGTGCCACCGCGCTCGCGCAGGGCCTTGAGGCGGCCGGGGAAGTCGGGCGCGGTACAGAGGCTGCCGTTGGACTCAAGGGGGTTGGCGCCGAGGAGCAGCAGGTGGTCGGTGTGGTCCAGGTCGGGCACCGGGATGGCCAGCGGGTCGCCGTACAGGAGCCCGGACGAGACGTGCTTGGGCATCTGGTCGAGCGTGCTGGCGGTGAAGAGGTGGCGCGTGCCGAGGGAGCTGAGCAGGACGGGCGGGTAGAGGGCGCCGGCCATGGTGTGCACGTTGGGGTTGCCGAGCACGACGCCGATCGCGTCGGGCCCGTGCTCCTCGACGAGCGGCCTGATGCCCTCGGCGATCGCGTCGAAGGCCTCCTCCCAACTCGCCTCCTGGAGCGTGCCGTCGCGGCGGACCAGGGGGCGGGTGAGGCGGTCGGGGTCGCTGTCGAGCGCGCCGAAGGCGGCGCCCTTGGGGCAGATGAAGCCACGGCTGAACACGTCGTCGCGGTCGCCGCGCGCGCCGGTGACCCGGGTGCCCTCGATGGTGAGGGTCAGCCCGCAGGTGGCCTCGCAGAGGGGGCAGATCCGGGGCGCGGTACGGGATTCGGTACCGGATTCGGTGCGGGATGCGGTACGGGAATCCGTAAGGGGCGCGGTACGGGCGTTGCGGGACACGGGGCCCTCCCTGGGCGGCGGCAGCGGCGGCGCACTCTCCGCCGCGAGCATACCGACCGGTACGCATGGGGGCGAGACCCTGGCGCACACACTCCCGGCGAGCTCAGTCCAGCGCCCGCGCCAGATACGCGTGCAGCAACTCCCGGGTCTCCTTGATCAGTTCGGGATCGCCCTCCGGCCGGAGGCGGAAGGCCAGGCGGAGCACCGCGTCGGCAGCCTCCACGCCGACCAGGAGGCAGCGGCGCAGACCTGCGTCGAGGGAGCGTTCCAGGTGCCGGGCGAGGAGGTCCGCGAGGCGGTCGGCGAGCAGATGGTTGGCCTCGGACGGCGCCTGCACGGGCCCGGCGAAGTCGACCAGGGCGAAGCCGGGGACGGTGCGCTTCATCGTCAGGTACTCGTCTAGCGCGGCGTCGACGGCGGTCCGCCAGTCGTCGTGCCCGACCGTCGCCAGGCGCCCGGAGATGCGCTCGGCGTACCGGTCGAGGTTGCGCTGCGCGAGGGCCTCGGCCATGGCGCGCTTGTTGCCGAAGAAGCGGTACACGGAACCGATCGGCACGTCCGCGCGCTCGGCCACGGCGCGGGTGCTCAGCGCCTCGTACCCGGCCTCGTCGAGCAGGCCCGCGCAGGCGTCGAGTATCCGGTTGAGCCGCTCGGCGCTGCGCTGCTGCACGGGCGCGCGCCGGAGCCGGCTCGGGTCGGGGTCGGGGGTCCAGGACATGGGCGTGAGCGTAAGGGGTTCGCGCAACAGTCGTCGGCACCGCGGCACGGGGCTCGGCATCCTGGGGCCTTCCCCCAGACCCCGCCCCATCGCCCTCCGGGCTCGTCCTCAATCTCCCCCAGCTACCGCTGGGAGGTGCCCCCAGACGGGCTGAATCTGTTGACGGGACCACCGCACAATCCTACGGTGAACCATAGGATTGCGAGATTCCTACGGCAGCGGGGAGCACACATGAGCGGCACCGAGCAGGCGCGGAAGACGGCGGAGGGGCTCTCGTACCTCTCCGGCTTCGGCAACGAGCACAGCAGCGAGGCCGTCCCCGGCGCCCTGCCGCACGGCCGGAACTCCCCGCAGCGCGCCCCCCTCGGCCTGTACGCGGAGCAGCTGAGCGGCAGCGCGTTCACCGAGCCGCGCGGCCACAACCGCCGCTCGTGGCTGTACCGCATCCGCCCCTCCGCCGCGCATCCGGCGTTCACGCGGATCGACAACGGCGCGGTGCGCACGGCCCCGTTCACCGAGTCCGTGCCCGACCCGAACCGGCTGCGCTGGAACCCGCTGCCCGAGCCCGCGCCCGGCACCGACTTCCTCGACGGCCTGTGGACGGTCGGCGGCAACGGCGACGTGACGCAGCGCACCGGCATGGCCGTGCACCTCTACCACGCCAACTCCCCCATGGAACGCAGGGTGTTCAGCGACGCCGACGGCGAGCTCCTGATCGTCCCCGAGCACGGCGGCCTGCTGCTCCGCACCGAACTGGGCCTGCTGCGCGCCGAGCCGGGCGAGGTCGCCCTGATCCCGCGCGGGGTGCGCTTCCGCGTGGAACCGCTCGACGCGACCGCCCGCGGCTATGTCTGCGAGAACTACGGCGCGCCCTTCCAGCTGCCCGACCTCGGCCCGATCGGCGCCAACGGCCTCGCCAACGCACGGGACTTCAGGGCCCCTCAGGCCGCGTACGAGGACGTGGAAGGGGACGTGGAGGTGGTCAGCAAGTACTGCGGCAACCTCTGGTCGGCGGTCTACGACCACTCCCCGCTCGACGTCGTCGCCTGGCACGGCAACCACGTCCCGTACGTCTACGACCTGCACCGCTTCAACGTCATCGGCTCGATCAGCTACGACCACCCGGACCCGTCGATCTTCACGGTCCTCACCTCGCCGACCGACACCCCGGGGCTCGCGGGCGTCGACTTCGTGGTGTTCGCGCCGCGCTGGCTGGTGGGCGAGGACACGTTCCGGCCGCCGTACTTCCACCGGAACGTGATGAGCGAGTACATGGGCCTGATCGAGGGCGCGTACGACGCCAAGGCCGAAGGCTTCGTGCCGGGCGGCGGCTCGCTGCACAACATGATGTCGGCGCACGGACCGGACCGGGACACGTTCGAGAAGGCGTCCGCGGCCGAGCTGAAGCCGCAGAAGATCGACGACGGCCTGGCGTTCATGTTCGAGACCCGCTGGCCCGTGACGCTCGCCCCGCAGGCGGCCGAGGCGTCCCACCTGCAGACGGGCTACGACGATGTGTGGCAGGGTCTCCAGCGTCATTTCCGGCCAGGAAATGTCTGAGGCTCGGGACACTCCTGAGCTCAACCCCACGCATTCCGTCATGAACCGGTCGCAAGACGGAGCGGATCCTTACGGAGCGGAGCAGCCGTGACCGCCTTTGCCCCGGACTCGATCGTCCTCAACCGCAAGCTGCCGCTGTGGTACCAGGTGTCGCAGTCGCTGCGCGCCTCGATACTCGGCCGCACCCCGGAGGCGCCGCTGCGCCTGCCCACCGAGGAGCAGCTCGCGCTGCACTACGGCGTGAGCGTCCTGACCATGCGCCAGGCGCTCAAGGAGCTGGAGGACGAGGGCCTGATCAGCCGGCACCGCCGACGCGGCACGTTCATCGAGCCGAGCGCCGAACGAGGCGCTCCGGTACGGCTGTTGGGCTCGGTCGACGCGATCGTGGCCCAGCAGTCCGGCATGCGCACCGAGCTGCTCAGCCACGGCGAGGGCCCGGCGCCGGCGGATGTCGCCGCGTACTTCCCGGGCCTCGCGGAGGTGGCCACGTACCACCGGCTGCGCGGCGACGAGCAGACCGGGGAGCCGACCAACCACGCGCGCAACTACGTCCGTCCGGACGTCGCCGCCCGTATCGATCCGGCCGATCTGGAGCGCTGGCCGATGACGAAGGTGCTCCGGGACGTGGTGCGGCTTCGCATCAGCCGCATCACGGACACGGTGGAGGCCCGGCTCGCGGACCCGGAGACGGCGACCCTGCTCCAGGTCCCGCTGCTCAGCCCGATCCTGCACTACACCGGCGTCACCTACGACGAGGACGGCGAGGTCCTGGACGTCGCCCGCATCCACTACCGCGGTGACCGCTTCTCGTTCACGGTCACCCTGGACGCCCACTGATCACGCCGTACGATCGGTGCGTGACTCAATCGGACGTGGCAGCCGTTTCCGCCGCCCCGCTGCTCGACGATCTGCTGCCCTGGTCGGTCGCTCCGCTGCGGCTCGGCCGCGGCTGGCCGATGGCACCGGACGCGGCGTCACTGAAGGCGCGCTGGGCGGCGTTCGTACGGGCGGACGCCGAGAAGCGTCAGGTGCTGCTGCACCCCAGCCGGTCCCGCACCCTGATCACCTCCGTCGCCCAGCTCCCCGGCCAGAGCAGCGGAACGCGCCCGCTCGCCGACGAGTCCGGGCCGTGCCCCGAGCCCGTGCGGGTGCTGCACGGGCCGTTCGACGAGCAGTGGCTGCTGCCCGACCACCGGCTGATCGACGCGGCCAGGCCCGAGCTGTGGCGGGTCGCGGACGTCGAGCAGCTGTTCCTCGTCGAGCCCGGGCACGTGCCGGAGGCCGGTGGGCCCGCGCTGGTCGCCACCGGGCTGCTGCCGGACGGCCGCTCCCCCGCCGGGCGCCCCGGCCGGATCCGCCCGCTCTACCGGCGCCCCGGCGGCACCGAGCCCAACCTGGCGCCCGGCCTCCTGGACGCACTCGCCGACCGCCTCGGCACGGACGTACGCCCCGAGGACCTGCTCGCCTGGTGCCTGGCCACGGCCCGCCGCACCCCGTCCGGCTGCCGGGTCCCGCTCACCGCCGACCCGGACGTGTGGGCGCACGGCGTGGACCTCGGCCACCGCGTCCTGTGGCTGCATCTGCGCACCGGCGAGCGCCCCAAACTCCCCGGCGGCCGCCGCCCGTACGTCCGCTCCGCGCTGCCCGCCCGCCCCACCGAGCTGCTCTACGACCGCGAGGAGGAGGCCCTGCACATCGGCGAGGGCCGGATCTCCCCGGTCCCGGCGGCGGCCTGGGACTTCCACGTGTGCGGGGTACGGGTCCTTCAGCTGTGGTTCGAGCGGCGCTCGTGGGCCGAGCAGCCGGAGGGCCTGGAGGCGCTGCGGCCGTCGGAGTGGCCGCAGACCTGGACGTCCGAGCTGCTCGAACTGATCACGGTCCTGTCCCTTCTCGCCGAAGTCCGCCCACGTCAGGAGGAGTTGGCGCGCGCGGCGGCCGAGGCGCCGATCGGCGCGGAGGCGTTGCGTACGGCGGGGGTACTTCCCGTGCCGGACACGGCCCGCCGACCCGCCTCGGTCCTGGACCACCAGGAGGAGGGTCCGGGCGGGCAGTTCGCGCTGCTGTGAAATTGAGCCTCTCTGGGGGCACCTCCCAGCGGTAGCTGGGGGAGATTGAGGAGCGGGGGTCCGGGGGCTGGCCCCCGAAGCTCCGCAGGATTTCGGGAAGGGGCGGGGTGGGGAAGAAGCCCCCTAGGCCACCTCACGATGCAGCCACCCCCGCGCCACCAATTCCAGCACCGCCGCCACCGCAACCCCCTGCACCGCCATCAGCGCGACGAGCACGAAGAGCTGGACCGCGCCGGCCTGTACCGGTGACGCCCCGCCGAGGAGCATGCCGACGAACGCGCCGGGCAGCGTGACCAGGCCGACCGTGCGGGTCTGGTCGAGGCCGGGGATCAGCGCGTCCGACGCGGCCGGGCGGGCGACCAGGAAGCGGGCCTCGGGGTCGCTCAGGCCGAGGGCCATGGCCGCCTCCACCTCGCCCTTGCGGGCGTCGAGTTCGTCCAGGGCGCAGCGGCCGCCGAGCACGGTGGCGGTGAGCGCGCCGCCGATGAGGATGCCGGTGACGGGGATCAGCGCGATGCCCTTGAGCGGCACGAGCCCGGTGAGCAGCAGCGCCAGGACCACGGGGACGACGCCCGCCCCGATGGGCACGGCCGCCCACCACCAGCTGCCGTCGGCGGTGATCCGGCGTCCGGCGGTGCGGGTGGCCACCGCGTACATCAGGACGAGGAAGCCGAGCAGCAGCGGTACGGAGCGGACCACCCAGCCGATCAGCAGGGAGACCACGGCGAGCTGGACGGCGGCGCGCAGCCCGGCGACGACGATCTCGCGGGCGCGCCCCCGGTCCTCGGCGGGGCTCAGCCTGGCGAACGCGGCGACGCAGGCGGCCACCGCGAGCAGCACGGCGAGGACCGCGCCGAGAGTCAGGTTGACCGGGAGCAGGGTGGTGGAGGCGGCATACGCGGGCACGCGGCAACCCTATGCTCCCCGACCCGCCCCGCCCCTTCCCGAAAGCCTGGCCTACTTCTGCGGCGCCAACTCCGGCCCCAGGGAGGAGAACTGTTCCTGCGAGACCACTCGCCCGGGCGGCCACGTGATGTTGCTCGGGGGCCACTTCTGGCCGGTCCGCTTGAGGAACCACGCCGGCGGCTCGTACATCGGCGGCTCGTACCCTTCCGGGAGCGCCGTCTTCCACTCCACCCCCTTCGTCCGCTCGGCGAACTCCTCCTTGACCGCCTTCAGCCGCTCCGGCTGAGTGAGCAGGTCGACCGCCGTCGCCGCCAGGTACGAAGCCGCGGCGAGCACCGCCGCCCGGCCGGGCGCCGCCGCCGCGCAGGCCGCCGTGGACCAGGTGTGCATCTTGGTTCCGATGGGCGCGAGGGCCGCGCCCAAGGACACGGTCGGCACGTTCCAGCTGATGTCGGCGACATCCGTGGAACCGCCGCCCATGAAGACCGGGTTGGGCGGGCTGAGCTCGCCGATCTCGGTGTGCAGGCCCTTCTCGGGCAGGCCGAGGGACTTCTGCAGTTCCTTCGCCAACTCCTGCGCCTCGCCGGAGAACTCGGGCGGACCGATCTGCCGCATGTTGTCGTGCAGGAGCTCGGCGAAGGACCGGGACGGCAGCTGGTTCCAGCAGGCCGCGGTGATGCGGTGGCGCACCTTGGTCTGCGAGGCCTTCGCCGCCGCCTCGGCCACGGCGATCACCTTGTCGAGCAGCACCTGCACACGCGCGGGGCTGCCCTCGCGTACGTAGTACGAGATCTCGGCGATCTCCGGGGTGACGTTCGGGATGTCGCCGCCGTTGTTGATCACCCAGTGGAGCCGGCCGCTGGGTGCCAGATTCTCCTCGCGCAGGAACTCCGACATCGTCGCCATCATCACGGCGGCGTCGAGGGCCGACTTGTTGCCGAGCGGGGTGCCGCCGTGCCCGGCGACGCCGAGGAAGGTGAACGTCACGGCGGTCATCGCGGTGGTGCTGCCCCAGCCGGTGGCGTTGGCGGTCGAGGGGTGCCAGTCGAGGAACGCGTCGAGTCCGTCGTACACACCCTTCGAGACCGCGTACGTCTTGCCGACCAGGGTCTCCTCCGCCGTGGAGCCGAAGAACTTCACGGTCACGGGCATGTCGTGCTTCTTCGCGGCCCGTGCCACGGCGGCGGCCGCCGCTGCCGCCGCTGTGCCGAGCGCGCTGTGCCCGCAGCCGTGGCCGGGGCCGTACGTGGGGGCGTACGGGTCGTGCACGTACTCCAGGGGGTCGTGGTGGCCGACGCCCTTCTTCTGGGAGAGGCCGGGCAGCGCGTCGTACTCGCCGCTGAAGCCGATGGCCGGTCCGCCCGAGCCGTGCCGGTACGTCGCGGTGAAGGCGGTGGGGAATCCGGCGGTGCCGAACTCGACCTGGAATCCGGCCTTCTTGAGGAAGTCGGCCTGGGCGAGCGACGACTTCCACTCCCGCAGGGAGAGCTCGGCCAGCTCCCATATCTCTTCGTTGAGGCCGGTGATCCGGTCCGCGTGGGAGGCGATCCAGCCGAGCGCGGTCCGCTTGGCGGCGCTGTCCTCGGCGAGCCCTTCGGGTGCCTTGTACGGGCCGTCCGTATCGGCGGATTCGGAGGCGGCGGCCATCGCGGGGTCGGCGTCGGCGCTCATCGCGGCGGCCGTGACGCCCGCGGCGCCGAGGAGCTGCACCACGCGCCGGCGGCTGAGCGCGGGGTGTCCGGCGGTGGCGGTCTCGTGGTCGTGCTCGTGCTGATCGTGCAGGTCACACACGCGGGCCTCCGGGGGTGAGGGCGGTGGCGAGGACATCGGCGAATCGCGGCATACGGGGACAACAGCGCACGGGCACACCGCAGTTCGGTGTACCTGCCATGCGCTTGCGGTGATCAGCACCTTGGACCGTGATCGTTGCCACGTCAACATCCGGGGGTGACAAAGCCATTACGCGGGGTTCAGGATCAAGAACCATGCAGAACTCTCCGCGTCCCCCTCAGCCGCAGCAGCAGCCGCTGCCCCTGGACGGCATCACGGTCGTCGCCGTCGAGCAGGCCGTCTCGGCACCGTTCGCCACGCGTCAACTGGCCGATCTGGGCGCCCGGGTGATCAAGGTCGAGCGGCCGGACGGCGGCGACTTCGCCCGCGGCTACGACACGGCGGCGGCCGGTCTGGCCTCGCACTTCGTGTGGGCGAACCGCGGCAAGGAGTCCCTGGCGGTCGACCTGAAGGATCCACGGGGCCTCGCGGCCGTACGGGCACTGATCGCGGACGCGGACGTCTTCGTGCAGAACCTGGCGCAGGGTGCGGCGGCCCGCCTGGGCCTGGACGCGGCGTCGCTGTGCGCGGAGCATCCGCGGCTTGTGGCGGTGGACATCTCGGGGTACGGGGCGGGCGGCCCGTATGCGGACAAGCGGGCGTACGACATGCTCGTGCAGTGCGAGGCGGGCCTGGTGTCGGTCACGGGGACGCCGGAGCAGCCGGTGAAGGCGGGCATCCCGGCGGCCGACATCGCGGCGGCGATGTACGCGTTCTCGGGGGTGCTCGCGGCGCTGCTCAGGCGGTCGACGACAGGGCTCGGCGGCCCGGTGGAGGTCTCCATGCTGGAGGCCCTCGCGGAGTGGATGGGCCATCCGCTGCATCACGCGATGCACGGCGGCGAGCCACCGGTCCGCACGGGCCTGGCGCACGCGGTGATCGCCCCGTACGACGCCTACGGGACGGCGGACGGGGCGCGTGTGCTGCTCTCCGTGCAGAACGACCGGGAGTGGCGGCGCCTGGCCGAACTGGTCCTGGAGCGGCCGGAGTTGGCGGACGATCCGGCGTACGCGACGAACGCGGCGCGGACGGCGCACCGGGCGGCGACGGACGAGCTGGTGGCGAAGGCCCTGGTGCGGCTCGACGCGGACACCGCGCTGGCGCGTCTGGAGAAGGCAGGGATCGCGTGCGCGCGGCTGCGGGACGTCACGGAGGTGGCGGAGCATCCGCAGCTGGCGGCGCGGGGGCGGTGGCGCGAAGTGGGGTCACCGGTGGGGCCGTTGCGGGCGCTGCTGCCGCCGGTGACGCTGCCGGGCGGGGCGGAACCGGTGATGGGAGCGGTGCCCGCGCTCGGCGAGCACACCGGGGCGCTGCTGCGTGCCGTGGGGATGTCGGACGCCGAGATCGCAGCGTTGCGCCGGGACGGTGTGGTCGCCTGAGCGTGGCGGGCTGTGCGTGGCGGGCCTGTGCGTGTGACGGGCCGGGGTGTGGCCCGCGGGCTGCGGGCTCACACTGTCGTGCTCTGCTCTGTCGTGCTCTGCTCTGTCCTGCTCGCTTCGTACGGTGGCCGGGTGGCCGCCGCAGACGGCTCAGTGGCCGCAGACGGCTCAGTGGCCGCCGAAGAGCGAGCGGGTCAGCCGCCGGAGCGGCGCGAAGAGAGAGACCTTGCGCACACGGGCCACACGGCTCGTGCGCTCGTGCGCCACATCACGCGTCGTGAGCTCGCGCATCAGCGACGTCGCGTCCGCCGACTCCCGCCGCGGGACGGCGGGGCCGCCCAGCACCGACAGATGGCGGTCGAGACGAGAGCTGGTCGCACTGCTCCCGCAGGTGATCGCAGGGATTCGCGCCCTGCTGCGCACTGTTATCTGTTCCATGTCACTCCCCACCCGTACGAGGGCACCCGGCCCGGGCAGGTTAACCCTATCGCCCCACACTGACACCCGTGTATCCCGGTCGCAGGATTCACTTCCACCTTAAGGATGTTGACGCTCACTCTCTGAATACGCCTGATTCCAGGGCGAGTTGGACAAGTTGGGCGCGGCCGACTCGTGGTGACCGACCGTCACCTCGGGGGCGGCCGAGGGCCTGTTCGCCCATGCCTCCAGATGGCGGAACGCGGCATGTCCCGACGGCCCTGTGTGGACGGTAACGCGACGCGAGCCCTTGCAGTCTGTGATGATCACCACTTTCCGGCGTGGCGATGTTTACGAGGGCGGATCGCGGGGCCGAACTGCTACCCCGCGCGCATCAGCGGTCACCCTCCGCGTCAAGTTCCTTGTGCGGGAGGAGAGTTGACCTGTCGTCGAACGGCACGGCGAACGGGCAGGAGCCCCGGTCGTACGGGAGCTCCTGCCCGCGGTCCTGCACTGCTCACACGGTGCCGCTGAAGCTGGGCAGGTATCCGCCCGACTGACCGGCGGCGGTGGGGTGGTAGGACTCGCCGATGTTGCCCCAGTTGACGCTGTGCAACCAGGAGTCGCCGGAGCAGATCTCGTGACCGGTGAAGGCCGGGACCACGTCGCCGAAGGCGAAGCCGTGGTCGGCGGCCCGCTTGGCGGTGGCGGCGTTGAGGTGGTCGGCGGCGCCGTTGATGGCGGCGCGCTCGTTCTCGGTGAGCCCCGCGACGCAGCCGCCGTTCAGCTTGTAGAAGCGGGGGTAACCGAGCACGGCCACCTGCGCGTTGGGGGCCTTGCCGCGGATCGCGCTGTACGCCTTGTCGAGGTTGCCGGGAAGCGTCGTGTCGACGTATCGCTTCGCCTCGTTGACGCGGGCGATGCAGTTGCTCTCGGACTGCAGGACGCAGGTGGTCATGACGTCTGCGAAGCCCGCGTCGTTGCCGCCGATGGTGAGGGAGACGAGCGTGGTGCCGGAGTTGAGGGGGCCCAGCTGGTTGTTGATCAGATCGCCGGTGCGGGCGCCGGAGCAGGCGGTGAAGGAGAAGGACGACGGGGAGTGGGAGTTGGCCCACAGGACGGGGTACGCCCGGGTGCTGCGCTTGCAGTCACCGCTCCCGCTGTCGTAGCTGCCGGCGCCGAGGCCCGAGGAGTAGGAGTCGCCGAGCGCCACATAGGCCTCGGCCGCCGCGCCCTCGGTGGCCCCTGCCGTGCCCGCTCCGGTGAGAGCTAAGCCTGTGGCAAGGAGAAGTGACGAGGCGTAAGCCGTGATTCGGGACAGTCTCATGGAACCTCCCTTTAGCAGGATCTCTGCCTAAGCCGTGGTAGCACGCGGCCGGTGACGCCGGGAGTGTCCATGCCAAGAAGGTTCGGTGTGGGGACCTTCACGCGGAACAGGTTTGACCTGGGAACGGCCCCTTCACAGGACAACTCCCTTGCTGGGAGCGGGAGATGAGAACGGCTCAGTTACCAGGGAGTTCGGTGGGGCTCAGCGGTCCCGGAGGGCGCCTTCGCTTCCGCCCCGCTTCCGGACGCGGCACGCGCACCAGAGGCCCCGCCCACCTCGTAGCAATCGGCGTCCCGGTTGCGGTGCTTGGGCCGGATCGCCCCGAGCTGGAGCGCGAGCAGGAACGGCGAATCCGTGACCGCCGCCGGGCCAGTGCGGTGCGAGGGTGCCCCAGAGCGGCGCCGACCAGAAGAAGGTGCCCGTCGCGGAGGCGGTCAGGGCGAGCACGATGAGCGTGATGGCGGGCCAGGCGCGGGAGCCGGTTCGGCCGCGGGAGCCGGTTCGGCCGCGGGAGCCGGTTCGGCCGAGGGAGCCCCCGCCTCCTCGGGAGCCGCCGACTCGTCGCAGGCCGCCGCGCTCCCCGGCGCCTCGCTCACGTCGTAGCCGGGGTGCGCGCGGTGCCACCGCCAACGCCGAAGGTGCCGCCCTGCGCCGTTTCGGCCGCGCTGAACCCGGCACGTCAACTCCCCCGCCCCGCACGGATCTGCCGGTCCGGCCGCCACGGCTCGGCGCGCCGGGCCGCCTCATTGCACCACGCCGCCCGGCACGGCCCGGAACCACGTCGCCCGGCCCGCCCCGCAGCACGGCCGGGCCTTGAGGAAATGCGGTGCGGGACCGGCGGGTGTGCCGGATCATGGGCCGCATGCCTGCTGACGACCCTCACGGTGCCCTGCCGATCCGGCTCAACGTCGATGACAGCGACTCCCCTTCGGACGTCGTCGACGCGCTGTTCCTCGGCCGCTTCGCGACGGGCGAGCAGCCGTACGCGCACAGCTCGTCGATCGACCGCGTCAAGTCCGGCCTGACCCTGATCCCCCCGGGTGCGGCGGTGCTGCGCGCCGCGCGCGACGACGACCGCAGCGCGACCCTCGCTGAGGGCGAGGGCTGGACCCTGCTGATCTCCCGCTGGAACCGGGGCGCGGACGTCACCGTCACCGCGGTCACCGAGGAGCTCGCCCGCGAGATCGTGAAGCAGTCCACGGACGGCGCCGCCGACGAGCCCGAACCCCAGCCCGAGAACGTGACGATGGGCTTCTGGTACGTGTCGCCGCGCCGCGGCCCGCACCGCACCACCCGGCAGATCGCCGCAGGCACCTGGGACGAGGTCCGCCCCAACTACACGACACCGGTCGCCGAGGCCATGGACCGGCTGATGAAGACCACCCCCGAGGACATCGCGGGCCGCCTGCTCCTCCTGCACGGCCCGCCCGGCACCGGCAAGACCTCCGCCCTGCGCACCCTCGCCCGCTCCTGGCGCGACTGGTGCCAGGTGGACTGCGTACTCGACCCGGAGCGGCTCTTCTCCGACGTCGGCTACCTCATGGACATCGCGATCGGCGAGGACGACGCGGCGGGCGGCCGCTGGCGGCTGCTGCTCCTGGAGGACTGCGACGAGCTGATCCGCGGCGAGGCCAAGCACACCGCAGGCCAGGCCCTCTCCCGGCTGCTCAACCTCACCGACGGACTGCTCGGCCAGGGCCGCAACGTCCTGGTGGGCGTCACCACCAACGAGGACCTGGAGCGGCTGCACCCGGCCGTGGTCCGCCCGGGGCGCTGCCTGGCCCGGATCGAGGTGGGCGGACTGACCCGCGTCGAGTCCCTCGACTGGCTGGGCGCGGGCTTCCCCGACGCCGAGGAGGCCGTGGGGCGGGACGGCGCGACGCTCGCCGAACTGTTCGCCCTGCGCCGCGGCACGAGCCCGACGTCCGTGCCGGACCAGCGGGACGCAGCGGATGCGGGGTTGTACCTGTAGGGGCTCGTCCTCAAGCGCCGGACGGGCCGAAGAATCAGCCCGTCCGGGGCCGAAGAATCAGCCCGTCCGGCGCGTGAGGACGAGCCCTTGGGCGATCCGGCGGTGACCGAGTCGACGGTGCGGGACGTGGTCCGCGAGCCCTTCCCCGTACCTACTCGTACGCCGCCCGCACCGCATCCCGTACCGCGTCAAGGGCGGCGCCGTGGCCGAGGCCCAGGCGACGGGCCTCCCTCGCATACGCCTGCGCGGCGGCCGCCGCACGCCGCTCCGCCGCGTCCCCCGCGGCCGCGATGAACGTGCCGTTGCGGCCGCGGGTCTCGATCACCCCGTCCGCCTCCAACGCGCGATATGCCTTGGCCACCGTGTTGGCGGCGAGGCCGAGTTCCTCCGCGAGGCCGCGCACCGTCGGGAGTTTGTGGCCCACGGGCAGTGCGCCCGACCTGGCCTGCTCGGAGATCTGGGCGCGCACCTGCTCGTAGGGCGCACCGGCTTCGTGGTCGACGTGGATCTTGAGGGTCACGGTTCGATTCTGGCGTACGGACCGGAAATTCGAAGGCGCGGGCAGCGGTTCGCGTCGTACGGTCCGTCACCATGACTGTGCTCGTCAGAGAATTCCGCCCCGAGGACGCCGAGGCGACCGCCGAAGTGCTGCGCGCGGCCATCCCGTTCCTGGTGACCACGCCCCAGGAGATCGTATGGTCGGTGGCGCACGCCAACCCGGCGAGCGCCTATCGGCTGCTCGTCGCCGAGATCGACGGCCGGGTGGTGGGCCGCGCCCAGGTCGGTCTCGCGTACGAGAGCGGCACGCCGGGGCAGGCGTACGCGAACGTGTACGTCCACCCGGAGCACCTCGGGCAGGGCGCGGGCTCCTTGCTCGTGCGCACCGCCGAGGAGCATCTGGCGTTCGCGGGCGCGAGCTCCGTCTACTCCTGGGTGCTCGACGAGCCGGGGAACCGGGCCTTCGCGCAGCGGCGCGGCTACCTGGCGCGCCGCTCCGCGCGCTTCCTGCGGCTCGGCCTGGCCGAGGACACGCTCCCGCCGCTGCCCGAGGTCCCGGCCGGGGTGGAGCTGCGTACGGCGGCGGACTTCGCGGCCGATCCGCGGCCGCTGTTCGCCCTCGACGCGGAGACGACGGCGGACGAGCCGAGCGACGTCGGGGCCGAACTGGACGACTACGAGGGCTGGTTGACCAGCACCTGGGGGCACCCGGGCCTGGACCGCGACCTCACCGTGGTGGCCGTGGTGGACGGGGTGCCCGCGGCGTTCACCGCGGCCCGCACGGACCGGGTCAGCCGGTACACCTCGGGGATGACGGGCGTGACGCGCGCCCACCGGGGCAAGGGGCTGGCCAAGCTGGTCAAGGCGCACTCGCTGCACCGGGCGCGGGCCGCGGGCCTCACCGAGGCGTTCACCGGCAACGACGCGGGGAACCAGCCGATGCTGGCGGTCAACAAGTGGTTCGGTTACGAGATCTGTGCGACGGAGGTACGGCATGTCCGAGAACTCGGCATCGGCTGAGGCGGTCGTGGACGTGGTCCTGCGCAAGGCCGGGCGCACGAAGATCAGCTATCCGGCGGCGCTGCTCAGCGACGACGGCACCCATCTCGTGGTGCGGGCGGCCTGGGCGGGCGCGGGCGTGCGGGACTTCGGCTTCGTACGCTTCGAGCCGGGCGACATGTTCACCGAGCACTACTGGCGGGACCGGTGGTACGCGGTGAAGGAGGTCCGGTCGGGCAGCGGGGAGTTGAAGGGCTGGTACTGCGACGTGACCCGGCCGGCCGAGGTCGGCGCGGCCGGGGTCGTCGTGGAGGACCTGGACCTCGACCTGTGGGTGTCCGCCGACCGCACGTCGGTGCTGCGCCTGGACGAGGACGAGTTCGCGGAGAGCGGCCTCGCGGAGCGGGACCCTGCGGCCGCACGGCAGGCCGTGGCCGCCCTCGACCAGCTCGAACTCCGCGCTCCGGGCGAGGGCTTGGGCCCGCTCCTCACCGGCTGAGCCGCGCCCCGGGCCGTCCGTCTCACACCTGTCCCGGGGCATCGCCCGCACCCCCGCTCACCGGCAGCGGAACCGCCCGCCCGGACTTCGGGTCGTACGCGATCGGGTCGTCGTCCTCGTGCCAGTGGAGGACGAAGCGCTCACCCGCGCGGTACGCGTCCAGGCCCGCTCTGCAGTACGCGACCATGTCGTCCGGCAGCGCGTCCAGCGCGTACCAGCCGAGCTCGGAGCACTTGTCCGGCTCGCAGTTGACGGGGGTGCCGCCCGCGCCGTGGTCCGCCTCGAAGAACCAGCCGATGCGGGGTGCGGTGCCGGGGCCGCGGTGCTGCATCACGAGGGCGACCCGCAGGTCGTCCGGGGCCAGGCGCAGGCCGACCTCCTCCTCGGCCTCGCGGATCACCGCCTCCCGTACGTCCTCGCCGTCCTCGGTGTGGCCGGAGGGTGCGTGCAGCAGGCCGTCCGCGTAACCGGTGTTCGCGCGGCGGGCGAGCAGTACCTCGCCGCCCCTGCGGACGATCAGGTGGACGTCGACCACCTCTCGGTGGCGGCGCGGGCCGTCCACGACCGCCACCAGTGCGTACCGCTCGTCGGTGACCGGGCCGCCCCACAGCCGGGCGTCGGACGACAGCGACTCGGTGTGCACCCGGCCGGCGAGCGGGGCGAGGGCGCGGGTGAGCCGGGCGGCGGGGAGGCCGACGGGGCTGCGCTCGCCCCGCACGCCCTCGACCAGGACGAGCCGCCCGCCGGGCCGGAGCAGGGAGCACCAGTGGCGCAGGGCGGCCTCCGGGTCGGGCAGCGCCCCCAGCACGTGCCGGACCAGGACGGCGTCGAAGCGGCGGCCGCCGACCGGGGGTCTGCTCGCCTCGCCCACGAGCACCTCGGCGCCGGTCCCGGCGAGCCGCGCGCGGGCCCGCTCGGACATCCTCGGCTCGCTGTCGACGGCGGTGACCCGGTGTCCCCGCTCGGCGGCGAGCAGTGCCAGGCCGCCGGTGCCGCAGCCGAGGCCGAGGACGTCCGCCGGGGCGGGCGGGAGCCACTGCGCGAGCCGTTCCGCCCAGGCGGTCTCGGTGTGGTCGCGGGGGACGGTGCGGTCCGTGCGGTCGGTGCGGTCGGTGCGGTCGGTCCGGTCCGTGCGGTCGGTGCGGTCGGTGCGGTCGATCGTCATGACGCCGATGGTCGCAGTCGGCACTGACAGCGAGGAGTCGTCCCGTCACAGGAGTGCACAGGGGGCGCACGGGGCGCAGGAACAGTCCCGTAGAACGGGGTCCACACCTCTGCGCGCGGGTCCGCGCACCAGAGGGAGTGACGCACGCCACAGACAGAGGTGCGGCGATGGGTGACGCTCCTCTTCCGGGTCTGCCTCCGGAACGCGGAACCAGGCCTGCTCCACCCTAGGAGGCCGTCATGCGTCGCCAGACCCTGCACAAGCCCCTGACCAGGCCCGCCAAGCGCCGCGCCGAGGAGCGCCGCGAGGAGGCCGCCCGGCCACGCCCCGAGATCCGCGAGGACGTTCGCAGAACGTGGTGGCCGGAAAGCTGAGCATCCTGCCGGACAGGCCTCCTGAAGCGCCGGAGGGGCTCATTTTTGAGCCCCTCCGGCGCTTGAGGAGCCGGGGTCCGGGGGCGGAGCCCGGTAAGCCGTCGGGGGGTGTCATGCGTCCACGGTGCGGTCCGAACGGTCCGAACGGTCCGAACTGCTCTTCCTGATCAGCTTCTTGAGCAGCGGCCAGGCCAGCAGGATCACGACCACGGCGTAGACCGTCACCGAGAACGGCGTGTTGACGAGCCCGGTGACGCTGCCGTCGCTGATCTGCAGGGCGCGGCGCAGCTGCTGCTCCGCGGCCGGGCCGAGGATGACGCCGATGACGGCGGGCAGCACGGGCAGTCCGTAGCGCCGCATGCCGAAGCCGATCAGGCCGATGACGAGCAGGATCACCAGGTCGAGCGACTCGCCGCCGACCGCGTACGCGCCGACCGCCGCGAAGAACAGGATGCCCGCGTAGAGGTAGGGGCGCGGGATCCGCAGGAGCTTCGCCCAGAGCGGGGCCAGCGGCAGGTTCAGGGCGAGCAGCAGCACCATGCCGACGAACAGCGAGGCGATCAGGCCCCACACCAGCTCCGGCTCGCGCTCGAAGAGGAGCGGGCCCGGCTGGATGCCGTACTGCTGGAACGCGGCGAGCATCACGGCCGCGACCGCGGTGGTCGGGAGGCCGAGGGTGAGCATGGAGACCAGCGTTCCGGCGGCGGAGGCGGAGGCCGCGGACTCGGGGCCCGCGACACCTTCGATGGCGCCCTTGCCGAACTCGTCCTTGTGCTTGGAGAGCCGCTTCTCGGTGACGTACGAGAGGAACGTGGGGATCTCCGCGCCGCCTGCCGGGATCGCGCCGAACGGGAAGCCGATGGCGGGGCCGCGCAGCCAGGACTTCCAGGACCGCTTGACGTCCGCCCTGCCGAGCCAGGGGCGGCCGACCGGAATCGCCTCGGCACTGCCCCGCCGCAGATGGGCGGCCACCCACAGCGCCTCGCCGATCGCGAACAGACCCACTGCGACGATCACCACGTCGACGCCGTCGGCGAGTTGGAGCGAGCCGAACGTGAGGCGCTGCTGTCCGGTCATCTGGTCGAGGCCGATCAGGCCGATGGTGAGGCCGATGAGCAGGGAGGCCAGGCCGCGGATGCGGGAGGAGCCGAGGACGCTGGTCACCGCGATGAACGCGAGGACCATGATGGCGAAGTAGTCGGGTGCGCCGATGTCGACGGCGAGTTCGGCGATCTTCGGGGCGAGCGCGACGAGCAGGATCGTGCCGACCATGCCGCCCGCGAAGTGGCCGATGGCGGCGGCCGCGAGCGCCTGCGCGCCGCGCCCGGACTTGGCCATCGGGTTGCCCTCCATGGCCGCGACGACGGCGGCGCTCTCACCGGGGGTGTTGAGCAGGATGGAGGTCGTGGAGCCGCCGAACATCGCGCCGTAGTAGATCCCGGCGAACATGATGAACGCGCCGGTCGGGTCAAGTCCGTACGTCACCGGGAGCAGCAGGGCGACGGCCATGGCCGGGCCGATGCCGGGCAGCACGCCGATGGCGGTGCCGAGGAGCACACCTATGGCGGCCCACAGCAGGTTGAGCGGGGACAGCGCCGTACCGAAGCCGTCCATCAGGGAGTTGAGGGCGTTCATGTCACAGCACTCCCATCAGCGGACCGCCGGGCAGCGGCACCCCGAGCAGGTTGTTGAAGACGACGTAGGTCAGCAGTGAGAGCGCCGCGGCGATCAGCGGGTCGCGGTCGTAGCGGCGGCTGCCGAGCGTGAAGGCCGCGCCCCAGAAGAGCAGCGCCCCGGCGACCGGGAAGCCCAGCGGGTCGATCAGGACGGCGGTCGCCAGGAAGACCCCGGCGAGCAGCAGGACCGTGCGCCAGTCGGCCGGTTCGGACAGGTCGACGTCCTCGCCGCTCTCGGCCTCGCCGCGGCCGCCGCGCAGCACGTCGACGGCGAGCAGTACGGCGATCAGGAGCAGCCCGGCGCCGACCGCGATCGGCACGGTCTTCGGGCCGATGGGGCCGCGCTGCGCGATGTCGACGTCCATGGTGAGGGCGTCGGTGAGGACGAGCAGGCCGAGCACCAGCAGCAGGACGGACACGCCGAGTTCGGAGTGTTCCTTGAGCCAGGACCGGCGCGGCTCGGGCTGTGCCCCAGGGGACTCAGGGGGTTCAGGGGATTCAGGGGACTCAGGGGTCGCGGTCGTCACAGGCCTAGCTCCTTCAGTACGGACACGACACGCTTGTCCTGGGCGTCGAGGAAGTCGCCGAACTCGTCGCCGGTGGCGAAGGCGTCCTCCCAGCCGTTCCTCTTCATGGACTTCTGCCACTGCTCGGACTTGTGCAGGTTCTCCACGAGGCCGGTGAGCTTCTCCCGTTCGGCCTCGCTCAGGCCCGGCGGGGCGACGATGCCGCGCCAGTTGGTGAAGTTCACGTCGTAGCCGGACTCCTTGAGGGTCGGCCCGTCCAGGCCCTTGACCCGCTTCGGCCCGGTCACCGCGAGCAGCCGCAGCTCCCCGGACCTGATCTGGTCCAGGTACTCGCCGACGCCCGACACCCCGAAGGCGACCTTGTTGCCGAGGATGGAGGCGAGGAGTTCACCGCCGCCGTCGAACGGTACGTAGTTGACGTTCTTCGGCTCGATCCCGGCGGCCCGCGCCATCAGCATGGGCGCGATGTGGTCGGGCCCACCGGGCGAGGAACCGCCGCCCACGGGCATCTTGCCCGGATTCTTCTTCCAGGCGTCGACCAGGTCCTCGATGGTCTTGTACGGGGAGTCCTTGGCGACCACCACGACGTCCTGCTCCTCGGTGAGGCGGGCGATCGGGGTGGTGTCGGCGAGGGTCTTGGGCGAGTCGTTGGAGCGTACGGCGCCCACCACGCCCAGGCCCATGGACATGGCGAGCTTGCCGTTGCCGTGCTCGCCGACGAGCCGGGTCAGACCCACGGTGCCGCCCGCGCCGGGCAGGTTGAACACCTCGATGTTGTGGGTGAGGCCGGCGTCCTCGGCGTCCTTGGCGGCGGTGCGGGCCGTGATGTCGTAGCCGCCGCCCGGGGTGTTGGGAACCATGAAGCGCAGGCCCGGGATCTGCGTGCCGGTGTCGGCGCCGCTGCCCGAGGTGAGCAGCGGCGGCCCGGCGAGCACGAGCAGCGCGGCCCCGAGCAGGGCGAGGGGAGTGCGCAGGCGCACGTGTGCCACCACCTGTCGGTACGTAGACGGAATTTGTGGACGGAACTCGTTGACGGAACTCGTTGACGGAATTCACAGATAAAGGTCCCGTGAAGGCTTGTGAAGTGGCCCACATGTTGCCCGTGCGTGAACAAGCTGTCTCCCTTCCGCAAGCAACGGACGTTGTGGTCGTTGTGGTCACGCGCTTAGCCTGCGGCGATGACGAAGGTGCTGGTCGTGGACGACGACTTCATGGTGGCCAAGCTGCACGGCCGCTGCGTGTCCGCGATGGACGGATTCACGGTGGTCGGTGTCGCCCACAGCGGCGCCGACGCGCTGCGCGCGGCCGAGCGGCTGCGCCCCGATCTCGTCCTGCTCGACGTGTACTTGCCGGACATGGACGGCATCTCCGTCCTGCGCGAACTGCGCGCCGCCGAGGAGCGCGATCCCGGGCGGCCGCGGGTGGACGCGCTGTTCATCACGGCCGCCAGGGACGGCGACATCATCCGTTCCGCGCTGCGCGCCGGGGCGCTGCACTACCTCATCAAGCCGTTCAACCAGGCGGCGCTGCAAGAGCAGTTGAGGCATGTGGCCGCGCTGCGGGCCCGCCTCGACGACCTGGGCGAGGCCCGCCAGGAGGACGTCGACCAGATCTTCGGCACCCGCCCGCCGGGCTCCCGCGAACTGCCGAAGGGCCTCGCGGCCCATACGGCGGACCTGGTCGAGCGGGTGCTGCGCGCGGAGCCGGGCGGCCTGTCCGCCACGCAGTGCGCCGAGGCGGGCTCCCTGTCGAGGGTGAGCGCCCGCCGCTATCTGGAGTTCTTCGCGGACACGGGCCGGGTCGAGGTGACGCTCAAGTACGGGGGTACGGGGCGGCCGGAGCGGCGGTACCGGTGGGTGGGATGAGCTCCGGCGAACACGGCTCCGGGGAGAAACCGGACGTTCCGCACGCTGTCTTTAACCACTTCTGAGCCGACCCTTAAAGCGACCATAAGGATCACCAAGACCCGGCCTCAGCAGGCGATTTCACGGTTTCCAGGGGCTAGCTTCGAACTCGCCAACCCCCAGGGCTCGTCTCAGGCAGAACCCTGTTGAACCGTTTCGAGGAGACCCCCAATGACCACGCGCCGCACCGTCGCCTCCGTCGCCGCCCTCGGCATCGCTCCGCTCGCGCTGACCGCCCTGGCCGCCTCCCCCGCCGCCGCGCACGGCTCGATGACGGACCCGGTCAGCCGCGTCTCGGCCTGCTTCGCCGAGGGCCCGGAGTCGCCGAAGTCGGCCGCCTGCAAGGCCGCGGTCGAGGCCAGCGGGGCGCAGGCCTTCTACGACTGGAACGAGGTCAACATCGCCGACGCCGCGGGCAAGCACCGCGAGATCATCCCGGACGGCAAGCTCTGCAGCGCGGGCCGCGACAAGTACAAGGGCCTCGACCTGCCCCGCGCCGACTGGCCGGCCAGCGAACTCGGCGCCGGGAAGCACACGTTCCGCTACAAGGCGACCGCCCCGCACAAGGGCTCCTTCGAGCTGTACATCACCAAGGACAGCTACGACCCGAGCAAGCCGCTGAAGTGGTCGGACCTGGAGTCGGAGCCGTTCGCGAAGGTCACCGACCCGAAGCTGGAGAACGGTGAGTACGTCTTCGACGGCACCGTTCCGAACAAGTCAGGGCGCCACCTCGTCTACAGCATCTGGCAGCGCTCGGACTCCCCCGAGGCCTTCTACACCTGCTCGGACGTGACGTTCGGCAAGGACGGCGGTAGCGCCGCGAAGGCGCCGGAGGCCGAGGCTCCGTCGGGCGACCAGATCGACGCGGGCGCCGAGAAGTCCACGGTGGACCACTCCGGCCACGGCGGCGACCACGCCGAGCACGGTGCGCAGCACCAGGAGGCTGGGGCCGCCGAGACCGCCGGGGGCGCCGCGCCGCAGGAGGACACCGGCAACGCGCCCGAGGCGAACGGCGCCGCCGAGCCCGCGGCGGCCACCGGTACGGAGCTCGCCGAGACCGGCGGCGACTCCACCACCCCGTACATCGCGATCGGCGGTGCCGCGGCCCTCGCCGTCGGCGCCGCGGCCCTGTTCGGCTCGGTCCGCCGCCGCGCCACCGCGGGCGGCCGCCACAGCCGCTGACGCCCGTCCGGCTCCCGAACCCCGGCGCCTGCACGCCGGTTCCGCCGCGCCGCCGCTCCCCTTCCTTCACCTCGGGGGCGGCGGCGCGGCCCTGCGTACGCTGGCCGGGTGCCCGAGTTCCGGATCGCCCACCGCTGCCCGCTCACCCCCGCCGAGGCCTGGCGACGCGTCACCGACTGGCCGCGGCACGCCGCGCAGGTCCCGCTGACGCGCACGGCCGTACTGACGGCCCCGCCCACCCGTACGGGCACCTGCTTCGTGGCCCGCACGGGAGTCGGCCGGTTCGCCTTCGACGACCCGATGGAGGTCACCGCCTGGCAACCCCCGGCCGGGGACAGCGAGTTCGGCCACTGCCGACTGGTCAAGACGGGCTCATTCCTGACGGGTTGGGCCGAGATCGAGGTACGCCCCCTCGGCACGGGTTCGTACGTGGTGTGGCGCGAGGACCTGCGGGTACGCCCCCTGCCGAGGTTCCTGGACGCGTTGACGGCGCGGGCGGGCCGGGTGGTGTTCGGGTACGCGCTGCGGAAGGTGCTGGCTTGACGGGGGCTTCTTTCCCCTACCCGCCCCTTCCCGAAATCCTGCGGAGCTTCGGGGCTCCGCCCCGGGCCCCGCTCCTCAATCGCCGGAGGGGCTCAATTTTGAGCCCCTCCGGCGATTTAGGAGATTCGGGAAGGGGCGGGGAGGGGAAAAGTCAGCCCTACGCCGCCAGCGCCCCCAACCCCACCGCCCCCTCCCCGAACCGCGCCCGCGCCCGGTCCGTCGCGGCCTCCAGGCGGCGGGCCTTGTCGTCGACCGGGTCGAAGGTCAGCTGGCGGGCGGCCTGTTCGGCGGGGCCCAGGCCCTCCGCGCGCAGGGAGAGCGTCCGTACCCGGGCGCGCTGCAGGCCGAGGGCCTCGTACATGCCGTACGCGGCGGCGGTCAGGGACGCCGAGTGCGCGGTGGGTTCGCGCAGGGCGCGGGAGCGGGTGGTGGTGGAACGGTCGGCGTAGCGCACCGTCAGCGTCAGGGAGCGGCACACCTGGCTCGCGCCGCGCATCCGCGCCCCCAGTTCCGCGGTGAGCGAGAGCAGGGCGCGCCGGTGCCTGGCGGGGTCCAACTCGTCGCGGGCGAAGGGCCGTTCGGCGGCGAGGGAGCGGGCCGCGGCGTTGCGTACGACGGGGGTGCGGTCGATGCCGCGCGCCTTCTCGTACACCTCGCGCCCCGTCTTCGCCCCGAGGATCCGCTGGAGTGTGCCGGGCGGTGCGGCGGCGACGCGGTCGACGGAGTCGAGGCCGTAGGTGCACAGGGTGCGGGCGGTGGCCCGGCCGACGCCTTCGAGGGCGACGACCGGCTTGCGGTCGAGGAACTCCCGTACGCCGTCGGCCGTCGCCGGCACCACCCGGGTCTGCCCGGGCCCCGCCTCCCGAGCGGCCATCCTGGCCAGCATCGGGTTGGGGCCCGCGCCGATCACGCAGTCCACGCCGTGCAGGGCGAGCGCGCGGACCCGTACGAGCGCGGCGAGCTGTTCGGCGTCCCGGTCGAAGTAGCGCAGGGCGCCGCGCACGTCGGCGAGGGCCGTGTCGGGCGGCGCGGCCTCGACGACGGGCGTCAACTCGCCGAGCAGCGCGATGAGTTCGGGCAGCAGGGCATCACTGTCCGCGCCCGTCAGGAACCGTACACAAAGAATCATCCCGCGCTCCCCTGGCTCCGGTGCCACAACTTCCGTCCTCCCGGGGGCCCTTCGCCGGGTGGCTGAAGGTCGGCCCACGGGTTCATCTCGTAGCCGGTGGGCATACGGATCCGCCGTCCCGTATCGGCGTCCGTATCGGCGTCCGTATCGGCGTCCGTATCCGCGACGGCGACGGGCGCCGCCAGCCGCTCCCCCACCGCTTCGAGCCCGCCCGTCCCGCGCAGCTCGACCAGCTCCTGGAGGTTCCACGCCGCCGCGCCCACCACGGACAGGCTGCGCGGGCCGCGCCGCTGGACCACGCCGCGGACGAGGAGCAGCCAGGAGTGGAAGACGGTGTGCGCGCACCGCTCGTGGCTGTCGTCGAAGAAGGCGAGGTCGACCAGGCCCGTGCCGTCGTCGAGGGTGGTGAAGATGACGCGGCGCCCGGAGCGGATGGGCGGCGTCTGGGTGGCCGCCTTGGCGCCCGCGACCAGGACGGTCTGCCCGTTCTCGGCCAGCCGCAGCCGCTTCGCGGAGGTCACGCCGAGCTCCTGCAGGAACGCGTAGTGGTCGCCCATGAGGTGCCGCGATGCGTCCATGCCGAGGACGCCGAGCTCGGCGCTGAGCCGTTCGGCCTCGCCGAGGTCGGGCAGGCCGACGGCGGCGGTCTTCCGGCCGCCCGCGAGGGGGAGTTGCGAGCCGTACGAGCCGCGGGCGCCGCGGTGCAGTTCGGCGAGGTGCAGGAGCAGATCGCGCCGGTTGCCGCCGAACGCGTCCAACGCGCCCACCTGCGCGAGCCGTTCGGCCACCGGCCTGCCGGGCCTGGCCCGCTGCCAGAAGTCGAGCAGCGAGGAGTACGGGCGGCCCTCGTCGATCCGCCGCGCCTCCGCCTCGCTGATCCCGTGCACGTCGGACAGCGCGAGCCGCACGCCCCAGCGGCCACCGGACCGCCCACCCTCATCGGACACCAGTTCGATGGTGTGGGCGACCGCGGACCGGTTCACGTCGAGGGGTAGCACCGGCACCCCGCGCCGCCTCGCGTCCGCGAGCAGCAGCCGCTTCGGGTACATGCCGGGGTCGTGGGTGAGCAGCCCGGCGTAGAACGCGGCCGGGTGGTGGGCCTTGAGCCAGGCGGACTGGTAGGTCGGCACGGCGAAGGCGACGGCGTGCGCCTTGCAGAATCCGTACGATCCGAACGCCTCGATGATCTCCCAGGTCCGCTGGATCGTCTCGGCGTCGTACCCGTTCGCGGCCGCGTGCTGGGCGAACCACACCTTGATCCGGCCCTGCGACTCGGGGTGGGAGAGCCCGCGCCGCACCCGGTCGGCCTCGCCGCGGCCGCAGCCGGTCATGATGTCCACCATCGCGATGATCTGCTCGTGGAAGACGACGACGCCGTACGTCTCGCGCAGCGGTTCCTCCAGGTCGGGGTGCGGATAGCTGACGGGCCTGCGGCCGTGCCGGGACTCGATGAACGGCCGCACCATGTCGGCCGCGACCGGTCCGGGCCGGAACAGCGAGATGTCCACGACGAGGTCGTGGAAGGTCGCGGGCTGAAGCCGCCCGACCAGGTCGCGCTGGCCCGGCGACTCGATCTGGAAGCACCCAAGGGTCTCGGCGCTGCGGATGAGTTCGTACGTCGCCGGGTCGCCAGGCGGGACCGCGTCCAGGTCGACGGAGGCACCCGTGGCGCGTTCGACCTCTCGTACGGCGTGCGCCATCGCGGACTGCATGCGGACGCCGAGCACGTCGAGCTTGAGCAGTCCGAGCTCCTCCACGTCCTCCTTGTCGAACTGGGACATGGGAAGCCCTTCGCCGCTGGTCGGCACCACGGGCGTACGGGCGAGCAGCGAGGCGTCCGAGAGCAGCACCCCGCACGGGTGCATGGCGATCCCGCGCGGCAGCGCGTCGAGCCCTTCGACCAGCTCCCACAACCGCCCGTACTTCTCCCGCTGTTCGGCCACGTCCTTCAGCTCGGGCAGTTCCGCCATCGCCGCGCGGGCGTCCTTGGCGCGGATGTGCGGGAACGCCTTGGCGAGCCGGTCGATCTCGGCGGGGTCCATGGACAGGGCCGCGCCGACGTCCCGGATGGCGTGCCGTACGCGGTAGGTCTCGGGCATGGAGACGGTGGCGACCCGTTCGGCGCCGAAGCGGTCGATGATCGCGCGGTACACCTCGATCCGGCGGGCGGACTCCACGTCGATGTCGATATCGGGAAGGACGGACCGCCGCGTGGACAGGAACCGCTCCATCAGCAGCCCGTGCTCGACGGGGTCGGCGTGCGCGATGCCGAGCAGGTGGTTGACGAGCGACCCGGCCCCCGAGCCGCGCGCGGCCACCCGGATCCCCATCTCCCGTACATCGTCCACGACTTGGGCGACCGTCAGGAAGTACGAGGCGAAGCCGTGGTGGGCGATGACGTCCAGCTCCTGGTGCATCCGCTCCCAGTAGGCGCGCCGGTCGCCGTAGCCGCGAAGCAGCATTCCGGCGGCGGCGCGGGAGGTGAGGGCGCGCTGCGCGGTGCGCCGCCCGGCGCCGACGAGCCGCGCCTCCGGGAAGTGCACGGAGCCGATGCCCAGGTCGTCCTCGGGGTCGACGAGGCAGGCGGCGGCGGTCTGCTGGGTGCTTTCGAGCAGGCGGTACGCGGCCTCGCGCCGGTAGCCCGCCGCCTCCACGACCCGCTCCGCCTCATGCAGCATCGCGTCGGCGCCCTTGAGCCAGCGCTCACCGCTGTCCAGCCCCTTGCGCGGATCGATGGGCACGAGGCGCCGGGCGGCGTCCAGGACGTCGGCGACGGGGCCCTGGCCCGGGTCGGCGTACCGGACGGCGTTGCTGAGCACGGGCCGTACGCCCTGCTCGGCGGCGAAGCCCACGGTGCGGGCGGCGAGCCGCAGCGATCCGGGCCCTGTGCCTTTCAGCCCGTGGTGGACGGCCTCCAGGCGGAGCGCGTCGGCGTACCGCTCCCGCCAGGGCGCGAGGAGTTTCGCGGCGCGGTCGGGGCGGCCTGCGGCGAGGGCGCGGCCCACGTCGGAGGCGGGGCCGAGCAGCACGGTGAGGCCGTCGCCGTGGTTGTCCGACCAGGGAAGCAGCGGCTGCGCCGAGGCGTCCCGGGCGTCGGCGTGCGCAGCGGTGATCATCCGGCAGAGCTCGGCCCAGGCGGCGGCGCCGTCCCGGGCGAGGTAGGTGACGCGGGGCGCGGACTCGTCGACGAAGGCGCCGCCGCGCACGGGGGTGCGCCGCTTCTCCTGCGCGGAGCCCGATTCCCGTACGGCCGGCGCCACCGCGAGGTCGACGCCGAACAGCGGCCGCACCCCGGCCTTCTCACAGGCCGAGGCGAAGCGCACCGTCCCGGAGAGGGTGTCCCGGTCGGTGAGCGCAGCTGCGTCCATGCCCCGCTCGGCGGCGCGCTCGGCCAGCCGCTCCGGGTGCGAGGCGCCGTAGCGCAACGAGAACCCGGAGACGGTGCGCAGATGCGTGAACTCCGGCACACGCACCTCCTGAACCCACCTGAACCATCGCTCTCCGCATCCCCTTCTCCACCATAGACCAGTTTCGAACGTACGTACGACCCCACGGGACTCCACGTGGACCGCAGGTGTGCCGCTCGCCCGCACTCACCCGTTCGGTCCCGCCCTGCTGCGGGCCGCGGGCTCCCCGTCGAGCGTGGTGGGCATGACGAGGACCACACGCGGCGGCGGCCTGGACGGCGACCCGGGAACCGGATTTCTCCACGAGGTCAGGGACGCGGTGAGCGTCCGCACCGGTCTCCTGGTCATCGGGGTGCTCCTGGTGCAGCTCGCCTTCATCGCTTCGTACATCGGCGCTTTCCACAAGCCCGTGCCGCACGAGATCCCGATCGCGGTGGCGGGACCGAACGCCCAGGTCACCGGGCAGGCCGTGGAGCGGCTGCGCGCGCTGCCGGGCGAGCCGCTGAAGCCGCGCGCGGTCAGGGACGAGGCGGAGGCGGTCGAGCAGATCCGGAACCGGGGCGTCGACGGCGCCCTGATCGTCGACCCGCGCGCGCCCGGCGACCGGCTCCTGGTCGCGAGCGCCGCGGGCGGCAGCCTCTCGCAGGCGCTCGAAGAGGTCGTCGGAGCCGCGGAGAAGGCCCAGAAGCGCACGCTGACGGTCAGGGACGTGGTCCCGGGCGCCGCCGGGGACGCCCGCGGCCTGTCCTCGTTCTACCTCGTCGTCGGCTGGTGCGTGGGCGGCTATCTGTGCGCCTCGGCCCTGGCGATCAGCGCGGGCGCCAAGCCCGCCAACCCGGCCCGCGCCCTGATCCGGCTCTGCGTGATGCTCCTGTACGCGATCGTGGCGGGCCTGCTCGGCGCGGTGATCGCGGGCCCGTGGCTGGACGCGCTGCCCGGCAACGTGATGGCGATGTGGGGCCTCGGCGCGCTCCTGGTCTTCGCGGTCGGCGCGCTGACGCTCGCGTTCCAGGGCATCGCGGGCGTGGTCGGCATCGGCCTGGCGATCATCGTGGTCGTGGTCCTCGGCAACCCGAGCGCGGGCGGCGCCTACCCGTACCCCTTGCTCCCCGGCTTCTGGCGCGGCCTCGGCCCCGTACTCCCACCCGGCGCGGGCACGTTCGCCGCCCGCTCCATCGCGTACTTCAAGGGCAACGGCGCGGGCGGCCCGTTCCTGGTCCTCGGAGCGTGGGCGGTCGCGTCGGCGGCGGTCACCCTGGTTCTTTCACTGCTACGCCAGGACCGGCGCGCCCGAACCCGGCAGCAGCCTCAACTCCCGTAGTACGCCCGCCGCATCAACCGCTCCATATCCCCCAGCACCGGCATCCGAGGATTAGCCGGCGCACACTGATCCGCGTACGCGTTCACCGCCTGCTGCGGCACCGCCGCGAGGAACGCGGCCTCGTCCACCCCGGCCTCCGCGAACGACGCGGGAATCCCGCACCGCTCCCGCAGCGACTCCACCGCACGCGCGTAGGACTCCACGCCCTCCTGAGGCGTGGCCGCCGCGAGGCCGAGCGCCCGCGCGATCTCCTGGAACCGCTCCGGCGCCCGGTACACCTCGGCCTTCGGCCACGGCGTCGCCTTGTGCGAGACGGTGCCGTTGTACCGGATGACATGCGGGAGCAGCAGCGCGTTGGTGCGCCCGTGCGCGAGGTGGAAGGTGTTGCCGAGGGTGTGCGCCATCGCGTGCACGAGCCCGAGGAAGGCGTTGGCGAAGGCCATGCCCGCCACCGTCGAGGCGTTGTGCATCTTCTCCCGCGCCTCCGGGTCGCCCGCCCCCGTCCGCGCCGCGTCCACGCACCGCTCCAGGTTCTCGAAGATCAGCTTGATGGCCTGCAGGCAGAGCCCGTCGGTGTAGTCGTTTGCGTACACGGAGACGTACGCCTCGGTCGCGTGTGTCAGCGCATCGAAGCCGGAGTCGGCGGTGACGGCCGCCGGGAGGTTCATCACAAGGACCGGGTCGACGATCGCGACGTCCGGGGTGAGGGCGTAGTCGGCCAGCGGGTACTTCTGCGCGGCCTCCGGGTCGGAGATGACCGCGAACGGGGTGACCTCGGAGCCCGTCCCTGACGTGGTCGGCACGGCCACGAGCTGCGCCTTCGCGCCCAGCGAGGGGAACTTGAAGGCCCGCTTGCGGATGTCGGAGAACTTCTCCTTGGTGTCGGCGAACTCCACCTCGGGGTGCTCGTACATCAGCCACATCACCTTGGCCGCGTCCATCGGCGAGCCGCCGCCGAGCCCGATGATCGTGTCCGGCTCGAACTCCCGCATCCGCGCGGCCCCGGCCCGTACGGTCGCGAGCTCCGGGTTGGGCTCGACGTCGTCGATGACCTGGACGGTGACGGGTTCGGGGCGGGCCGCGAGGATGTCGGTGACCTTCCGTACGAAGCCGAGCTCCGACATGGTCCGGTCGGTCACGATCGAGACGCGTCGTACGCCCGCCAACTCGCGCAGGTAGCGCAGGGAGTTGCGCTCGAAGTAGATCTTCGGCGGGACCTTGAACCACTGCGTGTTGGTGTTGCGCCGCCCTATCCGCTTGATGTTGACCAGGTCGACCGCGCTGACGTTGTTCGACACGGAGTTGTGCCCGTACGAGCCGCAGCCGAGGGTGAGCGAGGGCAGGAAGGCGTTGTAGACGTCGCCGATCCCGCCGAACGTGGAGGGCGAGTTGGCGATGATCCGGACCGCCTTGACCCGCTTGCCGAACTCCTCGACCAGCTCCTCGTCCTCGGCGTGGATCGCGGCGCTGTGCCCGAGGCCGTCGAACTCGACCATGCGGGCGGCCAGTTCGATGCCGAGCTCGGTCGAGCCCGCCTTCAGGACGGCCAGGACCGGGGAGAGCTTCTCGCGGGTCAGCGGCTCGGCGGGGCCGACCTCGGTGCACTCGGCGAGCAGCACGGAGGTGGACTCGGGCACGCTGAACCCGGCCTGTCCGGCGATCCACCGCGGGGACCTGCCGACGACATCGGGGTTGAGCCGGGCGCCCGCACAGTTCGCGCCGTCCGCGCCGACACCGAAGACGAACTGCTCAAGCAGCGCCTTCTCCGCCCCGCACACGAGGTACGCGCCGAGCCTCTCGAACTCCGCGAGGCCCCGGTCGTACACCTCCTCATCGAGGATGACGGCCTGCTCGGAGGCGCAGATCATGCCGTGGTCGAAGGCCTTGGAGAGCACGATGTCGTGCACGGCCCGCCGCAGCCCGGCGCTCCTGTGGACATACGCGGGTACGTTGCCGGCGCCGACGCCGAGGGCCGGCTTGCCGCACGAATAGGCGGACCTGACCATGGCGTTGCCGCCGGTGGCGAGGATGGTGGAGACGCCGTCGTGGTGCATCAGGAGGTCGGTGGCCGCCATCGACGGCTCCTCGATCCACTGCACGCAGTGCTCGGGCGCACCGGCCTCGATCGCCGCGTCGCGCACGGTCCGCGCGGCCTCGGCGGAGCAGCCCTGGGCGCTCGGGTGGAAGGCGAAGACGATCGGGTTGCGGGTCTTCAGGGCGATCAAGGCCTTGAAGATCGTCGTGGAGGTGGGGTTGGTGACCGGGGTCATCGCGCAGACCACGCCGACGGGTTCGGCGATCTCGGTGATGCCGTTCAGCTCGTCGCGGGAGATCACGCCCGCGGTCCTCAGGCCGCGCATCGAGTCGACGACGTGCTCGCAGGCGAAGAGGTTCTTGACGGCCTTGTCCTCGTAGAGGCCGCGCCCGGTCTCCTCGACGGCGAGCCGGGCCAGCTCACCGTGGCGGGCGAGCGCCGCGAGGGCGGCCTTCCTGACGATGTGGTCGACCTGCTCCTGGTCGTAGGTCCCGAACCGGTCGAGCGCCTTCAGCGCCCCTTGCACCAGTCCGTCCACCCGTGCCGCTGTGTCCACCATTTCCTCGGCCTGCATGGCAGGGCCTCCTTCGGTGCGACCTTCTCGTAACACCTCAATTCGACACCCGTACGCATGACTGCAGGCATGGAAAAAGCCCTGACCGAAAGGGACGAAAGCCCTGGAATCCCGTGACTTGTGACAGCGAACGCAAAAGGCTCGGCCCACCGAGGTGGGCCGAGCCGTGGAGCGGTGCGGGAGGCGGACCGTCAGCCGATCTCGGCCCCGAAGGCCTCAAGGGCTTCCGGAACGGGCTGGAAGAAGGTCTCGCCACCGCCGGAGCAGTCGCCGCTGCCGCCCGAGGTCAGACCGAGCGCGGTGTCGCCCGCGAAGAGCGCGCCGCCGCTGTCACCGGGCTCGGCGCAGACGTTGGTCTGGATCAGGCCGTTGACGATGTCGCCGCCGCCGTAGTCGACCGTGGCGTCGAGGCCGGTGACCTCACCGTCGTGCAGCTGCGTGGTGGAGCCGCTGCGCTGCACCTGCTGGCCGACCGTGGCGTCGCCCGCCTGCGCGATGGCCTGCGTCGAGCCGTTGTACAGGTTCACCTCGCTGGGGTGCGCGGTGTCACCGGTGTACTTGACGATGCCGTAGTCGTTGTCAGGGAAGCTGGAGCCGGCGTTGGTGCCGATGACCGGGCCGCCCTGCTCCTCGGACCACTCCTGGATCGACTCGGTGCAGTGGCCGGCCGTCAGGAAGTGCGGCTCACCGCCGACCGTGACGTTGAAGCCGAGCGAGCAGCGTCCGCTGCCGCCCCAGATGGCGTCGCCACCGGCGATGAACTTCTTGAACTCGCCCTGGCTGCGCTTGAGTTCGACCTGCGCGCCGAGCGCGTCGGTGGCCTTGGTGAGCTTGGCGAGCTCGGCGCCCTTGACCGTGCGGTCGGCGGTGACGACGACCTTGTTGGTCTTCGGGTCGAGGGCCCAGGAGACGCCCTTGGTGCTGGCCTTCTCGATCAGGTCGCTGCGGGTGCTCTTGAGCTCGGCGAGCGAGTTCTCGACGACCTTGGCCTTGGCTCCGGCCTGCTCGACGACGTCCGCGGCCTTCTGGTCGAGGACGTTCACCACGAGCGACTTGGCTTTGGCGTCGTAGTAGGCGCCGGCCGCGTCGGCCCCGAGGTCCTGGCCGAGGACCGAGCCCAGCTTGCCGGCCGCGGTGGCGGTGAGGGTCTTGAGCTCCGGGGTGGCGGGAGCGTCGCTCGCGTTCGCGGTCTGGAAGGTGACGCCGGCGGCGACCAGTGCGGCGATGCCCGCGCCTGCCATGGCCGCGCGGCGCTTCGGTATGCGTCGGTGCTTCAAGTCACGTCCTCCTGTGGGGGGTCGGGTCCGGATCGGTGGGGTTCACCGGGCCCTGAAGGGTGACAGTCACTATTGCCACGTTCACAGGGGGCACACAAGGTCGAGTTCCGGACGCGCACTCGACAACCACGGCGCGGTTCCCGTGCCTTCACGGAACCTTCGCTTGCAGGTGGCCTGTCCTCCGCAACTCGACGCGGGGCTGGCCGATTCCTTTCCCCTCCCCGCCCCTTCCCTAAAGCCTGCGGCGCTTCGGGGGCCAGCCCCCGGACCCCCTCCCCCAAGCTCTCGGCTTCGCTCGAGCAGGGGGGACCCCCATCTCAAACGCCGGAGGGGCTGGATTTGGCCGGTGGGGCGGATCTTTCAGGGGCGCGGGGAACTGCGCGACCAGCCACGACGGCGCGGCAGCCGAAGACGGAGCCGGGGGCGGGGCGGAGCCCCGAGCTGTCCGCAGGACTTTCGGGAAGGGGCGGGGTGGGGAAAGAAGCGAGCCCCCGCCCGGGAGTTCGGGCAGGGGCTCAAGAGGTGCGGGAGGGGATCCCGTACGGATCAGTACACGGCAACCCCGTACGCGCTCAGCGCCTCCTTCACGGGCTGGAAGAACGTCGTACCCCCGGAGGAGCAGTTCCCGCTGCCGCCGGAGGTGAGCCCGATGGCCCGGCTCCCGGAGTACAGCGGACCGCCCGAGTCACCGGGCTCGGCGCACACATTGGTGCGAATCATGCCGTAGACGACATCTCCGCCACCGTAGTTGACCGTCGCGTTGAGGCCGGTGACGGAACCGCTGTGGGTGCCGGTGGTGGATCCGCGACGGGTGACGGACATGCCGACCGTGGCGTCGGCCGCGCTGGTGATGTCCTGACCGCCGACGGTGCCCGGGTGGGAGAGCCCGGTGTTGGAGTAGCGCACCAGGCCGTAGTCGTTGCCCGGGAAGCTGGATCCGGCCGTCGGGCCGATGGTGGTGGTGCGGGCGGAGTTGGTGTACCAGGTGCCCGCGCCGTCGGTGCAGTGGCCAGCGGTCACGAAGTAGTACGTGCTGCCGCTGCGCACGTTGAAGCCGGCCGAGCAGCGCCAGCTGGAGGCGTAGATCGCGTCGCCGCCGGAGAGCAGCTTGCTGAACTTGCCGGGGGTGCGCTCGATCTTGAGGGCGTCGGCGTTCGCACCGGCTTCGCGCTCGATCTTGTTGATCTCGGCCCGGGAGACGGTGCTGTCGACGGTGAGCACGACGCGCTTGGTCTTCGGGTCCACGTTCCAGGCCGTGCCCGCGACATCGGCGGCGAGCACCGCGTCGCTCGCCTCGGTGAGCTGGGCGCTGCTGAAGGTGGGGGCCTCGTCCGCACTGGCGGCCGGTGCGGCGAACGCCCCGGCGGCGACGAGGGATCCGGCCACGACGGCCAGGGACGCACGTCTCGCGACGCTGCTGCGGGGGGTGGTGCGCTTGATCCTCACTTCACGTTCCTCCGAGGGAATCGGGGGCCCGCCTGGGAGGAGCGGGCCCGTGAGGCGCAGCCGGGGGCGGGCGGCCCGGGTCCGGTGTCCGGAATCCGGTTTGGCCGTGCCCCTGACAAGCGCTGGCTCGGAGTATTCGGTCGGCGTGAGAGGCGCACAAGGCCAGCTTTCGGCCGTCTGCGCATGACACACCTCGGCCCCGGCGGCGGGTGCGTCGCGGTGTTTCGCGGGTGCCGTCGGGGTCGCTCGTCGAGGGTGTGACGTACGGGTGACGCTCGGGGTTCCAACCCGGTACGCGGCGGAGCTCACCCTCAAATCAACGCGTCCAGAAGGGAGTTGAAAGATGAACCGATTCGCCCGCGTCCGTCCGGGGCCCGGGCCTGGCCGGAAGTCGCCGCTCCGGATGACCTCCGGTAACCGGCGGGGGTGACGGTGACGGTGGCGGTGGCGGTGGCGGTTCAGCCGCAGCCGCAGTCGCAGTTGCAGTCGCAGCCGTCACAGCACCCGCCGTCGTCGCCTTCGCCGCTCTCCCCGTCTCCCCCGCAACAACTGCAGCAGTTGGAACAGTTGGAACAGCAGTCACAGGCGCCGCAGCAGTCGTTGCACAGCCCCTCCTTGCGCTCCCGGCTCCACGGGTCCTCGTGCGTGCCGCAGCACAGCTGGCACGTACAGGCGAGCCCCGCCCACACCAGGCACCCGGCGATCAGCCCCCGCCGGTCACGGCGCGGCGGCCGCGGTCCGCCGGGCCCACCGGGCGGCGGCCCGAACGGCCCGCCGGGCCCCGGCCCGTACGGTCCACCGGGGCCACCGGGGCCGGGCTGCTGCGGAGCGTACGGACCGGCCGGACCACCAGGGCCACCCGGACCCGGCTGCGGGTACGAGACGTACGGACCGACGGGACCGGAGCCACCGCTGCCCGGCTGCTGGTGCGAGCAGCCCGTGGTGCCGAAGGCGCGGTCGACGGAGCGCGGCAGTTCGTGCACGAGCAGCCGGTGCGCGAGCCCCGCGTCCGTGAACTCCACGTCGCGCAGGGCGAGTCGGATGCCGCGCAGCGCGTCGTCGGCGAGCCTGCGGGCCTCGGTGAGCGAGGTCCCGGTGACGGCGAGCGGGTTCCACGCCCCGCGTACGGCGTCCTCCTGCCGGTCCTCGACGGCGTCCAGGAGGTGTGCGAGCCGCCCGAAGAGCCGGCCTGCCTCGGCGAGCGGTGCCGCGTTGCCCGGCCGTCCGGCGAGGTGCGCGGTGTGCGCGAAGGCCGCGGCGGTCGCGGTCTCGGTCGGTTCGGTCACGACGAGCAGCGAGGTGCCGGGACCGGCGAGCGCCTCGATGCCGCCCTGCCGCCGCACTGCGTCGACGAGCACGGACGTGTCGAAGCCGACGTCGGCCCCGGTGCGCGCCCCGGCCCGGTCCCAGGAGCGGGCCACCCGGCGCGCGGCCAGGGCCACCGGCTTGCGCCCCAACATCCCGTCCCCGTCGGCCACGTGGTCGCGCACCTTCGCCGAGGCGAGGACGAGCGAGACGGCCGCGGCGAGGCGCGCGCCCTCGCCCTGGGCGACCGAGGCGCCGCGCATCCCGCGCAGCGGACAGGGCCCGGCGGTGCGCCGCCACTCCGTGGCCCGCTCGACCTGACCCTCCGTCAGAACCGAGACGAGCAGCCCGTCGTAGTTGGTGACGACCCGCGCGAACTGGCCGTGATCGCTGCGCAACGCGAGGCAGAGCCCGCACAGATGCGCCATCCACTGCGTCTTGAGGCCCTCACCGAGTCGGTGACTGCAGGGCCTGACGATGCCGAACAAGACGGCTCCCCCGTGAGTCGCTGATGACGTGCGACCGCATCGTATCGGCCACGCTCAGCACCTCGACACGCCCGTCGTCACCCGGACGCGCCGACAAGTCATATTTCACTCACTGTCAGCAGCCCTGCCTGGCAGGACCCTTGGAGAATGGGGGTGCGTTCTGCACCAGTACCGTCACGAAAGGCCCGCGGCGCGACTAACCGCTTGGTCGGAGCGACGCGCCTTCCGCATCATGGACGACCATAGGGGTGCGGACAGCAGGACCGCTTGAGAGGAGGCGTCCATGGGATCGGTGCGCAAGGCGAGTGCCTGGCTTGGCCTCGTCGACGACAACGATGACGAGCGTTACTACGACGGTTACGAGGACGACGCGGCCGAGGGCCCCGAGTCCGGCGAGACCTGGGTGACCGACCCCCGGGTGCGGGTCGCCGGCGAGCAGGCCGAGGAGGCCGGCCGCCGGATCGGCACCATCGCCCCGGACGGCTTCCGGGACGCGCGCGCCATCGGCGAGCTCTTCCGGGACGGCGTCCCGGTCATCATCAACCTCACGTCGATGGACCCGGGCGACGCCAAGCGCGTGGTCGACTTCGCGGCCGGGCTCACCTTCGGCCTGCGCGGCTCCATCGAGCGGGTGGCGACCCGGGTCTTCCTGCTCACCCCGGCCGACACCGCGATCGTCAACGGCGAAGCGGCCGCCCGGCCTTCGGACGGCTTCTTCAACCAGAGCTAGCCGGCAGGCCGCTCACCGACTCCCCCCGGACCGTACCGGACTACCGGAACGCGTCGAGCCCGGTGAGCGCCTTGCCGAGCACCAACTGATGCATCTCGACGGTGCCTTCGTAGGTCAGCACCGATTCGAGATTCGTCGCATGCCGCATCACGGGGTACTCCAGCGAGATCCCGTTGGCCCCGAGGATCGTCCGTGAGGTGCGGCAGATCTCGATGGCCTCTCGTACGTTGTTGAGCTTGCCGAAGCTGACCTGCTCCGGCCGCAGTCGGCCCGCGTCGAGACGGCGCCCCAGGTGGTGGGCGAGCAGGATTCCCTTGTGCAGTTCGACGGCCATGTCGGCGAGCTTGGCCTGGGTGAGCTGGAAGCCGCCGATGGGCCTGCCGAACTGCTCCCGCGTCTTCGCGTACTCCACCGCCGCCTCGAAGGACGAGCGGGCCGCTCCCATCGCGCCCCAGACGATGCCGTAGCGCGCGTGGCTCAGGCAGCTGAGCGGGCCGCGCAGACCGGTGACCTCGGGCAGGACCGCGTCGGCGGGCAACCGCACCTCGTCCAGGACGAGTTCGCTGGTGACCGAGGCGCGCAGGGACCACTTGTGCTTGATCTCGGGGGCGGAGAAGCCGGGGCTTCCGGTGGGGACGACGAAGCCCCTGATGCCGTCGTCCGTCTGCGCCCAGACGACCGCGACACCGGCCACCGAACCGTTGGTGATCCACATCTTGCGGCCGGTCAGGATCCAGTCCGTGCCGTCCTTCTTGGCGTGCGTCCGCATCGAGGCGGGGTCGGAGCCGTGGTCGGGCTCGGTGAGGCCGAAGCAGCCGATGACCTCGCCGGCCGCCATCCGCGGCAGCCACTGCTGCTTCTGCTCCTCGGAGCCGAACTTCCAGATGGCGTACATCGCGAGCGAGCCCTGGACGGAGACCAGGGAGCGGATGCCGGAGTCGGCGGCCTCCAGCTCCAGGCAGGCCAGGCCGTACTGGACGGCGCTCGCGCCCGCGCAGCCGTAGCCGGTGAGGGACATGCCGAGGGCGCCGATCCCGCCGAGCTCCCGGGCCAGTTCGCGTACGCCGGGCAGTTCGCCGCGCTCGTACCAGTCGGCGATGTGCGGCAGTACGCGGTCCTGGGTCCAGGTCCTGACGGTGTCGCGGATGGCGAGGTCCTCGGGGTCGAGGAGATCGTCGAGGCCGAGCGGGTCGGCGGGGTCGAAGGGCGGCGGGGCGGGGCGGGACGAGGACGACATGGGCGGGCCTCCGGACACGTAAAACTAGCAGCGTTAGTTACGGTGGTGCCGACGGTACGGCCCCGGGAAGCCGCACGTCCAGAGTGTGCCCCGCGGGCGGCGTCAGGCAGAGGACTCGGCGGCGAGGGCCTCGTGGTCCCGCTGGGCCGGGGCGGTCTTCCGCAGGCCGCGCTCGCTGGTCGCGGGGGCGGCGTCCTCGTCCGCCGGGGACGCGGAGAGGTCCATGGCGCGGGGCAGCCGCAGGGCGGCCAGGGCGCCGATGAGGAGCAGGCCCGCGCTGGCGTACAGGGTGACGTGCAGTCCGTGCACGAAGGCGTCGCGGGCCGCGGTGCGCAGGGCGGCGCCCGCGCCGGATCCGAGCCCCTGGGAGATCTCGTAGGCCTCGCCGAGGGAGTGCCGGGCGGCGGCGACGTCGCCGCCGGGGACGCCGGGGACCGAGTCGAGGCGGGGGCCGTAGGCGGCGTTCATGACGCTGCCGATGAAGGCTATGCCGATGCCGCTGCCCAGCTGGTACGAGGTCTCGCCGATGGCCGCGGCGCCTCCCGCCTGGCCCTGGCTGACGTCGCTGAGCATCGACTCGTACGCACCGAAGAGCGTGGTCTGCAGGCCGAAGCCGAGCAGGACGAAGCCGGTCAGGAGCAGCGCGAGGTTGTCCTCGTGGCCCATGAACGTGAGCGTGAGGACGGCGACGGCGGTCAGGCAGAAGCCGAGCGAGACCATCACGCGCGGGCCGAGCCGGGGCAGGATCGAGGATCCGGTGAGCCCGCCGGCCATGGCGGCGAGGGTCAGCGGGACCATCCTGAGGCCGGTCTCAAGGGGCGAGAGGCCGAGCACCAGCTGGAGGTACTGCGCGGCGATCAGCATCAGGCCGACGAGCGCCAGCATCGCGATGATGATGCAGCCGACGGAGGTGCCGAAGGCCGGCCGGGAGAACAGGCTGAGGTCGACCAGCGGGTGCTTGCGGCGGCGCTGGCGGCGGACGAAGAGCACCAGGAGCAGCGCGCCGAGCAGCAGCGGCACGAGGGTCATCGGGGAGACGACGCCCTCGCCGCCGCCCGCGCGCTTGATGCCGAGCACGACGCCGAAGAGTCCGGCCGCGGCCATCAGCGCGCCGACCACGTCCCACGGGCCGTCGCGGTCGCCGGTGGACTCGGGCAGCAGCCAGCGGCCGACCAGGAGGCTGGCGAACATCAGCGGGATGTTGATGAGGAAGACCGAGCCCCACCAGAAGTGCTCCAGGAGGAAGCCGCCGAGCAGCGGTCCCGCGGCGGCGCCGACGGCGGCGACCGCGCTCCAGATGCCGATGGCGAGGGCCCGCTCGCGCCGGTCGGGGAAGACCTGCCGGACGATGGAGAGCGTCGCGGGCATGATCATCGCGCCACCGACGCCAAGCAGGACGCGGGCCGCGATCAGCGTCTTGGGCTCGTGCGCGAGCGCGGCCATCGCGGAGGCGACGCCGAACAGGCCGTACCCGAGGAGCAGGATCCTTCTGCGGCCGACGCGGTCGCCGAGGGTGCCGAAGAGGATCAGGAGCGAGGCGCAGACCAGCGGATACGAGTCGACGATCCACAGGAGCTGGATGGCGCCGGGCTTGAGGTCCTCGGTGACGGCCGGAACCGCCACGTGCAGCACCGTCGAGTCGATGGCGACGATCGCGAGGCTCACGCACAGGACTATGAGGACGACCCAGCGGTTGGCGCCTTCCGGGCGTCCGATGCCCATGCGCTCCAGGAACCGGGATGCCGAGGGCCGCGTCGGAGCAGCCGTGGTCGTCCCGGTCATGTAGTACCTCCCAGTGATCCCGTACTCAGGCGGTCGGCGGGCGGCGGCTCTGCCAGCGGCAATGGGCCCGACCGGGTGTACGAGTGAGCAGTCAGCGTACGCGAGTCCACAGCGGGCTTGGGTGTCCCACCTCTCACGTAGCTGAACGACGCGGTGTGGCATACGCCACGCCTCGCCGTCCGAAGCCCCCCGTCCCAACTGGTCGTCCCCGTCCAGTGGAACGACCGCCCGGGGGTATGCGGTTCCCTCTTCCACCCATAATCGAGCCCGTGACCGACCTTGCCCCGTACGTTCCGACCGTCCGCCGCGCCCGGGTCCGCAGTGCGCTGCGCCGGGCGGCGCCCGCGCTCCTTGTGTACGCCGGGGTGCGCGCGCTCGGGCTCGTGGTGCTCGCGGGGTGGTCCGCGGCGAACGGCAAGAGCGCGCACGGGCTGCTCACCGCGCGCTGGGACTCGCTCTGGTACACCCGCGTCGCCGATTTCGGCTACGGCTGGGAGACCCGCCTGCCGGACGGCTCGGTCCACTCCAACCTGGCGTTCTTCCCGCTGCTCCCGTGGCTGGAGCGGCTCGGCCACGCGCTGACCCCGCTGTCGTACGCGGATGCCGGGCTGCTCGTGGCCTGGCTCGCCTCACTTGCGGCGGCGCTCGGGATCTTCCTGATCGCGGAGCGGCTTTACGGGCTGCGGGCGGGCGTGTGCGCGGTGGCGTTGTGGGCGGTGCTGCCGGTCGGGATCGTGCAGTCGATGGCGTACAGCGAGTCGCTGTTCACGGCGCTGGCCGCCTGGGCGCTGTACGCGGTCCTCCGGGAACGGTGGGTGTGGGCGGGCGTGCTCGCGGCGCTCGCCGGGCTGACCCGGCCGGTGGGCGCCGCGGTCGTGGCGGCGGTCTGGGTGACGGCGGCGATCGCGGTCGCGCGCGAGCGGCGGGCCGGATGGCGGCTCGTGCTCGGGGTGCTGCTCGCTCCGCTCGGGGCGGCGGGGTACGTGCTGTGGGTCGGGCAGCGGACCGGCGACGGGCTGTTCGGCTATCTCGACGTCCAGGCGCAGTGGGGCAACGGCTTCGACGGCGGCCTCGCCTTCGCGCGGTTCGTCGGCGGGATGCTGACCTCGTTCCCCTCGGTGTTCGCCGGGCTCGGTCTGACCGTCGGGGTCGCCCTGGTGATCTGGCTGTACGTGGTGTGCGTGCGCCGGGGGCAGCCGCCCGCGCTGCTCGTGTACTGCGGGATCGTCGTCGTACTCGCGCTCTGCGCCTCGGGCTACTTCGGCTCCAAGCCTCGGCTGCTGCTGCCCGCCTTCCCGCTGCTGCTGCCGCTCGCGGTGGGCCTGGCGCGGTGGCGCGCCTCGCGGGCGGCGGCGCTGCTCGCGGTGGTCGCGGTGGGCTCGGCGGTGTACGGGGCGTTCTGGCTGAACGGGTCGGGACCGCCGTGATCCGGCCGCCCCGGCGAGGGGAGCGACCACGGGCCGTACACACGATGTCACCGGCCGGTGCGCCGTCACCGGAATTCACATCACGTCGTACGGAATCAATTCAGACACCATCCGAAATCACAGCAGATGAAGATCGAATAAATAGCGATCCAAGGTCATCAGCTTTTACTCGGGACTCCTGAATAACTCCCCGCCTGAGATCAATCCCACATCACATCGTCATCACAAACCCTCTGATTCGGCCGGGTCTGCCGCTCACTCGCTGTAGCGTCGATTGAGTGCGTACCGAACCAAACATGACCCGTCTGGACCGGCTCTTTGCCCGGCTGGACCGGGAACCCGAACGGCCGGCGGGCCTCGAAGTGCCTCGTATGAGCCCGCACCGGATCGTGCTGTTCGGCTCGACGCTGGTCTTCTACCTGCTCATCGTCGTGGCCGTGATCAACACGTCCTGGCTCGTCCGGCTCGACTGGCAGCTGATGTTCTTCCGGCCCTACCAGCAGTGGCAGGAACTGCACGCGTTCATCGACTACTACGTCGTGCTCGGCCAGCGCGGCCCCACCGCCGTGATGGTCGCGGCCTGGCTGGGCTGGCGGTCCTGGCGGCAGCACACGCTGCGCCCGCTGCTCATGCTGGGCACCTCGCTGCTGCTGCTCAACGTCACCGTCGGCGCGGCCAAGTTGAGCATGGGCCGGGAAGGTCCGCACTACGCCACGGTCATCGGCTCCAACGAGATGTGGCTGACCGGCGACATATTCCCTTCGGGCCACACCGCGAACGCCGTCGTGACCTGGGGCATCCTCGCCTACCTCGCCTCCTCCGCACGGGCCCGCCGCTATCTCTCGGCGCTCTCCGCGGTGGTCTCGCTCGGCGTCGGCCTCAGCACGGTCTACCTGGGCACGCACTGGCTGAGCGACGTCCTCCTCGGCTGGGCCGCGGGGCTCCTCATCCTGCTCGCGCTGCCCTGGTTCGAGCCGCTGGTCAGCCGCGCCGAGGCCTGGATCCTCGCCCAGCGCGACCGGTACCTGCCGGGCCTGCGCGGCCGCGCCACGGCACCCGCACCGGCCGGTGCGCCCCCGCTGTTCCCGCAGCCGGGTCCCGTCACCGAGCCCGTACTGGAGCCGGTGGGCGCCGGGCACGGCGGCCGTGTGCCGGCGCACTTCAGCACGCAGCGGTACACGGTGCGCTCGGAGCGCTCCCCCGGCACGCCGGCCGGCAGCCGCCGACCCGCGCACGCCGACAGCGCCACCCGCACCGCCCGCACCGCTCCGGCCCGCCCGGTGGCGGGCGGCTGACCCCAGGCCGCGGGGGCGGTACGCACAACTCCCCCGCATGCGAAGGCCCCGGCTCCCCTTGACCAGGGGGCCGGGGCCTTCGCCGTGTCGCGTGCCGGGTCCGTTCAGCCCTTCCAGCAGCGCTTCACGGTGTCAGCCCTTCCAGCAGCGCTTCACGGTGCCTTCGCTGACCTCGAAGTTCAGCCGTCCGGCGAGGTACTCCATGGTCACGATCGCGCCCGGGGGCAGCGCCCTGACGGTGGACCAGCCGCGCTCGCGGGCCTGCCGCTCGGCGCCCTCGGCGTCGAGTCCGACGTACGCGTCGGGGGTGTCCTGCGGTTCTGCGGGGGGTGTGGGTGTGGGTGCCATGCCGTCACCGTAGGCCGCTCGCGGCGGGAAGTGAAAGGGCCGCCGAAAAGGCCGCAGCGGGCGGGCACCCAGGGTCACCTGCACCTTCGAGGTCACGCTTGTGTCACAGGATCGCCACATGTGTTTGCCGATTCCCGCTTCACACGAACGAGCGGTACGGAATTGTTCCGGCCTGCCCAGTAATTACCCGTGCCCGCCGGGCAATTCGGGCGCCGCTCATCCGAAGATCGAATGCATCGGCCTTTCGACGAGCGGCCCGAGATCGTTTTTCGGCGAGTGGTCGACGAATTACCCGAAACTATTCCGGACCACCGGGCGGGCCGGGTCGTACGCCTCCAGGGGCGCGGGGAACTGCGCGAGCAACCCACGACATGCCGCGGCCGCCGTAAGACCGTCCGTGGCAGACGCGTCTGCGGCTCGTGGGGGCTGGGCGCGCAGTTCCCCGCGCCCCTGAGGGCGGGACTCACCGCGACCGGTCGAGCGCCCGCGAGAGGCGGTCCCGGGCCGACCGGAGGTGCTCGGTCAGCTCGGCCGGCTCCAGGACCTCGAACTCGAAGCCCAGGAGCATCAGATGGATCACCATCACGTCGAGGCTCGCCGCTCCGGTGCGCAGCAGACACGTGTCCGCGGATTCGTCCTCCAGGGTTCCGGCCGACGGCGAGATGTCCACGGCGGCCTCGGCGAGCGGCACGAAGAGGCGGACCAGGGCCTGCTCCGCGTACGCCCTGCGGGAGACGCCCTCGGAGACGTACGCGGCCAGGTCCTGCGCGGGCGGCGTGCGCGGGGTGAAGCGGGGGCCGTGCGGAGGCTTGGGGGTGATGCGGTCGGCGCGGAAGGTGCGCCAGTCCTCCCGGTCCAGGTCCCAGGCGACGAGGTACCAGCGGCGCTCGGTGCAGACCAGGCGGTGCGGCTCGACGGCGCGGCGGGTGGTGGTGCCCTCGTGGTCGCCGTACTCGAAGCGCAGGCGCCTGCTGTCGCGGCACAAGTGGGCCAGTTCCGTGAGCACTTCGGAGTCGACCGCTCGCGCCTGGCGGCCGCGCAGCATCGGCACCGTGAAGGCGTTCAGCGCGCCGACCCGGCGCCGCAGCCGGTCCGGCAGCACCTGCTCCAGCTTGGCCAGGGCGCGTACGGAGGTCTCGTCGATGCCCTCGATGCCCTGGCCGGCGGCGGTCCGCAGGCCGACCGCGACGGCGACGGCCTCCTCGTCGTCGAGCAGCAGCGGCGGCATCTCGGCGCCCACACCCAGCTGGTAGCCGCCGCCGGTACCGGGTGAGGCGCGCACCGGGTAGCCGAGCTCACGCAGCCGGTCGACGTCGCGGCGGACGGTGCGCGGGGTGACGCCGAGCCGGTCCGCGAGGTCGGCGCCGGACCACTCGCGGTGGGCCTGGAGCAGCGAGAGGAGCCGCAGGAGTCGTGCCGAGGTCTCCAACATGCGGGCGAGTCTGCCAGCCCTTGCGGACAGCTGCGGTCCGCGATATCCGATCAGTCGGCCTCCGTCACCCGCAGCGACAGGTCGTTGTCGCGGGTGTAGTATGGGCCGACGGCCACCGGGCCGGTGCGGACGGCCGGGTACGTGAAGATCGGCTTCTTGTCGGCCACGTCGTCGAGCAGCCGGGCCACCCGCGCCTGCGGTCCGTGCGCGCCCTGGGGCAGCAGCCACAGGTCCCAGACCCCGGGCTCTCCGGCCAGGTCCTGGTACGCCACGGTGAGCCCGAACTCCCCGCCGGAAGCGCCGAGCTCGACCCGGCGCGTGACCTGCCCCGGCGCCCGGCCGCGCAGCTCGGCGTACCCGGCCGGGGTGACCGGCGCCCCGAGGAGCCTGCCTCGTACCGTCAACTCGGCGCCGTCGATGTGCAGTTCACCGGCCTCGGCGTGCGGGGCGCGGTGCCAGGCGCGGATGGTGAGGTTGCCGTGCTTGGTGGCGTACGGGATGCGCACCGCGACGTGCGGGCGGGTGCCGCTGGGCATCCGGTCGACGAGCGAGCGCAGGTCGTTGACGCCGGGCGAGAGACGGCGCGGGGCGGTGTCGCCGTGGTCGACGTACACGTCCCAGCGGCCCTCGGCGAGCTGGACGCTGCTGGGCAGTACGGCGCGCAGCCTGCCGTCGGCGGCCGGGGTGAGCGGGAGCCGGGTCTCGGTGGGTGCGCGGTGCGGCTGCCGCTCGCGCAGCCGGAGCAGCAGAGACGCGGCGCCGGGGCGGCCCAGGTCGGCGAGGTCGAAGGTGAGCCCGCCGGCGGAGTCGGCGACGCAGTCGGCGCGAGGCACGGCCAGGACGTCCTCCTCGACCTCGTCGGGCAGCGGCGGGGGCAGCAGAGCGCTCATGCGGTCCGTCCCTTTCTCAGGGCGGCGCGCCCCGCGTCCCTGACCGCGTAGGCGCCGCCGAGCATCGCGCCGCGGGTGCGGTGCAGCGAGCCCCGGAAGCGGCCGAGCGGTCCGGCGGGGCCGCGTGCGGTCAGATCGGTGAACAGCGATTCGTAGCGCTCCGCTATCCGCGCGGGGTCGAAGCGCTGGGAGTCCACCAGCGCGGCGGCGGACATCCGGCCGCGCAGGTCGTCGTCGTTGATCAGTTCCAGGAGGCCGCCGGCGATCGCCTTGACGTCGCCGACGGGGACCAGGCGGCCGTCGACACCGTTGTCGATGATCTCGCCCGGGCCGTGCGGGCAGTCCGTGGCCACCACGGGCAGTCCGCAGCGCATGGCCTCGACGATGGTCATCCCGAAGGACTCCAGGCTGGAGGTGACCGCGGCGACGGAGCCCTTGGCCCACTCCGGGTCGATGGGATGGGCGGGACCCATGAGGAACACGTGGTTGTAGAGGCCGAGTTCGTCGATCAGGCGGCGCAGCGAGTCCTTCTGCCGACCGCCGCCGTATATCCGCAGGCGCCAGTCCGGGCGTTGGGCGCGGACCAGGTCGAAGGCTCTGATCAGCAGGTCGTACCGCTTGACCGGGGCGAGCCGGCCGGCCGCGACGACCCACTTCCCGGTGCCGTCGGCGGGCGCCACCTCGGGGGCGGGTACGGGGTTGGCCATGGCGTCGACGCGCACTCCGGGCAGCCGCATCTTGTCGCGGTAGGCGGCCGCGTCGGCCTCGGTCGTCGTGGTCAGCGCGTCGAGGCGGGGGTAGACGCCGCGCAACTGGGTGCGCAGGGCCTTGGAGTGGCTGTCGAGGGTGAGGTGTTCCTGGCCGACGCGGAGCGGGCCGCGGCGGGCCTGGCGGGCGATGTGCACATTCAGCCCGGGCCTGGTTCCCACGAGGACATCGGCTTCGACGGTCGCAAGGTGGTCGGCGATGCGGCGGTCGGTGAGCGCGTTGTACTGGTGGAAACGGCCCTCCGCGCGCGGGAAGACCTGTGCCGGGCGCTGGTACTCGGGGCTGTCGCCCTCGTACCCCGGCGTGCCCTTGCGGATGTCGACCAGGTGGCGCACCCGCACCCGCGGGTCGACCTGGAACACCGGGTCGTCGCGGTGCCGGAACACCGACACGACCTCCACGTCGTGCTGTTCGGCCAGGGTGTTGGCCAGGTTGTAGGTCGTCCGGATCGTCCCCCCGATTCCGTACGCGTTGTGTATCAGGAAAGAAATATGCATGCGTCCCCGTATCCCACGCTTCCCCGCGGACAGTCCTGTCTCGTCCGCCTACCGAGGGGTTAGACCCGAACCAGGGGGTGAGGGTTGGGCGGCATCATCATCTTGTTCTTGAACAGTTGCGCTATTGGTAGGCGAATTCGGGAACCTGCGGGCACTCCGCCGCATCAGGGGCAGTGTGGGCGTACGCGCGGTACGGCCTTTACGTAGGGGTCGTGCCCGAGTCCTCAGGGTTTGTACGCGAGTTGCGGTACGTCGAAGCAGTTGCTGTTCATGTCGCCGCTCTGCGTGACCCAGCCCTCGCCGTCGCGCCAACGGGCCACGGACAGGCAGGTGGTGCGGGTCTCCGGTGGTTCGTCGCGGTGCTCGAAGACGACGGGGACGAGCAGTCCGTCCGCGTCGTAGGGCCCGCCCTTCTCCAGGTACGCGTCCACGCACGCGCGCGTGGCGGCGGTTTCGGGCTCCGCGCGTGTGCAGGTTTTCGCGGCGTCCGTGAACCACATGGCCGCCGCCCAGCCTTCGAGCGCCCACTGCGACAGCGGCCGGCCCTTCATCGCGTGCCGGAACTCCCGTACGGCCGGGTGCCCGGTGTCCTGGTGGTTGCGGCTCGACCCGGTCACCCAGAGGGAGTTGCGGCAGGCCGGCGCGTCCTCGTAGTCCTCGGCGACCGTGTCCGTCCAGTTCTGCGCGTTGGTGACCTTCGCTGTGACGTGGGCGCCGACGTCGTCCATCGCCGCGCAGAGGCGGGCGTTGCCGTGGCTGTCGAGGGCGTCGAAGACCAGGTCGGCGCCCTGCTCCTTGAGGTCGGCGGCCACGGCGCGGAAGTTGGGCAGCGCGAAGTCGACCTGCTCGGTGACCACTTCGTACCCCTCGGCCCGCAGCCCCTGCGTGACGAGCCGGGCGTACGCGGCGGACGCGGACTGGTTGTAGGAGACGACGGCGGCGGTGCGGGCGCCGTGCTCGCGCTTGAAGTAGCGGTAGACCTCGGTGCCGCCGTACAGCTTCCCGTCCCAGCCCGGCTCGTCGCCGGTGCGCGGCGCGAGGCTCCCGTAGATCGAGTAGAGGTGCGGATACGTCTCGTACGCGGGCCCGACCGGCTGGCCGCCGATGTCGGGGACGCCGGCGGCGGAGACGCGCGGGGCGGCGGCGTAGTCGAGGACGGCGGTGGCGACGAGCGCGACGACCCGCCGTTCGTCGACCAGCTCGCGCACGCACTCGTTGTTGCCGACGCCGCTGCCGCCGTCGTCGCAGGTGTGCACCTCGACGCGGCGGCCGTCGACGCCGCCGCGCGCGTTCAGCCGCTCGAAGTAGGCCAGGGCGCCGTCGCGCGGTCCGGTGAAGGCGCGGCCGCCGACCGGGCTGGTGGCGCTGGTCACGATGCCGACGCGGAGCGGCTCGGCGCGCGCCGGCGGCTCGCTCGCGGCGTCGTGCCCGGTGAAGTCGCTCTCGGGCAGCCGACTGCCGCAGGCGGCGCCGAACAGCAGCGTCAGCGCCGCGACGAGGACCTCAACAGCCCGGAACCGGCGAGGCATTGCCGCTGCTCATCTGCACCAGGGCGCACAGCGACTTGACCGACACCTTCCAGGTGCCGTCCTGCTTCACCGAGACACCGGCCGCGTCCTGCAGCGCGGGCTGTCCGTCAAGGGAGAGCGTGTACGTCACGTCGGCCTCGGTCTTCGACGTCAGCTCCACATCCGAGACGCTCGCCTCCGTCTGCTTGCCGCGCGGGTCGGCGTTGAAGGCCTGTAGGACCGGACGCATCTCGGCGCCGTTCTCCAGGACCTCCTCCTTCTGGTTCAGGGGAACCTCCGCGTCGAAGAACTTCTCCCAGTTGGCCTTGATCTCGCGCTCCGCCGCCGCGGCGTCCTCCGGGTCGCCCGGGGCCTCCTCGGTGCGCTCGACGGAGGGCTCGGACGGCGGCGTGCCCCCGCCGTCGTCCCCGCACCCCGTGACGGCCACGCCGATCGTCAGCATCGCGGCGGCCGCCACGGCCGCGATCCGAGTCCCACCCCGCCTGCGCCTGCTGCTCCCGAGCACCATCTGGCTCACCGCCGGGTCGATCGTCCGGGCAGAGACCGCCCGGTGCTTTCAGGGTCGGCCGAGGGGAGGCAGAGTGCAAGCGGTCTCTTGACATGAACAAATGGGTACAGAGCCACTCTCATCCCCCGGGAGCCTCGGATGCGCACCAGCCGACTCCGCACCGCCCACCCCCTGCTCTGGGCCGGTGCCGCCGCACTCGCCCTCGGCGCCGTGCTGTGCGTGCTCGGCTGGTACGGGGTGTCCGGGGAGCGCTTCGCCGAGCGGCAGGTCCCGTATCTCGCGTCCTGCACGCTGCCCGGTGCCGCGCTGATCGTGGCGGGCGCGGTGCTGCTCGTCGGCGGCCGGGGCGCCCTGGCCACGGCGCGGGTGCAGGAGCTCTACGAGCTGCTCGTCGCGGCCGACCCCGGCGCCCCGGAGACCGCGCCCGCCGCGCCGGGCGCCCGCAGCGACGCGCTCGTCCTGGTGCCGGGCGGCACCCTGTACCACCGCGCCGACTGCCCGCTGGTCGAGGGCAAGCCCGAGGCCGTACCGGCGGATCCGCGCCCCGGCCTCACCCCGTGCCCGATCTGCGAGCCGCCGGTGCGTGCGGCGGACAAGGCCGCGTGTGCGGCGGGCCAGCCGGTGCGTGCGGCGGACCAGCCCGGGCGTGGGGCGGACCAGCCCGCACGTGAGCCGGACCAGCCCGGGCGTGGGGCGGACCAGCTCGCGCGTGAACCGGACCAGCCCGCACGTGAACCGGACCAGCCCGGGCGTGGGGCGGACCAGCCCGCACGTGAACCGGACCAGCCCGCACGTGAACCGGACCAGCCCGGGCGTGGGGCGGACCAGCCCGGGCGTGGGGCGGACCAGCCCGCACGTGAACCGGACCAGCCCGCACGTGAACCGGACCAGCCCGGGCGTGGGGCGGACCAGCCCGCACGTGAACCGGACCAGCCCGGGCGTGGGGCGGACAAGCCCGCGCGTGAACCGGACCAGCCCGCCCGTGAACCGGATCAGCCCGCCCGTGAACCGGACCAGCCCGCACGTGAACCGGAACCGGACAAGGCGGACCCGGAGCCCTGACATGGACTCCCTCACGTACGACCTCACGCTCGCCGGACTCGCCGTCGGCAGCGCGGCCGCGCTCACCGGGATCGGCCTGATCGTGACGTACCGGGCCACCGGGGTCCTCAACTTCGCGCACGGCGCCGTCGCCATGGTCTGCGCGTATCTGCTGCGCCAGCTCACCGTCGACTGGGGCTGGCCGCTCTGGCTCGCCGCCCTGGTCACGCTGTGCGTGGCGGCGCCCGGCATCGGGCTCGTCCTGGAACGGGCCGTGTTCCGGCCGCTCGCGGTTATCAGCGCCGATCCCGCGCAGACCCTGGTGGCGTCCATCGGGGTGTTCGTGCTGCTCGTCGGCGGGGCGGCGCTCGTGTGGGGGCCGGGGGCGCGCGCGGACGCGCCCGAGCTGCTCGACGACAGCGCGCCCTGGGGACAGCTGGCCGTCGTGCTCCTGCTCGCCGCCGCCGTGGGCGCGGTGAGCCGCTGGACCCGCTTCGGCAGCGAGCTGCGGGCCGTCGTCGACAACCGCTCCCTGGCCGTGCTCGGCGGCATCGACGCGGACCGGGTCGCCGCCGCCGGCTGGGCCTTCGGCTCGTTCACCGCCGGCCTGACGGGGGTCCTGCTCGCCCCGCTCGTACGCCTCGACCCGTACGGACTGCCACTGCTCGTCATGGAGGTCGTGGCCGTCGCCGTGGCGGCGGGGATGCGCAGCCTGCCGCTCGCGGTGCTCGTCGCGCTCGGCATCGGTGTCGCGCAGGCCCAGCTGACCCGGCTGCACCCCGCGGGCCTGGGCGAGCCGCTGCTGCGGGCGTTGGGGGCGAACCTGTTCGTGGTGGCGCTGCTCGTCGCCGCGCTCGTACTGCCCGCGCCGGGGCGGGTACGCGGGCACGGGGACGGAGCCGGGCAGGGGCGCGCGGCACCGGCGCGCACGGCCACCGCGCGGGTGCGCACCCCGCCCGGGGCGTGGCTCGTGGCGGGCGTGCTGTTCCTGCTGCCCCTCGGCTTCGCGGGCTCCGACCTGCACACGGCCGTCCAGGTCCCGGCCCTCGCCGTCGTCCTGCTCTCGCTGGTCGTGGTCACCGGCAGGGGCGGCCAGATCTCCCTCGGGCAGTCGGCGTACGCGGGGCTCGGCGCCCTGTTCACGGCCCTGCTCGCGGCCGGGCGCTTCCCCGGGCTCCCCGCCCTGCCGACGCTCGCGGCGCTCGGTCTCGCGGTGCTCCTGGTCGCACCGCTCGGCCTGCTCACCGGGTGGCCCGCGATCCGGCGGCACGGGCTTGCGCTCGCGCTCGCCACGTTCGCGGTCGGCGTGGGTGTCAGCCGCTTCGTCTTCGACCAGCCGTACGCGACCTCGGGGCTCGGCCTCGACCGCCCGGCCGGACTCGGCGGTGACCGGGCCTACTACCTCCTCGAACTCGCCCTGCTCGGGGCCGCGTTGCTCACCGTCGCCGCACTCCGCCGGGGCCGTACCGGACGGGCGCTCGCCGCGATGCGGGACCACGAGGCGGGGGCGGCGGCCGCCGGGGTTCCGGTGCCTCGCCTGAAGGTCGGCGCGTTCGCCGTGGGCGCCGCCCTGGCCGCGCTCGGCGGCGGCATGCTCGGCCTGGGCGTGCGCGCCTTCGACCCGGCGGCGTTCGACCCGGTGCGCGGGCTGCTCTGGTTCGCGGCCGTCCTTGTGCTCGGCGCGGACTCCCTGCTCGGCGCGCTCCTCGCGGCCGCGCTCCTGGTGGGCCTCGACGAGGGCACGCGCGGCGGCGTCGCGGCAGCGGTGATCGGCCTCCTCGCGGTCCTCATCGGCCGCTTCCCCGGCGGCCCGTACGAGGCGCTCCGCGCGGCGTCGACGCGGCTGCGCCCGCGGCGGAGGCAGGTCGCCCTCACCCCGCTGGGCGAGCGGGTGGCATCCCGCCTGCGCCCGCGGAGAGTCGCCCCGCCCCCACCGGTCGAACCCGCACGCGCCCCCGCACCCCCCACCCCCGTACCGCCCCGCACCCCCACCCCCGACGAACCCCTCTCCGGCCGCCGACTGACCGTCAGATACGGCGAGTTCACCGCGCTCGACGGGGCCGACGTCGAGGTCCCGCCAGGGCGTATCACCGCCGTGGTCGGGCCGAACGGGGCGGGCAAGAGCACGCTGTTCCACTGTCTGGCCGGTACGGTCCGCCGGCACTCCGACATGACGGGCCGGGTGCGCTTCGCCGGCCTCGACCTCACGGACCGGCCCGCGCACGCCCGCGCCCGGCTCGGCGTGGCCCGTACGTTCCAGCAGCTCGCCGTCTTCCCGTCCCTGACGGTCGCCGAGAACGTCGCGGTCGGCGCGGAGCAGGGGCGGGTGCGCGACGCCCGGACGGTCGGCCGCGTCCTGGCCCTGCTCGGCCTGGACGGGCCCGTACGCGACCGGCCTGCGGCGCGCCTTCCGACCGGGACGCTGCGCCGCGTCGAGCTCGGCCGTGCGCTGGCGGGCGCCCCGCACGTCCTGCTCCTCGACGAGCCCGCCGCGGGCCTCGACACGGCCGAAGTCACCGCCCTCGCCAAGGTGTTGCGGGCTCTGGCGGCGGAGGGCACGGGCCTGCTCATCGTCGAGCACGACCTCGACCTGGTGGCCCACCTCGCCGACACCGTGCACGTCATGACCGCCGGCCGCATCGTCGCCTCCGGCCCACCGGACCAGATCCTGGACGCGCTCACCCCCGCCCGGGCGGACCCCACCCGAGGAGGTCCGGCCGAGCCATGAGCGCGGAGCTCGAACTGCGCCACGCGCGCGTGCGGTACGGCCCGCTGGAGGCGCTGCACGGCGTCAGCCTCACCGTGGCCGCAGGCGCCGTCACGGTCCTCCTCGGCCGCAACGGCGCGGGCCGTACGACGACCCTGCGCGCGCTGGCGGGTACGGTCCCGCTGTCCGAGGGCGCGGTCCTGTGGCGGGGCAGGGACGTCACCCGGCTCACGGCGCACGCGCGTGCGGCCCGCGGCCTCGCCCTCGTACCCGACCGCGAGGCGGTGTTCGGCTCGATGACGGTCGACGAGAACCTCCGACTCGCCGCGCACCAGGCCGACTTCACCCCTGCCCTCGACACGTACCCGGAACTCCGCCCCCTCCTCCCCCGCACCGCGGGCACCCTCTCCGGCGGTGAGCAACGCATGCTGGCCCTCTCCCGCGCCCTGCTCTCCCCCGCCCGCGTCCTGCTCCTCGACGAGCCGACCCAGGGCATGTCCCCCTCCGTCGCGGCCCGTACGTACGCCCTCCTGGCCGCTTTGCCGAACACCCTCGTCCTGGCCGAACAGCAGCTGCCCCCCGCCTTGGACGCCGCCCCGCGCCCGGTTCTCGTACACGAACTGCGGCGCGGGGCCCTGGTGTTCAGCGGGGAAGTCGCCGAGGTGAGGTAGCCCCCGGCCGTGCGGCGCCTCAGATCATCCGGCCCTTCGCGTCCAGGTTCGGAACGACGATCAGCATGCCGACCGAGATCCGGTGCGGGGACGGGCCGACCACCTTGCGGTTGGCCTCGTAGAGCGCCTGCCAGCCGCCCTTGACGTGGTAGCGGCGGGCGATCCCGCTGAGGGTGTCGCCGGACACGACCCTGTGGATGCGGCGGTCGAAGCGGATGCCCTTCGAGCACACCGGCCACGCCTCGGGCCCCTGGCTGACGAGCACCTTCTCGGCGACCCTGACCTGCTCCTCGGGCGTGGCGAGGTCCGCGCGCGGGGCGTACTTCAGGCCACCGTGCTCCTTCCACGTCGGCTGGAAGAACTGCAGGCCGCCGTAGAAGCCGTTGCCGGTGTTGGCGTCCCAGCGGCCGCTGCTCTCGCACTCGGCCAGACAGGTCCAAGGCGACTTCCCGGGCCCGCACTTGCGCGGCTTCTTCACGGCCGGCGCGGTGGCGGAGCCCGGGCCGGGTGCTCCGGCCGCACCGTCCCGTACGGGGTCGCCCACCGGGGGCGTGGGCTCGGCGGCGGAGGCGGTCAGGGGCGCACACGAGAGGAGAGCTGCGGCGAGGGCAACGAACCAGACACGAGTGTTCGACATCGCGTCAGCTAAGCAACCGCCGCCCGACCCGCCGGTCCGCCGCGCCCCGCCGCTCCGTACCCCACCCGGTCGGGCGGCATCCGGCTGCAGCAGCGGCAGGAGGAGCCGGGGTCCGGCCAGGTCGCGAGCGTACGCGGGCCCGCGCGTCCGGACCGCGGGAGCCGGGCCCCGCCCCAGGAAACGGAAGATCAACTTCCCTGCGCGCTCCGGGGGTTGTCCGGGCCCGGCGATTCCGGGAGGACCCTCGCATCCCGCTGCGGATGGCCTGATTCCGTACGCCGTCCAGCGTGACTTGCCCGCAGGCACGCCGTTGAACTCTGCATGAGCCGGGCTCCGTCCGGCCGTCCACGCATCGAACGACGTACCGAACTCCTAGGAGCACCCGTGCCGCGCATGCTCGACGTCAGCGACGACGTACGCGCCGAGATCGGCGACGAAGAGGCCGACCGGCTGCTCGCCGGCGACAACTCCCCGGGCAGTTACGACTGCACCTCCTGCCGCACCCCCGGCGACTCGGCACAGGAACGCACCAGCACCGTGCTGTTCATCGGGGACGAGACCGCGGTCCTGGCCTTCGCCCACGCCACCTGTCTGCCCTCCCAGGTGGTGAAGGTCGCGGAGGAGCAGCTGCAGGGCGCCGTGCGGTCCATCACCGGCGAGAGCGACGCCGCCGGAGGCTTCCCGGCCACCGCCGCACAGACCGTCCCCGCGGCGCCCGTGGCGCCCGTGGCGCCCGCGGCGGCCGAGGGCCAGCCGCAGGCCGCCGTCCTCGGCATCACCAGCGGGCTCGTGCTGCTCGCCGACGAGCTGTACCCCGCCCTCGTCGTGGAGCCCACCGGCCCCATCGCGCGCCCCGGCACGACCGGCGGCGAGGACCAGTTCCTGACCCTCCTGAGCGAGCAGGGCTTCCAGCCCCTCGGCCAGGTCCAGGAGGCCCCGGCCGTGCTGCCCGGCTGGTCCGTGCTGCTCGCCGTCGGCCAGCTGCACGCCGTGCTGCAGCCGGGCAGCGGCGGCTCGCCGGTCGCCTGGTGGCAGGCGCACCAGCCGCTGCAGGTCACCGACGGCTGGCGAACCGCCGCGTCCAAGCTCGGCAAGGTCGTCGTCTTCGCGGCCCCGGTCGGCACGATCGGCCGCCAGCCGCGTGAGGACCTCCTGCGCGACGCCCTCGACAAGGCCGCGGCCAACGGCCTGTTGATGGCGGCCACGATGCCGCTCGCGGGTACCTGATCCACCGACGCCGTTCCCTCGGGGCCCGACGGATGTCCGTGACGCGCCTCCCGCGCTCACTCCGCACTCACCCTCGCGATCGCTCTCCGTGCTCACCTTCCGTGATCGCCTTGGGGTGCACCGCATCCGATCGGGCCCCCGGGTCGTTGGCAGATACGTGCCGCCATACGACCCCTCCCACCACCAGATTCCCCCGATGCGTCCGGCCCGTGACACCACCGCGGACCGCTCGGCCACGCCGATCTACGACGCGCTCTACTCGGAGTGGCGCCGGTTCTTCCGGGCCCTGCCGGGAGACCGGAGCGGCGAGGAGGATCTGAGGTTCCGGGGCTTCTCCAGCGGCCCCCGATATCCCGGCACCGGCTCGACCCACTCCGGCTCCGCGCACACCGGGCACACCCCGCCCGGCTTCTGGTTCAGCGAAACCCCGCAGCGCCCCGCCGGCCACCACGACCGCCCGCAGCCCGCCCTCCCGCCGGCCCGACGCCCCGAGAACTGAACTCCCGTACCCGGAACGCCACTCAACGCCCCTTCGTCCTTGGACGCGCGTGCGCCGTACGCCACCGGAGACCCGGTGCCGTACGGCGCACGTTTCGCTGTGTCCGCCGCTCTCGGGGTGGGCTACTTCTTGCGGCCGCGCTTCTCGCGGACGCGGACCGAGATATGGATCGGCGTGCCCTCGAAGCTGAACTCCTCGCGCAGGCGGCGCTCCACGTACCTGCGGTAGCCGTGCTCGATGAAGCCGGAGGCGAAGAGCACGAAGCGCGGGGGCTTGGTGCCCGCCTGGGTGCCGAAGAGGATGCGGGGCTGCTTGCCGCCGCGGATCGGGTGCGGGTGCGCGGAGACCAGCTCGCCGAGGAAGGCGTTCAGGCGGCCGGTCGGCACGCGCGTCTCCCAGCCGTCCAGGGCCGTCTCGATCGCCGGGACCAGCTTCTCCATGTGCCGGCCGGTGCGCGCCGAGACGTTGACCCGCGGGGCCCAGGCGACCTGGCCGAGCTCGGTCTCGATCTCCCGCTCCAGGTAGTAGCGGCGCTCCTCGTCGAGGGTGTCCCACTTGTTGTACGCGACGACGATCGCGCGGCCCGCCTCGACGGCCATCGTGACGATGCGCTGGTCCTGGATGGAGATGGACTCGCTGGCGTCGATCAGGATGACCGCGACCTCGGCCTTCTCGACCGCGGCGGCGGTGCGGAGCGAGGCGTAGTAGTCGGCGCCCTGCTGCAGGTGGACGCGCTTGCGGATGCCCGCGGTGTCCACGAACTTCCAGGTGACGCCGCCGAGTTCGATGAGCTCGTCGACCGGGTCGCGGGTGGTGCCCGCCAGCTCGTTGACGACGACGCGCTCCTCCTTCGCGACCTTGTTCAGGAGGGACGACTTGCCGACGTTCGGACGGCCGATCAGGGCGATCCGGCGCGGTCCGCCGATGCCGGCTCCGCCGAAGGTCTGCATCGGCGCCTCGGGCAGCGCCTCCAGGACGGCGTCCAGCATGTCGCCGGTGCCGCGGCCGTGCAGCGAGGAGACCGGGTGCGGCTCGCCGATGCCGAGACCCCAGAGCGCGGTCGCGTCGGCCTCGCCGCTCGGGCCGTCGACCTTGTTGGCGCAGAGCACCACCGGCTTCTTGGCCTTGCGCAGCAGACGTACGACCGCTTCGTCGGTGTCGGTGACGCCGACCGTGGAGTCGACGACGAAGACCACGGCGTCGGCGGTCTCGATGGCGTACTCGGCCTGGGCGGCGACGGAGGCGTCGATGCCGAGGACGTCCTGCTCCCAGCCGCCGGTGTCGACGATCTTGAAGCGGCGGCCTGCCCACTCGGCCTCGTAGGTCACGCGGTCGCGGGTGACGCCCGGCTTGTCCTCGACGACGGCCTCGCGGCGGCCGATGATGCGGTTCACCAGCGTCGACTTGCCGACATTGGGGCGGCCGACGACGGCGAGCACGGGCAGCGGGCCGTGGCCCGCCTCCTCGATGGCGCCCTCGACGTCCTCGAGATCGAAGCCCTCTTCCGCGGCGAGCTCCATGAACTCCGCGTACTCGGCGTCGCCAAGTGCTCCGTGGTCGTGCTCGTCCGAGCCGCCGGAGTGGATCTGCTCGTTCATGAAGTCCGTACCTCTGTCATCTGTCATCGATGGACCGCAAGTCCGCGGTCCACTACTCAAAGTCTCGCTCAGCGCCCGGTCAGGCGCCTGGCGTTCTCCAGGTGGCCGGTCAGCCGCTCCTGGATGCGCACGGTGGCCTCGTCGAGCGCCTTGCGCGTACGCCGCCCGCTGCCGCCCACCCGTCTCCCACCGCCGCCCTTGGCCGAGCTTCGCGCCCCCTCTTGGGCCTCGAAGGCCTCGCCGAAGACGACGTCCACGCGGCTCTTCAACGGGGGCAATCCCCGTATCAACCGTCCCTGGCGCTCTCCGCTGCCCAGGACCGCCACCGGCACGATCGGCGCCCCGCTGCGCACCGCGAAGTAGGCGAGGCCCGCGCGCAGCGACGCGAAGTCGCCCTCGCCCCGGGTGCCTTCGGGGAAGATGCCGAGCACACCGCCCTCCGACAGGACGTCCAGGGCCTGCGTGATCGCCGTGCGGTCGGTGCTCGACCGGTCCACCTTCAGCTGACCGATGCCGCGCAGGAACGGGTCGAGCGGGCCGACGAACGCCTCCTTCTTGATGAGGAAGTGCACCGGCCGGGGCGCCGTCCCCATCAGCATCGGGCCGTCGAGGTTGTGCGCGTGGTTCACGGCCAGGACGACCGGGCCGCTCGCGGGCACCCGCCAGGCGCCCAGGACGCGCGGCTTCCACAGCCCGTACATCAGGCCCACGCCGATCCGCCGGCCGACTTCCGCGCCCTTTTCCGAGGGCGGGACGGATGCGGTCACGCGGCGGCCCGCTTCTCCTCGACCAGGGTCACGACGCACTCGATGACCTGCTGCAGGGTGAGCTCGGTGGTGTCGACCTCGACGGCGTCCCCGGCCTTGGCGAGCGGGGAGGTCTTCCGGCCGGAGTCGGCGGCGTCCCGCTTGATCAGGGCTTCCCTGGTCGCGTTGACGTCGGTGCCCTTGAGCTCACCGCTGCGGCGGGCGGCACGGGCCTCCGGCGAGGCGGTGAGAAAGATCTTCAGGTCGGCGTCGGGCAGCACCGTCGTACCGATGTCACGGCCCTCGACCACGATGCCGCCCGCGGCGCCGCGGGCGATGGAGCGCTGGAGCTCGGTGATGCGGGTGCGCACCTCGGGCACGGCGCTGACGGCGCTGACCTTGGAGGTGACCTCCTGGGTGCGGATCGGGCCCGCGACGTCCGTGCCGTCGACCGTGATGGTCGGTCCTGACGGGTCGGTGCCGGAGATGATCTCCGGCTTCTCGGCGACGGCGGCGATGGCGGCGGCGTCGGCGATGTCGATGCCGTTGTTCACCATCCACCAGGTGATCGCGCGGTACTGGGCGCCGGTGTCCAGGTAGTTGAGGCCGAGCTGGGCGGCGACGGCCTTGGAGGTGCTCGACTTGCCCGTGCCGGAGGGGCCGTCGATGGCGACGATCACTGCTGCCGGGGCGGCGTTTGCGGCGGTTTCCACGGGGGACGGACACCTTTCTCAGTGCACGGGGCAGGGGGTGGGGCAAGCGGTGGGCGCGAGAAACGCCCCGGACAAGGTTACTGGCTCGGGGCGTGACTCTTCACGGGGCTGTGGACAACCCCGGATACAGCAGGTGGCGGGGGCTCCTGCCACCCCGCCACGCCGGGCGGCTACTGCCGGATGGACCAGCCCCGCTCCCGCAGCGCCGCCGTGAGCACCGGGGCCGCGTTCGGCTCGACCGTCAGCTGGATCAGACCCGCCTGGCGGCCGGTGGCGTGCTCGATGCGGACGTCCTCGATGTTGACCCCGACCGCGCCCGCGTCCGCGAAGATCCGCGCGAGCTGGCCCGGCTGGTCGTCGATGAGCACGGTGACGATCTCGTACGACACCGGGGCCGAGCCGTGCTTGCCGGGCACCCGGACCTGCCCGGCGTTGCCCCGGCGCAGGACGCGCTCGACGCCCTGCGCGCCGTCGGACCGCTTCTCCTCGTCCGCGGACTGCAGGGCCCGCAGCGCCCGCACCGTCTCGTCCAGGTCGGCGGAGACCTCGGCGAGCAGGTCGGCGACGGGGCCCGGGTTGGCCGACAGGATGTCGATCCACATGCGCGGCTCGGACGCCGCGATCCGCGTGACGTCCCGGATGCCCTGGCCGCAGAGCCGCACCGCGGTCTCCTCGGCGTGCTCCAGGCGGGCCGCGACCATGCTGGAGACCAGGTGCGGCATGTGCGAGACGAGGGCGACGGCGCGGTCGTGCGCGTCGGAGTCCATCACGACCGGGACGGCCCGGCACAGCGAGATCAGTTCGAGGGCGAGGTTGAGCACCTCGGTGTCGGAGGCCCTGGTCGGCGTCAGCACCCAGGGCCGGCCCTCGAAGAGGTCGGCGGTGGCGGCGAGCGGCCCGGAGCGCTCCCGGCCGGACATGGGGTGCGTGCCGATGTACGCCGTCAGGTCGAGGCCGAGCTCCTCCAGCTCGCGGCGCGGCCCGCCCTTGACGCTGGCCACGTCGATGTACCCGCGCGCGGCACCGCGGCCCATCAGCTCGGCGAGGGTGCTCGCCACGTGCGCGGGCGGTACGGCGACCACGGCGAGGTCGACCGGGCCCTCCGGCGGGGTGTCGGTGCCGGCTCCGAGGGCCGCGGCGGTGCGGGCGTGCTCGGGGTCGTGGTCGGCGAGGTGCACGGTCACGCCGCGGCCGGCCAGGGCGAGGGCGACGGAGGTGCCGATCAGGCCGGTTCCGATGACGGCGGCGGTTCTCACTGGGCGATGTCCTTGCGCAGGGCGGCCGCGGCCCCGAGGTAGACGTGCGCCACCTCGGACCGGGGCCGGTCGGACTCGATGTGCGCCAGGAGCCGTACGACGCGGGGCATGGCGCCCTCGATGTCCAGCTCCTGGGCGCAGATGAGGGGTACGTCGGTGATGCCGAGCTTGCGGGCGGCGGCCGCCGGGAAGTCGCTGTGCAGGTCGGGGGTAGCTGTGAACCAGACGCTGATCAGGTCGTCCTGCGTCAGGTCGTTGCGCTCGAGGACCTCGGTGAGCAGGGCGCCCACCCGCTCGTCCATGTGGCGCGCGTCGTCCCGCTCGAGTTGGACGGCGCCCCGGACCGCTCGTACCGCCACGCTGCTGCTCCTTGCCTGCTGTACCCGTCGGAACCCGTACGGGACCCTCCGGAGCCGTGCCGGAACCGTCGGGACCTGTACGGGCCAAGGGTAGTCAGCCGCTCGGACACACACGCGCGGCGCCCGTCAGCCGAGACGGGCACCGCGCGTGTGCGGGAGCGGCGTCCGGTCAGAGGCGCTGCTGCTCGATGAGGTCCTGGAGGGAGGAGCCGCTGGGGACCTGGCCCTCGGGGGTCAGCTTGTCCACGACCTGCGGCAGTTCCTGGGCGACCTGGTCGGCCACCTGGTCGCGGCTCACACCGGCCTCGGTGGCGACCCGGTCCAGGGTCTCGTCGGGCACCGCCTGCTTGACTTGCTCGGGGCTGAGCGGCCGGTTCTCGCCGGTGCCGACCCAGGAGTCGAGCTGGCTCCGGTCGCCGAGGCCGGACCTGGTGAGCATGTCGAGGAGGCCGCCGAGCGGGTTGTCGCCGCCCGCGCCTCCGGTCGCCCCGCCGGTCGCGCCCGCCTGGGTGGTTCCGGCTCCGCCGAGGAGGCTGCCGAGGATCGAGCCGAGGATGTTCCCGCCTCCGCCACCCGCGCCGCCCTGCTGTCCGCCGCCGAGGAGACCGCCGAGAAGACTTCCCAGATCGTTGCCTGCCATGTCGCGCCTTTCGAGAGGGAATCCGGGTCCGGGGCCGAGGCCTGGGCCGGGGCCGGGGCCGGGGTTCGCCGCGGCCGGCCGGACGGTTCCAATGTCGCCCGGTCCGCACCGCCCCGCCACCTGGGACAACCGCCCGCACGGCTCCCGCCGCGGAGCCTCACGTACGCTCCACCCATGCTGAGCCCCGAGGACCTGGTGCGTGAACACACCGTGTACGCCTGCGTGATGGGCTCCCGGGCCTTCGGCCTCGCGACGGACACCAGTGACACGGACCGCCGTGGCGTCTTCCTCGCGCCCTCCTCGTCGTACTGGCACTTCCAGAAGCCGCCGACTCATGTGGAGGGGCCGCTCGAGGAGCAGTTCTCCTGGGAGTTGGAGCGGTTCTGCGAGCTGGCGCTGCGGGCCAACCCGAACATCCTGGAGTGCCTGCACTCCCCGCTCGTCGAGCACTGCGACGCGACCGGCCGTGAACTCTTCGCCCTGCGCGGCGCGTTCCTGTCCCGCAGGGCGCACGAGACCTTCGCCCGGTACGCGCTCGGCCAGCGCAAGAAGCTCGACGCGGACGTACGCGCCCACGGCGCCCCGCGCTGGAAGCACGCCATGCACCTGCTGCGGCTCCTGATGTCCTGCCGCGATCTGCTGCGTACGGGAGAGCTGGTCGTCGACGTCGGGGACGCCCGCGACCAGCTGCTCGCCGTGAAGCGCGGCGAGGTGCCGTGGGACGAGGTGGAGGCCCGGATGCAGCGCCTCGCCGAGGAGGCGGAGGCAGCGGCGTCCGGCAGCCCCCTCCCGGCAGAACCGGACACCGCGCGTGTGGCGGATTTCCTGTACCGGGTCAGGCGCGCCTCGGCTCTGACGGCGCTTTAGTTTCCCCAAATAGGCGGGCCAAATTCAGCCCCTCCGGCGATTGAGGAGCGGGGTCTGGGGCGGAGCCCCAGTTCGGGAAGGGGCGGGGCGGGGAGCAATCAGCCCCGGCCCACCCGAACCCGCACCACGAAGTCGTGCAACGCACCGTGCGCCGTAGCCGTACCCGGCAGCACAGACTCCCCCTGAGCCACCTCCAACTCCCCCTGCAACGCATCCAAATCCGCCCCCACGCGCGCGTGATCCACCGCAGCCGCACCATGCTCTGCCTCGGCCTTGGCCGCGACCAGGTCCGGCAGGTAGCCGGGGGCGGACTTCACCAGACCGAGCAACGTCGGCAGATGCGCCTGCACCTCTCCCGTACGCATCAGATGGATCCCGGTGAGCAGCACGCGGAACGCGTAAAGCAGCGGCTTGAGTTCACCGGTCTTGTCGAACAAGCGCCGCTGCGTGGTCGCGAACCCGCGGTAGTGGTGGGCGTGATGGGAGGTCAGCACCCCGGGCGCAAGCGCGACCAGCTCCGCGTGCGCGTCCGAGGTGTGCACGACGAGCGGCGAGAGCAGCTGCTCCAGGACGTAGCCGTTCCTGCGCAGCATCAGGCGGGCGAACTTGCGCAGGTCATGCGTGACGAGGTCCATCTCGACCGCGTCCCGCTCCCACATCCGCGACCGGGTCTCCTCGGGCTCCCGCAGGCCGACGAGGGACCCCACCGGCAGCAGATGCACGCCCCGCAGGTCGACGTCCGAGTCGCGGGACGGAAAGCCGTACAGGTGCGCCCCCGAGACCGTCGCGAAGAGCAGCGGGTCGGGCTGTTCGGCCAGGACCGGGGCGAGGTCGGTGTCCGGGAGCCCGGCGGCCCGCAGCAGGTCGGCGCTCACGCGTCCCACCCCCGGCCGAGGGCGAGGAGCTCGTCGCGGTGCTCGACGCGGTCCACCCACTGAGCGGGCCAGGCGTCCGCGCCGAGGTGGGCGCCGGCGAAGGCACCGGCGAGGCAGGCGATGGAGTCGGAGTCGCCGGCGGTGCAGGCGGCCCTGCGGAGCGCGGTGACGGGCTCGTCGGGGAAGAGCAGGAAGCACAACAGGCCGGTGGCGAGGACCTCTTCGGCGATCCAGCCCTGCCCGGTGGCCTGGCAGGGGTCGAGCTCCGGGTTGGCGTCGGTGAGAGCCGCGGCGAGCCGTTCGAGCACGGCCAGGCACTCGTCCCAGCCGCGGGCGACGAAGTGCTCGGCGCTCGGGTCCTGCGACCGGGTCCACAGGTCGCCGAGCCACTCCTCCCGGTACGTGGTGCGGTTCTCCAGGGCGTACGAGCGCAGCCTGCCGACCAGGCCGACGGGGTCGACGCCCTGCGCGAGCAGCCGTACCGCGTACGAGGTGAGGTCGCTGGCGGCGAGCGCGGTGGGGTGGCCGTGGGTGAGCGCGGACTGGAGCTGCGAGGCTCCGGCCCGTACGGCGTCGTCGAGCCCCGGGAGCAGGCCGAGCGGGGCGACGCGCATGTTGGCGCCGCAGCCCTTGGAGTGCACCTGGCTGGCGTCCCGCCAGTCGCGGGTCTCGTCGGCGAGGAGTTCGCAGGCGCGGATGCAGGTGGCGCCGGGGGCGCGGTTGTTGTCGGGCGACACGTTCCAGGCGACGTACTCCTGCCGCACCAGGTGCGCGAACCGCTCGGGCCCGCACAGGCCGCGCTCGGAGGCCCGGTTCAGGGCGCGGGCGAGGGCGAGTGTCATCTGGGTGTCGTCGGTGATGTACGCCTGCCGCGGCAGCTCCAACTGCCGCCAGGGGCCGAACTTGGCGAGGATCTGCGGTACGTCGTTGAACTCGGTGGGGAAGCCGAGGGCGTCCCCGAGGGCGAGGCCGAGGAGCGATCCGGCGGCGGCGCGCTTGGTCGGGGTGGTCGTCATCAGGGTCGTCCTTCCGGTCGCAGCAGCGGTGGGTGCAGGGCGGTGGCGCCGCCCGCGCGGTACAGGGCGGCGGGCTTGCCGCGACCGCCGGTCAGCCGGGCGGCCCCGGGCACGGCCTCGACGAGTCCGGGCGTGGCGAGCACCTTCCGCCGGAAGTTCGCGGGGTCCAACTCGGCGCCCCACACGGCCTGGTAGACCTGCCGCAGCTCGCCGAGCGTGAACTCGGGCGGGCAGAAGGCGGTGGCGAGGCCGGTGTACTCCAGCTTGGCGCCGACGCGTTCGTGGGCGTCGGCGAGGATCCGGTCGTGGTCGAAGGCGAGCGGCGCGTAGGACGGCCGGTGCTCGCCGTACGGCAGCCAGTCGGCGCGGGCCGCGTCGCTGCCCGCCCGTGCCTCGGGCGCGTCCGGGACGAGCGCCGTGAAGGCGACGGAGACGACGCGCATGCGCGGGTCGCGGTCCGGTTCGCTGTAGGTGCGCAGCTGCTCCAGGTGCAGCCCGGCGACATCCGACAGGCCGGTCTCCTCGGCGAGTTCACGCCGGGCCGCGGTCTCGGCCGCCTCGTCGGGCTGCACGAATCCGCCCGGCAGCGCTCTGCGTCCCGCGTACGGCTGCTCGCCGCGCTCGACGAGGAGCGCGTGCAGGCGGCCTTCGCGGATGGTGAAGACGGCCAGGTCGACGGTGACGGCGAACGGTTCGTAGGCGTATTTGTCGTAGCCCTGCATGGACACCCCCCTTTAATAGTCCACCTGACACTAAATGGTGGAGGCCGTGCGCGCAACCGGTTCGGGCGCGCAACCGGTTCAGGCGGGCGATCTCCGGCGTACGCGAAGGCCCGGTCACGTCGTCGGACGACGTGACCGGGCCCTGGGCTTTCGGGAGGGGCCGACCTAGAGGTCGACCTCCTTCATCAGCATCCCGACCTCCGTGTTGGAGAGCCGCCGCAGCCAGCCCGACTTCTGGTCGCCGAGCGTGATCGGCCCGAAGGAGACCCGCACGAGCTTCTCCACCGGGAACCCGGCCTCCGCGAGCATCCGCCGCACGATGTGCTTGCGGCCCTCGTGCAGCGTGACCTCGACCAGGTAGTTCTTGCCGGTCTGCTCGACCACCCGGAAGTGGTCCGCGCGCGCGTACCCGTCCTCCAGCTGGATGCCGTCCTTGAGCTGCTTGCCCAGGTCGCGCGGGATGGGCCCGACGATCGCGGCGAGATAGGTTTTCTTCACGCCGTACTTCGGGTGGGTCAGGCGGTGCGCCAGATCACCGTGGTTGGTGAGCAGGATGACGCCCTCGGTCTCGGTGTCGAGGCGGCCCACGTGGAAGAGCCGCGTCTCGCGGTTCTGGACGTAGTCCCCGAGGCACTGCCGCCCCTCCGGGTCCTCCATCGTGGAGACCACCCCGGCGGGCTTGTTCAGCGAGAAGAACTGGTACGACTGCGTGGCCACGGTCAGCCCGTCCACGCGGATCTCGTCCTTCTCGGGGTCGACGCGCAGTCCCTGCTCCAGGACGATCTCGCCGTTGACCTCCACACGGGCCTGGTCGACCAGCTCCTCGCAGGAGCGCCGCGAGCCGTAGCCCGCGCGGGCGAGCACCTTCTGCAGCCGCTCGCCCTCCTGCTCGGCGCCCGGGAAGGTCTTGGGCGGCTTCACGTCCTTCTTGCCCGCGTACCGGTCGCGGTTGCGCTCCTCGGCGCGCGCCTCGTACTCACGGGAGCGTGCGGGCGCGCTGCGGCGCCCCTGCCCCTGCGGGCGCTTCGGGCCGCCCTTGGCGCCGCCACGGGCCGCCCCGCCGCGTCCCGACTTGGGGCCGTCCTGCGTGCCGCCGGGGCCCACGTCGTAACGCCGCTCCTCGGGGCGCGGCTTCTTGGGGCGGCCGCTGCCGCCCTGCTTGTCGTCACGGGTGCCACCGGCACCGCGGTAGTTACCGCGGCCACCGCTGCTCCCGCCGCGGCCGCCGCTGTTGCCACCACGGCTCCCGCCGTTGTTTCCGCTGCTGTTCCTGCCGCTGCTGCTTCGCATCAAATGTCCGTTAGTCGTCTGCGTCTAGTCGTCTGCGTCGTCGGTATCCGGCGCATCGGGTGCGTCCGGATCGAACGACGGCACGCCTTCCTGGGTCTCGCCCTCGATCGCGTCCGCCTCGGGGAGGAAGGGCGCGAGCTCCGGCAGCTCGTCCAGGCCGCGCAGGCCCATCCGCTCCAGGAAGTAGTTCGTCGTCCTGTACAGGATCGCACCTGTTTCGGGTTCCGCGCCCGCCTCCTCCACGAGGCCCCGCTGCAGCAGGGTCCGCATGACCCCGTCACAGTTCACTCCGCGTACGGCGGAGACCCGGGAGCGGCTGACCGGCTGGCGGTACGCGACGACGGCCAGGGTCTCCAGGGCCGCCTGGGTGAGCCGGGCCTGCTGCCCGTCCAGGACGAAGCCCTCCACGGCCGCCGCGTACTCGGGCCGGGTGTAGAACCGCCAGCCCCCGGCGACCAGGCGCAGCTCGAAGCCGCGGCGCTGCACCGCGTACTCGTCGGCCAGCTCCCGCAGCGCGTGCGCCACTTCACGTGGGCGCCGCCGCAGCACCTTGGCCAGGTGCTCCTCGGTGGCCGGCTCGTCGACGACCATCAGGACGGCCTCCAGGGCGGGCTTGAGGTCGAGCTCGGCGACCTCGAGCAGCCCGGCCGGTGTCTCGGTGCTCCGCTCGGTGCTCACGCGCCGTCCTCCGCTCGCTCGGCTGTCTTCTCGTCGGGTACCTCGGGCGGCCGGTCGAACTCGTCGGTGACCTGCGGCTCGGCACCGTCACCACCGGTCCAGCGCACGGTCAGCTCGCCGAGCGCCTCGTCCTGGTCCATCGCGACCGCCTTCTCCCGGTACAGCTCGAGCAGCGCCAGGAACCGGGCGACGACGGTCAGCGTGTCCGGCGCGTCGTCGATCAGCACCCGGAAGCAGGCCTCGCCCAGCTCCCGCAGCCGCGCCACGACGACCTCTGCCTGCTCGCGCACGGAGACCAGCGGCGCGTGGATGTGGTCGACGTACACCTGCGGCTCGGGCTTGGGCTGCATCGCCTTCACGGCTAGCTTGGCGAAACCCTCGGCGCCGATGCTGATGACCACCTCGGGCAGCAACTCGGCGTGCTGCGGCTCAAGCCCGACCGTACGCGGATACCGGCGGGCCTCTTCGTCGAGCCGCCCGTTGAAGATGTCCGCGATCTGCTTGTACGCGCGGTACTGGAGCAGCCGCGCGAACAGCAGGTCCCGCGCCTCAAGCAGCGCGAGGTCCGCCTCGTCCTCGACCTCTGCGGCGGGCAGCAGCCGCGCGGCCTTCAGGTCGAGCAGCGTCGCGGCGACGACGAGGAACTCGGTGGTCTGGTCGAGGTCCCAGTCGGGGCCCATGGCGCGGATGTGCGCCATGAACTCGTCGGTGACCTTGGAGAGCGCGACCTCGGTGACGTCCAGCTTGTGCTTGGAGATCAGCTGGAGCAGCAGGTCGAACGGCCCCTCGAAGTTGTCGAGCCGGACCTTGAACCGCCCGTCCTCCACGGGGACTTCACCGGCGCCGGGCTCAGGCTCAGGCTCAGGCTCAGTAGCGGGCTCAGCCTCAGTCGCGGGCTCAGGCGCGCGCTCTGGCTCAGGTTCCGGAACAACCGGCTCCGGCTCCGGCTCCGGCTCCGGAACGACGGCCTCCGGCACAGCCGCCGGAGCACCCGCCCCCGGCCCCCGCCCCAGCACACGGCGGCGGCCGGGGCGCGCCGGATCGGCGGGGGCTGCGGAGGAGTCGTCGGTCGTCGGCATCGCGGTCCAGGGAGCGGGCGGGAAACGTACGAACGCGTACGAACGGGCAGGTTATCGTCCCCGCGCTCCCACTCGGGGACCTGGCGTGTCAGCGGCCGCGCAGGCGCCGTACGAGGATGCTCGCCTCGCCGCGGGACTCCAGGTCCGCGAGGACGACGGCCACGGCCTCGCGCACGATCCGGCCGCGGTCGACCGCGAGCCCGTGCTCACCGCGCAGCACGAGGCGCGCGTGCTCCAGGTCCATCAGCTCCTCGGCGGAGACGTACACCGTGATCTTCTCGTCGTGCCGCTCTCGCCCGCTGGGCCTGCGCGCGGCGGCCCGGCCACGGCGGCGGCCGGACTGGCTCGCGGTGCCGTTCGCCGCTGCCGCCTGCCGTCGCCCAGAGCGCTCGCCCGGCTTCTCGCCCTCGCCACCGCGGCTGCGGTGTTCACCGGAGCCCGACTCGGCCTCGGCGGTGGTGTGTTCGGTGCTCTCGCCGCTCTCCGCCGGGGCTCCCGCCTCGGCCTTGGCGTCCTCGTCGGACGCCGCTCCCGCCGCTCCCGCCACGGCCGCGGGGTCGCTCTCGCCGGCCGGGGCGGGTACCCGCACCTCACCGTTGGTCTGGCGGCGGCCTGCGTTGGGCGACGACGCCTGCAGCGCCATTCCCCCGGTGGTACGGAACAGTTCGTCGGCCCCGGGCAGACTCACTCGGCGTGACACCGGGCGAGCACCTCCCTGGCGAGCTGGCGATAGGCGGCCGCACCAACGGAGTTGGAGGCGTACGTCGTGATCGGCTCACCGGCGACCGTGGTCTCCGGGAAGCGGACCGTGCGCCCGATGACCGTGTGGTAGACGTGATTGTCGAAGGCCTCGACCACGCGGGCGAGCACCTCACGGCTGTGCACCGTGCGCGAGTCGTACATCGTGGCGAGGATGCCGTCCAACTCCAGCTCGGGGTTGAGACGTTCCTGCACCTTCTCGATGGTCTCGGTGAGCAGGGCGACGCCGCGCAGCGCGAAGAACTCGCACTCCAGCGGGACGATCACCTTGTGCGCGGCGGTGAGCGCGTTGACCGTGAGCAGACCGAGCGAGGGCTGGCAGTCGATCACGATGTAGTCGTAGTCCTGCATGAGCGGCTTGAGCGCCCGCTGCAGGGTGGACTCGCGCGCGACCTCGGAGACCAGCTGGACCTCGGCGGCCGAGAGGTCGATGTTGCTCGGCAGCAGGTCCATGTTGGGGACGGCGGTCTTCAGGAGCACCTCGTCGGCCGCCATGCCCCGCTCCATGAGCAGGTTGTAGACGGTGAGGTCGAGCTCCATCGGGTTCACCCCGAGGCCGACGGAGAGCGCGCCCTGCGGGTCGAAGTCGACCAGGAGGACCCGGCGTCCGTACTCCGCGAGCGCGGCACCCAGGTTGATGGTCGACGTGGTCTTGCCGACGCCGCCCTTCTGGTTGCACATCGCGATGATCTTCGCGGGGCCGTGATCGGTCAGCGGGCCCGGGATCGGGAAGTACGGCAGCGGGCGTCCCGTCGGGCCGATCCGCTCGCGGCGCTGGCGGGCAGCGTCGGGGGCGAGAGTGGCCGCGTACTCCGGGTCGGGCTCGTACTCGGCGTCGGGGTCGTAGAAGTGCCCCTCGGGCAACTCGTCGTAGTCGGCGAACTGTGTGGGGTTCTCGCCACTTGGGTCGCCGGCCATGGCGTTCACTTGATGGCCATCCATGCTCTGGTGGGCTGAAAGCGTCGGCTGCGGACGCTGCGTCGCGTGCGTGCGCTCGGGGTTCTGGTGGTCGGCGTGGGTACGGACGGCGACGGAGCCGACAGCCTCGTGCCCCGCGGAACCCGATCCCTGCGCAGGCATTCCTGGTTGACCACCCCCGGGAGTAAATGTCGACTCATTCACAAGTCGTCTTACCTCCTTGGTGACCAGGAAACTTCTAGATAGGTCAGCGTGGCACCATGCCGACGGTTGGCGACTCTATGGCGTGTCACCGCTCCGCAGCAACACAATCCGCCGGACCCGGCCCGATGTGTCGGCATCCGAACACCCCTGTGTCAAGGGCGCACAGGGCCCTCCAGGGGTGTTTCACCGGTGTGCGAAACGGTTAAAGGGTTACGTTCGAGGCGAGTTGACCGAGCCTCGCAAAGTGACCCGATACACATGCGGCCGGACCTTGGCGGGCAAGGTCCGGCCGCATGCGCGTGATTGACGTCGCGCGTTGACGCGCGCTTTGTCGACTAGCCGAGCAGCGTGCTCAGTTCGACGTGCTCCAGGCCGTGGGCCTCGGCCACGGAGCCGTAAACCACCTGGCCGTCATGGGTGTTGAGGCCGAGCGCGAGCGCCGGGTCGCGGCGCAGCGCCTCCGCCCAGCCACGGTTGGCGAGCTCGACGATGTACGGCAGCGTCGCGTTGGTCAGCGCGTACGTCGAGGTGTTCGGAACGGCGCCGGGCATGTTGGCGACGCAGTAGAAGACCGAGTTGTGGATCTTGAAGGTCGGCTCGGCGTGGGTCGTCGGACGCGAGTCCTCGAAGCAGCCGCCCTGGTCGATCGCGATGTCGACAAGAACACTTCCCGGCTTCATCTTGGCGACCAGCTCGTTGGTGACCAGCTTCGGGGCCTTGGCACCCGGGATGAGGACGGCGCCGATGACGAGGTCGGCCTCGACGACGGCCTTCTCCAGCTCGTAGGCGTTGGAGACGATCGTCTGCACCTTGGTGCCGAAGATTTTGTCGGCCTCGCGCAGCTTGTTGATGTCCTTGTCGAGCAGGGTCACGTGGAAGCCCATGCCGACGGCGATCTGCGTGGCGTTCCAGCCGGAGACGCCGCCGCCGATGACGACGGCCTTGCCCGCGGCGGTGCCGGGGACACCGCCGGGCAGCACGCCGCGGCCGCCGTTGAAGGCCATCAGGTGGTAGGCGCCGACCTGCGGGGCCAGGCGGCCGGCGACCTCGGACATCGGGGCGAGCAGCGGCAGGGCGCGGTTCGCGGTCTCGACGGTCTCGTACGCGATGGCCGTGGTGCCGGACTCCAGGAGGGCGTCGGTGCACTCCTTGGAGGCGGCCAGGTGCAGGTAGGTGAAGAGCGTCTGGTCCTTGCGCAGGCGGTGGTACTCCTCCGCGACCGGCTCCTTGACCTTCAGGAGCAGGTCGGCGGTGGCCCAGACCTCGTCGGCGGTGGGGAGGATCTGGGCGCCGGCGGCGATGAACTCGCCGTCCGTGATCGAGGAGCCGACACCGGCGTTCTGCTCGATGACGACCTGGTGGCCGTGGCGCACCAGCTCATGCACACCGGCGGGGGTGATCGCCACCCGGAACTCGTTGTTCTTGACCTCGCGGGGGATGCCGACCTTCATCGTCGATCACGGTCCTTGGCTCAGGGGATTTTTCAGGCAATGACACACATACCCGTATGTGCTCCGGCACAACGGGAGACACCGCGAATGACCGCGGCGGAGCCAGTCTAATGAAGGATATTGAGCTGTCTAGCCTTTCAAAGCATCAATCTTCACGAGATGCACTACGGATTTCGCAGGCGGATCACCCGGCTCCGGCTTCGGAGCTCTGTTCGGCACTCGTTGTGGGGACCCCTTCGGATCCCGCGGCGGAACCGGCCTCGGCCGGCTCTTCTCCCAGCATGCGCTCGGCGGCGGAGCGGTGCAGCCCGGCGGAGGCGCTGTCGCCGAGCCGGTCGAGAGTGTCGGCGAGCCGCAGCTGCAGCGCGGCCTGCAGTCGTACGTCCTGCGCCTGCCGCGCCCACTCCACCGCCTCCTGACAGGTGCGCAGCGACTCCTCGGGCCGTCCCGCGTACTCCTGCACCCGGGCCATCTCACTCAACGCCCTTGCGTACGAGGGGATTTCACCGGCCTTGCGGTAACCGCTCGCAGCCGAGCGCCAGTTGCGCAGCGCCTCGCCGTACCGGCCGGCGTAGGTGAGCGTGGAGCCGATCCGTCCGTACAGGCGGGCGGCGTCAAGGCGTTCGCCGCGCGCGAGGCGGTCGCTGAGGGCCCGCCCGAACCAGTCGGCGGCCCGCTGAAGATCGCCCAGCTCCTGGTAGGCCCCGCCTACGGATTCCATCGCGCGACCCAGTGCGTACGGGTCTTTCGCGGCCCGCGCGGGAACCAGCGCTGCCCGATACCGGGCAAGCGCCTCGCGCGTACGGCCGGTCCCGGCGTCCAGATCGCCGAGGTTGAGCAGCGCCGCCGCCTGCTCCCGGGGCAGGGCGCGCCGCTCGGCGACGTCCAGGACGAGGCGGTGGATGCCGTACAGGTCGGCGGCCGCCTCCGTGTCGCGGTGCGCGACGAGCGCCCTGGTCAGCGCCGCCATCAGCCGCCTGGCCAGGGTGTCCAGGTCACCGTCCGCGACCGCGAGCCGGGCCGAGGCGAGCAGCGCGGGACGGCGCAGTCGCAGCCAGTCGTCGGCCGCCTGCGGAGAGTCGAAGCGCAGGGCGCGCGGCAGCCCGGCGAGCCGGCCGCGCGCGGGTGAGCCCTCCGGCTCGGTCACGGCCCGGCAGGAGTGCAGCAGCCGCACCGTGCGCTCCAGCATCCGGGCCCGCGCGAGCTGCACCTCCCCCGGCCGGTCCTGCGTCTCGATCAGCCCTTGGAGCAGGGGCTGCAGGCATCCGGGCACGGCGTACTCCGGGCCCTGGGCGAGCGCGGCCCCGGTCCGGCGGAGGAGTCCGAGGCGGGCGAAGTCCTCCAGGGTGGTGGCCGCCCCCGAGATCGAGCAGCCGGCGAGCGCGGAGGCGGTGTGCGGGTCGGCGAGCCCGGCGGGTGCCAGGCAGAGGAGTCGCAGTACCCGGGCGGCCGGGCCGGGCAGCCCGTCGTACACGAAGCGGAAGACCCGCGCCAGGCTGCCCGGCGAGCCCTGGTCCGCGCTGTCGGCGTCCGGCAGGTTGTGCAGCTGCTTGGCCAGCTCCGCCACGGACGCCTTGGGCCGGGCCGCGAGCCAGCCGCCCGCCAGGACCAGGGCCGCGGGCTGGTGGCCGCACTGCTCGGCGAGGTGCTCGGCGGCGCGCGGGTCGACCGTGATCCGCACGGACCCGGTGTAGCCGGTGAGCAGGTCGAGCGCGGACTTGGTGTCGAGGCCGCCGAGCGTGCAGGGGCGGACGTCGGAGATCCCGGTCAGCGGCCCGAGCGAGGTCGCCACGATCAGGCACTGCGGGGCGTCCGGGAGCAGCGGATCGACCTGTTCCGCGTCGGCCGCCCCGTCGAGCAGCATCAGTACGCGCCGTACGGCGAGGGCCTCGCGGAGCTTCTCGGTGAGCTCGTCCTCCGTGGCGCCGGGGGTGACCGGCACGGACAGGGCGTCGAGGAGTTCGCGGGCGGTGCGCTCGGTGGGGACCGGGCGGCCGTCGGGTTCGGTGAGGCGGGCGTGCAGCTGTCCGTCGGCGTAGTCACCGGCGAGTTCGGTGACCAGGCGCTCGGCGAGTGCGGTGCGGCCGGAGCCGGGGCGGCCCGCGATGAGCAGGACGCGGGCGCGGGCGGGTTTGCGTCCGGAGAGGGTGTCCAGGCCGGTGCGCGCGATGTCGGCGCGCAGCTCCTTCAACTCCCGCTGCCTGCCGACGAATTCGGGTGCCCCCGGATCCCGCACCCCCCGTGGTGCGGAGGTCTCCGCCAGGGGCGAAGAGACCTGGGTGTCCACCGCCTGATCCGTCACGGGCCACGCTCCCGTCCAGCTGCGCACAGAGCCCGCCCGCGGTCGCGGGACGGGGAATTCCGAGCGTAGTTCACGCTCTGTGCCGGATCGGGTGGAGCGCGGCGGACACATCCCCCGATCGGATCAGGAGATGGTCACACCGGAGAGCTGGGGGAGTTCGGGCGACCGGGTCAGGCCTCGAAGGGGCGGGCGGGCCAGGGTGCGCCGGCCGGGCGGAGCGCGTCGAGGCCGTCGCCGCGCTCGGCGGCGACCAGCGAGAGGACGCCCACGACCAGGCAGTTGTGGTGCAGCTCGCCGGCGAGCACCCCGCGTACGAGTTCGTCGAGGGGGACGCGGGCGATCTCCATGTCGGCCTCCTCCTCGTCGACCTCGAAGCGCTCGCCGTCCGCCTCGGACAGGTCGCGGGCGAGGAAGACCCGGATCGCCTCGTCGCAGCCGCCGGGCGAGGAGTAGATGTCGGTGAGGACCCGCCAGTCCTCGGCCTTGACGTGCGCCTCCTCGTACAGCTCGCGCTGGGCGGCGTGCAGCGGGTTCTCGCCGGGGATGTCGAGCAGTCCGGCCGGGATCTCCCAGAGGCGGTGGCGCACGGGGTGGCGGTACTGGTTGATGACGAGGACGCGGCCCCGCTCGTCCAGGGCGACGACGGCGACCGAGCCGGGGTGGACCTGGTAGTCACGGGTCGCGACTCCGCCGCCGGGCATCACCACGTCGTCCGTGCGGACGCTGGTCTTGTTGCCCGTGAACGGGGTCGCGGTGGCCGTGATCTCCCACTCCTCGGCGGTGTCCTTGAGCGTCATGACGTACGTCCTCCCACATGCCCACATGAAGAAACCGGGGTACAGGCCGCGAACGGCCCGTACCCCGGCAACCGTATCTCCCGCTACTTGGCGGACTTGCCCTTGGCCTCCGGCTTCGCGGCCTGCTGACGCTCGACCGCGGCCTTCACCAGACCGGCGAAGAGCGGGTGCGGGCGGGTCGGGCGGGAGCGGAGCTCCGGGTGCGCCTGGGTGGCGACGAGGTAGGGGTGCACGTCGCGCGGGTACTCGACGTACTCGACGAGCTTGTTGTCCGGGGACGTGCCGGAGAAGACCAGTCCGGCCTTCTTCTCCAGCTCCGCGCGGTACGAGTTGTTGACCTCGTAGCGGTGGCGGTGGCGCTCCTCGACGTACTCCTTGCCGTCGTACGTCTCGCGCACGATCGAGTTCTCGCCGAGCTTCGCCGGGTACATGCCGAGGCGCATCGTGCCGCCCATGTCGCCCTCGCCCGCGACGATGTCGAGCTGCTCGGCCATGGTGGAGATCACCGGGTGGGCCGTGGCGGGGTCGAACTCGGTGGAGTTGGCCTCGGGGATGTCGGCGAGGTTGCGGGCCGCCTCGATCACGATGCACTGCAGGCCCAGGCAGATGCCGAGCAGCGGCACCTTGTTCTCGCGCGCGTACTCGATCGCGCCGATCTTGCCGTTCACACCGCGGTCGCCGAAGCCGCCGGGTACGAGGATCGCGTCCACGTCGGCCAGCTGCTTCTTGGCACCGGCCGGGGTCTTGCAGTCGTCCGATGTGACCCACTTGACCTTGACGCGGGCCTTGTTGGCGAAGCCGCCGGCGCGCATGGCCTCGGTGATCGAGAGGTACGCGTCCGGAAGGTCGATGTACTTGCCGACCAGGGCGACGGTGACCTCGTGGTTCGGGTTGTGCACCCGGTCGAGCAGGTCGTCCCACTGGGTCCAGTTCACATCGCGGAACGGGAGGTCCAGCTTGCGGACGACGTACGCGTCGAGGCCCTCGGTGTGCAGCACCTTCGGGATGTCGTAGATCGACTTGGCGTCGATGGCGGCGACCACCGCGGCCTCGTCGACGTCGCACATCAGCGAGATCTTGCGCTTGATGGAGGTCGGCACCTCGCGGTCGGCGCGCAGCACGATCGCGTCCGGCTGGATACCGATGTTGCGGAGCGCGGCCACGGAGTGCTGGGTCGGCTTGGTCTTCAGCTCGCCGGACGGGCCGATGTACGGCAGCAGCGAGATGTGTACGACGAAGACGTTGTCCCGGCCGACCTCGTGGCGGACCTGGCGGACGGTCTCCAGGAACGGCAGCGACTCGATGTCGCCGACGGTGCCGCCGACCTCGGTGATCACGACGTCCACCTCGTCCGTCGCCATGCGGCGGATGCGGGACTTGATCTCGTTGGTGATGTGCGGGATGACCTGCACGGTGTCGCCGAGGTACTCGCCGCGCCGCTCCTTGGCGATGACCTGCGAGTAGACCTGGCCGGTGGTGACGTTGGCCGAGCCGTCGAGGTCGACGTCGAGGAAGCGCTCGTAGTGGCCGATGTCCAGGTCGGTCTCGGCGCCGTCGTTGGTGACGAACACCTCGCCGTGCTGGAACGGGTTCATCGTGCCCGGGTCGACGTTGAGGTACGGGTCGAGCTTCTGCATCGTGACCCTCAGACCCCGTGCCTTGAGGAGCTGCCCCAGGCTGGAGGCGGTCAGGCCCTTGCCGAGGGAGCTGGCGACACCCCCGGTGACGAAGATGTGCTTGGTCGTCGTGGCTTTGGGCGGCATGGCCAAGAGGGGGCTCCCGTGGTCGCGAGGTGGTGGTGCGTACCGGCAACCAGGGCCCGGAATCGTTGATTTCCCGGGAGTTGCCGTCGCTGCGGTTCGGGGGTCTTGAAACCACCGCTCCACGGGCTACCAGGGTATCAGCGACACAGGGAGGCCGCTTCCGGCCACGCTCCGCGCAGCCCGCCGAACGCTCCGTACGCATCACTACGGGACGACCATCTGACCGTCACCCGACGCTCACCCGTTCGGCGCAGCCGCATTGCCCCGAGGGGCGCGCGGATCACTAGGGTGCGTCGTATCCTGCTCGGACGTTCGCTGCCGAGCCGGGCCGGAGCACGGCACCACCCCGCCCGACCGGAATCCCCAAGCTCGTCAACGACCCTTGACTGCATGGCAAGCGCCCCGCGGGGCGGACGTGGCCGTTCGACTGGAGATGTACGTGGCCGGGCGCATCGAGGATTACGCACTCATCGGAGACATGCAGACAGCGGCGCTGGTCTGCAGAGACGGCACGGTCGACTGGCTGTGCCTGCCGAGATTCGACTCTCATGCCGTGTTCGCCGGGCTTCTCGGCACCGAGGAGCACGGCTTCTGGCGGCTCGGCCCCGAGCACGGTGAGGACACCGGGCCTCCGGCCGCCAGCCGCAGGACGTACCGCGGCGACTCCCTGATCCTCGAATCGGAGTGGGACACCCCGCGCGGCACCGTCCGCGTCATCGACTTCATGCCGCCGCGCGAGGGCGCGCCCCAGCTGGTGCGCATCGTCGAGGGTGTGAGCGGGCGCGTGCCGATGCGCTCGGCGCTGCGGATGCGCTTCAGCTACGGCCGGATCGTGCCGTGGGTGCACAAGGTCGACGGGCGCACGGTGGCCGTCGCGGGCCCCGACTCCGTATGGCTGGACACGGACGAGGAGACGTACGGCGAGCACCTGACGACGTACTCGGACTTCACCGTGGCCCCGGGTGAGCGGGTGGCGTTCTCGATCACCTGGGAGCCCTCGCACAAGGCGCCGCCCGCGCTGCACGAGCCGGAGCACGCCCTGGAGGCGACCGCCGAGTTCTGGCGCGAGTGGGTCGAGCACTGCACGTACCACGGGCCCTACCGCGAGGCCGTCGTGCGCTCGCTGATCACGCTGAAGGCGCTGACGTACGCGCCGACCGGCGGGATCGTGGCGGCGCCGACCACCTCGCTGCCGGAGGACATCGGCGGCTCCCGGAACTGGGACTACCGCTTCACCTGGCTCAGGGACGCGGCGATCACGCTGTCCTCGCTGCTGCGCACCGGCTACCGGGAGGAGGCGCGGGCCTGGCGGGAGTGGCTGCTCCGCGCGGTCGCGGGCGACCCGGAGAACCTGCAGATCATGTACGGCATCGCGGGCGAACGGGAGCTCGGCGAGGCCGAGTTGGACTGGCTTCCGGGGTACGAGAACTCCCAGCCGGTGCGCGTCGGCAACGGCGCCGCGCACCAGCTGCAGCTCGATGTGTACGGCGAGGTCACCGAGGCGCTGCACCTGGCCCATATGACGGGCCTGGCGCGCAGCGACTACGCCGCGGTGCTGCAGCTCAAGCTGATCCGCTACCTGGAGACGCACTGGGACCAGCCCGACGAGGGCATCTGGGAGGTGCGCGGGCCGCGTCGGCACTTCGTGCACTCCAAGGTGATGGCCTGGGTCGCCGTGGACCGCACGATCAAGCTGATCGAGTCCGGCGACGTGGACGGCCCGCTGGAGCGGTGGCGGGACCTGCGGGACGGCATCCACCGGGACGTCTGCGAGAAGGGCTACGACCCGGAGCGGAACACGTTCACGCAGTCGTACGGCTCCAAGGAGCTGGACGCCTCGCTGCTGCTCATCCCGCAGATGGGCTTCCTGCCGCCGGACGACAAGCGGGTCGTCGGCACGATCGAGGCGATCCAGCGGGAGCTGTCCACCGAGGACGGCTTCGTGCTGCGCTACCCGACCTCCGGGGAGGACGCGGGTGTGGACGGCCTGGAGGGGGACGAGGGCGCGTTCCTGGCCTGCTCGTTCTGGCTCGCGGACGACCTCGCGATGATCGGCCGGGTCGACGAGGCGCGCGAGCTGTTCGAGAAGCTGCTCTCGCTCCGCAACGACCTGGGCCTGCTCGCCGAGGAGTGGGACCCGCGGCTGCAGCGGCAGGTGGGCAACTTCCCGCAGGCCTTCAGCCACGTCCCGCTGATCGACACGGCCCTGCGGCTCACTGCTTCGGGGGCGTACGGCGGCTGAGCCCGCCCGGTCCGTCGCGCGGCCCCTCGGCTCTCCGGCCGGGGGGCCGCGGCCATACTGCCCCCATGAGGATTCGGCGGGCCACACGTCTCCCCGTCGCCATGGCGGTCTCTCTCGCCGCGGTGGCCGTGGCCCCGGTGCTGCTGGTGGCGGGAGATCCGCTCAGGCACCTCTACCTGCGACACGTGGTGTACCGCCCGGGGGCACCGCCGGTGTCGGACAAGCGGGGCGGCTGGGTGTCGGTCCACTGGTTCGTCCTCACCAATCCCGTGGTGAGGGCGCTGTGCCGACCGTCGGCGGAGTTCCGGGCCCGCGCGGGCAGGCGTAGGCAGGGTGGCCGTTGAGGGCGTGTCCGGGTCGGGGATCGCGGCGGCGGTGCCCGGTGGTGTTCCCGGGCCGCCCGCACAGGTAGCGTCCCGCGGATGGACACGCACAACCCCCAGGCCGGGATCACCGTGCAGCGGGCCCTCGAACTGCCCGGACTGCGCAGCGGACTCCCCGAGGTCGTCGCCTGCTCCGACCGGTTGCAGCGCACCGTGCGCTGGGTGCACGCCGGCGAGGTGCCGAACATCGCGTCGCTGCTTAAGGGCGGCGAGCTGCTCCTGACCACCGGGCTCGGGCTCGGAACGCGCCCCGCCGAGCAGCGGGCGTTCGTACGCAAGCTCGCGGAGCGCGGGATCGCGGCGCTCGTCGTGGAGCTGGGGCCGCGCTTCGCCCGGCTGCCCTCGGCGATCGTGGAGACGGCGCGCTCGGCCGGGCTTCCGCTGGTGCAGCTGCATCGCGAGGTGCCGTTCGTGACCGTGACCGAAGAGGTCCACACGGAGATCGTCAACGGCCACTACGCCCTCCTCAAGGAGGCCGACGAGGTGCACCGGCGCTGCACCGAGGCACTGCTCGCCGGGGGCGGAGCGCCCCAGGTCCTGTCCGTACTGGCCGAGTTCTGCGGCAACCCGGTGTTCCTGGAGACCGCGGACGGGCAGCTCCTCTACGCGGCCGGTCCCACCGCGGCCTCCGAGGCGGACGGGCCGGTCGTCGATCCGCTCCAGGTGTGGGAGTCGCTGCGCGGCCGGGCCCGGGGTGAGGGGCCGCCCGCGGGGTCGGTGCTGATCGACGTGCCGGGCGGGGGTCCCGGCGCGCCGGGTACCTCCGGTACGAGCGGGGTACGGGCGCGGATCGCGCTGCTCGCGGTGTCGGGGCCGGTGCAGCCGGTGCACCGCATGGCCGTCGAGCGGGCCGCCGGTTCGCTCGCCGTGGTCCTGATGCAGGCGCGGCAGGAGGAGGAGCTGGCGGCGCGCGGCCGCGGTAACTTCCTGTCCGACCTGGCCGAGGGCCGCATCAGCGCCGAGGACGCGCCCGCGCAGGCCCGGGTGCTCGGCTTCCGGCCCGGCTCGGGACCGCTGCTCCCGGTGGTGATGCGGGTCGCCGACTCCCTTGTGCCGAGCGGGAGTTGGGCGGTCCTCGCGCGGGCCGTCGCGGAGGAGCTGGCGGCAGTGGGGGTGCCCGTGCTTGTCGGCGTACGGCCGGTGGAAGGGCGGGTTCCGGTGCTGCTCGGGCTGCGGTCCGAGTCGGAGCGTACGGCGGTGGCCGACCGGGTCGCCGAGGCGATGCGGGCCGGGCTGCGGCAGGCGGACGAGCGGGCCGGGGTGCAGCGCGCCGGGGTGCGCCCGCCCGTCGTGGTCGTCGGCGTGGCGGGCGGCTGGGCCGCGGCGTCGGCGGGGCTGCGGCACGCGGCGGAGACGGCGACGGCGGCGCAGGGCCTGATCGACCGGCCGTGGTACGACGCCCGGCGCCTGGACACCGAGCTGCTGCTGTGGCGACTGCGGGAGCATCCCGACCTGGCGGCGTTCGTGGAGCGCGCGATCGGTCCGCTCCAGGACCACGACCGGCGCGCGAAGCCGCCCCTGCTGCCCACCCTGGAGACCTACCTCGCGCACGCGGGCCGCAAGGCGGAAACGGCCCGCGAGCTGCACCTCAACCGCCAGACCCTCTACAACCGCCTGGCCCGCATCGCGGAACTCCTCGGCACGGACCTGGACGACCCCCAGACGGTCCTCGCCCTGAGCCTGGCCCTGCGGGCGCGGCGGCACGTGGAGTGACGTCCGCGGGGAGACTCAGCGCCGAAAGGGCTGGGCCAATTCGTCGTACACGCTGAGAACCTGGGCCACCGTGTCGTCCTCCGTCGGCCAACTCGCCGCCTGAGCACGGCCGTTGCTGCTGAGGCGGGCATGGTGGGCGGGGTCGGTCAGGAGGCGGGTCACGGAGGTGGCGAGGGCGGGGGCGTCGCCGTACGGGACGAGTTCGGCGGCGTCGCCGACCAGTTCGGGCAGGCCCCCGACGGCCGTCGCGACCAGCGGAACGCCCGCGTGCAGGGCCTCGTGGGCCAGGATCGAGCGGGACTCCCAGCGGCTGGGAAGGAGCGCCACGTCGGCCGCCGCGAGGAGCTCCGGGACATCGCCGCGGCGGCCGAGGAGGCGTACGGGCAGGCCCTCCGCGTCGATGCGGCGCTGCAGCGGGCCGCGCTCGGGGCCCTCGCCCGCGATCAGCACGAGCGGTACGGGGTCGAGGCCGCGCCAGCTGCGGGCGGCGTCCAGGAGCGTGTCGTAGCCGCGGTACCGGTCGAGGGAGCCGACCGCCAGCAGCAACGGGCGGTCCACCGCACCCAGTTCGGCCCGCGTCTTGTGGTGCGTCCCGTCCGGCACCGGGCGGCGCGGCGCCGGGAACGCGACGGGTGCGAGGCGGGCGTCCCGGGCGCCGCTGCCGCGCGCCCGGTCGACCAGGTCGGACGACGTACCGAGGAGCACCGCGCTGGAGCGCGCCACCCGTCGTTCGAGTAGCCGCTGCACCCGCGCCCGCGCGCCCTCGGCGTGCGCCCGGGTGTGCCAGGTGACGACCAGGGGCGTACGGCCGAGCACGGGCACCGGTCGGCGGCCGCGCAGCGCCAGCGAGGAGCGGAGCCCGGCGTGCAGCCCGTGCGCGTGCACCAGGTCGGCGCCCGCGCAGGCGCCGCGCAGGGCGACCACCGAGACCGGGTCGCTGCGCCGCGGCACGGGCACGAACTCCGCGCCGGCTGCGGTGAAGTCGTACATCCCGTCGAGCTCGGCGGGGGCGCACACGGTCACGCGCACGCCGCGCGCGACGAGGCCCGCGGAGAGGGAGCGGACGTGCGCGCTGCTGCCCGCGCTGCCGCCGCCGAGCACCTGCACGGTGCGCAGGGGCGGCCGGCCCTGTGATGGGGGGCTGCTCACGTGGGTCACGTGGCCGGACTCCTGGGTCGGCTTCGTCGGATGGGTCCGCCGCGGTGCCCGGTGCGGGCGCCCGTGGGGGCGGGCCCGGCGGGGCGCCTCGTGCCGGTGGTGTCCGGGACGTGCGCGGGGCGGCTGTGCGGAACGCCTCGCCAAGGATGCCAGCCCGCACGGGAGTTCCGGCACCGCCGGTGGTGGGCAGCCGTGTCGGGCCGGGGCCCGGGCCCGGCGGATCACCCACACGGGTGATCGTCCGCGTCTCCGCCGACGCGGTCTCCGGCGGTGACACGCCCGGGCGCGCGAGGAGCATCGAGGTACGGCGGGAGGGACAGCGCGGCGCAGCCGCATCGCTCAGGGGCGCGGGGAACTGCGCGAGGACTGGCCACCCGCCCGCGGACGGCAAGGAACCGCACCCCGCAGACGGGAACCCGTCACACGTCTGCCCGCGCCGCCGCAAGCAACTCCTCCGCGTGCGCGCGGGCGCTCTGGGAGTCCTCCTGGCCCGCGAGCATCCGCGACAGCTCGCGGACCCGGTCCTCGCCCTCCAGGACCTTCACGCCGGAACGCGTCACCGAACCGTCGTTGGTCTTCTCCACCAGCAGCTGCCGGTCGGCGAAGGCCGCCACCTGCGGCAGGTGGGTGACCACCACGACCTGCGCGGAGCGGGCGAGCTTCGCGAGCCTGCGGCCCACTTCGACGGCCGCCTTGCCGCCGACGCCCGCGTCGACCTCGTCGAAGAGGTACGTCGGTACGGGGTCGGAGCCCGCGAAGACCACCTCGACGGCGAGCATCACGCGGGACAGCTCACCGCCCGAGGCGCCCTTGGCGATGGGCCGCGGCGGCGCTCCGGGGTGCGGGGCGAGCAGCAGCTCCACCTCGTCCACACCGGTCGCGGTGTACGCCACGGACCGGCCGCCGACCTCGATGCCGTCGGCGTCCTCGGCCACCTCGGTCTGCCGGATGTCGATGGTCACGCGCGCGTGCGGCATGGCGAGCGAGGCCAGCTCCTCGGTGACCGCGGCGGCGAAACGCTCCGCCGCCTCCGTCCGCGCGTCCGTCAACGCCTGGGCCAGACCGGCGAGTTCGGAGCTGAGGGCGTCCCGCTCGGCGGTCAGTTCGCCGATCCGGTCGTCGTCCCCGTCGAGTTCGGTGAGGCGCGCGGCGCTCTGCTCGGCCCAGGCGAGGACGCCGGCAGCACCCCCGACGCCGTCGTCCCTGCCGTACTTGCGCGTGAGCTGGGTCAGCGCGGCCCGGCGCTCCTCGACGGCGGCGAGGCGCAGCGGGTCGGCGTCCAGGTCGTCCGCGTACCCGGCGAGCTCGCCCGCCACGTCGGCGAGCAGGATGCCGATCTCGCCGAGCCGTTCGGCGAGCGCGGCGAGGGCCGGGTCGTGCGAGCGCACCGCGTCGAGGGCGCGCTGCGCGCCGCCGACCAGGAGACCCGCGTCGACGCCCTCGGGGTCCTCGGGGTTGCCCGCGAGCGCGGCGTGCCCGGCCGCGGCGGCGGAGGCGAGGGCCTCGGCGTGGCCCAGGCGCTCGGCCTCGGCGGCGAGTTCGACGTCCTCGCCCGCGCGGGGTTCGACGGCGGCGATCTCGTCGAGGCCGAACCGCAGCAGGTCCGCCTCCTGGGCGCGTTCGCGGGCGCGGGTGGTCAGCTCGTCGAGCTCGACGGCGACCGCCCGCAGCCTGCGGTAGGCGGCCGCGTACTTCTCCAGCGGGACGGAGACCGCGTCCCCCGCGTACCGGTCGAGGGCCTGCCGCTGCCGGGCGGGCTTGAGGAGGCCCTGCTGGTCGGTCTGCCCGTGCACGGCGACCAGGTCGTCGGCGAGCTCGCCGAGCAGCCCGACCGGCACGGACCGCCCGCCGAGGTGCGCCCGCGAGCGTCCTTCGGCGGAGACCGTACGGCTGATGAGCAACGCCCCGTCGTCCAGTTCGGCGCCCGCCTCCTCGGCGCGTACGAGGGCCGAGGAATCCGCGGGTACGGCGATCCGCCCCTCCACCACCGCCGACTTCGCACCGATCCGCACCAGGGCCGGGTCCGCGCGCCCGCCGAGCAGCAGGCCGAGGCTGGTGACGACCATCGTCTTGCCCGCGCCCGTCTCGCCGGTCACGGCGGTGAAGCCTGGTGACAGCTCGACGACCGCGTCGTCGATGACTCCGAGCGACCGTATCCGCATCTCCTCCAACACGGACCTGACCATACGAGGTTTCCCCCGCACGGCGCGACGTCACCCCGGTTTCGACGCCGAAGCCACAGGTCGAAGGCCCGCAGGGGTCACTCGTCAGTGGGGCGCCCCGCGCCAGCCCGAGACCGGCAGCGCGAACTTGGCGACGAGCCGGTCCGTGAACGAGGCGTGGTGCAGCCGGGCGAGGCGTACGGGCACGGCGCCACGGCGCACCTCGACGCGCGCGCCCGCGGGCAGCTCCACGGTCCTGCGCCCGTCGCACCACAGCACGCCGTGCGGCGTGTGCGGCTGCACCTCGACCGCGAGCACCGAACTCGGCGATGTCACCAGGGGTTTGGCGAACAGGGCGTGCGCGCTGATCGGCACCATGAGCAGCGCCTCGACCTCCGGCCACACCACGGGCCCGCCCGCCGAGAACGCGTACGCCGTCGAACCCGTCGGGGTCGCGCAGACGATGCCGTCGCAGCCGAAGCCGGAGACGGGACGGCCATCGATCTCCAGGACGACCTCCAGCATCCGCTCGGGCGACACCTTCTGAACGGCGGCCTCGTTCATCGCCCAGTCGGCGTGCACGACCGAGCCGTTGTCGCGGACGAGGACGTCGAGGGTCATGCGCTCCTCGACCTCGTACGAGCGGGTGACGACGCGGTCGACGACCTTGTCGAGGTCGTCGCGCTCGGCCTCGGCGAGGAAGCCGACCCGGCCCAGGTTGACGCCGAGCATCGGCACACCGGAGGCGCGGGCGAACTCGGCGCCGCGCAGCAGCGTGCCGTCGCCGCCGAGGACGACGATCAGCTCGCAGCCGTCGAGGACGTCGGGCGTGGCCTCGTGGACCTGCTCGACGGCGGGCGGCAGCGGCAGGTCACAGGCCTCGGCCTCCAGGACCCGCACGCCGAGGCCGTTCTTCAGGAGGCCCTGGACGACGAGTTCGGCGCTGCGCACCGCGGCCGCCCTGCCGGTGTGCGCGAGGAGGAACACGGTCCGCGCCGCCCCGCCGGCCGCCTCGGTTTCCTCGGCGGTCTCGCCTTCCGTCACCGCTCCCCCTCCGCTGGTCGTCAACTCGGTCCCTCCGCCACTGCACGGTCGACATCGGCCGGGTCGAGCTCGGGTGCCCCGGCCGTGAGCCACAGAAAGTACTCGACGTTCCCGGACGGCCCCGGCAGCGGGCTCGCGGTGACCCCGCGCACTCCGTAGCCCAGCTTCCAGGCCTGCGCCGCCACGGTCCGCACGGCCTCGGCGCGCAGCTCGGGGCTGCGGACGACGCCGCCGCTGCCGAGCCGCTCCTTGCCCACCTCGAACTGCGGCTTGACCATCAGGACCAGGTCCGCCCCGGCCGCCGCGCAGCCCACGAGGGCGGGCAGCACCAGGCCGAGCGGGATGAAGGAGAGGTCGCCGACGACCAGGTCGACCGGCACGCCGTCGATCGCGTCGAGCGTCAACTCCCGTACGTTCGTACGGTCCTTGACGGTGACCCGCTCGTCGCTCTGCAGGGACCAGGCCAGCTGCCCGTACCCCACGTCCACGGCGACGACACGGTCGGCGCCGGCGCGCAGCAGCACATCCGTGAAGCCGCCGGTGGAGGCGCCCGCGTCCAGGGCCCGGCGGCCCTCGACCTGAAGGCCCTGCGGGACGAAGGCGGCGAGGGCGCCCGCCAGTTTGTGTCCGCCGCGCGAGACGTAGTCGGGGTCGTCGTCGTCCGCGGACACCACGATCGCGGCGCCGGTCGCGACCTGCGTCGCCGGCTTGGTCGCGGTGTTGCGGTCGACGGTGACGCGTCCGGCGGCGATCAGCTGGCTCGCGTGCTCGCGTGAGCGCGCGAGTTTGCGGCGCACCAGCTCGGCGTCGAGGCGGCGGCGTGCCACTCCTGCCACGTTCGGTTCAGCTCCTGAGGTCGTACGGCCTTGAGGGGGCGGAGGCCGGTGGGCCCTGGCGTGCGTCGAGCGCGGTCAGCGCGGAGCGCAGCCCCTGGTGTACATCCTCGTACACCTCGATGTGTCCGTCCGTGGCGAGGTGGTCGACATCGGCCAGGCGCTCCAGCTGCGCGTCCACGTCGGCTTCGCCGGTGGCGGTACGCGGGACGGCGAGCGGGCGGGGCTCGGCAGGGTCGGGGGCCCGCTCGTCCTCGGCCGGGTGCGGGACGGCCGGCTCGGGCTGCGGCTCGGCGTCCGGCATCGTGTCGCTCATGGACCCGACGCTACCGCGAAGCGCTGGGGTACCGTCGTCGCGATGGCGACGATCAAGGAGTGCCGCAGCGCACTCAGCAGGCTTTCGGACAATCTCGCGCAGGCCGACGGGGAGGTCCGCGGCGCCGCCGCGCTCGACCGCTCGCTGAGCTGCCACATCACGGACCTGGACGCCACGTTCACGGGACGCCTGGAGGACGGCAGCATCCACGTCGCCGACGTGCACGACGGCCCGCCGAGCGAGAAGGCCCAGATCCGCCTGGCCATGACGGGCGACGACCTGGTGGCCATGGTCGCCGGCGAGCTGAACTTCGCGAAGGCCTGGGCCACGGGCCGAGTCCGCCTGGAGGCGGGCGTCCGAGACCTGCTGCGCCTCAGGTCACTGCTGTAGCCGAAAGTCGGTCCTCGTCAAATTCAGCCCTACCCCGCCAAATTCAGCCCTACCCCGGCAAATTCAGCCCCTCCGGCGTTTGAGGAGCGGGGGTCCGGGGGCGGAGCCCCCGCAGCCGACGGCAGTCTTTAGGGAAGGGGCGGGGAGGGGAGAAAACCAGCCCGTCCGGCGCTTGAGGACGAGCCCGCAGGGCGTCCGGACGGCAACCCATCCGACGCCGCCGGACGGCTACTTCCGCAGAACCGCCGTACGCCCCCTCCGCGCCACCGGAACCACCAGCGGAGTCCCCGTCTCCGGATCGTCGATGACCTGGCACGGCAGGCCGAACACCGCCTCCACCAGCTCGGCAGTGACGATCTCGGACGGAGCGCCCTCCGCGATCACCGCGCCGTCGCGGAGCGCGATCAGGTGGGTGGCGTAGCGGGCGGCGTGGTTGAGGTCGTGCAGGACCGCGACGAGGGTGCGGCCCTGCTCCTCGTGCAGCTCGGCACACAGGTCGAGCACGTCTATCTGGTGCTGGATGTCCAGGTACGTGGTGGGCTCGTCCAGGAGCAGCAGCGGGGTCTGCTGGGCCAGGGCCATGGCGATCCACACGCGCTGGCGCTGTCCGCCGGACAGTTCGTCGACATAGCGGTCGGCCAGCTCACCGACCCCGGTCGACGCCATCGACTCCCGTACGACCCGCTCGTCCTCCGCCGACCACTGCCGGAGCAGCCCCTGGTGCGGGTAGCGGCCGCGGGCCACCAGGTCGCCGACCGTGATGCCGTCGGGCGCGATCGACGACTGCGGCAGCAGGCCGAGCGTCTTGGCGACCTTCTTCGCGGGCATCGAGTGGATGGTCTGCCCGTCGAGCAGCACCCGCCCGTGCGAGGGCTTCAGCATCCGCGAAAGGGCGCGCAGGAGCGTCGACTTGCCGCAGGCGTTGGGCCCGACGATCACGGTGAAGGAGTTGTCCGGGATCTCGACCGAAAGTCGCTCCGCGATCACCCGCTGGTCGTAGCCGAGGGTCACGTCGTCGGCGATGAGGCGATTCACTGCGGTGCTCCCGGGTGCGGTGGGGTCGGTCGTCGGATCATGGGGTCGGTCGTCGGATCAGGGGACGGCGAAGGGGTGCGTTTCCGGCTCATATCCGCCCCGCCCTGCGCTCGGAGACGAGCAGCCACAGCAGATACACGCCGCCGAGCACCCCCGTGAGGACGCCCACGGGCAGCGTGTCCGCGCCGAACGCCCGCTGCGCGGCCAGGTCGGCGGCGATCAGGAGCCCGGCGCCCATCAGCAGCGACGCCACCAGGTTCGGGCCGGGCGACCGGGTGAGCCGGCGCGCCAGCTGCGGCGCGGTCAGCGCCACGAACGAGACGGGCCCGGCCGCGGCGGTCGCCGACGCGGTGAGCAGGACGGCCGCCAGCATCAGCACGATCCGCGTCCGCTCGGGCCGCACCCCGAGGGCGTACGCCACGTCGTCGCCCATCTCCAGCATCCGCAGCGGCCGGGCGTACGCGAGGACGAGCGGTACGAGGACGGCGCACAGCCAGAACAGCGGCTCGACCTGGTCCCAGTCCCGCCCGTTCAGGGAGCCCGCCATCCACACGTACGCGCGGGCCGCGTCGACCAGGTCGGCCTTGGTCAGCAGGTAGCCGTTGAGCGCGGTGAGGATCGCGGCGGCGCCGATGCCGACGAGCACGAGCCGGTAGCCGTGCACCCCGCGCTTCCAGGCGAGCAGGTAGATCAGTACGCCGGTGACGAGCCCGCCCACGAGCGAGCCCGCCGCGACCGCGACGGCGCTGCCCTGGAACAGCACGATGACCGTGAGCGCCCCCACCGTCGAGCCCTGCCCGAAGCCGATGATGTCCGGACTGCCCAGCGGATTGCGGGAGATGGACTGGAAGATCGCCCCGGCCAGGCCGAGCGAGGCCCCGACGAGCAGTCCGACCAGGACCCGCGGCAGCCGCAGGTCGTTCACGATGAACGTGTGCGCGGTCGTGCCGTTGCCGAGCAGCGTGCTGATGACGTCGGTGGCCGGGATCTCGAAGTCGCCGGTGCCGATGAGCACCACGGCGACGACGAGCGCGGCCACGCAGAGCAGCACCCCGACGACCAGGGCGCGCGGCTCGATCCGTACGGAGAGACCGCTCCCGGTACGAACCGCCTTCAGGGACTTCACAGTTGAGCCATCCTCCGGCGTCGTACGAGGTAGATGAAGAGCGGGCCGCCGATGAGCGCGGTGACGATGCCGACCTGCAGCTCGGAGGGGCGGGCCACGACCCGGCCGATGACGTCGGCGCCGAGCAGCAGCACCGGCGACAGGACCGTCGCGTACGGCAGGATCCAGCGCTGGTCGGGGCCGGTGAAGGCGCGGACCATGTGCGGCACCATCAGGCCGACGAACGCGATCGGACCGCAGGCCGCGGTGGCCGCTCCGCAGAGCAGGGTCGCGGCGGCCATGGCGAGGATCCGGGTGCGGTTGACGCGCGCGCCGAGCGCGACGGCGGTGTCGTCGCCCATCGCCATCGCGTTCAGCGGCCGCGCGAGGCCGAGCGCGAGCAGCAGGCCGACGGCGATGAACGGGGCGACCTGGCCGATGGTCGACATCGACGCCGAGGCCAGCGAACCGACCGTCCAGAAGCGCATCTTGTCGAGGGCGGAGCTGTCGAGCAGCATCACGGCGTTGATGTAGCCGATCAGCGCCGCGGTGACCGCCGTACCGGCGAGCGCGAGCCGCACCGGGGTGGCGCTGCGGACCCCGCCGAGCGCGTACACGAGCACGGACACGACGGCGGCGCCGAGGAACGCGAACCAGACATAGCCGGTGAGCGAGGTGACGCCGAGAAAGCTGATCGCACTGACGACGGCGGCGGACGCGCCCGCGTTGATGCCGAGCAGCCCGGGGTCGGCGAGCGGATTGCGGGTCAGCGCCTGCAGCACGGCCCCGGCGAGCCCGAGCGCGGCCCCGACGAGCAGGCCGAGCAGGGTACGGGGCAGCCGCAGGTCCCTGATGACGACGTCGTTGTCCGTGCCGGTGGCGGAGAACAGCCCGTGCCAGACGTCGCCGACGGGTATCTGCTTGGCACCGACGGCGATGCTCGCGACGACGACCAGGGCGAGCACTCCCACGGCGAGAAGGAGCCCGACAGCGCGGATCGCCTGCCGCCCGCGGGGTGCCGGGGGCTCGGGCGGGGACGCCTCGGTGCGCTCGGGAGAGGGACTGTCGACCAACACCCGGTTAGGTTAGCCTACCCTGCCAACGGCTTGACCTGCGCGTACCCGCCCCCGGCCCGGAACTTCAGAGCCCCAGCCGCGCCAGCGCCTTCTCAGAGCCCCAGCCGCGCCAGCACCTTCCCCGCGTCCAGGCCGCACGTCCCCGCACCCGCCGCCGTCCACGCCGCGGCGCACAGCGCGCGCAGCCCGTCCATCGGCTCGCCGTCCCCGTCGAGCTCCAGCGCCTCGCCGGTCGCCCGCGCCACGAAGGAGCCGCAACGGAAGCTCTCCCCGTCAGCCGTCACCTCCGGCTGCCCGGTCAGCAGGCCGCGCAGATCCGTGTCCACGTACGTCGGCCGGTGCTCGGGCGGGGCCGCGAGCAGCTGGGCCGCGTCGGTCACCCCGGTCAGCACGAGCAGCGAGTCCACCTCGCCGTTGAACGCGCCCTCGATGTCCGTGTCCAGACGGTCACCTACGACCAGCGGCCGCTCCGCCCCGGTCCGCAGGATCGTCTCCCGGTGCATCGGCGGCAGCGGCTTGCCCGCCACCTGCGGCTCGGCTCCGGTCGCGATCCGTACGACCTCGACCGCCGCACCGTTGCCGGGCGCGATGCCCCGCGCACTCGGGATCGTCAGGTCCGTGTTGGACGCGAACCACGGCACTCCCCGCGCGATCGCATAGCAGGCCTCGGCGAACCGCCCCCACGCCAACTCCGGACCGCCGTACCCCTGCACGACCGCCGCAGGACCGTCCTCCGCCGACTCCACCGGCACGAGCCCCCGCTCCCGCAGCGCCGACCGCAGCCCCTCGCCGCCGATCACCAGGACCTTCGAGCCCCGCGGCACCTGCTCGGCGATCAGCCGGGCCACCGCCTGCGCGGAGTTGATCACGTCCGCGGCCTCGGTCGGCACCCCGAGCTCGGTGATGTGCTCGGCCACCACCTCCGGCGGCCGCAGCGCATTGTTCGTCACATACGCGAGATGCATCCCCCCGGCCCGCGCCGCGAGCAGCGACTCCACCGCGTACGCGATCGCCTCACCGCCCGTGTACACCACCCCGTCCAGGTCGAGCAGCGCCGTGTCGTACGCCTCGCTCAACGCCCGCTCACTGCCGCCCGGGCTCGTCCTGACGGTCTGGCTCATCACGTACGGCTCCTCGACTCGACGACACTCCCCCCGATCATCTCGCACTCCAGTGCCCACCCATACGATGCAGGCATGAACACCACAGGTCCGGACGGCAAGGGGCTGCGCCTCACCCCCATCCGGGGACTGCGCTACGTCCCCGACCGCGTCGGCTCGCTCGCCGCAGTGACGTCCCCGCCGTACGACGTGGTGGTGCGCCCGGACGGACTCCTGCACCTGGAGTCCGCCGACCCGCACAACATCGTCCGCCTCATCCTGCCGCAGGCCGACACCCCCGAGGCCCGCCACCAGCAGGCCGCCGACACCCTCCGCGAGTGGCTCGCCGACGGGATACTCGCCCCCGAGGCCGAGCCCGCCCTGTACGTCTACGAGCAGCGCAACGGCGACCTCCTGCAGCGCGGACTCATCGGCGCCCTGGAACTCTCCGAGGCCCACGAGGGCGTCGTCCTGCCGCACGAGGACGTCATGCCGCACATCATCGAGGACCGCGCGGACCTGATGGGCGCCACCGCCGCCAACCTCGAACCACTGCTGCTCACCTACCGCGGCGAGGGCACCAGGACCGGCGCCACCGCGGTCATCGAACGCGCCGTGAACCTCCCGCCGCTGCTCTCCACGACCACCGAGGACGGCTTCAGCCACCGTCTCTGGTCGGTCACCGACCCGGCCGAACTCGCCGAGATCCAGGCCGACTTCGCCCACCGCCAGGCCCTGATCGCCGACGGCCACCACCGCTGGGCCACCTATCTGCGGCTGCGCGGCCGCCACACGTCCCCGTCTCCGTGGGACCACGGCCTGGTGCTGCTCGTCGACACGACCCGCTATCCGCTGCAGGTCCGCGCCATCCACCGCCTCCTGCACGGCCTGCCGGTCGCCGACGCCCTGACGGCCGTCGCCGACTCCTTCCGCGTACGCCGCGTCGACGCCCCGCTCCCCCGCGCACTCGACGCCCTCGCGGAGGCGGCCGCCGAGTCGAACGCGTTCCTGCTCGCCGGCGACGGCACGTTCCACCTCGTCGACCGCCCGGACCCCGGCCTCCTGACCCGCACGATCCGCCACGACCGCCCGGAGCTGTGGCGCACCCTGGACGCCACGGTGCTGCACTCCACACTCCTGGACCACATCTGGCGCATCCCGGACGACCCGGACCACATCGCGTACATCCACGACACCCGCGCCGCGGTCCAGAAGGCCGAACACGACGGCGGTACGGCGGTCCTGATGCACCCGGTCCACGAGGAGGTCGTACGCGAACTGGCCCGCCAGGGCGTCACGATGCCCCGCAAGTCCACGTCCTTCGGCCCGAAGCCGGCCACGGGCCTGGTCCTGCGCAGCCTGGAGCACTGAGCGGCACAGAGGCGATACGAAAGTGGGAGGGGCGGGACCGATCCGGTCCCGCCCCTCCCACGTGCCACGGCTACTTACCGGTCGTCGTCCGAGTCCGAGTCCGTATCCGTATCCGTATCCGTGTCCGTGTCCGTGTCCTGGTCCTTCTCCGCCTCGGCGGCGGGCGGCACGTCGGCGTCCGCCTCCTCGTCGAAGGCGTCGACGAACTCCACGCCGTCCATCTCGGCGAGCCGGTCGGAGGCGTCCGTGCTGCCGTCCCGGTCGGCCTCGGCGGTCTTGGCGAACCACTCGCGCGCCTCGCCCTCACGCCCGGCGGCAAGCAGCGCGTCGGCGTACGCGTACCGCAGCCGCGCGGTCCACGGCTGCACGGAGTTCGACGCCAGCTCGGGGCTCTGCAGCGTCACGATCGCCGCGTCGAGCTGCCCCATGTCACGGCGCGCACCCGCGGCGACGAGACGCATCTCGACCTGCCCGGCCTTGTCGAGCTTCTGCACCTCGGGCCCACCGGCCATGTCCAGCGCCTTCTCGGGCCGCCCGAGCCCACGCTCACAGTCCGCCATGACGGGCCACAGCTCCGCGGAACCGGTCATCCGCCGCGCGGCCCGGAACTCGGCGAGCGCCTCGGAGTACTTCTGGTTCGCGTACGCGGCGAAGCCGGCCGCTTCCCGCACGGCCGCCACACGCGAGGCGAGCCGCAGGGCCACCCGCGAGTAGCCGTACGCCTGCTCCGGGTCCTCGTCGATGAGCTTGGCGACCATCACCAGGTTCCTGGCGACGTCCTCCGCGAGCCCCTTCGGCAGGCTCTGCAGCTCCTGGCGTACGTCGGCGTCGATCTCCTCGCCGGTGACGTCGTCCGGGATCGGCAGCCGCTTGATCGGCTCGCGGTCGGACCGGTCGTCCCTGCGCGGGCCGCGGTCGTCCCGGCCGTCACGCCCGCGGTAGCCACCGCCGCCGCCTCGTCGGTCATCACGCCGGTCGTCCCGCCCACGGAACCCACCGGGGCGCCCGCCTCGGTCGTCCCGACGGGGGCCACGGCCACCGCGGTCGTCACGGCGGTCGTCGCGGCGGTCGTCCCTGCGGTCGTCGCGGCCCCGGAAGCCTCCGCCTCCGCGCCGGTCGTCACGGCGGTCGTCGCGGCGGTCGTCTCGGCGGTCGTCCCGCCGGAAGCCACCCGGCCGGTCGTCACGACGGAATCCGCGGTCGTGGTCGTCCCGCCGGTCGTCACGGCGGTCATCGCGCCGGTCATCGCGACGGAAGGGGGGCCGCCCACGGTCGTCGCGGCGATCATCACGCCTGTCGTCGCGACGGAAACCACCACGGTCATCGCGCCGGTCGTCTCGACGGTCGTCCCGCCGGAAGCCACCGGGGCGGTCATCGCGTCGATCATCGCGCCGGAATCCACGGTCACGGTCGTCCCGCCGGTCGTCACGGCGGTCATCGCGACGGAAGGGGGGCCGCCCGCCACGGTCGTCGCGGCGATCGTCACGCCTGTCGTCGCGACGGTCGTCCCTGCGGAAGCCGGGGCGGTCGTCACGACGGTCGTCCCGCCGAAATCCACCACGGTCGTTGTCACGGCGGTCATCGCGACGGAATCCACGGTCGCGGTCGTCCCGCCGGTCGTCACGGCGATCATCGCGACGATCGTCCCGCCGGAAGCCACCCGGCCGGTCGTCACGACGGTCATCGCGTCGGAACCCGCGGTCCCGGTCCCTGCCGCGGTCACGGTCGTCGCGCCGGCCGTAGCCACCGCGATCACCGCGATCACCGTCACGGCGCGGTCCGCCGCGGTAGCCGCCTCGGTCCCTGTCGTCCCGTCCACGCTGCTCGCGTTCGGGACGATCGTCGGGAGAGTTGGTCGACATCGGTGACTCCTGTCTTCGGTACCGCAGTCATTCTTGCGCACCCGGCTTCGGGCCGCGCTTCGACGAATAAACAAAAAAGGACCCTTGGTCCCAGCGTGAACGCTGGGACCAAGGGTCCTCTAAGAATTGTTCGGCGGCGTCCTACTCTCCCACAGGGTCCCCCCTGCAGTACCATCGGCGCTGTGAGGCTTAGCTTCCGGGTTCGGAATGTAACCGGGCGTTTCCCTCACGCTATGACCACCGAAACCCTATGAAGTATCCCGTCGAAAACGGGACGCTGAACAGGGCAGCGAACAAGCACACTCTTTAGTTGAGTAATTGTTCAGCCGACAACAGCTGTTCGTTACTTCAGAACT
>NZ_JASCIS010000080.1 GCF_029968015.1 Streptomyces luteolus
CCCGACTCCGGTCCGGTGCGGCTGCCCGGCGCCCCGGTGCCGATCGGTCCAGGGCCGCGGGTCGCCGACGCCCGCGCCGCCGCCGTGGCGCCCTCGCCCGCGGACGGCCTCGCCGCCTCCTGGGTGCGGGGCGGCGCCGGTGCCGCGGCCGACCCGCAGGAGGCGGCCCGTAACGGGGGCCAGGCCAACGGCATGCCGCGCGCGCCCGAGGTGCCGCCGCAGCACCAGCCGGACGCGCCCTGGCGGCCCTGGCGGTTCCGGATGTCCAACGATGTGTGGGGCACTCCGTACGTCGCGGGCGACCGGGTCTACGTCACCTCCTTCGAGGTGCACGCCCTCGACGTGTCCACCGGGCGGCGGCAGTTCAAGACCCGCGACGTCGCCTGGTCGATGGCCGTCGCCGACGGCCGCATCCACGCCTCCGACGGCCCCACCCTGTACGCGCTCGACGCCACGGACGGCACCGACCTGTGGCGCCGCCAGACCGACGCCTGGGTGTACGCGCTGCGCGCCGACCGCGGCACCGTCGTCACCGCGACCCGGGGCGGGGGCGTCCAGGCCGTCGAGGCCGCCAACGGCGAGAAGCTGTGGGAGATCACCGGCGTCCAGACGGACTTCGAGACCCCCGAGGCCGGTCCGGTCATCCATGACGGCACGGTCTTCGTCTGGCAGGAGGGCCGACTGCGCGCCCTGGAGGCCCGCACGGGCACCGAGCGCTGGTCGTACCCGGTCGGGGACGCCGCGTCCTGCGGCGGGGTGCCGGTGCGGATCACGCCCGCCGAGGACGGGTTCGTGTATGTCGCCGCCGGGACAAGGGTGCTGGCCATCGACATCGAGGGCGGGCACGTGCCCTGGCGCTTCGAGGCCCCGGCCGTCTTCCTCTCCCCGCCCGCGTTCGCGCCCGGCCCGGCGGTGACCGGCGGCGGCGTGTACCTCGCGGACTACCTCGGCACGGTGTACGCGGTGGACGCCTCCGACGGCCGCGACCGCTGGCGCATCGCGACCGAGTCCCGCTCGTCCGTCGAGCCGGTCCTGGTCACCGGCGGCCACGTCCACGTGGGCAGCGGCAACGGCCTCTACACCCTCGACGCGGTCACGGGCACGCCCAAGTGGCGCTTCCAGGCGGGCGGCGAGGTCGTCGGTTCCCCGGTCGCCGCCGACGGCCGCATCCACTTCGGCTCGGCCGACCACTGCCTCTACACGCTCGACGCGGTCGGCGGTCAGCTCCGCTGGAAGCTCGCCACGGGCGGCGAGATCACCGGCTCCCCGGTCGCGGAGGCGGGCGTCGTGTACGCGTGCAGCAAGGACCGCTGCGTGTACGCCCTGGACGCGGTCAAGGGGACGGGTTCGTCGAGGTAGGCCCGGAGCCGGGAGGCCCGGAGCCGGGAGGCCCCGAGCCTGTAGGCCCGGAGCCGGGCCCGGACTCCGGCGGGGTGCCGGGCCGGGGGTACGGGGCGGTGTCGCCGTGGGGATCGGGATCGGGGGCGTACGGGGTCTGGGCATGCGGGCCGCGGTCGTACGGGCCGGGGTCGTGCGGGCCGGGATCGTGAGGGCCGTCGTCGTACGGGCCGGGGTCGTGCGGGCCGCCGCCGTACGGCGCCGCATGCCTGGGCCCGGGTTCCAGGCGGCGTCGCCCGCGCCGCCGGCCCGGCATCACCAGGGCGGCGAGCAGCAGGACCACGCCGCCGACCAGGGCGTATCCCGCACCGGCGGCGAGGCCGTCGCCCGCGCCGCCCACGCTCATCGAGCCCTCGGCCTGGCCCACGCGGACCATCCACAGCACCGTGAACGCGAGCACGAGCAGGCCCGAAGCGGCCACCAGAAGGCGTGAGCGCAGCACGACCCCGGCCAGCGCGACCAGGGCCGCGAACGCGAAGGGCAGGAAGAGCGAGCCGAACAGCTGCGCCCCGGCCTCCGTCACGCCCGTACCGGTGAAGAGCTCGCCGATGCGGTAATCCCGCCCGTGACGGCCGTCGTACCAGATACGGAAGGGGCTCCAGACGGCGGCCGTCGCTCCGGCGAGAGCGAGGATCGATCCGATCACGTTACGCAGTGTGCGCATCAGCGTGCGCCTCATCGGTGACCTCCAAGCCACGCAAAGGGGCTCTCGGTCCCGACGCTACGCCCGGTAGGCGCCCGGCGCCAGGCGGCGACGGGGACCCCGGAGGACCGCTTCGCAACAGCCGCGCACGGCACATCGACAGGCTTGTAACGGACCGGCTCCCAGGGCTGATTGCGCGTCCGGACGGCCGTATAAAGACGGTGTAAGTGCCACTGCTAAGGTGACGTGCGCCCGTCAGAAACGAAACGGGCCCTTTCGCGCGCCATCAGTGCGCCGCCAGCGTATGCACACATGCACACACTTCGGGGGAGTAAAAAACATGAAGATGCGTCACGTACGTGCCGTGGCGGTGGCCGCCGTGGTCGTGGTCGCCCTGACGGGAGCCCGCCGCGGCGGCGACGGCGGAGGCTGCGACGACAACTCCTCGTCGAGCTCCAGCTCCAGCTCGTCCGGCGGTTACACCTCGGGCGGCTCCAGCGACTACGACGACGATGACGACTACCAGTCGTCCACCGGCGACTACGGCAGCAGCCCGTCCGCAGGGCCCACCACCGCGGCCGAGTCGGACATCCGCATCACCGACTGCGTGATCAACGGCGTCAGCTCCACCGAGGCCCGGATCACCTGGAAGTACACCATCACCAACGGTGACGCCAGCGGTTCCGCGGACTACAGCGGCACGATGATCTTCAACGACTCGTCCGGTTCGCGCGTCGGCTCCACGTTCTTCAGCCACGACGCCGTCGCCGTGGGCACGCCCTACGAGGGCACCGTCGAGGACACCGTGTACGACTCCGACGTGTCCTCGCTCCAGGGGCGCTGCGAGGTCAGCTCGGTCATCAAGTCGCCGTCCCTGTAAGGCGGTTGGGCCCGGCGGGTCAGCGCAGCCGGAACTCCCCGCCGCGCCCCCCGAAGAGGCCCGCCTGCTGCTCCGGCGGCAGGTTGCCGAGCGCGACGAGGTGCGGCGCGTGCGCGAGAGCCTGCGTGCGCGCCGCCTCCTTCGCCGCCCACACCGCCCGTACGGTGCCCTCCACGGCGCCCGGCGGGTACCCGGCGACGGTCCGCGCGCACTCCACCGCGGCGGCCAACGCCCCGCCGTCCGGGACCACTTCGCTCACCAGGCCGATCGCGTGCGCCCGCGCCGCCGACATCCGCTCGGCCGTCCCGAGCAGCGACATCCGCGCCACCTCGCCGAACGGCATCCGCTGCGCCATCGCGATCGACTCGTACGCGCTGACCATGCCGTACGTGGTGTGCGGGTCGAAGAACGTGGCGCGCTCGTCCGCCACCAGGAACTCCGCCTCGCCGAGCAGGTAGAACGCCCCGCCGCAGGCCATGCCGTTGACGGCGGCGATCACCGGCTTCCACAGGTCGTTCGCCTTGGGCCCGATCGCCAGCAGGGGATCGTCGATGGAGTACGGCGAGGGCGGCTGCGGGACCTCCGCGCCGCGGTCGATGCCGGTGCAGAAGGCCCTGTCGCCCGAGCCGGTCAGGACGATCGCCCGTACGGAGTCGTCGTATCTGAACTCCCGCCAGCTCGCGGTGAGTTGGGCCGCCGTATCGAGGTCGATGGCGTTGTGGCGGGACGGGCGGTCCAGGGTGAGGACGACGACCCCCGTCTTCTCGTCCCGCTCCACCCGCAGTCCGGGGGCGCTCACGGCCGCTCCAGGACCCACTGCGGCAGCACCTGGCCGCCGACCTCGCCGAAGACCACCTGCACCCGCGCCCCGATCCGCAGCTTCGCCGGGTCCACCGAGTTCGGCGCGGCCCCCGCCTCGCTCACCAGGTTCCCGACCAGCCGGATCCGCGGCGCGTCCGCCAGTTCTACGACGATCGCGTTGTACGGGGCGAGTTCCGCGTACGCGGGCAGCAGCGGGGGGTGCGGCAGGACGTACGACCAGATGCGGCCCTTGCCGCTCATGCGGCGCCATTCGCTGTCGAAGGACTGGCAGTGGGGGCAGCAGGGGCGTGGTGGAAAGCGGAGCTCTTGGCAATCAGGCCTTGCGCAGGCCTGTACGCGTAGTTCGCCCTTGGCGGCGTAGTCCCAGAAGGGTTTGCCGTCGTCGTCCATGTGGGGGGTGAGGAGGTTACTGGTCCGGGCAGCGTCTGCCATGTTTCTGTCCTTTGCCGGGTGCCGGTTTCGTCGTGGCTTGTCGCGCAGTTCCCCGCGCCCCTGCAGGGCGCCCCCTGCGGGGGCGGCCCTGATCAGGCCCTCAGCAGTACCGCCGACGTCGGCACTCCCTCGCCCGCTGTCACCAAGCAGGTTGCCGCGTCCGGGACTTGGGCGGTGCTTGTGCCGCGGAGTTGCTTCACGCCCTCGTTGATCAGGTTGAAGCCGTGCACGTACGCCTCGCTGAGGCCGCCGCCGCCCGTGTTCAGGGGAAGCCGCCCGCCGATCTCCAGGGCCCCGCCCTCGGTGAACGCGCCGCCCTCGCCTCGGCCGCAGAAGCCGTAGCCCTCCAGGGAGAGCGGGATGAGCGGGGTGAACGCGTCGTAGATCTGCGCCACGTCCACGTCCTGCGGTCCGAAGTCGGCCTGCTTCCACAGGTGCCGGGCGGCGGTCCAGGCGGGCCCGGAGAGCGGGTCGTCGTTCCAGTAGTTGACCATCCCGTGGTGCTGGGCGGGCAGGCCCTGGGCGACGGAGTGCACGTACACGGGCTTCCGCCGGCAGTCCCGGGCGCGCTCGGCGGAGACGATCACGCATGCCAGCGCGCCGTCGGTCTCCAGGCAGTTGTCGAAGAGGCAGAGCGGCTCGCTGATCCAGCGCGAGGTCATATACATGTCGCGGGTCAGGGGGCGCTCGTACATCATCGCGGCCGGGTTCTGGTTGGCGCGGTTGCGGCAGGCGAGGGCGACGTTGAAGAGGTGGTCGCGGGTGGCGCCGTACTCGTGCATGTAGCGGCGGGTCAGCATGCCGATCTCGTCGGCGGGGCGAAGGAGGCCGAAGGGGCGGGTCCACTGGGCGGGCGTGGGGAGTTGGGCGGTGGTGTTCTTCCAGGGGCGCGGCCCTGAGCCGCGCTTGCGGGAGCGCCAGGCCACGCCCACGTTCGCCTGGCCGGTGGCGACGGCCGCGGCGAGGTGCGCGATCGTTGCGCAGGAGCCGCCGCCGCCGAACCCGACCTTGCTGAAGAAGGTGACGTCACCGGCGCCGACGGCCTTGGCTATCTCGACCTCGTCGGTCTCCTCCATCGTGTACGAGGCGAAGGCGTCGACCTCCGACGGGGCGATCCCGGCGTCGTCGAGGGCGGCGACGATGGCGCGGGCCGCCAGGGTCTTCTCGGATTGGGGGAGTTGCTTGGCGAAGGGGGTCTGGCCTATCCCGACGATCGCTGTAGCGTCCTTGAGACTCGACGACGCCATCATCACCTCCGTGCGTTGCGGGCGGCTGCCTCAGTGCTGACAGCCGCGAAGGCTACAGCTAATCTGACGGATAGTCAGCTACGAGTGCGCGGCTGTATGCGGCTACTTCCTTGCTACTTCCTACTTCCTACTTGCTACTTGCTTGCTACTTCCTTGGAGGCTTGCGATGCGCGGCGACGACGGGTGGAGCACCGGAGGCACGGTTCCGGAGCTGGTGCGGGCGGCGGCGCGGCGGTACGCGGAGCGGGAGGCGGTCGTCGAGGGCCGCACCCGGATCACGTACGCGGAACTCGGCGCACGCGTCGAGCACGCCGCGGCCGCCTGCGTGGCGAACGGCGTCGAACCCGGCGACCGGGTCGCGGTCTGGGCGCCCAACACCCTCGACTGGATCGTCTCGGCCCTCGGCGCCGTCACGGCCGGCGCGGTCCTGGTCCCGCTCAACACCCGCTTCAAGGGCACGGAGGCGGCGTACGTACTGGAGCGGTCGCGCGCGAAGCTGCTGTTCATCACGGGCACGTTCCTCGGCACGTCGTACGTGGCCTCGCTGCGCCGCGCGACGACGGAGGGCACGGGCACGGGTCCGCTGCCCGCCCTGCCGCACCTGGAGCAGGTGGTGGTCCTCGCGGACGACGCCCCGGAGAACTTCCGTACGTGGAAGGACTTCCTGGCGAGCGGGGCGGAGGTGAGCGCGGACGAGGTCGCCGAGCGGGCGCGTGCCGTGCAGCCGTCGTCCCCCTCCGACATCATCTTCACGTCCGGCACCACGGGCCGCCCCAAGGGCGCGGTCATCACGCACGCGCAGACGCTGCGCTGCTACGACATCTGGAGCGAGCTGGCCGGGCTGCGCGAGGGCGACCGCTACCTCATCGTCAACCCGTTCTTCCACACCTTCGGCTACAAGGCGGGCATCATCGCCTGCCTGATGCGCGGCGCGACGATGGTGCCGCAGCCGGTGTTCAACGTGGACACGGTCCTCGCCAACATCGCCGCGGAACGCATCTCGGTCCTGCCCGGCCCGCCGACCCTGCACCAGTCGCTCCTCGACCACCCGGCGCGCGGCGCGCACGACCTCTCGGCCCTGCGGCTCGTGGTGACGGGCGCGGCGGTCGTCCCGCTCCGGCTGGTGGAACGTCTGCGCGCCGAACTCCACATCGGCACGGTCCTCACGGCGTACGGGCTCTCCGAGGCGAGCGGCGTCGTGACGATGTGCCGCAGGGGCGACCCGGCGGAGGTCATCGCTCAGACCTCGGGCCGGGCGATCCCCGGCACGGAGGTACGCGTCGTCTCCCCGGCGGGCGACCCGCTGCCGCCCGGCCGGCCCGGCGAGGTCCTGGTCCGCGGCCACAACGTGATGAGCGGCTACTTCGAGGACCCGCAGGAGACGAAGAAGTCGATCACCTCGGACGGCTGGCTGCACACGGGCGACGTGGGCGTCCTGGACGCGGCGGGCAACCTGCGCATCACCGACCGCATCAAGGACATGTTCATCGTCGGCGGCTTCAACGCGTACCCGGCGGAAATAGAGCAACTCCTCGGCCTGCACCCGGACGTGGCCGACGTCGCCGTCATCGGCGTACCGGATTCGAGACTGGGCGAGGTCGGCAAGGCGTACGTGGTACGCCGCCCGGGCGCGCTCGCCACGGCCGACGACCTGATCGCCTGGTCCCGCCGCGAGATGGCGAACTACAAGGTGCCGCGCGCGGTGGAGTTCGTGGGCGCGCTGCCTCGGAACGCGAGCGGGAAGGTGGTGAAGGGGGAGTTGCGGGGGCTCTCGGCGGGTCAGTTCAGCTAGGGCGCGTCTAGGGCGCATCTAGGGCGCATCTAGGGCGCGGCTGAGGGAAACCGCCACCGGGTAGGCGCGCGCATGTTTGTCTCCCAGCCGAGGACGACGCGTGGGCGGACGCGGAACGCGGGGCCTGCGGCGCCGGAGCCGTCGACCACCTGACCGTCGTCGGACACCGCGACGTCCCAGTCGTACTTCGGGTTGTACGCGGCCACGAACCGGGCCAGGTCCGTCGCGTCCGTGACCTGTTGCGCCGTGCCCTCGACGATCAGCGGACGGTCGCCCGTGTCCAGGTGGACGGTGATCTCCGGGTTGCCGGGAAGGTTCGTCCGGGCGAGCGAGCCCGTGCTGAACCAGAAGCCGTCCTCCAGCCACACCCCCCAGACGGGGCGCGTGTGCGGTCGGCCGTCGGGGCGCGTCGACGCGATCCAGTACGTGCGCGCCTCGATCAGCCGCTCGACCGCCGCGGCCCAGGGCAGCAGCTCGTCGTCAGCGGGCATCTGCACGCCGAAGAGGATGGGCGGCTCGGCGACGGGGGCGGGTAGGGCTTCCACGCTTCACGGTAGGCGTCTGGGACGCCGGGCTGCCACCTGGGCCGGGCCATCCCGCGGAGGCGGTGCCGCTCCACATGCGGGCCCGAGCGGCGGGCGCGAGCATGGGGTGCGTGCCGTGCTCGCCGCGTGCCATGTCGAGGCCGGCGCAGTCGCTGATGCCGATGTCCGGAAGGCAGACCCCCATGCAGCCGTCCCTCACGCCCGCTCTCCTCGCCGACCTGCGCAAACCGCGCCCATACCCGGCGGTGTCCGTGGCACTCCCCACCCACAGGACCCGGCCCGACAGCGACCAGAACGCCATCCGTCTGAACAACCTGGTCACCGAGGCCCTGCGCAAACTGGAGGAGGACCCGGCGGTCACCCGGGAACACGCGGACGACGTGGCGCGGCAGCTGCGCAGCGCCGTGGAGGAGTTCGACCCCGCCCGTGCGCGCGAAGGGCTCGTGATCCTCGCGGCGCCGGGGGAGCAGCAGACGTGGACGGTGTGCCGGAGCGTGCCCGAGCGCGTGGTCCTCTCCGACACCTTCCTCACCCGCAACCTGGTGGCGTCCGACGCCGCGCTACGCCCGTACTGGGTCCTCACCGTCGCCGCCGACCGGATCGCCCTGTGGTCCGGCCAGGGCGAGGACGTCGCCGAGGACGACGAGCACGACTTCCCGCTGACCCGGAGCCTCGACGACCCGGACGTCGAGCGGAAGGAACAGATCGGCGACGTACCCAGCACGTACCGGGACGAGCAGGCCCGGCAGTTCTTCCGCGACGCCGATACCGCGCTCGCCCAGGCCCTGGCCGCGGAGCCCCGCCCGCTGTACGTCGCGGGGGAGCCCGCGGCGATCACCCTGCTCGGCGAGGTCGGGCAGGCCGCGCGCGACGCCGAGCAGATCCCGCACGGAGGCCTGGCGCACGGCCCCGCCGACGCGGTCGCACGAGCCGTCGCCCCGGCCCGCACCGAGCGCGCGGAACGCGCCGTCACCGCGGCCCACGCCTCCCTGGACGCGGCGCGCGGCCACAAGGCGTACGCGGCGGGCCTGGACGAGGTGTGGGAAGCGGCGACCAGCGGCCGCGTCGAACTCCTCGTCGTGGAGGAGCACTTCCGCGCGACGGTCCGCGCGGGCGAGGGCCACCTGATCCCGGCCGAGGACGACGACGCCGACGCGATCGAGGACATCGTGGACGACCTCGTGGAGAGCGTCCTGGAGGCGGGCGGCGAGGTGCAGTTCGTACCGGACGAGTCGCTGGCCGACGGGGGGCGGGTGGCGGCGGCGTTGCGGTACTAAGGTGCGGTGCTGGTGCGCCTCAGAGCAGGTGGTCGGCCTTGCCCGCCTTGATGTCGCGGATCAGGGTGCGGAGGGCTTCGCGGGTGTCGGTGAGGGGGTGGTCCTCCTGGCCTGCGACGGCTATGTAGGCGTTGCCTTGAGTGTCTGTGCCTAGGCGGAAGCAGTTGGCTCCTTCGCCGCAGAAGGGCTCATCCCAGTCGATGGCGGGCACTCTTCGACTCCTAGAGGTCGCGGGGGCGTTCAGTTTGGGTACGGTACTTCCGCTGCCGCGGCGTGGCCTTCAGAGCAGGTGGTCGGCCTTGCCCGCCTTGATGTCGCGGATCAGGGTGCGGAGGGCTTCGCGGGTGTCGGTGAGGGGGTGGTCCTCCTGGCCTGCGACGGCTATGTAGGCGTTGCCTTGGGTGTCTGTGCCTAGGCGGAAGCAGTTGTTGCCTTCGCCGCAGAAGGGTTCTTCCCAGTTGATGTGCGTCACGGTGCATTCCTCAGAGTGAGCGGGCGGTCTTGTGGATGAGGTCGCGGGAGGCGGCGGAGGAGAGTGCGGCTCGCTCCATCCACTCCAAGTGCGCGCGGTACTTCGCGAGTTGGGCTTCGGCGTGCGTGAACTCGGGGCCGTGGGCGGAGTCCAGTTGCACGGTGTCCAGTTGCGGTGTTGATCCATCGGCGTACAGGAGCGCGTGTCCGGCACCGGGAAAGCCGTCGGCGTCGAGCGGGACGACCCGTACGTCCACGTTGCTCCGCTCGGACTCCGCGCACAGGTGCTTGAGCTGCCGACGCGTCACCTCGGCGCCGCCGAACCGCATGAGCAGGGCACTTTCGTGGACGTAGGCCGCGTAGGCCAGCGGTTCCGGGCGGGCGAGCACCCGCTGCCGGTCCATGCGGTGGGCGACGCGCAGTTCGACTTCGAGGCGGGAGAGCGGTGGGAGCACGGCGTTGAAGACCGCACGCGCGTATTCCTCCGTCTGGAGAAGGCCGGGTGCGTGCATGACCTGGGCTGTGCGTACGCGCCGCGCGTGCCACTCCAGCTCGGCGATGTCCAGAAGTCCGGCAGACAGCGTGCCTCGGTGCTTCTCCCACCAGCCGCGCTCCCTGCCGGACGCCATGGTGGCGAGAGCCTCGACGTAACGCTCTTCGGTGCAGGCGTAGTTGGCGGCCAGTGTCCGGATCCGCTCCTCCGAGATGGGGCGGACGCCCGACTCCATGTTGGCGAGCCTCGGCCGGTCGATGCCGAGGAGGGCTGCCGCATGCTCAGTGGTGACCCCGGCTGCCAGTCGCATCTTGCGCAGCTCGGCACCGATCCTCTTCTGGCGCTCCGTCGGCATGGACCTGGTCCCCATGACGCCCCCTCCGTGTGCGGTGGCGTTCAGTCTGCCCCGAAGGGGAGGGGTGGTCCAACCTCGACGGGGGTAAATATCCCCGAAGCGATAGACACGGTACCCCTCAACTCCCTACGTTGAGTAACGCAACGCTCACGCAAGTCCGTGGGCGGAAGTGCATCGCGCGAGCCTGCCCGCAGCTCCATCCCTGGGAGGGGCAGCCCGCGCCAGGGAGACAGGCCACCGCCCTCGTTGCGACGTACGACGTCAACACCCCTACCGCACAAGGGAGTCCCCATGCTCAGGACCGCCACCTTCGCGGGCGCCTGCATCTCGCCGCACACCGATGAACCCTCCACCGTAGCGCCGCCCGCGCCCGACGAGCTCGCGTACAGCCTGACCCTGCCCGCCTCGCTCACCAGCCCGGCGATCGCGCGCGCCGCGGCCCGCTCGATGTTGCGGGCTCATGGGCTTGACGAGGCGGCCGACACTGCCCTCCAGGCGGTCGGCGAACTCACGGCCTGCGCATGCCGGTTCAGCGCGGGCGCCGAGATCTACGTATCTCTGCGCCACGGCGGCGACACCATCCGCGTCACGGTCTACGACGGCCACCCACGCCACACCAACGCCCGCCTGGCCGCCGCGTGCGACGGTCGACGGAGGTCGGCACTGCGGCTGCTGGCCTGTGTCGTACGGGCGTGTGGTGGCGAGTGGGGCTTCGGGGAGTCCCGGGAGCCAGGGGGCGGTACGCGCATGTGGGCGCATCTGCCTTTGCCCTCGGCGTGTACAGGTCATCAGCCGCCGCAGGGGCAGTAGCCGTCTGACCTCAGTGGCACGAAATCAAGAGGTTGGCCGAGAAGCCGCGGGCATGCCTCGGCCGCGACGGCTCCCCCTCCGCGCCGTCGCGGCCGATCCCCGTGGGAGCAGGACTACTTCGCGGGCTCGCTGCCGGCGTGGCTGTCCTGCGTGGTGAAGCCGCCCGCGGGCTCGCTGCCCGCGTGGCTGTCCTTGGTCGTGATGCCGTCCACGGGCTCGCTGCCCGCGTGGCTGTCCTGCGTCGTGATGTCGGACTTCTTCTTGGCGGGCTTGTTCTCGCTCATGGTGAACTCCCCTGTTAGAGCGACTTTGTTGGTGGCAATGCCCGCCCGGCAGCTCCCCCGAGGGCCGCCGGACGGGCGCATTTGGAGTCGTTCACCCTAACGGGGCGACTCCGGGCCAAGCCGTCTGCCCCCCGAGGCGACGGTTCGACGGGGAAGACGATGCCGTACGGCGATAAACGAATGATGAACGCGTCAGCCGCGGCCCTCGGTCAGGCCGCGACGGGCGTGAGGAGGCGCCGCACCACTTCCGCCTCGGGTGAGCCCGACTGCTCGTAGATCGAGAGGGCCTCGCGCCAGCAGGCCTTCGCGCGGTCCGCCTGGCCCAGTTCGGACAGGGCGCAGCCCAGCACCGTGAGGACGTTGCCCTGCGCCCACTCGCCACCGATGCACCCGAGGGCCAGGCCCTGTTCGGCGTGCTGGGCGGCCTGAGCGGGACGGTGGGCGGAGAGGTGGGCCTCTGCGATGCGGAAGTGCGTGGTGCCCTCCCACAGGCGCTGCCGGTTCTCCGTGAAGATGCCCAGTGCGTCGGAGAGGTGGCCGAGGGCCTCCGGCTGCCGTCCTGCCTTGGTCAGGGCGATCCCGAGGGCGAGAAGCCCGTTCGCGAGGCGGACCGTCAGGCCCAGCTTGTCGTAGATGCCGATGCCCTGCCGGGCCAGGTCGACGGCCTGGCTCGTACGGCCCATCGCGACGAGGATGCGGGACAGGTTGCACAGGGCGCTGGCCTCGCCCGGCTCGTTGCCGTCCGCGCGGAAGGCGCGGATGGCTTCTTGAAGGTGGGCTTCGCCCTCGGTGTGCTGCTTGCGGTAGATCGCGATGATGCCGCGCTCGTTGGGCGCGTTCCCGCTGGTCCAAGGGTCCTCCGCGACCCGGCCCAGCTCCGTGGCCCGCTCCGCCTCGGCGTCCGCCTCGTCGAAGCGGCCCGCTCGGCTGTGCACCTGGGTGAGCGTGGTGCGTGCTCGGCCCTCCGAGTGCAGGTCCTTGGCGGCGCTGGCGGCGTCGCACGCGGCGATCGTGGCGATCTCGTACCGCCGGGAGCTGGCGCCTGACTCGGCGAGGTCCTTGGCCGCCATGAGCAGGTCGACGCCCCGGCGCAGCGAGCCGACGGTCAGGGACTGCTGTACGCAGGCGAGGATGCAGTCGGCTTCGTTGTGCAGCCAGTCCACGGCCTGGGAGTTGTCGCCGAACGTCAGGCCCGGGTACGTGGTGCGCTCCAGGTGGTCGACCGTGCGGTCGCCCGGCCGCTCCAGCGCGTACACCTGTGTGGCCGTCGACAGATAGAAGTCAAGGAGTCGCGAAAGCGCCAACTCCCGCTCGCTCGGCGGCTGCTCATCCCGCTCCGCGCACGCACGCGCGTAGAGCCGGACCAGGTCGTGGTAGCGGTAGCGGCCCGGGGCCGCCGACTCCAGGAGGGACGTGTCGACCAGGGCCTCCAGGAGGTCCTCCGTGTCCTCGACCGGCAGGTCGAGCATCGCCGCCGCCGCGGCCAGCGACAGGTCCGGGCCGTCCGCCAGGCCGAGCAGGCGGAAGGCGCGGGCCTGGGCCGGTTCCAGCTGGCCGTAACCGAGTTCGAAGGTCGCCTTGACGGCCAGGTCGCCGGCCTGCAGTTCGTCCAGGCGGCGGCGTTCGTCGGCGAGCTTGGCGGCGAGGGTCGAGACCGTCCACGTACGACGGGAGGCGAGGCGGGACGCCGCGATGCGGATGGCGAGGGGCAGGAAGCCGCAGGCCGCCACCACGTCCAGGGCCGCCTTCCGCTCGGACGCGACCCGCTCCTCGCCGACGATGCGCGTGAAGAGCTGCAGCGCCTCCTCCGGCGACATCACGTCCAGGTCGACCAGATGCGCCCCCGCCAGGTCGACCATCCGCACCCGCGAGGTGATCAGGGCCGCGCAGCCCTCCGTGCCGGGAAGGAGGGGCCTGACCTGGGCCGCGTCGCGGGCGTTGTCGAGGAGTACCAGGACGCGGCGGCCGTCGAGGAGTGAGCGGTACAGTGCCGCGCGCTCCTCAAGGGTGTCCGGGATCGCGGAGTCCGCCGTGCCGAGCGCGCGCAGGAACGCGCCGAGGACCGTCTCCGGCTCGGCGGCGCGCGCGCCCGCGCCCTGGAGGTCGACGTAGAGCTGGCCGTCCGGGAACTGGATACGGGCCGCGTGCGCGACATGCACCGCGAGCGTGGTCTTGCCGACGCCGCCGATGCCCGCGAGCGCCGAGACCGCCATCACCCGGCCCTCGGCGGAGGAGAGGACCTCGCTGAGTTCCGATACGAATGTGGAGCGGCCCGTGAAGTCCGGGACTGTGGCCGGGAGTTGGGCGGGGCGGACCGGGGCGGAGGCGGGTTCCGAAGGGGCGGCGGACGGCTCGGCGAGGCCCGGGTCGGCCTGCAGGATCCGCTGCTGCAGCTCGGACAGACCGGGGCGCGGGTCGACGCCCAGCTCGTCGGCGAGGAGGCGGCGCGTGTCCGCGTACACCGCGAGGGCCTCGGCCTGGCGGCCGGAGCGGTAGAGGGCGAGCATCAGGAGTTCGCGCAGGCGCTCGCGCAGCGGGTGCGCGGCCGTCAGGGCCGTCAGCTCGGAGACGGCCTCGGCGTGGCAGCCCTGCTCCAGGTCCATGTCGAGCCGGGTCTCGACGAGCTGGAGGCGCCACTCCTCGAGGCGGACCCGCTGGGTGTCGGCGTACGGGCCGGGGACGTTGGCGAGCGGCTCCCCGTCCCAGAGGCTGAGCGCCTTGTTGATCAGGGAGCGGGCCTGGCAGAGGTCGGCCGCGCCGCGCGCCTTCTCGGCGTCGGCCCACAGCTCCTCGGCGAGTGCCAGGTCCAGGGATCCGCCGGAGGCCGGGAGCCGGATCGCGTACCCGCCGGACTCGCTGGCGAGGACGCCGGGGAGTGCCTTGCGCAGGCGCGACGCGTACGTACGGACGGCGGCCAGGGCCTGCGACGGGGGTTCGTCGCCCCAGATCGCGTCGATGAGTTCGGCGGCGGTGGCGGTGCGGCCGCCGCGCAGGAGCAGGGCCACGAGCAGGGCGCGCTGCTGTGGAGATCCGGTGGCCAGCGGCTCCGAGCCGCGCCAGGCGCGGACCGGTCCGAGCACGCTGAAGCGCAGCGGCTGTGCCTCCGGGCGGCGCTGCCCGGGTACGCGCGGTACACCGTCCATCGTTGTCCCACCCGGTCCGAGTACTGGAATTTGCCCCCGCCAGTCTGCCTTGTCCAGGGCCGTTGCGTCAGCCGCCCGGGACAGCTCTCACAGGGTCCTCGCAACGCGGACGTGCGGTGCGGCCCTGGCGTGGCCGGTTCTGGTCGGTCCGCACCAGGGGGCGCCCGCGGCTTTCAGGCCGACTCTCCGCCCCCGCTCCCGTTCCGGTCCGCACTACTGGCTGACGGACTGGCTGACGGACTGGATGACGGACTGACTGACGGACTGACTGACGGACTGACGGACTAGCTGACGGTTCGTCAGATCAGCGCTACCGTGACGTACATGGAGACCCAGGAGACCTTCCCGAAGATCATCTCGGTGGACGACCACACGGTGGAGCCCCCCCACGTCTGGCGGGACCGGCTCCCGTCGAAGTACCACGACATCGGCCCGCGCATCGTGCGCGCGCCCCTGAAGGAAATGACCTTCATGGGCGGCAAGTTCGCGCCGGTCATGGGCGAGAAGGGCGACGACGGGCCGATAGGCGACTGGTGGGTGTACGAGGATCTGCACCGCCCCCTCACCCGCCTCGACACGGCCGTCGGCTACGACAGGGACGAGATCAAGCTGGAGGTGATCACGTACGAGCAGATGCGCCCGGGGTCGTACGACGTCACGGCCCGGCTCGCGGACATGGACGTGAACCATGTCCAGTCGGCGGTCTGCTTCCCCACCTTCCCGCGCTTCTGCGGCCAGACCTTCACCGAGGCGAAGGACCGCGAACTCGGACTGCTCGGAGTGCGCGCGTACAACGACTGGATGGTGGAGGAGTGGTGCGGCCCGCAGGCGCGGGGCAGGCTGATCCCGCTCACCCTGATCCCCCTCTGGGACGCGGAGCTCGCGGCGGCGGAGGTACGCAGGAACGCCGCGCGCGGCGTACGGGCGGTGGCCTTCTCGGAGATCCCGCCGCACCTGGGCCTGCCGTCCATCCACACCGACGAGTGGGACCCCTTCCTGCGGGCCTGCGACGAGACCGGCACGGTCGTCGCGATGCACATCGGCTCGTCGTCGAAGATGCCGTCCACCTCCGCGGACGCGCCGCCCGCCGTCGGCTCCACGATCACCTTCGCCAACTGCTGCTTCTCGATGGTCGACTGGCTGATGAGCGGCAAGTTCGAGCGCTTCCCCAACCTGAGGATCATGTACGCGGAGGGCCAGATCGGCTGGATCCCGTACATCCTGGAGCGCGCGGACGTCGTCTGGGAGGAGAACCGCGCCTGGGGCGGCGTCGCCGACAAGGTCACGCGCCCGCCGTCCGAACTCTTCGCGGACCACGTCTACGGCTGCTTCTTCGACGACGCGTTCGGGCTGCGGAACCTCGACTCCGTCGGAGTGGGGAACGTCCTGTACGAGACGGACTACCCGCACTCCGATTCGACGTGGCCGAAGTCGAAGGAGGTGGGGGAGTCGCAGATGGGGCACCTGGCGCCGGACGTGGTGGAGCGGCTGGTGCGGGGCAACGCGATCGAGCTCCTCGGGCTCACGGACGACGGGTTGTGGGGGCCGTCGGCCCCGGCTCCCTCCTCCCCTTCCCCCTCCCCTTCCGCTTCTCGGTAGGGGTGCCCCACCCGGGTGGGACCACGGGCGGGGCGGCTGGAGTCCCGCCCGTGGGGCTTGATCAGCTCTCGGTGTCGTGGAAGAGGTCGTCGAGGCTGGTGGCGGTGATGGCGCGGTCCAGCCACTTGTCCAGGATGTCTCTGTCGTGGCAGCTGACGATGCGCTCGTGTGCAGGAAGGTTGAGGATGGCCTTCCGGTCGAGGATGCGGAGGATCGTCAGCGCGCGGACGTCCGCGTGGGCTTCCATGCGGCCCGCCTCGCGCAATCGCTGGGAGGTCTTGGAGCGGAAGTACGAAAGGGGCACGACCATCGTGTCTCGCCTCTCAGTCTTCGACGGCGTCGTCGAAGAGATCGTCGACGACGGTGGCGGTGAGGGTGCGGTCCAGCCAGTCGCCCAGGACGTCCAGGTCGTGGCAGTTGGTGATGCGGTCGCGGGCTTCGGGGGTGACGTCGATGGACCGCCGGTCGAGGAGGCGGAGGATGTCCTCTGCGCGGTTTTCCGCGCGGGCCTCCGTGCGCAGCCGCTGCGACGTCTTGGAGCGGAAGAACGACGTGGGAACGGTCATCAGGTGCCTCCAGATTTCGGCGCCTTGGCTGTCGCCCAGGCCGAGTTCGGTGAGTTCGGCGAAGATTTGTGCGTTCTCTTCGTCTTCGAGACTTTTCAGGTGTCGGCCAGGACT
>NZ_JASCIS010000081.1 GCF_029968015.1 Streptomyces luteolus
TGCCTGGCATATCGCCCGCCGTCCCGGCGGGCTGGTCGCCCTCGCGATTCAGTACGGCCATCTACGCACATCCATCAGCTCCGGATACGCCTCCCGCAGTCGAGACGGCATCCACCAGCTCCTCGACGTCGAGACCGCCCGCGCCACCGCGGACACCCTCACCACCCTCCACGCCGACCTCGCCGACGGCATCGGCATCTCCGGCCCTGCCGCACGACGCGCGATCCACGCCGCCAACCAGGCCCCCGCCTTCGTCGGCACCGTCTTCACAGTCCGGGCCGCCCGCGCCGTTCTGGAGGACACATCCTTGGCCGTCCACGACAACCCGCACGCCTACCTGATGTGTGTCTACAACCGGGAGAAGGCGCTCTGCCATCGGCTCGCCGACCGTCGTGACGCACCCACCCTGGACCGCTGCCAGCCCACCTGCGCGAACGTCACCCGGACTGACCACCACGCCGACCAGCTCATCGCCCAGGCGGAAGTGCTGGAGAAGCAGTCCGTCGATCTCGTCCCCGTCCCCCTGGCGCACCGGCTGCAGGCCCGGGCTCAACGCCTCCGAGATCTTGCCGAGAAGCACCACCGCGACCGCATCACCGTGCCGGAGGCCTCCGCATGACCCCTGCCATCGACGAACGCGACCGCATCCGCGCGGCCATGGACCGCATCCTTAGCGGCTCGTCCGTCAACTCCAACGGAGCCCTGACCGTCGTCGCCCTGGCGACCGAAGCAGGTGTTCCCCGCAATGCCCTGACCCAACGACACCAGGATCTGAAGAACGAGTTCTACGAACACGTCCGCGCCCGCGGAGAGATCCCCGACAGCGAGAAGCGACTCCGTGCTCGAGTGGTGAAACTCAAGGAGCAGCATGCCGAGCATCTCAAAGAGATCGAGGAACTCAAGAACGCCAACGAGATCCTCGTCCGAGCACTGCACCAGGCCCAGATGGAGAACCGTCAACTCCGCCAGCAGGCCGCACTGCAGGAGCCAAGGATCAGGGCCCTGCCGACCCAGCCCCACCCTGCTCCTTCACTTCGCTGAGCGTCCAGTGAATCTTCAACACGCTGAACTTGACGGAGAAACCGACCCCGAGGGCGAGGACGTACGCCGCGCCGAAGTCGGCCCGCTCACCGTCGTCTACACCGTCAACCGCCCCGGTGCGCACCTGTACGTCCTCGCCGTCACATGGGCCGGCTAGCTGGTGGGAACCGCGACGGTCAACCCCGCTCGGCCCGAGTCGGCCCTCGCTCCACATGGCTGAAGCTCACGGGCTGCGGGCAGGGCTCTGTGTGGACGGGCATCGAGGCGCCGGCCCCGGAGGCGCTGAACTTGGCCCAGTCCTCGTATTCCTCGCCGCGGCGGATGGGCTGGTCGCATCGTGCGCAGATCACGCCGGGCCTCCGTTCGCACCACTGTCCGGGGCGAGTGCCGTGCTGAGCGCGGTGGGATCAGTGAGACGGCCGGTGCCGTCGGGGCGTTCCAGCCACACCCGTCCGTTGGCCGCGCCGAGGACCGGTGGACAGGCGAGGCGCCAGCTGGCCGGGTGGACGGTGAGGTGCGGCACCTCGTCCAACTCGTCACCGAGTTCGGGCGGGAGCAGCCACCACGCGCGCCGGCCAATGCCGTGAGGAGACAGCGGGATGCCATAGGGCGTGGAACGGCTGAGGAATGTGTGGGGAATGTCTGCGGAATCTCGTGCGGGCAGGGTCGTGATCACGGCGAAGGCCACCGGCTCGACGGGTCGGGGGGCCGTGAACAGGAGGAGTACCGAGATGGCGAGGATTGTCCTCATGTCGGGCAGTGTCCGGGACGGGTCGCTGAACACCGCGGCGCTGTGCACGGTGCGGGAGATTCTCGGGCGCCGCCACGGCTCCTTCGCCACGCCTGGGCTGGACCTGACCGCTCTGCCGTACTACGACCAGAACGCGGACCGGGGACCAGGCCCGGATGCGGTGTGCACGGCGCGTGGGGTGGTGAGCGCCGCGGATGCACTGATCATCAGCACGCCTTCGTACAACGGCGCGATGAGCGGCGTGCTGAAGAACGCACTGGACTGGCTCTCGCGCCCCTGGGGTGCAAGTGCGTTGACTGGCAAGCCGGTTGCGGTGCTGACCGCGTCGACCGGCCGCACAGGCGGTGCCGATGCGCAGCCGGAGCTGCTGCGGGTGCTCGAGCGGGCCGGCGCGTTCCCGGTCGCCCATCCCAAGGTGGCCATCACGGCAGGCGAGGAGATGATCAGCGCCGCCGGGACGTTCCTGCGTCCCTCCGTAGTCGCTGCCCTCGACGGCCTGGTCGACGCCACCCTGACCACCCTGAGCCGTCAACCCGCGCTCAGCCAGGCCGGTTGAGCCCACTAACCAGCCCGCTCACAACGCCACCGGCGCCACCGGCGCACACGGCGCGAGCGGGCACCGAGTCAGGCATCCGCTTCGACCCGGCCACCCCCAACACCGAGAGGAGGAACAACCATGACCCGCAAGCCGGTTCGCCGCTACGTGCGCAACGAGATCTGATCACCAGCAACCTCCCAAGGGATGCAGGTGGCGTTCTCTCCACACCCGTCCGACCGGAAGGGGGTGACCCGCATGACCAAGATCGTCCGCCGCTTCGTGCGCAACGAGATCTGATGACACACAGCCTCCCGGGGAGGAAGGCGCGCCCTTCCTCCCCGGGCTTGGCAAACGTATTGAACAGGAGACCCCGCCATGCCGAATCTTGAACGCCTGACCCGCATACTGAGCTGTCCGGGGCGCGGCCTCCTGGGCGCCGACGCCCGCGGTGGACTGCACTGGCTGGACCGCGATCTCAACGTGGTGGCCTCTTCGAACACTTCTGCCCCTGCCCAGGACCCCATCGGGGACCCCGTCTACGCGGTGGCCTTCCACGGCGACTGGATCATCACGCGTGACAAAGTGGGGACCATCTCCCGCTGGCACGCGGACACACTGCGTCTCGCGGACCGGTTGGACGCGGCTGCCACAGCCGACGTCGCTCTGCTCCTCGAAGGCGAGCAGCCGGCCCCGACGATGCTCCGCGGAATCGGCATATGGCAGGGCAAGGCCTACCTGAACAACGGGTACTTCCAGGTCGTAGTCATCAATCTGGAGGACTTCACCGTGGAGCGAATCGTCCCCTGGCCCCATGGGTACGACATGCTTGAGTGGTTCTGCACGGACGCGCCCGGAGTGCACGCCGTCGCGGACCGCCACGGCCGGATTCATCTCGGGTCCCTGGAGGACCTGTCCTTCCCCAGCGTTGTTCAGGTGGACACGTCCAACGTGCACAGGGTCGTCTACGACGGGCGTCATCACCGCCTGTGGGCTCTTGGCGATGCGGGCATCGGCGAGACACGCAATATCAGCAATGGTGTCATCACGCTGGACCTCGACGGCACGATCGGCGAGCGTCTCGACATCGCGGTCAACGACGTCGAAGGACTCGCCTTCTCACCGGACTTCGGCACAGCGTATGTCGGCGGCTTCGACGGCCAGTTGCTCGTCTTCGACAACACCGAAGCGAAACTGCGCGTGACCAAGCGCGTCGGAGGCTTCAGCCACCAGATCATCGACATCACCGTGGACGAACACGGCGATGTCTACACCCTCACCCAGGACGGCGAGGTCACCGCTCTGAAGGCCGACGGTACCGTGCGCGGCCGGCTTGGATACGAGCGACAGTGTGTATGGGACCTGCAGCCGGTGCCGGACGACGACCAGGCTCTGCTGGCCGCGACCGACGACGGAACCGCCGTGCTGCGGCTCGTGGAGCAGGCGCCCGGCCACCCTGGCCTCGTCATCACGGACCAACAGAGCACAGGCCGCGGGTTCACGCGACGCGTGGTGACCTTCGATGACGGCTGGGCCGGCGTCTGCTGGCCGCGGACGGTGCGCCGAGTCGCCGGCAGTGGGCGCGTCCTATGGGAACGGCAGATGCCCGGCATCGCGCACACCCTGAGCGCCTCACCGGACGGCAGCCGGATCCTCGTGGCCTGCAACGCGGGTGCCCTGGAACTTGATGCGACAACCGGGCGGGAACTCTCACGGATCGATGATCTGCCCGCGAGTGCCTGGGCCAGTTCCTATCTTCCTGACGGGCGGCGGCTGATCGCCACCCGCAATGGTGCGCTGACCGCCTACTCCGCCGAGGGCGAGGTCACTTGGGCCACGGAACTGGGCAGCTATCCCAAGCGGCTTCTGGTCCATGGAAATCGCGTGGTGGCCACCGGCGGCGGCGGATTCAAAGAATTCGAGATCGGCAGCGACAAGCTGGACCAGCGCTTCACCGAGCTCCTGGATAACACCGGCGAGAACTGCGTCGTGGTAGACGGCATCTTGTGTGCCATCACCTACGGGCTGCAGATCGCCGCCTACGATCATGCCTCCGGTGAACTGCTCGCCCTGAATGAAGACCTGCCCGATTTCCCGAAGGGCATGGCGGCGCTGCGAGGGGTCGACGGGGCAGCGTATGTGGTGGTCGGCGGACGCGGCGGATTCGTCCGGCTCTACCGACTGGATCGCTCACGGACCAGTGGAGTACTCACCGCCGTGCGTGATCTCTGGCTGCCCAATGCCACCGGCGACTATCCCAACGCGGAGAACACCGAGAACACCGAGCCCATGGTGACTGGTGTGCGGAACGGCCCAGGACCGGCATGAAGTCGAGCTCCGTAGTCCCTGAAGCCGGCAACAAGGCACGTGTCCTGGACACCGACGTGATGAGTGAAGCCTCACCACTGCGCAATCGGCGCTTTGTGGTGTTCGCCGTGGGCAACGGCATCAACAACATCGGCGAAGCGATGTACGCCACGGCGCTACCCTTGCTGGCCTATCGGCTCACCGGCTCGCTGGGAATCATGACGGCGCTGGCCGCAGCGGTTCCCCTCGCCATGCTCCTGGCGCCCTCCCTCGGGTCGGTGGCCGACAGGTGGGGGTCTCGTGTGCTGGTCGTTCCCGGCCTCCTGCTGCAGGCGGCCTCGGCCCTGGTGATGAATCTGCTCCTGCAGTCGGGGGCGGCATCCACGGCCTCGCTGTGCATCTGTACACTCCTGGTCGCGGTGGGAGCCGCGGCATACCGGACCGGTTGGATGACCGGCGTGCCCCGGATGTTTCCGGACACACCAGTACGTGCCCGCGGGATGCTGAACAGCCTCTTCTTCGCCACGACCCTGATCGGTCCAGTGCTGGTCGCCGGATGCCTGCCCTTCATGGGGTACTCGGGACTGCTGTGGCTGAACCTGGCGACGTTCTTCGCCCCGATCGCGGTCTGGCTGGCGGGTGTGCACCCGCCACGGGTCAGCCGCGTGAACCGTGGCAAGGGACACAACTGGAAGCTCTCGCAGGGCTGGAGAGCGATCGTCGAGGACCGCCGGATCTTCGGCATGCTCATTGTGCAGCTCGTCATCGGCATCACCTGCGGTGCGGGTCTCACCACTTTGGTGGTGTTCTCTCTCACCCATACCTGGCAGCAGTCTGACGGCACGGCGAGCGTCGCACTGACCGTCATGAACGCCTCCATGCTCGTCGGGAACCTGATGGTCACCCAGATCAAGCGCCTGCGCCCGTGGGTTGCCCTCAGTTTCGGCATGGCGGTCCGCACCGCCTCGCTCCTGTTGCTGTCCGTGCCCTCCTGGCCCGTCTTCCTCGTCGCCCTCGCTCTCGGTGGGATCGGCCAGGGAGCGGTGCTCAGCACCGTGGTGATGATGCGCGTCAAATACCTCCCCGAGGCGGTCCTAGGGCGGGCGTCGGGACTGATGTGGCTGATCACCGGCGCGGCAGCACTGCTGTCCCCCGTCATCGCCCCCTTGCTGACGGACGCCGGCGGGACACGGGGCGCATTCCTGGTCCTGGGCTTGGCCACCTCCCTCGGTCTGTGGCACCTGCTCCGCTCCCGAGCCGACTGGGCTCAGGGCTCCGGGCCGGCCTCGCCGGCCTCGGGCCGATAGACGTCGCCGTGGGACAGGAAGCCCGGCCGCCATGGACGTCGAGGTGATTGTCGCGCCGTGAGCGGCTCTGACTTGACGGGGGTTCACGTCCCAGTAGCGGCAACCGCAGCGCGGGCCGGACCGGCGGCCATTCCGCTACGAGCCGGACGCCATGGGTACCGCGTGGAACAAAGACCTGCCTGGTGAATGTGACCAGGCAGGTCTTTTGTCGTGCCTGGGGCGCTGTCGTTCCACGGGGTGCTGAGAAGCGGTCCAGAGGGCGCAGAGGGGCGGGCGACGGTCCGCGTGAGGACCGAAGTCCTCGCGCCAGCATCTGCTCGGGCTGTCGACTGTCGGGAGCGTACAGCCGACTGGGGGCGATGGCCCGCGACGCTGCGGATCTCACTCGCGGATGACCTGACAGTCGAGCCGCGGCGGGGTGACGGTCGCGGCACGGACTCGGAGCCAGCCCGCCCGACCGGTGCACGCCTACACCGAAGGCGAGCTACAGGTCGCGGCCGCCCCGCCCGTATGCCGTCACGTGACAGGGCGGACGGTTGAGGAACCCGGAGGGAATCTCTGCGGAATCTCGGCCGGACAGAGTTCTGGCCATGGCGAAGGCCAACGGTTCACCAGCCGGAGCACTCGAATCCGACCGGGCCGAACCCGTCGCGCCTGCGCCGCCGGTCTACCCGCTCGGCAAAGAAGAAGGTCCCGCCATGATCCGCAAGCCGTTCGCCGTTGCGTGCGCAACGAGATCTGATCACGGCCTGTGGCACCCGATCCGCACTCGACCTGACTGGGCTCCGGTCTCCGGACCGGTCTCGCCGGCATCAAACAGCCAGACACGGACAAAGAAGGATTTCATGCGAAGTGCCACCGAACCATCAAGCATGACGCAATCGCCCTGTCAGCGGGCCACCACGGCGTCGCCGTCGCACCCAGCGGACATCTCACTCCGTACCCGGGTACGGATACCGCTGGAGGCCGGCGCCGGGCAGATCGTTGACGCGCAGGTGCTGACCTTCGACGGACTGGCCGACGGACGCGAACACCTGGCGATCCGACTGGGAGCCAAGAACGCCGCCGCGCCCCTGGTCCGGTTGCACTCGGAGTGCCTGACCGGAGATGCCTTCGGCTCCGCGCGGTGCGACTGCGGACCACAACTGCACGAGGCCATCCGGCTGATCGACGAATCCGGCGGCGTGCCGCACCGCCCTGAAACGCACCGGCCGCACCCGCGTCGACGAAGAAGTCCTCCGCTGGGCCTTCAGCAAGCTCGGCTCCGCACACTGACCCACGCCCGCGGCTACCAGCGCATACCCAGCTGATCGAGGTCGCCACGGCGTTCTGCGGTGAGCTTCGTGGCGCGTCTGCGTACGTTCGCGACCCACATCCCCAAAGCCACGGGCACCATGCCCTCGGGGGTGGTCTCCCGCCCCGAAGCGGCGGGCCCGGCTTCCTCGACAGACAGCTCTTCGACGTGCTTCCTCGGGACGTTCAAGTGCCCCTCGCGGGCCTGGTATTGGCGGGCGGCAGCGAGGTTGAGCATCCACTTGTGATCCTGTGTGCGCTTGACGGGCCGCTCCTCGTCCCCGGCCGCCTCAAGACCGAGGACGTTTGCCAGCAGCCACTGCTGGGCGGGCTGCAGTTCCTCGAAGCCGTACCGCTGCGCGGTCACCCACCGCCCCAGGTCCTCGCCTTGAACCACCACTTCACCGACAGCCGTCGGTAGGCTCCCGCCGCCGGCCACATGCGCCTGGGTCAGGCGGAAGCAGCGTTGCCATCCCACATCCCAGGCCGGGGACCAGCCGGGATCGATCTCTTCCAACGCTTCGCGTCGTTCCTGGGTGAGTGCCCCGGCCGCCGATTCGACAGGCAGGCCGGCTGCGCGCCGCGCCTCGACCTCGTCGGCGAGTTTCGCGGCGGCCCGCTGGTTCTTGGCCCAGTTCCCGACGGGGTAGTCGTTCCACACGGCGGTGACCGGGGGCAGGAAGTGCCCGTGCTCGGAGGCCCATTCACGCGCGGCGGCGAGGCCTTCTTCGAAGGCGACGTCCTGGTGCGACCACACCATCCCCAACGCATCGAGCTCGGCGACCCGCTCGACGTCCAGGCCTCCGGCTTTGTAGGTCTTGCGCTGGGTGGCGAGCCACGTCCCGAGCGGGAACCCCGCCGGGCTCCAGTCGTCAGGGGTGACGTAGTCGTACGGCGCCCGCAACTGCTCCGCGCCGGTCTCTTTCACGTACCGGGCGCAGGCCTCGATGCCGCTGAGACAAATCCCGTGGTGATCACTGGGTGGGTGTGGTGTTGGTCTGGGGATCGGCGTGTTGGCCTGGGGGTGTGGTGATCGTTTCGGGATGGGCGTCTGTGGTGTGGTGTGGTTGGGGGCGGGTCTCTCGTGGGGTTGCGGTTGGTGGAGCGGTCCTGACGTGCAGGGATAGTGATGATCTCGGGATGTAGTGATCGTCGTGGGATTTGGTTTTGCCTGCGGGGCAGGGGAGATCGCGGCAGGCTGATAGGTCCGGTAGTCGATCATGAAGCCGCCCTTGCCGGGGGTGACCCATTTCTGCAGCAGGAAGAAGCGGTTTTGGGCAGGGGGGAGCGGCACGGGCCGGTAGCCGCTGCGGGCGACCTGCGCGGCGTACATGTCGTTGGGGGACAGCTCGACGTGCGGCCGGAAGGGGTCGCGCAGTCCCGCATCAGGGGTCTGCTGGTACTCGAGTGCGACCCATTCCTGGGCCATCTGCTGGAGTTCACCAAGCGTGTACAGCGGCATCCGCTCGATGCCGCGGCCGCGTTTCTTGTGGCTGCGGCCCTGCCAGATGATGCGGCGCACACGCCCGTCCCGCTCACGCCGTCGGTCGGGTGACCGCTCGCCCAGGTTTCGCGAAGCGGTCGCCGCCGCGTCGGGGTGGGGGCTGCTCTTGGTCGTCGTCCTGCGGCGGGTCGGGCAGCGCCAGGCACAGCGCTTCGAGGGCCGCCGTGAATGAGTGCTCGGGCGGGGTGCCGTAGCCGATCACCAGGCCGTCCCGTGGGGGCATGGCGCTCTCGGGGTGCCGGTAGGGGCTCAGGCCGTCGACGGCCAGGCCCTGGCGGCGTGCGCCGCGCAGCGCGGCCTGCTCGGTGCCGTCGGGCAGTTCGAGCACGGCGTGAAGTCCCGCCGCGATTCCGCTTACCCGGATGTGCGGGGCCCGCGCGGCGAGCGTGGCGGCGAGCTGGTCCCTGCGCCGGCGGTAGATGTGGCGCATCCCGCGCAGATGCCGGTCGTAGGAGCCACAGGCGATGAAGTCGGCGAGCGTGAGCTGCTCGACGACGCCCGACCACATCTCGCGGGGCCCCTTGACGGCCAGTACGTCGTCGACGAGCCAGCCGGGCAGCGCCATCCAGCCGAGCCGCAGCGCGGGCGACAGGCTCTTGCTGGCCGAGCCGAGATAGACGACCCGGTCAGGGTCGAGCCCCTGGACGGCGCCGATCGGTTCGCGGTCGTAGCGGAACTCGCCGTCGTAGTCGTCCTCGAGCACCACGCCGCCGCTCGACCTTGCCCAGTCGATGACCGCCGTCCTGCGGTCGTGGTGCAGGGGCCCGCCGATGGGGAACTGGTGGGCCGGGGTGAGGAGCACTGCCCCGGTGTCGACGGCGGACAGCTCGTCGACCTTCGCTCCGCGATCGTCGACCGTCAGCGGGACGGTGCGCAGACCGGCCTCGGTGACGAGGTCACGGTGGAAGTCGAGGCCGTACGACTCGACCGCCATCGGCCCGCGAAGCAGCGTGGACACCAGGCGAAGCGCGTGCGCGAACCCGGAGCAGATGACGATCCGGTCGGGCGCCGTGCGGACCCCGCGGGCCCGCGCCAGATACTCCGCGAGCGCTTCACGCAGTTCGATGCGGCCGCGCGGATCGCCCACGCCGAAGGCGTCGTTGGGGGCCGCGGCCAGGGCCCGGCGGGTCGAGGTCAGCCAGGCGGTGCGGGGGAAGGTGGCGGCATCGGGCGAGCTGGGCATCAGGTCGTACGCGGGCAGCCGGCGGGTCGGCCGGGTCGGCGCCCGCAACTGACCCGGGTCCAACGGCGCGGCGCGCTTGGCGACGCTTGTCCCCGAGCCCTGCCTGGCGGTCAGCCAGCCCTCCTCGACCAGCTCCGCGTAGGCGTCGGCGACGGTGTTGCGGGCGATGCCGAGGTCGGCTGACAGGGTCCGGTGGGGCGGCAGCCGGGTGCCGGGGGCCAGCCTGCCCGAGCCGATCGCCTCCCGCAGCGCGCGCATCAGCTGCACCCTGATGCTCCCCGGGCCCGTGAGTTCGAGATGGAGATCGGCACCTGTGCCGGGCTCGGCTCCCGCTTCCGGTGAATTGCCCCATGAATCTGCCACAGGAATGCACCATACCGAGGGGCGCTTGGCTACCTAAGGTCGTTGACATGACAACTTTCCAGGTTCCCGAGCGCATGAACTTCTCCCAGGTCTCGCCGAAGGTCTTCAAGGCTGTGCTGGCGCTTGACGCCGCCGCTCGTGACGGGCTCGACCCCGTGCTCGTCGAGCTGGTCCAGATCCGTGCTTCGCAGGTCAACAAGTGCGCGTACTGCATCGACTACCACACGGGCGACGCCCGTAAGGCGGGCGAGAGCGAGGAGCGCATCTACCAGCTGAGCGCCTGGGAGGAGTCGAGTCTGTTCACCGAGAAGGAGCGGGCGGCGCTCGCGCTGACCGAAGCGGTCACCGTGCTGCCTAAAGGCGTGGCGGACGCGGTGTACGCCGAGGCCGAGAAGCACTTCGAGCAGAAGGAGCTGGCCCAGCTGATCGCGCTGATCTTCACGGTCAACGCCTGGAACCGCATGAACGCCACCACCCGCAAGACCCCCGGAACCCTCTGACACGGACGGATCCCTGAGAACCCCAAGGGCGGTGGCCCGCTCCGCACGGCCACCGCCCTTCGCATGCCCGTACAGCCCCTTACCGATTGAAAGGTCCTGCCTTGACCGACATCGACGCTTCCCCACCGCCGACCGACGAGACCGAACGCTCCGCAGTCAAGGGATGGCTCGCCGTCCTGGCCGTGACCCTTGGCATCTTCGCCCTGATGACCTCCGAGCTGCTCCCCGTGGGACTCCTCACCCCCATCGGCTCGGCCCTGGACGTGTCCGAAGGCACCGTCGGCCTGATGGTGACCGTGCCCGGCATCGTCGCCGCCATATCGGCACCCCTGGTGACGGTGGCCACCGGCAAGATCGACCGGCGCCTGGTGCTCGCCGTGCTGATCGCCATCGTGGGCCTGGCCAACCTCGCCTCCGCCTTCGCCACCAGCTTCACCGTCGTCCTCGTCGCCCGCTTCCTGATCGGCATCAGTGTCGGCGGCTTCTGGTCCCTCGCCGGCGGCATCGCCCTGCGCCTGGTGCCGGAAAAGCACGTCGCCCGCGCCACCGCTGTCATCTTCGGCGGCGTCGAGACCGCCTCCGTCCTCGGTGTGCCCGCCGGCACGCTCATGGGTGACCTCAGCGGCTGGCGCAGCGCCTTCGCGGCGGTCGGCATCCTCGGCCTGAGCTCCCTGGCCTGCATGGTCTTCCTGATGCCGAAGGTGCGCCCCGAGCAGTCGATCACCTTCGCCGACCTGCCCAAGGTCTTCAAGTCCAACGCCGCCGTGCGCGTCGGCATCGCCATGACGTTCCTGGTCATCACCGGCCACTTCATCGCGTACACCTTCGTGCGGCCGATCCTGCTCGGCGACGGCATCGACGGCAGCCTGATCGGCGCCCTGCTGCTCACCTTCGGAGTCGCCGGAATCTGCGGCAACTTCATCGCTGGCTCCCTGATCGTCAAGCGCATACGGGAGACCGTCCTCGGCATCGCCGTGGTGATCACCGCGGCCCTGGTGCTGCTCGCCGTGACCGACACCAACACGTTCACGGCCGGGGCGATCCTCGTCCTGTGGGGTCTGGGCTACGGCGCCGTGCCCGTGACCTTCCAGACCTGGGTCCTCAACGCCGCACCCGACGCGAGCGAGGCCGCCTCCTCGCTGTACGTGTCGATGTTCAACCTGTCCATCGCGCTCGGCGCCCTCTTCGGCGGCCTCGCGGTCGACCACATTGCGACCACCAGCGTCCTGTGGATCGGCGGTGGCCTCGCGATCGTCACGCTGCTCGTGCTCGGCGGCAAGACCGGCGGGGCTCGCGGCGGGCCTCGTCGCCCTTGAGGCCGTCGGGGGCGCGGTCGCAGCCGGCGGCCTGGTAGGCCCCGCGGTTCTCCTCGGCAGAACCTTCAAAGAGGCATGGGAGACGGGCTCCGAGATGGACGGCGCCGCGGCGGCCGAGCAGTGACCACACGTTGAGGAAATCATGGAAAGCGCCACACCCCTGCTGATGCCACTCCTCCTCATCGGAGCAATGGCCGTCGTGCTGGCCCTGATCGTCTGGACGTTCGTCGACTTCCGGCGTGAGCACGTGGGGACGCGGGCACTGCGCAAGCAGCGCCAGTACGACGTGATGCACGCCTTCGACGGCCGGCCCGAAGTGGTCGTCCGCTGCAGCGGCAGCGGCATGTCGATCGAAGAGATCGTCTGGTACGGCAGGCAGCGCGGCTACGACCTCTACTGCTTTCAGGGAACCGGACAGAGCGCCAGGAAGCTGGTGATGCGACGCCTGCCCCTGCCGTGGCCGCCCCCTGCGCTACTGCAACAAGTCCCCCCACGCCCCCAGGACCTCGCCGCGATCAGAGCGGACGTCTACCGGACGATCAACCCGGAAGGCCTGTGGGTCCTCGTCGCAGGGCTCATCGCAGGCGCCGCCGGCGTGGGCTTCTCGACCATCGACACTTACCGCGCGCAGGACAGCATCCCAGTCGGGGCGGTGGTCACCGCTGTTCTGCTCCTGCTCGCCCTGGGCGTCGCCCTCCTCGGGCAAAAGGCCCTGAAATCGAGAAGCCGCCGGTTCAGGCCGACGAACAGCCCAATCAACACGCCCCCCACGGGGCGAGCAGGAGGAACGCAGTGAACGTCAGCATCTCGATCCCTCCGTTCTTCCGCCCCATCACCCCAGGCCTCTCCCAGACAGAGGCCGCCCAGGAAGCCCTGGCACGCGGCGGCCAGCAGCACAACGCCATCGACCCTGCCGAGCGCGACCGGCTTCTGACCGAATACCACAAGGCCTCCGAACTACTGAAGACAGCAGGGGCCTTATACAAGTACGGAGACAACCTGACGCAGGAACAACTCCACGAAGGCATCCAG
>NZ_JASCIS010000082.1 GCF_029968015.1 Streptomyces luteolus
CCCGGGCGCGGCGGCGGTCAGGCCTGCGCGAGCCCGCGCTGCAGGGCGGTCGCGATGGCGGTGGCGCGGCGGGCCTGGAACTCGATCGCGGCCAGGTTGTCCGGGTGGACGTTGCCGGCCTGGTTGTCCGAGACGCTGCTGGCGCCGTACGGGTTGCCGTTGGCCTGCTCGAACTGGACCGGGTCAGCGAAGCCGGGCGGGACGATGATCGCGCCCCAGTGGTAGAAGGTGTTGTTCAGGGCGAGGATCGTGCTCTCCTGGCCACCGTGGGTGCTGGAGGTGGAGGCGAACGACGAGACCACCTTGTTGACCAGCTTGCCCTGGAACCACAGGCCGCCGGTGGTGTCGAGGAACTGCTTGAGCTGGGCGGCCGGGAGGCCGAAGCGGGTCGGGGTGCCGAAGAGGATGACGTCGGCCCACTCGACGTCGGCCAGGGTGGCCTCGGGGATGTCACGGGTGGCGGCGGCGTGCGCGGCCCAGCCCTCGTTCGACGCGATGGCCGACTCCGGCGCCAGCTCGACGACCTTGCGGAGCCGCACGTCAGCGCCGGCCTTCTCGGCGGACGCGGCAGCGGCCTCGGCGAGGCGGTGCACGTTACCGGTGGACGAGTAGTAGATGACGGCGACGTTGGTCATGGTGAGCGAGCTCCCTCGGTGGTGGACGACGGCCGCGGCGCGGGGCACGACTCCGGCAGCGGCAGATGGCCTCATCCTGGGGACGGCGCGGACGCCCGACAAAGCCCGTTTCCTGAATCCGTCAGGTCGTGGCGGGGCCGTTCGCGGGCCCGGATCCGTTGCGGCCGTTGCGCTGTGCCGGGGTGCGGCGCAGCGGTGGGCCGGGCGACTTGACGGACGCTCCGGCACACCTTTGACCGGCATACCGGCCCCTCAGCAGGCTCTCCCCTGAAGCCCCTCCCACCAGCCCGCCCTGCGGCGCGGCCCGCACCTGCGCGGCCCTGAAGGCGCCGCGGCCCGGTCAGTGCCGACCGGAGCCGGAGACACGGGATCCAGTTGCCGACCGGAGCCGGAGACACGGGATCCAGGAGGCGCACACCGGATACGAAACGGAGAGTCCGCGTGAGTCGTAGTCATGTCGAACTGTGCATAGTCGGAGCCGGTCCGCGTGGACTCTCCGTCCTCGAAAGGCTGTTGGCCAACGAGCGCGAGGGGCGGCGGCACGAGGCGGTGACGGTGCATGTGGTCGACCCCCATGCGCCGGGTGCGGGTGCGGTGTGGCGCGCCGACCAGTCACGGCAGCTCCTGATGAACACCGTGGCCTCCCAGATCACCGTCTTCACCGACGCCTCGTCGCGCATCGACGGGCCGATCGAGGGCGGCCCGAGCCTGTACGAGTGGGCCCAGTCCCTGGCGCTGCTCGCCTCCTTCGGCGACTACGGCCCGGCGACGCTGCGCGAGGCACGCGCCCTCGGCCCCGACTCGTACCCCACGCGGGCCCTCTACGGCGAGTACCTGCACGACTGCTTCCAGCGTCTGGTCGAGCGCGCGCCCGAGCATGTGACGGTACGGGTGCACAGCTCGCGGGCGGTGGCGATGTCCGACGTGCACGGCGTGCCCGGCGGCCCACAGGGCGTGCGCCTGGAGGACGGCACCCGGCTCAACCGGCTCGACGGCGTGGTCCTGGCCCTTGGACACGTGCCGGCCCGGCTCTCGGCGCGCGAGGAGCGCGCGGCCGCCCTGGCCCGCATCCACCACCTGACGTACATCACGCCAGTCAACCCCGCCGACGTGGACCTCGCCGGGATCCTCCCGGGCCAGAACGTGCTGCTTCGCGGGCTCGGCCTCAACTTCTTCGACTACATGGCCCTGTTCACGGCGGGCCGCGGCGGCACCTTCGTACGCGAGGCCGGGAAGCTGACGTACCGCGCGTCGGGGCAGGAGCCGAAGCTGTACGCGTTCTCCCGGCGCGGCATCCCGTACCACGCGCGCGGCGACAACGAGAAGGGCCCGCACGGGCGTTACTTCCCGAGGCTGCTCACGCCGGACTTCATCCGGCGGCTGCGGAGCCGCGGCACGCTGGGCGGCGGGGTGTCGTTCACCGAGGACCTGTGGCCGCTGATCGCGCGCGAGGTGGAGAGCGTCTACTACGGCGCGCTGCTCGCCCAGCGCGGCCAGGACCACGCCCGTGAGGAGTTCACCGAGCTCTATCTGGCCCTGGACCCGGACGGCGACCTCCCGGGTCTGCTCGCCGAGTTCGGCTTCGAGGAGGAGGTCCGCTGGGACTGGGAGAAGCTGTCGCGGCCGTATGGGGAGCGGGAGTTCACCGACCGCGACGACTTCGCGCGGTGGCTGCTCGGCCATCTCGCCGACGACGTGCGCGCCGCCCGGCAGGGCAATGTCACCGGCCCGCTGAAGGCCGCCCTCGACGTGCTGCGCGACCTGCGCAACGAGATCCGCCTCGCCGTCGACCACGGCGGCCTCGACGGCGACTCGCACCGCGACGACCTGGAGGGCTGGTACACGCCGCTGAACGCGTTCCTGTCGATCGGCCCGCCCGCCTCCCGGATCGAGGAGATGGCCGCGCTGATCGAGGCCGGGGTGCTCACGCTGACCGGCCCCGGCACACAGGTGCGGGTCGACCCGACCGCACCGCGGTTCGTCGCCGAGTCGGCGTCCGTGCCGGGCGAGCCGATCCCGGCGTCGGTCCTGATCGAGGCGCGGCTGCCCGAGCCCGACCTGCGCCGCACCGCCGACCCGCTGCTCCAGCACCTGCTCAACACCGACCAGGCGGCCCCGTACCGCGTCGACGGCGCCCTCGGCACGACGTACGAGACGGGTGGGCTCGCGGTCACGGAGCGGCCGTACCGCCTGGTCGACGGGAAGGGGCAGGCGCATCCGCGGCGGTTCGCGTACGGCGTGCCGACCGAGTCGGTGCACTGGGTCACGGCCGCCGGGATCCGGCCGGGCGTGGACTCGGTGACGCTCGGGGACTCCGACGCGATCGCCCGCGCGGCGCTCTCCCTGCCGCCGGTGGCGCGCGTGCCGGCCGGGGTGCGGCCGACGGTGTCGGACGCGGAGCTGCCCGGGGTGATCGTATGAGCGGGCCCTCGGATTCGGGACTCCTGGCACCGGTGCGGGCCGGGACTCCGGTCGAAGCGGCCGTGTCCGACGAGGCGTGGCTGCAGGGCATGCTCGACGCCGAGGCCGCTCTCGCCCGCGCGCAGGCACGGCTCGGCACGGTGCCGAAGGACGTCGCGGACCTGATCACCGAGGTGGCGCGGGCCGAGGACTTCGGCGTACGGGAGCTCGCGCTCGCCTCGCGGGAGACCGCCAACCCCGTGGTGGGCCTGGTGCAGGCGCTGACGGCCCGGGTCGCGCAGTCGGACCCGGCGGCGGCGGAGTATGTGCACCGGGGCTCCACCAGCCAGGACGTGTTCGACACGGGCGCCATGCTGGTCGCCGCCCGCGCCCTGCGGATCCTCCGCGCCGACCTGGCCCAAGTCGCCGACGCGCTCGGCGAGTTGGCCCGCACCCATCGCGACACACCGGCGGCCGGGCGCACCCTGGCCCTGCACGCGGTGCCGACGACGTTCGGGCTCAAGGCGGCGGGCTGGCGGTCGCTGGTCCTGGACGCCGCCGAGCGCATCGACCGGCTCGTCGAGGGCGGCCTGCCGGTGTCGATCGGCGGCGCCGCCGGGACACTCGCCGGATATCTGGAGTACGCGGCGCTGGACGCGCCCGTCGACGACGACGGCGTGCTCGACCGGGAGGCCTGTCTGGACCAGCTCGTCGACGCGTTCGCCGCCGAGACGGGCCTGGCCAGGCCGGTGCTGCCGTGGCACGCGCTGCGCACCCCGATGGCGGACCTCGCGGCGGCCCTGGCGTTCACGGCCGGGGCGCTCGGCAAGATCGCCGTCGACGTGCAGTCGCTGGCCCGTACGGAGGTCGGCGAGGTCACCGAGCCGACGGCCGCCGGGCGCGGCAGTTCCTCCGCGATGCCGCACAAGCGCAACCCGGTGCTCGCCACCCTGATGCGCGCGGCGGCCCTTCAAGTACCGGCGCTCGCAGGGGCGTTGACGCAGTGCCTGACCACCGAGGACGAGCGTTCCGGCGGGGTGTGGCACGCCGAGTGGCTGCTGCTTCGCGAGTGCCTGCGGCTCGCGGGCGGCGCCGCGCACACCGCCGTCGAGCTGGCCCGGGGCCTGGTCGTACGGCCGGAGCGGATGCGGGCCAACCTGGAGCTGACCGGAAGTCAGCTGGTGTCGGAGCGGATCGCCGCCGTCCTCACCCCGGAGCTCGGCAAGGCGGCCGCGCAGCAGCTGCTCACCGACGCCGCGCGGGAGGCGCAGCGCACCGGGCAGCCCCTCGCGGTCGCGCTCGCCGCGTCCCCCGGGCTCCAAGGGCGGTTCAAGGCAAGGGAGTTGGTGGAGCTGTGCGACCCGGTGCGCTACACCGGCGGGGCACACCACCTGGTCGACCGGGCCCTGGAACGCGAGGCGGCGTGATGATACGGAACAAGCAAGGGATCACGCACTGGGACCCCGAGGACGAGGTCTTCTGGCAGCGCGAGGGACGGTTCACGGCCCGCCGCAACCTGGTCCTTTCGGTGCTCTCGGAGCACGTCGGGTTCTCGGTGTGGAGCCTCTGGTCGGTCCTGGTGCTCTTCATGTCACCGGACATCGGCTTCACCTTCACGGCGTCCGAGAAGTTCCTGCTCGTGGTGGTGCCGACGCTGGTCGGCGCGCTGCTCAGGCTCCCGTACAGCGCGGCCGTCGCGCGGTTCGGCGGCCGCAACTGGACGGTGTTCGCCTCGGCGGTGCTGCTCGTGCCGGCCGGGCTCGCGACGTACTTCGTGCAGCGGCCCCAGACGCCGCTGTGGGTGTTCCTCCTCATCGGGGCCCTCGGGGGCGTCGGCGGCGGCAACTTCGCCTCGTCGATGACGAACATCACCGCCTTCTATCCGCAACGCCACCAGGGCTGGGCGCTCGGCCTCAACGCGGGCGGCGGCAACCTCGGTGTGGCCGTGGTGCAGCTGCTCGGCCTGCTCGTGATCGCAACGGCCGGGGACGCTCATCCCTCGTACGTGGCGGCCGTGTACCTGCCGCTGATCGTGCTCGTCTCCCTGGGCGCGGCGCTGCGCATGGACAACCTGCCGGCGCTGCCCAGGGAGCCGGGGGCGCTGCGGGAGGCCGCCCGGCACCGGCACACCTGGTGGATCTCGCTGCTCTACATCGGCACGTTCGGCTCGTTCATCGGGTACGGCTTCGCTTTCGGCCTGGTGCTGCAGAGCGAGTTCGGGGCGAGCGCGCTGCAGGCGGCCTCGTACACGTTCCTCGGCCCGCTGCTCGGTTCGCTGTCCCGTCCGGTGGGCGGCAAGCTGGCCGACCGGTGGGGCGGGGCGCGGGTCACGTTCGTCAACTTCGCGGCCATGGCGGCCGGTACGGCCGGGCTGCTCGCCGCGTCGGTCACGGGCTCGTTCCCGTGGTTCGTGGCGGCGTTCACGGTCCTCTTCGTACTCGGCGGCATCGGCAACGGGTCGACGTACAAGATGATCCCCGCCGTGCACACCCGGGAGGCGGAGCGCGCGATCTCCTCGGGCGAGGACGCCGCCGCGGCGTTCGCCCGGTCGCGCAGGCTCTCCGGGGCGCTGATCGGGATCGCGGGCGCGGTCGGCGCGCTCGGCGGTGTCGCCATCAACCTGGCGTTCCGCACGGCGTACGGGTCCTCCGGATCGGGCAGCGTCGCGTTCGCCGTGTTCCTCGGCTACTACGCGGTGTGCCTGGCTGTCACCTGGGCGGTGTATCTGCGCCGCCGCGAGGAGCCCGCCGTGACCGGTGTGGAGCCGGTGCGGCCGAAGACGGCGGGGCGGGTGTGACCGTGTCCGAGACCTCCCCTGCGGGCACGGCTGCGGCCGTGTCCGAGACCTCCCCCGCGGCCACGGATGCGGCCGTGTCCGAGACCTCCCCCGCGGCCACGGATGCGGCCGTGTCCGAGACCTCCCCCGCGGGCACGAGGACGCACTGCCCGTACTGCGCCCTGCAGTGCGGCACGCTGCTCGGCCGGACCGACGGCCCCGGCAGCGGCGGCGGCTCCGTGTCCGTCTCCCCCGACCCGGACTTCCCCGTGAACCAGGGCGGCCTGTGCCAGAAGGGGTGGACCGCACCCGCCGTGCTCGACGTGCCGGACCGGCTGACCACCCCGCTGGTGCGCGGCGCCGACGGACGGCTCGCCCCGGCCGGCTGGGACGAGGCGCTCGGCCTGGTCGCGCGGCGGCTGCGGGAGATCCGCGACGAGCACGGCCCCGAGGCCCTCGCGGTGTTCGGCGGCGGCGGGCTCACCAACGAGAAGGCGTACACGCTCGGCAAGTTCGCCCGCCTCGCGCTCGGCACGAGCCAGATCGACTACAACGGCCGCTTCTGCATGTCCTCGGCGGCCGCCGCGCAGAACGCCGCGTTCGGAGTGGACCGGGGGCTGCCGTTCCCGGTCACCGACCTGGGCCGCGCCGACGTGGTGCTGCTCGCCGGCGCCAACCCGGCCGAGACCATGCCGCCGCTCCTGCGCCACCTCGACCGGGCTTCGCTGATCGTCATCGACCCCCGGCGCACCCGCACCGCCGCGCGCGCCGCGCTGCACCTGCAGCCGACGCCGGGCACGGACCTCGCGCTCGCCCTCGGCCTGCTGCACCTCGCGGTCACCGACGGGCACCTGGACAAGACGTACCTGGACGAGCGCACCGAGGGCTTCGACGAGACCTGGGCGCGCGCCGTCACCTGGTGGCCGGAGCGCGTCGAGGCCGTCACCGGCGTCGCGGTGTCCGAACTCCGGTCCGCCGTACGGATGCTGGCCGAGGCGGAGCGGGCGTACGTGCTCACCGGGCGCGGCGCCGAGCAGCACAGCAAGGGCAGCGACACGGTCGCGGCGTTCATCAACCTCTCCCTCGCCCTCGGCCTGCCCGGCCGCGAGGGCAGCGGCTTCGGCACCCTCACCGGGCAGGGCAACGGGCAGGGCGGGCGCGAGCTGGGCCAGAAGGCCGACCAGCTGCCCGGCTACCGCTCCCTGACCGACCCGGCGGCCCGCGCGCACCTGGCGCGGGTGTGGGGCGTGGACCCGGAGCGGCTGCCGGGTCCGGGGCGCAGCGCGTACGAGCTCCTCGACGCGCTCGGCACCGACGACGGGCCGCGGGCGCTGCTCGTCCTCGGCTCCAACCCGGTGGTGTCGGCGCCGGACGCGGGCCGGATCGCGCGGCGGCTCGGCGCGCTCGACCTGCTGGTGGTCGCCGACTTCGTGCCGTCCGAGACGGCCCGGATGGCCGATGTGGTGCTGCCGGTGACGCAGTGGGCCGAGGAGGAGGGCACGCTCACCAACCTGGAGGGCCGGGTCCTGCGACGGCGCCGGCTGCTCGACCCGCCGCCCGGCGTGCGCGGCGACCTCGATGTGCTGCACGGGATCGCGGTCCGCCTCGGCGAGCCCGCTTCCCGCTATCCGCGCCGCCCGCGCGAGGTGTTCGAGGAGCTGCGCGCGGCCACCGCGGGCGGCCCCGCCGACTACTCGGGCGTCAGCTACGAGCGTCTGGACCGCGACGAGGAGCTGTACTGGCCCTGCCCCGAGGGAAGTTCGGGCACGCCGCGGCTGTTCCTCGACGGCTTCGCGCACCCCGGCGGCCGGGCCCGCTTCCAGGCGGTGGAGCACCGGGACGCGGCGGAGCTGCCGAGCCCGGACTTCCCGCTGTACGCGACGACGGGCCGGGTGCTCGCCCAGTACCAGTCGGGCGCGCAGACCCGCCGCGTCGCCGAGCTGACCGAGGCCGCGCCGGAGCCGTACGTCGAGGTGCATCCGGACACCGCGGCGCGCGCCTCTCTCGCCGACGGGCAGCTCGCGCGGGTGAGTTCGGCCCGTGGCGCCGTCCTCGCGAAGGTGCGGTACGAGCCGAGCCTGCGCACGGACACCGTGTTCGTGCCGTTCCACTTTCCTGGCGAGGGGCGCGCCAACCTGGTCACGCACGCCGCCCTGGACCCGCGCAGCAGGATGCCGGAGTTCAAGGTGTGCGCGGTACGGATCGAGGCGGCGCGGTGAGCACTCAGGAACCGGTGAGCATGTCGGATGCGGATGTGGATACGGCTGAGCGGATCGTGGTCGCCGGGTACGGCCCGGCCGCGCACCGGCTCGTGGAACGCCTGGCCCACCGCGGCCACGGCGGCGCGGTCACCGTCCTCGGCGCCGAGCCCGAACCGGCCTACCAGCGGCCGCTGTTGACGTCGGTCGTCGACGGGACGCTGCCGTCCGGAGCGCTGCGGCTGCCCGCCGCGCCCGAGGGCGTCCGGCTGCTGCTCGGCGTGACGGCCACGGCGGTGGACCGCGAGCGGCGCCTGGTCCACTCCGACGACGGGCGGAGCCATCCGTACGACCGTCTGGTCCTCGCGACCGGCGCCGCGCCGCGTCTCCCGGACCTGCCGTGGCTGCACGGCTCGGACGGCCAACTGCCCGCTGGAGTAAGGGTGTTGCGCACACTGGACGACACCGCTGCGCTCGCGGGGGCCGCTCCGGTGACCGTCGTCGGCGGCGGGCCGCTGGCCGTCGAGGCGGTGCTGGCGCTGCGCCGCCTCGGCCGGGACGTGACGCTTGTGCACCGCGGCCCGTACCCCCTCGACCGGCATCTCGACCCGCGCGCGGGCGAGCTGCTCTCCGCGCGCCTGCGCGCCCTGGACGTCGACCTGTGCCTCGGCCGCACGGCCCGGGCCTACGCGGACGGCAAGCTGCGCCTGGACGACGGCCGCTGCGTGGCCGCGCACGACGTGCTGCTGTGCACGGGCGCGGCGCCGCGCGACGGGCTCGCCAGGTCGGCGGGGCTCGCGGTGGACGGCGGTGTTTTCGTCGACGACGAGCTGCGCACCGACGACCCGCGCGTGCACGCCATCGGCGACTGCGCGCGGCCGGCCGGCCCCGCCGGCTCGTACGGCGGCCATACGACGGCCTGGGAGCAGGCCGAGACGCTTGCCCTGCTCCTGACCGGCGACGACTTCCCACCGGCCCGGTCCCGGCCCGTACTGCGCCTGCGCGCGCGGGAGTTGGACCTGGTGCGGCTCGGCGCCCCGGACGGCGCGGACGAGACGGTGGTGCTCGCCGACGCGGCGCGCGGCCGGTACGCCCGGCTCTCGCTGCGCGACAACCGGGTGTGCGGCGCGGTGCTGCTCGGCCTGGACCGGGCCATCGCGGCGGTGGCGCGGCTCTACCAGCGCGGCGAGCCGGTGCCCGCCGACCGGCTCGCGCTGCTGCTCGGCGCGGCACCCGAGTACGCGGGCGAGGAGCTGCCCGGCGATGTCGTGGTGTGCCACTGCAGCAACGTCACCGGCACCGATCTGGAGGCCGCGTGGCAGGCCGGCGCCCGCACCCCGGCCGCCCTGACCGCCGCCACCCGCGCGAGCACCGGCTGCGGCAGCTGCGGCGACGAACTGCGCCGCTGGTGCACGGAGTTCGTACGGCGAGAGGAAGCAGTGTCCGCATGAGCAACGTCCTGGTCGTGATCGGCCACGGCATGGTCGGCCACCGGTTCGTACGGGAGCTGCGCGCCCGCGACCGGGACCGCTCCTGGCGGGTGGTCGTCCTCGCCGAGGAACCGGTCCCCGCGTACGACCGGCTGCACCTGTCGGAGCGGGCCCGCGGCGCCCCGGAAGCCCAACTGTCCCTGCCCGGCGCGGACTTCGCGTCCGACGACGGCGTGGAACTGCGCCTCGCGACGCGTGCGGTGCGGATCGACCGCGAGGCGCGGGAGGTGCTCTGCGCGGACGGTGCGCGGGTGCGGTACGACGCCCTGGTCCTCGCCGCAGGCTCCCGGCCCTTCGTACCGCCCGTACCGGGCCATGACCTGCCGGGCTGCCACGTGTACCGCACCCTCGCCGACGTGGCCGCGATCCGCGCGGCGGCCCGCCCCGGACGTACGGGTGTGGTCGTCGGCGGCGGCCTGCTCGGCCTGGAGGCCGCGGGCGCGCTGCAGGCCCTCGGCATGCGCCCGCACGTGGTGGAGGGCGCGCCGTGGCTGATGCCGCTGCAGCTGGACGAGGGCGGCGGCGCGGTCCTCGGGCGCCAGGTGACGGAACTCGGGGTGGCGCCGCACTGCGGGGTGGGGCTCAAGTCGGTGGACGCGGGCCCGGACGGCACGGCGTCGTCGGTCACCCTGGCCGACGGCACGGTCCTGGACACCTCGCTCGTCGTGTTCTCCACGGGCGTCCGCCCCCGCGACGAACTCGCCGCCGACGCGGGCCTGAACACGGGCGAGCGCGGCGGCTTCCACGTGGACGGGCACTGCCGTACGGCGGACGAACGGATCTGGGCGGTCGGCGAGTGCGCGGCGGTCGACGGCCGCTGCTTCGGCCTGGTCACGCCGGGCTACCGGATGGCGGAGTCGGTCGCGTCGACCCTGACCGGCGAGACCCCGGCCCCGCTCTCGGACCCCGACCTGTCGACCGAGCTCAAGCTCCTCGGCGTGGCGGTGGCGAGCTTCGGCGACGCCCACGCGCGGACGGCGGGCGCGATGGAGTACATCCACACCTCCGGCGCCGGCGACCGCTACGCGAAGCTGGTCCTGGACGCGACGGGCAACACGCTGCTCGGCGGGGTTCTGGCGGGCGACTCGTCTTCTTACGGGCGCCTGCGGTCGCTGCTGGGGCATCGGTTGCCGGGGGCGCCGGAGGGGTTGCTCGGGGCCGCCTTGTAGGTCAGCTCTTCCGCTCGTTCCTTCGGGAAGCTGAATACGCTCTCGTCGTGGATCGGGAGTCGCATCCCTTCAGTGAATCCGGCGCGGTCCGGTTCGATAAGTGCCCGAGCAGACAGAAAGCGCCCGCCTTCCGGGGGAGGCGGGCGCTCTGCGCACGGTCAGGCTCAGCGGAGGTACGTCTGCTGCCACTCGATCGAGGTCATGTTCAGCGCGGCCTCGGCGAGGGCCTGGGCGGAGGCCGTCTTGAGCTTCGAGAGGCTGCTGTCGATCCACGGCTGGACGTTCGAGCAGCCCTGCTCGCGGTATTCGACGGCCTGAACCAGGCACTCAAGCTTGTCGGCGTCGTGCGCGCAGATCACTTCGAGGGAGTCACCGTTCTCGTACTCCGCCACGATCCGCTGTGCCCCGGCCTTCACCGCCGGGTGCGCGGCCGACACCTGGTCCGCGGTGACCTTCTCGTTGCCGGCGGCTTCGAGGTAGCGCCGACCGATGTGCGGGATGTCGCTGACCCGGGTCTCCTGGGTGTCGTGCCAGAGCCCGAGGAGAGCTGTCTTCGCGGGATCAGCCCCCTCCATCATGGCGAGCACGGAGCCGATGAGCGCCACGCGGAATGAGTGCTCGGCGATCGTCTCGGGGTCCTTGACCCCGGCGATCCACCAGCCGGACCGCTTGGCTCGCTTCAGCATCCCCATTTCCAGCAGGAAGCCCGCTGTGCCCTTCGCCTGCTCCTGCTCTGCGTCCGCCATGTGATGCGTCCTCCGGTGTGTCACGTGCGGTTCTCGCCTAGAACGTAATGCACTGAGCTGAGTTCCCGCCTTGATCGATGGGAGATCCCGCCGCGGTCGAGCAGCCGGTCCGTGTCCTCGGTCAGCCTGCCCGCCAGCCTGGGGTCAGCGAGCGGCAGCCATCGGTGAGACTTCAGCAGGGCCCACAGAGAGTGGACGTACAGGTCCACGTACCCGGGTGCCTGGTGGAGCCCGGACACGAGCCCTCTCATCAGGCGTACGGGCTCCCAGTCGGTTGGCTGCTCCCGCATGAAGCCGTCGTCCGCTTGCGGTTCCCGGATCGCGCCCAGCCAGTAGGCCCAGTAGTTGAGGTTGGCGATCTCTGCCGTGTCGTCGTCCACCATCGCCCGGTCGATGAAGTCCGACAAGGGCTGGCTGTCACCGAGGCGCACCAGGGCAGTCGCGGTTGAGCGCGCTGCTGCCCAGTGAGGTGTCCAGCCCCGCGCTGCGATGAGGTCACGCCGAGCGTGCAGGGCGTGACCCATCCATGAGGTCGCTTCTGGTGTTTGGTCGTACGAGCACAGGTAGAGCGCCTGGCGGTGGAGGAGTATCCCGTCCTCGCCCGCGCGCACGGCTGAGTCCGCGGTATCTCTGAGGCGCGAGAAGAACGTGTCGCGGTCAGGAGCGGGCAGCAGCGGCGCCTTGGCAACTGGCCCTTTCCGAGGCTTGGTTGGCCGGTCGGCAAGAGCTGGCGGGGTGGTCCCGTTCAAGGCCCAAGCGATCATGTGGGCTGTGTCGCGGGTGTGGACCCAATCGGCAAGGGGATGCCGCGCCGCCGACTGCTCGCCTTCGGCATAGATCGTCGCGCTGATGATGCGGTCTGCGTCCATCGCCGCGTCGAGCAGGGTGAGGACGTGAGGGTCCGCGCCGAAGGCGAGCAGTCGGCGGCGCAGTTCGAGAAGGGTGCCGGCCTTCACATTGGCGAGCGGTCTGCGCCCGGACTCCCATCCCTGCCAGGTGTCGAGGTTCACCCCCATCGCCTCGGCCATGCCTACCTGAG
>NZ_JASCIS010000083.1 GCF_029968015.1 Streptomyces luteolus
GGCCGCCGCTGAGCAGAAAGACCTCGGCACCCTCATCGATGCCTACAACCACGCCCGAGCCGAGCGCCAGAAGACCGAGCAGCGCATGCTTGCGCTCCTCTCCGCCGCAGGGATCGAGGGCTTCGATGAGTGACTGGCAGCAGATCAGCCTCGGTGACTTCCAGGCTCCTGTGCGCCACAAGGCCACCATTCCGATCCAGGGATCGAGGGTTCCGGCGAGTGACTGGCAGCAGATCAGCCTCGGTGACCTACTTACTCGTGTGCGCCGCAAGGTGGCCGTGGAGGATGGCGTCACCCACCCCGCAGTCAGTGTCCAGATGTACGGGCGCGGCCTGGGTGAGAAGGAGCCATTCGTCGGTGGTGTATCGAAATACACGACGCTGAACATGGTGCGAGAGAAGGACGTCGTGCTCCGCACGATCACGGCGTTCGAGGCTCCTGCGGGCGTCGCGCGGGCGGAGCATGATCGCACCCACGTCTCTGGTGTGTTCATCACCTATGAGGTGGACCAGAGGGCACTCCCAGGGCTGTTGGGGCTGTACTTCCAAACGCCAGCGTTCTGGGACGAGATGCAGAACCGAGCCTCGGGAACGGTCTTGCGCCGCAAGACCATCTCCGACTCTTCGTTCCGTGCCATCCCGTTCGCTTTGCCTCCGCTGCCGACACAAAAGCGGATCGTCGAGGTGATCAGCGCGATTGACGACCAGATCACCGCACTCGATGCAGAGGCTGGGGCGCTGACAGCGGTCCTACGTCACCGACGCGCTGACCTCATCACCGATGACTCCAATGAAGCCGTGAGGGCCGAGCACGCCTTCGACTTCTCCACCGGCGTGCGCCGGACACCCGACAGGGCGACCGGCCCATACATGACGCCCTACCTCCGGTCCGCGAACGTCGGCTATGGGACGCTGGATCTGTCTGACGTACTCGAAATGAACTACGACCCAGCGGAGCGCAAGAAGTTCGGCCTTCAGTACGGCGACGTCGTGGTGTCCGAGGGCAGCGCAAGCGCGAATGCGGTCGGAATGCCCGCCATGTGGCGAGACGAGTTGCCAGCGCCCGTCTGCACCCAGATGACCCTGCTCCGCCTCCGGGCGTTGGAAGGGGTCTGCATCCCTGAGTTCGTTTTCCACTGGAGCATGTGGGCCTACGAGTCCAGAGCCTTCCTCGACGTCGCGGGTGGCACGAACATCAAGCACATCAGTGCCAAGCGGGCGAAGGGTATGGCCGTGCGCCTACCGTCGCTTGACCGCCAACGCGAGATGGTGGTCGAACTTGACGCGATGGAGTCTGCGTTGAAGGCGACCCGCACGGAGGCCGCACTACTCCGCGACACCCGAGCAAGGCTTCTCTCGGGGCTACTGGACCGCACCATCAACATCGAGTCTGCCGAGTTGGAGGTCTGAGCCGTGGCAAAGGGCATACAGGAGCGCGAGTTCCAGAACTTAATGATCCAGTGGTCTCTCCCGATGGGGTGGGGCTACATGGCGGGCAGGTCCCTGTCGCGCGAAACGACACAGACGGTGGTCACCAGCCAGCTGCGGGATGCCATCATCCGGCTGAACCCGGAGGTGATCGACAAGTTCGACGTAGACGCCGTAGTTGAGGAGATCACCGCCACGATCAACGCTGTCGACGGCGGGCTGGTGCGTGCCAACGAGCAGGTGGTGAAACTGCTGCGGGGGCAAAAGGAGTTCCGGGCCGCCGACGGCGTATGGCATGCCCTGAAGGTCATCGGCTTCGAGCGCCCGTCGTCCAACACCCTGGTCGTGTCGGACGAGGTGACCATAACCGTCCCCGGCAAGACCTCCCGCCGGTTCGACCTCGTGTACTGGGTCAACGGCCTGCCGCTGGTCGTGGTTGAGGTGAAGTCGCCTACCTCGAAGTCCAGTTGGGCTGATGCTGCCCGCGATATCAACGACGTGTACGCCACGGAGTACCCGTGGTTCTTCACCTCCAATGTCTTCTCCGTCGCCTCCGACGGACTGAAGCTGCGGTTCGGTGCCGCCGGCGCGCCCCTGAACAAGTGGCAGCCGTTCCGATCTACCGACGATGCCGAAGACCTGTCTGGGCAGGCCGACGTAAAGCGCTCAGTGGAGCTGCTGCTCAATCCGGCCACGATCCTGGACATGCTCGCCAGCTTCGCCCTCTTCGACACCTCTGGGGGCGGCGCAGACGTGAAGTACCTGCCCCGCTACCCGCAGATGGAAGCCGCGCACCTGATTCATGAGCGGGTGCTGGAAGGCGGCACGAAGGGCCTGGTATGGCATCACCAGGGCTCCGGGAAGACCCTGCTGATGGTGTTCGCCGCCTCCCTGCTGCTGGCTGACACGCGCACCGAATCACCCACGGTCATCCTGCTGTCGGACCGGACCCAGCTCGTTCGGCAGACCTCCGGGGTGTACACCTCCGCGATGGGGGACGCCTACTTCCACCAGCCCGCCACCAGCAGGGAGTTGCGTTCCTTGCTGGCCGACGATACGCGCGGCGTCATCTCCACGACCGTGCACAAGTTCAAAAACGCCGGCAAGGACTTGTCGATCCGGGACAACGTCATCGTGCTGGTCGACGAGGCGCACCGCACGCAGTCTTCCAAGTCCCAGTCCCTCGCCGGCCAGATGCGCGCAGCTTTGCCCAAGGCGAAGTTCTTCGGCATGACCGGGACGCCCATCAAGAGCTTGGCCACCGACACCTTCGCTCTCTTCGGCGAGGAGACCGACCCGAACAGGGTGATGCACAGGTACTCCGTCACCCGGTCTCTGAGGGACGAGGCCACCGTCCCAGTCATGCTGGACCCGCACCCGATCTCCTTCGAGATGAACGACAAGGCGCTGCAGGCCGAGTTCGACCAGTTCGCCGATGACTTCGACCTCGACGATCCCGACCGTGAAGCCCTGTCTCGCAAGTTCGGGCGCCTCACCTCGGTGTTCGCGAACCGCGAGCGGATCGACACGGTCTGCCAGCACATCGTGGACCACTACCTGGCCGGCGCCTACCGCAACGGCCTCAAGGCCCAAGTCGTCACGTACAACCGTGAACTGGCCGTCGCCTACACGGACAAGATCAACGAGTTGCTCGCCGGCTACGAGGCATCACAGGTGCTCGCCGAGGTCGGGAAGCACGAGCGGATCACCGCTGAGGTGAACATCTCCGTCTCAGAGTCCAAAGACGAAGAGCCGGAGATGAAGCCGTACTTCCTCTCGGAGACCGACGAGGAGGAACAGAAACGGCGGTTCCTCACCCCGGACCACTCGCTGTGCTTCCTCGTAGTGACCGCGAAGCTGATGACAGGCTTCGACGCCCCCAATGAAGGCGTCCTCTACCTGGACAAGCCCCTGAAGGCGCACAACCTGTTCCAGACGATCACCCGCCCCAACCGCACCTGGGTGTCCCCGACCGGGTTCGTGAAGACCGATGGCGTGGTTGTGGACTAAATCGGCCTGGCCGAAGAGGTTCAGCGGGCCGTGGTCGACCCCACCTCGCAGGTGACCGGTAAGGGCGGCGGGTTCGTCACCGACCTGACCGAACTGGTCGCCGAGTTCCGCACCACTTTCGCCCGCATCGAGGACCTCTTCGTCGACGTGGACGGCGTGGACCTGACGGTCCACGGATACGAGTCCGTACGGGCCATCAACGCCTTCCTGGACGGCATCCCCGATGCCGCCGAGCAGTTCAGCAAGGACTACCGGCTCCTGGCGCGCCTGTTCAACCTGGTCAGCACCGACAAGCGTGTTGCCAAGTACCGGGACGGCTTCGCGCTGTTCGGGTCCGTTTACACGACCCTGTTCAAGAAGTCCTCCGACGAGGAGCGGAAGGAACGGCTGGCGGAGCTCGGGCCAATGGTCCTGGAGATCATCAATGCCCACGTCCATTCCTTCTCCGTGGTCGCCGCTCGGGAGGAAGCGCTCGTCCTGGATGCTCAGGGCATCACCATCCTCAAGGAGCTGCTTGCTCTCGTCCGTCCCAAGGCCGGCAAGGATGACGAGGGCAAGAAGCCTCCGTCGGCGAAGGAGATCCTGGACAACATCAAGGCCGCGCTCGACAGGGGCGTTGAGCCGGGCTCCGCGAAGTACACCGCCTCGCTGAGCGTATTAAGCAGCTCCGGGACCGGATCATCAAGAACGCTCAGGACTCTCTGGACTTCCTGTCCGAAGCGCTTCGTGTCGCCCGCGCCATCGTGGACGCCGAGAAGCACCCTGGCCAGGCCGTCGTCATCCTGGACGACGACCACATAGGAGTCCTCTCCCGCATCATCCGTGACCACGCTCCGCCCGGCCTGACCATCACGGAGCGGAACTTGGCGGAGGAGATCGACAAGGTCGTCAAGCGAACCCTTGCCAAGTCGTGGGACAACGCCGACGCCCGTAACCGAGGGGTTCGCCACGCCACCTCCGCGGTCTTCCGCCGGTACCTGTTGAAGCCGGTGGGCGAACCGTTCACCTCGACCGTTGCCTACATCGAGGCCCACTACCTCGTCGATTGACGCACACAAGGGCGCCCGGCATTCAGTACAGAGATGCTGGGCCTCTACGTCGGTACACCCGCCGTCTCAAAGCATCGATCGCCACGCTGGCCCAGTCCCAACGGTCAGGGCCAGGCCGGGTACTCAGAGCGCTTTTAGTGTTGGGCCCTGCCGCCGACGCTTCCCGAGGCTCACAACGTTGTCCACATCGGTAGACGAACTATCTGTTGGGCGGTTCGGTTCAGGGGCGAGGGAACGCAAGATCGTGGGTTGGATCGCAAGCTGGTCAGACGCTGGCAGGTAAGGGCGGGGCCCGTACTCACGAGCTAGGAGTTTCCAGAGGAGCAGAGGGTGTTCGCGGCCGACCTCGACTGGCTCTTCCTTGCGCCATCCTCTCTGAGAGACCTGAACGTACAGAGAACGTTTGCGACTTTCAGTGAGGTTACCGACGGCGGCCGCCCGCATGATGAGCGCTTGAACGGAGACACCCCAAATGGCCTTGCGACGCGCGTAGTTCTCCAATGTAAGGCGGTTGCGATCCTTCCCGACGCGACCAGGGCGCACCCCTGCCCATCCATCGTCGCCAGCGCATGGAGCATGACGGTGCCGCCTTGCAGCCTCGCGATCAACGAAAGCGACCACAGCAATCACGCCGATGCTTCACCGTCAGCGGTCTACATCGCCGTACTTGCCAGGATTCCTGGCTCGGTCCACAGACTGTGCGCAAGCCTCGTCGAACGCAGCGATGACAGCGTCCCGGTCCGTACCACGGACTTGGGCCTCGACCTCCTGGCCGGGGCGACGGGTGGTGTGCCAGCGCACCGGAAGGTCCGTGTAGAGGTCGGTTTCGAACTCCCAGGCCACCACGGACCATTGCTCGTCGCGGCCGATGTTCAACCGGACACCGCCGGGCAGGAAGACGGCATGGGCATGGTGGACGGTCCGGCGGTCGGGCGCCTTGTCGCGAATGGCCCGCGCGCCGCCGGGGCCCATGTCCTCCCACTTCACCCGGTCCCATTCCTCCACCTCTGCCGAGTGGTCGGGGTGGTCGGCGCCCCCTGTGAGACCACAGTGTCCGCGTGTTCGCGGTGCAGGAATGGGATGCAGCGTTCGCCGAGTCGGGCGACGTACACCGCTGGGTCCGCCGGGGCAGGGTTCAGGCTCGGGCCGAGCACAGGGCCTCCGGTTGTCGATGGGCGCTCCGAGGGCGTCGTTCCCCAGATCAGGGCGCCGACCTTCGCGGCGGTCTGCTGGAGTACCTGGCCGGTGAGGTGCTGGTAGCGGCGGCGCATGCGGGCGGACTTGCCGGGCTCCCAGCCCATGATGCGGTCGACCACGGCTTCGGGTACGCCGAGGATCAGCAGCACGGTGGCGGCGGTGTGGCGGGCATCGTGGAGGCGGCCCTCGCGGACACCGGCGGCCTTGAGCAGGTCCTTCCACTTGTGGTGGTCGGTGTTGGGGTTGAGCGGTTCGCCGGTCGGTGAGGTGAACACGTAGCCCTTCTCCGCCCACAGGTCACGGGCCAGGGCCCGCTCGCGCGCCTGCTCCTCCTTGTGCCTTCGCAGCAGCGTGAGCAGCTGCTCGGGGATGCCGATCGTGCGCTTGCCGGCGCGGGTCTTGGTGTCCTTCGTCTCGCGCCGGGTGTTGATCTTCTGGGGGCAGTAGCCCGGCTTGCGGCCGCACTTGTTGCCGCAGCCGTGCTTGTAGCGGGGCCGCAGGCGGTTTCGGCGGACGAAGAGCACGCCTTCCTCGAAGTCCACGTCCTCCCACTTCAGCCCGAGGACTTCGCCCTGGCGCAGGCCGAGCGCGAGCGCGATAACCCAGCGGGCGTGGTCGCGGTGCTTGGCCGCTTCGAGGAGGAGGTGCTGGATCTCCTCCAGCGAGTACGGCTCGACCTCTTCCTCTTCGACCTTGGGTGCCTTGGCGATCGAGGCCGGGTTGAGGGTGAGGTGGCGGCGGCGTACGGCCTCGTTGAGCGCCGTGTTGACGGTGCGGTGGGCCTGGTGGGCGGTGCCGGCGGCGCTGCCGCCTGCCTGCATCTTCCGGTAGAAGCGCTCCATGTGCTCGGGCTCCAGCTTCTCCAGGCGGTGCGCGCCCAGGCCGGGGATGAGGTGGTGGTAGACGGCCACGCGGTAGCCGTCGATGGTGTTCTCGCCGACGTTGGGCGCGGCGATGTTCTCCACCCAGTGGGTCAGCCAGGTCGCAACGGTCCAGGTCTGGCCGGCCTTGCGAACGCCGGTGGAGTCGCGCTGCTTCTCCAGTTCGCGTACGGCCTTGGTGACCTCGGCGCGGGTTTTGCGTCCGACGTGGCGGCGGTCGGGGGTGCCGTCGTCCTTGACGCCGACGGTGACGCGGCCGTGCCAGCGCCCGTCCTTGCCGAAGTAGATGGACGAGGCGCCTTTGGGCTGGCGGGAGTTGAGGGGCTTGGACTTCGGGGTGTTTGCCATGGTCGCCCGCTCAGGCCGCAGTGTCGAAGTCCGTGGCCTGGTGGTGGCGGGCTAGGAATTCGCCGACTGCCTCGGCGGGTATGCGGCGCAGGCTGCCGATCTTGACGGAGCGGATGGCTCCGGACGAGACGTACTCGTACATCTTCGTCCGGCCGATGCCGATGCGGCGGGCTGCTTCGGCGACGGTGAGGGCGACAAGGGTGGGGTCACCCGGTGTTTCGTCGCGGCGGGTCATGAGCTCGTGCAGGGCATGCTCGTCGACGCCGAGGGCCTGGGCGAGCTGGGAGACGGGCAGGGGGTACTGCGGCAAGGGGTACTCCTCCCCCGGCCTTGCGGCGTCGCGGGAGCGGCAACTCCTGCGGGCCTGGCCGGCGGTGTGCGTTCAGGGATGGGCGTTACGTGGGATCGCGGATGCGGAGAGAGCGGGGACTCGGTGTTCGCAGCACCGAGGCCACCGCAACGGGCCTACTTCGCCGGACGGTTGGACCCCATCCAGCTCCGCTGCTTGGAGGGGTCGTGCGCGTAGTGGCGGTTGAACTCGCCGCCGGAGGCGACGTCGAGCTCGTGCATCAAAAGGACCTTGATCAGGTCCGCTTGGTCGGGGTTCTCGTCGCCGTACGCGTCGAGCTGGTCCTTCAGGCGCTTCATGTCCTTGTCCAGCTCTCGCCAGGTGACCCACTTCTCGACGTACTCGCCGACCAGGCGGCGGACGTGGGCATTGGCGACCTGGCCGGGCGGCGCGGTCAGGTCCTCCATCGTGATCTGGAAGACCTCGCAGAAGCCGAGGGCCTCATCGAGGTTGACTCTGCGACGCGGCTTGCCGCTCTCGATGCGCCAGATCGCGGACTGGTTGATCGGGTGGCCGATGGCGGACATCTTCTCCGCGAGCGTGACCGTGCTCCAGCCCCGCACCTCGCGCTCCATCTTGATACGCGCTGCAACGTTGTCCTCCATGGCCGGGCGATCCGGGCCCGCCGCACGGGCCACGCCTTGCTCGGCTTTCGAGCCCTTTTTGTCGCTCACATCGCACCTCCTTCGCGGTCAGGCGGGTCCAGTACGGCCAGGGTCAACACTGAACACCATTGCGGAGTGAAACGCAAACCGTTGCGTCTCCGAAAATCTGGGGTATGGTTCCTGGTCCCCCCGCCGGACAGGGGTGAACAAGTCCGGGCATGCAAACGGCCCCCGGTGCTGCGAACACCGAGGGCCCAAGCCAAAGCTCCACCGAATGACCGCCCATCCCTGAACGACCGAAACCGGCACCGGCCGGGGTTGCCGCCCCATATGGCCTGCCGGGTGAGGAACTCTGTACCCCACAGTACGGCCCTGCCGACCCAGACACCATCCCCGCACGACACCGCCTCCCCGACGCCTGCCGCACCATCGGCCGCGAAGGCGGGGCGATAGACGTGGCACGGATACGCACCATCAAGCCGGAAGCCTTCATCTCCGAGTCGCTGGCCGAGGTCTCGGTCTCCGCGGAACGGACCTTCTTCGGACTCCTCACCCAGGCCGACGACCACGGCCGCTGCTGTGACCAGGCCGCCGTCATCGCCGGCGCCCTGTGGGCACTGCGCCCCGAGCACGGCCCGCTGGCGGTCGAGGACGACCTCACCCAGCTCGCCGGAGCCGGACTGATCTGCCGCTACGAGGGCGACGACGGCAAGAACTACTTGCACATCGTCACCTGGGCCAAGCACCAGAAGATCAACCGGCCCAGCGGCAGCCGTTTCCCCACCTGCCCGCGCCACGCGGGCGGGCAGGCCGGGCAGCCTGTCGGGGGTCGTCACGAAGGGCTCGCGGAGCCTTCGATGAGCCCTCACGGAGACCTCACTGAGGACTCGCGCACGCGGCAGGATCCTGCGGTGAGGAGCGTCGAACCTGCAGCTCAGGAGGGTTTCAGTGAGGTATCACGGAGGATTCCGGTAGGGCTCACGGAGGACTCGGTGAGCCCTCAGGGTCCGGATCTAGGACCTAGGATCCTGGATCTAGGATCACCTCCGGTGGGGAACGCGAACGCCCCCGCACCCGGGCCGGTCTCGGCCAAGGCGCTCATCGCCGAGTACGCCGCCGCATGCGCCAACCGGCCGCCGAGCGGCTTCGTCGGGCATCTCGGCAAGGAGACTGCCCGGCTGCTCGCTGAAGGCATCGACGCGGCGTACGTACGGGCCGGGCTGGAACGGCTGCGCGCCAAGGGCCTGCACCCCAGCGTGCTGCCGAGCCTCGTCAACGAAGCCATGAACCCACCCACGCCGAACGGCACGTCCGCTGGGCACCGGCCGTGGACCAACCCAGTCGACCCGCAGGTGGCGTACGGGGGTGAACTGTGACCACGACAACCTCTACGAGGTCTGCCCGCGAGCCACGCCAACTGGGCGGCGCCGTGGCCAAACTGGAAGCGATCCTCGCCGCCCGCAACATCGACCCCACCACCGTGGTCGACGCGGCGCCGTCGCCGGAACCGGTGACCGCGCTGGAGCTGGCCGCCGCCCGTATCCCGCGCCGCTACCGCGACGCCCTGGCCGGCCACGCCGACGTATCCGCCTGGGTCGAGGAGATCGCAACTGCCGGACGGCCGGGGCCGGGTGGCGCACCGGGCATCGCCCACGGCCCCTCCCTGCTGATCGCGGGCCCGACCGGCACCGGCAAGACCTACCAGGCGTACGGCGCCGTTCGCTCGCTACTCGGCGCGGGAGTCCGACTGCGCTGGGAGGCCGTCACCACCGCCGAACTGCATGCCACCCTGCGACCGCGCCAGGGCCACGACGGCGAACGCCGCTTCCAGGAACTGGCCCGCAGCCCGCTGCTGCTCCTCGACGACCTCGGCGCCGCCAAATCGTCGGAGTGGACCGAGGAGCTGACCTACCGGCTCATCGACCACCGGTACGTCCACGAGCTGCCCACCCTCATCACCACCAACCTCCCCATCCCCGACCTGCGCACCGCCATCGGCGACCGTGTCGCCTCCCGCCTCGCCGAGATGACTCGCCGCGTCATCCTCGACGGCCCCGACCGCAGACGCAGCACAGTCACCGGCCTGCACAGCGACTGACAGGCCCCCACGCCGGGGCCTTTCTCAGGCGCCTCGTCGCATACGCCGGGCACCGCCCGACTGCTTCCCGAGGCGACCGCCGCCTCGTTGGCCTCGGCCGCTCCCTTACCGAGACCGCGCGGAGCTAGCGCAAGCGTCAACTCCGTACACGCGCCAGGCGATCACACCCGCGGGCACCAGCCCTGCACGCCCCTCGCTGCGACGCCACAAGACACACCCATCTACCTGGAGCCCCTGCACCTTGCACACCCCTGCCCCGAGTACCCCGGCAGAACCCGTACGCGGGATTCGCGCCGCTCTCGGCCCCTGCCGTCCAGCCCGCGCCGCCCGCGAGGCCGCCGTCGCCGCAGGGCTCACGGACGCCCTCGGCGTCCGGTGCCCGTGGTGCCATGCCCGCGCGGGCGAGCCCTGCCGCAGTCGACGCGTGGGCCCCGACGGCCGTGCCCGAGGCAACGCGCCCCGTGCCACGTCCCATCCGTCGCGCCTCGACCTCGCCGCCGCGGAACCCGCCCGACAGGAAGCCGCATGACGTTCCTCCTCGAACCCTCGTCCCTGCTCGCGATCGGCGCGCTGTTGGTCGCTGCCGCCCTGCTGCTGGCCGGATGGTTTGTCCGGCGTGGCCGGAGCCGTGCCAGTGGCATGCGGGCCGGCACTCCGGCGATCAAGGTCGCGGGCCTGGCCGCAGTCGGCTGCACCGCCTACAGCGCCGACACCAGCTGGCGATTCGCCGCCGACTACCTGGACATGGGCAGCACCGTCGAGCGCGCCTTCATGTTCGCCACCGCCGAGCTGGCCCTGTTCGCCACCGCGCTGATGGCACGCCAGAACCTCAACGGCCCCGCACGAGCACCGGGCGTGCCCGGCGCCCTGGTGTGGGTGATCACCGGAGTGCAGATCATCCCCGCCTACGCCGAGTTCGGGCCCGTCGGCGGCACCGTGCGCGCCTTCGTGGGGCCGGTCTTGGCGGCGATGCTGTGGCACCTGGCCATGGGCATCGAACTGCGTCACCGCACACCGCAGGCCGCCTCCCGCGGCCTGGCCACCGTCCTCGTCCGGCAGACGCGCGAACGGCTGCTGGCGCGCCTCGGCATCGCCGACCAGGACGCGGACGCCGCCCGGCTCATCCGCGAGCGCGCGCTGAGCGACGCCGTGACGCTGATCCTCCGCGCCGGGGCGATGCCCGACAAGAAGCGCGGCAAGTGGCGAGAGCGACGTCTGGCCAACCGCCTGCACCGTGCCCTGGAGCAGGCCGAAGTCGATGGCGACCCACGCCAGGACGAGTTGCTGCTGCGCAAGCTCGCCACCCGCAAGCAGGCAGTCGACCTCGCCTCCATCTCGCTGCCCCGACGCTGGCAGATCTCAGCCCCTCACGCGGCCCACGGATCCGGGAACAACTGCCCGGCCGTCGCCCCGACGGATCCTCTCGATCCCTCGGCCACCATTTCCGGATCCCCGGAAAGGTCTGCTCCCGGTACGCCGCGTTCCCACGACCAGACGCACCCCGCGCACGAACGCGAACCGAAAGACAACCGGGCTCCTGACAATGACGCTCGCAGCGCATCCGGAACCGTTCCGAAACCAGAGCAGCCCGCGCCGGCTCCTCGACGCACCGGGCGCCCGCCCAACGCCTCGATCGAAGAACTCCTGGCCATCGCCCGCCCGGTAGTGGCGCGGGTAGGCGATATCGACCGCGACGAGATCGTGAAGGAGATCCGGGAGGTCCACGGCCGGAAGGTCGCCAACGACCGGTTGCAGAAGGTCATCGAGCTCCTGGAGGACGAGCAGGACCTCTTGTGGGACTCCGTCGACGAAATCGACAACGACCGCGACTGAGGCCGCCACCGGAAGTACCGGAATCACATCCGGTACTTCCGGTAGTCGCTCATTTCGCCGTCACACACCCGTCCACGAAGTGCTCGGTAGGCCACATGCCCTGAGCTTCCCAAGCAGCACAGACTGCCCCCATCACGGAGACCGAGCCCCCATGCACGACGAGCAGCATGCACACCCCCAACCCCTCCAGCAGACAGTCACCACCCCTGCCCCAGGCGGAGCAAGCAATGGCGTGGGGGGGGGCCGGGGGGG
>NZ_JASCIS010000084.1 GCF_029968015.1 Streptomyces luteolus
ACCGCTGCTCCGGCTCAACGTGGAGGCCCGGGACGCCGCCACGATGGCCCGGGTCCGGGACGAGGTCCTCGCGATCGTCAGAGCCTGAGCGTCCTGGCTGCGGCCGGCGCCTGACCGTTCCGGCTGCGGCCGCATGGCCTGAGCGTTCCGGTTGCAGCCCCAGGGCCTGACTGTTGCGGCTGTGGCCAGAGCCTTACTGCCGCAGCCGCAGCCGCAGACAGCCTCAGCGGTAGTCGGCACCGTCACGCTGTGTGGCGGGCGCACACCGGCGACGGCGTCACGCACACCGCTGTACGGGTACGGACCGCCCCAGGTCAGACGGCCCCGCACCCCTCGCCGGGCCCTGCGCGGCCCGGCATCGGAACCCGCGCGGCGGTAGGCTGACCAGGCGCATTCTTAGTCCTGATCGGGGCACCCGCCCAGGTCAGGACCGAGGCCCGACCGAGGTCCCGACCGACGTATTCCGACCGATTTCGGGTAGCCGTCCGGCAGGCCGTAGCCGTCCGGCAGGCCGCAACCCCGCCCCACCCCACACCACCCCCGATCCACTTCCGACCACCGAAGCACTGACCACCGGCCCCCGCCGACCCGGTCAGCCACCCGAAGGGAACCGTTCCATGGCGCTCGAAGCCGGCCTCCTGGAGATCCTCGCCTGCCCGGCCTGCCACGCCCCGCTCAAGGAGGCAGACGCCGAGCTGCTCTGCACCGGCGACAGCTGCGGACTCGCCTACCCGGTCAAGGACGGCATCCCGGTGCTCCTCGTGGACGAGGCCCGCCGCCCGGCCTAGGCAGCCCGCGCGGGAGCCGTCCTCAAGGCCGGCCTCCCGCCCCCTGCCGTACGCACGAACCCACTGCCGTACGCCGGCGATCGGAGGCCCCAGCCGTGCTCGACGACTCGCTGCTCGACGATCCGGAGGCGCTCGGCCGCGCCGACCGCCGAGGCCTGCTGCGCGGCGCCGCGGAATCCGGCGCCAGAGTGCGCACGGCGCTGCGCCACGCCACCGAAACGGGCCTCACCGAACTGAGGACGGACGGCCGCCCCCGCGCGGTGCTCGTGGCCGGCCCCGGAACGGCCGCCACCGGAGTCGCGGACCTGCTCGACACGCTCGCAGGCTCCGGCTGCCCGGTCGTCCGGCTGCGCCCCACCGGCGTCGCCCCCGCCGCCGGAGCCCTGCGCTGGGCGCTGCCCGGCTGGTCCGGCCCCGTGGACCTGCTACTCATCGCCACCCCCGACGGCACCGAACCCGGCCTGGAAGTCCTCGCCGAACAGGCCTACCGGCGCGGCCTGACCGTCGTCTCCGTCGCCCCCGCGCGGGCCCCGCTGACCGAGACCGTCGGCGGCAAGCACGGCCTGGCCGTACCGATGGCGACGCCGCTCCACGAGGAGTACGAGGAGCTGGCGCTCGTCGGCCCCGACGTCCTGTGGGCGCTGCTCACACCCCTGCTCGTCCTCCTCGACCGCACCGGCCTGATCGAGGCGGCCCCCGAGGCGCTGCACAAGGTCGCCGACCGGCTCGACGGCACCGCCGAGCGCTGCGGCCCCGCCATCGCCACGTACAGCAACCCGGCCAAGACCCTCGCCGCCGAGCTGTACGAGACCCTCCCGCTGATCTGGACCGAAGGCCCCGCCGCAGGCCCCGTCGGCCGCCGTTTCGCCGCCTCCCTCGGCGAACTCGCCGGCAGCCCCGCCCTCGCCGCCGAACTCCCCGAGGCCCTGCCCGCGCACGGCCCCCTGCTCACCGGCGACCTCGCGGCGGGCAGCGACCCCGAGGACTTCTTCCGCGACCGCGTCGAGGAAGAACAGGCACTACACGCGCGTGCCGTCCTGTTGCGCGACCGACTGAACGGCGGACTCAGCGCAGCCCCGGCCGCCCGCGAACTCGCCCTCGGCCACGACACCGCCATCAGCGAGCTCGAACCGGAAGAGGGCACCGAACTGGAGACGCTCGCGGAGCTGATCGCCGTCACGGATTTCGCCGCCGTTTACCTGGCGCTCGCTTCCGGGGCCCGATGATGATCCACGCCGACCGACCGCGGCACCCGGCCCCGCCGGACCCCGCCCGCCACCGCCGCCCGGGCCGGCCCGCCGCCCGAGCGGGGACCGGGCCCGCGTCCGCCCGGGCCGAGTGACCCACGTACGAAAGAAGTCCCGTATGGACCGCCTCTCCAACACCGTCCGCCCGTACGCCTGGGGTTCGACCACGGCCATCCCCGAGCTCCTCGGTGTGGAACCGACCGGCGAACCGCAGGCCGAGATGTGGATGGGCGCCCACCCCGGCGCCCCCTCGCGCCTCACGCGCGGCCCGTTGAACGAGGTGATCGCCGCCGATCCCGAGGCCGAACTCGGCCAGGACACGGTCGCGAAGTTCGGACCCCGACTGCCCTTCCTGCTCAAGCTCCTCGCCGCCGGCGCCCCGCTCTCCCTCCAGGTCCACCCCGACCTCACCCAGGCCAAGGAGGGGTTCGAGGACGAGGAGCAGCGCGGCATCCCGATCGACGCCCCGCACCGCAACTACAAGGACGCCAACCACAAGCCCGAACTGATCTGCGCGCTCACGCCGTTCGACGGCCTGTGCGGCTTCCGCGACCCCGACGACGCCGCCCGCCTCCTCGAAGGCCTCGACGTCAACTCCCTGAAGCCGTACGTCGACCTGCTGCACGCCCACCCCGAAGAGGCCGCGCTGCGCGAGGTCCTCACCGCCGTACTGACCGCCGACCGCGACGAGATGGCCGCCACGGTCACCGAAGCCGCGGCCGCCGCCGAGCGCATCGGCGGCCACTACGAGCCGTACGCGCTGATCGCCCACGACTACCCCGGCGACCCCGGCGTGATCGCCGCCATGCTCCTCAACCACGTCCGACTCCAGCCCGGCGAGGCCCTGTTCCTCGGCGCCGGCGTCCCGCACGCGTATCTGAACGGCCTCGGCGTCGAGATCATGGCCAACTCCGACAACGTCCTGCGCTGCGGCCTCACCCCCAAGCACGTCGACGTGCCCGAACTCCTGCGCATCGTCCGCTTCCAGGCCACCGACCCGGGCGTGCTCCGCCCCGAGGCCGACCCGGGCGGCGAGGAGGTCTACGAGACGCCGATCGACGAGTTCCGCCTCTCCCGCTTCGCCCTGCCCGAGGGTTCGGCGCCCCGCGACCTGACGGCCCGTACGCCGCAGATCCTGCTCTGCACCGCCGGAACCGTCCGCGCCGGAGAGCTGGAACTCGCGCCCGGAGAGTCGGTTTTCGTCCCCGCGGGGGAGAAAACGGAGATCTCCGGAAACGGCACCCTGTTCCGCGCGACCGTAGTGGCCTGAGGCGCCGCCCTCCGGCCGTGCTGCAACAATGACCCACCGCACGGCATGAGCACGGCGAGTTTTGGGACGTACGAGACGTACGTGAACGTACGAAGGGACAACGGGCACTCATGAGCGCGTCAGGCGGGACCAAGGCGATCGTGGCGGCACTTGCCGCCAACCTCGCGATCGCGGTAGCGAAGTTCGTTGCCTTCCTCTTCAGTGGCTCGTCGTCGATGCTCGCCGAGAGCGTGCACTCGCTCGCGGACTCGGGCAACCAGGGCCTGCTCCTCCTCGGCGGCAAGAAGGCCAAGCGCGAGGCCACCCCGCAACACCCCTTCGGATACGGGCGCGAGCGCTACATCTACGCGTTCCTCGTCTCGATCGTCCTCTTCTCGGTCGGTGGCATGTTCGCCATCTACGAGGGCTACGAGAAGATCAAGCACCCGCACGAGATCGAGGCCTGGTACTGGCCGGTGGGCGTCCTGGTCTTCGCGATCATCGCCGAGACGTTCTCGTTCCGTACGGCGATCAAGGAGTCGAACGCCGTCCGCGGCAAGCTGTCGTGGAAGGAGTTCGTCCGCCGCGCCAAGGCGCCCGAACTGCCCGTCGTGCTTCTCGAGGACCTCGGCGCCCTCGTCGGTCTGATCCTCGCCCTCGGCGGCGTCGGCCTGGCGCTCCTCACCGGCGACGGCGTCTGGGACGGCATCGGCACCCTCTGCATCGGTGTGCTGCTCATCCTGATCGCGATCGTCCTCGCCGCCGAGACCAAGTCGCTGCTGCTCGGCGAGGCTGCCGGCACGGACCAGGTCGAGAAGATCGAGAAGGCGCTCGTCGACGGCGAGACCGTCACCCGCGTCATCCACATGCGCACGCTCCACCTCGGCCCGGAGGAGCTCCTCGTCGCCGCCAAGATCGCCGTCGAGCACGACGACACCGCGACGGAGGTGGCCAACGCGATCAACGCCGCCGAGGACCGCATCCGCGCCGCCGTCCCGATCGCCCGCGTCATCTACCTGGAGCCGGACGTCTACAGCGAGTCCGCGGCCGCCGCGGGCGTCAACCCGGCCAAGTCCCCGGGCGGCCCGGGCGGCCCGGGCGACCCGGGCACGGACGGCGCGCACTGACGCCGCCGCACTCATCGGTTCGTACGGCGAGGGGCCCCGCACTCCAGGGGTGAATTCCAGGGGTGCGGGGCCCTCGCCGTCTCTCGTCCGAGACGCGCGCCTACTGAATCTCACGCAGTACGTTGACGACCGCCCGCTTGTCCGGCGCCGCCATCAGCCGCTCACGGAAGGCCGGGTCCATCAGCTTGCGGGAGAGCAGCGCCAGGATCCGCAGATGCTCGTCACCCGCGGACGCCTCCGGCACCGAGATCATGAAGATCAGCTTGGCCTGCGTACCGTCGAGCGCTCCCCACTCGATGCCTTCCGGCGACCGCGCGAAGCCCACCACCGGGGACGTCACCGCGTCCGTCTTGGCGTGCGGGATCGCGATCTCCTCGCCGAGACCCGTGGTGCCCTGGGCCTCGCGCCGCAGCGCGGTCCGGACGAGCTCCTCGGTGTCCGCCACCTTGCCGGTCGTCGCCAGCATGTCGGCCAGCTCGCGGATCGCGGACTCCTTGTCCTGGGAGTCGAGGCGGAGCTTCACCGTCCGGTCCGTGAGGTAGCCGGACAGGACTTCGGCGCCGTCCTCGGGCCCGCCCTCGCCCTCCACGGCTCCCGCTGCGGGAGCCGCAGGAGCCGCAGGAGCCGCAGGAGCCGCAGGAGCCGCAGCGTGGGCGGCGTCCTCGGGCGCGGGGTCGGCCTTACGCGAGGGCTCCGGGCCCCTCTCCAGCGAGCCCGGAGTGCCCGCCCTGCCCGGGCTCTTCTCCAGCGGGCCCGCGGAGGGGGCGGCACTCGCGGCAGCCACACCCGCGCCCCCGGCACGGGCCGCACCCGCCCCGACGCCCGCGAGCGCCGGCTCGGCACCCCCGGCCGGGACCATCGCCCCACCGCGCCGCTTGCGCTCGCTGATGTCGACCAGCGTGACCGTCGCCAGCGCCGTCACGACCGCACCGATCGCCACAGCCACGAAGAACATCGCCACACCGCCCACGGCACCGAGCACGGCGACGATCGGACCGCCGTGCGGCACCGCGTCCTCGACCCCCGCCAGACCCGCGATCCCACCGGCCACCGCGCCACCCAGCATGTTCGCGGGGATCACCTGCGCGGGCCGCGCCGCCGCGAACGGAATGGCGCCCTCCGAGATCCCGAAGAAGCCCATGAACAGCGCCGCCAGGCCCGTCTCGCGTTCCTGCTCCGTGTAGAGCTTGCGCCGGATCAGCGTCGCGAGGCCCTGGCCGAGCGGCATGACCGGAATGGCGGCCGCGCACATGCCCATGACCGTCTGGTTGCCGGTCGCGATGAGCCCCGCACCGAACAGGAACGCCGTCTTGTTGACCGGCCCGCCCATGTCGAAGGCGATCATCAGGCCGAGGAGCGCGCCGAGCAGGATCGCGCTGGTGCCCGTCATACCGCTGAGCCAGCTGGTCAGATGCTCGAAGATCCACGCGATCGGTCTGCCGATGACGTAGATGAAGAACAGGCCGAGCGCCGAGGTCGCCACGATCGGGATCACGATGATCGGCATGATCGGCTGGGCGAACTTCGGCACCTTGACCTTCTTGATCCACAGCACCAGATAGCCGGCCAGGAAGCCCGTGACGATCGCACCGATGAATCCGGCGCCCGCCTCCGAGTCGTACAGCTCACCGGTGTTGGCGATCCAGCCGCCGATCATGCCCGGCACGAGCGCCGGCCGGTCGCCGATCGCGTACGCGATATAGCCGGACAGGATCGGCACCATCAGCGTGAAGCCGATGACACCGATGTCGTTGACGTGCTTCCAGAACGAGCCGTCCGGGATGACCAGACCGCCCTCGGGGTCGGTGTTACCGCCGAGCGACAGCGAGATCGCGATCAGCAGACCGCCGACGACGACGAACGGAATCATGTACGAGACGCCGTTCATCAGCGCCTTGTACGCGAGGCTGCGCTCCCTGCCGCCACCGCCGCCGGTGCCTATCGCGCCGCCCGCGGGCGCCGAACCGCCGCCGCCGTGCACGGGCGCGCTCTGCACCCGGTCGATCAGCTCCTCCGGGTGGCGGATGCCCTCGGCGACGCCCACGCTCAGGATCCGCTTCCCGGCGAAGCGGTCGAGATCGACCTCCTTGTCGGCGGCGATGATCACGCCGTCGGCCTCTCTGACATCGTTGTCGGAGAGTACGTTCTCCGACCCGATGGAGCCCTGCGTCTCCACCTTCATCCCGATGCCGAGCCCCTCGGCCGCCTGCTGCAGCTTCTCCGCCGCCATGTACGTATGGGCGATGCCGGTCGGGCAGGCGGTCACCGCGACCAACTTTCTCTGCCCTGCCTGGCCCGCGGCCTCAGGCGGGTCGCTCGGACTGGTCACGTGGATCTCCTTACGCCTTCATCAACAAGATCGCGCATATGTTCCCGATCTCAAGGCATCCTGCAACACGTGCAGCCGGATCCGAAACCGCAAAGGTCCCAATTGTCGGGGGCCTGCTCGGGTGCCGTTCAACGCTGGCGCGGATGGAGGGGGCTGGGGCTCACTGGGCCGATCGGTGTAGATTCGTAACCCAGCCAGACGTCGCTGCTGATGGCGGTCGGGCGGCCTCCGGGCTGTCCGAGGGAGAGAGGGCCTCGGACGACTGCGCTGCGAGTGCCGGGCATTCCTATGCTCGACGCCGCAGACCAGCCATGCCCAACCTCGACCGATTACGAGGAGCAGCTCGCCATGACGACTGTCGCCAACCGACAGGACTTCAAGGTCGCCGACCTCTCCCTCGCGGAGTTCGGCCGCAAGGAGATCACCCTCGCCGAGCACGAGATGCCCGGCCTGATGGCCATCCGCAAGGAGTACGCGGCCGCTCAGCCGCTGGCCGGCGCCCGCATCACCGGTTCGCTGCACATGACCGTGCAGACCGCCGTCCTGATCGAGACCCTCGCCGCACTGGGCGCCGAGGTCCGCTGGGCCTCCTGCAACATCTTCTCCACCCAGGACCACGCCGCCGCCGCCATCGCGGTCGGCCCGAACGGCACCCCGGACGCCCCCGCCGGCATCCCGGTCTTCGCCTGGAAGGGCGAGACCCTGGAGGAGTACTGGTGGTGCACCGAGCAGGCCCTGACCTGGCCGGACTCGCCCACCGGCGGCCCGAACATGATCCTCGACGACGGCGGTGACGCCACCCTCCTCGTCCACAAGGGCGTCGAGTACGAGAAGGACGGCAAGGTCCCCGCCGTGGACACGGCGGAGTCCGACGAGCACCGCGTCATCCTCCAGCTCCTGCACCGCACCCTCGGCGAGAACCCGCAGAAGTGGACCAAGCTCGCCTCGGAGATCCGCGGGGTGACGGAGGAGACCACGACCGGTGTCCACCGTCTCTACGAGATGCACCGGGACGGCACCCTGCTGTTCCCGGCGATCAACGTGAACGACGCGGTGACGAAGTCGAAGTTCGACAACAAGTACGGCTGCCGGCACTCGCTGGTGGACGGCATCAACCGCGCCACCGACGTCCTGATCGGCGGCAAGACCGCGGTCATCTGCGGCTACGGCGACGTGGGCAAGGGCTGCGCGGAGTCGCTGCGCGGCCAGGGTGCCCGTGTGATCGTCACGGAGATCGACCCGATCTGCGCGCTGCAGGCGGCGATGGACGGCTACCAGGTCACGACGCTGGACGACGTGGTGGAGACGGCCGACATCTTCGTGACGACCACGGGCAACAAGGACATCATCATGGCCTCGGACATGGCCCGGATGAAGCACCAGGCGATCGTCGGGAACATCGGCCACTTCGACAACGAGATCGACATGGCCGGCCTCGCCGCCATCGACGGGATCGTGAAGGACGAGGTCAAGCCGCAGGTCCACACGTGGACGTTCGCCGACGGCAAGGTCATCATCGTGCTGTCCGAGGGGCGTCTGCTGAATCTGGGCAACGCCACCGGTCACCCGTCGTTCGTGATGTCCAACAGCTTCGCCGACCAGACGCTGGCGCAGATCGAGCTGTTCACGAAGCCGCAGGAGTACCCGACCGACGTGTACGTGCTGCCCAAGCACCTGGACGAGAAGGTCGCCCGCCTCCACCTGGACTCGCTCGGCGTGAAGCTGACCGAGCTGCGCCCGGAGCAGGCGGAGTACATCGGCGTGCAGGTCGACGGCCCGTACAAGCCGGACCACTACCGCTACTGACCCGACCTCGGCCCCGGCATCCGGACCGCACCGGCCACCGGTCACCGTCGGCCGTAGCCTGAAGCAGGCCCTCGCCCTCGTGGCGGGGGCCTGCACCCTTGATGGCCTCCCGAACCTCCAGGACCTCCCGGACCAGCAGGGCCAGCCGGACCGCCGGAGCCTCCCGGACCGCCGGAGCCTCCCGGACCGCCGGAGCCTCCCGGACCGCCGGAGCCTCCCGGACCGCCGGGGCCTCCCGGTGCCGGCCCGGTCAGGCCCGCGCCCCCGGCTCACCCCGCCCAGCCGACCAAGGCCCCCACGAAGGACCCGCCCCTCATGCCTCGCGGCCGCTACTCGCTCCACGACACCCACGACCACACCCCCCTCGGCGAAGAACACTTCCACTGCGCCCCCGGCCCCTCCGGCTGGCGCTACGTCTCCCAACTCACCACCCCCGCGGGCGACCACGCGGGCTCCGTCGACCTGGCCATCGACGAACTGGGCCGCCCCATCCGCGCCGAACTGCACGCCGCCGGCTGGCAGGTGCGCGGCGCCGCCCTGGACGGCGTCACCTGGGTACGAACCGACCCCACCGGTCGGCACGCCACCGAAGGCAACGTCGCCGCTCACGCCTTCACCGGCGCCTCCCCGGCATTCCTGATCGCCACGGCCCGTCTGCTGCGTCTCACCCCAGGCACCCCCGCCACTCGCGTACGCCTTGTCTGCTTCACCCAGCCGGTCCTCGCCCCACGCACCCTCGACCAGTCCTGGGCCCTGCTGAAGACAGAACCACACGCTACTGACAACGGCCCGCTGCTTGTGGACGAGTACCAGGTCACAGCCCTGGACACGGGCGAGCAGAGCACCGTGCACATCGCCGGCGACGTGGTGCTCGCAGCCCCCGGCATCGAGCTGGAGCACCTGGAGTCCCCGCCGTCGCACTTCCCCGCAGCACCGGCCGACTGACGACGCCGGACGCCGGACTTCAGGCCGGCGGTACGAACCCGGTCGCAGGCGGGGCAGGCGGAGCCTCCACCTCCGGCTCCGCACCGACCACCGGCCGTGCCACCGCAGCCTCGGCGTTGTACGTATCCCGCACCTCCGGGACGGCGGGCTGCCGAGGTCCAACGGACGCAACCGCCTGCTGCCCGGACCCGCCCGCGAACCCGGCCGAGGCTCCCGCACCCCCAGCGGCGAACGCCCGCCGGACATCCCGCGTCTGCCGCTCGTGAACGACCGCGGCCAGATACGCGCCGGGTGGCACACCATGCGGCAGCGGCGCCCCGGTGCACGACACGAGCTCCCCGGCCAACCGCTCGGCCATGGCCGCACCCACCTGCGGATCGAGCTGCCCCATCCGCGTCAGATACTGGCGAATCGCCAGCCACAGCCCGTCCGGCACACCCGACAGATCAAGCTCGGAGAACCGCCCCACAAGCCATGGCGGCGGAGGCGGCACATAGGAAGCCCGCCCAGCAGGCACCCGCTCCCGTATGACGAGCGTCCCCGCGAAAACGTCCCCAAGGCGCCGCCCGCGAGCGGACACCAGCGAAGCGACGCAGGCGACGATCCCGAACGTCGCCAAAATCTCGATCACGCCCATCGCCCCACGCACCAGCGCATGCCGGAACCGGATCGGCCCCCCGTCGTCCCGCACCACCCGCAACCCACACGCCAGCTTCCCCAACGACCGCCCGTGACTCAGCGTCTCGACCGCGATCGGTCCGCCGACGAGCACGAGCAGAAACGTCGCCACAGAGATGGCCGCGACAGCCGCGTCATCGAGCGAAGCCGTGGCCGCCAACAGCGCCACAGACACGGCGATATACACGGCGAACGCCGCAGCCAGGTCGATGAGCACGGCCAACGCCCTGCTCGGCAGCCTCGCCGTGCGCAGCTCGAGCGCCACCGCCTCGCCCGTCACCAGCTCACTCATGCGTGCCCGCCCTTTCCGCCCTGCCCCTGGAACAGCCAGTCTGCCAAGCTGTGGACGCAGCGCGCCGCACTATGAGGAGGGGAGCAGCGGCCTGATGGACCTCGACGTGTTCGTGTCCGCCCACCGGCCGGAGTGGGACCGCCTGGACGCACTCCTGCGCCGCCGACGCCGCCTCACAGGCGACGAGGCCGACGAACTCGTCGTGCTCTACCAACGCACCGCCACCCACCTCTCCCTGATCCAGTCCAGCGCCCCTGACCCACAGCTCACGGGCCGGCTCACACAACTCGTCGCACGCGCGCGTAGTGCCGTGACCGGCACGCGCCGCGCAGGCTGGCGCGACGTCACACACTTCCTGACCTCCGGATTCCCCGCGGCGCTCTACCGAACCCGCCACTGGTGGGTGCCCACCGCACTGCTCTCGACGGCAGTCGCAGCGCTCATCGGCTGGTGGATCGCGACCCACCCAGAAGTGCAGTCCGCGATCGCCGCCCCCGAGGAACTACGCGAGCTGACCCGCCCCGGAGGCCAGTACGAGGCCTACTACTCAAGCCACCCAGCAGCGTCCTTCGCCGCACAGGTATGGACGAACAACGCACAAGCAGCGGCAATGTGCCTGGTCCTCGGAGCGTTCCTGGGCCTGCCGGTCATCTGGATCCTCTTCCAGAACATGCTCAACGTGGGCGTGGGCATCGGCCTCATGTCATCGGCAGGCCGCCTGGACACCTTCCTCGGCTTGATCCTCCCGCACGGCCTCCTCGAACTCACCGCCGTCTTCGTAGCGGCCGGCACAGGCCTCAGACTCGGCTGGACCCTGATCGACCCCGGCCCACGCACCCGCCGCACCGCCCTGGCGGAAGAAGGCCGGGCAGCTGTGGGCATGGCGATCGGACTGGCACTGATCCTCTTCATCTCCGGCGCCATCGAAGGCTTCGTCACCCCGTCCGGCCTCCCCACCTGGGCAAGGATCGGCATCGGCATCACCGCGGAGCTCGCGTTCCTGACGTACGTCTACGTGGTGGGGCGACGGGCGGCACGACAAGGGGAGACCGGGGACTTGGACCCGACGGAGCGCAGCATGTCCGCCCCGACAGCGGCTTGATGTGCGACCAGCCCCGCTGACCTGCTAGTCTCCTCTCTGCCCGCAAAGGTTGTTGACACAGCCCGAGCGGGGAGGTAGATTCGAACAGTTGCCTGGAGCTGGACAAGCTCGACCGCAACAGTTAGTATTTACAAGCTTCCGGAAAGCTCTTTCCAAAATGAAGCACTCTTCCGATTCGCCAGAGTCAGGACGCCGGTAAGGCCGACTGAAAAGCTCTGATAAACTCGGAACGTCGCCAAAAGGGAGCCGAAAGGCCCTCAAAGGCAAAATGGCTCTCCAGCAGCCACGGATTCAAATTCCGAATCGCTTCCGACAGGAAACGGAACGGGAAAAGGATCTGGTAAGGTTGGAAATA
>NZ_JASCIS010000085.1 GCF_029968015.1 Streptomyces luteolus
GCGGAACACCGTCGAACGGGCCATCAACAAGCTCAAGCACGCACGAGCGGTTGCCACTCGCTACGACTGTGAGGATGACAGTGCTGTCCCGGTGGTGGTCTGACCCGCGCTACGACTGACTGTCATGTCCTGCGTCTTGATCTGTCGATCACCGTCCGGGACGGCTCTCGCTGCCGCCAGGCCGGCGGGTGTGTCCCGATAGGGGCCTTCGCGACAGGCACCGTCACAGTCCTGACCACCCTGCCGGCCCGGCGGCGGCCACCAGCCCTCCGGTTCGATGGCAGGAGACCGATGACCAGTGCCAGCATGGCCCAGCCGTTCCGATTGCACCATGACCGCCACCGAGAGGTCGTGCTGGGCGTCGACACGCACAAGGACGCACATGTGGCAGCCGTCGTCTCCGCGACGGGCAAAGTGATCGGCTCCCGCAGCTTCCCCACCACGGCCGACGGCTATCAGCAACTGCTGGACTGGGCCCACTCGCACGGCACGGTCGATCGAGCGGGAGTGGAGTGCACCGGCTCCTATGGAGCTGCCCTGAGCCGCTTCCTGCAGAGCAACGGTCTCACGGTGATCGAGGTGAACCAGCCGGACAAGGCCACCCGGCGTCGGCGAGGCAAGACCGACGCCATCGATGCCGAGTCGGCAGCGCATGCCGTGCTGTCCGGCAGGGCCACCGCAACGGCGAAGCTCGCTGACGGCCCGGCCGAAGCACTCCGGCTCTTCAAGGTGGCCAAGGTTTCCGCGGTCAAAGCCCGCACCCAGGCCATCAATCAGCTCCGAGCCGTCCTCGTGACGGCAAGCCCCGACTTACGAGAGGCTCTGAATGGACTGACCATCCCCAAACTCGTCCGAGCCTGCATCGCACTGCCGAAGGCTGCGACCGGCACGACCACTGCGGCGGCTGTCTTCACCCTGAGGCTCCTGGCTCGCCGCGTTGAAGAACTCGATGACGAAATCGCAGCCTTGAAGCAGCAGATCACCGACGTGATCAGCCAGCACGCGCCCGAACTGCTCGAATGCTATGGCGTCGGCCCGGACACCGCGGCAACCCTCCTCATCGCCACTGGCGACAATCCTCAACGACTCCGCAGCGAAGCCTCGTTCGCCTCACTCTGCGGCGTCAGCCCAGTCGAAGCCTCCTCTGGCAAGACACAGCGCAGAAGGCTCAACCGAGGCGGTGACAGGCAAGCCAACTCGGCCCTCTACACCATCGTCCTGGCCCGTCTCCGCTGGGAGAACCGCAGCCGCAGCTATGTCGAGCGACGCATCGCCGAAGGCAAGACCCGAAGAGAAGCCATCCGCTGCCTCAAACGCTACGTCGCCCGAGAGCTCTACACGATCATCCTCCGAGCCCACACCATGCCCCAGGGCCAACCCTTGGCTGCTTGAAATCCATAGGGGCATCAAGCGCGGCTACGTCTTCCTCGGCACCGCCACCGCAGCAGCCCTGGTCAACTGGCTCGGCACATGATCGGCCGGACAAGGCCTAGTCGGGGGGCGACGGGACCACCATTCTGGCCCGGCACAGTCTGCCCACTCCGGCGGCCGAAGGTTCCGAGGCTGTGCTCGACGCTCTGGCCGAGGCCGCCGACACGGTGCGCGGACAGGAGGCTGCTGCCGTAGGTGTCGCCGCGGCCGGCGTCATCGACCCCGTGACGGGAACCGTCACCAGCGCCACCGATACCATCCGCGACTGGGCCGGAACAGCCCTCGCCGCCGGTCTGGCCGCCCGCACCGGTCTGATGGTCGCCTGCGACAACGACGTACGCGCCGCCGCTGCGACCGAAGTGGCGGCGCTGAGCGGACCTGACGGATCGCTTCTCTACGTGTCCGTCGGGACTGGTGTCGGCGGTGCCGTCGCCGTTGCGGGGCGCCTGCTGCACGGTGTCTCCGGGATGGCCGGACACCTCGGACATCTGCCGAGCCCCGAAGCCACAGGTCTGCCCTGCACGTGCGGAGCCACCGGCCACCTCGAAGCCATAGCGGCCGGGCCCGCCATCGCCGCCCGCTACGCCCACGCCACGGAGACGACGGCCGGACCGCTCCAGCGAGTCGCCGCGTACGCCGGGCATGGCGACCCGCACGCCGTGTCCGCCATCACCCTCGGGGCGCGGGCAATCGGACGCGCGATGGGCGGCCTCGCCAACGCATTCGGCCCCGAGCGCGTCGTCGTCGCGGGCGGTGTCCCGCGCATCGGCGCGCTGTACTGGGACGCGCTGTGCGAAGCGTTCACCGCCGAACTCATGGCGCCTCTCCGAGAGTTGCGGCCGGTTGCGCCTCACGTCGGACATGACGCGGCCGTCCTCGGCGCCGCAGCCCTCACCCACACCTTGCCCCTGCACACCCCCAGCACCAATGGAGCGTCCCGATGACCGCCACCTCGCTCGCCGATTCACTAGCCGGCCGTCTCGTCGTGTCCTGCCAGGCACCGCCCGGCGACCCCATGCGCCAGACCGACACCCTCGTTCGCATGGCCCGTGCCGCTCAGGACGGCGGTGCTGCTGCCGTCCGCGTCAACGATCCCGTCGTCGTCGCGGCGACCGTCGCTGCCGTCGACCTCCCGGTGATCGGCCTGTGGAAGGACGGCGACACCGGCGTCTTCATCACCCCCACTGTGCGACACGCCCTTGCCCTCGTAGCCGCGGGAGCCAAGATCGTCGCCGCCGACGCCACCGCGCGTCCACGTCCGGACGGGAGCACTTTCACGGAGCTCGTCGACGCCGTCCACAACGCCGGAGCCCTGGTCATGGCCGACGTCTCCAATCTCGCCGAAGGACGTGCCGCAGCCGCGCAGGGAGCCGACTTCGTGTCGACGACTCTCTCCGGCTACGTACCCGGCTCCCCGCAGCAGACCGCGCCGGACCTGAACCTCGTCGCCGAGCTCGCCGCGGCCGTGGACGCTCCCGTCGTCGCCGAAGGACGCATCGCGACTCCGGCTCAAGCCGCCGAGGCGCTGGCCAGGGGCGCCTCCAGTGTGGTCGTCGGCACCGCCATCACGGCGCCCACCGCGCTCACCCGGCTGTTCGTGACAGGGCTCGGCGGGCCAGTGACCTCGAAGGCGGCGTAGTCGGCGGGTGGTGTGGTCGAGCATCGCGGTGTTCATGTGCGCGGTCTGGGGAGCGTCGTTGATGTCGGACCGACCATGGGCTTCTCCATGCAGGCTCAGGCCCCCGCCGCAGGGCTCGGCGTCGTCGAATCGACCTGGGACTCTTAGCCCCATGAAGCGCTGACTCTCCCGCTCTGTGCGGGGCCCAGACGTCATGCCGTCCAGGCCCCGCTCACGCCTTCCTGCGACGGAGCTACACCTCGCCACCGGTCGCTTCTCGTCGCTGCCCGAGGGTCTGGTGCGGGGCGGGGTGCCGGTGCCAAGGGGCGGCCCGGCACCCGTCACCTTTGACGAGCGGACTTCGCCAGCATCTTCCGCTGCACCCGCCTGCCCTGCCATGCCGCCAGCGCGACGGCCCTCAGCCCGAAGGAGGGGAAGGCATCCGCTGTGCGCACCTGCAGCCCCCGCCAGCCCGGCACGGCGGTGACCGGGCGTGGGCGGTCCAGCACCTTACGCACCGCGTCGACCACCTCCTCGGGCATGAGCAGTTTGCCGGAGAAGGACAGTGCCGACGCGGGGTCGTCGAGCTTGTCGTGCAGCATCGGGGTCCAGATGCCGTCGGGGCAGACGCAGGAGATCTTGATTCCTTTGATCCCGGCGAGGCGCAGGTCGGCGAGCGTGCTCAGGCTGAAGCCGATCGCGGCGTGTTTGGACGCGGCGTACACCGCCTCGCCCGGGACCGCGGTCAGTCCCGCCAGCGACACGACGTTGACGATGTGCCCGCCCGTGCCTCGCATGGCCTCGATCGCAGCGACGGTGCCGTTGATCGTGCCGAGCGCGTTCACCTCCAGCATCAGGCGGCGTACGTCGGGCGACTGCTCCCAGGCCGGTCCGGTGACGAGTACACCGGCGTTGTTGACCCACACATCCAGGCGGCCGGCCTCCGCCACGATACGGTCCCTCGCCGCGGCGACTTGGACCTCGTCACGCACATCGACGGCGGCCCACAAGACGCCGGAGCCGAGCTCAGCCGCAGTGGCGCGCGCCGCCTCCTCATCGACATCGGTCACCAGCACCCGGTGGCCGCGCTCGACCAGGGCTGCGGCGATCAGCCTGCCGAGGCCGCGGCCCGCCCCGGTGACCACCGCGCCCGCCCGGGAGCGGTTCATCCACGACCGCCCTTGATCTCGCCGTAAGAGATTCCGCCATGGACATACGTGGGCACAACCGGCCAGAACCGCTTCCACGGGGCCAGCTCGGTCGAGGGCAGGATCTGCAGCCAGCGCGGGTCCGCCTTGCAGCGGTCGGCGAGGGTCTTCTCCTTGACCATCGAGTCGTACTGGTCCAGCGAGTCCTCCAGCGTGTTCGCGTTGGGGCAGATCTCCCGGCCGAAGGACTCGTGGTAGCGCCGCACGCCGGGAATCTTGGACAGCTCCGGCTGCCAGTTGTCCAGCGAGATGCCGTTCTCCGAGGACACCCACACGCCGTCGGGGGTGTTGAGCACCAGAGAGTGGTTGCCGTCGGTGTGCCCAGGGGTCCACAGCAGGGCGACGCCGGGACCGAGCTCGATGTCCCGATCGAAGGTGACGAACTTGTCCGGGTCGACTCCGCCGAGGCCGCCGTCCACGTACCACGCCCACTGCATGGGGTGCAGGGACTCCAGTGTCGCCAGCTCACGCTCGTGCACGAGCATACGTGCCTCGCCGAACAGCGGTTTGCGGGGCGCCCGTTCGCCCTCGATGACCTCGGTGGAGCCCAGGATCATCCGTGGGTCCTGCACGTGCAGGTGGTCGAAGGTACAGAAGTCGATGTCGTCCTGGGCGAGTCCCAACTGGCTCAGGACGTCGCCGGGTTCCGCGTAGTACCTCAGTACGGTCCGCTCCAGCAACTTGCCGCCGGGGACCTTGTCCATGACCCTCTGGAGGTTGCGGTAGAAGGGCGCTTCCGCTGATCCGTCCGGCACTGTCGGCTCGAAGACCAGCGTCCTGGGGCGGCCGTCGAAGTCGTCGTACTGCACGACGATCATGCGGTTGATCATTGAGATCAGCGGGAGCGAGGGCACCGAGACGGCGTCGTGGAAGGCGTACTTGACCGGGTACGGTGCCGCGGCGATGTCGACCGACTTCACCGCGCGCACCTGGCCCTCGGCCTTGAAGCGTTCCTTGTACGCGGCGGCGGCCTCGCGGACCGCCCGCAGCCGCTCGCCGCGCGGCCACACGTCGTGAACACCGTCGAACTCCGGGATCGGCCGTGCGCCGATCCCGGTCAGGTGGTCGGTTCCGGCTGTCGCCATGGGCCACTCCTCACTCTCGTAGAGCCAGCAGGATGCCCTTCCTGGCACGACGGGACTTGTTTCAGCGCGACAATCTCAGTGAGCGCCACGCGCTCGGCGCCGGAGTTGGGTCGCAGTGGTGCCCTGCCACCGACGTACGGCGTGGCTGAGGGCGGACTGGTCGGCGAACCCGGACATCGCGGCGATCTGTCCGAGGGGCAGGTGAGTGGTCGTGATGTAGCGCAGCGCGAGATCCCGCCGTACGTCATCCGCGATCTCCTCGAAGCTGGTCGACTCCGCGGCCAGTCGCCGTTGCAGCGTGCGGGGATGCATCGTGAGGAGGCGTGCGATGTGGCCGATCGGAGCGGGAGCGGCGCCGATGCTCCCCGTCAGGGCTCGTCGGACATGCGTGGAGATCAAGCGCTCCGGGTCCGTGTGGTGACCCTCCAGATAGTCCACAGCGAGCCGGCGGATCGCCGCGTTCGCGCTGCGGAACTCCTCGTCGAGGAGCCGCCGCTCCACACGAAGTGCGGCAGTAGGGCACCCGAACCTCACGTCCGCACCGAAGTATTCGGTGTACCGGGACAGCGGCGACACGGGCTGGTGCGGCAGTTCAATCGACCGAAGGCCGGTCAGACTACCGATCAATGTCACAGCCACTCGATGAAAGAGTGCGAGTCCGAGCTCCATGGCCTGTGATGAGTACGGGGACTCCCGCAGATCTTTCCGATAGGTCAGCGTGACCACCTCCCGGCGACCGCGCGGATCCGGTTCCACACCGATGCTCAACGCCGGGCTGTGTACAAACATGAAGCGCGAGGCACATTCCATCGCTTGCGCCACCGTGGATGACGACTGAATGGCCAGTGCCAGCCGGCCGAGGATGCTGAGATCCTGGCTGCAGGCCAGGCGTAGGCCGAAATCCGGGCATCGAAGATCACGTGCGACCGCGTCGAGCATCAGGTCGTGGCTGGTGATCGGGACGAGTCCCTCCTCGGAGGTGAGTGCCTCGGGGGAGATCGTGAACCGCGCTGTGAACTCCGCAGGGTCACCGCCCAGCTCCTCGACCAGACGTGCGAACCCGCGCAGGCTGGCTCCCCGAATCATCGCACCCACAGGGCGATGCTAACTCCGCCGTGCGCGGTCGAGGAGCGGGCTGCACATGGGGCGCCGGTCCGGCCTGCGAGGAGCGTCAGGGCCCGACTGGAGCGTGGCAGATCACACAAGATCGTCATGAGCACCCCATTCGACGGTGCCTGACTCCGCCCCCAGTGCACTTCCGGTGCGCCGAGTGTTCCTCTGCCGGTCGCTGATGGACAACGTCGAATGGGCCTCGGATACGAGCCGCTGTTAGGCCCGGCGCATGTTGACTACGACACCAAGTGCGGACACCCAGGAACCTCTACCGCTGTTCCAGAAGAAGCTGTCGGCACGACGTTGGTGATGTCATCTGCAGGCCGCTGTCAGATGGAGGAGACCTCCACGCGGTGAATCCATGACCGAACTCGGCCAGGCAGGCACCGAGTAGAGGCGATCGCTAGGAAGCCTTCGCCTGCAACCGGTGACCATGCCGGAGCGTGTCCTGCACTGATCCCAGTGGCGACCGAGCCGTCAACACCCGGTCGCCGCTTGCCCCTTGAGAGGGGGACTATCGAGCGTCGGCGGGGAGACGGAGACGGCCGTCGTGGACTTCGGCGACCTGATCGACTGCGGTGAGGTGGGAGCGGTCGTGGGTCACCAGGACGGTCGCTGTGGCCTGCTGGTGGGTGAGCCGGGTGATCAACTCGATGACGGCGGCGCCGCGTTCGTGGTCGAGGGCGCTGGTGGGCTCGTCGACAAGGAGCACAGTGGGGTCGTTCATCAGGGCGCGAGCGATGTTGATGCGCTGGCGCTGGCCGCCGGAGAGCTGGTGGGGGCGGCGGCCGGCTTGGTCGGCAAGGCCTACGGCGTCGAGCAGTTCCATGGCCCGATCGCGGGCGGTGCGCGGCTTGCGGCCGTCGATCTGCGCCATGACCTGGAGCTGTTCGGCAGCGCTGAGGGAGGGCAGCAGGTTGGGCTGCTGGAAGACGATGCCGATCTTGTGGCGGCGCAGGTCCGTGAGTTCGCCGCGGGTCATGCCGGTGGTGACGGTGCCGTCGACGGCCACGGTGCCGGCATCGGGGGTGATGAGGGTGGCGGCGACCGCGATCAGGCTGGACTTGCCGGAACCTGAGGGGCCGACGACGGCGGTCAGGCTGCCCTTGGGCACCCGAAGGGTGATGTGGTCGAGCGCGGTGAGGCGAGAGTCACCGTCGGGGTAAGTCAGGGTGATGTCGGTCAGGTTCAGGCTCATCGGGTGCTCCCCAGGGCGGTCAGCGGGTCGACGGAGGTGATGCGGCGGATGGACAGAGCGGCGCCGAGCGCACCGAGCGCGATCATCACGGTGGCCGGGACGAGGACGGTGGCGGGGGTGAGGAGGAAGGGCACGGCCGAGCCGGCGACGAGGGCGCCGATGCCGGCGGCGATGCCGGTGCCGATGAGCGTTCCTCCGGTGAGCAGCACGACGGCCTGGCCGAGCGCGTCCTTCAGCAGGTTGGAGGTGGAAGCGCCGAGTGCCTTCAGGACGGCGACGTCGCCGCTGCGCTGGATGGTCCACACGGTGAAGAAGGCGCCGATGACCAGGGCAGAGATGGCGAACAGGAAGCCGCGCATCAGCTGCAGGGAGCCGTTCTCCGAGGTGTAGGAGCCGATCGCGGACAGCGAGTCGTCCTTGGAGACGGTCTTGGTGCCCGCCGCCTGGTCGGTGGTCTTCACGTCGGCGTCGGAGGTGGTGTTCAGGGCGATGACGGTAGCGGTCGGCCCGTCGGACTCTCCGGCGGGTGGCGCGGTGTTCTGCCAGGTGTCGAGGCTGGTCCAGATGACCGGGGTGTGGCTGAAGGAGGCATCTCCGCTCACCGCCGCGACGGTCACCTTCTGTCCGGCCAGGGTGAAGCTGTCGCCCGCCGTGACGCCGAGTTCGTCGGCAGCGGTGGTGGACAGGACCGCCGCGTGGTCGTCGATCTTGTCGCTGTCGGGAGCGAGGGAAGAGCCGGGCTGCACGCCGTAGGCCGAGACCCCGGTGCTTTTGTTTACGGCGCTTGCCTTGGTGGTGGTGATGCCCAGCGGTTCGGCGTCGCTCACACCGGGCGCCTTCGCCCACTGCTTCCATTGCTGCTCGGTGACGGTGGAATTGGAGTACGACAGGTCCTGGCCGCTGCCGGGAGCGTTGAACGCGATCTGGTTTGCGGGCAGGCCTGTGATCGCGGAGATGTTCTGTTGGCCCAGCCCCGCAGTCAGCCCGGACAGCAGCCCGACCAGCAGCGTGATCAGCACGATGACGGTGCCCATCAGGGCGAAGCGCCCCTTGGCGAATTTCAGGTCTCTCCAGGCGACGAACACGGCGTTGACCTGCCCTTTCAAATGGTGGAAGCGGTATGTCTCCACCCTCGCGGCCAAGCCCCCGCCCAGGCATCTGGCCCAGGACAGCACTTGCCGCACCGAAAGACGGCACGCCGGTTGTAACTTTCGACAGAGGCCCCGCCGGGAGCGTCTCCATAGGCTGGCAGGACTGTGAACACCACCGCCCCCACCTTGACCCCCACCAACCGCGCCCTCGCTTGGTGCCTGCACCTGCTGGTCGTCGGTCTCCTCGCCCTGGCTGCCGTCCGGGCCGTGGCCGATCACCGTACTCACGCAGGCTGGGTCGTCGCCGCAGCCGCACTGTGTGCCCTTGTGTACGCGATGGGCCCCGTGCTGCCAGGCATAAGCCGCTCACGGCGGGCTGCCGCACTGTGGCTGACGGTTGTGGGTGCTGCCTGGCTGGTGCTCCTGGCGCTGTCTGCTGACGGGGTGTGGGTGGCGTTCCCGCTGTACTTCCTCCAACTCCACCTACTGCCCCGACGCGCCGCCCTGGCCGCCGTGGTGGCCACCGCTGCGGCGGCCATCGCCGGATTCGCCGCCCACCAGGGTTCCCTCAGCGCGGCCATGGTGATCGGCCCGGCGCTCGGCGCCGCAGTGGCAGTGGCCGTGGTGGGGGGATACCAGGCCCTGTACCGGGAAAGCGACCAGCGCAGGCGACTGATCGAAGAACTCACCGCCACCCGCGCCGACCTGGCAGCGGTCCAGCACACCGCCGGTGTGCTGGCCGAACGTGAACGGCTTGCCCGCGAGATCCACGACACCCTCGCCCAGGGCCTGTCCAGCATCCAGTTGCTGCTGCGCGCCGCCGAACGCGCCCTGCCCGACACACCGAACAGCGCCGCTCGCTACGTCGGCCAGGCCCGGCAAGCCGCGGTCGACAATCTTGCCGAGGCCCGCCGTTTCGTCGCGGCCCTCGCCCCGCCCGCCCTGGAGGGCACCAGTCTGGCCGACGCCCTGGAACGCCTGTGCGCCAGCACAAGCGCCCGCCACCGGCTCACGGCTCGCTTCCATCGGACCGGCGTCCCCGCACACCTGCCGATCGCGCACGAGGTCGCGCTGCTGCGCATTGCGCAGTCAGCCCTCGCCAACACTGTCCGCCACGCCGAGGCCGCCACCGTCGAAATCACTCTCAGCTACCTCGGTGACCATGTCGCCGTGGACATCGTCGACGACGGACGAGGCTTCGACCCGGCGCGCCTGCCTCCACCCGACCCCGAGACCGGCGGGTTCGGCCTTGCTGCGATGCGCGCCCGCGTGAACGCCCTCGGCGGCACCCTCTCCGTCGAATCCACCCCTGGTCACGGCACCGCCCTGGCCGCCCAACTGACCCTCGACCCTGCACCCGACATCACATCCGACCCCGCACCCGAGGCCCGCTCATGAGCGACACTCCCATCCGCCTGCTCCTCGCCGACGACCACCCCGTCGTACGGGCGGGACTTCGCGCCGTACTGGAGACCGAAGACGGCATCGAAGTAGTGGCCGAGGCCGCTACCGCCGAGGCAGCCATCACCCGTGCCGCCGAAGGCGACATCGACGTCGTCCTCATGGACCTCCAGTTCGGCAAGGGCATGAACGGCGCCGAGGCCACTGCCGCGATCACCACCCGCTCCGGCGCACCCCGCGTGCTGATCGTCACCACCTACGGCACCGACGCCGACACCCTTCCCGCCATCGAAGCCGGGGCCACCGGCTACCTCCTCAAGGACGCCCCACCCGAGGAGCTGGCAGCAGCCGTCCGCACCGCCGCAGTCGGCCGCACCACGCTGGCACCCAGCGTGGCCGACCGGCTGATGAACCGTCTGCGGACTCCGGGCACCGTCTTGACCCGTCGCGAGAGCGAAGTCCTTGCCCTCGTGGCCGAGGGCCTGTCCAACCAGGGCATCGGTGACCGACTCCACCTCACCGAAGGCACCGTCAAATCTCATCTGGCCCGCATCTACGCCAAACTCGGCGTCGACTCCCGAACCGCTGCCGTCGCCGCCGCCACCGAACTCGGCCTGATCCGGCGGTAAGGGGCACGGCGGAGCGCCCGACCGATGGCGAGAACCCTCGAACGCCTTGTCTTCAGCGTTGCGCTGGCCGGCTCCGGACAGGCGCTCAGGACCCGCCCGGGCCCCCGCTGACCTAGAGGAAAACGGGCCGTGGCTCGGTGACGGCCAGCACATCCACCATTCGATTGAGCCTGCTGCGCGCGCGTGCGGCCTGGGCCCGTGGCACCCGGATCTCGGCGGTGGCCCTGGAGACGTCCGCCACCCCGTACGAAAGTGCCAGCACCGACATGCTGCTCAGCGTCGCGGCGATCCGGGCCAGCGCTCCACGGCTGTCCCGGAGTGTCACCGTGAGTGAGCACACCGAGTCGCCCGCGGACACCGCTGTGTCATTCTGGGCAGACTCAGAGGGCGCGTGCGCCCTGGCGACGAGCCGAGCGCACAGGAGGCCGTACGCGAGGGCCTCCTGCAGCGCCTCACAGGATGCAGCGAGTACGTTGTCCGCGACTCCGACCGTCTGCCACGCGCTCTGCCCGTCCGTGACACTGACCAGCACACGGATCCTCGCCGCGGTGCCACGGTGGCCTTCGAGAATGCGGACCTTGTAGTCGATCAGCTCGAACCGCGACACTCTCGGGTGCGTTGACCGCAAGGCCCCGCGGAGGGCACGGTCCAAGGCATGGACCGGGCCGTTGCCTTCCGCGGTGGCGACGGTCCTTTTGCCATGGGCGGTGAGTTTCACCGTGGCTTCCGCACCCCGCGGTACACCCGGCCCGTCCTCGGTGATTACGCGCCATGACTCCAGCTCGAAACCGGTGTCGTGACGGCCCTCGGCCTCCTCGCGGAGCAGCAGCTCGAAGGAGGCGTCGGCGGCCTCGTACGAGTACCCCTTCAGTTCGCGCTCCTTGACGCGCTCCACGACCCGGCCGACGAGGGCGCGGTCGCCGCCCAGC
>NZ_JASCIS010000086.1 GCF_029968015.1 Streptomyces luteolus
CGTCGGCGGCGGGGCCGGGGCCGGTGTCCGCATGGCGGCCCCAGAATTCCGCGGCCGGATCGCGATCCGGGGCCCGTTGTCAGTGCCCGGTCGTACGGTTGTCTGCGTGAACGCGAACCGTGATCCGCAGACCCCCGGCCAGGGCGTCGAGTGGGCCGTCGTCGACAGTGACATCGGCCCGCTGCTCCTGGCCGCGACCGGCCGTGGGCTCGTCAATGTCGTCTTCCACGCCGATGCGCAGACCCGGAAGACGGCCGTCGACAGACTCGCGGCCCGCTTCGGCGCCGCGCCCGTCGAGGCCCCCGGCTCCGCACGTCTCGCGGAGCCGATACGCCAGCTCGCGGCCTACTTCGCGGGCGAGCTGCGCTCGTTCACGCTCGACCTGGACTGGTCGCTGATCTCCGGCTTCAACCGTGAGGTGCTGCGCGAGCTCGCGGCGGGTGTGCCGTACGGCGCGGTCGTGGGGTACAGCGAGTTGGCTGCCCGGGTCGGCCAGCCGGGTGCGGCCCAGGCCGTGGGCGCGGCCATGGGCGCCAATCCGCTGCCGGTCGTGGTGCCGTGCCATCGGGTGGTCGAGAGCGGCGGAGGGATAGGCGGGTTCGGCGGCGGCCTGGAGACCAAGCGGCACCTGCTCGCCCTCGAAGGGGTTCTGCCGAGACCGCTGTTCTGAGCCCCGCACGCGCCCAGCCGCTCTGAGCCCGAACGCGCCCATGAGCCCTAGAGGTTGATGTGGTACGCCTTGCGGAGGGTCTCGTGCACGGTCCAGGTCGTGCGGTCGCCCTCGCGCAGGACGGCCATGTCGCCCGGGCCGATCTCCAGCACGTCCCCGCCCTCGACCTCGACGGTGGCGCGTCCGCTGACGACCACGAAGAGCTCGTCGGCCTCGGTGTCGGTGACCACTCCGGGGGTGATCTGCCAGATGCCGCGCACCTGCCGGCCGTCCGGGGACTCCCAGAGCACCTTGCCGGTCACGACGGGGTCGCCGGAGACGATCTGCGCCGGGTCGAGGGGCTCCGGCTCCAGTTCGGCGTCGGGGATGTGCGTGATGAACGAGGCGGGCGCGGCGTCGGTTGTCGTCATGGACGGTCACTTTAGAGCGCGGTCGAACGGCTCACGCACTGAGGTCTTTCGGCTGTTCACCGGCCACCGCGGGCTCAGTATGCGGTCTTGAACCGCGGACGCGCCATGCACTATCCAAGTTACTTCTGGTATGGGGGAGTTGACGGTGGCACAGCAGACCGAGCACAAGGCGCCACGGCGCCGTTCGCCGCAGGCGCGGGGGGTACTGCGCCGGCTGGTGGCGGTTCCGGTCGCGCTGCTCCTGCTCGCGACCGGCTGCGGAGGCTCGGCCTCCGAGGGCGGCACGGGCGCGGGGAGCGACGGGCTGGAGAAGTCCACGGTGGCCGTCGCGGCGACACCGCTCGTGGACAGCGCCGCGCTCTACATCGCCCAGGAGCGCGGCTACTTCAAGGACGAGGGGCTACGGGTGCGGGTGCGGCCCGTGCAGCAGAGCGTGCAGGCCATCCCGGCGCTGGCCAACGGCCAGGTGGACGTCGTGGCAGGCGGCAACTACGTGACGCTGCTCCAGGCGCAGGACCGGGGCACCTTGAAGGTGCGGATCCTCGTGGACGGCGTAGCCCTCGCCCCGCGCTCCATGGACGTCGTCGTCCTGCCCGACTCCCCGATCCGCACGGCGGAGGACCTCCAGGGCCGCAAGGTCGCGGAGAACGTCCTGCACAGCGTTCAGTCGCTGCGGCTCGACGCGATCCTCGAGGCCGCGGGCGCCGACGCGAAGCCGGTGGAGTACCGGCAGGTCCCCTTCCCGCAGATGGCCGCGGCTCTGGAGAAGGGGCAGGTGGAGGCGGCCGACATCACCGAGCCGTTCCTGACGGACGCCAGACGCAGACTCGGCGCGCGCGTGGTCGTCGACGGCGTGAGCGGCCCCGCCTCCGGGCTGCCCCTCTCCGGGTACGGGACGACGCAGCGGTTCACCGACGAGAACCCGAGGACGGCGGCCGCCTTCCAGCGGGCCGTACAGCGGGCGCAGCGGGATGCGGCGCAGAACCGGGACCACGTCGAGGAGGTGCTGCCGGGCTACACGAAGCTCGATGTGCGGACGGCCCGCGCCATCGCGCTGCCCACCTACGCGCGCTCCAACAGCCCTGAGCGCATCGGGAAGTTGATCACGATGATGACGAAGGGCGGCCTGCTGAAGAAGCGGCTCGACCCGGAGAAGCTGCTGTTCCGGGCAGGGTCGTCATGAGCGCGGCGACGGCACCCCTCTCCCGGCCGCGGCGGGTCCTGCTCGGGCTCGTCGGCGTCCTCGTCGTGCTGGCGGCCGGAGAGGTGGCGGGCCGTGCGGGCATCGTGCAGCAGGCCTATCTGCCGCCGTCCTCCGAGGTCGTGGCGCGCGCGACGCAGCTCGCCGGTGACCAGCTCTTCCTCGAGGGTGTGGGGACGACGCTCAGCGTGTGGGCGTACGGACTGCTGCTCGGGTGTGCCGTGGCCGTGCCGTTGGGGGTGCTGTTCGGCAGCGTGCCGAAGGTCGACGCGGCGGCGCGTGCCGTCGTGGAGTTCCTGCGGCCGATCCCCTCGGTGGCGCTGATCCCGCTGGTCGCGCTGCTGCTGGGCACCGGCAGTGAGATGCAGGTGACGGTCATCGCGTACGCGTGTGTGTGGCCGGTGCTGTTCAACACGGTGTACGGGCTCGGTGATGTCGACCCGGTCGCCAAGGACACCTTGCGGGCTTTCGGCTTCGGGCGTCTGCAGGTGCTGTGGCGGGTGTCGCTGCCGGCGACCGCTCCGTTCATCGCGGCGGGGGTACGGATCTCGGCGGCCGTGGCGCTGATCCTCGCGGTCGCGTCGGAGATCCTGTCGGGCTTCGGTGAAGGGCTCGGAACGTTCATCGCGCAGGCCTCCCAGATACCCGACGGCACGACGGACGTCCTGGCGGGCACGGTGTGGGCGGGTGTCCTTGGCCTCGGTATCAACGCGCTGCTCGGGTGGGGGGAGAGGCGGCTGATGCCCTGGGTGGGGGCGCGCAGGGGAGCCTGAGCGCCCGCACGCGCCTCCGCCGCGCCTCGCGCGGGGTTTGGGCGGTGGGTGGCACCGCCAGGGATGAGACGAGGGCGGAAGAGCCGGGCGCGAAGGGTCGCGACGGGAGGCGGACCCGCGCTCGGGAAGGGCCACGGGTGCGGGCGATGGGAGGTCACGGATGCTGATCGTGTCGGAAGAGGTCAGGGAGGCGTTGGCGGCGGGGCGGCCGGTCGTGGCCCTGGAGTCGACGATCATCGCGCACGGGCTGCCACGCCCGCAGAACCTCCAAGTGGCCCTGGAACTGGAGGAGTCGGTACGCCGTGAGGGTGCCGTGCCGGCGACGGTGGCGGTGCTGGACGGGCGGGCGAGGGTCGGCCTCGACAAGGAGCAGGTGGAGCGGGTCGCGTCGGGCGACGGCATCCGGAAGCTGGGCCACCGGGACCTGGCGCCGGCGCTGGCGACGGGGGCGAGCGGGGCGACGACGGTGTCGGCGACGGCGTTCCTCGCGGCACGCGCGGGCGTACGTGTCTTCGCGACGGGAGGGCTCGGCGGGGTGCACCGGGAGTGGACGTCGACCCAGGACGAGTCGGCGGACCTGGCGCTGCTGTCCCGTACGCGGATCGCTGTGGTGTGCGCGGGGGTGAAGTCGATCCTGGACGTGGCGGCCACGTTGCAGCGGCTCGAGACGCTGGGCGTGGCGGTCGCCGGGTACGGGACGGACCGCTTCCCCGGCTTCTACCTCACCGACTCGGGACACCCGGTGGACTGGACGCTGAACTCGCCCGAGGAGGTGGCGGCGGTGCTGCGGGCGCAGGACCTGCTTGGTGGGCCCCAGTCGGCCCTGATCGTGGCGAACCCCGTGGCCGAGGAGGAGCAGCTCGATCCCCGGCTGCACGCGCGGGTGCTTGACGAGGCGCTCCGGGAGTGCGCGGAGCGCGGCGTCACCGGGCAGGCGGTGACGCCGTTCCTCCTCGACTACCTGGTGCGGCACACGGACGGGGCGTCGCTGCGGGCGAATCTGGCGGCGGTGCGGGGCAATGTGCGGCTGGCGGCCCGGGTCGCGGCGGCGTGGTCGCGTTGAGCCCGGGGGTACGGCCGGGCGAGGCGGTGGAGGTACGGCCGGGCGGGGCGTCGGGGCCCAGGCCCGGCGGGCTGCTTGTGATCGGCGATGTGGTGACGGATGTGGTGGCGCGGTACCGTGCGCCGCTGGCTCATGGCACCGACACGGCCGCCGCGATCCGTCTGATGCCGGGCGGGGCGGGCGCCAACGTGGCGTGCTGGGCGTCGCGCTGGGGCTGCGCGGAGGTGACGCTGCTCGGAAGGGTGGGCGCCGAGTCGGCGGCGTGGCACGAGCAGGCTCTGCGTACGGCAGGGGTGCGGCCGCGCCTGGTCGTCGACGCGGAGGCGCCGACGGGGACGGTGATCTGCCTGGTGGACGGGGCGGCGGAGCGGACGTTCCTGACGGACAGCGGGGCGGTGCTGCGGCTGCGGCCGGCGGACTGGTCGCCGACGCTGCTCGACGAGGCGGCCCATCTGCACCTGTCGGGCTACCTGTTCTTCGCCGACGCCAGCAGAGCCACGGCACGGCTCGCGCTGTCGGCGGCACGCGCGCGAGGGATATCGGTGAGCGTCGATCCGGCGTCCGTGGGGTTCCTGGTGGAGACGGGGGTGGGCCGGTTCCTGGACGCCGTGGAGGGGGCGGAGGCGCTGCTGCCGAACCGGGAGGAAGCGGCCCTGCTCGCGGGGTTGCCCGCGCCGGATCCGCCCGACCCGCCCGGTCTGGCCGTGGCGGCGGAGGCGGCGGCGAAGCTGGGGAGCCGGTTTCCGCTGGTGGCGGTCACGGCGGGCGCGGAGGGTGCACTGGTCGTGGAGGGCGGATCGGCACCGGTGCGGGTGCCGGGCGTACGCGTCGCGGCACGGGACTCGACGGGCGCCGGGGACGCCTTCACCGGTGCCTTCCTGGCCGCCCGCCTCACGGGCGCCTCAGCCGTGGAGGCGGCGCGAGAGGGGTGCCGGGCGGGGGCGCGGGCGGCCCTGCGGGTGGGCGGGCGGCCTGGCTGAGGCGCCTCCGGGGGCGGGCGGCCCTGCGGGTGGGCTGGGTGGACGGCCTGGCTGAGGCGCCTCGAAGGGCGGCGGGCGGCCGGGCGGCTGCCCAGCTGCCAGCTGACGGCAGGCGCAGGCGCGGGCGGCGGGCGGTAGGCGCAAGGGGCAGGCGGCAGGCGGCTGCCAGCCGACGGCACGCAGGCGGCGGGCGGCGGGCGAAGGCGCAAGGGGCAGCGACGGCACACAGACGGCAGGCACAGCGCCTGACGGCAGACGGCGGGCGGCAGGCGACAGGCAGGCGGCAGGCGGCTTCCAGCCGACGGCACTCAGGCCGCAGGCGGCGGGCGGCGGGCGCAAGGGGCAGGCGACTGTCAGCCAACGGCAGGCGCAGGCGACAAGCGGCAGGCGGCAGGCGGCAGGCGGCAGGCGGCAGGGGCTGTCAGCCGAACGCACACAGGCGGCGTCAGCAGGCCGCAAGCGGCAAGCGGCAAGCGGCAAGCGACAGGGCGACTAGGCACAGGCGGCGAGTAGCACGGGCTACCAAGGAGCGAGTAGTACGGGCTGCCGGAGGCGTAGTACGGGCTTCCGGGAGGAGGGTGAGCCGGGCTGTGGGCGGCGCGGGCCGCAGCCCCTCCGCCGTGCCTCCTGCGCCCTACGCCTTGCGCCCCCAAGCCGAGATCAGCGGAGACGTCGCCAAGTCCAGGGTGCCGCTGGCGAGTTGGGCGAGGTAGCGGTCGACGTCGGCGCTCGTGACCAGGGAGCGGGCGACGAGGCGGTCGCGGGCCTCCTGGACCGTGGCGGTCTCCAGGGCCGCGGCCGCGGGGGCGGTCAGCGGGAAGTACGCCTCGGCCTCGACCTGGGCGAGGCCCGCCTCGCGCAGGAGCCGGGGCAGCCTGCGCCCGTAGGCGGGGTCGGCGCCGCGTTCGGTGAGGAGCGCGCGCAGGCCTTTGCGTACATGGTTGGCCAACTGCTGGGCGGGGCCGTGCTCTTCGGGGCAGCCGAGCGGCTGGAGCGCGTCGTCGGCGTCCTCGATCAGCAGTCGGCCGCCGGGGCGCAGCGCCCGGACCATGGCGCGCAGGGCGCGGTCGCGGTCGGTGACCTGAGAGAGGACAAGCCGGGCGTGCACCAGGTCGAAGCCCTCGCCGGGCGGTTCCTGTGCGGACACGTCGTGGCAGCGGACCTCCACTGGCGGCCGGGCGGCGGCGCTCGCGCGGGAGATGTCGAGGTCAGTGCCGACGACACGACCGGTGGGGCCGACCCGCTTGGCAAGCCAGCCGAGCACGGTCGGGCCGCCCGCGCCGACCTCCCAGCAGCGCCAGCCGGGGCCGACGCCGATGCGCTCGAAGTGCCGGAACGTGCTCGCGTCGAAGAGGGCGGCGGTCGCGTCGAAGGGCTGACCGGCCTCGGTGGGACGGGGATCGAGGAGGTATCCATGGGTTCGCGTCTGCGTCATGCCGCGATCATCCCAGTTGATCCGTTTTTATTCCGGATCAACCGGCCGAACGGCGTTCCGCCGTAGGGAGCCACGGACCGGTACGTGGGCGGGCCGCGGTGGCGGGTGCGGGAGGCGGGAGGCGGGAGGCGGGACACAGGGCGGCGCCGGGAACCCGAGCGGGTCCCGGCGCCGGGACGCGTCGATGCGACGCGCCTCAACCCCTCGCGTACACGCTCCCCGCCCAGGCGGCGATCTGCTCGTCGGTCAGGTGCTGGGCCAGGTCGGCCTCGCTGATCATGCCTACGAGGCGCTTGTCCTCGATGACCGGGAGTCGGCGGATCTGGTGGCCCTGCATCTCGCGGAGGACGGCCTCGATGTCGGCGTCGGCCTCGATCCAGCGCGGCGTGCCCTTGGCCATCTCGCCCGCGGTGACCGTGGTCGGGTCGTGGCCCATCGCCACGCAGCCGACGACGATGTCACGGTCGGTGAGGATGCCGCAGAGCCGCTCGTTCTCGTCGCTGATCGGGAGTGCGCCCACGTTGAGCTGGCGCATCAGCTGCGCGGCGCGGTCCAGGGTCTCGTGGGCGGGGATCCACTGGGCACCGCGGTGCATGATGTCTCCGGCGGTGGTCATGATGTGCCTCCGTAAGCCGGGTTGGTTTGTGGGCGGGTGTGGGCCGGGTTCCTGCGCGACGCGAGGGCGTCGCCGCCACCGGCGCACTCAATTCTCGTCGCGCCCCGAGTACCCCGCACCTGCGCGAGCAACCCGCCACTCTCCGTAGCGAACCGCGTGCCCTGGCCGAACGTCCTCACGCGCCCCCGGCTCCCCAGGCCGGCCGCCGGGGGTCGTCGGCGCGTACGAGAACGTCCGCCGCGGCCTGCGGAGCGACCTCCTCCGCGTACCGGGCGAAGGCCGGAAGGGTCCAGTGCTCGTCCGGGGGCGTACGGCGTCGCAGTGAGCCCGGGGTCAGGGCCAGGTGGACCGTGAGGTCGAGGGGGAACCACTGGCCGAGGAGGAACGGTCCGTGCAGCAACAGGACGCCGCCGGGCGGGAGTCGGACGTACGGACTGCGGGTGGCGCGGTCGGCGGCGGCGTCCCACAGGTCGGGCAGGATCCGGCCGGTGCCGCCGGTGCCGCCGGTGCCGCCGGGGTCGAGCGGGCCGAGCACCTCGCGCCAGAGGGCGCCGGTGTCGAACCAGCCGTCGTAGTACGACTCGGGGTCCCGGTGTCCGTACTCGAAGCGCAGCGACGCGGGGCGCAGGAAGTCCTCGGTGTCCACGACCTGCGGGGACCGGCCGCGTACGCGGAGGGCCTCGGCGAGGCGGCGGGCGAGGTCGCCGGTGCCGGCGGCCGGGGCGCCGTCGATCCCGATGCGCGGCCAGGCGCCCCCGTCGGCCGGGGCTAGGGCGGCGATGCGGTCGGCGAGGGTGTCGGTCAGGCGGTCCCAGGTGATCGGTTCGAGTCGCACGCGGGCCATGATGCCCGGCCATGGACGCCCGACCGTCGGCCGGTCGCAGCCGACGCCACGCCACCACGCCGTCACCACGCCACGCCACCACACCATCAGGCCGCCACGCCGCCAGGGAATCCGCTTGCCCCGCACGCCCCCTGGCGGCAGGATCAACGGGCCGCGCTCAAAGGGGAGTTCATGATCGACGGACCGTTCTTCGTACTCACGCTGGTGGCCGCGCTCGGCTGCGGACTCGTCGCAGGTGTCTTCTTCGCCTTCTCCACCTCGGTGATGCGTACGCTCGCGGCGCTGCCGCCCGCGCAGGGCATCGCGGCGATGCAGAAGCTGAACGTGCTGATCATCAACCCCTGGTTCCTGCTCGTGTTCGTCGGGACGGCGGGCGTGTGCGTGGTGGTGGCGGTGGTGACGTTCGTGCTGTGGCCGGACCCGGGCACGGTCGCGCTGCTGCTCGGCTCCGCGCTGTACCTGTTCGGCTCGTTCGGGGTCACCGTGGCGGCGAACATCCCGCGCAACGACGCCCTGGCGAAGCTCGACCCTCAGGCGCAGGAGAGCGTCGAGCCGTGGCGGTCGTACGTACGCGAGTGGACGGCCTGGAACCATGTGCGGGCGGCCGGGGCGCTGGCCGGATGCGCGGCGTTCGTGCTGGGGCTCGCCGCCTGAACGCAGCGACAGCGACGGCGACAGCGACACCGTGAAGACCGACAGCGACACCTTGATGACACAGTGAGGCATCAAGAGCGCGAGCCATGTGAGGCGCCCCGCCCACCGGGTACATACCGCTCATGCCACCCTCCTCGGCCAGGATCAGGCCAAGCCGCAGCCCGAGCCCGAGCCCGAGAGCGAGAGCAAGACCGTCAACGGAGGGCGGCGGCGCGGGACTTGAGGCGATCCAGCCGCTCGGCCGGCGGAACCGGCACTGCGCGGAGTGCGCCGCGGGGCCGCTCGCGCTGCTCGTGCGCGCGGACGGCGCGCCGCACTGTCTGGACTGCGCCGACCTTGGGCACCTGGTGTTCCTGCCGCGCGGGGACACGGCGCTCACCCGCCGTGCCAGGGAGGCCAGTTCGCTGTCGGTGGTCGTGGTGCGCAGGAATCGCCGCAGGCGGCGGTACGAGCGGCAGGGCGTCCTCGTCGAGGAGGCGGCTCTCGCCCTGGCCGAGCGGCGCTGCCTCGCGGACGCGGACGCGCGGGCGCGGCGCCGGGAGCGGGACGCGGCACGGCGGGCGGCGGAGGACGTACGGTTCACGGCGGCGTTCGCGGCGGAGATCCGCACCCTGTTCCCGAGTTGCCCGGCGGAGCGCGCGGAGCGGATCGCGGCGCACGCGTCCCGGCGCGGCAGCGGGCGGGTCGGGCGCAGCGCCGCGGGCCGGGCCCTGGACGCCGCGGCGGTCACGGCCGCGGTGCGGGCGGCGGTACGGCACGACGACTCGGACTATGACGCGCTGCTGATGGCCGGAGTGCAGCGGGCCGAGGCGCGGCGCCGGGTGCGGGGCGTGGTGGACGGAGTCCTGGACGGCTGGCGCGAGGCCCGTACGCCACGTACGCCACGGTGGCCCGGCCGCGCCGAACCGCGCACATAAGCGCCAGGGCCTCCCCCCGCCTCCCCTGACCCGAACCCGAACCCCTCAGCCGAGGACCCGAATCGGCCTCCCCGCCAGGAACGCCGCGATGTCCTCCACCGCGCCCTGGAAGTACCCCTCGTAGTTGCGTCGCGTGACGTAGCCGAGGTGCGGGAGG
>NZ_JASCIS010000087.1 GCF_029968015.1 Streptomyces luteolus
TTCATCGATAGCGCCTGGCAGTACCAGCTGTTGGACACAACCGGCTTCCCGCCGCGCCTTGCAGCTGTAACGCTCGATTGGCATCCATTGGCTGCTCAGCCGCTGCTCATCAACATGACGGAACTTGCATGACCGTTTACTCGGTCTTTAGAGACTTCCCGATCCAGGAATAGGAGACTCTTCGGGGCGTGGCAATGTCGGCACGCACTCATTGAGATCCATCCGTCCGAGGTGCCAGCCGCGACACACGCGCTCTGTGCCCCCGTTGTATGGCGGCGGGCCACGGCGTCGACGTCATCCGGGAGGGGGCGTACGGCAGTCCGCGAAACCGTCTCCTGCATGGGATTGCGGTAGCGATCGGTTGGAACCACGGCGAGCAGGGTTTGGGGTTACGGCTTCGACTCACCCAAAGCTGGCAGAGAGGGCCCCGTGCGAGCAAGCGTCACGAAGCGCGCATGCAGTCCGTGATCTACGCGCTGCCCAGCGGTAGTTGCCGCCAGACAGCACTCATCCCGGCAGGCTCGGCAGTGCTTCGGCACGCCACTCTCACGGCCACGGAGCGGGTGTCAGACGCCATCAGGCCCCCGCTGCGATGAAGCAACCCGCCGGGTAGCTGTGCCCAGCTACGCCCGCCCGACAGGCGCTGCTCCAAACCCGTATACGAGAATTTTGGGGGCGAAATGGTAGAGGGCACGAATTCACGCAGCTTCACAAGCCTTCGGGCCGCAGGGGAAACCGGAGGCAGACTTGGGCGCCCCCCAGGTCCTGCGGTCCTGGTAGCCGATAGTGACCCCTTGTCCCGTCATGTCCTAGGAACCACACTTCGGGACAGTGGCATGGTGCTGTCCGTCACTGCCGTCGATGCTGCACGGCCTTTGCGTGAATGGCGGCTCGACGGGGTGGAAGTGGTTCTTTGGTCGATCAGCCCCGGTGTCGACATAAGTGATCAAGTGCGCACGCTTACCAGCAAAGGCATGCGAGTCGTACTGTTGAGCCCCCACTGGAAGGCGGAGGAAATCCGCTCGGCGTTGACAGCAGGCGCGGCCGGGCTGGTCACCAAAGATGCCAATCCGTACCGGCTCGTGGTTGCGATCAGTGCCGCGGCAGTCGGCTACACCCTCGTTAACTCGGAACTCGACTCCTGTGGACTCTTTCCGACAGGCCTGGGAGGACGTTTCAAGACCCGTTTCACCACGAAGCCCGATGCGGCACAACGCCTGTTGGACCTCTCTGACCGGGAGTTCGAGGTGCTATCTCACCTGGCTGCTGGTCTGTCGACACCAGAGGTCGCGCAGCGCATGGGTATCACGGCGACAACCGTGAAAAGCCACGTGTCACACACGCTGACTAAGCTACAGGTGCGTAACCGGGTCGAAGCAGTTCTCGCGTATCAGAGGACGATCACGCAGCATTCGTCGGATCTCGGGGCGGACGTCCCCCTCTGTGACAACCTGAAGTGATTCAGGGGATATCGACACAAAGGCCCTGTCTCTCATTCGGTGGTAACGGAGAGTCGCGATGCTCGTTGACATCGGCATGAGGGGTGTCGGCGTACAAGTGAACGTGGTCGGGTGGCCCGGGGGATCTCACCCCCGGGCCACCCGACCACTCAGGCGAGTACGCGGACACCCGCTGCTGTGAGCGCGTTCAGCGGCACCAACGGCGGTCAACATCCCACTGGGGAATCGTGACCGAAGGGGTGGGAAATTCCTGACGCTGATCATGAATATCTTGGGGAATTGCCTGACCGTCGCCACACCGCCAGCAGCTCGGGGCGTGGCGCTCACCGCAGTCAAGGCCCGGCGCTGTGCTGAGGTGCAGAGCGCCCCCCTGCCCGCATCTCGTCACACTGACGCGAATTTCCTCAACGCGGCGGTCGAACCTGGATCGTTCTGGGATGCTGGGGTCAGAGCGAGAGGGGCCGCAGGTATGGAGTGGAAGACCCACGGAGAGCGCCAGATCTACACCAACAAGTGGGTGAACCTGTGTCTGGTCGACGTCCAACAGCCTGACGGCCGCAGGTGGGAGTACCACGTCGTCCGCCTCCGGCACCTGGCCGTGGCCGCGGTGGTCAATGACCGCCAGGAAGTCCTGATGATGTGGCGGCACCGGTTCATCACGGATTCGTGGGCCTGGGAGCTGCCCATGGGGCTCGTCGAAGAAGGGGAGTCCCCCGAAGAAGCGGCGGCTCGTGAAGTTCTGGAGGAGACGGGCTGGCGTCCGGGGCCCATCAAGCCGTTGATCTATGCCGAGCCGGCCAACGGCATCACCGACTCCCAGCACCACGTGTTCCGCGTGGATGGCGCGACCTACGACGGGCCACCCACGGAGAAGAACGAGTCCGACCGCATTGAGTGGATTCCTCTCTCGGAGCTGCGCGGGATGGTCGACCGCCGCGAGATCCTCAGCAGCGGATCGCTGGTCGGGGTTCTGTACCTCCTCATGGACGAAGCGACCCGCTGACCGGCGGGTGGAGTTCCCGTATCCGTGCCTCGAAGGCCAGAGCTACTGGCTCCTGTGCGTGTGGGGCCAACTGGCCGTAGAACTCTCGGAGATGACCTGACACACGCTCGGAGGCGACGGCTGTCGCAGTCTCCAGTGCTTGCGTGGCGGTGCGGCACGCCTGATCGAGCTTGCCTTGGTCCAGTTGCGTACGAGCAAGCCAAAAGGCGTGGAACGCGCGCCCTCGCTGATTCGTACGGTCCTCGCGCTGTAGAGCATCCGCGATCAAGGGCTCGGCGGTCGCCGCTTCGCCGAGTCGGCCGTGGGCAATGCCCGTGTCCACGATGAGTTTCGGTTCGTTGAAGTAAGACACCCACGACGGGTCGTCATCGTCCGGCTGGATCTCCCCGAAGTAGCGGTGGGCTTCCCCGATGGCTCGGTGGGTATCGTCCCGGTTTCCCAGCGTGGCGTGCGCAAAGGCTTCCCGCATGGACAGCATCGACAGGACGCGTGGGGTCTTGCCGAGTGCTGAGTGTGCCTGGTCCTGAGCGGCGGTCGCGAGTGCCAGGGAGTCGGCGGGCTTGTCCTGGTATGTCGCCTGCAAGCTCATACAGGCCAGCACGTTGGCCATGAACGACCGGTCGTTGATCTCCTTGGCCAGCCGCAGCGCCTCGGCAAAGTATGCGCGGGCCTGGTTGTACTGACGAGCGTCGAAGTAGGTCCAGCCTGTGAGGCGGGCCAGCTCGGCGGCGATTCCGTACAAGCCGTTCTGGATGGAGGGTGGTCTGCTCTCCTTCAACAGCTCGATCACGTGGCGGAGTTGGCCGACAACGGCGGGCCTCAGTGGCTCGCCGCCATGCTGGTCGTCCCTGCGCCAGTAGTCCTCGATGGAGGACCGGAAGGCTTCGAGTGTGGCAGGGCCGAAACTCGTCCGAGCGGCCATGGCAAGGATGCTGTCCACGTCGGGACCGGGCAGGGACGCGGGAGCCGCCCCTTCGGGCTCATCGGCTTGGGGTTTCTTTCGCTCGGAGACTGCGAGGGCCTGGGGCGTCTCCCATGCTCGTCGGGCGAGCCCGAGCATGTGGCCGGGGATGCGTAAGCCGTCTGAGATGCGCTCGATCACATCCATGTGCCTCAACTGGGCTCGCCCTGCCATGACTTCACCGATCCGACTGGGAGTCATCTCGCATCGCCTGGCGATCATCGACGGATAGATGCCGGCCTTGACCTTCATGAGCCGGAAGACCCTGGCGAAGTCCCGTACCCGGCAGGCGTCGATCATCTCGGGGTCGGTGAGCAGTCTGGCAGGCAGTTCCTGCGGCCGGTGAGCGTCGGGCATTGGGCAGGCTCCTCACTGCGAGGGCTACGCAACGTTACTGGGCCTCTACTTACCGCTGAGTTTACTCAAGTTGGGTAACTGGCTTGGCCTTTCAGCGATACCCCGCGCATCGCGAAGCTCTCTCCATGGCAACCACCGACGGAGGGCCGGGCGCCACGGAAGTCACCGAAGGCGTACTGGTGAAAGACTCGGACAACGGCAAGGTTGGCGTGGTGATGGGCAGTGAGGGCCCGTACCTCCAGCTCCGGCCGCTCAACGGCGGCAGGGAGTGGGACGCCAGGCCCGACAGGATCGCGCGCCTGACGGTCCGTGAAGAGATCAGCGCCCGCCTGGCGGTGCAGAACGAACGGTCAGCGAAGAGGCCCCTGTGAGTGCGCCTCGATCGCTCGTCGCACATAGGGAATGGACGCTCGAACCCGACTGCGAGCCGGACGCGGAACCGATCACCTACGCGATGTAGTGCGCCGTATGCAACGAGACGTCGGAGGCCGGCGTGGACTGGTCGGTGCCGCAGTCCTGGACGCTCGAACACTCCGGCCGCAATCCCTCGCACCACACGTATCGGGAGATCATCACGCGCCCGTGGAGCACGTGGATGCACTCCTGAGTGCGTAACCCGGTCCCGCCCGCGCCGTATGTCGTCGTCGCGGTTGGCGGATCTCCAAGTCCAGCCCTTGCCGGGCGTCTCTTACCCCGGCTTCCCCGCCGCACCAGAGCCCGGCAGGGGCTGCCCAACTCCCCACACCCAGACAAGGACCAGACATGACAGGCAGGAGCCCCAGAGATCTTCTACCGGCAGGACGTGCCCGCGGAAGTCGCGCTGAGGGCCGTGCGTGGAAGGACGGCACCTTGGCCGGAGTTGCCTTCGGCTTCATCGTCTGGGTCTCCGTGATCACCGTCCTGATCTCCGGTATCGCCGGAAACTCCTGAACTCCCGCCCCGTGCCTCGTATTTCGTGCATGCCTGACCACGGCGCGCGGGGCGGGTTGCAAGCGCAGTGCACCACTCCTACGTGAGAGGAACCCCGCATGACCGCAGTATCGAATGACCTCCGTACCGGTCGAAGCCTGGTCGATGAGGAGCTGTTCGACACCATCGTCCGGCTCGTCGTACACGAGAAGGGCTGCGACATCGACTACGCGGCGCGAGCCACGGATCAGGCCCTCGCCTTCATTGCTACGGCGTCGGTCGCCACGGTGCCAATGGTGCCGAGTGACGACGTCGACCACGGTCTCCACGCCTTCGTCCTGCACACCAAGGACTACGCGGACTTCTGCCAGCAGCACGCCGGGCGGTTCCTGCACCACAACCCGCGCCCCGGCGGAGGTGGTCGGACGCTGGCGGCCGTCCAGACCTCGACGCACGCCATGAAAGCCGCCGGGTTCCTGGTCCTCGATGACCTCTGGACCGTGAACGGTGAGAACCCCGCCCAGTGCGACTCCGACTGCGGTCGGCCGTACGGTCAGGCGTAGCCCTCGGCACGTGCGGCCAACCTGCCTGACGGGTTGGCCGCACCCGCGTGGAAGGAGAGACGTTGTCCGATCCGATTCCCGAGCTGCCCGATGTGGTGCTCAACGCGCTCAGCCCCGTAACTCGGCGCCTCGTGCTCAACCGCCGGGGCTCCACGGTCTGGGAAGTGGCCAACGGGCGCGGCAAGTTTGCGGTGAAGCTCGGCTGGCCGATCGAGGCCGGCCCCGGCTGGGATGCGCAGCCCTGGACCGCTCTCGCCCCTGCACGTGAAGGCGCTGTGCTTGATCGTCTCGGCGCCGAGCGCGTCACGTACGGCGAGTGGGAGCGCGGAACGTGGAACATCCAGCCCTGGCGTGAAGGCCCGGACCTCTACCGGATCTGGGAGCCCTGTCGCACCGACGGCTCATCGGTCCAGCCGAGCGTCGCCCTCGGCTGCGCTAAGGCACTTGCCGAACTGCACGCTCGTGGTTGGGCCCACGGGGACGTACAGCCCGCACACTTCATCATCGGCCCGGAACGCACCCACCTGATCGACCTCGCCCTGGCCGACGGCGGGCCCGTGCCCGAGCGACACGACTTCCCCTTCCGCGGCTGCCTCGTCCACTACGAGGCCCCGGAGATCTCACGCAGCGTCCTGGAGACAGGCACGGCCACGCCGACTCAGGCGGCCGACGTGTACGCGCTCGGAGCAGCCCTGTTCATCTCGGCGGCTGGCTGGCGGCATGTGGACTATCCGGGCGACGCGCCGCGCGCCGAGCAACGGCAGGCGATCGTGGACAAGCCGCATCGGCCCATCAATGTGCCAGGAGCCCTCGGCGCGCTCATAGAGCACATGATGAGCCGTGACCCTGCCGACCGCCCCAGGGCGGCGGATGTTTGCCGGGAGTTGCGCGAGGCCAATTGAGGCCACCGCCCTGGCCTGTACGCCCCCGCCGGGGTCTTCTGTCCCGTCTCATCGATGGTCGGGCGGTCTCAACGAATCTTGAGCGCGGTGGGTGTCGGCCGCCGCCTGGATGCGGGCGTGATACCGCTGCCACTTGGCGTCGTCGCCGAAGTCGTCGTGATCTGGTCCGGCTTTGCCGTCGATGAGCTCTCGCAGGACATCGGCGTGGCCAGCATGCTGGGCAGTCTCGGAGACCATGCGAACGAGCAGCACGCCCAAGGTGGTGGCCCGGCGCTCTTCGGGCCAGTGCGCCACCTGGCCCGGGGTTTCGAGTGCGAGATCCGTGATGGTCCGGTCGGCATGCGCGCAGGCACGTTGGTAGAGCCCGATGATGTATTTGCTGGACTCATCGGGCCTGGCCCACATATCTGAGCCTTCCCAGACTGAACCGTCCTCCACCCAGGCCAGCGGCTCTGGTGCCGGCCGGTCGAACGATTCGCCGAGGTATCCGTACTCAACACCTGCCAGATGCTTGACCAAGCCCAGCAGGTTTGTGGCGGTGGGTGTCATGGGTCGGCGCATGTCGTATTCGGTGAGTCCCTCCAGCTTGGAGAGCAGACCGGCCCGTCCTGCCTGCAGCTTGCGGTGCAGCTCCGCTTTGAGATCAGTCACGTGGTCCTCCCTCAAGGATGCGGCCACCCAACCACGCGGCTATGACAAGCGGCCGGCGATGCGCCCGAGGCTGACGACGGCCGACGCGATCCGGCCGGTGGCCTACGAGCTCATCACCAACGCGATACGACCCGCGGCTCTGCGCGCCCATCGCCGCCCGAATCACCTCTCTCTGCACACTCATCCAGACTGGCACCCGGTCCTACTGCTTCCAGGCCACCCAAACCGAGCGGGGTCCACACGGCACTCGGTGAGACCTCAGCCGCCGAGGCCGCGGATCAGCCTGACGCGAGCGCGGGATCGCTCTCCTCAACCGCCTGCAGCACGGAGTCGAGCAGGCCGGGGAAGCGGGCATTGAGCTCGGCACGGCGCAGGGTGTTCAGGCGTGCGTTGCCCGGGCCGGTCTCCTGACGGATAACCCCGGCCTCACGCAACACCTTGAAGTGCGCGGACAGCGTCGACTTGCTCAGGTTGATTCCGAAGGTCCCGCACGGCCTCCCATCGGCAGCGGCCAGGGTCTGCACGATCTTCATCCTGGCCGGTTCGGCCAAGGCATGAAGGACGGCATAGATATTGATGTCTTCGGCACGGGGGTGGCTGAGCGGCTTCACAGCGGTGTTCTCCCTGATCAACCCATGTGTTCGCTAGTTGGCGAACACACGTTGACTGACTCTCGGTCGCGCGTATACGTTAACCCAGGTGTTCGCCAACCAGCGAACACTTGCCCTGGAACACTGCACTGCCCACGAGGAGCCCTTCCCCCATGGCTGGGCACAAGCTTGCCGTCGCCGCTGCCGGCGGCCTGGCCACCGCACTCGCTTTCGGCGGGATGTTCGCCGTCGCCAAGTCCGCCTTCGGCCACCTGGACCCCTTCCACCTCACGCTGGCCCGCTTCACACTCGGCGCCGGGATCTTCGTCGTCGCCCTGCTCCTCGTGGAAGGCCGCACCGCTCTGCGCACCGACGGCCAACTCCTCAAGCTGTGGGGGCTCGGCTCGCTCGGGTTCGCCGGGTTCAACCTGCTCACCTACGTCGGACTGCAGTCCACCCCGGCCCCCACCGCCTCACTGATCATGGCCACCATGCCGGCGATCACAGTGATCGTCATGTGGGCCCGCACCAAACAGCGTCCCTCTCTGCCCACTCTCGGCCTGGTCCTGCTCGCCCTGACCGGTGTCTCCACGGTGCTGGGCAACGGCAACCCGCTCACCGTCTTCACAGGCGGCATCGGCGTCGGCGGCTTGCTCATCCTCGCCGGCGTCGTCGGATGGGTGATCTACACCACCGGTGCCGCCGCCTTCCCCACCTGGTCCATCCTGCGCTACACCGCCGTCACCGCCGTCCTGGGCACCTTCACCGTCGCACTGGTCACCCTCGGTGCCGGCTTCGCCGGAGCGATACCCACACCCTCCATCGCCGACTACACCGCCAGCTGGTGGCAGATCCTCTACATGGCCATCCCCGCCACCGCGATCGCGATCCTCGCCTTCAACCACGCCACCCGCACCCTCGGCCCCGCCAACGGTGTGCTCTTCATCAACCTCGTCCCCATCACCGCCTTCGCCATCGAAGCCATCCGCGGCCACCAGCCCACTCCCGCCGAACTCACCGGCGTCACCATCACCCTCGGCGCAGTCATCGCCAACAACATCTACGGCCGCCACACCGCCAAGCGCACCGCAACTACCACCCCGCCCCGGCCTGGCACCAAACCGCTGACCACCGCGGCCTGACGTCACAACCTGCCCCCACAAGAGAGCAGGAGGGGGAGCAACCGCACCCTGCGGCGCTCCCCCTCTCTCGCACGCGCAACGGGCCCTGCTGTCCGGCGCCTGCCAGGGGCACGGCACAGCAGGGCCCGGGAACATCCAGCTACCGGCACGCCCTCGGATCACGACCGCGGACACACCGCCCACCCCGACGTCGCCGCCCATCACCCGATAGGGATGGCTTCCATTCCGATTGCCGATCGTGAACTTGCGTCGAGTCCATCACCATCACGCATGGAGCAACGTGGCTCTCAGTTCCGTTGCCCAGTGGCTCTCACTCACTCTGCCGAAAACACCAGGCGTATCAGGCCCAGCTCATGACTTCACTGTGCTGGGCAATGAGTCCCTGCGGGACTGTCGAGATAGCTCCACTGAAGCGGGGACGCAGGGGACGTAGGGGACGCACTTCGCTGACTCCCCTCTACTCCCACTAGCCTTCCCT
>NZ_JASCIS010000088.1 GCF_029968015.1 Streptomyces luteolus
GATTCACAACGTCTCGCAGGTCACACGGGCTGGCGGCGAGGTCTCAGACACCTTGAAGTATTTCTCCGAACGCATCCCCGCGACGTTCGTCTACGCGGGCATCGGCCTCGAAACCAGCGAACTCCTGGCAGGCACCCGAGGTGCCCAGATCGCCGGCCGCTTCACCCTCGTCCCCACCCGCCCATTCCCCTACGGCGACGAGTGGAAGGGGCTGGTGGCAACCATGGAGGAGACCTTGCTCCTGCATGAGCACCCGCCGGGCAGCCTGGTCAAGCTGGACCGCTACCTTCACAACCGAGCCGACGGCATGATCGGTGCGTTGTCCCACGCCATCCGGGGCGCCGCGATCGACGCGATCCTCAACGGGACGGAACGCGTGACCAAGGAGGGGCTCGACGCAATCCCCCTGGACCACGCTGCGGAAACCCCGAGGAAACTGCTGAAGAACACGGTCACACGGTGACCGGAGCTCTGCCGGGACGGCTGGCCCGGCTTCCCATTCAGGTCTCACCGCGACTTGGTGAGGGAACCGACTCCTTCATCCGCCGCCTCGCTCGAGCCAACCACCTCAGGCCCAGCTACTTGCACGGATTTCTCTGCGGACCGCCATTCTGGTTCGGAAAACCGCGCGTTGAACGTCTCGCCGACGTCACCGGACGCATGGTCGCAAGCCTGGAGCAGGCGCTGCTCGATGTGAGTACTTCGCGCCGCCGCTATCGGCCAGGGCCGGGACGAGCACACCTCGCAAGCAGGCAGCCGGAACTCTACCTCCAGCTGCATGACGCTGCCCGCGACGAGGGCCTGACCCTCCGGCAACTCGCCGACCGCTACGGCGTCCCGAAGCGATTCGTGCGAGACGCCCTCACCCGCAACAGGCCATTGTCCCGCGCCCTCCGGCCCCATCAGACCCCAGTGACTCGTCCGGTCGCGCCGTTGATCAACGCAATGCTCGACGTGGGCCTCGGCACCCGAGACATCTGGACCGCGTTGATGGACGACCACGACACGTCCGTCTCCTACGCGACGCTCAGCCTCTACATCTCCAAACGCCGCCGCCACGTCGCCTGGCTCCAGCAACGATGGGAGATCGCGAAACAGCATCGCAGGCCCCGCGCGCCTCAGCGAACAGCAAGTCCACTACGCCCCATCCCACCATCCATCCGAGCGCCGACCATCCCAACGAAGACAGTCCCACCGGGCTTGGGCGACGGGCCATCTTTCACTTCATCAGATCTGGGACGATGAACCAACAAGCAGTCGAGAGGCACATAGGGGGCAGTGGTGGCTGACTACAGGAGCGAAGTCCGACCGAGCGTGATCACCGACTTGGAGACCAAGGCCTCCAAGGAGAACTACGGCAAATACCTCAAACGGCTGACCTTGCGGAAGCTCCGGGGGTTCACGGATCGAGAGGTCACCTTCGACTTTCCCGTCACCGCACTGGTCGGGCCGAACGGCGGAGGCAAGACCACAGTCCTGGGGGCGGCGGCGCTGGCCTACAAGAGCGTGTCACCGGGACGGTTCTTCGCCAAGAGCGGCAAGTACGACGCCAGCATGCAGAACTGGTCGATCGAGTATGAACTCATCGACAAGGAGCACACGCCGCGCCTGTCGGTCTCACGCACCGCCAGCTTCAAGCAGCTGAAGTGGAACCGCACCGCCCTGGACCGCGAGGTGCTGGTGTTCGGAGTCGAGCGAACCCTACCCGCCACGGAGCGGTCCAAGCTCAAGGCCGCCGTCGGCGGGTCCTTCGCCGCCGCCCGCGAGGTGACCCTTGATCCCGAGGTCACGCAGCATGCCGCGAAGATTCTGGCCAAGCCCATCGAGGGGTTTCGGCAACTCTTCGTGGACACTGCGGGCAAGGTCTCGCTCTTCTCCGGGCTTACCCCTCGGGGGGACGGTTACTCCGAATTCCACTTCGGTGCCGGCGAGGCGAGCGTTATCCGGATCGTCGCCGAAGTCGAAGCGGCCTCACCCGGAGCCATGATCCTCATCGAGGAGATCGAGAACGGCCTGCACCCGATGGCCACTCAGCGCATGGTCGAGTACTTGATCGGTGTCGCCCACCGCAAGTCCTGCCAGGTCATCTTCACCACGCACTCCAACGACGCGCTCGCCCCGCTGCCCTTCAAGGCCATCTGGGCCGCTCTGCAGGGCAACGTGATCCAGGGAAAGCTCGACGTCAAAGCCCTGCGGACCATCACCGGACAGATCCAGGCCAAGCTCGCGATCTTCGTCGAGGACGACTTCGCCGAGCTCATGGTCCTCACCGCTCTGCGCAGCCATGGTGGCATCGAGCTCGACGAGGTCAAGGTGCATGCGATGGGAGGGCACGACCCAGCCATCAAGGTCAACACCCATCACAACGTCGACCCCACAGCAACCTATCCGTCGATTTGCATCCTCGACGGCGACCAGGCCGAACGCGCCAACCCGGTTAATGGCATCTTTACGCTTCCTGGATCCAGCTATCCCGAAGCCCATGTGCTGGAACGGGTGTTGGACTGTCTCGACGAGGAAGCAGGTCGGCTCGCGGTGGCCCTCCACCTGGGCCTGCATGCGCAGGAACGGGTGAAGAAGGTGGTGACAGAGCGGGCACTGACCAACTGGGACCGGCACACGATCTGGGAGCAGATCGGTGGCGACCTGGACTTCACCTCTGGCCACATCGTCAAGAGCGCGTTCCTGACGACCTGGGCCCAGCAGTTCCCCGAGGAGGTCAAGGCTCTGGTCGCGGGGATCGGCGACAAGCTTCCCCTTCGGGACGGCAACCAGTCGTGACGTCATCAGAACCGGGTAGTGCCCCCTCTTGGGGCACTACCCGCGAACCGTCTCATTCAACTTAGTCCACGCAGGTCAACGCGAGGCGAGCGACTAACTTCATTGAGACAGGACACCCGGCCGGAGGGCACATACCCGTTTCCCGTGGCGCGTCGCACAGTCGGGACGAGACACACGTCACGCGGACGCGGGCTCGCCCCCGGGATGCGCCAGGCCGTGTCCGTAAAGTCCCGTCACCCCATGCTCTTCGCGCCGTCCAGGGACTCGCGGATGATGTCGGCGTGGCCGGCGTGCTGCGCGGTCTCGGCGGCGATGTGCATCAACGCCCGCCGCGCCGACCAGCGGGCATCCTCCTCGAACCAGGGCGCCTTCGGCAGCGGCCAGGAGACCCCCAGGTCGGGCAGGGTCGCGATCAGCTCGTCGGTACGGGCGGCCACCTCCTCGTACTCGGCGAGGATGCCGGCCAGGGTCTCGCCGGGCAGCATCCGGAAGCCCTGGGTGTACGCCTCCACCTGGGCCTCGGTCATGGACCCGAAGTCCCCCATCTCGGATGGGCCGTTCAGGATGAAGTTCGTCCAGTTGCGCTCGACCTCGGTGACGTGCTTGACCAGTCCGCCCAGGCACAGCTCGCTGACCGTGGTGCGCCGCGCGGCCTGCTCGTCGGTCAGGTCACGGGTCGTGAAGCGCAGGAAGTGGCGGTGGTGGGCGAGCAGGTCCAGCCATTCGGCCCGCTCGCCGGTGAGCTTGTTCTCGGGCATGGTCTTCACCTTCCGCAGATGCCGCCCCTGTCGGCCGGCCAGGAGTGACAGTAGGAGCCATCGAGGCCAGATCGTGTCCTGATTGCCCGGGGAACCCGCGCCAGTAGACGCAACGCACCCCTGAGGTCGATTCACCCCAACTATCGCCTATGCGCGACATATGTGAGCATCAATGCATGTTCACCGGCTCACACGTGATCCTCTACTCCCAGGACGCCGAGGCCGACCGAGCCTTCCTCCGGGACGTCATCGGCTTCCCGCACGTCGACGCGGGCGGCGGCTGGCTCATCTTCAAGTTGCCGCCCGCCGAGGTGGCCGTTCACCCGACCGAGGGCGAACCGAAGCACGAGTTCTATCTGATGTGCGACGACCTGGACGCCGCCCTCGCCCGCCTCGGCGAACGCGGCGCCGAGGTCACGCGTCCGGTCGCGGAGGCGCCGTGGGGCAGGCTGACGGCGGTCCGGCTGCCGAGCGGCTCCGAACTGCCGCTGTACCAGCCCCTGCATCCGGTCGCCCACAACCTCTGACCCGGCGTCAACACCCCTGCCCCCGAACGTGATCCCGGAGCGATCCCGAACGCGACACGCGGCGTCACCCGGATGGACGCACTCCGTTTCTCTTTTATCTCACATCCGATATACGGTCGCGGCATGGCAGACGACTACCTCGTACGCATCGGCAAGCTCATCCGTGACGCCCGTCAACACCGGGGCTGGACACAGTCCCAGCTCGCCGAGGCACTCGGTACCAGCCAGAGCGCTGTGAACCGCATCGAACGCGGCAACCAAAACATCAGTCTTGAGATGATCGCTCGAATCGGTGAAGCACTCGACAGCGAGATCGTCTCTCTGGGCTACGCCGGTCCGATGCATCTGCGCGTCGTCGGCGGCCGCCGGCTCTCCGGCTCCATCGACGTCAAGACGAGCAAGAACGCCTGCGTCGCGCTGCTCTGCGCCTCGCTGCTCAACAAGGGCCGTACGGTGCTGCGGCGCGTGGCGCGTATCGAGGAGGTCTTCCGGATCCTCGAGGTCCTCGGCTCCATCGGGGTGCGCACCCGGTGGATCAACGAGGGCGTCGACCTGGAGATCGTGCCGCCCGCCACGCTCGACCTGGACGCCATCGACGCGGACGCGGCCCGCCGTACGCGCTCGATCATCATGTTCCTCGGCCCGCTCCTGCACCGGATGGACCGCTTCAAGCTGCCGTACGCGGGCGGCTGCGACCTCGGCACGCGCACCGTCGAGCCGCACATGATCGCCCTGCGCCGCTTCGGCCTGGACATCACCGCGACCGAGGGCGTCTACCACGCGGAGGTCCAGCGCACCTCGCCGTCCCGCCCGATCGTGCTGACCGAGCGCGGCGACACCGTGACGGAGAACGCGCTGCTCGCCGCGGCCCGGCACGACGGCGTCACCGTCATCCGCAACGCCTCCTCCAACTACATGGTCCAGGACCTCTGCTTCTTCCTGGAGGCGCTCGGCGTCAAGGTCGAGGGCATCGGCACGACGACGCTGACCGTGCACGGCGTGCACACCATCGACGTGGACGTGGACTACTCCCCCTCCGAGGACCCGGTCGAGGCGATGAGCCTGCTCGCCGCCGCCGTCGTCACGGAGTCCGAACTCACCATCCGGCGCGTGCCGATCGAGTTCATGGAGATCGAGCTGGCGGTCCTGGAGGAGATGGGCCTCGACACCGACCGCTCCGCCGAGTACGCCGCCGACAACGGCCGCACCCGTCTGGTGGACCTGACCGTGCGCCCCTCCAAACTGGAGGCGCCGATCGACAAGATCCACCCGATGCCGTTCCCGGGCCTGAACATCGACAACGTCCCGTTCTTCGCGGCCATCGCGGCCGCCGCCCAGGGCCAGACCCTCATCCACGACTGGGTCTACGACAACCGCGCGATCTACCTCACCGACCTCAACCGCCTGGGCGGCCGCCTCCAACTCCTGGACCCGCACCGGGTCCTTGTCGAGGGCCCGACCCGCTGGCGCGCCGCCGAGATGATGTGCCCGCCGGCGCTGCGCCCGGCGGTGGTCGTCCTGCTGGCGATGATGGCGGCGGAGGGCACGTCCGTACTGCGCAACGTGTACGTCATCAACCGCGGCTACGAGGACCTGGCGGAGCGGCTCAACTCCGTGGGGGCGCAGATCGAGACGTTCCGGGACATTTGATGACCCGTATCGTCGCACGGCCCTGACCTGCAGAAACGCGAAAACTCACAATCCCGTGGGACTTCTCTGGGGCTTCTCTGGGACTTCTCTGGGACTTCTCTCTCCATGCTCTCGCAAGAAGTCCCACGGCACCCCCAATTGGCCTGCGGCTACGCGAAAATCGCAGCTGGTGGCTCCCGCACCCCACCGGCGTCACCAGCACGCTGCCCACCCGCACCAGGGGCAACTCGAGTTGCCCGCTGCCCGCGCAGTCGATCACTCAGTCCGGCCGGGAAGGCAGACCACCCGAACAGAAATCGACGACGGTTCGCCGACTACGAGCGGCCCAAAAACTCAAGAGCCGGAGGGGCAGGGCGGGTCGATGTGCACGGCGTCGCCTGTCGGCACCCTTTGAGGTCGACCGAGCCGTATTCGCCGACTCCGCCGAGCTGCGGTCGTCGGGGTCCTCCGGGTCCGAGGCCAGATACTCGCCCGACGTGATTTGCGATTCCGTACGTGACCGCGCCTACTGTAACGGCGTCAGCTCACCAACGCGCGGGAGCCAGCACCAAGCCAGAGGCCGCTAGGAAGGCTTCAAGGCTGATGGCTCCGCTGCCGGTGCCGTCGTCCCATTCCCAGACACCGCTTCTTCCATGGCACCTCTGGCGCATCGCTCGGTACCGGGATGCTCCACTCGACATGCTCAGTCGCGACCTTCGCCTCTGCCCGCTTCAGCGGCCCCGTCGACTACGGGCTGGTCGGTGACGAGATCGTTAGCAGGTGATCGTCTGCCGTGAGGTCGATTCGCCGGAATCGCAGTGCTATGCCGGGGAAGACTGGCACCTTCGAAGTGAGTCGGGTCTTGTGGGGACGGATGGAGGAGCATGGGGCCATGCAGATCCATATTGAAGCCTCCGAACTGCCGGGCCGCTCCTGCGCCGTCGCCGGCACCGACGTTCCCGGGTACGACAACATTCACGTGGGTGTTCAGCGCAAGGACAAGCCTGGCGAGCTGCTCGACCTGCACCCCGGCGATGCCCCGTCGGCTCTCTGGACGCTGGACTGCACCGCCGTATCCAATGCGGGCGGTGGAGTCGAGGTCAAGGGCCCATACATCCAAAACCGGCTCGGTGGACGCTTTATCTACCTGTCGTGGGGGAACGTTGACGAGTCCGGTGCCTTCACGATGTTCCGCCGCGCCAAGCTGATGCTCGGCGACGTCGATCCGGGCGTTCTTGAAGCCGCTGCCCGGACGGGGCACCTCACCGCAAGGCTGAGCCTCACCGATGCCAAGGGTCAGCCACTATGTGCTCGTGTGCGCCCGCCGCATCTTCAATGGACGGCCACGGACAGAACGTGATGCCGGCCCTTCGGACCAGGCTGTCACTCACCGCATTGAGAGGGTCTTCACCTCATTTCACAGGTCGCGTGGCTGGTGTGGGCCTGGGTGAGCAGTACAAACTTAGCGAGTGTCGTTGACCACTACCCGGACTGAATAGCTACAGCGCACTGAACTGCCCCGCCTAGCGTGGAGGCATTCAGCATGCCTTCGAGGGCCTGCCGAACCGGTGGGCCCTCATGCAGAAGCCGCGCGGGATACCGAATCGGGCCGTTTGAGTCGTGCTCATTCGCGGTTCTAGGGCCTGTCTCCTCGATCACGTGCGGGGCCAGACGAGGAGTGCCGCGGCGGTGACGGTGCCGAGGAAGACGTATCCGCGCTTGTCGTGTCGGGGCGCGACGGCTCGGAACTGCTTGATCTTGTTGATCGACCGCTCCACGGTGTTTCGAGCTTTGTATCGGGCTTTGTCGAAGCCAGGGGGCCGGCCACCGCGTGAACCCCTCCGCCGACGGGCCGATCTTGTGTCGCTCTTCTCCGGGATTACGTGTCGGATACCGCGTCGTCGCAGGTAATCGCGGATCAGTCCGTTGCTGTACGCCCTGTCGGCGCCGACGCTGTCCGGTAGCCGCCTCGGTCTTCCCGCCCTGAGCCAGGGAACGCGGATCTTGTCCATGACCGGCTCAAACTGGGTGCCATCTGCACGCTGTCCCGGCGTAAAGACTAAAGAGAGTGGGCGGCACCGGCCGTCCGCGCTCAGGTGGAGCTCAGTGGTCAGTCCGCCGCGGGAGCGGCCCAGAGCTTCGCCCGCCGCGACGCCTCCACCAGGCATGAGTACGAGCGCAGTGCGTACGCATGTGAACTGATCTTTGCGCGGCCCCCCCTTGAGGCGCCGAGTGACGACAGCGGCGGAGCCTGCGGGCCCCGGCGGCGTGCTGGTGAGCGCGGATCGAGGTGGAGTCGATGTTGATGTTCCAGTCGATGCCGCCCGCAGCGTCGGCGACGGCCTGGACATGCTGGAGCAGCTTCTCCCAGGTGCCGTCGACTGACCACCGCAGGTGCCGCTCATGACTGCCGTCAAGAGCGCCAGAGGCCCCGCCGGATTCAAGCATTCCCGGCGGGGCCTCTGGCATT
>NZ_JASCIS010000089.1 GCF_029968015.1 Streptomyces luteolus
GTGCGTGCGCGAGCAGGGGCAGGCCTTGTACGCGAGGCCCAGCTCGCCGTCGACGGCCGCGCTGGTGCGGCCCGCCGACTCGACGACCTCCTCCCAGGAGCCGTACTTGGTGTGCAGTTGGTCGGCGGTCGGGCCGAGCGGATTGCCGTACTTCTTGCGGTTGCGCTCCTCCAGGGCGGCGACCTGGGCGGGGGTCATGCCCGCGCGGGCGATGTCCTTGGCCTCGTTGCGCATCCGGACGAGCTCGCGGGCGACGGTCTCGGGGCTCGCCCCGGCCCGCTCCAGCTCGCAGCGCCTGCGGCCCATGTCGGTGAGGAGCTGGTGGTAGCGGACGCGCACGTCCCGGGCCTCGTACCGCTCGGCGGGCGTCATCTCCCGGATGCGGCAGACGACTTGCTCCTTGCTGGTGCAGGGCTCCTGCGACGGCGGCGCGAGCGAGGGCTGCCCGACGCTCGTCGACCCGCAGGCGGAGTGCGGACAGCGCAGGCCCGCCTGGTGTGCCTGCGCGGTGCCCTGAGCCGGGACGACGGCGGTGAACAGGGAGAGGGCGGCGAGTGCGGGCAGCAGGAGGCGGCGGCGCAGCGGCGCCGCGGCGGGGAGGAGTGACATGCGGTGATCATGGTCCGGCCGCGCCCCGACGGCCGGTCGGCACGCCCCCGCCGTCACCCGTACGGGAGCATGCGGCCCCTGACCTGGGCGGCAGCGGCGGCGTCACGCGTAGCGCGCGTGGTCCGCGAGCACCTCGCCGATCACGTGCCGGTTCACGGCGGCCGTGGCGGAAGCGGTGGCCGAGGCCTGGTCGACGGTCTCGGACAGCACGAGGAGCGCCTTCCACAGCGCCCAGCCGCGCGCCCGCGCCCAGGTACCGTCGTCCTGTCCGACGGCCCGGCGGAAGATCTCGCGGTCGGCGCCCGCGAACAGGGTCCAGGCGATCACCAGGTCGCAGGCCGGGTCGCCGACGCCGGAGGTGCCGAAGTCGATGACGGCGCTGAGCTTCCCGTCGACGAGCAGCAGGTTGCCGGAGGCGATGTCGCCGTGGAACCAGACGGGCGGTCCGCTGAACTCGGCGGCGAGGGCCGCGTCCCAGACCTTCGCCGCGAGGCCGGTGTCGACGTGCCCGTCGAGGGCCGTGAGACAGCGCCGGGTCTCCTCGTCGTAGTGGGCCGGTGGCGCCCCGCGGTAGAAGCTGTGCACGCCCGCGCGCGGCCCGCCGTCCGGGTCGCAGCGCTGCAGGGCCCGTACGAACGCGGCCAGCGAGACGGCGAACTCGCCCATGTCGCCGATGCGTTCACGCGTCACCGTGTCCCCGTCGAGCCAGCCGCGCACCGACCAGGGATGCGGATAGCCCTCGCCCGGCTCTCCCTTCGCGAGCACCGGGGGCACGGCGAGCGGCAGGTCGGGCGCGAGGCGCGGCAGCCACCGGTGCTCCTTGTCGACGGCCGGGACGTACCCGGCGGCGGTGGGCAGGCGCACGGTCATGGTGTCGCCCAGCCGGTACGTACGGTTGTCCCAGCCGTCCACGGGCACCGGCTCGACCGGCAGCCCGCGCCACCGCGGGAACTGGGCGGCGATCAGCCGCTCGACGAGTGGGGCGTCGATCCCGGCGCGGCCGTCCGGCGGCGGGGGCACTGGGGAAGCCATCCGTCGAGGATCACGATTCCCGGACCGGCGCCGCAAGGGAATTTTCTACGTGCGCCGCGGCGGCGCCCCGTTCACCCGTGAGGTCCAGGCCGCCCGGCCGTGACTTCCGTCATCCCGCAGCCGGTACGCCGACGACGCCTACCGGCCGCCTGCGCAGGCGGTGAAAGCCACCGAGATCAACTGAGACCTGCGCCGCCCATCGGCAGGGCGGGCAGCGGCAGTTCGTGGAGCGGCCGGTGCCCCTTGGTGCGCGACGGTCGATCGGCCCGCTGCTCGTCTGGGCGGAGGAACGGCTCGACGGGTTCGCTCTCGGTCACCGCTCGGCGTACGCCCGCCGTCTCATCGAACGCGGCGAGGCCGGGCCCAACGTGGTGGCCCCGCGCGGCGGTCTCGGCGCGGCCGCCAACCTCCGTGCCAGGACGCGGAGTCAGACAGGGCTGAGCCCTTCCGCGTACCGGCGCGGGACCGGGCCCTGAGCGGCGTCTCCCCGATCGGCCCCGGGAGAGATCGATCACAGCTGCGAGCAGGTCACGTGCCGTACGGTGCCGCGGTGACACAAGCAACGAGCCGTATCCCAGGTGTACCGATGAACATGACCAAGACCCCGCAACCGACCGCCTCGCCCACTCCTTCCGCTGCTCCCGTGTCGAGCACGCCGATCTACGACACCCTGGTGCGCGAGTGGTACGCGGAGGGCCGCGACTCCGGGACCACGGCAGGCGGGCGGCGCGACGATGCCGCGACGGCCGGGGCTTCCGGAGCGGGCGCCGGTTCCGCCACCGGATCCGCCGCCGCGTAGTCCGCTCGGGCGGACTGGCCGGGATTCACCGGTCCGCACTCCTCCAACGGCTCAACGTGGTGTTCCGCGCGGCCCGCACGCATGGGCAGACTCGCCCGCACACGTGATCACGGCCACAGGAGGACCCGTTGGACATTTCGGACGTACCCCGCCGCCCCGAGTCCCCGGCCGACGCGGACCCCGGCGATGTCAGCAGACGCCGCTTCCTGCAAGGTGCCGCCGCCACCGCCGCCCTGGCCTCGACGGTCACGGTCCCCCGGCCCGCCGCCGCGGCCTCGGGCCGGGAGGTCGGATACACGTTCACGGCCGCGACCAACGGCGCCGCCACGCTCGCGCCGTCCGGTGCCGTGGTCGCCGAAGTGCAGGGCGTGCTCTGGTCGGTGCCGCGCTCGGGCGGCGTCGCGGCGCCGCTCACGCCGGTCGACCTGGAGCCCACCCGGCCGGTGTTCTCGCCTGACGGGAGCCTGCTCGCGGTCTGCGCGTTCCGGGGCGGCACGTTCCACATCTGGACGCTGAAGCCCGACGGCTCGGACCTCACCCGTCGCACCGACGGCCCCTGGGACGACCGCGGCCCGGCCTGGTCCCCGGACGGCCGCCGGATCGCGTTCGCCTCCGAGCGCGGCGGCGACCCGGTGGCGGGCAGCCCGTACCGGATCTGGGTGCTCGACCTGGACTCCGGCGCGCTGACCCGCCTGACGGGTGTGCCGGGGCAGGAAGGCCCGCACCAGGACGGCCGTTGGGAGGACTTCGACCCGACCTGGTCCCCGGACGGGACACGCGTGCTGTTCGTGCGGGGCCGGGTGCTGCCGGAACGCCCGGGCCTCGACTCCCGTACGGTCGCGTCCGTACCCGCTGACGGCTCGGGCCCCGTGACCACCGTGTACGCGGAGGAGCGCACCGGCACCCAACTGCTCGCACCCGCGCTCTCCCCGGCCGGGACGCTCGCGGTGCTGCGCACCACTCCCGCGCCGAGCGCCTCCTGCACGCTCCTCGTGGCGGGCGCGGCGGTCGCGGTGGACGGTGACGTGCATCCGGTGCCGCCGCGCTGGACCGGCCGCGACGAGCTGCTGCTCACCGTGGACGGCGCGTTCCGGCTCGTCCGCCCCGAACGGCCGGACGCGTACGAGGCGATCCCGTTCCGCGGCGAGCTCTCCGTGGACCGGCCGCGCTACCGCGCCAAGCGGTACGACCTCGACCCGGGCGGCAGCCGTCCGGTGCGCGGGCTGCATCTGCCCGCGCTGTCCCCGGACGGCCGGCAGGTGGCGTTCGCCGCGCTCAACTCCCTCTGGCTCGCGGACACTTCGGGCGGCCGCCCGCCGCGCCGACTGGTCCGTTCCGCACCGACGCGCTACCCGCTCGCGCCGAGCTGGTCCCCCGACGGCCGCTCGCTGCTCTACACGGACGACCGGGACGGGCTGCACGCGGTGGTCCGGCGCGAGCTCGACTCGGGCCGCGAGGAGGTCCTCGTACGCGGCGGGCGTGTGCACCCCGCCCTCTCGCCGGACGGGCGGCGGCTCGCCACGCTCGACCTGGCGTACAACCTGATGGTCCTCGACCTCGACTCCGGCGAGGAGCGGAAGGTGGCCGAGCCGCTCGGGGCGGGCGGCGCGCCCGGGCGGCCCAGCTGGTCGCCGGACGGTCGGCACATCGCGCTGTGCGACCTGGCACGGCTCAACCAGCGCTTCCGCGAGGGCTACAACGTCATCCGGATCGCCGACGCGGACGACGGCTCCTCGCGGCTGCACGCGCTCGCCCCGCACCAGTCGCTCTCGGACCGCTACGGCAGCGGCCCGGTGTGGTCGCCGGACGGGCGGCACTTCGCGCTCGTCGCCGAGTCCGCCCTGTGGCTGCTGCCGATCCGCGCGGACGGCACGCCCGACGGGACGCCGAAGCTCCTGGGCGACGAGCCGGCCGACCACCCGTCGTGGTCGGCGGACGGCCGCCGCGTCCTGTACCAGTCGGCCGGCCGCCTCCGCCTCGTGGACATCGGGAACGGCCGTACGCGCACGGTCCGCGTGCCCCTCGACCACCGGCGCCCCACGCCCGCCGACACGGTCGTGCACGCGGGCCGGCTCTGGGACGGCACGGGCGGCGACGACGCGGTGCGCGAGGACGTCGACCTCGTGGTGCGCGGCGGCCGGGTGACCGCCGTCGAGCCGCACCGGGCGGGCCGCCCGGCCCGGCGCCGCGTCGACGCGTCCGCGCACACCGTGCTCCCCGGTCTCTGGGACGCGCACACCCACCCCTGGCAGGCCACGTACGGCGGCCGGCAGACCGCGCTGCAGCTCGCGTACGGCATCACGACGGCGGTCTCCTTCGGCGGCTTCGCCTACGAGCAGGCCCGGCTGCGCGAGGCCGTCGCCGCCGGTGAACTGGCCGGCCCCCGGCTCCTGACGACCGGCGAGCTCCTGGACGGCCCGCGTCCGTCGTACGGGATGAGCAGGGCGCACACCACCAGGGCGGGGCTCCGCCGTTCCCTGCGGAGGGGTGCGGCCCTGGACTGGGACTTCGTCAAGACGTATGTGCGGGCGCCGGGTTGGGTGATGGCGGAGGCCGCACGGTTCGCGCACGAGGAGCTCGGCGTGCGCGCGGGCAGCCACCTGCTCTCGCCCGGCATGCAGCTCGGCCAGGACCTGACGACCCATCTGCAGGCCACGCAGCGGCAGGAGTTCGGACGTTCCCTCACGGCGGGCGGGCGCTCGGGGCAGGACGTCACGGAGATCTACACACACGGCGACTTCCACCTCGTGGCCACGCCGTTCACGGCCGCCCCGCTGATCGGCGCCGACCCTTCCCTGGCCCGCGACGAGCGGGTGACGCGGCTGATGCCGCCCTGGGACGTCGCCACGGTCGAGGAGGAGGCCGCGAAGCCGCCCACGGAGGCCCAGTTGGCGACGATCCGCTCCGAGGTGCGGATCTACCACCGCATCCTGTCGCACGGCGGCCTGGTCGCCCTCGGCACCGACCAGCCCCTGGTCGCGGTCGGCCTCCACCTCCATCTGGCCCTCCGCGCCCTGCACCGCTACGGCCTCTCCCCCGCCGAGGCCCTGCGCACGGCGACCGTCCTGCCCGCTCGCGCCTTCGGCGCCGGACGGGATCTGGGCACCCTGGAGGTGGGGCGGTGCGCCGACCTGGTGGTGGTCGACGGCGACCCGTTCACCGACTTCGACTCACTCGTCCGGACGGAGTCGGTGCTGCGCGGTGGAGTCACCTATACGGCACGGGAGTTGGTCGCCGCGTTCCCGGCGATTCCCGCACCGAAGCCCACGGAGCGCCGCGCGACGGACGAGCACTGGCACCAGGTGAGTGAGCGGATGCGGCGCGGGAGCTGCTGCGACCTCTCGCACTAACGCCTCACCTGGACTGCACCCACCGGACCAGCGCCGCCATGGCGGTCGACCCGGCCGTCATGGCGGTCGACCCGGCCGTCATGGCGGCGCCCGGCGTTCATTAGCGGGGCCCTACGGTCAACGCCCTTGCAGCGCCTTGACGTTGTCGCCGAACGTCCAGTTCTTCGAGCCGTCCCAGTTGAGGGACCAGGTCATCAGGCCCTTGAGGGAGCCGTTGTAATGGCGCCAGGCCTGGGCGACCTGATCGGGTGTCATGTGGCCGCCGCCCGCGCCGGGTTGGGCGGGCAGTCCGGGGACCTGCTTGTCGTACGGGACGCGGATGGTGGTGCCCTGGACGACCAGGCCCTTGTCGAGGCAGTCGGTCTGGGCGACGAAGCCCTCGACGGTGCCCGCGGAGTAGGAGTCGCCGGAGCAGCCGTACATGCTGCCGTTGTAGTACTGCATGTTGAGCCACCACAGCCGGCCGTTGTCCGCGTACTTCTTGACGATGGGCAGGTAGGCGCCCCAGATCGAGCCGTACGTGACGCTGCCGCCGGTGACGTACGCGGTCTCGGGGGCCATGGTGAGGCCGAAGTCGGGGGGCATGCGGTCCAGGACGCCGTCGATGATGCGGATCAGGTTGGCCTGGGATGCGGAGAGTCGGCCGATGTCGCCGCTGCCGGTGAGGCCGGTCTCGATGTCGATGTCGATGCCGTCGAAGTTGTACTTCTTCAGGATCGGCACGATGGTCTCGACGAACCGGTCGGCGACGCTGGTCGAGCCCAGGTCGATGCCCGCGGCGGCGCCGCCGATGGACATCAGGATGGTGGCGCCGGAGGCCTTCGCCGCGCACATCTCGGCCGGGGTGGCGACCTTCACCGTGGCGTCCATGCCGTCCTCCCACAGCACGGTGCCGTCCGAACGGATCACGGGGAAGGCGGCGTTGATGACGTTGTAGCCGTGCTGTCCGATCCGCGGGTCGTCGATGGGCGTCCAGCCGAAGGGCGGGTGGACGCCGTTGGCGGCGCCGTCCCAGTTCTCCCAGTAGCCCTGCAGCACCTTTCCCGTGGGTTTCGGCTTGACCGCGCACACCTCGTCCTGCGGCGCGGGCGGCGCCGCGGCGGCGGGGAGTTGGGCGGCGGCGACGAGGGCGAGCGCCGCCCCCAGGAGACGCACCGGTCGAGCGAGCATGCCGTGCTCCGTTCCGGCCGACGTCGACCGACGTACGGCGCAGGCGAGTTGAGGGATCGCGCTTCGGGTGGGCACGGAAAAGGTAGACGGAGAAGGCGAGTTGGTCCAGACCTTTCGCCCGCGGGGCGGGGAGCGGGCTCCGTTCAGCTCGCCGGAGCCGCCTCGCGGCAGCCCTCGTGGCCCCAGCCACGGGCGATCTTGGTGATCTTCTCGCCGATGTCGTAGCGCGACTGGCAGTGGCCGCAGCGGCCCGGGAACTTCGCCTTGATCACCGGGCCGCCGCCGGTGCGCGGCGCCGCCTTCTTGCGGGGGCGGGCCGTGCGCGGCTTGTCCTCGGTCTGCGGGCCGGGCTCGGGGAAGCCGTCCGAGCCGTGCGCGGTGCCCGCGGCCCGCTGGTCGGTGGCCGCCGTGCTGGCGGCGGCGTCGGCGATGGCGTTCAGCGGGTCGCCGTCGACCTGGTGCGCGAGGACGTGCTCGAACGTCACGTCGCGCCCGCCGAGCAGCGCGTCGATGCGGACGACCAGGTCCTTGTTGGCCACGGGCTTCTTCGACGCGGTCTGCCAGCCGTTGCGCTTCCAGCCCGCGATCCACTTGGTGACCGCGTTCATCGCGTACTGGGAGTCCATCCGGATCTCCAGCGGCACCGCCGGGTCGGTGGACTCCAACAGCTCGGCGAGCGCGGTCAGTTCCGCCACGTTGTTCGTGGCGACGCCGAGCGGGCCCGCCTCCCAGCGCTGCGGGGTGCCCGCGGGGTCGGCGAGCACCCACGCCCAGGCGGCCGGGCCGGGATTCTTCTTCGCGGCGCCGTCACAGGCCGCGATCATGCGTTCAGACATCCCTCGATCGTACGCGCCGGAATCTCCGTGTTCGTACGCCTCAGAACAGTGGCAGCTGGCCCGGGAAGTCCGGCACCGCATACCCGTCGAGCGTGCGCTGCCGTGCGTCCAGGGCGACGCGGCGCTTCGAGCCGGGGCAGGACACCAGGGAAGCGGCGCCCGCACCCGCGGGCGGGGGGGGGGGGGGGCCCCCCCCCCCCCCCCCCGCGCGGGGGGGGGGGCCCCCCCCCCCCCCCCCGCCGGGGGGC
>NZ_JASCIS010000009.1 GCF_029968015.1 Streptomyces luteolus
AAGACCGTGTTCTATGTGGTGAGGCGGGCGAGTCGTTTGTAGCAGCACAGGGCTGCCGCGAGGCCGAGAAAGGCCAGGTAGTTGCGGGGGTTGTGCTCGTAGCGGTGGTTGAGCCGGCGGTAGCAGGTCAGCCAGGACATGGTGCGTTCGATGACCCCCCGCGGCGCCCGAGACGTTCGCTGGACTCGATGACCTTGCGGGTGATCCGGACGCCGATGCGCTTGCCGCGTAACCATTTCCGCAGGTGCGGGACGTCGTATGCCTTGTCGGCGTGCCGCCGCTTCGGTTTGAAGTAGCGGCTGCGGTGGGGGTCGTGTCTCGTTTGGTGACCTTCCACCACGGGCTTCAGGGCGAGGCTGTCGTGGGTGTTGGCGGCCGAGACGCCGACGAGGAGGGGCAGTCCGTTCGCGTCCGACAGGACGTGCATCTTGGAACCCGGCTTGCCCCGGTCCACGGGGCTCGGACCTGGGGTTGCTCGTTGGTCTGTCCGTGGGGAAGAGGGACGCTCGGCCGTGGATCGTCTCGGACGAACTGTGGTCGCTGATCGAACCGTTGCTGCCGAAGCCGGGGCCGAAGTTGGTCGCGGGTCGGCCACGGGTGCCTGACCGGCAGGCGCTCTGCGGGATCCTGTTCGTCCTCCATACCGGCATCCAGTGGGAGTACCTCCCTCAGGAGCTCGGCTTCGGACTCTGGCATGACGTGCTGGCGGCGGCTGACTGCGTGGAACGAGGCCGGCGTGTGGGACCGGTTGCATGCCGTCCTGCTGACGAAGCTGCGGGTGGCGAAGCAGTTGGACTGGTCCCGGGCGGTGATCGACTCCAGCCATGTGCGGGCCGCTCGGCGGGGCCCAAAAGCGGACCGAGCCCGGTCGACCGCGCACGTCCGGGCAGCAAGCACCACGTCCTCGTCGATGGGCAGGGCATCCCACTCGCTGTGTCGTTGTCCGGCGGACACCGCAACGACGTCGCGCAGTTGATGCCCTTCTGGCCAGGGTTCCGGCCGTCGCCGGCCTGGTCGGCCGGCCGAGACGACGACCCGACACGCTCCTCGGCGACCGCGGCTACGACCACGACAAGTACCGCCGCCTCGTGGTGGAACTTCATCGGGCGCTCCAACGAGGAGATCGCACAAGCCCGTTCGAACTGGATGAACGGTGATCGCTTCGGTGAAGTGAAGGGCTACGACGGGGCTTCACTGCCTGCCCCGGAACTCCCCGCAGTACCGCTGACACCACGGGGTCGGGTGCGCTGAGCTGGGGTCTCATCGCGCGCGAGACGAGTTCATGACCGTGTAAGGCAACCTGATGCTGACCCAATCCGCCTGAACAATCCGCACTGAACAATCCGCACTGAACAATAGGGGCGTGACGATGTTGTTCCTGACGGTCGGCCTGCCAGGCGCGGGCAAGACGACGGAGGCGCGGCGGCTTGCCGACGTGCACAGCGCCCTGCGGCTGACGCCGGACGAGTGGATGATTCCGCTCTTCGGGGAGCCGGAGGCGGACGGGAAGCGCGATGTGCTGGAGGGGCGGCTGCTCTGGATCGCTCTGGAGGCGTTGAGGCTGGGAACCAACGTGGTCCTCGACTTCGGCTGCTGGTCTCGTGACGAGAGGTCGGCGATCCGCTGGCTGGTGGAGTCGGTGGGCGCCTCCTGTCACCTCGTGTACGTTCCGGTGGACCCGGTACCCAACGCGCTCGGGTCGCCCACCGGCAGTCGAGCACGCCGGATGAGACCTTTCCTATGAGCGAGGTGGATCTCGAGCGCTGGAGAGCGCTGTTCGAGGAGCCCGGCGCCGCCGAACTCGCAGGGCGTGAGGTCGGCGGCCCGCCTCCTGGGTGGGCCGGTTGGCCGGAGTGGGCCGCCGATCGGTGGCCGTCGCTCGCCTGATGGTGCCGTTCCCTGCGAGGGCGGTGCTCCGCGTCGGTTGCCGGAGACGCCGCCGCCCGCGTACCGAACAGATCGGTACGCGGGCGGCGACATCCCGGCATCGCGTTCGTCACGGACTGACGAACAGCAGCCTGTTCGGCGAGCCGGATCCGGGGTTGCCGACCTTGTTCGGTGTGGCGTCGGAGACGAGCTGGTCGCGGACCGTCTGCGGCGACCAGCCGGGGTTGGCGGACAGCAGCAGAGCGGCGGCGCCCGCGGTGTGCGGGGTGGCCATGGAGGTGCCGCTGATGGTGTTGGTCGCGGAGTCGCCGGTGTGCCAGGCGGAGGTGATGCTGCTGCCCGGGGCGAACAGGTCCAGGCAGGTACCGATGTTGGAGTACGAGGCGCGGCTGTCGTTGCTCTGGGTGGCGCCGAGGGTGATGGCGGCGGGTGTGGAGGCCGGGGTCGTGTTGCAGGCGTTGGCGCCGTTGTCGTTTCCGGCGGCTATGGCGTACGTGACGCCGGAGTTGATGGAGCGGGTGACGGCGTCGTTGACGGACTGGTTCTTGCTGCCGCCCAGGCTCATGTTCGCCACGGACGGCCCGGACGCGTTCTCGGTCACCCAGTCGATGCCGTCGATGATCTGCGCGTAGCTGCCCTGGCCGTTGCAGTTCAGGACGCGCACGCCGACCAGGTCGACGCCCTTGGCCACGCCGTATTTCGACCCGCCGACGGTGCCCGAGACGTGCGTGCCGTGGCCGTGGCAGTCGGAGGCGTCGTTGTCGTTGTCGATGAAGTCGTAGCCGCTGCGGGCGCGGCCGCCGAAGTCGCTGTGGGAGAAGCGGATCCCGGTGTCCAGGACGTAGACGGTCACTCCGTCACCGCTGTTCGGGTACGTGTAGCTGTCGTCAAGGGGGAGGTCCCGCTGGTCGACGCGGTCAAGGCCCCAGGAGGGCGGGTTGGGCTGGGTCGCGGTCGCCTCGGCGATGCCGTCGGCCTCCACTCTCGCCACCTGCGGGTGCGCGGCGAGCTGCCGTGCCGCCTGCTCGGGCATCCGCACCGCGAAGCCGCGCAGCGCGGAGGTGTAGAGGTGGGTGACCTGCCCGCCGAACCGGTCGGCCAGTTGCGCCGCGCGGGCCTTGACCGTGGAACGCGCCGGGTCACCGGCGAGGGTGACGATGTACGAGCCGGTCAGGGCGCCGGCCCGTTCGGCTCCGACGACGGTCCCTTCCGCGGCGGCCTGCGCCGAGGGAGCGGTCGCCGCCGCGCCGCCGGCGGCCAGGGCGGCCGCCGTCAGTGCCACGGTCATCCGGCGCGACAGTGTGCCTCGGATCTTCATGAAGTGCCCTTCTGTGGAGGGAGAACCGGCCTGCCCTTTGGGGTGTGGCGAGGCGCGGCGGTGGAACATGGGGTCCGCGGATCAGGGGGAAGCTGCGGACCCCATGGCTTCGGGGGAGCAGCGAGCCGGGCGGTGAGGGTCGCCGGTCCGGCTACGGCACCTTGACGGTCTTCGTCTCCGCGTCCTCGACGCCTTCGTCGTCGGACACCGTGAGGGTGACCGTGTACGTGCCCGCGGCCGAGTAGATGTGGTCGACGGTGGCGCCGCTGCCGGTGGACCCGTCACCGAAGTCCCATGCGTACGAGGCGACGGAGCCATCCGGGTCCGCGGAGGCGGAGCCGTCGAACTTGCAGTACCGGACGCCCGCGGAGTTGCCGCAGTCGGCGGAGAACGCCGCCTCCGGCGCCTGGTTCGGGCCGACGCGGACCGACTTGGTCGTCGAGCCCGTGGCGTCCTGGTTATCGGTCACCGTCAGCTTGACCGTGTACCTGCCCGGGGAGGCGTAGGTGCGGGTGGCGGTCTCTCCGGTGGCGGTGGTGCCGTCGCCGAAGTCCCAGGTCCACGCGGTGACGCTGCCGTCGGGGTCGGAGGACGCGCCGCCGTCGAAGGTGCACTTGAGGGTTGTCTCGTCGCAGCTGTGGGTGAACGAGGCGCTGGGGCGTCGGTTGCCGTCCTGGGTCGGCGGGAACGCCTGCGCGTCGCCGACGTCCAGGAGGGGTTCCTTCGTGCCGTCGCCGGAGTCATCCTGCCAGTCGGTGTTCCCGTGGTCCTTGAGGTACTGGTACAGGGCGTGGACCCCGTCCTTGCCGGACGGCTTGTCGACCATGGCCACCAGTGCCGCCGCCCCGGTGACGTGCGGCGCGGCCATCGACGTACCGCTGTAGTTCCGGTTGTAGCCGCCGTCCTTGAACGTCGAGTGGATGCAGACGCCCGGGGCCGCGATGCCCACCTTGGTACCCCAGTTGGAGAAGTCGGCGAGGGTGTCGTCCTGGTCGCTGCGGCAGGACGGCGCGCCCCCGGAGCCGCCCGGTTCGCCGTCGGAGTCGGCCAGCGCCGAGACCGTCAGTACGTCGTCGTACTTCGCAGGGGCGCTGTCGCGGGCGTCCTGGTCGTCGTTGCCCGCCGAGACGATCAGGGGGACGCCCTTGCCGACGAGGTTGCTCACCGCCGTACCGAGAGCGGCCGGTTCACCGCTGCCGCCGATGGACGAGTTGACGACCTCGATCGTGCCGGAGCGGCCGGCGATGTAGTCGTACCCGGCGATCAGCCAGGACCACTGGCCCCGGTTGTCGTCGCCGAGCGTCTTGACCGCGTGCAGCCGTGCACCCGGAGCCACGCCGACGACGCCCGTGCCGTTGTCGATGGCGGCCGCGGTTCCGGCCACGTGGCTGCCGTGCCCGTTGCCGTCGTCGCCCTGGTTCTCGCGGCATGTTCCCGAGGTGCAGTCGACGCGCGACACCACGTTCAGGTCGGGATGGTCGAAGTCGATACCGGAGTCGGTGATGGCGATGTCGACATCCATCCGGGCATCGTCCTGACCGTCGATGTCCAGATTCGGGTTCTGGTCGGCGAAGACCCGCCGGACGCCGGTCGGCACTTCCTGTGCGGCCGCGCCCGGCCCGTCGTCGGCGTTCAGATAGTCACGGTCGGCGCCCGCGTCGACCTCCACCCCGTACACCGGGCCGTCCGGCTCCACAGCTGTCACGCCGGGGGCCGAACGCAGCGCCTGGGCAGCGGAGTTGGGCAGGGTGATGGAGTACCCCTTGAGCACGTGCCGGTAGACGCCGTTGACCTTGCCGCCGAATCTCGCGGCGTGCGCGGAGGCGAAGCGCTCGGGGTCGTCCACGGTGCGGTCCAAGCTCACGATGTACGTCTTGCCCGGCGCCCGGCCTTCGGCGAGCGCCGCCGGAACCGTCGGCGTGCTCAGTGCCGCGACCAGACTCGCCGCGACCGTCAGCCTCGTGGTTCGTCGCATGTGAGTACCACTCCTTCGGAGATGGCTGCCTGAAAGCGGGCGCTGACGGCCGTCCTGGTCGGCGCCCGCTCCCCCCGTGCCAGAACCATCGGTTCCGCCCCGGGGCGCTGCAATCCGTAGGGGGTACGGGGTTATTGGCGCGCGGAGCCCGGGAGGCCGGCCGACGCGTGCGGGTCGGGCGCGTTCGCCGAATGCCGCTCCAGATGCCGGCTGGTGATGGCGTGACGGGAGGCGACACCGAGCTTCCGTACGGCCTTGGCTATGTGCTCTTCCACGGTGCGCCGGGACAGGAACAGGGCGGCGGCGATCTCACGGTTGGTCAGGCCGTCGGCGGCGAGGCGGGCCACCTCGCGCTCGCGCGGGGAGAGTTGACCGCCGTAGCCGCGCCGTCCCATGCGGTGGACGACGGTCGCTCCGTACGTGCGTTGCAGCCGCCCCACACGTGCCAGGTCCCAGGAGGCCCCGAGGGTGGCGAAAGCCGCCGCAGCGGCGGCCGCGGCCGTGTGCCCGCCTTCACCGTCGCCCTCGATCAGCGCACAGCGCGCGCTGCCCTCCAGCGAGCGGGCCGCTTCGTAAGGTGCCGGCATGGCCTCGTAGACGGCGGCCGCCGCCCGATGGTGCGCTCCGGCCATTGCGAAGTCGCCCTCCGCTTCGGCCAGGACACCAAGGCTCGCCAGGAGCGCTGCGGTCGTGGCCGGGGCGTCGAGGCCCTCGATGCCGCTGCTGTATTCGGTCAGCAACTCCCGAGCCCGGTGGAGCCCGCCCGCCCTGGTGAGTGCCTCGACCGCTACGGGCGTGACGATCGCGGCCCACGCCCAGACCCCTTTGCGCCGCACCCCGTTGAGGATCGGCTCGACCTGATGCCACGCGCCCGCGGCGTCGCCCTCGCTGAGCATCAGGCGGGCGAGCGCGGCGCTGGCCTGGGGCAGGCCGGGCACGGACCCCTGGGGCAGGCACGCCTGGACACACGCTTTGAGGTGTCGCTCCGCGAGGGCCAGTCGGCCATGCGCCAACGAGAGTTGCCCGAGGACCAGTTCGGCCTCCGCCGCGAGTTCCGGCACATCCTCGAGGACGGCGAGGGTCCGGTCCGCCTGCTGCGCCAGATCACGCCACCGGCCGGTCGCCCAACTGTGCAGCAGCCGTGTCGAGTCGGCGAGGCCGGTGACGTAGGAGGCTTCGGCCTGTGACAGCAGACGGGTGCTGCGTTCCAGATAGAGCTCCGCGCGTCGGTGGTGCCCGACGCTGATCGCGGTGTGCGCGAGGTTGTTCCACGCCCGGGCCAGATCGCGTCGCTCGCTCGGAGTGTCGGTCTGGAGAGGCAGACCGTCGGCCATCGCGAGCGCGCCGGCGTCGCCGCAGTGCATGAGTGTGGCGGCGAAGCCGCCGACCGCATGGATGCGCAGATGGGCATCGCTCAGTTGGAGCGCGTTGGCGCGGGCCTGTTCGCCCCACTGGAGATGTTCCTGCAGCGATGCGCCGGACAGGTAGGTGGCCAGGGCGAGCGATGCCATCGCCCAACTGGCCAGGTGCGGCCGGTTCCGCAACTCGGGGATGGACCTGGCTATCTCTTCGAGTCCGTCCAGGCCGGCACCTGCCTGGTTGCGCAGCAGCACACCGAGCCGGTACCGCACCTCGCCCCGCGCCGCCCGAGGCATCGGCGTGTGGGCCAGCACATCACGCAGCACCTCGACCGTCTCCGCGTGCTCCAGACCGCTCACAGCCGATCGCCCCAGCTTGACGGCGAGGCGCACCGTGGTGGCAGTGGGCAACGACCCGACCACCAGGGCCTCGCGCAACAAGCGGGTCGCGGCGGCGTCGTCACCGGCCGACCGGGCCGCGTCGGCCGCTTGCTCCGTGTACCTCAACGCACTGCTCAGCAACCCCGCCTCGCGGCAGTGGTGCGCGAGCTGGACGTACGGCACCGGGCCGCGCGCCCGGACCAGGGCATCCACGGCACGTCGGTGCAGCCGCCTGCGCAGCGGAGCCGCAAGCGACTCGTAGGCCGCGCGACGCGCCAACTCGTGCCGGAAACCGTAAGAGCCCGCGGTCAGTTCCCGCAGCAGCCCGCGCTCCAGAGCCCAGCACAGCGCGGTCGAGCCATGCCCGCCCCGCAGACCCGCGACAGCCACGAGCAGTTCCTCGGCGCACGCCCCGCGGAGCACGGCCGCGGCGCTGATGAGCCGGCGTACGTCTTGAGGTGATCGATTCACCTGCTCGACCCAGGCATGCCGCACCCCCGGCGGAACCGTCAGGTCCGCTGCCCCCGGAACCGGATGCCCCGCCGGGTGGCGGGAGAAGAAGTCAGGCTGCTCGGCGAAGGCGCGCACGGCTTCCTCCACCACGAACGGGACACCCGCGGTGAGGGCCTGCAGTTGGCTGGGAAGCGGGTCCGGTACGGCGTCGACATCGAGCAACTGCGCCGCCATGGTGGCGACGTCGTCCACGCCCAGGGGCCGCAGCCGAACCTCACACGGGACCGTCCCGTGCGGTACCCGAGCCAGCAGCCCGTCCAAGTGCTCGCCGTCAGAAGGAGCGTGACGGTACGTCAGAATCAGCCGCACCCCCTCCGGGATCGATCCGATCAGATAGCGCAGGAGATCGAGTGTGCCGCTGTCACCCCAGTGCAGGTCCTCGATCACGACCAGTGCCGGGGCGTGCGTACGGAGCAGTTCGACCACGCCGCGGAAGACATGAAGACGTTCCGTCTGCGGGTCGTCGGTCGGGTCGAGCGCGGGAGCGAGGCGGTTGTCGAGCTCGGGCAGCAGCGTTCGGAGCGCTCCGGTCCCGGGGCTCACGCTGTGCGGCCCGTCGACGGAGGCCAGTTGTCGCAACGCATCCACGACCGGGGCGTAGGGGAGTGGTTCACGCAGGTCCTGGCACGCGCCGATGAGCGTGTTGAGGTGACCCAGGCGCGGACTGGCCAGAACTTCGCGCACCAGACGGCTCTTGCCGATGCCGGCTTCTCCGCCGACGAGCAGCACGGCGGACGGGGCGAGGGCATGGAGTACCAGGAGGTCCCGTTCCGCGTCCCGGCCCACCATCCGGCCGCAACTCAGCGGCGGCGCCGCGCTGTTGCGCGCTTGATCGGCGAGGTGGAGTACGTCACTGCCGCGCTTCGCGGCCACTTGGCCGTGCTTCGTCGACACCGTCACCGCCAGGGTCTTCGTCGCGAATCCGGGCAGGAGATGGCCTGCCCGGGAGGTGCGCCCGGCGCTGCCGCCGGACTGGGTGCGAGGAGGGGAGCGCCGGTCGGGCCGAGTGACGGTATACGAGCTCACAATGCGGTCGTCAACAGTGCCCTGGCCGAAACCCGGCGCGGATGGTGGGGCACGCGGTGCTGTGTGCGGCTGGGCGGAAGTCCGGGTGGCGGTGCGGCTGTGCCGCACGGACACGAGCCCTACGTGGTGAGGCCGCTCGACAGCCGCCGACAGCGTCTTGCGCGGGAACCGATCCGCATGGCTTGATTTTCGGCACACGTGCACTGCCGGAACTCGACGCTCCGTGAGGAGAGGGTATGCAAGGCGGCACTCGAAGGGCCATGCTGCGGTCGGCGGCCGTCGTAGGCGCTTCTGCGACGGTGGGAACTGCGACGGCCAAATCCGCTGCTGCGGAGGGCAGTTCCTCCGGCCCGGAAGAGGACGAAGCGCCTTTCCGGACGATGGCCCGGCCCGACGACTACCACTGGACCGAGGAGGAGAAGGCGGAGCGGAGGCGGGTCATCTCCGTCGGCTTCACCGAGGCGGAGGCGGACTGCTGGGTGCTGGTGGCCCGCGCGGCCGGTGCGTTCCTCGACCTGCCGCAGGTGCACCCCTCCGACATACCGGAGTCCATCTTGTCCTGGCATGACATCCAGACCCGGCTCATCTACCGGCCGACGTACCGCGCCTATCGGGAGACCTGGCCGAAGCCCGGGACGCAGGACTGACCAGGGGGGCGCCTCCTGGCGCGCGGACCTCCACGATGCGGGCGATGACCGGATGTAACCTCCGCCTGTCGAACCGGGCATGGCTCGGTTCGGCGCATCTCGTCGACACGGCACCCCGGTGCCCAGACCCCTGATTACGGGATGAGGAGGCCGCCATGGCCGCGGTGAACTACTTCGAGATCGGCTCGCCCGACCCGCAGGCGGCCCGTAGGTTCTACGGTTCGCTGTTCAAGTGGAATTTCGGCGACCCCGACCAGGGCTATCAGATGATCAACAATGGTCAGGGCGGCCTGTGGGACAGTTCCGCGGCCGGCGGCGCGCATTGGGCGATCTTCTACGTGCAGGTCGACGACGTGCAAGAGGTGATCGGTCGCGCCGAGGAACTGGGCGCGACCGTGGCCGTCCCGCTGGTCGACGGCGGCTCTCTGCGGTTCGCCCACCTGGTCGACCCGGAGGGCAACCGGTTCGCGGTGTGGCAGCCGAAGCCGACGGTGTGAACTCCCTTGGGCGCCGCTGGCCGCTGACTCGCTGCTGCCGGTGAACCTGGCCGCTGACACTGCGACTCTCAAGTTCGGCAAACGAAGGCGAACTCAAGACGGTCCAGCACACGGTGGCCTTGACATCACCACCGCAAGCCCGTCGAGTCTCTGACCAGGCAGAACAGGAACGAGCGTATGCGCGAACCCGCCACCTGTCACGATCATGGAATGCGCAGGTCGGCGAGGGGTTGCCGTGACGACAAGCGAGGACGAAAGTGGTAGAGAGAGCCTGATCGTGAGAGTGGAGGACACCGTGGTCCTTCTCGGAATTGTCCTGCTCGTCATCGGATTCCTGGCCGGTATCTCCATTCTGTGGACCATCGGGATCGTCCTGGTCGTCATCGGAGCGATCTTGTGGATCCTGGGATCCGTCGGCCATGCCGTGGGCGGCCGACGGCACTACTGGTGACGGCACTACTGGTAGGGGCGTAGCGGCGTAGGGGCGCGTACAGCCGCCGACAGGGCAAGCGTGGTGCACCGCCTGGGCGCATGTCCAGGTCGCCCGAGTCCCCAACTGCCGCTCGTTGAGCGTGGCCCTGGATCGGTGTCGACCTGACGTCCCTGCTCTGCCGTTGGTCAGGGGCTGTCAGTTGAGTGGAGGATGCGATGGATGCGATGTGGACAGTCGTCACCATCATCGTGGCTGCCGTGATTGTCCTGACCCTGGTCATGCTGGCCGTGCGCATCGCAGCCCGGCGCCGTCGCCTGCGCGAGCGTTTCGGACCGGAATACGACCGCACGGTTGAGGAAGAGCACGGTCGTCGAGCTGCTGAACGCGACCTGACTGCGAGAGAGCAGCGGCATGAAGGCTTGGAGATCAGGGCGCTGCCCTCAACGGTCCGGGACCGGTACGCGAGGGACTGGACCAGCGTGCAGGAGCATTTCGTCGACGACCCTGATCGGGCTGTCGGCGAAGCGGACCGGCTCGTGACCACCCTGATGAGCGATCGAGGCTATCCGACAGAGGGATACGAACAACAGATGCGAGACCTGTCGGTGGAACACGCTCAAACGCTGGAGCACTACCGCGTCGCCCACGAGATCAATGCGCGAGCCGGTGGCCGGAGTACCTCGACCGAAGAACTACGGAACGCGATGGTTCACTACCGAGCGTTGTTCGAGGAACTGCTGAAAGACGACAACGACTCGCCGGGTGGGGAACGCACCTGAATGCAGGGGGGACCGGAGCGGTCACAGCAACCACTTCGTGGAGGTGAAGGGGCCATGCGAGGAGAAGGCGTATTCGGGCGCGACGAAAGCGCCGCACCCTTCGAAGAGGGGATGTCAACCGAGGACATCGCGCGGTCTGAGACACAGACACCGCAGCAGTCTTCAAATGGAGACGATCTGACGGCAGTCCCCAACGCCAACAGGACTACGCCGGAGTCCCGAATCACGGACGCGGCGGGAGACGAGCTGGGCACGGAAGAGGGGGGTGACGCGTCGGCGCAGGAGCCCGGTGACGCGCCCCTTCTCGGGCCGCAGGAGACAGACGCTCTACGTTCCCGGTGGCAGGACATCCAGCAGCGATTCGTTGACGACCCACAAGATTCCGTTAGCGCGGCAGACACGCTGGTCGCCGAAGTCATGCAGTTGCTTGCCACTACATTCTCCGAGCGCAAACAGGAGCTCGAAGCCCGGTGGCACCGCGGTGAGGAGGTCGCCACCGAGGACCTGCGCCTGGCCCTGAGGCAGTATCGGTCGTTCTTCGACCGTCTGCTCACCACCTGACGAGCCAACTCTGGCAAGGCAAGCGGGCCACGGACCGGGAAGCCGAGCCGGGCCCGGGTCGCGAACACCGGGCTCGACGGGGATGGCGTCGTCGCCCTGTCACTGAGCACCGTGGACGGCGCCACCGCCGGATTCCACTGGCTCAGCCTCTTCTCCTCGACCGACCCGGCATGGCGGACCGGCGACGCCAGGATGCCCACAGCCTCATCGCCCACAACGCCGACCGACCGGATGAGCCGTCGTGTCGATGGCCTGTTCCCCCTGGCCAAGCTCGGCGCCAGTGACGGCAACCCGGCCGCCGCCCACGACCGGCACATCGAACCTGTCCGTGACCAGTGACGGGCACGCCTGCTTCGGAGGTGCCGTACCCGAGATCGCCTCGCGCGCCCACCTTCAGGCGTTCACACCGGTCGTACGTCAGGCCTTGGCCGAGGCCGGACTGCGGCTCGGGCAGGTCGACGCGGTGGCCGTCACGACCGGGCCCGGCCTGTCCGGTGCGCTGCAGGTCGGCCTGTCCGGAGCGAAGGCCCTCGCCTACGTGGCGGGGGTCCCGTTGTACGGGGTGCGCACCTGGCCGGACACGTCGCGTCGGAACGTGTGACGCGGCGGCGCGACGGCGCGAGCCCGTCGCGGACGGTACGGCCGAACCGCGAGGCCGGATCGTCCCACCGCGGACGGCCCTGGAAGACTGTCGGAATGAGCATGGAGCAGCGCGCGATCCTCGTCATCGGCATCGGGGCGGGCAACCCCGACCACCTGACCCTCCAGGCCGTGAAGGCGATCCGCCGCGCCGACGTCTTCTTCGTCGTCGGCAAGGGACCGCACAAGGCGTCCCTGACGGACCTGCGGCACCAGATGATCGAGGAGCACGCGCAGGGGCCGTACCACGTGGTCGAGGTCGAGGACCCGAGCCGCGACCGGCGCCCGCTGGACCGCTCCGACTACACGGCGGCCGTCCAGGACTGGCGTGAGCGGCGCGGCGAGATCTTCGAGCGGGCGATGCGCGAGGAGATGACCGCCGGCGAGACCGGAGCCTTCCTCGTCTGGGGCGACCCGTCCCTGTACGACAGCACGCTCGGCATCCTGGCCGACATCGAGGACCGTGGCGCGCTCTCCGTGACCGTCGAGGTGATCCCCGGCATCACCAGCGTCGCCTCGCTCACCGCCCGGCACCGCATCCCGCTCAACCAGGTGGGCAGGCCGGTGCACATCACCCCGGCCCGCCGCCTCGCGGACGTCGGCCAGAACGACGACGGCGACATCGTCGTCATGCTCGACGCACATGAGTCGTTCACGCAGGTCGAGGGCGACGACGTCTGGATCTACTGGGGCGCCTACCTCGGCACTCCGGACGAACTCCTGGTCGCGGGTCCGCTGGGTGAAGTCGCCGACCGCATCCGGGAGTTGCGCACCGAGGCGCGGGCCCGGCACGGCTGGATCATGGACACGTATCTGCTGCGCAACGTGGAGTCCTGAGCGAACCGGGGCACGCCCCGGTGGTTCCACCACCGCTGACCGCGAAGGCCGACGCCACCTGTGACGCGGCGTCGGCCCGTTGGGGCTCTGATTGGCCTGATCGGCCGGTGAGTCCGGACTGGCCCCGCCCTGCCGTAAGCGGCGGGCGGAACCGGGGCCAGGAGCCGGACTCGTCGGACAGCTTCAGTGCGCTTGCTGACCCGCGGCGGGCGTCTCCGGTACTCCTGGTGCGTCCCCGAAGTCCGGGATGCGGAGGCGTTCGCCGTCGCGCAGCGCGGACTGGTGGGCGACGATGCCGGGGAGGGTGTAGCGGGCGGCCGCCCAGGCGTTGACGGAGGGCTGGGTGCCGGTGGCGACGGCGGTCACGAAGTCGTCGACGAGGAAGTGGTGGCTGCCTTCGTGCCCGTTGGGCAGGTGGTCGAACTCGCGCGGGAGCCGTGCCCGGTCGTGCACGGGGGCCGAGCCGGAGGTGAACGCGTCGCGCAGAGCGGGGGCGATGTGTGCGAGGGACGGGTCGTCCGGGGCCAACGTCGGCTTGGGCTGCAGGAGTTCGCTGATGTCCTCGACGCCCTTGCGGTCCTGCCACAGGCTGACGGTGGCGAGCTGCTCCATGCTGCCGTCCGTGCCGAAGAACCGGAAACGTGACTCCCGGATGTGGCAGGGGTAGCCGACCCGTCGGAACTCGTTCGTACGGAACGAGCCGCCGCCCGCGACCTCGAAGAGCGCCGTCGCATTGGACAGGTCGTTGTCGAACTGGCTGATCTCCTTGTCGAAGACGCCGTCGCCGCGGTCGTCGCGCACCCCCACCGCGGACACGCTCGTCGCATACGTCTGCCACGCCCCGAGCACGCCGCCGACCGAGTGCGTCGGATAGAGCAGCGGCGGATAGCTGGCGGTGGCCTTCCAGTTGGCGCCGCCGCTGTACTGGTACGCCTCGTAGAAGCCGAGGTCCATGTCGTGGACGTAGTCGCCCTCGGCGTGGAAGAGCCGGCCGAACGCGCCCTTCGCGATCTGGTTGCGGGCGTGCACGGTCGCCGGGTTGTACTGGCTGGTCTCGCCCATCATGTACGTCAGGCCGGTCTCCCGTACGGCCTCGATGATCGCGGCGATCTCCTCCTCGGTGATCGCCATGGGCACCGCCGAGTACACGTGCCTGCCCGCGCGCAGTGCCTGCACGACCAGCGGCCCGTGCGTCCAGCGCTGCGTGAAGATCGCCACCGCGTCCACGTCCGGCGAGCGCAGCATCGTCTCGTACGAGTCGAAGGCGCCGCTCAACTGCTCGGCGGCGACGAGCTGTTGGGCCCGGTCGGCGATGAGATCGGTGACGTACACGTCGCCGACGCCCGGGTGCGCGCGGAAGAGTTTGGCGAACTGGCCGGAGAACTGTCCGGCGCCGACGATGCCGAGCGAAAAGGTCATCGGGACTTCCTTCGTCTGTGAGGGTCTGGCAGGTCACTGCTCACTGCGAGAGCAGCAGGTTGATCTGGTCATTGGTGCGGTCGAGGGTGTCGACGGGCGCGTCGTTGGCGTAGATGTCCTGCATGGCGGGGCGCATCAGGCCGTGGACGTCGGCGCCGAAGTCGGTGATGGGGAAGGGGAACGTGGCTTTCTCGGCGACGGGTTCGGTGAAGGCGTCGACGTCGATGCCGTCCTCGGCGTACGCCCTGACCGCCGTGTCCGTGCCGTCCTTGGTGGCGGGGAACACGACGCCGCTGCGGCCCACGGTGCGCTGGCAGTCGGCCGAGGCGAGGTGGGCGACCCACTTCGCGGCGCCCTCTTTGTTGCGGGCGTTTCTGGTGATGGAGTCGGCGAGGCCGTTCATCATGGTGGCGCGCTTGCCGGTGGGGCCGACGGGCGTACGGGCAGTGGCGGCGTCGACGCCCTTGAAGCCGTAGTACGTCTGGATCATCCAGGAGCCGTGGAGCGCGGTCGCCGCCGTGCCCGAGCCGAACTGCACCTCGGGTCCGTTGGTCTCGGAGAAGTCCTTCTGGGGCGGCAGGTAGCCCTTCTTCGCCAGGCCGAAGTACCAGTCGATGGTCTCCTTGAAGCGGGGGTCGTCGTAGTTGTAGCGGGTGCCCCAGGTCTTCTTGTCGGTGTAGTGCCAGCCCGTGGAGGCGGCGAACGAGCTCCAGTGGGTCTGGCCGTCACTGTCCCCCGCGTCGTTGGTGGCCAGGCCGTAGACCTTCACGCGACGCGGGTCGAAGCCCTTCTCGTCGCCGCGCCGGCCGTTCTCGTCGACGGTGAGGCGGGCGATGGCCTTCTCGAAGGTGCCGCCGTCCTCCGGGTTCCACGTGAGGTTGTTCAGCTCTTCGGGGCTCAGGCCGGCCTCGCGGGCCATCTCCTTGTTGTAGAAGAGGGCGACGGTGTCCCAGTCCTTGGGCGCGCCGTAGCGGTGTCCGTCCTGGCCGGTCCAGGCGGAGGCGAGGCCGGGCTGGTAGTCGGAGTCCTCGATCTTGTTCGTGTACGGCAACTCGTCCAGCGGGGCCAGCACCTTGAGGTCCGCGAACTGGGCGAACTTCGAGATGTGGTCGGTGAACACATCGGGCTGCGTGCCGGCGATGAAGCTCGCGGTGAGCTTCGTCCAGTAGTCGTTCCACCCCATCTGGGTGATCCGGACGTCAAGGCCGGGGTTCCGCTTCTCGAAGTCCTGCGCGCAGGTCTCGTACGCGGGGAGTTGGTTGGCGTCCCACAGCCAGTACGTGACGGTGCGCGAGGCGGAACGGGTGGCGTCACCGGAGGCACAGCCGGAGACGATGGCGAGGGCCAGGGCCCCGGTGAGCGCGGTGACGGCTCGCGAACGCATCTGCGGTCCTCCTACTTGATGCCGGTGAAGCCGATGGAGTTGACGATGCGTCGCGCGAAAGCGCCGAAGAGCAGCAGCATCGGCAGCGCGGCCACGAGCGTCGCCGCCATCAGGCCCGACCAGTCGGTGCCGGCCTGCGGGGTCTGCGAGCGGAACACGCTGAGCGCGACGGTGAGGACGCGTGAGCTGTCGCTTGACGACACCATCAGCGGCCAGAAGTAGTCGTTCCAGGCCGTGATGTACGTCAGAACGGCCAGCGTGGTCACGGGAGTCGACGCCATGGGCAGCAGCACGCGGAAGAAGATCCGCACCTTGCCGGCGCCGTCGAGGAGCGCGGCCTCCTCCACCTCGCGCGGGACGTTCCGGAAGAACTGCCGCAGGAAGAACACGGCGAACGGCGTCATGAACAGGGTGGGCAGGGCGATGCCCCACAGGGAGTCGATCAGGCCCAGCTCCTTCACCAGGACGAAGTTCGGCAGCAGGGTGAAGATCGCCGGCACCATGAGCCCGGCGAGGAACAGCCCGAACACCCGGTCGCGGCCGGGCCAGCGCAACCGGGCGAAGGCGTACGCGGCCATCGCCGAGAACAGCAGCTGGCAGACCGTGATCAGCGTGGAGACGAACACCGAGTTCAGCAGGTAGCGCCAGAAGTCGATGGAGGACCCCGAACCGCCTTGCGCGAGCGCCTCCTTGGTGGATTGCAGGCCGAAGACACGGGCGAAGCCGCCTGTGGTGACATCGGTGGGCAGGGGAGCCGAGGGGTTCGCGGTGAGGGCGGCGTTCGAGGACAGGGCGGTGCGCAGGATCCAGTAGAACGGCAGCAGAGTGATGACGACGATCGCGATCATCACGGCCCAGGCCAGGACACGTCCGGGCGAGGGCAGACGCCGGGCGCGGGGGCGAGGTGGCGCGGCGGTGGTCGCGGTGCTCGTGGTGGTCACGGTGGCCATGGCGGTCTCCTTTCCGTGGCGTCAGCCGAGGTCGGTGTGGCCGGCGCGGGTCATCCGGTACTGGATGACGGTGATCACGCTGAGGACGGCCAGGAGCGCGACGGACATCGCTGAGGCGTAGCCGAACTGGAAGCGGCCGAAGGCGGAGTTGTAGATGTAGAGCTGCAGGACGTTGGTGGCGTTCGCGGGTCCGCCGAGGGTGGTCACGGCGACGGTGTCGAAGACCTGGAACGACCCGATGACCGTCATGATCAGTACGACGGCCAGGACCGGTCGCAGCAACGGCAGCGTGACCCGCCAGAACATCCGCCACTCGCTCGCGCCGTCCACCTTCGCCGCCTCGTAGACGTCGCCTGGTATGGCCTGGAGGCCCGCGAACAGCAGCAGCGCCGTGTACCCCACATGCCGCCAGACGTTGATGAGCGCGATGGTGGGGATCGCCCAGGCCTCGTCGGTCAGGAACGGGATGTGCTCGAAGCCGAAGGCGCCGATGATCTGGTTGCCGATGCCGAGCTGCGTGTCGAGCATCCACAGCCAGACGATGCCGGCGACGACGTTCGACACGAGATACGGAGCGAGCACCACCGACCGCAGCAGCGCCGAACGCGTCAGGCGTTGCATGAGCACCGCGACGGCGAGCGCGGCCATCGTCTGCACCCCTATGTTGATGACCACGTACTCGACGGTGACCGCCAACGACTCCCAGAAGACCGGGTCGTTGACCATCCGCACGTAGTTGTCGAGCCCGGCCCACCGCGGCGGCGTCAGCAGGTTGAACTGCGTGAAGCTCAGATAGATGCCGCGCAACGTCGGCCACAGGAGGAAGACGAGGAAGCCGAGCAGGGCAGGTGCGATGAAGACCGCGGCCAGGGCGCCGTCGCCGCGGTGCCGAGTGATGCGGCGCAGGGGACGGGTGACGGCTGACTTGGCTGTGCTCAGGGGCGGGCTGGCTGTTGAGGTGACGGTCATGCGCGGCTCCCTCGTCGGCGACTCGGCTCGCCATATACTTTCGACGCGGAAGTATTGCGGCGTCAATAGGCTTGCAATGACCGATCTCGGCGCGGGAGTCGCGGGGTTCCGCTCTACCGTCCCCGCCTATATACTTCCGTCACGGAATGAATAAAGATGGGCTGACGCAGATCCGTCGGTGATGGTCATTCGCGAGGAGGTCGAGGTGCCGAGCAGCGCATCCATGCCGAACTGGCGCCCGCTGAGCCCTGGGGAGCGCGCCGTGGCGATCGCGATCCTCACGCACGGTCCGCTCTCCCGCAGCGAACTGGCCAAGCGGCTCGACCTGTCGGCCGGCAGTCTGACCCGGCTGACGAAGCCCCTGACCGAGTCGGGGCTGTTGGTCGACGCGGGTTCCGGCCCGGACGAGCCCGCACCCGCCGGGGCGTCCGGCGGCCTCACCACCCGTCAGGGGCGGCCGACCAGACCTCTCGACATCGTGGCCGGAGCGCAGCACTTCGCCGGATTCAAGGTCACCGCCGAAGCGGTGTACGGCGTGGTCACCACCCTGAGAAGCGAGATCGTGGCCCGACGCCGCACGCCGCTCGGCGACCGTGACCCCGAGGCGGTGGCCGACCGGATCGACGCCATGACCGATGAGTTCAAGGCGGAGTTCCCCCACCTCGCCGGGATCGGCATCGGCGTGGGCGGCCGGGTGCGCGACCGTTCCCTGGTGGTCGAGAACGCCTTCCTGGACTGGCAGGAGGTGCCGCTCGCCGCGATGGTCGAGGAGCGCATCGGCCTGCCGGTCGTCGTCGACAACGACGGGGCCGCCCTGATCGAGGCCGAGGCCTGGTTCGGCGCGGGCCGCGGCCTCGACCGCTTCGCCGTCCTCACCATCGGCGCGGGCTTCGGCTACGGTCTGGTGCTCGACGGGAAGCTCGTCCGCACCCGGGAGAGCGGCAAGCGCTGGATCATCGACCCCTACGGCCCCTTCGACAAGAACGGCGAACGGGGCACTGCCGAGGGCCTGTTGACCATCCCGGCCATCCGCGCCCAGGTACAGGCGGCGACGGGGCGCGACATGACGTACGACGAGATCCTCGACGGCGCAGCCGCCGGAGAACCGCTGACGTACCGCATCGTCCACCAGTCGGCCAGAGGTCTCGGCACCCTCGTCGCGCAGATCGCCAACTACGCGATCCCGCAGAAGATCCTGCTGGCCGGGGAGGGCGTCGGCCTCGTGGACGTCGCGGGCGAGACGGTCCGCGAGGCGATCGACGCCAACCGCCACCCGTCGGCCGACCCCGTCGTCCTGGAGACCAAGGTCTCCGACTTCCACGAATGGGCCCGAGGCGCGGCGGTCCTGGCCATCCAGGTCCTCGTGCTCGGCGCCGGGGAGGAGCGCTGAGGTGGTTCAGTGCATGGCCGGGCCGTGGACGTCGGCGACCATGCCGACACCACCGAACCGGTCGCGGACGAGCGTCGGCGGGTACCCCGGCCAGATCCGGGCCTGACGTGTCACACGATGCCAGTGACCGTGATGGTGATCCGCGCCGCCGCCGACGGCACCATGGCCTCCAGGCACGTGTCGACGGCGCGGCGCGCGGCGCGGGTGACGTCCAGGGCCCGTGCCTCGGCGAGCGTGACGATCTGGATCTCGATCTTCCAGGGGCCGTTGCCGTCGCTCCGGCTGATCCGCAGGCCGGCGGGCGATGCCTTGCTGTCGGCTCCGCTGTCACCGGTGTCGGACACCGCCGCTCTCAGGCGCTGCGCCACACCGGGCTTGAGGAAGGCGACGCCCGGCACCTGCCGTACCGCCTCGGCGAGCGCTTCGGTCAAAGCCGCGTGCTGGGTCATCGCTCGTGGCCCTCCTCGGTGCTGCCGGGAACATCGACCAGATCGGTGACGCGGATGTCGACGCGGGCGATGCCCAGACCGAGGTGCTGGTCCGCGGCCACTTCCACCTGCCCGCGCACGTTCTCGGCCAGCTCGGCCAAGTCGGTTGAGGACAACGGCGCTTGGATGCCGAGGCTGACGGTGGCGCGTCCGGTGCCGTCGGCATCGTCGTAGCCGATCCGGCAGGAGCTCGCCTGCACGCCGGGTACCCGCGAGGCGGCGGCACGCAGGGTACGGGCCGCCACCGACTCCATGATCCACATTCCGTCGTCCGGGGCACCCAGGGGCAGGGGCTTACCGGGCCGCAACTCCAGTCGTACGACGTCCATGACGCGGTGCGCCAACGCTCCCGCGGCGAAGCCGTCGGGAGCTTCGGTGCCGTGGCTCAGGTCCCGGACGGAGGTCCGCAAGGCCTCCAGTTCCCCGATCGCCTGCCGGCAGTGGGAGCAGGTGCGCTGATGGTCGTCGGTCACGGCGTCCTCCCAGGCGGCCCACACCTGGGACAGCAACCGGCCGCAGGGCAGCAGCTCGTCGTCGGAGTCGGGTGGCGGAGCGGCGGGCGGGTGGGTACCGGTGGTCATCGCCAAGCCCCCATTGCGTTGGTCAGATGGCGTCGGGCACGGAAGACACGGGCGCGGACAGCCTGCTGGCTGATGCCTACCGTGTCCGCGATGGATTCGTAGGACTGGCCGTCCAATTCTCTCAGCACCCAGCATGCGCGCTGCTCGGCCGACAGCCCGTCCAGAGCCTGGCGCATGTCGCCCACGGCAGCACGGGCCTCGGTGATCCGGTCGGGTGCCACCGTATGTTCCGGCGCCGCCGGCTCGGGCGCGGTGTCCAGGGCCGCTTGAGGCTTGCGCGCACGCAGGACGTTGAGGCAGCGGTTGGTGACGATGCGGTAGATCCAGGTGCCGAAGGAGGACTGGCCACGGAACTCCGGCAACCGGCGCCACGCGCTGATGAACGCGTCCTGCACGGCGTCCTCCGCCTCCACCTGATTCCCGAGCAGCCGCGTGGCCAGGCCGACCAGTGCCCCGGCGTGCCGACGTACCAGAACCGCGAAGGCTTCCTCGTCTCCCTCCGCCGCGCGCACGGTGAGTAGTGCGTCGTCGAGCCCGGCCTGTGTATCGGGCGGTGCGGTCGATGTGCGGTCACCCGCCACGATCCGGCTCCTTTCCTGCGTACCACTCGTTGGACACCGGTCTGCGGACGTTGTGACGCACGTACGGGAAAATCGGTGGTGCCGACGACCCGCACAACATTTCACGGGAATGCGCGTCACAACGTCCGCCGACCGGTGTCCAACGAGACACCAGCAACTCGCAGCGCCGATCGACGAAGGCGCTCCACGAAGGGACGTTGCCATGACCACCCAGCAGAGCACCGCGGTGTCCGCGAACGCCTCCGTCGCCAAGTCGGCCAAGGGCGCCCCGGCGACGACCGCGGTGAGCAGCGGCGCCACCGGCGTGAACGAGCCGGCCGACTCACGCGGCAAGACCTCCATCGCCGACGTGGTCGTCGTCAAGGTTGCCGGCATCGCGGCACGGGAGATCCCCGGTGTGTACGACATGGGCGGCGGCCTGTCCCGCACCATCGGTGCCGTGCGCGACCGCGTCCCCGGAGGCCGGCCGAACATGGGCCGCGGCGTCAAGGTGGAGGTCGGCGAGCGGCAGACCGCCATCGACCTCGATCTGACCGTCGAGTACGGGGTGTCCATCACCGAAGTGGCCTCAGACGTACGGGAGAACGTCATCGCCGCGGTCGAGAGGATCACCGGCCTGGAGGTCGTCGAGGTCAACATCACCATCAACGACGTCCACCTGCCCGAGGACGACGACAACGACTCGGGCGACACCCGCGTCGAGTAGGCAGCCGACCGGGCACGACGTGTCAAGAGCCGGGACAGGGCGAAGCGGATGCGGCGCCGGCCCTTCGCAGGTCCGGTGGGAGATGGATGAAGAATGAGCAGAGCACTCATCGGAATGATCGCCGGAATGGCACTGGGATTCGCCGGGTACTTCGGAGGCTTTGTGGCCTTCTTGCTCGTCGCCGCCCTGGGCGGCGTCGGCTACGTCGTCGGCGCCTGGCTGGAGGGCGACGGAGGACAGACGCTGCGCGAGCAGTTCGAGCGCAGGAGCCGGCGATGACGAGTCCTGCGCGACGGGGCAGCACGGTCATCGCGGACAGGGCGGTCCGCAAGATCGCCGAGCGGGCGGCCGGTGAAGCGGTGCCGGACGCGATGTCCGCGTCGGTCAGTGGTTCGGCCACCGTCCGCGGCGGTCGTGCCTCCGTCGGGCTGCGCATCGCCCTGCCCTATCCGGCGCCGCTGTCCGACACGGCCCGCCGGGTGCGACAGCACGTCGCTGGGCGCGTCCGCTATCTGACCGGGCTGGAGACTCCGCCGCCGCGCCTCACCGTCTCGCGTCTTTCCACCCTTTCCACCCTTTCCACCCGGCGCCATCCCGTCGCCCCGCACACGGACGGGGCGGACACGCGTCGCCCGCCGCGCCGCTGGTGGTCCCAACGCCGCCTGCCCATGGCCCTCGTGACCGTGCCGGCGGCCGCGTTCATCGCCGCCGTCACGGCCGACGTGATCCGTGTGCACGCGACGCGGCAGGCAGCCGCGGAGTGGAGAGTGCGGACGTGGGAATGGCTCGGTGGCCACGGGCCCGGTGACACCCCCGTCGTCGTCGCCGGCACCGCCGTGACCGTGCTGGGCGCGTGGCTGATCGTGCTCGCGCTCACTCCCGGGCGCCGCCGCCAGTTGCCCCTGTCAGCACCTGCGGACCGCTGGAACGTCGCCGTCGACCGGTCCACCCTTGCCGCCGTGATCCGGGACTCCGTACGAGACGTTCCCGGCGTCGGGGCGGTCTCGGTGCGTGTGCGCCGCCGGAGTGTGAGAGTCCGGGCCCGACTCGACTTCGGTGACGTCGAATCCGCCCGCGAGCAGATCACCGCGGTCGCCGGAGGCGAACTGGCGGCATGCCGGCCGGCCCGCACCCCACGACTGAAGGTGACGGTCACATGCGACCTCCCACAGCAACCGGAGCCCCTGAACCCCGACGACACCAGCAGGCCACCACGGCCCAGGAGCGCCGTATCGTCACCCCCACCACCCGCCGCACACCAGCAAGTCGAGTGCCACACCACACGGGGTGAACGATGAGGCGACAGCCACGCACCAGCGCCAACCGCGCCGCGCTGACGGCCACCGGCCTGGTCCTGATGCTCGGCGGCTTCTGGCCGGCCACCGCCCGCGGGCCCCTCGCCGAACGTCTCCCCGGCTGGTGGCCGCTCCCCGCCGACCGGAGCGTTCTCCTCGACCGCGCCGAGTCGGCGGTGCTCCGTGACCACAGTTGGTGGACGCCCACGGTCGTCGCGGTCGGCGTGGTGATGACCGCCCTGCTGGTTCTGTCATCGCTGGCACAGCTCCACATCCGCAAGCCCTCCCGCCTGCCGCTGGAGGGCGCGGGCAGCGTGCTGCGCACACACGCCCTGGAGCGTGCCCTGAGCGAGCGTGCCGCGGCCCACGACGGCATCGCCCGCTGCCGGATCCGTGTCCGACTCAGCCGTGGCCGGCTCCAGCTGCGTATGCGCGTATGGCTGGCGCCCGGCACCGCCCCCGCGCGGGTACTCGACGCCCTGGCCGCCGTCACCGCGGAAGCCGAACACGCGGTCTCCCCCTATGTCATCGAGGCCCGTGTGCGCCTCAGCCATCGGCCCCACAGCGCTCCGCATGTCCACTGACTCCCCGAAGGCCGGGGCGCGCGGCGCCGTCCGTCCGCTCACCCGACGAGTCCGCACCTGGTGGCCCGCCGCCCGGCGAACGCCGGTGTCCTTGTGGGCCGACGACATCACCGACTACGCCGCCGCGCTGACCTACTACGCCATCCTCGCCGTGCTGCCCACCCTGCTGGTCGTCGTCCTCGGGTTCGGGCTCATCAGCCCGGGTGCGGCGGAGAGGTTCATCACCGAGGTCACCGACCACGCACCGGCGCAGGCCGGCGCCCAACTCCACAGCGCCCTGGAGCGGATGCTCACGCAGCAGTCCGCCGTGTGGCCTCTGCTGGCCGGCGGCGCCGCAAGTGCCCTGTGGTCGGCGTGCAGTTACCTCGCGGTCTTCCGCCGCGCGCTGCACAGCATGCACCGGACGCCCGACCGTCGCTCACCCTGGCGCAAGGCCCACCGCATCCTGCTCACCGCGCTGCTGCTGCTCACCCTGCTCGTGGTCAGCGGACTCATCCTGGTGCTGAGCGGACCGGTGGTCGAAGCACTGGGCCAGGTCCTGCGGCTGGACGCGGCCGTCACGTTCGTCTGGAGCCTGGCCCGCTGGCCGATGCTCCTGTGCCTGGTGGCCGTACTCGTCGTCGTGGTCTTCCGTACCGGCCCCGCATCGGCCCGCCGTCGCGACCACAGCCTGCCCGGCGGCGTCCTGGCCGCGGTTCTGTGGCTGACGGCCTCGGCGGGCTTCTCCCTCTACAGCTCGTCCCTGGGTGCCTACAGCCGCCTGTACGGATCCCTCGCCGGTGCCGTGGTCTTCCTGGTCTGGCTGTGGCTGTCCAACCTCGCGCTGCTGACCGGCGCGCAGTTCACCGCCGAACTGAGCAAGTCCGCATCGCGTTCCCAGGACTCGCATGAGGCTGTGGGCACACGGTGTTGAAGCGGTGCCCGGTGGGGGCGGATCAGCCGGTCCCCGAGCTTCCCACCTGCCAGGTCATGGTGCGTGGTGGGTGTGCCCGCACACCCAGGCCAGTGCGTCGTGGACGCCTCGGCTGTACTCCCGCACCTCGGGCAACCCGGTGAGGTTCTCCGTCTGCACTGCCGCGGCGTCCACTTCTGCGGTCAGGGTCTGCAGGTCCGGGACGCCGTCAGCGGCACCGTCCCCGGTGACCGGGGCACGGTCCGCATGTCCCAACGCCCAGCGGTAGGCCGTCGACACACCATTGGAGAACTGCGGAGAAGGATCCGGCTCCGCCGCCTCGACGCTCATGCGCTTCTGTGCCTGTTCGACGTCGACGTACGTCCTGGTGCCCACCATCGGCTTCTCGTCCTGGCCACTGCTTCCACTGTCGGTCATATGGCAGCCCTACCCGGCGCGGGTCACGTGATGTCCAGTACGGACGGAGTCCGAGCCTCAAGCGGTAGTGGGCATGCGGCGAGGTCGGCATGCGGGTTGACCCGCCCCACCGTGCCCCCCCTCGCGCCGGCCCTCGCCGCGGGCCTCGAAGGTGTGGATCCGAGAGCTGTCGATCAGTCAGTGAAGAGGCGAGCCGTACCAAGTACGGTCGCGGCCGTGCTCAGGGCGACGGTCGTGCTGGTGCCGATGAGAAGCACCCGCTTGATCCGAGACCAGTGGCGTCGCGGCATCCTCGGGGGCCATTCGGGCTTGCGATGCAGGGGCAGCGGGGGAGCGGGGTGGTCGGTGGACATGGTCTTTCTGCGGGGCGTTGGGGTTCCGTCGTGGACTGCTCCAACGTAAGGGCAAGGTAAGCCCTGGCCCGGAGGCGGAAGGCCTTCACAGGCGGGGCGAAAGTCCCTCGCACGCGGGACGCCCCCGCTACAGGCCGGCCCAGCGGCTGGAGTCGGCGACCTGAACCTTGGCGACCTTGTCCAGGTCCTCGCTCTGGATGAGCGTCCCTACGTACTGCTTCTCGGACTGGCCGGGCCTGAGGGAGTTCGTGGACACCCAGTCCTCGGCGATGCGCTGTCCGTCCTTGTCCAGGAACGCGATCGTCGCGCTGTAGTCGGAGGTCTTCGACGAGTGGTTGGTGATCGTGACGGTCGCGTTTCCCAGGCGCATGCCGTTGCCGTGGTCCCTGATCGTGAACGCGCCCAGCTCGAAGTCCTTCGCCACCGGATTCTCCTCGCTCAGTGCGGCCGTCGAACTGGCCGCATCGTCCTCGGCCTCGGCCTGACCCACGCCCATGGCCGCACCCGCGACACCCAGAGCGACGATGCCGGACATCACACCGATGGTGACCTTCATGCCGGTGTCCATCTTCTGTGGGGACTGGGGCTTGTTCACGGCTGGCTCTTTCCTTGGTCGGTCAGTCCGCTGGTCGGTCGGTCCGCGCAGGTCCCAGGTCCCAGGTCCCAGGTCCCAGGTCTCAGCTCACAGGTCTCCAGGCCTTGACCGAGGTTCAAACGGTGGCCAAGGCCCGCTCGGTCGACTCCCACCGCACCGAGCGGGCCTTGGCTTCCGGTGCGCCCGCTGCACGTAGGGAGGGTGAGGAGGCCTCACGTGCGGTCGGGCGCGGTTCAGGACGGCACTGTCCTGGTCGGGCCCGCCAGGGCGCAGCATCCCCGTGTGCGCTGCGTCCTGACGGGGGCTGGTTCAGCCGACCGCGGGAGCGGCGGCCGTGTCCGGCGCGGGCTCGGGGGCGGGGGCGGGCTGGTCAGGGGTGATCGGGTCGGGGTTCACCGGGTCCGGGTCGGGCGCCGGGACCGGGTCGGGCGCCGGGGCCGGATCGGGGTCCGGCGCGGGGTCGGGGTCCGGGGTCGGCTTCGGGTCGGGCTGGGGTGCCGGGGCCGGGCCCTGGTCGACGTAGGAGGACAGCTGTCCGCTGGGGGAGAGGGTCACGTGCAGCCCGTTGTGGTCCCCGGCGGCATAGCGTCCGTTGGCGTCCAGCGACCCGAAGGCGGTCACTGCCTGCCAGTGGGTCGGGGACAGCTTGTAGACGCGGGCCAGGGAGCCGTCGGCGAGCGTGTCATTGCGTACGTGCTCACGCTTCTCCGGCTGAGGCTTCGGCTTCGGCTTCGGCTTGGGGGCGGGCTTCGCGCGGTCCGCCCAGGAGCTGACCGCTCCGCCGGCGGTGAGCTTGACGTGCAGCCCGTTCAGGTTCGCCGTGGTGGTCCTGCCCGAGGCGGTCAGCGTCGTCAGGCGCTTGCCGTTGAAGAGGATGTCGGCTTGGTAGGTGCGCTTGCCGAGCTTGTAGACCTTGGCGGTGTGGCCCTTGGCGGCCAGCTTCACGCTCTTCACGTAGGCACGCTTGCCGGCCGCCTGCTGGGAGGCGGTCACGGAGGCGGCCACGGTGGTGGTGGGCGTCTCGGGCTTGGTCGCGGCTATCGCGCCGGATGCGGCGCCGAGGCTGATGGCGGCAGCCGCGGTCGAGGTGATGATGCAGTTACGCAGCGCGCGGGAGGTCATACGCATGGTGAAGAGGGCCCTTCCGGGTCACGGTCCAGGATGTGCGTCGATGCCGGCCGCCCGAGCCTTGTGCTCCTTGGCGACAACTACGAAGCTACGCATCTCACATCAAGGCATCCCGTAGGGAACGTAACGACCGAAACGCATATGTGACTCAAATGGTTCACGGTGCCGTCGTGAGCGATCGAGTGCACCCAAAGGCGGCCTGCCTTACCTCCGCACCTCCCCAGGGCGAGGTCGAGGCCACTGGTGACGCTCGAGAGGGTGTTGTCGGGCATGGCGCGGCGCCGGACCGATGCGATTCCGCCGGTCCCGATGCGATTCCGCCGGACCGGACGCTCCCGCCGGTCCCGACGCGATTCCGACGGCCCGGCGCCGACCTGACGCCGGGACGCGGTCCGCCGGGGGACGCGGTCCGCCGGGCTCCCTCAGACGCCCCCCGGGCCCAACCCGAGCCCCGCCGCGATCCGCCCCCGGTGCCACACCGGGGTGCCGAAGAGGTGCGTGGAGCCGTGGGCGCGCTTGAAGTAGCGGTGGGCGTCGTGTTCCCAGGTGATGCCGATGCCGCCGTGCAGCTGGATCATCTCGCCGGCCACCGTCGAGAACGCCTCCGAGCAGGCGGCCTTGGCCACGGCTGCCCGGCGGGTCAGCTCCGCCGAGCCCTCGGCCGCCGCGAAGGCCGCGCCCAGGGCCGCCGTGCGGCCCGACTCGACCAGGACGAAGGCGTCGGCCAGACGGTGCTTCACCGCCTGGAACGAGCCGATGGGACGACCGAACTGGACGCGTTCCTTGGCGTACGCGACGGTCAGTTCGAGGCAGCGTTCGGCCGCGCCGACCTGTTCGGCGGCGAGCGCGGCGCAGGCCAGGTCGAGTACGTGCCGCAGCGCCCGGTCCCCCTCGCCCGCCGCGCCGACGAGTCGTCCCTGTGCGCCGTCGAGGTCCAGTCGCGCCAGGTCCCGCGTGCCGTCCATGGCGACGGCCGCCGAGCGGCGCACGCCCGCAGCGTTCACCGGTACGTGGAACAGCGAGACCCCCTCCGGCGTGCGCGCCGCGACGAGCAGCAGGTCCGCCGTGGCCCCGTCGAGCACGTGCTCCTTGCTCCCGGTGATGCGCCAGGTATCGCCGCCGACCGCAGGCGCGGCTTCGGCCCGTACCGCCTCCGGATCCCAGGACCCCTGCTCGGCCCAGGCCACCGCGCCGGTCGTCGTGCCCTCGGCGAGTCCCGGCAGGAACTCCTCGCACGCCGCCTTGTCGCCGGAGGCGAGCAGGGCCTGCACGGTGAGCACCGCGGAGCCGAGATACGGGGCGGGGGTCAGCTCGCGCCCCAACTCCTCCATCACCACGTGCACTTCGAGTGCCCCGCAGCCCGCCCCGCCGTACTCCTCGGGCACGGCGAGCCCGGCCGCGCCGATCTGCTCGGTCAACGGGCGCCAGGCCGCGGCCCCAACGCGCCGCCCGAGCAGCGACCGTACGGCGGAGCGCAACTCCTCCTGCTCCTCGGTCAGCCTCATACGTCAACTCCCTTCTGGAACAACGTCGTTGAGGGAACCTGCGGCGGCGCGCCCGGTGTCTCTCCGTAGCGTTCGGACAGATCCTTGCCGCGGGTCTCGGCGATGCGCCAGATCGCGAGCAGCGACATGGCACCGCAGACGATCGCCAGCACGGCGAGGGGGCCGCTCCGCATGCCCTCCGGGCCCGACAGCAGACCACCGGCGATCAGCGGCGTGAACCCGCTCCCGATGAGCGCGGCCAGCTGGTAGCCCATGGACGCCCCGGTGTAGCGGACCTCGGTGCCGAACATCTCGGAGAGCAGCGGCCCGAGCGGCGCGTACATCGCCGACTGCAGCAGCTGACCGAGGAGCATGCCGACGATCAGCAGGGCCGGTTTCCCCGTGTCGACCAGGGCGAACATCGGGAAGGCGCACAGCACGATGCCCACGGCACCGCCCACCACGACCGTCCGGCGCCCGATGCGGTCGGACAGCGCGGAGAAGAGTGGGATCGTCACCAGTCCCATCAGCGAGGCGGCGATCAGCCCGTTCATCACGTCGGACGTGGCGTAACCGATGCCCGTGGCGTACGTGAGCATGAAGATGCTGATCAGGCCGGTCAGGGCGAAGGGGCCGATGCCGACGGCGCAGGCGAGGAGCAGTACGCGCGGCCTGCGCAGCACCTGCACCAGCGGCAGCCGGGGCCGCTCGGCGGGCTGTTCCCTCTGGGTCTCCACAGTCTGCCGGAACAGCGGGCTCTCGCTGACGCTGATCCGTACGTACAGGCCGATGGCGAGCAGTAGCGCGCTGAACAGGAACGGGACCCGCCAGCCCCAGGACATGAACTGGTCGCGGGGCAGCAGCGTGGTCGCGGTGACGGCGAGCGTCGACATCAGGAAGCCGATCGGCGATCCCATCTGCATGACGCCGCTCCACAGGCCCCTGCGTTCGGCGTCGGCGTGCTCGACGACCATCAGCGTCGCGCCGCCCCACTCGCCGCCGATGGCGATGCCCTGCACGACGCGGAGCAGGACGAGCAGGACGGGCGCCGTGATGCCGATGGTCTCGTACGTGGGCAGGACGCCGATCAGGAAGCTCGCGGCTCCCATGAGGACCATGGTCAGGATGAGCATCGTCTTGCGGCCGACCCGGTCGCCGAAGTGGCCGAAGACGATGCCGCCGACCGGCCGCGCCACATATCCGGCGGCCAGCGTGCCGAACGAGGCGATCATGCCGACCGTCGGGTTCGACTCGGGGAAGAACAGCGGACCGAGGACGAGGGCGGCCATCGTCCCGTAGAGCAGAAAGTCGTAGTACTCGATGACGGTGCCGAGCAGACTCGACAGCGCCACCTTGCGCAGCAGAGCGGGGTCGGGCGAGGTTGCGGGTCTCGCGGGGTCCTTCGGGGAAGGTGCGGCGGACATGGGTACTCCCGTGAGCGGTGGGACGGAGTAAGTGCCTTACGGGTGTGGGGAGTTGGGTCTTGCGGAGGCACGGTCAAGGGGGTGCAGTGCTCAGCGGGCGAGTACGCGTGCCCGGCACTCCGCGGGCGTGCCCCAGGCCGTGCGCAGCGCGCGGGCCTTGCGGATCCACAGGGAGAGGTCGAGCTCCTCGGTGTAGCCGAGCGCGCCGTGCAGTTGCAGCGCCGAGCGCGCGGCGGCGTACGCGGCCTCGCAGGCGGCGACCTTCGCGGCGGCCACCGCGCGGCCGGAGCCGAAGCCGGAGCGAGAGCCGGGGTCGCCCGGCGCGAGCGCCAACGCCGCCGCGTGCACCAGCGGTTCGGCGAACTCCAGGGCGATCAACGTGTCCGCGAGCCGGTGCTTCACCGCCTGGAACGAGCCGATCGCGACCCCGAACTGCTTGCGCCCGCCCACGTATTCGACGGTCTGGGCGAGCAGCGCGCGGCCCACGCCGAGCGCCTGCGCCGCCACCGCGAGGGCCGCGACCTCGGCGGCGTGCGCGGCGGCCGCCACCACCTCGGGCCCCTGCCGCAGCACGGTCCCGCCGACCGGCCGGGAAAGACGCCGGGCCGGATCGGACGACGGCTGCACGGGCCCCGTCGACTCCGCGAGGCGCAGCGTGTCGCCGTCGACCACGAACACCGCGTCGGCGGCGTCCCCGTCCAGGGCGTACGGGCTGCCGGGGGAGAGCAGGCAGAGCGAGGCGGCGGTCCTGCCGGAGGCGATGCCGGGCAGCCGTGCGGCGGCGACCGGGCCCCCGAGCCGGGCGAGGAGCGCGGCCGCGGCCACGGTCTCCACGAGCGGCCCCGGCACCGCGTGCCGTCCCAACTCGCCGAAGGAGACGGCCAGTTCGACCGGGAGCAGCCCCAGGCCTTCGTGCTCTTCCGGTACGGCGAGGGCGAAGACCCCGGCCTCGGCGAGCCTGGCCCACAGCGCGCGGCCGGGCCCGGTGTCCCCGGCAGCCCAGGCCCGGATCGCCGCCGTCGGCTCGGCGCCGCCCAGCATCTTGTCGAGCGAGCGCGCGAACTCCCGCTGCTCGTCGTCGAGGAGGAACCGCATCACCGACGTCCCTTCGGCAGTCCGAGCAGCCGCTCGGCGATGATGTCGCGCTGGATCTCGTTGGTGCCCGCGTAGATCGGCCCGGCGAGCGAGAACGTGTACCCCTCGGCCCAACTCCCGTGCGCGGGCGCGTCCTCGGCCTCGTCGGCCAGCTCGCCGTACGGTCCGAGCAGGTCGAGTGCCGTCTCGTGCAGGGCGATGTCCAGGTCGGACCAGAAGACCTTGTTGAGGCTGGACTCGGCGCCGATGGATCCCCCGGCGGCGATCCGCGAGGCGTTGGCGTAGGTGAACAGCTGGTAGGCGCGGGCGCCGATGACCGCGTCCGCGACCCGGTCGCGCAGGGCCGTGTCGGCGGGGTCTGCGGGGTCTGCGTGGCTGTCCTCGGAGCGCCACAGGGCGGTCAGCCGGTCGGCGGCCGCCGTGAAACGGCCGGGGCTGCGCAGCGTGAGACCGCGCTCGTTGCCCGCCGTGCTCATGGCGACCTGCCACCCCTGGCCGGGCGCGCCGATCACGTCCTCGTCCGGTACGAACACGTCGTCAAGGAAGAGCTCGGCGAACGCGGGCTTGCCGTCGATGCGCCCGATGGGCCGGACGGTCACGCCGTCCGCGTCAAGGGGGAACATCAGATACGTGAGGCCCCGGTGCGGCTTGCCCGCCTCCAGGCCGTCCCGGTCGCTGCGGAACAGCCCGAACGCGCGGTCCGCGAACGCCGCCCGCGAGGACCAGGTCTTCTGGCCGCTCAGCCGCCAGCCGCCGTCGACGCGTTCGGCCGTGGAGCGCAGCGAGGCGAGGTCCGAGCCGGACTCGGGCTCGGACCAGGCCTGCGCCCAGATCACCTCGCCGCTCGCCATCGACGGCAGGACGCGGGCGCGCTGCTCGTCGGTGCCGTGCTCGAAGAGGGTGGGGGCGAGGAGGTTGATGCCGTTCTGGCTGACGCGCCCGGGGGCGCCGGCCGCGTAGTACTCCTCCTCGAAGATCAGCCACTGGAGGATCGACGCGTCCCGGCCGCCGATCTCCTCGGGCCAGGAGACCACCGACCAGCGGTCGGCGTGCAGGGTCCGCTCCCACTCCCGGTGCGCGGCGAAGCCGTCGGCGGTCTCCAGGGACGGCAGCGGGGCGGCGGGGACGTGGGCCGCGAGCCAGGCGCGGGCTTCGGCGCGGAAGGCGTCCTCCGCGGCGGTGAAGTCGAGGTCCATCAGCGCGAGTTCGCCTCCTTCATGGCCCGTACGTCCATGCCGCCGAGCGAGTCCTTCGCGGTCTCCGCGTTGTGCGCGTGCGCCAGATGGTGCAGCCCGAACGCCGAGTCCACGCCGGTGTGCAGGCCCTGAATGTCCTCCGCCTGGTTGACGGCACGCTTCGTCAACGCGAGCCCCATGCGCGGCATGTCGGCGATCCGCTCCGCCAACTCCAGTGCGTGGTCCGCGAGTTCGGCGCTGGGTACGACCCGGTTCACCATCCCCACCTCGTACGCGCGCTGCGCGCTCATCCGGTCGCCGGTGTACAGGAACTCCTTGGCGATGCGCGGCGGCATCACCCACGGGTGGGCGAAGTACTCCACGCCGGGTATGCCCATCCGGACCACCGGGTCGGCGAAGAACGCGTCGTCGGACGCCACGATCAGGTCGCAGATCCAGGCGAGCATGAGGCCGCCCGCGACACACGCCCCCTGGACCGAGGCGATCACCGGCTTCGGCAGCTCACGCCAGCGTCGGCACATGCCCAGGTAGACCTCGGACTCACGGGCGAACCGGCTCTCCGCGCCCTCCTTGTCCGAGTGGTCCCACCACAGCCCGGCCTTCCGGTCGAACGGCAGGTGAGCGTCCCGCTCCGGGCTGCCGATGTCGTGCCCGGCCGAGAAGTGCTTCCCCTCCCCGGCGAGCACGACGACCTTGACGTCGCCGTCGTCGGCCGCGCGGTAGAAGGCCCGGTCCAGGGCGTAGGTCATCGCGGAGTTCTGGGCGTTGCGGTATTCGGGCCGGTCCATGGTGACGAGCGCGACGGGGCCGCGGCGTTCGTAGCGGACGGGTTCCCTGGGCTCGGTGCTCCCGGGCCCGGTGCGGGCAGCGGACATCCGCCCTCCTTCCCTAACAAGTGTTTGGTAGGTTAGCGTACGAGCCTCCGGCCGTCGAGAAGTCGACCGTCCGGAAGACGACCGTCCGGAAGCCCGTCCCCCGAGAGCGATGCGGAGCCGCCCGTGAGCAGCAGCGTCGAGGAGTTCCGTACCGAGGTCCGCAGCTGGCTGCGCGCCAACCTGACCGGGGAGTTCGCGGCCCTGCGCGGGCGCGGCGGACCCGGCCGGGAACACGAGGCCTTCGCCGAACGCCTCGCCTGGGAACGGCACTTGGCCGCCGCCGGGTGGACCTGCGTCGGCTGGCCGCAGGAGTACGGCGGGCGCGGCGCGACCCTGGAGCAGCAGGTCGCGTTCCACGAGGAGTACGCCCTCGCGGACGCCCCCGCCCGCGTCAACCACCTCGGGGAGCAGCTGCTCGGGCCCACGCTCATCGCCTTCGGGGCGCCCGAGCAGCGCGAGCGCTTCCTGCCGAGGATCGTCGCCGTGGACGAACTGTGGTGCCAGGGCTACAGCGAGCCGGACGCCGGCTCGGACCTGGCGAACGTCCGCACCCGCGCCGAACTCCACGACGACCACTGGGAGATCACCGGCCAGAAGATCTGGACCTCGCTCGCCCACGAGTCCGACTGGTGCTTCGTCGTCGCCCGCACCGAACCGGGCTCGACCCGCCATCAGGGCCTGTCGTACCTTCTCGTGCCGCTCGACCAGCCGGGCGTCGACATCCGGCCGATCACCCAGCTGACCGGCACCTCCGAGTTCAACGAGGTCTTCTTCGACGGCGCCCGCACCCCGGCCTCGTACCTCGTCGGCGCCCCCGGCGACGGCTGGAAGGTCGCGATGGCAACCCTCGGCTTCGAGCGCGGCGTGTCCACGCTCGGCCAACAGGTCGGATTCCAGCGCGAGTTGGAGGCCGTCATCGAGCTGGCCAAGCGCAACGGCGCGGCCGCCGACCCGCTGATCCGCGACCGCATCGCCCGCGCCTGGACCGGCCTGGAGATCATCCGCGGCAACGCCCTGCGCATGCTCGACGGCGTGGCCGCGGGGGCGCCCGGGCCCGAGGCGTCCATCGGCAAGATCTACTGGGCCACCTGGCACCGCGAGCTCGGCGAACTCGCCATGGACGTCTGCGGCGCCGACGGCCTGCTCGCGTCCGGTGAGCCCTACGACCTCACCGACTGGCAGCGCCTCTACCTGTTCTCCCGCTCCGACACCATCTACGCCGGATCGAACGAGATCCAGCGCAACATCATCGCCGAGCGCGTGCTCGGACTTCCCAAGGAGGTACGCGGATGACCTCGACCCCACCCCCGTACGTGCCCGGCCACCGACTGCTCGCCGGGCGCGGTGCCGTCGTCTCGGCCGCCGCCGGTGCGGGCATCGGCGGGGCCACCGCCCGACGGCTCCTGGAGGAGGGTGCGAGCGTGGTGATCTCCGACGCGCACGCCCGCAGGCTGGGGGAGTCGGAGGCGGAGCTCGCCGCCGAGTTCGGCGCGGACCGGGTCGCGGCCCTCGCCTGCGACGTCACCGACGAGACGCAGGTCGCCGCGGTGTTCGACCTCGCCGAGGAACGCCACGGACGGCTCGACATCGTGGTCAACAACGCGGGCCTCGGCGGAACTTCGGACCTCGTCGACATGACCGACGAGCAGTGGGACAGGGTCCTCGACGTCACCCTCAACGGCACCATGCGCTGCACCCGCGCCGCCCTTCGCCGCATGAAGGCGGCCGGGGAGGGCGGCGTCGTCGTCAACAACGCCTCCGTCGTCGGCTGGCGCGCCCAGAAGGGTCAGGCCCACTACGCCGCCGCCAAGGCCGGGGTGATGGCGCTGACCCGCTGCGCCGCCCTGGAGGCCGCGGAGTTCGGCGTCCGCGTCAACGCCGTGTCGCCGAGCCTCGCCATGCACCCGCACCTGGTGAAGGTCACCACCCCCGAACTCCTGGAGGAGCTCACATCGCGCGAGGCGTTCGGGCGGTACGCGGAGCCCTGGGAGATCGCCAACGTCATCGTCTTCCTGGCCAGCGGCTACTCCTCGTACCTCACCGGCGAGGTGCTCTCGGTCAGCAGTCAGCACGCGTGAGGGCACGATGACGCGGGCCCGAGCAGCAGCGAGCAGGCCGTGATGAGCGCGGCGCCACAGCGGCGCGAGGAGATCCTGGCCACCGCCGCCGAGGTGTTCGCCGCCCAGGGCTACAACGCCACCACCGTCCGCGAGATCGCGGACGCCGCGGGCATGCTCGCGGGCAGCCTCTACTACCACTTCGACTCCAAGGAGTCGATGCTCGACGAGATCCTCTCCACCTTCCTGGACGAGCTGTGGGCCCGGTACGACGCCGTGCTCGCGGCCGGGCTCGGACCCAGGGAGACCCTGGAGGCCCTCGTGATCGAGTCCTTCCGGGAGATCGACCGGCACCGTGCCGCCGTCGCCATCTACCAGCGGGAGTCCAAGCACCTCCTGGCCCAGCCGCGCTTCGGCTATCTCGCCGGCTCGCAGGCGCAGTTCGAGAAGGCGTGGCTCGGCACCCTGGAGCGAGGAGTCGCCACCGAGGCGTTCCGCGCGGACCTCGACATCCGGCTCACCTACCGCTTCGTGCGCGACACCGTGTGGGTCGCCGCGTCCTGGTACCGGCCGGACGGACCCAGCAGCGCCGAGGAGATCGCCGGGCAGTACCTGTCGACGGTCCTTGAGGGCATCGCCCCGCGCGCGTGACACTGAAGATACGGACAAGGGAGTGACCATGGCCGAGGCCTACATAGTCGAGGCGGTTCGCACACCGGTCGGCAGGCGGAACGGCGGGCTTGCCGCCGTGCACCCCGCCGACCTGGGCGCACACGTACTCAAGGCGCTCATGGAGCGCGCGGGCGCCGAGCCCGCGGCCGTCGAGGACGTCGTCTTCGGCTGCCTGGACACCGTCGGCCCGCAGGCCGGCGACATCGCCCGCACCGCCTGGCTGGCCGCCGGGCTGCCGGAGGAGGTGCCCGGCGTCACCGTGGACCGCCAGTGCGGCTCGTCCCAGCAGGCCGTGCACTTCGCCGCCCAGGCGGTGCTCTCCGGCACCAGCGACCTGGTCGTCGCGGGCGGCGTGCAGAACATGTCGCAGGTGCCCATCGCCTTCGCCAGCCGGCAGGCCGTCGACCCGCTCGGCCTGCCCGAGCCGAGCCCGTACGCGGGCGAGGGCTGGCGGGCCCGCTACGGCGACCAGCCCGTCAACCAGTTCCACGGCGCCGAGCTCATCGCGGAGAAGTGGGACATCAGCAGGCGCGACATGGAGGAGTTCGCGCTCCGCTCCCACCAGCGGGCCGCCCGCGCCATCGACGAGGGCCGCTTCGACCGCGAGACCGTCGCGTACGGGGACGTCGTCCACGACGAGGGCCCGCGCTGCGACACCAGCCTGGAGAAGATGGCAGGGCTCCAACCCCTGGTCGAGGGCGGCCGGTTGACCGCCGCGGTCTCCTCGCAGGTCTCCGACGGCGCCTCCGCGATGCTCCTGGCGAGCGAGCGCGCCGTACGGGAGCACGGGCTCACCCCGCGCGCCCGGATCCACCACCTGTCGGTGCGCGGCGAGGACCCGATCCGGATGCTGTCGGCGCCGATCCCGGCGACCGCGTACGCCCTGAAGAAGGCCGGGATGTCGCTCGACCGGATCGACCTGGTCGAGATCAACGAGGCGTTCGCGTCCGTGGTCCTCGCCTGGCTGAAGGAGACCGGCGCCGACCCGGAGAAGGTCAATGTCAACGGCGGCGCCATCGCACTCGGCCACCCGCTCGGCGCGACCGGCACCAAGCTGATGACCACGCTCCTGCACGAACTGGAGCGCACCGGCGGCCGGTTCGGCCTGCAGACCATGTGCGAGGGCGGCGGCCAGGCCAACGTGACGATCATCGAACGGCTCTGAGCCCCCGGATCTCCGCCGGCTGAAGCAGCAGAGCCCGCGGGTCCGGGGCGGCACTCCCGGACCCGCGGGCCTGTGCTGTGTGCCGCGTGCGCTCAGCCGTCCACCAGAACCGCCCGCCCGCTCCAGCGGAACAGATGCGCCACGAACGGCTCGACGATGCCGCCGCCCGGTGCCTCGCCGTCGAACCAGCGGTCCACGCAGGTCCAGTGGAAGGCATGGCCGAGATACTCCCCGGTCAGGCCCTCGACGTCGGCGAACTCCTGCTCCCAGACGTGCGTCCAGCGGCTCGGCGTACGCGTCCGGTCCACCCGGCTCAGCGCCCACGAGCGGATCGTGGTGATGTGCTCGGGCATGGCGAGGAGATCCGCCTCCAGGCGCGCGACGAGCTCCGCCGGTGTGCCGGGCCGGACCGCGAGCAGCAGGGTGCGCTTCACGCGCGGTCCGTCGAGCGGCTCGGCACGGGCCCGCACGGGCGCGAGCGCCACCGCGTCCGGCGGCACCGGCAGGCCGAGCCTGGCGGCGACCTCGCCGGGCGACCGCTCGGACGTGAGGTCCCAGGTGGCGCCCTGACCACCGAAACTGCCCGGCAGATCGGGCCCGACCACCGACGCGGACACCCCGTCCGCAGTCCCCGCCTTCTCGTACGGTTCGCACCCCTCGGCCGGGAGCAGGGCCACCCAGCGGGTCATGCGGGCACCTCCGTGGTCACGGATTCGAGGTCCACCGGCTGGAGCACCTGGCGGTCACGGCTGACGGCGAGCGCGTCCGTACGCGCCCAGAACTCGGGGACGCTCGGGTCCCGGTTGGCGGCCGAGCGGGCGGCGTAGAACGCGCGGGCGTCCGGCAGCGACCACAGGACGCGGACGGCCACCGTGTCCGGGCCGGTCCAGCTCTGCCACATCCGCGCCACGGACATGCCGCGCTCGCGGGCGCCCGGCAGGTACTCGGCGCGCCAACTCCGCAGCCAGGGCTCGACGTCGGGCACCGCGAGGACGACGAGGTCGAGAACTTCGACCCCGCAGGCCTCGCAGGCCCCGCAGTCCCGGCAGTCCCCGCAGTCCCCGCAGGCCCGGCAGTCCCGGCAGTTCCCGCAGTCCCCGCAGGACGGGCTCACCTCACCAGCCTGGCGCGGAGCTTGTGCAGCGTGGACCGGTCCAGGCCCAGGCCATCGGTGAGGTAGCGGTCGAGGCCGCCGTGCTCCTTCTCCACCTGGTCGAGGGCCTCGTCCAGGTAGTCCTCGCGGACTTCCTGGAGGGGGATGAGCAGGTCAGGGTTCTCCATGTAGCCGCCGGCCTTCAGGCCCTCGCGGGTCTTGCGGTCGGCCTCGGCCCGGTACTCGTTGGACCGCAGATACTCCTTCTCCGCCTTCTCGGCCGGTACGCCGACGGCACGCAGCAGTACGTACGCCGTCCAGCCGGTGCGGTCCTTGCCCGAGGTGCAGTGGAAGAGGAGCGGGGCCTTGTCGCGCTGCGCGAGGTCGCGGAGCGTCGCCGCGAACTGGCCGCGGCTCTCCGGGGAGATGACGAAGGAGCGGTAGATCTCCTTCATCATCCGTTCGGCCTTGCCGTCGCCGAGCATCTCCTGCTGCTTGACCGGGTCCTTGGACCCGATGGCCTCCATCGTCTTGGCGTAGAGGCCGCTGTCGTCGATGGGCCGGGCCGTCACGTCGAGGCCCTTGGGGAGCCGGTCGGCGCCCTCCTGCTCGACCTCGAAGGGGACGCGGTAGTCGATGACGGTACGCAGGTCGAGGGAGTCGAGCTTGCGGACGTCGGCGTCGGTCAGCTTGGCGAGGGAGTCGGCGCGGAAGACCCGCCCGGCGCGCAGCCGCTTACCGTGCTCGGTGCGCAGGCCGCCCAGGTCGCGGACGTTGACGGCGCCTTCGAGCTCGACGAGGCCGCCGGAGGCCGTACGCCCCTGGGATACGGGCTTCGCCGGAGCGTCGGCGGACGACGGGGACTCGGCCGACGAACACGAGGTGAGGGTGGTGAGCAGCGCGGCCGAGACGAGACCGGCGGCGGTGCGGCGGATTCGGATGGTACGCACGGAGATCAACTCCTGGGCGTAGTAGGGAAATTGGGGGAAAGCTGCAGGGAAATTGAGGGAAAGTCGCAGGGAAATTGAGGGAGAGGGGAGAAGACCGAGAAGGCGTACGGGTTCAGGCGCCCGGGACCGGCAGCGCCCGCAGCGTGGACTGGGCCTCACGCATGACGCGGTCGACGAGTTCGGCGCACGAGGGCAGGTCGTCGATGAGCCCGGCGACCTGGCCGGAGGCCATCACGCCGAGGTCGGTGCGGCCGTCCACCATGGAGGCCTTGAGCAGCATGGGGGTGTTGGCGGCGAGCAGGATCTGGCTCCACGTCAGGTCCTTGCCGTGCTTCATCGCGAGCCCGTCACGGACGAGCCCGGCCCAGCTCATCCCGGTCTCCCGCCGGAACGCCGAGGCGTGCCGTACGGCCCGGAGGAGCGAGCTGACCCGGCCGGAGCGCTCAAGACCGTCGACCATTTCGGTGCGCAGCATCCGGTGCGGCAGCCCGTCGACCTTGGTGGTGAGCGTGACGTCCTTGACGGTCGCCGCGAGGTAGCGGGCCTTGACGGCGTCCGGGACGGTCGAGTCCGAGGTGAGCAGGAAGCGGGTGCCCATCGCGACGCCGGCCGCGCCGTAGGCGAGCGCGGCGACCAGGCCGCGCCCGTCGTGGAAGCCGCCCGCCGCGATCACCGGGATGTCCACGGCGTCCACGACCTGCGGGAGCAGCACGGTCGTCGCGACGTCCCCGGTGTGCCCGCCGCCCTCGCCGCCCTGCACCACCACGGCGTCGGCGCCCCAGGCGGCGACCTTCTCGGCGTGCCGGCGCGCGCCGATCGACGGGATGACGACCACCCCGGCCTCCTTGAGGCGGGCGATCAGCTCACGGGACGGGGCGAGCGCGAAGGAGGCGATCTTCACGCCCTCGTCCACGATCACGCGGACCCGCTCCTCCGCGTCGCCCGCGTCCGCCCGCAGATTCACCCCGAACGGCGCGTCCGTACGGGACTTGACCTCGCGTACGGCCGAACGCAGCTGGTCGACCGTCATGGTGGCCGAGGCGAGAATCCCGAGCGCGCCCGCGTCGGCCGAGGCGGAGACCAGGCGCGGGCCCGCCACCCAGCCCATCCCGGTCTGCACGATCGGGTGCCGCACGCCGACCAGTTCGGTGAGCCGGGTGGGCAGGGAGAGATCGCTCATGTTGTCGGCACCTCGCGCTCGCGCAGCCCCTTCGGGTCGATGACCTCGCGCACCAGCCGCAGCTCCTCGGGCTCGGGCGCGCGGGTGTACGGGACGTCGTCCGGTACGACGAGAGCGAAGCCGGTGGCCTCGCGCACCTGGTCGAGGGTGACGCCGGGGTGCAGGGAGCGCAGCCGCATCGTCCGGTCCGGCGTCTCGAAGTCGAACACGCCCAGGTCGCTGATGACTTGGGGGATGCGGTGGTAGCGGGTCGCGGAGGGCCCGGCAGCGGCGGCACGGTCGTACCCGACGCCGCTCACCATGTCGACCTGCTCGACGAAGACCCGTGTGGAGTGCTTCGGCACCCAGTAACTCGTCGGGTTGTTCAGCGTGTTGACCGGCGCGCCGCGCACCCCGAGCAGCTGCCGCTTGGGCCGCGCCCAGTCGCCGATGCAGGAGATGTTCTGGTTGCCGTGCCGGTCGAGCTGGGAGGCGCCCATCATCACGTGCCGCCGCCCCGTCGCGACCAGGGCCAGGTGCTGGCGGTAGGGCAGCCAGCCCTCCACCACCTCGGCCTCGGCGCCGACCGCCGGGACGTCGCCGATCAGCAGTGCCTCGCCGTCGGTGAGGAGCAGTTCGGGGGAGAAGGTGAGCTTCGCGAGCCGGGCCCCGATCATGGGGACGGTGCCCATGGGGCTGGCGAGCACTTCGCCCGCGCCGCGCCAGGCCTCGGCGCAGGCCACCACGCAGTACTCGGCGCGGGTCGCTGTGGTTGCGGCGGTGCTCATGCGGACTCCTCCTCGTGGAACGCCGTCACTGCGGCCTGGTACGTGTCCTCGTCGCCGGAAAGGAACCGCGCGACGAACGCCCGCCAGTCCTCCGGGTCGCGGGCCGCCTTCGCGTAGGCGCGCTGGAAGGACTCGTCGCGGTCGTAGTCAGGCGCGCAGGACGTGAAGTGCGCGCCGTTCGGGGTCTCGACGACACCGTCCACGAACGCGCGCTTGACCAGGAGCGTCTGTGGCCCGGCCTCCTTGAGCAGGTCCGCGCTGTCCACGATCCGCTCGCAGGAGACGTACGCGGCGTCGGCGGCCTCGCAGAACAGGTCGTCGAAGTACGGGTCCGGGCCGAGGTACTGCCCGTTGCCCTGCGCGTCCGCGCGGTTGAGGTGGACCAGGGCGGCGTCGAGCCGCAGCGCGGGCGCGGCGACCAGCTCCTCGCCGTCCTCGTACGGCGAAACCACCGTGCGCAGACCGGGGTTGACCTTCATCAGGTCGGAGCCGAGGCCCGCGCGGATCGGCATGAACGGCAGCCGGTGCGCGGCCGCGGTCAGGCCCCACATGAACATCGCCTCGTCCAGCTCCGACAGTTCGAGGTCGCCGCGCTGCCGGGCCGCGCCGAAGTGCGGTTCGAGCGGCACGGAGTCGAGGGTGGCGAAGGCCGCGACGACCTTGCGGACCTTGCCCGCGGCGGCGAGCAGCCCGACGTCGGGCCCGCCGTAGGAGACCACGGTCAGATCGGTGAGGTCCGAGCGCAGCAGCGCGCGCACCAGGGCCATCGGCTTGCGCCGCGAGCCCCAGCCGCCGATGCCGATGGTCATGCCGCTGCGCAGCCGCCCGACCACCTCCTCTGCGGTCATCGTCTTGTCCCTGCTCATGACTGGTTCTCCTTTCCAGTGTTCGCCGCGCCGGAGTCGCCGAAGGTGTCGCGGACCCGGTCGGCGACGCCGCTGAGGTTGGCCTCGAAGGTGAAGCCCTGCTCGAAGCGGTAGCTGCGGCGTACGTCGACGGGGTCGATGCCGTTGATCGCGGCCTTGGCGAGCCGGATCAGATAGCCGTCCTTCGCGGCGATCTCCCGCGCCAACTCCAGTACGGCGTCCAGGAGTTGAGCACGCGGCACGACCTGCCACACCGAGCCGTGCCGGTGCAGTTCGTCCGCTGTGGCGGTGCGCGAGGTGTAGTACAGGGCCCGCATCAGATGCTGCGGGACGAGGCGGGCCAGATGCGTGGCGGCGCCGAGCGCGCCCCGGTCCAGCTCCGGCAGGCCGAACGTGGCGTCCTCGCTGGCCACGATCGCGTCCGCGTTGCCGACGAGCCCGATCCCGCCGCCCAGGCAGAAGCCGTGCACGGCCGCGACGACGGGGACCTCGCAGTCGTAGACCGCCGCGAACGCCTCGTAGCAGCCGCGGTTGGCGCCGATCAGCGCCTCGTGCCCGTCCGTCCGCTGGACCTCCTTGATGTCGACGCCCGCGTTGAACCCGCGCCCCTCGGCGGTGAGCACCACGCAGCGCACCTTCGGGTCGGCCCCGGTGGCGCGCACCGCGGCCGCCAGGTCGTACCAGCCCTGTACGGGAAGGGCGTTGACGGGCGGGAAGTCCACGGTGACGACCGCGATGCCCTCTTCCGGGGCGGAGGTGGAGACACCCATGAGCGAATCAGCTACCTTTCCACCAAACGTTTGTTAGGCGGAAGATAGCAGCGGTTGCCCCGCTGCGGGAGGTGTCCCTTGGCAGCGATCATCGATCTGTCCGGAACGGTCGCCGTCGTCACCGGCGGCACCCGGGGCGTCGGCGCGGGCATCGCACGCGCTCTCCTCGAAGCGGGCGCGGACGTCGTGACCTGCGCCCGGCGCCCACCGGACGAGCCCGTCGAGGCGGCCGGGCGCACGGCCCGCTTCCACCCCATCGACCTGCGCGACGAGGACGCCGTCAGCGCCTTCTTCACGCAGGTCCGCGAGGAGTACGGGCGCCTCGACACCCTGGTCAACAACGCCGGGGGAGCGCCCTTCCGGATGCTCGGCGAGGGCGGGCCCGCGCGGCACGCCAGGGTCGTCGAGCTGAACCTGCTTGCCCCGCTCACCGCCTCGCTCGCCGCGTACGAGGTGATGCGCGGGCAGGCGGGCGGCGGGTCGATCGTGATGATCGGCAGCGTCAGCGGCACCCGGCCGTCGCCGGGGACGGCGGCCTACGGGGCGGCCAAGGCGGGCCTGGACAACCTCGCTGCCTCCATGGCCGTGGAGTGGGCGCCCGGGGTACGGGTCAACACCGTGGTGCTCGGCCCGGTCCGCACCGAGCTCTCCCATCTCCACTACGGCGACGAGGACGGTATCGCCGCCGTCGGCCGCACCGTGCCGCTCGGCCGGCTCGCCGAACCCGCCGACGTGGGCGACGCCTGCGTGTTCCTCGCCTCGCGGCGGGCCGCGTACGTCAGCGGGGCGAGCCTGCACGTGCACGGCGGCGGGGAGCGGCCCGCGTTCCTCGACGCGGCCAACGTCAACAACTGACCAATGAGGGGCGGGGTTTGTGCCAGGGACCGCCCTCCACACCTCCACACCTCTACACCTCTACACCCTCCGTATCGGGAGTCAACCATGAGCACGAGCACGGGAATCTGCGCAGGCCGCGTCGCCGTCGTCACCGGAGCCGGCCGCGGCCTCGGCCGGGCGCACGCCCTCGCCCTGGCCGCCGAAGGGGCCAAGGTCGTCGTGAACGACATCGGCGCCGCACTCGACGGCAGCGGCGCGGCGGCCGGACCCGCCGAGGAGGTCGCCCTGGAGATCCGGGCGGCGGGCGGGGAGGCGGTCGCGCACACCGGCGACATCGCTGTCTCCGACGGCGCGGCCTCGTTGATCACCACGGCCCTGGACGCCTTCGGCCGCCTCGACACCCTGGTCAACAACGCGGGCTTCCTGCGCGACCGGATGCTCGTCAACCTCGACGAGGACGACTGGGACGCCGTCATGCGCGTCCACCTCAAGGGCCACTTCCTGCCCCTCAAGCACGCCGCCGCGCACTGGCGGGCCGAGGCCAAGGCGGGTCGTACGCCCGAGGCGCGGGTCGTCAACACCAGCTCCGGGGCAGGCCTGTTGGGCAGCGTCGGACAGGGCAACTACTCCGCGGCCAAGGCGGGCATCCTCGGGCTCACCCTGGTCGCCGCGGCGGAGATGGGCCGCTACGGGGTCCAGATCAACGCGATCGCGCCGGCCGCGCGCACCCGGATGACGGAGCAGACCTTCAAGGACACGATGGCGGCGCCGAGGGAGGGCGCGTTCGACGCGATGGCCCCGGAGAACGTCTCGCCACTCGTGGTGTGGCTGGGCTCCGCGGCCTCGGCGGGGGTCACGGGGCGGGTCTTCGAGGCGGAGGCGGGCCGGATCACGGTCATGGAGGGCTGGCACCCCGGGCCCACGGCGGACAAGGGGGCCCGCTGGACGCCTGCGGAGGCGGGCGAGACAACCCTGAAGCTACTGGCGTCCGCCCGGACCCCGGAGGGGGTGTACGGCGCGAGCTAGGCGCCCCGAAAGGGGCGCGGGGAACTGCGCGAGCAACCACGACGCAGGCGCGCCCGACCGACAGGGGCGCGGGGAACTGCGCGAGCAACCACGACGCAGGCGCGCCCGACCGACAGGGGCGCGGGGAACTGCGCAAACGGCACCCCCGACCACCCGCACGAATCCGGAGAACCCCCGGAAGGACCCCCTTTCCCGGTGAGCGGGAATTCGACCTCCACCTCAGGCCGACCCCCTGCCTAACCTCCCCTGCACCCGACCCACCGCAGAGGATTCGTATGCTCACCGACCACCAGAGGCAGCACGCGGCGGAGATCCTCCGTTCCGCGGAGCGCCGTCGCGCACCGGTCGCCCCGCTGATCGAGGCGTTCCCGGAGATCGACACCGAGGACGCCTACGAGATCCAGCTCATGAACATCCGGCACCGCCTCGCGGCCGGGGCCGAGGTGCGCGGGCACAAGGTCGGCCTGTCGTCGCCCGTCATGCAGCAGATGATGGGCGTGGACGAGCCGGACTACGGCCACCTCCTCGCCGACATGGAGCTGAGCCACGACCGCCCCGTCCCCGTGGACGCGTACTGCTACCCGCGGATCGAGGTCGAGGTCGGCTTCGTACTCGGCGACGACCTGCCGGGCGAGGGCTGCACCGAGGCGGACGTGCTCGCCGCTACCGAACGCGTGGTCCCCGCCCTGGAGTTGATCGACAGCCGCATCCGGGACTGGCGGATCAGCATCGCCGACACCATCGCGGACAACGCCTCCTCCGCCGGATACGTCGTCGGCGAGGGCCGCGACCCCCGCGAACTCGACCTCAAGGCGATCGAGGCCCGCCTCACCAGCGGCCGCGACCTGCTCGCCGAGGGCCGCAGCGACGCCGTGCTCGGCGACCCGACGACCTCCGTCGCCTGGCTCGCCCGCACCGTGGCCCGCTTCGGCGTGCCCCTGAAGAAGGGGCACGTGGTGCTGCCCGGCTCGTGCACCCGGGCCGTCGACGTGGCGGCCGGACAGACGTACACCGCCGACTTCACCGGGCTCGGCCCGGTCTCCCTCTCGTTCACCTGAGGTGATGATGACCAGCAAGACCAAGGCGACCGCCGCCATCGTCGGATCCGGCAACATCGGCACCGACCTGCTCTACAAGCTCCAGCGCTCCGAACTCGTCGAACCCCGCTGGATGATCGGCGTCGACCCGGACAGCGAAGGCCTTGCCCGCGCCCGCACCGCAGGCCTGGAGGCCAGCCCCGAGGGCGTGGACTGGCTGCTCGCCCAGGACGAGCTGCCCGACCTCGTCTTCGAGGCCACCAGCGCCTACGTCCACCGCGCCAACGCGCCGCGCTATGCCGAACTCGGCATCAAAGCCGTCGACTTGACGCCCGCTGCCGTCGGACCCGCCGTCGTACCGCCCGCGAACCTGCGCGAGCACCTGGACGCGCCCAACGTCAACATGATCACCTGCGGCGGCCAGGCCACCATCCCCATGGTGTACGCGGTCTCCCGGATCGTGCCCGTGGCGTACGCGGAGATCGTCGCCTCGGTGGCGTCCGTGTCCGCCGGGCCCGGAACGCGCGCCAACATCGACGAGTTCACGCGCACCACCTCACGCGGCATCGAGACCATCGGCGGCGCCGGGCGCGGCAAGACGATCATCATCCTCAACCCCGCCGAGCCTCCGGTCATCATGCGCGACACCGTCTTCTGCGCCATCCCCGAGGACGCCGACCGCGAGGCGATCACGCAGTCCGTGAAGGAGATCGCCGAGCAGGTCGCCACGTACGTACCCGGCTACCGGCTGCGCAGCGAGCCGCAGTTCGACGACCCCCGGCCCGAGAACGGCGGCATGGCCCGCGTCGCGCTCTTCCTGGAGGTCGAGGGCGCGGGCGACTACCTGCCGCCGTACGCCGGAAACCTGGACATCATGACGGCCGCCGCCACCAAGGTCGGCGAGGAGTTCGCGAAGGGCATGCAGGCATGACGACCCACTCCGCACACACCCACTCCGCACACACCCACTCCGCGTACTCGGACACCCTCGACATCCGGATCACCGACTCCTCGCTGCGCGACGGCTCGCACGCCAAGCGGCACCAGTTCACGGGCGAGGACGTACGGTCCGTGGTCGCCGCCCTCGACGACGCCGGGGTCCCCGTGATCGAGGTGACGCACGGCGACGGGCTCGGCGGCTCGTCGTTCAACTACGGCTTCTCGAAGACCCCCGAGCAGGAGCTCATCAAGATCGCCGTGGACACCGCACGGCAGGCGAAGATCGCCTTCCTGATGCTCCCCGGGCTCGGCGTGAAGGACGACATCCGGGCCGCGCACGCGAACGGCGCGAGCGTCTGCCGGATCGCCACCCACTGCACCGAGGCGGACGTCGCCGTCCAGCACTTCGGGCTCGCCCGCGAGATGGGCCTGGAGACCGTCGGCTTCCTGATGATGGCCCACTCCACCACCCCCGAGATCCTCGCCGAGCAGGGCCGCATCATGGCCGACGCGGGCTGCCAGTGCGTGTATGTGGTCGACTCGGCCGGGGCCATGGTCATGGACGACGTGAGCGACCGAGTGGCCGCCCTGCGCGCCGAGTTGGGCGACGACGCGCAGATCGGCTTCCACGGGCACGAGAACCTCGCGCTCGGCACCGGCAACTCCATCGCCGCCATCAAGGCAGGTGCCCTGCAGATCGACGGCTCCACCCGCCGCCTCGGCGCGGGCGCCGGGAACACCGCCGTCGAGGCGCTTGTCGCGGTCTGCGCCAAGATGGGCATCCGTACCGGCATCGACGTACTGAAGATCATCGACGCGGCCGAGGACGTGGTCCGGCCGGTGATGGACGAGGAGTGCCGCCTCGACCGGATGGCGCTCCTGATGGGGCATGCCGGGGTCTACTCCAGCTTCCTCAAGCACGCCTACCGGCAGGCCGAGCGCTACGGCGTCTCGGGCGCCGAGATCCTCCTCGCGGCGGGCGAGCGGCGCCTCGTCGGCGGCCAGGAGGACCAGCTCATCGACATCGCCGTCGAACTCGCAGCGCAGAACTGAGCACTGAGCAACCGAAACCGGAGGACGAGATGACTGCTCTCAACGAAGAGGTCCGGGTCATCGACGCGGGCAGGCCGCCGACGCGCTTCGCCCGCGGCTGGCACTGCCTCGGCCTGGCGAGAAGCTTCAAGGACGGACAACCCCACGAGATCGAGGCGTTCGGCACCAGACTCGTGGTCTTCCAGGGCCAGGACGACGGCGAACTGCACGTCCTGAACGCCTACTGCCCGCACATGGGCGGCAACCTGGCCCACGGCAGCGTCAAGGGCGACGCGGTGGCCTGCCCGTTCCACGACTGGCGCTGGTCGGGCAACGGCCGCTGCGCCGGCATCCCGTACGCCCGCCGGGTGCCGCCCCGCGCCAAGACCCGCTCCTGGACCACCCTGGAGCGCAACAAGCAGCTGTTCGTCTGGCACGACCCCGAGGGCAACCCGCCCCCGGCCGACGTCACGATCCCCGAGATCCCCGGCATCCACGGCCCGGAGGCGGGGGAGTGGAGCGACTGGACCTGGAAGACGCTGCGCGTCGACGGCTCCAACTGCCGCGAGATCGTGGACAACGTCGTCGACATGGCGCACTTCTTCTACGTGCACTACTCGTTCCCCGAGTACTTCAAGAACGTCTTCGAGGGGCACGTCGCCACCCAGTACATGGAGTCGAGCCCGCGCGGCGACATGGACCTGGGCACGCTCAGCGCGGGCGGCCTGCGCTCGGACGCCTCGTACTACGGGCCCTCGTACATGATCGACTATCTCTACAGCGACATCGGCGGCGGCGCCGAGATGGAGATCGTCCTGATCAACTGCCACTACCCGATCGACGAGAACAGCTTCCTCCTCCAGTACGGCGCGATCGTCAAGAAGCTGCCCGGCATGACGCGGGAGCAGGCCGACGAGGCCGCCGCGCAGACCGCCGAGGGCGCGGCCGCGGGCTTCGAGCAGGACGTGGAGATCTGGAAGAACAAGACCCGGATCGACAACCCGCTGCTCACCGAGGAGGACGGCCCGGTCTACCAACTCCGGCGCTGGTACGAGCAGTTCTACGTCGACACCGCCGACGTGAAGGACGAGATGACGCGGCGTTTCGAGTTCGAGATCGACACCGAGCGGGCCAACGAGGCCTGGCGGGCCGAGGTCGCCGAGAACCTCGAACGCCGCCGCGCGGAGCAGTCGGCAGTGCCGGGGACCGGAGCCTGACATGCAAGCCGTGGAGTGCGTGACCTGCGGAAACCAGGTCCTGTGCGAGAAGTTCAGCCTGGCCCACACCTCCGTGCAGTGGACCGCGGACGCGGCTGTCGCCTGCGCGGAGTTCCGGGAACAGGTCGCCGAGGGCGCGAGCAGCGCCCGGATCCGGACCTGCGGCGGGCTGCGGGCGAGCATCGAACGGGCCGTCGCGGCGGGGACGTTGGAGGTGCTCGATGTCTGAGCCCGACCGTGCCGGGCGCCGGTACCGGCTGCGCGTCACCGAGGTGATCACCGAGACCGCTGACACGCACTCCCTGGTGCTGCGGCCGGCGCCGGACGACGCCGACCGCTTCGCCTACCGGCCGGGACAGTTCCTCACCCTCAAACTGCCCGGCCCGGACGGGAGTTCGGCCGCCCGCTGCTACTCCCTGTCCAGCTCACCGCACACCGGTGAGCCCCTGAAGGTCACCGTCAAACGGGTCGCCGGAGGGCAGTGCTCCAACTGGGTGTGCGACCGGGTGCGGGCCGGGGACGAGGTCGAGGTGCTGCCCCCGGCCGGCACGTTCACGCCCGACTCGCTCGACGCGGACCTGCTCCTCGTCGCGGGCGGCAGCGGCATCACCCCGGTGCTCTCCATCGCCAAGTCGGCCCTGTCGAAGGGGCAGGGCCGGGTGGCGCTGCTCTACGCCAACCGGGACGACGCCTCGGTCGTCTTCCGCGACGAGCTGTGGGGCCTGACCGAGCAGTACCCGGACCGGCTCGTGGTGATCCACTGGCTGGAGGTGCTCCTCGGCCTGCCCGCCCCGGACCGGCTCGCCGCCCTGCTCGCCCCGTACGCCGGCCGGGAGGCGTTCGTCTGCGGTCCCGCGCCGATGATGGACGCCGTAGAGCAGGCCCTGCGGACGCTCGGCGCCCCGGCCGGCCGTATCCATCGGGAGCGGTTCTTCTCCCTGAGCGCGGACGTCTTCGAGGTGCCGTCACCGTCCGCCCTCGCGGCCGACCCGTCCGAGCCGGGCTCCACCGCCGAGGTCGACCTCGACGGCGAGACGCACACCGTCGACTGGCCGTCCAGGGCGCCGCTCCTCGACGCCCTGCTCGCCGCCGGGGTGGACGCCCCGTACTCGTGCCGGGAGGGCGCCTGCGCGGCCTGCACCTGCCGGGTGGTGAGCGGCGAGGTGAAGCTGCTGCGCAACGAGGTCCTGGACGAGCAGGACCTGGCCGAGGGCTACGTCCTGGCCTGCCAGGCGCTGCCGCTCACGGAACGGGTGGAGGTCACGTACTCCTGACGGCCGCCCGAGGGCACGGGGAAGGGGGTGGATCCGAGCGGGTCCACCCCCTTCCCCCATGCCCTCGCCCCGCTCACTGGCTCGTGTACCCGCCGTCCACCACGAACTCCGAGCCCGTCGAGTAACTCGCCTCGTCCGAGAGGAGATAGAGCACCATGTTCGCCACCTCGGCGGGCTGCGCCTCCCGCTGGATCGGCTGCTGCCGCGCCTTCTCGTGCGAGCGCTCCGAGTCCGCCGTCATCGCGGTGGACACGATCCCGGGGTGCACCGAGTTGACCCGGATGCGGTACGGGGCGAACTCCTGCGCCGCCGCCTTCGTCATGCCGCGCACCGCCCACTTGGACGCCGTGTAGCTGAGGATGTGGGAGAAGGCGACGATCCCGCAGACCGACGAGATGTTGACGATCGAGCCGCCGCCCGCGGCGCGCATCGAGGGCAGCACCGCCTTCATGCCGAGGAAGACGCCGACCTCGTTGACGTCGATCACCCGCCGGTAGTCGGCCTCCGTCAGGTCCTCGATGGCACAGCGGTGCACGAGGCCGGCGTTGTTCACGAGCCCGGTGACGGAGCCGAACGCCTCCTCCGTACGGGCCACGGCTGCTTTCCAGGCCGCCTCGGACGAGACGTCCAACTCCACGAACAGGGCCTGTTCCGGGCCGAGTTCGGCCGCCAGCGCCTCGCCTTCCTCGACCAGGACGTCGCCGATCACCACCTTCGCGCCCTCCGCGACGAGCCGCCGGACATGCGCCTCGCCCAGACCGCGCGCGCCGCCCGTCACGACGACCACCTTGCCGTCCGTCCTGCCGCTCATGTGGGGACCTCCGTAAGCCGATGGGTGCGGGTTCGTCGTGATGCTCGCAGCGGCCCCCGACCGGTGGCTCGCGGAGCTTCCCGCTCACCGGGAAAGCGCACTGCCGCGTACGGGCCTGTGCGGGCAGGCTCGACGGACGCGCCCCGCGCCGTTCGGGGCCGCCCCACCCTGTTCGCCCACCCTGTTCGACCCACCCTGTTCGACCGACGCAACCAGGAGGACCCCGATGTCCGTCGATCTCACCGGAAAGGTCGCCATCGTCACCGGCGCGGCCCGTGGCATGGGTGCGGCCGAGGCCCGCCTGTTCGCCGCCCGCGGGGCGAAGGTCGTGCTCACCGACCTCCTGGAGGCCGAGGGACGGGCCACGGCCGCGTCGATCGGCGCCAGCGCCCGGTTCGTACGCCATGACGTCACCGACGAGGACGACTGGGCGACGGCCGTGGCCACCGCCGTGGACGGCTTCGGACGGCTCGACTGCCTCGTCAACAACGCCGCGATCTACAGCACTTCACCCCTGGTGGAGGAGGACCCGGCGCGGTTCGAGGCGCTGCTCCGCGTCGACCTGTTCGGCCCGTTCCTCGGCATCCGCGCCGCCGCCGGGGCCCTGCGGGAGAGCGGCGGCGGCTCCATTGTGAACATCTCCTCGCAGGCCGGGCTGCAGGGCATCTGGGGGCACGGCGCGTACGGGGCCGCCAAGTGGGGGCTGCGCGGGCTCACCAAGACGGCCGCTCTCGAACTCGGCCCGGACGGTATCCGCGTCAACTCCGTCCACCCGGGCGCCGTCGATACGGCGATGACCGCCCACCTCGGCACCAAGGAGCACCCGGGCGCGCCCCTCGGACGCGTCGCCGAGCCCGAGGAGGTCGCCCGGCTCGTCGCGTTCCTGGCCTCCGACGACGCCTCCTACCTGTCCGGGGCCGAACTCGCCGTGGACGGCGGGGCGTCGGCGGGACGCATGCCGGTCTTCCCGCGGCGGGGAGCCGAGGCGTGAGCCGGCCGGCCCCCGAGGTCCAGGCGGTCATCGAGCTCGCCACCGCCAACTTCCCGCCGCTCGGCACAGAGATGACGGACATCGCCGAGGTGCGCGCGTTCTTCGCCGCCCGCCCCAGGCCCGCCGTCGACCCGCTGCCCGTCGCCCACGTCACGGACACCGACGCCGACGGGGTGCCCGTACGCGTCTACGACCCCGCTGCCGTGCAGGACGCGCCCGTGGTGCTCTTCCTGCACGGCGGCGGCTTCACGCTCTGCGACCTGGACAGCCACGACGGCTTCTGCCGCGCCATGGCCGACGCCACCGGGGCCGTCGTCGTCTCCGTCGACTACCGCCGCGCCCCCGAACACCCCTTCCCCGCGGCCCCCGAGGACGCGTACACGGCCCTGCTGTGGGCCGCGAAGACGTACTCGGGGCGGCGTATCGCGGTCGCGGGGGACAGCGCGGGCGCCAACCTCGCCACGGTCCTCACCCTGCTCGCCCGCGACCGCGGCGGGCCCGAGATCGCCTTCCAGGCGCTGTACTACCCGATGCTCGACCCCACCCGCTCCGGCGCCTCGCACCGGGAGAACGCGCAGGGGTACTTCCTCACCGCCGACCATGTGCGCTGGTACTGGCGGCAGTACCTGAACTCCGAGCAGGACGCGGCCGACCCGTACGCCGCCCCGCTGCGCCGCACCGACCTCGGCGGACTCCCGCCTGCGCACGTCGTCACCGCCGGGCTCGACCCGCTGCGCGACGACGGCGAGGCGTACGCGGCGGCGCTCACGGCGGCGGGGGTGCGGGTCCTGGTGCGGCGGTACGAGGGCATGTTCCACGGTTTTCTCACCATGGCGTCAGCCCTGCCCGAGGCAGCCGCGGCCTGCGAGAGCGCGTTCACGGTGCTGCGTGCCGCCCTCCACGCGGACGTGCCGGGTGCGGTCTCGTAGTGGCTGCACCCCGTCGGTGGCTGGTCGCGCAGTTCCCCGCGCCCCTTTCGGGGCGCGGGGCCTCAGCCGGGGATCAGGTCGAAGCCCTTGTACCCGGACGCCGCCACGTCGGCGATGATCTCGCCGTACGCCCCGAAGCCGCCCACGAACGGCATGAACACCCGTGGCTTTCCAGGGATGTTGGCGCCCAGGTACCACGAGTCCGCCGACATCATCAGGGTGGCCGCCGCCCGCTCCCGGCACTCCGTCACCCAGTCCTCCACGGCACGCTCGGCCGCCTCGATGGCGACGTACCCGTGCGCGTCGAGATGCGCGAGGCAGTCGGTGAGCCAGTCCACGTGCTGCTCGGCGCAGAGGATCACGTTGGCGAGGACGGAGGGGCTGCCGACGCCGGCGAGGTTGAACAGGTTCGGGAAGCCGTCGGTGCCGAGACCCAGGTACGTGCGCGGGCCCGCGCTCCAGTCGTCCTTGAGGAGTCGGCCGCCCCGGCCGCGGATGTCGATCCGGTCCAGGGAACCGGTCATCGCGTCGAACCCGGTGGCCAGGACCAGCGCGTCCAACTCGAAGCGCTCGCCGTCCGCGAGGTACACGCTCTGCCCTTCGACCCGCTCGATCGCGTTCTCCCGCAGGCTGACGAGCCGCACGTGCTCGCGGTTGTACGTCTCGTAGTAGTCGGAGTCCGTGACGATGCGCTTGGTGCCGATGGGGTGGTCGGTGGGGACGAGCAGGTCGGCCACGGCCGGATCGTCGATCAGGGCGCGGACCTTCTCCTCCCAGAACGCCCGGGCCGCGTGATTGGCCGCCAGATCGGTGAGCTGGTCGGGGAACGTCTTCGAGTAGAGGACGCCGCCCAGCTCCCAGCGCTTCTCGAAGGCCTTCCGCCGCTCCCGCTCGCCCACTTCGAGGGTGCGCTGCGGATGCGTCATGAACGGCGAGCCGCCGCCGCTGAGCCGGGCCAGGCGGCGCCGCTCGGCGTACCCGGCCTTCAGCTCGCGCCGGGCCTCCTCGTCGAGCGGCTTGTTGCCGGCCGGGATGCTGTAGTTGGCCGAGCGCTGGAAGACGGTGAGCTGCGCGGCCTGGTCGGCGATGAGCGGCACGGACTGGATGCCGGACGAGCCGGTGCCGATCACGCCGACCCGGAGGCCGGTGAAGTCCACGCCCTCGTGCGGCCATTCACCGGTGTGGTACGTGTCCCCGGCGAACGAGTCGAGCCCCGGGATCGACGGCTGATGCGTGCTGGAGAGGCACCCGACCGCGAACACGCAGAACCGCGCGGACAGCACCTCGCCGCCACCGTCGCCGTCGTCCGTGCGCACCGTCCAGCGCAACGTCTCCCCGTCCAGCTCGGCGGAGACCACCGAGGTGCCGAAGGTGTAGCTGCGGCGCAGGTCGAATCGGTCGGTGACATGGCTCAGATAGCGCATGATCTCCGGCTGCGTGGCGTATTTCTCACTCCAGTCCCACGCCTGCTGCAGCTCCTCGTCGAAGGAGTACGAGTAGTCCGCGGACTCGACGTCGCAGCGCGCGCCCGGATAGCGGTTCCAGTACCAGACGCCGCCCACGTCCGCGCCGCGCTCGAACCCCCGTACGCGGTAGCCCAGTTCACGCAGCTTGTGGACGGCGTACAGGCCGGTGACGCCCGCGCCGACGACCACAGCGTCCACGGCGTCCACGTCGTGCACGGACTCGGTGTTGTTGTCGCTCACGTTCGTAACGCTCCTCATCCGGTCTTCGCCTGCAGCCGCAGCGCGTTCTTGTCGACCTTGCCCGCCGCGTTGTGCGGCAGGCAGGTCAGGGAGTGGAAGGCCCGCGGGGCCTTGAAGTTGGCGAGCCGCTCCCGCGTCCAGGCGGCCAGGTCGGCCGCGTCGATCCGCGCCCCGGCGCTCGGCACGCAGTACGCGACGCCGATCTCCCCGAGCCGCTCGTCCGGCGCCCCCACGACGGCCGCGTCCGCGACGGCGGGATGGCCGCGCAGCATCTGCTCCACCTCCGCCGGGTACACGTTGAACCCGCCGACCACCAGCATGTCCTTCAGCCGGTCCGTGATCCGCAGGAAGCCCCGCTCGTCGAGCACGCCCACATCGCCGGTGTGCAGCCAGCCGTCCGCGTCCACGGCCTCCGCGGTGGCCTCCGGATCGTCCAGGTAGCCGTGCATCACGTGCGGGCCGCGGGTGAGGATCTCGCCGGGCTGCCCGGGCGGCGCGTCGATCCGCAGCTCGGTGCCGGCCAGGGCGGTCCCCGACGTACCGGCGAGGGTCTCCGGCGACTCGTGCGGCTCGCAGATGCTCACCACGCCGGTCGACTCGGTCAGCCCGTACGCGGTGAAGATGTTCCGGGCGCCGATGAACTCCCGTATCCGGTGGATGAGTTCGGTCGGAATGTTCGCCGCGCCGGTGCCCGCCATCCGCATCGACGACAGGTCGTACGCCTCGCGTCCGGGATGCTGGATCAGCGACGTGAACACCGTCGGGGCGCCGGTGAGCACGGAGATCCGCTCGCTCTGCATCCGGGCGAGCATCGTGTCCGCGTCGAAGACCCGCTCGGGGACGATCGTCGCCCCGCGCAGCAGGGACGCGACGATGCCCGCCTTGTAGCCGAAGGTGTGGAAGAACGGGCTGACCAGGAGATAGCGGTCGCCGCGCTGGAGGGTGACCGCGGTGGCCCAGGCGTCGAACACCCCGAGGGTCTGCTCGTGGGTGGCGGGCACGCCCTTCGGGCGGCCGGTGGTCCCGGACGTGAACAGGATGTCCGCGGTGTCCCCGGGCCGCACGGCGGCGGAACGGGCGAGGCGCTCCCCGTCCGGCACGCGCTCCGCGCCCGCGAGGAACACCGCCCAGTCAGGCGTGTGCAGGGCCACCGTCTGTTCCAGGAGGGGGAGTTGCTCACCGGAGTCCGCGAGCAGCGCCCGGTAGTCCGTGCCCAGGAAGTCGTGCTCCGTGAACAGCAGCCGGGCCCGCGAGCGGCGCAGGATGTCCGCCGCCTCGGCCGCCCGGTAGCGGGTGTTGACCGGCACGAGCACCCCGCCCGCGGCCACCGCCCCCAGCGCGGCCACCGCCCAGCGGGCACTGTTCGGCGCCCACACCGCGACCGCGTCGCCGCGGCGCAGGCCGTGGGCGAGGCACGCCCGCGCCGCCTCGTCGACCCGGTCGCGCAACTGCCGGAACGTCCAGCGTTCCTCGCCGAAGACGAGGGCCTCCTCGTCCCCGTACCTCTGAGCCGCCCAGTCCGCGAGCCGGGCGATCGTCTGCGGGCCACGCATGATCCGTCACGTCCTCCTCACCGTCCCCTCGGCGGGGGCCGACGACAACGGTCGGAGCGTGACAGGCAGAGGTGGCACGGCACATCGGGGAGTTCCCGGCCAGTGGGAATGTGAGGCTCTCGCCCTTGGGGCTCGGTGATCCGGGAAGGCCTACATGCAGTCTCTTCGGTGATCCGGAAGGCCTACATCCAGTCGCTGGAGCGCAGCCAGGACATCATGTCGTCCATCGACTCGCGCGGCACCGGCGGCTCGGCGGCCTCCGGCTCCTGGCCTCTCGGCGGCCGGCCGGGGCCGAACATCGACTGCCACACAAGGCGCGTACACCCGGCCACCATCGGGGCGATCCGCTCCAGCTCCCGGTGCACGCCGTTGCCGCACACCGAGACCGCCGCGATCGCCCGCCCCGATCCGCGCAGCGGCGCGGCCACGCAGAACACACCGCGGTACGACTCCTCGTAGTCGAACGCGACCCCGCGCTCCCGGGCCCGGCGCAGCTCGCTGCGGAAGAACTCGGGGCGCGTCAGAGTCCGGGGCGTACGGGCCCGCAGGCCCTGCCGGATCACCTGGTCCACCTGCGCCGCGTCACCGAACGCGAGGATCGCCTTGCCGGACGCCGTGCAGTACGCGGGCTGCCGGCCGCCGACCCGGGACGGCACGCTCGCATCGTCCGACCTGCCGATCCGCTCCAGATAGACCACCTCGGTGCCGTCGAGCACGGTCAGGTGCACCAGATGCCCGGTGGACTCGTGCAGGGCGTGCAGATGCGGCAACGCCGCCTGCCGCAGCCGGTTGTGGTGCGAGGCGAGCGCCCCGAGCTCCAGCATCCGCATGCCGAGGCGGTAGTCCCGGCCCTCCCGCTCCAGCCAGCCCAGCTGGACGAGTTGGTCGAGGATGCGGTGCGCGGAGGAGCGGGGGAGGCCGGAGCGGTGCACGACCTCGGTGAGCGTCAGCCGGGGGCGTGACCCCTGGAACGCGCTAAGCGCCTTGGCCGCCTTCTCCAGCAAGGACAGCGGCGTACTTCCGGCTTCGACAGCATGCGCCGACATCGGCACCTCCCACACGGACAGCCGACAGCACCTTCGCCGCGGCCGCGCCTCCAACAGTGCCGGAGACTGTGCCAGCGGCTCCCATCTGCAGGGAAGAGGTATTCCGTTCCGGAACGGTAGCGCGTAGGTTCCGTCCCGTCACCCTGTCTGTCCCCGTCCCGTCCCCCACCGCGACGACCTGGAGATCCGAGAGGCACGAGCATGCGCGAGAACGACGTCCTCGTGGCGGTCCGCGCGCTCGCACCCGCCCTGCGCGCCCGGGCGGCGGCCACCGAGGAGCTGCGGAGCACGCCGGCCGAGTCGGTCGAGGAGCTCGCCGAGGCCGGGTTCTTCCGGCTGCTCAGGCCCACGGCGTACGGCGGGTTCGCCGCCGACCCGGCCGTCCACCACGCCGCCGTCCAGGAGATCGCCAGGGCCTGCGGCTCCACCGGCTGGGCGGCCGCCGTCGTCGCCGTGCACGCCTGGCACCTGGCCCTTTTCGACCCGCGCGCCCAGGACGACGTGTGGGGCGAGCGGCCCGACGCCCTGCTCTGTTCCTCGTACGCTCCCACCGGGACCGTGACCGCCGTCGACGGCGGCTTCCGGCTCTCCGGGCGCTGGCACTTCTCCTCCGGCTGCGACCACGCCGACTGGGCGCTCCTCGGCGGCCTCGTCACGGACGCCGAGGGCAGCCCCGTCGACATGCGCACCTTCCTCGTGCCGCGCTCCGCGTTCGCCGTCGACGCCGTCTGGGACACCGTCGGCCTGCGCGGCACCGGCAGCAACGACCTGGTCGTCCGGAACGCGTTCGTCCCGGCCCACCGCACCCTCGGCTACCGCGCCGTGAACGCCCTGGACTGCCCCGGCCACCAGGCCAACCCCGAGCCGCTCTACCGCCTCCCGTACGCCGCGCTCTTCACCACCACCATCTCGACGGCGATGGTCGGCATCGCCGAGGGCGCGTACGAGGAGTACGTCGCCGCGGCCCGCGACCGCGTCCGCACCGGGCGCGGCCCGCAGGCCGTCGACGACCCGTTCGCGCAGGTCCGCATCGCCCGCGCGGCGAGCGAGATCGACGCGGCCCGGCTGCAGCTGACCCGCAACATGAGCGAGCTCTACGCCACCGTCGAGCGCGGCGAGCAGCCGACCCCGGACCAGCGCGCGCGGACCCGCCGGGACCAGGCGCTCGCCACCGAACGCGCGGTCACCGCCGTCGACCTCCTGGTGGAGGGCGCGGGCGGCGGCATCATGGGCCCCGACGGCGGAGTCGTCCAGCGCGCCTGGCGGGACCTGCGCACCGGACGCGGCCAGGCGGCCAACGACCTGGAACGCGCCCTCGGCCTGTACGGCAGGCACGCCCTCGGAGCCGAGGTCAACGACTCGATGGTGTGAGGGTCTTGGGCGTACGGGACGGGCCGATCCCTCGTCGTACGGGAGGGCCGATCCCCCGTCGTACGGACGGGCCGATCTCCGTTTCCCCGGTTTCCCCCGTTTCCCACCCAGCGGGAAGCCACCCTGGCCGCCCGCCCCGCGCCCCGCCGATACTCGGCCCCTCCCGGCCCCGGCAGGCGTACCGGTCCGTGGGCCAACTCACCCAGGGAAGGGACGAGATGGCGAACACAGCGCACACCGAGCACTCGACCGAGCACTCGACCGGGCACTCGACCGGGCACTCATGGGACGAGGAGTGCGACGTCCTCGTCGTCGGCTCCGGCGGCGGCGCCCTCACCGGCGCGTACGGCACGGCAGCGCGCGGCCTCGACACCCTGGTCGTCGAGAAGACCGGCCACTTCGGCGGCACCACCGCCTACGCCGGGGCCGGTCTCTGGCTGCCCGGCAACCAGGCACAGGCCCGCGGCGGCGTCGAGGACTCGGCCGAACTGGGCCGCGCCTACTTCCGCGCGGTGGTCGGCGACGCCACCGAACACGCCCTCCAGGACGCCTACCTGGACCACGCGGCGGCCACGGTCGCCTTCCTGGAGGACAGCCCGCACGTCCGCTTCGAGTACCGGCCGTTCCCCGACTACTTCGCCGCCCCCGGCCGCTTCGACCTGGGCCGCGCCGTCTTCCCCGTGGACCTGCCCGCACCCGGGGCCCCGCACGCGCTGGTCGACGCCGTGCGACCCCCGGCCTGGGCCGAACGGCTCGGACTGCCCGCGCCCGAGGGCCCGTTGACCGACGGCCGCGCCCTCATCGCCCGGCTGCTCCTCGCCCTGGACTCCACCGGCAACGGCCGCACGCGGCTGCGCACCGCCCTCACCCGGCTGATCACCGAGGACGGCACGGTCGTCGGCGCCGAGGCCGAGCACGACGGCCGTACGCTGCGGATCCGCGCCCGGCGGGGCGTGCTGCTCGCGGCCGGCGGCTTCGAGGCCAACGCCGAACTGCGCCGCGCATGGCAGCGGTTGCCCGGCGCCGACTGGACGATGGGCGCCCCCGGAGCGAACACCGGCGACGCGATCAGCGCGGCCGCCGGGGCGGGCGCCGCCGTCGGACAGCTCGACGAGTCCTGGTGGTGCCCCTCGCTGCGCTTCCCGGACGGCTCGGCCGCCTTCACCCTGGGCCTGCACGGCGGCATCTTCGTCGACGGCTCGGGCCGCCGCTTCGCCAACGAGTCGCTGCCGTACGACCGGATGGGCCGGCGGATGCTCGCCGCCAAGGCCGGGACCAGCCACGACAACCCGGTCTGGTGGGTGTTCGACGGCCGCTTCGGCGACGAGCTGCCCGGCATCACCGTGGTCCCCGCCGACCGCGCCGCCTTCACCGAGGCGGGGCTGTGGCGCACCGCCGACACCCTGGCCGGGCTCGCCGAACAGATCGGCGTCGACGCCGAGGCGCTGAGCGGCACCGTGCAGACCTTCAACGGCCACGCCGAGCACGGAGTCGACGCCGACTTCCAGCGCGGCGAGGACCCCTACGACCGGTTCTTCGGCCAGGGCGAGGGCACCAATCCCTGCCTGGTGCCCATCGAGAAGGGCCCCTTCCACGCCGTGCAGATCGTCCTCGGCGACCTGGGCACGAAGGGCGGCGTACGCACCGACGCCGACGCCCGCGTGCTGCGCGAGGACGGCACCGCGATCCCCGGCCTGTACGCGGCGGGCAACACCGCGGCCTCGGTCTCCGGCCCCTGCTACCCGGGCCCCGGCGTCCCGATAGGCTCCGCGATGGTCTTCGCCCACCTCGCCGCCGCACACATGGCGGGGCAGCGGACGGACGGCTAGGACTCGCCCTGGCGCGTGGCGCCGCCCCGCGTGCAAGGGACGGCGCCACAGGCCCGCGTCCTGTACTTCGGCCGCCGCGCTCCGCCCGGCCCCGCGCCCGGAGAAGCTCCCGTCGCCGAGGGACGCGCCGCTCGCGTATCCCCAGGCGGCGATGCCCGCCGTGGCCCGGCCCGCGGCGAACAGGCCGGGGGATCGGCGCGCCGTCCACGTGCAGCAGCGGGTCGCGGCCGTCCTCGGCGTGCCGGTTCCAGACGTCGAGAGTTGCTTCCAGCATGTAGCCGCCCGCCGCCCCCATTTCGTCCTCCACACCTCGCTCAACGGGGGCTGGAGCGCAGGGCGGTGGCCTCCACGAGACACCACGAGACACCACGAGACACCACGAGCCTTCCCGGTCACCGGGAAACAAGCCCGGCCGTACGGGCCCGGGGCCGCCGTTCCCGCTCAGTGGGAGCAGCGGATTTCGCTCCGCCGCGGCACGCCGTACGTTCCTGCCACTTCCACCCGTACGACCCGAGAGGGGATGGCCCCATGGCCGAAGACGTCCTGGCAGCGGTCCGCGACCTCGCCCCGACCTTCCGCGAGCGCGCGGCCGAGGCCGAGAGCCGGCGCCGCGTACCGGACACCTCCATCAAGGAGCTGGAGGACACCGGCTTCTTCCAGCTCCTCCAGCCCACGGCCTTCGGCGGCCGCGCGGCCGACCCGACGGTCTTCTACCGCGCCGTCAAGGAGATCGCCAAGGCCTGCGGCTCCACCGGCTGGGTCGCCTCCGTCGTCGGCATCCACCCCTGGCACGTCGGCCTCTACGACCCGCGCGCACAGCAGGAGGTGTGGGGCGAGGACGACAAGACCCGCATCGCCTCCTCGTACGCCCCCACCGGCGAGGCCACCCCGGTCGACGGCGGTTTCCGGCTCTCCGGGCGCTGGCACTTCTCGTCCGGCTGCGACCACGCCTCGTGGGTGCTGCTCGGCTGCCTCGTCGCGGGCGCCGACGGCAACCCCGTCGACATGCGCACCTTCCTGATCCCGGACACCGAGTACCGCGTCGACGACGTGTGGGACACCGTCGGCCTGCGCGGCACCGGCTCCAACGACATCGTCGTCGAGGACGTCTTCGTCCCCGAGCACCGCGCCCTCAGCTTCGGCCCGGTCACCGCCCTCGACGTGCCGGGCCACGAGCTCAACCAGGAGCCGCTGTACCGGCTCCCGTACGCCGGCGTGTTCACCACCACCATCTCGACGCCGATCGTCGGCATCGCCGAGGGCGCCTACGAGGCGTACGTCGAGGCCACCACGCGGCGTATCCGCGTCAGTTACGGCCAGAAGGTCGCCGACGACCCGTTCGCCCAGGTCCGCATCGCCCGCGCGGGCAGCGACATCGACGCCGCCTGGCTCCAACTCACCCGCAACATGGAGGAGTTGTACGCGCACGCCGAGCGCGGTGAGGAGCTGCCGACCGAGCTGCGCGCCCGCACCCGCCGCGACCAGGTCCTCGCCACCGAGCGCGCCGTCGCCGCCGTCGACCTGCTGATGGAGAACGCCGGCGGCAACGCGATGCGCACCGGCCCCAACCCCGTCCAGCGGGCCTGGCGCGACGTGCACACCGGCCGCGGCCACGCCGCCAACGACCCCGAGCGCGCCCTGACCCTCTACGGGCAGGCCGCCCTCGACCTCGACATCAAGGACACGATGCTCTGATGGGGACTCAAGTAATCGTGCACACGTACGAGTCGACGTCCCGTACCGCCAAGGCCGGCGACCTCACGCTGCACTACCACGAGGCCGGACCGCAGGACCGCCCCGACGCCCCCGTGGTGATCATGCTGCACGGCGGCGGCCCCGGCGCCTCCGCCTGGTCCAACTTCGGCGGCAACCTGCCCGTCTTCGCCGAGCACTTCCGCACCCTCCTCGTCGACCAGGTCTGCTTCGGCCGGTCCGACAAGCCCGAGCTCGACAAGGACTACTTCAGCTACAGCGCGGACGCCGTCGCCGCCCTGATGGACGAACTCGACGTCTCCCGGGCCCACTTCATCGGCAACTCGCTCGGCGGCGGCACCTCCGTGCGGATGGCCCTGAACCACCCCGACAAGGTCGGCAAGCTAGTCCTGATGGGCCCCGGCGGGGTCTCCGTCAACCTCTTCGCGCCGGACCCGACCGAGGGCATCAAGCGCCTCTTCGAGTTCAACGCCGCCCCCGAGCCGACCAAGGACCAACTCCGCGCCTTCCTCGGCGTGATGGCGTACGACCAGTCCATCGTCACCGACGAGCTGGTCGAGGAGCGCTGGGCCTCCGCCACCGACCCCGAGACCCGCCTGGGCAACGCCCGCATGGGCGCGGCCTTCGCCGACCCGGCCTGGCAGGAGGACTGGATGCTGTGGCGCGAGGCCCACCGCATCACCCAGCCCGTACTGCTCACCTGGGGCCGCGAGGACCGGGTCAACCCGCTCGACGGCGCCCTGGTGGCCCTCAAGACCATCCCGGACGCCCGCCTGCACGTCTTCCCGCACTGCGGGCACTGGGCGCAGGTGGAGCAGGCCGACGAGTTCAACCGGCTGGCCGTGGACTTCTTCTCCCACTAGCCCGTACCCGTACCCGTACCAGTACCCGTCCCCGAATCCGTACTCGTAAGGAAAAGCGACCATGGACATTCGCTCGCTCGGCTATCTCCGCATCGAGACAACCAAGTTGGACGAGTGGCGCACCTACGCCCTCGACATCCTCGGCATGGTCGAGAGCGCCGACAGCACCGAGGACACCCTCTGCCTGCGCATCGACGACCGCAGCCACCGCATCGTCGTCCAGGCGGGCGAGAGCGACCGCCTGATCGCCGCAGGCTGGGAGGTCGCCAACGCCGCCGAACTCGCCCGTGCGGCACGGGAATTGGAGGAGGCGGGCCACGCCGTCAAGCACGCCGACGCCGGGCGGATCGCCGAGCGTCGCGTCCGCGACCTGATCCAGGTGGCCGACCCCTGCGGCAACCCCCTGGAGATCTACTGGGGCCAGGCACAGGACCACTCCGCGCTCGGCACGCCCTATGGCAACCGCTTCGTCACCAGCGAACTCGGCCTGGGACACGTTGTGTTGCCCGTATCCGACATCGAGGCCGCCCTCGACTTCTACGAGAACCTGCTCGGCTTCCAGCTGCGCGACTCGATGAGGCTGCCCCCGCAGGCCGTCCCGACCGCCACCGAGCAGCGCGACTTCCACTGGATGCACTTCCTCAGCCCCAACCGCCGCCACCACAGCCTAGGCCTGTACCCGGGCGCGCTGCCGCCCGGCATCGTGCACTTCATGGTCGAGCTGGAGACCCTGGACGACGTGGGCCGCGGCCTGGACCGCATGAACGCCGCAGGCATCCCCATCGCGTCCAGCCTCGGCCGCCACACCAACGACCACATGGTGTCCTTCTACGCCCAGGCGCCCGGGGGCTTCCAGGTCGAGTACGGCTGGGACGGCCTGATCGTGGATCCCGCCACCTGGGTCGCCAAGGAGATCACCGCCGACAGCTTCTGGGGCCACCAGTGGAACGGCTGATCGAACCGGACGCCTTCCGGGACGTGCTCGGCCGCTTCGCGAGCGGCATCACCGTCGTCGCCGGCCTGGACGAGGGCGAGCCGGTCGGTTTCGCCTGCCAGTCCTTCGCCTCGCTCTCCCTCGACCCGCCCCTGGTCATGCTCGCCGCCGGGCGTACGTCGGTGAGCTGGCCTCGGATCGAGCGGGCCGGACGGTTCTGCGTCAACATCCTCGCGGCCGAACAGCGGGATATCTGCGCCGAGTTGGGCCGCAGCGGCCCCGACAAGTTCGCCGCCGTGCCGTGGAGCGTCAGCGAGCACGGCACCGTCCGGATCGACGGCGCCCTCGCCGCCCTGGAGTGCGAGCTGCGGGCCGTGCACGAAGCAGGCGACCACTATCTGGCGACCGCCGAGGTGGTGGCCCTGGACGCCCGCGAGGACGGCAGCCCCCTGCTGTACTTCCGCAGCCGGTACGCCGTGGGGGCGTTCTGATGCCCATCGACGTGGCGAAGCTGACCTCCGCGCCGCCCGTGCACACCGACGTCTCGTGGGACGACCGCGACGTACGCCTGTACCACCTGGCGCTCGGCGCCGGTGTCCCGGAGACCGACCCGGCCGAACTGCGGTACGTGTACGAACGGCACCCGCGGGGCCTGAAGGTCCTGCCGCTGTTCGGCGTGACCGCCGCCAACGTCGGCTTCCAGGTATTCGAACTCCCGGGCGTGGACGTCGACTTGGCGAGCGCGCTGCACGGCGGCCAGCAGGTCACCGTGCACCGGCCGCTGCCGCCCGCCGCGAAGGCCTCGGCCGTCACCCGCGTCACCGACGTGTACGACAAGGGCAGGGCCGCCGTCATCGTGCAGGAGTCGACCCTCGTCGGCGAGGACGGGGAACCGCTGCTCACCCAGCGCAACCAGATCTTCGTGCACGGCGAGGGCGGCTTCGGCGGCGAGCGCGGCCCCTCGGACCGTGCGCCCGCCCCCGACCGCGCCCCCGACGCCGTGCTCGACCTGCCGACCCTCCCCCAACAGGCCCTGCTCTACCGCCTGTTGGGCGACTGGAACCCCCTGCACGCCGACCCGGAGGTGGCGCGGGCGGCCGGCCACGACCGGCCGATCCTGCACGGCCTGTGCACCTTCGGGATGGTCGTCAAGGCCGTCGCCGACCGCTTCCTCGACGGCGACGCCGCCGCGATCGGCGGCTGCCGCACCCGCTTCGCGGGCGCGTTCCACCCGGGCGAGACCCTCCGGCTCCGCGTCTGGTCGGAGCCGGCCGCGGGCGGCTGGCGGCTTCGCGCCACCGCCCCCGACCGCGACGACGCACCGGTCCTCGACCACGCCCTGGTGACCACCCTCGACACCGCACGACCCCGCACGAGCAAGCCTGGGAGCACCCGTTGACTGAACACTGGGACCACACGTACGACGTGGTGGTGGTCGGGTCGGGCGCCGCCGGGATGGCGGCCGCGATCACGGCCCGACTGCGTGGACTGACCGCGCTCGTGGTCGAGAAGACCGACCGCTACGGCGGCTCCACCGCACTCTCCGGCGGCGGCGTCTGGATTCCGGACAACCTGCACCACGAGGCGGCCGGCCTCGGCGACACCCCGGAGCAGGGCCGCGCCTACCTCGACGCCACCGTCGGCGACCGCGTCCCGGCCGAGCGCAAGGACGCCTTCCTCGCCCACGGCCCGGCCATGCTGCGCGAGTTCCACGACAGGACCGATGTCCGCTTCTGCTACGTCCCGGACTACTCCGACTACTACCCGGAACGCCCTGGCGGCTTCCCGCAGGGCCGCTCCATCGAGCCGGAGATGTTCGACCTCAAACGGCTCACACCGGAACAGCGGGCCGGCATGCGCCGGGCGGGACTCCCCACGTACGGACTCACCATCACCACCCGCGACTTCCGCCACCTCAACATGGTGGGCCGCACCTGGAAGGGCCGTCGGACCTCGCTCAAGGTGGGCGCGCGGGCCGTGAAGAACCTCGCCACCGGCCGGAAGATGCTCTCCCTCGGCGAGGCCCTGGTCGCCCGGATGCGGCACTCCCTCGACCGCCACGGCGCCGACCTCTGGCTGTCCGTACCCGTCACCGGCCTGGTCACGGAGGGGCAGCGGATCACCGGCGTACGCGTCGAGCGCGCCGGCCGGGAGATCGCCGTACGCGCCACGGGCGGCGTCGTCCTCGCCTCCGGCGGCTTCTCCCACAGCCCGGAGCTGCGCGAGAAGTTCCTGCCGTCGCCCACCTCCACCGAGTGGACCGCCGCGGCCGAGGGACAGACGGGCGACGGGCTCGAACTCGCCCTGGCCGCGGGCGCGGCCACCGATCTGATGGACAAGGTGTGGGGCGGCCCCATGGTCGTGGCCCCCGGCGCGAAGCCCTTCTTCCTCGTCGCCGACCGCGGCATCCCCGGCATGGTGATCGTGAACCAGGCGGGCGAGCGCTACACCAACGAGGCCTGCCCGTACCACGCGTTCGTGGACGCGATGTACGCGAACGACAGGCCGGACGCCTCCACCGTCCCGTCCTGGATGATCCTCGACGCCGCCGCCAAGTCCCGCTACATGATCACCGGCCTCTTCCCGGGGCAGCCGTTCCCCAAGCAGTGGACCGAGAGCGGCTTCGTGAAGAAGGCCGACACGCTCGACGAACTCGCCGTACGCACGGGCCTGCCCGCGACCCGGCTGCGCGCCACCGTCGACCGCTTCAACGCCTTCGCCCGCGCCGGCCGCGACGAGGACTTCCACCGCGGCGACAGCGCCTACGACCGCTACTACGGCGACCCGACGCTCACCAACCCCAACCTGGCGCCCGTGACGAAGGGCCCCTTCTACGCCGTACCCCTCCAGCCCGGCGACATCGGCACCAAGGGCGGCGCGGTCACCGACGCCCGGGCGCGGGTCCTGCGGGAGGACGGCACGCCGATCGAGGGGCTGTACGCCTCGGGCAACGTCGCGGCCGCGGTGATGGGGGAGACGTACCCCGGTCCGGGGGCGACCATCGGCCCGGCGATGACGTTCAGCTGGATCGCGGTCAACCACATCGCGGGCCGCGACCAGTCGACCCGTACCGCCTGACTGGCGCATGCGTACCGCCTGAGTACCGCGTCCGTACCGTCGCAGAGAGAGGGAGCACCCATGCCCCGTACGTACCTCGTCACCGGAGCGGCCTCAGGCATCGGCAGAGCCACCGCGGACCTCCTGCGCGCCCGGGGCCACACGGTGATCGGCGCCGACCTCAAGGACAGCGACATCGCCGCCGACCTCGCGAGCGCCGAGGGAAGGGCCGAACTCGTCGCCCGTACAGCGGAGTTGACCGATGGCCGACTCGACGCCGTCATCGCCTGCGCGGGCATCGCGCGCTTCGAGCCGCGTACCGTCCAGGTCAACCACTTCGGCGCCGTCGCCACCCTGGAGGGCCTCCGCCCGATTCTCGCGGCAGGATCCGCACCCCGCGCCCTCGTCATCGGCTCCATCGACGCGGTCCACCCGACCGACGCGGCGACGGTCGAAGCGGCACTCGCGGGCGACGAGGAGGCGGCCGTGGCCGCGGCCCAGGCGGCGGTCGACCGCGGCGAGGGACACCTCGCGTACTCCTCGTCGAAGGCGGCGATCTCACGCTGGGTGCGGCGGGCCGCCGTCACCGCCGACTGGGCCGGAGCGGGCATCCCCCTCAACGCGGTCGGCCCCGGTGTCGTCCTCACACCCATGACCCGGCCGCTCCTGGACGACCCCGAGACGCGCCCCCTGGTCGAGCAGAGCGTCCCGATGCCGCTGCACGGCCACGCCACCCCCGAGGACCTGGCCCCGCTGATCGCCTGGCTGACCTCCCCGGAGAACACCCTCGTCACCGGCCAGATCGTCTTCGCCGACGGGGGAGCGGACGCGGTGCTGCGGGGGGACGGGGCCTGGTGACCGGGGAACCGGGCTTGGTGACCGGGGGACCGGGCTTGGTGACCGGGGAACCGGGCTTGGTGACCTCGGGCGGGCGAGCACCGAGGGTCAAGCAGCACCCTTGCCGCGGCGGCGGTCGCTTCGGGACAGCGCGTCGATGAGATCTTGTTTGCTCATCTTGGATCGGCCCGCGATGTCCTGCCCGGACGCCCGCTCGTAGAGCTCCGCCTTGCTCAGTCGCCGCAGGTCGTCCTGATTCTCGTCTTGGCCGGCGCGGGGCGAGGAGGTGCGTGCCGCAGTCGTCTCGGCGGTACGACAGCGACCTCGGCCCGCGGCCTTCTTCCGCCCGCCCTTGAGCTTCCGGGCGTGGTCGAGGCTGCCTCGCAGGGCATCCATGAGGTCGATGACGTTGGTGGCCTCGGGCGCGTCCTCGGCCGCCTCGACCTCGTGCCCCTCGGCCTTCGCCCGAACCAGCTCATGGACCTTCTCCTGGTACGTGTCCTGATAGCGGCTCGGATCCCAGGCGGAAGTCAGGGTGTCGATCAGCTGGGCGGCCATCTCGCGTTCCTTGGCCTTCCCCTGGCGGCCGGACGGCAGTTCGGGCAGTTCTTCGGCGGGGTCGCGGACTTCGTCCGCCCAGTGAAGGGTCTGCAGCACCAGGATCTTGTCCTCGGCTCGCAGCGCCGTCAGATACTGCTTGCCGCGCATCACGAACGTGGCGATGCCCGCCTTGTTCTTCTTCGCGAGCGCCGCGCGCAGCAGTTCGTAGACCTTCGTGTGCTCCTGGCCGCGGGGCGCGAGGTAGTACGTCCGATCGAAGTAGACCGGCTCGATCTCGCTCAGGTCGACGAAGTCACTGATGTCGATGGCCCGGGAGCGGCCGGGCGCGATCTCGTCCAGTTCGTCGGGATCGACGATCACGTACTCTCCCTCGGCCACCTCGTAGCCCTTGACGATGTTCTCGGGAGCGACCTGCCGTCCCGTACGTTCGTTGACCCGCCGGTTGCGGATCCGGTCGGCGCTGCCGCGCTGCAGGTGGTGGAAGTGGATCGTGTGGTCCTCGACCGCCGTGTACAGGCCGACGGGCACGCTGACGAGCCCGAAGGTGATGACACCGGTCCAGATCGCGCGTGCCATGTCCGACTCCCGACGCCGCCCGTCACCGTGAGCGCGTCCGCTGCGTCCCGCGCTCGTTGGATCAACGCTGACACCTCGGCAGGCGGGGCGCACGGCGGATCGGCCACGGGCTTCGGTCAGAGCCTTTCCGTGCCATGGACAGGCGGCGATCCAGCCCCTGGAAAGGGCGCCAAATTCTGCTGCCGGAAGGGGAGTTGGCCTCGTCACCCTACGGCGTGAGGCTCCAAGGTGTGTACGGGGCGAGCTCGGCCTACCTTGGGGGTGTAAGCCTTTTCGAATGAGGAGGAGCCATGACCGGCAAGGGCCGCATGGACAAAGCGAAAGGCAAGGCCAAGGAAGTGGCCGGAAAGGTCACGGGGAATCGCGAGCAGGAGATCGAGGGAAAGACCGATCAGGCCCGCGGTGAGGTGAAGAAGCTTCGCGGCAAGGCTGAGGAGCGCATACGCAGAGCCCGCCGCTCCATGCGCGGAGAACCCCACTGACCCCATGTGACGCAGTCAGCAGCCCGGCGCGCAGCGCCCCGCCGATGGGATCACGGGGAACGCGTGCCGGGCTCGCGTTGTCTTCCGGTTCGCCTACCAGTAGTGCCGCCGCCCGGCTACCGCGTGCCCGAGCGAGCCGAGGAGCCACAGCACGGCACCGATCACGAGCAGCACCGCGCCGATCGTCGTGAGGATGGAGATTCCGGCGATCAGGCCGATGATCAGGAGTATCAGACCAATTACGATCATTTCTGCCTCCGCTTCTCGGACTTGCTTCGCATACGCGTCTCTCTGAATTGTGCGCTCTCTGATTTGTGCTCTCTGAATATGTGGTCACTCAAATTACGTCGAGTGCCCCGTCGGCCGCCTCGCCCGGGCGAGGAGCTCGGCGGGGCCGAACTCCTCGCTCGCCGGGAAGTATCCGTACCGGTCACATCGGCGGCGGCGGGCCCTCGGGCCGGATGCGCCCGCGCCATCCCTCGCCGGAGGCGCCGCCGCCCTCGACGTAGTCCTTGAACCGGCGAAGGTCTCCCTTCACTCGACGGTCGATGACACCCAGCGCGTCCGCGCCCTTCTCCGCGGCACCGCTCGGCTCGACATCCATGGTGAGCTCGACCCGCGTGTGCATGTCGTCGATCGGCTCGAACCGGACGGAGCCGCGCTGCGACGTCTCGCCGCCCACGGTCCGCCAGGTGATCCGGTCGTCGGCCAGCTGGTCGACGATCTCCGTATCGAACTCCCGCTGCACGCCGCCGATGCTGGTCACCCAGTGGTTGTGCCGGTCGTCGAGCTGCCTGACCTCATCGACCCCGTCCATGAACTGCGGAAATTCCTCGAACTGCGTCCACTGGTCGTACGCCGCACGGAGCGGCACCTCCACCTCGACTGCTTCCTTGACTGTGGTCACCGGTCTCTCCCTCCGTGGGTGGCCTCGTGTGTGTCGCGCACCGGGTACCCGAGGACTCCGGACGTGAACGTGTCTCAGTCCGAAGGCGGCAGCAGAGTGCCCAGCGGACCCAGGTCGAGGTTGAGGTCCTCCATGGCCAGCCCGTACTGCGCGCACAGCTCACTCATCCGCTCATGCAGCACCATCAGCGTCGCCCCCAGCCGTTCTTCCTGCTCCTCGGTGAGGTCTCCCTCGTCGACACGGTGCAGCGCCTGGCGCTCCATGAGCTGGCGCAGCAGTTCCACCACGGTGAGGACCAGCCTGATGAGGTCCCGCTCCACGGTGTCGGGGTCCGAGGAGATCCGGCGCGCGGGAGTGTGGGCGCGTCCGCTCGGCGGGGGCAGATCGCGAGGCGCGGCGGGCAGGAGGCGGAAGGCGCGTTCGGCCGCCCCGCGATCTCCTCCAGGCGTCCGGTCGGCCCGCCGGGCGCGGGACCGGCCCCCGCCGGCACCCTCAGCCCCGGCCCCGCCGGCACCCTCAGTCGTCATGGCCGCCTCGCGAGGGCGTCGTGCCGGAGGGCAGGGTCTCGGCCCATGGCGGGGGATTCTGCGCGCTGACGGAGACGATCAGCGCCCTGAGCGAGACACGCACCAGATCGATGTCGGCGATGGAGAGAACGACGTCACCGGTCAGGACGACACCACCGCTGAGCAGGCGGTCGAGCAGGTCGATGAGAGCGACCTGTCGCTGTGCCAGCGCCTCCGCCGAGGACGGCGGGTCGGGAGTCGTCATGGCCCAGGGCCCGTCGACGTCGACGAGGAGTAACCGGAGGAGCGGTCCGAGCCGCGGGGAGTGAGACTACCTGAAGGGGCATTCGCGCGACCTGAGAGAGGAGCGATGACGTGGCGGCACCCGAGACCCCGGATACCGCTCTGGGCGAGTTTCTGGCCGATCCCCGCCACGCGGCGCTGGACCTGACCACGGCCGTGGCACGCTGCTCCAAGGCGCTGGGGCTGCAGGGCACCGTGGTGTACCTCGCTGATCTGCAGCAACGCCGGCTGGCGCCGTTGAACGACGTGGCGCCGGTCCTGCCCATCGACGACTCCCTCGCCGGCTGGACCTACCGGACGCAGTCCCTGCGGGTGGACGAGTCGGACCTGGGAGGGCTGACGGCCTGGCTGCCGATGGTGGACGGCGCCGAGCGTCTCGGAGTGCTCGCCGTCCGGGCACCCGCTCTCGACCCGCTCCGCCTGCGGCGAGCCAGGACGCTCGCCCACCTGTGCGCCATGATGATCACCTCGAAGCGTGCGTACAAGGACACCTACGTGCGTCGGGCCCGTACCGAACCCATGCAACTGCCCGCCGAAATGCTGCGCGCCTACTTGCCGCCCCGCACGATCGGCACGACGCACGCCGTTTCCACAGCCGTCATGGAACCGGCCTACGAAGTCGGCGGCGACGCCTTCGACCACGCCCTCACCGATACGACACTCCACGCCGGAATCCTGGACTCCATGGGGCACAACCTCGCCTCGGGGCTGACCACAGTGGTGTCACTGGCGGCCTGCCGCAACGCGCGGCGCACCGGGGCCGACCTGGGCGACCTCGCGCGGGCCGTCGACGCCGCCCTCGCCGAGTGGCTGCCCGAGCAGTTCTGCACCGCCATCCTCAGCCAACTCGACCTCGCCACGGGCGGGCTGCGCTGGATCAACTGCGGGCACCCCGCGCCGCTGCTGATCCGCGACCAGTGCCTGGTCGCCGGCGCGATGGACCGCGACGCCGACCCGCCCCTGGGACTGCCGGCCGCCTTCGCGACCACCCCACGCCAGGTGCACGCCATGCAACTCGAGCCGGGGGACAGGGTCCTGATGTACACCGACGGCGTCACCGAAGCCCGCTCGCAGAACGGGGACGAACTCGGACTCGACCAGTTCGCCGACTACGTCATCCGAGCCACCGCAACCGGTGAACTCGCGCCGGAGACGCTGCGCCGCCTCATCCACTTCATTCTGGACGCCGAAGGCAACCGGCTGCGCGACGATGCCACGATCGTCATGTTCGAGTGGCGCCCCGTCGCTCGCTGACACGGTTCCCGGCTCCCGGCTCCCGGCTCCCGGTTCCCGGTTCCATCAAGGACCAAAGTCCCGTTACGCACCTTTCGGTGCCGGGGCAGGCCGTAGGGCAGGACGGCTTCCTATCAGGAGGGGCCGGACGTCCGAGGAGATGACGTGTTGCACCCTGCATCCGCAGACCTGCGTCGCGTGCTGGCCTGGCACGCGGAGGCCATCATCGAGGATGAACGCCATTCGACCCCCGAGACGGTTCGCGCACGCGAGGACAGTGCCTACGCGCTGTGCGAGATGACCGGCACGGCCAATGTCGGGGACGCGGTCCGCGCGGCGGCCGCCGTGTACCGGAGAGCCGCTGCCGTCGGAACGGCGACCCTCATGCCTCACACCGCGCAGACGAGCCCCCGGGCAGCGCCGCCTGACGACCTCCCGACACTGCTGTGCGCGGGCACCGTCGAGCCGGGCGGACTGCCGCTCGCGATCGCCTGACAGATGGGCTGGTACGTGTGGTGTCATCGCCCCGACGCCCCGGAGGCGACGGAGAGTGGGGTGGCGATGTCCTCCAGGGAGCGGCGTTCGGCGGCGACGGCGAAGAAGAACGCGGCCAGACCGGCCGCCACCATGAGACCGGCGCCCACGCAGAAGGCGATCGACATGGTCCGGGTCTCCATCGGGAAGATCTCGCTGACCGTCAGATACGCGGAACTGGCCCCGGCGGAGGCGAAGAAGAGCACGACGCATCAGCACAGCGTCATCGTCGTGGCGTCGAGGACCCCCGAGCCGAAGAGCGCGGCGGTGCCGAAGAGCAGCAGCCCCGACAGGACGTACGTACCGGCGATCATCGGCCGTCCGCCCCAGGTGTCGAAGAGGCGCCCGAGGAGCAGCGGACCCAGGAAGTTGCCGGCGGCGATGACGGCGAAGTAGAACCCGGTGGACCCTGAAACCGGCCGCCGCCACACGCCGACCGTCCGTTGCCCTCCCCGCGCCCCGGGGGAGGTTCCCGCGCTGAACGTCCGGCTGAGCAAGGCACTCCGCCCGTGTCGCCACTCGCGTAGCAGGTGTGCGGCGAGACGCTCTTCGAGGAACAAGGTGGCTCGCGCACCGAAGGCACCTCCGCGTCGAGCGGAGTGCTTCGTGGTGTGGTGAGTTCGCCACGTATGGCAGTTGGCAGTGAACGTACCCGAGGCACGCAGCGGGCGGATCCCAGCCCCTCCCGCGGAGAAGGAGCCACCGTATGCCGGACAAGGCAGCATCCACTGACGTTGTTGAACTGATCCTGGACGATCACCGGCGGATGGAGGAGCTGTTCCGCAAGATGCGCAGCGTGGAGGCTGAACGGGCCGACGCGCTGCGGAAGTTCGCGGACCTCCTGGTGGCGCACGCACTCGCCGAGGAGCACGAGGTGTATCCCGCGCTCAAGCGCTTCAGGGATGTCGACAACGACGAGGTCGAGCACGGCGTCGAAGAACACGCTGACGGCAACAAGGCGCTTCTGGCCCTGCTGGAGGTGAAGGGCGTGGGCGGCGACGACTGGGATGAGAGGTTGGAGAAACTGGTCGAGGCGGTCACCCACCACACCGACGAAGAGGAGCGGACGATCCTCAACGGCGCACGCGAGAACGTGCCGATGGAGCGCCGCGAAGAGCTGGGTGCCGCATTCACCAAGGAGCGCGCCAAGAACCTCGATGAGGGCTGCGGAAGTCTCGACAACGTCCGCCGTATCGTCAGGGCCTGAACCGCCGTCCGGTGCCGTCCGGTGGTGACGACGACCTCCTCCGTTGGGGGCCTCTGGGGGCTCTGGGGGCCTCTTCGACCACATCGGCCAGTCGGGCCGCTCCCAGGGGCGGCACCGGTGCCCGGGAAGAGGCAGGATCGGTGCATGGGCAGAGCCACCGACGACGGGGACGGACACCGGCCGGATGCGGAGCATCTACGCCCGGCGGGTGTTCGCGACGCCACGGTCGACGCACTCCGGCTCCTGTCGGAGGCGTTGGAGAGGGTGCGGCGCGCCCGTGGCCACCTGTACGCCTTCCACCAGCTGACCGGAGGCGCCGACCTCGCCGTCGAGATGGCCGTCGAGCTGCTGCGACGGGCGGGCCACACGGCGCAGGCCGACCTGGTGGAGCGCGAGCTCGTGGGGCGGGACGTGATTCCCGGCTACTGGACCCACCAGATCGTCGAGGCCCACCACGCGGCCTACTACCGGCCGTTCACCAGTGTGGAGGCGCGGGTCCGGCAGGAGCTCCAGCGCGAGGCGCCTCGGGCCGAGCCCACCTGAGCGCCGGTCGGAGGGCCGGTCCTCGGCGCCGCCACCACGCTGTACAGCGTGGTCTTCGGATCCCAGCTGGAGCAGCGCGAGACACGGCTCAAGGTCGCGGGCTTCGCGCTGTCGTGGGCCGCCCTCTGTGCTCTCAGCCTGCGCCGCACACGCGGGTAGACCTTGGCGCACAGGGGGCGGTTTTGGCGGCGGTCCCGCGGTGCTCCGCCGATCAGGACGGCTGATAGACGTCCTGCTTGAGTGCGCGCGCGAGGTGGGCGGCGTTGGACGCAAGAGTGTCCGTGGTCTCTTTGGTCTTGTCCGGGGTTGCGTCGAGGTCCTGGTAGTCGGTTCCTTGCATGGCCTCGCCCACCCAGTAGGTGACGGCGTTCGGCGGGAGGGTGAATCCCACGTCGTTCAGGCCTTGGAAGAGCTCGGCGCTCACGTGGTGGGCGCCGTCCTCGTTGCCGACGACACAGACTCCGGCGACCTTTCCGTAGGTGACAGGACGGCCCTGGTCATCCGTGTGTGACTGCTCCGCGTTCAGGCGCTCCAGCACACGTTGGGCGACGCTTGAGGGATGGCCCAGCCAGATCGGCGTGGAGAGGATCAAGATGTCCGCGTCGAGGACGGCTTCGCGGATCCGTGGCCAGGCGTCACCGTCGCCCATATCGGCTTCCACGCCCGGTTTCACATCATGATCGACGATACGAATCACGTCTCCCGAAACCTGATGTTCCGCCAGTGCCTCCAACGTCTGCTCGGCCAGGAGCTGCGAGCTCGATGGCTTGGGGGATGCGGACAGAGTGCAGACCAGGGCCACGGCGCGCAGCGGTGTAGGTGCGACGATCGCGGAGGGTCGGGTGGTAGCCATCCCTGCAGAATGCCGGAGTGGGCGGCCTTTGCTGCGGGCTCGCGGCGGCACGCGGTGCCTCAAGGCCCCGTGTGGCGGAGGCGGCACAGGCCCATCAGGGGCACCGAGCCCTCTCCCACGAGGCTGACTGCTCACCGCCGACGCCAGGACGCCGATCCGGTGCGCACCGCATCCAGGAGAGGCGGTGCGGCCGAACGTGCGGTGCAAGGACATGTGGCTGGGTGGCGATCCGGAGTGAGACGTGGACATCGCAGGCTCGCGCGTACTGGTGGCCGGAGCGACCGGCGTTCTCGGCGGCGCGCTGACCGCCGAACTGGTCGGCCGGGGCGCCCGTCCGGTACTGGCCGGACGCGACCTCGGACGCCTGGCGGCCGCCGCCTCGGCGCTCCAGGACGCTCCGACGGTCGTGTTCGACGCGTACGACCCGTCGTCCTGTGCCCGCGCGGTGCATGCGGGCGCGGCCCGGCTGGGCGGCCTTGACGCCGTCGTCACCGCGTTCGGGTCGGTGGCGTTCGGCACCGCCGAAGAGGTGGGTGACGACATCGCCGAGCATCTGATGGCGGTGAACGCCCTCGCACCCATCGCGTTCTTCCGCGCCGCGCTCGACGTGCTGGAACCCGGTTCGGCGATCGCCGCACTGACCGGTGTGGTCGCGCAGCGGCCGCAGCCGGGGATGGCCGACTACAGCGCGTCCAAGGCAGCACTGAGCGCCTGGCTCCGCGCCGTACGTGGTGAGGCGCGGGGCAGGGGCGTTCAGGTCCTCGACGTCCGGCCGGGGCACATCGACACCGGCTTGGCCGACCGGCCCTTGGTGGGAACCGCGCCGCCGCTGCCTGCGGGCGCCGACCCGCGTCAGGTGGTGGCCGCGGTCGCGGACGCCCTGTCGACGGGCGCTGAACTCGTGCGCACCACTGAGAACGGTGCGGCAGTCGTCGAACGGCGCGACCGGTGAGCGCTCCTGCCGCAGCAGGGCTCAGCCCCTCCGAGCCCACCTGAACGTACGTGACGCTACGGGCACGACGACTCCGCGGCAGCACAGCCGTGATGCACTCAACCTGCCGCTGCCAACCGGTTCATGGCGGTGCGTCACCCCTCGCGTCCTGTTGTCGCCGGACCTGCGGGAGGTCGGCGAGCTGGTCCAGTTGCCCGACCGTGCGAGCGGTGCGCGGGTTGTGTGCGAGCAGACTCCGGTGGCGGTCGAAGAACGCCCAGTAGCCGGCGGTGTACGGGCAGGCGTGTTCGCCGGTCCGCTCGCGCGGCTCGTAGCGGCACGGTCCGCACAGGTCGCTCATGCGGTGCAGGTACGCGCCGCCGGAGGTGTACGGCTTGGTCGTCATGCGGCCGCCGTCCGCGTACTGGGACATGCCGACCACGTTGGGGACCATGACCCAGTCGTAACCGTCCACGAAGCACCGGTGGAACCAGTCGGTGACCGCGGCCGGATCCCAGCCGCGCTGGAGCGCGTGACTGCCCAGGACCATCAGCCGCGGGATGTGGTGCGTCCAGCCGTGTCCCGCACCTGCTCGATGACCGTACGCAGGCAGCGCGCACCGACGGCGTCAGCGTCCAGGTCGTTCCACCAGTCGGGCAGCGAAGCGGTGTGCCGTAGAACGTTGGAGCGCCGGTATCGCTCACCGAAGTACCAGTACAACTGCCAGACGTACTCACGCCAGCCGGCGATCTGCCGCACGAAGCCCTCCACGCTGTTCAGCGGAGCCAGCCCGCCCCGCCACGCGGCTTCGGCCCGCTCGACGCACTCGGCCGGATCGAGGAGGCCGAGGTTCAGCGGCGCGGAGATCAGGCTGTGGCTCATCACCGGGTCGGCGGTGAGGATGGCGTCCTCGTACGGGCCGAACATGTCAAGGCGGTGTTCGACGAAGCGCTTGAGGGCGCGGAGTCCCTCGGCCCGGGTGGCGGGGAACAGGCGCGGGCCGTCCCGTCCGACGAAGGAGACGTCGCCGTCCCGCTCCCAGCGGTCGAGGTCGTGGCGGACCTCGTCGTCGATGTCGTCCTCGCGCGGACGGTAGGGGGCGGGGACCGGCAGGGTGGGCGCCTCGCGCGGAGGTGGCCGGCGGTTCTCGTGGTCGTAGTTCCACCGGCCGCCTGCCGGAGCGTCGGCGTCCATCAGCAGGTCGTGCCCCCGGCGGACCCAGCGGTAGAAGTCCTCCTGGCGGAGCCGCTTGCCGCCGTGCCCGTCCGCCCAGGCCGCGAAGTCGTCCATCGGCACCAGGAACCCGCGGGCGGGACCGACGGTCACCTGGGGCAGGGATCGCATCAGGTTCAGGGCGGCGTACGACGTCGGATGGTGGACGGTCACCGGCCTCTCACCCATCGCTCGGGCCAGCCCCTCCCGGTACGTGTCGGCCCGCACGTAGGTGACACGGTCGCCGAGTTCCACCGCGCGGTGCCGCATCGCCGACAGCACCAAGTGGGCCTTGGCCCGATGGAAGCGCCGACGGCGGAACACCGAGCGCGCCTCGATCATCAGCAGCGGTGTGTCGCGTCCGGGGCCGCCGTCGCCGGACGCGAGGAAGTGCGGACCGAGTTGGTCGCCGAAGAGCCAGTGCACGTGTTCGCTCCTCAACTCCGGAGGTGTGGTCACGGACCGTGCCAGGGGAGCGTGTCACGGCCCGCAAGCGGTCGTCCGCGTCCGGGAGTTCAGGCACCCGGCGACTGCATACGCTTCCGAACCTCGCCCTGCGTCGCAACGCGCAGCGCTTATGCACCGCTTGTGGGCTGCTTTGAGTGGGGTCGGGTTCCCGCAGCGGCCCCCGCGTCTGGGTCTGGCTGATCGTGGTCGGAGCCCTGATCGTCGCCGCGTTCTTCATCGCCCGGCTCGTTTCCCTCTGGCAACGTCGGCCTCCCGGGCATCGTTGACCGAGGTGGACAATGGCCTTATGGCGATGGCAGCCGCACTCTCGGTGTCCGGCGCTCCGCTGACGAGTCTGCGGGAGCGTCTCGGAAGGGGCCTGTTCGCCATGGTCGCCGGCCCCGAGCACCAGGCGAGCCGCTCCCGGATCCACGACATGCCGGGGCCGCGGTGGTTCGGAGAGGACCGGCCCATCCGCCGGGTCCACGGCGATGCGTCGATGTTCATCGGTGGCCTGAGCGCTCTGCTGCTGCAGTCGCTGCATCCTCGCGCCATGGCCGCTGTGGCGGCACACTCCGGCTATCGCGGTGACCCATGGGGCAGATTGCAGCGAACGAGTACGTTCCTCGCCGTGACCACGTACGGCAGGGCCATCGACGCGCAGCGGGCCGTCGACCGGGTTCGAGCTGTGCACGACCAGGTCCGGGGAACGACTTCGAGCGGTGAGCCGTACCACGCGAACGATCCGCACCTGCTCGAATGGGTCCACATCGCGGAGGTCTACAGCTTCCTGTTCGCCCACCAGTTGTACGGTGCGCGGCCGCTGGACGCCCCGGAGTGCGACGGGTACGTCCTCGACACGGCTCGGGTGGCAGAGGCCCTCGGCGTGGTGCGTCCACCGCGCGATCTTGACGGTCTGACCGCCCGCCTGACTGCCTACCGGCCGGAGCTCCGGGCCACCCCGGAGGCCCGAGAGGCAGCACAGTTCCTGCTCCTCCATCCACCCCTGCCATGGATCGCCCGCCCCGCCTACGCGGTACTCGCGGCGAGCGCGGTGGCGGCGCTGCCCCATTGGGCCCGTACACCGCTCGGTCTGCCGTTGCTGCCGAGGGCCGAGCGGACCTTCGTACGGCTGGGCGGACACGGACTCACCCGCTCGATCCGCTGGGCGATGGCGCCTCCGCGCTGAACAGGCGGGGAGGGTTGCCCGGCAGCACCGGAACCGGTCGGCCCGTACGACCGAACGAACACTGTGCCGGTCATCGCCGGCCGACCGGTGTCAGGCGCGAGCCGTCCGACAGCCGGGCCCGCACCTGTGTCCTGGCGTCGTCTCGGGCCTTGTGCGCCAGGGTCCGCCCCTCTGCCTCGGTCTCCACTGCGCCGGATGCCTCGATGGAGGAGACCTCCCTGCTGCCCGCGGCGAGCAGATACCCCTCGCCGGATGGTGCTTTCCAGTGCGTGGTGGCGAGCACGTGCTGCCCGAACCGACTGCAGGCCGCGGTCGACCGGGCGACGGCGACCACCGGAGCGGCTTCCCGGGCAGCAGCGGCCGGTGCTTTGAACTGGAGCAGTACGTGGCCCGGTCCGCGCCAGGTGGTGGCCCGCGTGCAGGACCACACGGCCCGTCCGGAGTCCTGCGGCAGCTCCTGTGCCGCGAAGTCCCAGACGTTCACGGCCCGTACGCCGTCGTCGCGGAGTTCGGTGAGGCGGCACGCGGTGCGGGCCCAACTCGCCAGAGCGGTCGGGCTGGTGGCCTCGCGGGGCCGGCGCGGCCGGTTGCCGTCTTCGGGCAGCGGTGTGTAGCTGAGATGTGCGGGGCTGAGGCCGCCGAGGTCGGTGACGAGGAACGCGTGCTTCTCCACGATGCGGCCGGAGGAGCGGAGCTGGAGAGCGGGCCAGCTGTCGCAGGACCCTCCGGCGGAGGGGCCGCGTACCGGGTCGGTGATGCCGTCCTCGTTCGCGCCGAGGGCGTTGCCCGGGGTGTCGGGGCGCAGGAGGTCGCGGCTCTCCGATTCCACGATCCACGGAGCCAGCAGAAAGCGGGTTCCGCTCTCTCCTCGGTGCAGTGCGATCGCGGCGGCGGTGGTGACGTCGGCATCGTCGGTGCGGGCGAAGGAGAGCTCGGGGGCCGCTCCGGCCGTTTCGCGGTAGCGGACGAGCCGATGACCGTCGTGGAACACGACAAGGGCGGTGCCCGCGACGTCCCCGGCGTACAGCAACTGCGGTGCACCACCCGGCGGTTCGGCGGTGGTGGCGGCGCTCTGCGTGACCTGGGTGCTGGCCGGTGGATCGGTCCACGTGGTGAGGGCCCGGACGAGCAGGGGCCGGTCGCCGGTACGGCCGCCACGGGCGGGCCAGGCGGTGAAGTCGACGCGCGAGGTGTCGGCCCAGTCGTCCCGCGGAATCCGTACGAGATCGTCGGGATCCGGCGCCTGAGCCGAGGCCATCGACGGCGGCGGAGCAGACCGACCCCCGGCGTCGGCGCCGAGAGCGGTCGTCAGGACCGCGGCGATCACCACGACCGCGGCGAGTGCCCCCGCGAACCGCATCCGGTGTCGGCGTCGCAGCAGGTCGGTGGGCCGGGTCTGGACCGTGCACGCGTCGAATTCCTGTGATCGCAGAAGCGTTTCCGCCGGTGGGCCCGCCGTGTCTTCCAGCGTGTGTGAGGTGCGCAGCGCAGCCTCGGGCCGCGATGGACCCGCGGCACGCAGCAGGTCCAGCACCTCGCTGTCGGGCAGGCCGTCCAGGCGCCGGAGTACGAAAGCCGCCCTGGCCGCGGCGGGCACCCCGCGTCAGCGCGTCGCTGAGGGCGACCTCCTCGGCGCCGCCCGCCCGGGGGAACAGTCGCAGCCCCCACACCCCGGGCAGCAGCGTCACCAGGGCTCGGGGCGGTGGCAGACGCCTCGGCCAGGCACGCGGGCGCCGCTCGTGCGCCAGCGCCGCCCGCAGGACACGAACGCGCAGCCAGGCAGCGACACTCCGGTCGGCGCGGCCACGCTGAGCCGGCACCCGCGGGGCACGGTCGGCACGGAATCCGCGAAACCTCGGCAAGGCACGCTGCACCAGCCCGTGTGCGACCAGGACACGTTGATGCCGCGTCAACCTGGCCGGCAGCGTCAGATAGGCCAGGCTCACCAAGCGGGTGTACTGGTCGACCAGTGTGGCCTCGGCCTGATCGAGCGGCGGCCGGGTGCCGGCGTCGACGTGGCGGTGGGGTGTGAACACGGGCGGGGCGCCTTCCGGATTCGGCACACTGAGCTGCTTCCGCTCCGTCAAACGAGGTAATCGGGTGATGGTCACAGCACCGGCCCCTGCACGTGCGCAGCCGAGGCATCGCCTCAAGGACGGCTGATCTGCTGCGCGACCTTGCCGATGTGCGGGCCCAGCCAGCGCTTGAAGCGGCGCAGCGAGTCCGCCTGGCTCACGACGCGATCGAGCCGGTAATAGAGGCCGGGTGGTACGTGGGGCAGGAGCGGCGAGTGGCGCTGCCCCAGGAGAGCGAACATCTGCTCCGGCGGGAGACGCAGGTAGCGCGGCAGGTTCTCGTACCACTGCGCGCTGTGACGGGCGGCACTCTGTACCGGAAGCAGCGCGCGCTTGCGCTCTTTCTCGTAGTGGCTCAGTGCTGGGCCGAGACCCCTCTCAGGAACGGTCCGCAGTTGGCGGGCCAGAGCCACCGCGTCCTGCAGTGCCAGGGCGGTGCCGGCGCCGATGGAGAAATGAGTGGTGTGGGCCGCGTCCCCGAGCAGGACGGAATTGCCGTGGGACCAGTTTCTGTTGGTGAGGGTCCGGAAGGGCTGCCAGTTCTGGCCGTCGCGCATGCGGTCCGCACGACTGATCAGAGGATGGCCGCCGAGGAGTGAGGCGAATTGCTGCTCCAGGAGGCGCAGACACGCCGCGTGCTCCATCGTGTCCAGGCCGAGTCCACTCCAGGTCGACGGCGAACACTCGATGACACAGGTGCTCTCCGTGGAACTGAAGCCATACGCGTAGCACCAGATCCAGCCGTGGTCGGTAGGGACGAACGCGAAACTGAAAGTGGTGAACACCTTGGTGGTGCCCAACCACAAGAAGCGGGTATTGCCGTGGGTGATGCGCGTCCCGAAATGCTCCGCATGCTGTGAACGCATTCTGCTGTTCATTCCGTCAGCCGCCACAACGAGATCGGCATCGGGCACGTCGGCCCGCACCTCGTGGCCGAACTCCGTGCGTACGCCGAGTTCCTGGGCGCGACGGGTAAGCGTGCGGAGCAGTCGGTGCCGCCCGATGGCATATCCGGCGTCTCCCGCGTGCGTGGCCGTCCGGTCTCCCACCTGGGCCATGCCGTCCCGCCAGCGCACTGCCTGCTCACCGATGCGGCGGCCCGACTCGGGGTCGTGCGTCTTGAGGAGATTCAGGGTGTCGGGCCAGAACGTGACCCCCCAGCCGTACGTCGCGCCTTCCTGATTCCGTTCGAGCACCGTGACCTCGTGCCCGGGCTCGTCGAGCTTGACCAGAATGGACAAGTACAGAGCTGCGGGCCCCCCGCCCACACAGGTGATCTTCATTTCCGGCCTTCCTGCGCGGCTCTGCTCACCGTCGCATTGTCCACGCTCTGCGCTTCAACAACCGGCAATCCAGGCGCGCGTGGGGGCGTCGGTGTGCCGCGCCAGAAATCTCTGATCTCACGAATGGCCCTGCGAGAGATGCCGATTCCATCGATCGAGAGGAACGTCCTATTACCGATGGTGATCACACGAGGGACGGTCCAGTGAGCGAGGCATGGCTTTCTCGACGCAGCATGACGGGAATGGGTCTGATCACGGCGACGGCGACCCTGTTGACCGCGGGAGTCGCCCTCGACGCATCGGCCGTGCCCGCCTCCAGCTCCCCCGGCCCGCCCGGGAGCACGAAGCCACCCCCTGACCCACCGGCGCCGGCGATGGGCGCGTACCTGCACTACGGCCCCGCCGGTGTGGAGCGCATGCAGCACCTGTCGAGCTGGCTCGGAGGATCTCCGCTGCGCGTCGGACACACCTATCTGCCCGGCGATGTGTGGTCCAACATCGAAGGCAGCCCGGGCTTTCTCCGCGCCTGGGCGAACTGGAAACGCGGTGGGCCCAACCGCATGTTCGTCCTCAACGTCCCCATGCTGGAGCGGAACGAGGAGCGGGTACCCGACCACGAAGTCCGCCGACTGCTGCGAGCGGGCGCGCAGGGCGCGTTCGATCAGCACTACCGCAAGCTGGCCCAGCGTCTCGTACGGCTGGGGGTCCCCGGCACGGTGATCGTGCTCGGCTGGGAGATGAACGGCATCACGTACACCCACCGCTGCGGGCCTGACCCCGAGGCATGGAAGGCGTACTGGAACCGCATCGTGACGGCCATGAGGTCGGTGCCCGGACAGGACTTCACGTTCGACTTCGCCCCCAACCGCGGCCCCGACGCCGTGCCCTGGACTCAGTGCTACCCGGGAGATTCGGTGGTCGATGTCATCGGCCTCGACTCCTACGATCAGCCGCCGGGGGAGTCGTTCGAAGAACAGGTGCGCGGCCCCTACGGCCTGCAGCATCAGGTCGACTTCGCCAAGGCGCACGGCAAGGCCATCTCGTACCCGGAATGGGGCCTGTTCAGGAACGGGGACAACCCCGAGTACATGCGCGGGATGCTCGACTGGTTCGAGCAGCACAGGCCGCTGTACCAGACCATCAGCGACTACTGCCCGCACGGCGTGTGGCAGTGCGACGCGAACCCGGAGTCGTCGAAGGTCTTCCGCTCGCGCCTCTTCGGGCTCGGCACCCCGACGCCGACCCCGACTCCGACTCCGACTCCGACTCCGACTCCGACCCCGACGCCGACCCCGACTCCGACGCCGACCCCGACTCCCACGGCGACACCGACACCGAAGCCGAAACCGACCGACCCGGACGGGGACACCACCCCCACACAACCCCCGAGCCCCCCTCCCTCCAAGCCGACCCCACCGTCCACGACACCGCCGCCGTCACGGCTGCCCGAGCCCACCACGCCCCCGCGCCCGACACCGACGGATCCGCCCGGGGAGCCAGAGCCCAGCCCCACTCCCGAACCCCCGCGTCCCTCCGCACCCACCGTCAACTCCGACACCTGGTGTGTGCCGCATGGGCTCGAGGACTGGATCAAGAACTGGATCGGGGCCGACGCGAACTGGTGCCTTCGTCGGGACTCCCGGACGGGCTGGCGCTGGGAGTGGCGGAGGACCGGCAGGCCGTACTGATCCTGGATCGCCAGGCAGCGACGACCGGCGCGTGCCGGCGCACCGTACGCGCCAGCACGCGCCGCCCGTCCAACTGCGCGCGGTACAGATCGAGCAGCGGGGACGTTCCGGGCGGAGCGAGCAGCAGCCGCTGGTTGTCGACTCGCTCCGGCTTCCAGTGATGCTTGTACGGCTCGTCGCCCCGCAGCAGGCTGATGACGCTGCGGCCCTCGGCCACCGCCAGCTCCGCGTCCCGCCGCAACAGCATCGTGGCCACGTCGAGTTTCCTGCGCCGCAGCTCGGGGTCCGCTCCATAGAGGTAGCCGCCCGAAACGGAGCGGTCCTGCAGGCTCAGGTTGGCGGCCACCGTTCGGCCGTCGAGTCGGTACAGCGTCATGGCGGCGTTTCCCGTGCGCATCATCCCCTGTACGGCGCTCCGCAGATGGCGGGCGAACTCGGGGCTGAGGTGCTCCGGTGTCACGGCACGCCCCTGCCATTGCCGGGCGTGCAGGCGCAGCAGCACGTCGACGGCCTCGGGGACCTCGGCGGGGCCGGAGACCGGCCGTGCCTCGATGCCCGCCGCGTCGAGCTTGCGCAGTTTGGCCCGTGCGCGCTGTGCGCGGCTGCACGTCAGACGCCCCATCAGGCCGTCCATCGCCAGGGCCGGAAGCTCGAGGCAGACCGAGTCCTCCCGGCGGTGCCGCGGGCCCGGCCAGCGCTCGAACAGTTCCTGTGCCGCGGCAGCCGGGCGGACCTCACGCAGGTCGACGACACGGTGCCGCGCCAGTCGGCCCAGCGCACCGACCAGAGCGGGCAGGGCCACACCGCGATGCTCGTCGTCCACGAGGACGTCCGCGAAGTCGGAGACGGCACCGCCCAACGGAACCAGCACGGGCAGCGGCCGGTGCGTCAGCGTCAGCGCCGCGGCACCGATGAGCGCCCCACCCCGCCGGACCAGCAGGATGCGCAGCCTCCCGGGCTTGCCGTAGACACGCCACCACGACGACAACCACGCGTGGCTCTGGAACGCGGTGGCCGCGGAGCACCGTTGATGCAGTCGGTTCCAGGACGGCCCGAGAGCGGCGAACTCCTCGCCGTCCCGGCACAACGACGCTGTCACCGCGGGCGCTTCCGGGGCGAGGCAAACGGTCACGACGACTGATTCTCCTGCTTCTTCCGCGGCTTCTTGGCCCGCGCGGTGGTGGTGGCGGCGGGTGCGGTGGCCTTGACGGTGACGGGTGTGGGTGCGGGGGCGGTGACCTTGACGGTGACGGGTGTGGGCGCGGGGGCGGGGTCCCTGGTGGTGGCGGGCTCACCGGCGGGCGCGGGCAGGACCGGGGACTCGTACGCGGGAGTCCGGCGCGGCCTGACCAGCAGGATCAGTCCGCCGACGAGGGCGCCCGCGCTCGTACCGACGGCGATGCTCAGCGGAAGGGAAGGGGACACCGGGTCGGGTACTTTGACGGCCTGGGAGAACCGCACGAGCTTCACACCGGTGTTCTCGCTCTGGCCGTTGGCCTTCAGACGCAGCGCGTCGGCGACCGCGTTGGCGATGTCGGCGGCATCCCCCGGCCTCCCGGCGGTCCCCGTGATTCCGATCATGGGCGACTCCGGTGACGTCTCGGTCTGTACGCGAGACCCCAACTGCCGGGTGGGCACCCCGGCATTGCCCTGTGCGTAGGCGAGCGTGCTCGTACTGGTGGCCAGACGTCCGTAGGCCTGCGCGAAGCCCAACGTCGCAGCCGGTTCGGAATCCTTCTCGGCCACGGCGATCAGGTAGGTCGTGGACGCGTACTCCGGCTCGGCGAGCGCGCCGTACGCGGCTCCGGCCGTGAGCCCCAGGGCCGCACAGGCGGGCAGCGGCCACCAGACCGGCACCGGCGGCCTTCTCCCACGCAGCCGCAGCCGAGCGGCCTTGACGACGGACGGGATGCGGAAACGAGGTCGCACGGCGGGTCAGCTCCTTGAAGAGGTGCGGCGAAGGGTGTCGTCGTAGATGTGCGTCAAACGGTCCGCGCTGCGCGCGATGTCGTAGTGCGCGACCGCGGCGGGCGGAGTGATCCTCGTGGCGCCGGCGGTGATGTACCGCGTCAACTCCCTGGCCAGGAGCGTGGGATGACTGCTCACCCGGCGGGCGCCCTCGGTCTGGTGGGCGGGCAGATCCTCCAGCGCGGGACACGCGGTGTGTAGCGTCGGCAACCCGGCGGCGAGCGCTTCCACGGCGGCCAGTCCGAAGGCCTCCTCGCGTGAGGTGGAGACGAACACGTCCATCGCGGCAAGCAGACCGGGAACGGTCGGCTCCGGTCCGTCCGTCCCGCATGCGCCGGGCAGATGAAGCCGGTCGGTGACGCCGAGCTCCGCGGCCAGCTTCTCCAGCGCGAGCCGCTCCGGCCCGTCCCCGACAAGCAGCAGGTGCGCGCCGGGAGTCTCCGCCAGCGCGCGCAGCAGCAGATCGAACCGCTTGCCCGGCACCAGCCTGCCGACGGCCCCGACGAGGAAGGTGTCCGGGCCGACGGACAGCCGGGCCCTCGTCCGCTGCCGCCGGGCCGCGTCGTAGCGGAACCGGCGCGCGTCGATTCCGTTCGGAACCACATGGATGCGCTGCTCCGGAACTCCCCACTCGCGCAGCCGTGTCGCGACCGTGTCCGACACCGCGACGGTCGCCCGGCCAAGCCGCTCGGTCAGCAGGTACAAGGCCCGATTGCCGCGGTTGAGAGGCCTGCCTTCCATGTGGTGGCTGCCCAGCGAATGCTCCGTGGCGATGGCGGGCACCCTCGCCAGATACGCGGCAGGACGACCGTAGACGCAGGCTCGGTACAGGTGGGTGTGGACGAGGTCGTAGCCCCCGTTGGCGATGATCCGGGTGAGCCGGGGCAACGCGCGCAGGTCCCGGTTGCCCCGCATGCCCAGGTGCTCGACCGTCACACCGTCCTCGCGGAGTTGAACGGCCACAGGACCGGGATGGGTGAGGGTGACGACGTCGCTGCGTGCCGGTAGGTGCGGCAGCAGCATCCGCAGCTGCTGCTCGGCTCCGCCGATGCCGAGGCCCGTGATGATGTGGAGGATCTTCATGGGCTCGCTCACTGGTCGGGGCCGGCCGGCCGGGACGTACCGATGCACCGGGGCGCATGGTGCAGCAGATGCTTGACGTGGAGCCGCCACGAGCGGTCGGCCTGGCTGATGTGGATCCGGGGGAGGGCGAGCAGACCATGCGGCGGGTCGGGGCTGATCGCGCACGCGTACTCGTATCCGGCCAGGCTCACGGCCTGCACGGTCCGCTCGTTCAGCCGCCCGTAGGGGTAACAGAAGCCCTGCAACGGCTGGTTCGTCACCCGGGAGAGGATCGTCCGGCTGTCCAGCACCTCGCTGCGCAGGTCGGCGGGGGAGAGCTGGGTGAGATCGGTGTGACGCAGTCCGTGGGAACCGATCTCCATGCCGGCCGCGGCGACGGAGCGCACACCGTCGCCGCACAGCAATCTCTTACGAGGCCCCAGCGGATCCCAGGTGTTGGTGCCGTCAAGACGATGGGCGAGGACGAACACCGTGGCGGTGAAGCCGTGGTGCCGCAGCACGGGCAGCGCGTGCGCGGCGAAGTCGGCGTAGCCGTCGTCGAAGGTGAGCCCCACCAGATCGTCGCCCTGCCCGGTGGCGAGGGCGCGCAGCAACTCGGCCACACCGACACCTCTGAGGCCCCGGCGCCGCAGCCAGTTCATCTGGTGCTCCAGGCGGTCCGGTTCGACGGTGATGCCGTACGGATCGCAGGTGGCGTCATCGACGGAGTGGTACATCCAGATCCACGGCGTCCTTGGCCTGAGGCGCGACGCGGTGGGGGCGATCCCTGTCTCAACGGGCATGACGGACCTTCCGACGGAGCCAATCGACGAGGTGGGCGATCTCCGGAGCGCGCAACGCGGCGCAGGACGCGGCGAAGACCGCGGGGATCAGCAGGAACCCCGCGCAGAGGCTGAGGAACGCGTGGGGTACGCGAGGCCCGAGGAACCAGCCCGCGGCCGAACTGACGGCCGCCGCGGTCGCCAGTCTCGCCAGGGTGGCGGCCGTGGTGCGGACACCGATGGGCACCACACGCGGCCCCAGGCCGCACAGCAGCAGTACGGCGGTGACGCTGATGCCGAGGGCGTTCGCGCCGGCGATGCCGTACGCCCCCCACACCTGAACGCTCCAGGCCCCCGCCACCGCGGTCGTGGTCAGGCCCACAGCCATGGCGGCCAGCGGATACCAGGTGGGGCGGGGGGTGGAGAAGTAGGGGCGGCACAGCGCGCCGACCAGACACTGCCCCAGGAGACCGAGAGCGTAGACGCGCATCACCCCGGCGGTCACCGTGGTGTCGGCTTCGCCGAACGCGCCGCGCTGGAACAGTACTTCGACGATCTGCGGCGCGTACCCGATGACCAGGGACGAACCGGCAAGGACCAGGAGAGCGGCGGTGGCCAGGTCGCGTTCGATGCGGCGCCGCGCCAGCTCCGAGTCGCCGTCGGCCATCGCCTGCGCCACCACGGGAAAGGTGACCGTGCAGATCATCAGCGACAGCACCATCGGGATCTGCGCCACCTTCTGCGCGTAGTTGAGGTGCGAGATGGCCCCCGCGGGCAGGCCTGCCGCCAGGAAACGCTCGACGACCACCTGAAGCTGCCGGCTCACGGTGAACAGCACGATCGGCGCGAGGGCGGCCAGGCTCACAAGCGCCGGGCCCGCGACGGCGGAATGCCCGTACCGGGGAGCGGGGATACGCCGGACCGCGCCACGGTGGCGGAGGAACGCGGGCAGCTGCACGAGAACCATCAGGCAACTGCCGAGAGCCACGCCCGCCGCGGCGGCGCGAATACCCCACGCCTCGTGCAGGAGCAGCATCGTGCCGATGATGCCGACGTTGTAGGCCACGTAGATCGTGGCGGGCGCGACGAAGCTGCGGTGCGCCCGCAGCGCGGCACTGAAGTAGCCCGCCAGACCGAAGGCGAGCAGGGTGACGGCCGTCAGGCGGATGCAGGAGACCGCGACGTCCGGCCTGCTGAGCCCTGGCGCGAGCAGCCGCACGACCAGCGGAGCGGCCGCCATCAGCAGACCCGCGCAGCAGACCAGGACCACGACGAGCCGCGGCAGAGTGTGGACGACCAACGCCTGTACGGGATCGGGCTCCTGCGGCTGTGCCGCCCGCCGCGCGAGCGCGTGGCTGAAGGCGGGCACCAGAACCAGTGCCATGCCGTCCTCGATCAGCAGGGTCGAGGCCATCTCCGGCACGGTCCAGGCCACCAGGAAGGCGTCGCTGTCCTCTCCCGCGCCGAACAGGTGCGCGATGGACTGGTCGCGTACGAGGCCCAGGACCGCACCGGCGATGGTCAGCGCGGCGGTGCACGCGGCGGCCCTGGCCAGGACGCGCCCCAACCGGTCCGAGCCGACCGGGGCCGGAGACGTCGGCGGGGGAGGGCCCGGCGGCGCCTCGGGCAACGGCCCGCTGCCGCACACCGCTTCAGCCATGTCCGCCCTCGCCGTCCCGCGAGGCGAGCGCCCACCAGGCGCACAGGCCGAAGAGCATGCCGGTCAGCGCGGTCGAAGGGCCGCCGATGTCCGCGTACAGAAAGTCGATCAGCTGCCACGCGAGCAGCCCGATCGCGACCAGGCCGCAGTCCGCCGACGTGCCGATGCCGCGGAACAGGGAGCGCCACGTCCGGCGCAGCGCGAGCACCAGAATCGCCAGCCAGCTGCCGACGAGGCCGACCACACCGAGGAGGCCCTGCTCACTGAGCACCAGCAGGTACATGTTGTGCGGTGACAGAAGGGGCTGACGGTGAAAGTCCCGCCCCGCGCCGGCGGTGTCGCTGCCCGCGGACAGCGCGAGGCCGGAGTACGCGTCCCGGTGCGTGGCGAACCCCTTGAGCCCGACGCCGGTGACCGGGTGCTCCTGCCACATGCCGGAGGCCGCCGCCCACATCGTGTACCGGTCCGTGACCGACTGGTCGGGCGCGTCGGTGACCTGCGTGATGCTGCTCAGCCGCTGGTTCAGCAGGGAGGAGCCGACACCGAAGCCGCCGACCAGCACCACCACGGCGGCGATCGCCGCCGCCAGGAACTGCACCAGCCGGCGCCATCCGGTGAAGGCGACCAGTACCAGCAGCGTCGGCACCGTGGCGATCCAGGCTCCGCGGCTGAAGGACAGCACCAGCGGTACGCACAGCACGCAAGCGGTGACCAGCAACGCGGGCCGATACCAGTCGGGGTGCCGCGCGGGCGGTCTGAGAGCCAGGGCCACGGCGACCACGGTGCCGAGCGCCACCACCGTCGCCATCCCCATGACGTCCGTCGCCCCGAACGTCCCGACGGCCCGGATGTCCTGCCCCATGTACGACGCCCCGGTGCCGGTGACGTACTGGTGCAGCCCGACCGCGCCCTCAACCACCGCGAGCAGCAGCAGACTTGCCACGACAAGCCGGAAGTCCCGCTCGTCGCGCACCAGCAGCACCACGGCCACGGGGACCAGGACGAAGATCTGCAGGTACCGGGCGAGCCCCGGAAGCGCCGCCACGGGGTCCGCCGCCGTCACCGCTGCCGCCGCCAGCGCCACGGTGGGAGCGGCGAACACCACGGCCGCCGCAGGCGGCAGCGGCCGGGCGCGGCCCCGCAGGACCTGCACACCGCAGAAGCAGACCAGCAGCGCGCTCCCCACATCCGCTGGCGTCACATCGACGGTGGTGGCGTCGCCGCCCGTGTAGGGAAGGGCGAGCAGCAGGACCGGGGCGGCCAGCAGAACCAGCGCGACAGCGTGGCTCGACCGGTGGTGGCCGCCACGGACCTTCGGCCACTGGGGACGGGCCCCTACCAGGTCCCGTACCAGGTCAGCCATGCTCAGCCGCCTCCCAGGCGTAGCAGCGAAACAGCCGTGCGCAGCATGACGGTGATGTCCTGCCACAACGTCCACGTGGTGATGTAGCGGTTGTCGAAGCGGGCCCGGTCCGCGATGGACGTGTCCCCGCGCAACCCGTTCACCTGGGCCAGCCCCGTGATCCCGGCGGGCATCCGGTGCCGGGCGGCGTAACCGGGGTGCTCCTTGGCGAACTTCGCCACGAAGTACGGGCGTTCGGGCCGCGGACCGACGAGGCTCATGTCTCCCCGCAGCACGTTCCACAGCTGCGGCAGCTCGTCCAGCGAACTGCGTCGCAGAAACCCGCCCACGCGACTCATGCGGGCGTCCCCGGCGACGTTCCACCGCGTCTCGGACTCGACGTCGTCGGCCGGGCGCAGGGTGCGGAACTTCAGCAGCATGAACGGCCGCTCGTCCTGGCCGATCCGCACCTGGCGGAACAGCACCCCGGAGCCGTCGCTGCACCGCACCGCCAAGGCGCAGACGACCAGCACGGGCGCCAGCAGCACCAGGGCCGCCCCGGACATGACGACGTCCACCGCCCGCTTGACGTACATCGACGGCCGGCGCGCCGCACGGGTACGCAGCAACTGCGCCGGATATCCGTACAGATGGTCCGGCAGGGACCGGGGAGGAACGACCTGGTGGTTCTCCTCGCCGGAGTCGACGATCCATACCTGTTGCCCGTGCGTGGCGAAGAGGCGCATCAAGTCGGGCGCCGGCAGCGTGGGGGAGCCGCCCGAGCGAGCCAGCACCACATGCCGCACCCCGTTCTGGATCAGAGCGCGCAGTACGGCGTCACGGTCCGTCAACACGGGCAGGGCGGGTCCCCTGTCGCCGCTGAAGGGAGGGGGGAACCGGCTCGTCGTGGCGAGTCCGACCGGATGGAGCCCCAACTGCGGCTGCTGCTGCAGCACATGAACCAGCCGGTGCACATCGGGGCCCTGCCCGACGATGATCGCGGGATGCGGCCGGCGAGAGCGCCGGACCCGCCACACCTGGTGACACACGGCGCGGAGGACGATCAGCGTCAGGACCTGCATCGCCACTGCGAGACCCAGAGCGGAGAAGGACAGCGCGTAACCGTGGTCCCAGGCAGCGAGCAACGCCGCGGCCGCGCCCCAGACAAGGAGCGTGCAGGAAGCGAGTGCGGGAGTCTCCGCCAGAACCGAGCGACTCAGCCGGTCCTGGTAGAGCCCTTTGCGAAGATGCAGCCCGGTCTGCGCCAACGCCAGCAGGACGACGAGAGCCAGGAGCTCCCCGAACTGCGTCACCACAGCGCTCGTACGAGCCATCAAGGCAGTCGCGAGAACCACCGCACCGACATCGCCGACCCACAGCGACCGCGCGGAACGGCCACGTCTCGGGGCCCTCGGCATGACGGCCCGTACGCGCCGTTCCTGGACTCCGGGCGTACGGACACCGGCGCCCACGTCCTGGAACTCCCGTCCGGACGGGGCGGTGGCGGAGAGGGCTGAGCTGTGCGGCGTCATACGCGCTGCCGCTGACGCGTGACCGCAGGCGACGGAGCCACGCGCTCGTACAGGTCCATGACGGCCCGCGCGGTACGGCGCACATCGAAGAAGGCATGGGCGTGGACGCACGCCTGACGGCCCATCTCCGTTCGCAGCGGCGCATCGGCGAGCAGCCTGGAAACGGAACGGGCGAGTGACGAGGGGTCATCCGGCGGTACGAGAGCCAGGGCGCGGTGGCCCGGTGGCAGGCTCTCCCGAGCCCCGTTCACATCGGTCACCACCACCGGCAAGGCCGTGGCCATGGCCTCCAGGGGAGCCAGCGCCATCCCCTCCCAGCGCGACGGAAGAACCAGCACATCCGCTCTCCGCAGCCACGGAAGGACGTCACTCACGGCACCGACGAACTCCACTTGTGCGGGCGCCGTCGCCTCCCAGTGCGCACGCGAGGGACCGTCACCCACCAGCAGCAGCCTCGCGTCCGGTACGGCCTTGAGGACCCTCGGCCAGGCGCTCAGCAGCACGTCCTGGCCCTTCTGATGGCACAGGCGCCCCACACACACGACCACCGGGGGCCGAGCACACCGGCCGCCTCCCGGCTCCGCCGGTCTGAACCGCGACAGGTCGACCCCGTTCGGGATCACCTCCCAGTGCGCCATGATCCCGGCGTCCTGCCCCTCGCGCCGCTCTGCCGCGCTGACGCACACGATCCGATCGCACCAGCGTGCGCCGAGCTGCTCCCAGCGGACCGTCGCAGCGGCCGTTACTCCCTCGACCGCGGAGAACGACCACGCATGGGGCTGGAACACCGTGGGCACTCGGCCGCGCAGCGCCAGGCGGGCCGCCAGACCGGCCTTCGCGCTGTGCGCGTGCACGAGGTCGGGCCGTACGTCCTTCACCATCCGGGCCACCTCACGTACCTCGGACGCCAGTTGGGGTCCGGGGAACCGTGCGGCCCGCCACGGGACCACGTGCGCACCGGCCACGGTCAGGTCCTCGGCCAGGGAGAGCTCCGGATGGCACGCGACTACCGTGTCCAAACCGGCACGGGCCTGCTCGCGCACCAGGTCGACGACAACGCGGGGCACCCCTCCACCATCGGGCTGAAGAATATGAAGAGCCTTGAACCTGCCACCTGTTGCCATGTATTCGCGCTGCACGTCTGGCCTCTCTTGGCAGGGCTGAACACGTCTTGTGACTCGCAGGAGGGAAACAATAGGGAAAAGCGTTAAGCGGTGAAGGAGACGCGATGCGGCCATCGTCAAAACCACCTGAATGGTGGGGCGTTGTTGCTGCGACTCATCCACCCGCGGCGGCCTATTCGGCGATCCGTGGATGCGGCCGTTTCCTGCTCGTGCGGCGTGGATTCTTCTCTCGCTGTCCGGCGAGCCGATTCGCGGCTATGTAGTACTCGCCGGACCAGATAAACGAGAACCAGGAGTCTGCCTGGCAGGAGGAATGCGAAGAGAAATAGCTGGGCCTGGCTGAGGCCGTCGAAGGGGCTCAACCACCTTCATTTGCAGCCATGGTCACGCGGTCAGGCGTCCGATGTCCTGGGGGTCAAGGCCGGTCAACTGGGCAATGCGCGGGGCGGGAATGCCCGCGGTCAGGGCGCGGTGCACGAGGGCTTCCCAGTCCTGGGTCGTGTCCCGGAACTCCAGCAACTCGCCCTCCATGTCGATGACCGACTGGGGCGCACACTCCTGCTGGACCCGCAGGGCCTCTTCCCCGCTCAACGGAATGGGCAGACGCTCGGCCTCGTCGGGGATGAGTGCCGCGTCTCCGGCGGGAAGGATGCGGACCTGCTGCGAGGAGTCGGATACGTCGTGGGCCTGGAGCCAACCGTGTACGGCAGGCGTTTCCGTGCACTCCAGGGCGCCGACGGCGGCCAGCGCGGCTCCGAGTCGAGGGTGCCGGTCAGGGAGCAGGAACAGGTATGCGTCATCGGCCATCGCGCGGATTCGCCTTCTCGGTCGGACAGCAGCGGCGCACCGATGTTAGCGCCCCGTCAACTCACGCTGAGAACACGACCGTTCACGAGGAGGGGCAGCGGGTGGCGGGGATCACCGGTTCCTGTGGCGGAGGTCGGACGGAACGATGCGGCTGTGGATGCGGAATCGCCGTACGGCGCTGCTTCCGGATGACGTCAGGTGCACGGTCACCGGGCCGGCGAATGAATATCCCGCTTCGGCGGCGTGCCGTCGGACCTGGACGGAGAGCTGCCGGTCCAGGTTGCTGTTTCCTTCGGTGAGCCTGCTGTGAATGGGCGGGGGGAATTCGATGACGAAGTCGTTGGGTACCAGGGTCCGTTCGCGGTTGAGGATCAATGCGTTGTCATCGCACTGGCGGAACAGTATGGCCACGACCTCGCACTCCTTCCGCCGTGGCGGCAGCAGGAAGGCCCACAGCGAGTCGGACCATCTTTCCATCGTGTGTTCGACGGCGGAAACAAGTCTCATCTCGTTCCGCTGCCCCCGTACGTGCCGGACATGCTCACCCGAAAGGGGCCGTGCCGGAACTCTCGGGTTCGGGCTCGCGGCCTCGGAGTCTCGCGGCTTCGGTCGGTGCCCGCGGTGTTGTTTCGGCCTGTCCGGGTAGCCGGGGGAGACCGAGTCCGAGAGGCAGGCTCCATGTCGTCATCCTCCGACGTTGTCGAATTGATCCTCAAGGACCAGGAGATGGCGGAAGATCTCCTGGCGCAGATGCGGCATCCACGCGTCGACCGTTCCCGCGCGCTGCAGCAGTTCGCGGAACTGCACATCGCCCATGTCCGGGCCGAACGGGGCGAGGTCTATCCCGAGCTCCACCATCACTCGGTGATCGATGACACGTTCCTCGGCCGGGGCGTCGCGGCACAGGGCGAGGTTTCCCGAGCTCTGCTCGACCTGATGGAGGCCGAAGCGCAGGCCCCCTATGCGTGGACAGCGTGCGTCGAAGTGCTCGCCACCCTCGCCGCACACGCTCACGCGGCCGAGCGCACGTTGCTCGACCGCACCCGCGAGCACGTTCGGCCCGAACACCGGGACCGACTGGGTGCCGCGTTCGCCAGATCGCGAGCGGACCACCTGAGGGACTGCTGCGGTGATCTCCGTACGGTGCACGGCATCATGCGGGACCACCTGATCCTGTCGTCAGTGGAACCGGGGCCTGCGTACGCGGGCCTACCGCCGCTCGTGACCGTCGAGCCCCCTTGGTGAACCGGCAGGGTCTACGCGACCTCGCCGATCGTCAGCTCGGAGCGTCTCGGCCCGTCGTGATGGATCGGCGTGTGCGCTCCCCTCAGCGACGCACCGGAGCCGCCGCACCGGACGGCCACGATCTCCGCCGCGATCGACAGTGCCGTCTCCTCCGGTGTCCGTGCGCCGAGGTCGAGTCCGATGGGGGAGCGCAGTCGGGCCAGTTCCCGTTCGGTGACGCCGACCTGCCGCAGCCGCTCGTCGCGTTCCAGGTGGGTGCGGCGTGAACCCATCGCGCCGATGTACGCCACGGGCAGTCTCAACGCCAGCTCCAGCAGGGGTACGTCGAACTTGGCGTCGTGGGTGAGGACGCAGAGCACCGTACGGGAGCCCAGCCGGGTCGACTGCAGGTAGCGGTGCGGCCAGTCCACGACGACCTCGTCCGCCTCGGGGAAGCGTCGCCTCGTCGCGAAGACGGCGCGGGCGTCGCACACGGTCACGTGGTGGCCGAGGAGTTTGCCGACCCTGACCAGTGCCGACGCGAAGTCGATCGCCCCGAACACGATCATGCGGGGTGGGGGGACGCTGGACTCGACGAGGAGTGTCAGCGGCTGTCCGCAGCGCGCGCCGCCCTCGCCGATGGCGACCGTCCCCGTCCGCCCGGCGTCCAACAGGGCGTGGGCCTCGCCGACTGCCGCCCGGTCCAGGTTGAAGTGGCCGCCGAGCCCGCCCTCGTACTTGCCGTCGGGGTGCACCAGAAGGGCACGGCCGAGCAGTTCGGGCGGTCCCTCGGCGACGCGGACCAGGGCCGCCGCCGCCCCTTGCGCGGCGGCGGCGCAGGCCGCGGCGAACACCGCCCGGGCGGGCGAGTCGGCCAGGACCGGCGTGACGAGTATGTCGATGACTCCGCCGCAGGTCAGCCCGGTGGCGAAGGCGTCCTCGTCGCTGTAGCCGAAGCTCTCCAGGGTGCTCTCGCCGTCGGCCAGGGCCTGTCGCACAGTTCGTAGACCGCGCCCTCCACACAGCCGCCGGACACCGAACCGAAGGCTGTGCCGTCACTGTCGACGGCGAGGGCCGCACCGGGCTGCCGGGGCGAACTTCCGTTCGTGGCCACGATCGTGGCGACGGCGAACTCACGACCCTCCCGGGCCCACCGGTCGAGCTCTTCGGCGATGGCCAGCATGGCGGTCTCCTTCGCTCAGCGGTCAAGTAATCAGGGGGTGTGGACGCGCCTCGTCACGCCGTCCGCTGGTGCCTCGCCAGCCAGACGCGGTCACGGGTCACGGGCAACTCGGTGAACCGGATGCCCGTGGCGTCGTACAAGGCGTTGGCGAAGGCGGGGGCCACCGGGTTGAAGGGGCTCTCGCTCATCGACTTGGCGCCGAGCGGGCCGGTCGAGTCGGACGTCTCCATGAAGTGGACCTCGGTGCGCGGCATGTCGGCGTACTGCGGGAGGCGGTACCGGCGGAAGGCGGCCGTCGTCACCTCGCCGCGCTCGTCGACCCGTACGGTCTCGAAGAGCGTCGCACCCAGCGCCTGGGCGACTCCGCCTTCGACCTGGCCCCGGCACTGCAAATGAGCGGAGCGGCCTGAGCGCCGAGCGCCCGCCCGAACCGGGACAGTTGCGCGATCGTGCAGGTGGCCGCGATCTCCACCGAACCGTCGGGCAGTGTCCGGACCGGCTCCCAGCCCATCCGGCTCAGATCGACAAGGCGGCGCAGCCGCGGCTGCGGCTCGGAGAAGAGGTACGTGCCGCCGCCGAGCCAGGCGTCCCCCGGCCGCCAGGGCTCGTGACGTCGTGCGTCACGCATGTCGAGCACCGTGTTCAGATCCATGTCTCCATCGCCGTCGGTCGCTGCCTGCCTCCCCAGTGAAGCCGCGCCGGAGGCCGAGAACGACTGGTCCGCCACACGGAAAATCTCCCGCCGGAGCCGCCCGTCCCTGGTGAATCAACCAAGAGGCATCCCCCTGCGACAAGCTGGCACTTACGATGCTTCGACTCGGATTCACCTGGTGAATACGAGAAGCCGGAGCACGTTCCGGTGGCCGTACAAGGAGTCAGCGCCATGCACGTCGGAGACCTCCTCCAGATCGAGGGACTCGATCTCACCCACCTCTGGGGTGGCGAGAAACTGCTCGGCCGGGCGATCAGCGGAGTGACCGCGACCGACCTGGAGGACCCCACACGATTCGTCAGGCCCGGCGAGATCGTGCTCAGCGGCCTGGTCTGGTGGAACGAGGCGGACGGCCGGGCCAGGGCCGAGCGGTTCGTCTCCGCGCTGGCACAGGCCGGAGCCACGGCACTGCTCGCCGGAGAGGAGACGCACGGCAGCGTCCCCGTCGACGTCGTCGACTACTGCCGCGCACACGGCATCCCGCTCCTGGCCGTATCCGCGCACACCACCTTCCGGGCCATCACCGAAGCCGTGTACCGGCGCCAGTGGGGCGACCTCAACCGCGGCCCCGCCGACCACTTCGCCCTGCCCGAGAACGTACGCGGCGACCTCGGCCGCCTCGTGGAACAGGACACCGGCGCCGACGAACTCCTGGGGCGTGCGCTCGCGCCGTTCGGCACACCGCCGGCCTACGTGCTCACCAGCGGCGGCCGCACGATCGCCCGCACCGCTTCGGCTCCCCGGCTTCCGGCGGCACGGGCGGTGGAGAGCCTGCGCCGCCGCACCGGGGAGACGCTGCACGTCCAGGCGGAGACCACCCCGTACGACGCCTGGCATCTCCACCTGCCCCGGTCCGGGGGAGCGCCGCCCCGAGCGCTGCATGAGATCGCGGAGGTGATCGGCCGGTACCGCCGCCATCGCCACGGCAAGGAAGCGGCCCGGCGACGGGCCGGGCAGGAGTTGATCGCGCTGATCGACCTGGGCGGCACCGACGCGGGAGCGCTCGCGAACGCCCTCGCGTCCTGCGGGCCGCTGGCCGAGGGGCCCTGGCGGGTCGTGGTCACGGCCACCGGCGGGCGGTTCACGGACAGCGGCGGGCGGTTCACGGACAGCGGTGCCGAGGAAGCGCTCCGGGAGGCACTTCAGCACCTCCCCGGCACGGTCTTCGCGGCCGGAACCACCATGGACGCCGAAGCCGTCGCCGTCGTACGCGCGCACGCGGGCGAGGACTCCCTCCGACTCGCCGAGCCCTGGCCCCTGTTGAACGGCTGCCGACCGCGGACTCCGCTGTACGCCGGGGTCAGCGGCCTCGCCGGAAAGCCCACCGGACTCCACGCCGCCCTCGCCCAGGCCCGCTACGCGATCGCGGCCGCGCGGCACAGTTCCCCGACCACCGGCCACGTGGCCACGATCGGCGAACTCTCCTCTCTGGAAGCACTCCTGGCGGGCATCCCCGACGACGTGCGAAGGGCCTTCAGCGGCACGGCTCTCGGCCCACTCGACGGCAGCGAGTCCGCCTCGCACCGAACGCTTCTGGAGACCCTGGAGGTGTTCCTCGCCCACAACTGCTCCTGGGCCCGCACCGCCGCAGCCCTGCATCTGCACGTCAACACGTCCACTACCGCATCGAACGCGTACAGGCACTCACCGGCCGCAACCTCTCCCGCCTCGACCACAAACTCGACCTGCACGCCGCCCCCTTCTGTGCCGCTGACCAGGGAGGCGGCGCCCTGGCCTGGAGTGCGCCGCGTGCCGTCGTACAGCATTGGTCAGGCAGCGAGACTCCTGGGCGTGAGTTCGGAGACCGTCCGGAGGCGGGCCGACTCCGGACGGCTGCTCATGGACCGGGAGGGGCCGGGAAACCGGGCGATCGACGGCGTGAGTCTGGCGGCGTTCGCCAAGGAACGGGGAGCGGGCGCGCACCCGTTGCCGGGAAGGTCCGCGGTCACGTCCGTACGCAACGCGTTCACCGGGATCGTGACCCGCGTGACGCTCGACGACATCGCCGCGCAGGTCGAAGTCCAGTCGGGGCCGCACCGGATCGTCTCGCTTGTGACGCGCGAGTCCGTCGAGGAACTCGGCATCCAGGTCGGCGTCACGGTCACGGCGCGGGTGAAGTCGACCAACGTCCATGTCGACACTCCCAGGTGTGCTGCCGTGCAGCGAATGCCAGACGAAGTTTCGTAGCAACCGCATACGGTTCCCAGGGGCAGTGCTCGGGTATCACTCGACGCGGCACCGATCGTCGGCCTGAAGGGGAACTGATGAGCCAGCCGAGCACGGCGCCCCTGACCACCTCGTCCCTCACCACCTCGACCCTGACCACCCCGCACCTCCCGACCCGTATCGCGTCCTTCACCGTCTGCGGGGAGGTCGCCGAGCCGACGACGCGAGCACTACTGGCCCGCTCTGGGGCGCCGGCTGCGGGTGCGCGGACCGGTCGGCGCGGAGTCGACCGAAAGCGGCGCGGCGGACGATGCAGCGGGTCGAGGAGGAGCCCGAACTGCTCGCCGATGCCTGGACGTTGTACACGGTCGCGCCGCTCTTGGCCCGCGAGGCCGGTGACCGCGTCAGGGCCTGGCAAACGAGATGTTCGGCACGGCCAGGCACGGCCAGGCACGGGCACAAGCGCATCGTCCGCTCCGGCGCCAACACCCTGGTGCCGTACCGGGAGAACCCGCCGGACCGGGTGATCGGCCCGGACGACGTCGCGTTCGTGGACCGCCGCCGTGAATTCGGTGGATTCCACGAGCAGTTGCTGGACCTGGCCTGAGAGCCCCGCCCCCAGGGCACGGTGGGGGACTCCTCGCGGATCCGTGATCAATCCGCTGATCTGGAGTTCTTGCGCTGGTTGGCGTTGAAGCGTGCCTTCTTCTGACGATTCCCGCAGGTGTTCATGTCGCACCACCGGCGGGTGCGGCTCTGGCTGGTGTCGAAGAAGGCGGCTCGGCACGTTGGTGAGGCGCACAGGGCCAGTTTTCCGTCTCGTTCGCCCGCGATGACGCTGATCGCGTCGGCGGCGATCACGCTGAGGGCATCCTCCACGGAAGCCGAGCTGAGCCGCCATTGCCGCTTGCCCTCGGGCGTCAGGATCGCCGCGGCCCGCCCCTGAGCGCTGCGGTCATTGATGACTTGGACGGCGGAAGGAGGGAGAGCGTCCCGCGTCGCCGCCGCTGTCGCGGCGGCGTGAATCGACTCCCTCAGCTCCCGAGCGAGGTCGAGCTGGGCAGCGGTGCAGGAGTCCACGGCGAGGCCGTACACCGCCAGCCAGTCGATGAGTCGCCGCGGCGTGGGAACGCGCTCCACGGCGTTGCCATGACGCTCCGACAGAGTCCCCGTGAAGCTGGTCGCCAGCACGTTGCCGAGGCGGAAGTCAGGGAAGTCGGCAGGCATGGAACCAGCTTAGCCGGTTGCGGCGCGGCTCGGCGGACTGCTAGAACCGTCTAAGCCGGTTCCGCGATGGCCAGGAGGTCTCATGCCCCGTCCAACAGCCAGCGACGTACAAGCATTTGAAGCCCACGCAACTGACGCCGACCTCGACGATCTGCGCGCGCGACTGGCCGCGGCGCGACTGCCGGAGGCCGAGACGGTCCACCGCGCCGCGCCCGGCCCTCGCCGATGGGAACAGGGCGTTCCGCTCGCCGACCTCGTCGACGTCGTGAACTACTGGCGCACCGGGTACAACTGGCGGTCGTTCGAAGAGCGCCTCAACGCGATCGGCCAGTTCCGTACGGCCATTGATGATCTGGGAATCCATTTCCTGCACCGCCGATCCGCGCGCGCGGATGCCACTCCGCTGCTCCTGACGCACGGGTGGCCGGACAGCATCGTGCGGTTCATCGACGTAGTGGACGAGCTGGCAGATCCGAAAGACGCGGACGCGCCGGCGTTCCACGTCGTGGTTCCGTCGCTGCCGGGCTTCGGTTACAGCGACAAGCCGGCCACCACCGGGTGGGGAACCGAAAAGATCGCGGCCGCTTGGGTGGAACTGATGGGAAGGCTCGGCTACGGCGAATTCGCGGCCCACGGCGGCGACTGGGGAGGCAATATCACCACGGTCCTCGGCGGCAGGTTCCCGGCGCACGTCCTCGGCATCCACTCGACGTTCGCGGAGGCGCCGCCCGGGTTGGCGACGGACGGGCTGACGGCGGTCGAGCGCGAGTGGGCCGAGGAGACCCGCGACTTCTGGCGCCACCGCGCCGCGTACGCGAAGCAGCAGGCGACCCGACCGCAGACCATCGGGTACTCGCTCGTCGACTCACCGGTCGGGCTTCTCGCCTGGATCCTCGACAAGTTCGCCGAGTGGACAGATACCGAAGACAGTCCGTTCGAGACGATTTCCATGGACAGAGTTCTTGACGACGTCACCCTGTACTGGCTGACGCGGACCGGCGCATCGGCGGCCCGCATTTACTACGAGAGCCACAACTCTCTGGACCGCGAACTTCGGGTCGATGTGCCGTCGGCCCTCACCATGTATCCCCGCGACGTGGAGAAGTGTCCGCGCCCCTGGGCGCAGGAGCGGTACCGGCAGATCGTCCGATGGAGGACACCCGAAAGCGGGGGACATTTCCCGTCGCTGGAGGTTCCCGAGTATTTCGTCAAGGACCTGCAAGAAGGCCTCGCGGCAGTGCTGGCCGCCCGTCGGTGAAGCGGTAGTGCTGGCCGCCCCTCGGTGAAGCCGTAGTGCCAGCCCCCCGTCGGTGAAAGCGGCTCGGTGAAGCCCGGGCCCGTCCGGAGAACCTCGTCCGCCCGCCCCCGCGTCTCACCTGGACGGATCAGGAACGGACAGAAGGCTCACCCATGAAGCGCACCACCCCGCACGACCACACCGCGCCACAGACAGGCGCAGGCACGCCGGGCGCGAGCCCGCAACACGGTGTCGCCGCGACGGTGTTGGTCGCCCTGCGGTGGAAACGAGGCGCCGTGGTGGGTGCGACGGCACGGGTCGTCGGGCTGGCCGGACTCGTCGGGCTGGTACTGACGGGTGCGATATTCGCGCTCGCCTGGCCCCTCTTCACGCACATGCGGAACGAACGCATCAGGTACCAGCGGCTGGAGGACCCGTACCTGCACGACCACACCGACCTCGCTCTGGTCGCCCTGTACACCCTCCCGCTCTTCCTCCTTCTCCTCGGCGTCGGCAGCGCGGCCCTGCAGAACGTGTGCTCCCGAGCGGTCGCGGCGGCCAACGGCGCCGACACGACCGCGGAGGAGGAGCGGCCGCGAGCCGGGGGCCGCGCGCGGTGGCGACCGGTGCTCGCCGTGAACGCGTTGCGCGGGCTGGTCGTATGGCCCCTGCCGTTGCTCGTCCATGCTGTGGCGGACAGTCTCACCGGCTACCACCTCGACACCCCGCAACCCCTGGAACGCGGATCCTGGCCGCACACACTCGTCACCGCGTCTCCCGCGGTGGCCGTGTGCGTCGCCCTGCTGCTGCGCCTCGGACTCGCCCTCGCCCCGGCCGCCGCGGCAGCCGGCCTCGGCCCGCGCGCGGCCCTGCGCCGATCCTGGTCGCTGACGTGGACGCGCGGCGGAGTGCCCCGCGTCCTCGCCCTGGCGCTGCCGCTGGCCGCGCTCACCGCCGGGGTGCTCCGGCTGGCGGTGCAACTCGCCCTCCCGCTGCGCCCGGTCGTACGGGACCTCGTCGAGCAGGTCACGGGCAACTTCTTCGCCGCCTACTACGCCGGCATCCTCGCCCCGTGATCGTCGGCATCCTGGTCTCCGCAGCGCTGACCCTCCCGTTGACGTACACGGCCCTCGCGGCGCTTCACGAGCACCGGCGGTCGGCGCGGATCCCTTCCCGGCCCGCAGGGAAGAAGGCGGACTCCGGCTCCTGACACAACAGGGCCGAGGGAACGGCCCGTTCGGCGAGAGCTGGGCGACCGGCCGCACCACGTCCTTGCCACGCACCACGGCGACCCAGCGCGCGAAGCTGGACTCGGACGACAGGTCCGGCTCCTCCAGCCGTTCCAGGAGCAGCCGGAGCAGCGTCGTGATCTCCACGGCCGCCGACGTTCCGGACAGCGCGGACGTGGTGCCGTACCGGAAGAGGTGGGCGCGCAGGACCGTGCCCGCGACGGCGGACGGCCGCGAGGACGCCGAGTCCGTCCCGCACGGCCGGCTCGCCGCAGCCGCCGCCCTACAGCGTCGGCCCGCAGCTCGGCCAGGTCCGCGCGGGCGCGACGGCCGGCTGGACCGGCGCCCGTCCTGCCGGCTGGACCGGCGGCCTTGCCTGCGTCGTCTCGGTCGGCCAGCTCGCCGCCGCCTTGCCCGGACTCCTGGCCTACGACGCCCGTACGGACGAGGACGCCCTCCGTCGCGCCGCCGCGGCCGAGGCGGCGGACACGAGCCCCGCGGTTCGGTGAAGTAGCCGCACAGAGGGGCACAACCATTGCGATGTGTTGTGGGTCATACCAAGTACGAGCAGACCACTCCAACCGTCATATGGGGGGAAATATGCGATTCAACCGATCTGCCCTGACTGTCGCGGCCTTGTCGGCCCTGGCGATGGGAGGTGCGACCGCCCTGGCGACTCCCGCCTCCGCCGCGCCCAACACCACTCCGCAGAAGGTCTGCGGCAGCGGCTACAAGACCGTCAACTCGGCGCCGATCGGCTCCCGGGGCACCGTCTACCTGACGTACAACGCGAGCAACGGCAAGAACTGCGTCGTCACCATCCGCAGCAACCCCGGTACCAAGATGGACATGTCGTCCTGGATCTACATCCCCGACACGGGCGAGGGCGGCGACGACTACGGCGCCTACACCTCGTACGCCGGTCCCGTCTACGCCTACGGCAAGGCCCACTGTGTCGACTGGGGCGGCAGCATCGGCAACGTGTACGTCCAGGTGACCGGCTCCAATTGCGCCGCGCTCAAGGAACACCGGGTCACCACGGTCCGCTGACCACGACAACTCGGCCGTCCCCCGGGCCCGTTCTGACGCACCTCACGCGGTGCGCCAGGGCGGGCCCGCGGGCGTCGACCACCGAACTACCCGCCCCCGTAGTCCCCGAGCCCCCGCTCCGCCCGCCACCCCTGGGCCTCGGCCCTGGTCACGTCCAGGACGACCGGGTGGGCCAACTGCCGCACCGCGTAACGGGTGAGGACCGGCTTGCCGCGGGGGCGCAGGCGCGCCAGGGCCTGAGCCGCCCGGGCCGCCGTCTCCGCGACCGGCAGCGGAAGATGGCGGATCCGGGCACGCGTGCCGTGGGCGCGCAGGACGGTGCGGATGGCCGTGTCACGGTCGTACGGGGTGGGGTCGGCGATGTTGTACGCGCCCGGGGGCCAGTGCGCGGCGGTGAGGCAGGCCCGCGTGAGGTTCTCGACGGCCGTCAGGCTCAGGCGGGAGCTGGGCCCCGGCAGGACGAGCTGCCCGCGCCGGACCCGGGACAGCAGCCGTGGGACCAGATGCGGGTCCCCGGGACCGTAGACCGCACGCGGTCGCAGCACCACGGCCCCGGCGGCGAGGGCCAGTCGCTCCCCGGCCGCCTTGGTGCGGCCGTACGCGTTGAGGTGCCCGCGCACGGGATGGTCCTCGGTGATCGGGAGGCCGCCCGGAGCGGGCGCGTAGACGCTGGCGCTGCTCACCCACACCACCGGACGGCCCGCCGCCGCGTCGAGCAGCCGTGCCGTGCCGTCGACGTTGACGGCGCGCATCGCGGCCTCGGCGGGGGAGCCGGGCACCGGGTCGCCGACGGCCGCCGCGCAGTGCACGACGAGATCGGCACCGGACAGGTCAGGCACCTCCCGCGCGGCGTCCCAGGGGACGTGCCGTCCGACGGGGCCCGGTCTCCGTCCCAGGCACAGGACTTGGGCGCCTTGGGCGGCGGCGGTCCTCGCGATGTGCGAGCCGCAGAAGCCGCCGGCTCCGGTGACGGCGATGGTGGTCATGGACGCTCCGGGGAGAAGGGTCGGCTCGTCGCTCGGCTCGTCGCTCGGCTCGTCGCTCGGATCGTGAGGGAGCGCCAGCCGGGGAGGGCCGCGCCGCGGTCGACTCGGGCGCGCAGGACCGTGGGGCGGTGGGGTGCGAGCGCGGCGAGTGTGTCGGCGAGCTGGGCGCGGGCGAGGCGCGCGCCGGGGCAGGCGTGCGCGCCCGCGCCGAAGACGAGTCGGGCCTCGGCGGGCGGTGCCGGGTGGTGCGCGTCCGGCGGGTCGCTGTGGGCGCGTACCGCGTGCCGTGCCACCAGGAGCAGCCGGTCCCCGGCCCGCACCGGGCAGCCGCCCAGCTCCGCGTCGGCCGCCGCCACCCGCGGCAGCAGCGGCGAAGGGGCGGTCACGCGCAGCAGTTCGCCGACGAGAGCCGGTCGCAGCCGGTCGTCGGCGGCCTGTTCCCAGAGCCGGGCGTCGGCGCACCAGGCGGCGGCGCGCGGCAGTGCCGCGACGGTGGTGTTGACCGCGGCGACCGCCAGCATCGCCCGCAGCGCGGACTCCGTGCCGTCACCGGGCAGGTCCGCCGCCAGCAGCGCCTCAAGACGCGCGGCCGCCGCGACCGCCGCACGCGCGGTGCCGGGCGGCCTGGGCCCGGGCAGATGGTCGCGTACGGCGGTGGCCGCCGCGTGGGCGGCCGCCTCGGCGATGTCCTCCGGGGCGGCCGTGGACCCGAGCAGCGCTTGGACGGTCGCGCCTGCCAACTCGCGGGCGACAAGGACGAGTTCGACCGATTGTCCGGCGGCCAGCGGGGCCAGGCGGCGGGTCAGGACCTCCTGCCACACCGGCCGCAGCCGCCCAACCCCGGCCGCGCCGAGGTCCTCGGCGACCGCACGCCGGGTGCCCCGGTGACCGGCGCCCTCCTGGTCGAACAGCGTTCCACCGGCCGACAGTTCACGCGCGGCGCCGCCCGTCGTACCGGCCGCCGTGCGGTCCAGCGGCACCCGGGTCAGGGCCTGCCGGTACGGGGCGGAGCCATGCACGAGGACGGCGCGCCCGACACGGGCCACCGGCCTGCGGCGGGTCGCGGCGAGGAGCCCGAACAGCACGGGGTGGGAGCGGGTGTACACCCGCCGGTCACGGCGCCGGGCCGCCCGCACTCCATCCTGCGAAGCGGTGTTCATCGGACGTGCACCTCCTTCGGGTCGGCGGGACGGTAACGCCGTTCCCAGCACCACAGCAGCGTCCGGCGCGCACCCCAGGCCCGCAGTCGGCGCAGGCTGGCGTACACGACCATGCGCTCGGCGTGGGCGATCCGGTCGGAGTGCTCACGGGCCCTGTTGAGGAGCACGACGTCCTCCGGCGGCCCCTCCAGCGGGGTGCGCGGCGTGCCGCCGCAACGCAGGTACAACTCGGGGGTGACGGCGATGTTGTGGCCGTGGCACAGCACGTACGGGGCGCGGTAGCGCGGGTGATGGTGGGCGCTGCGGTACCGCCCGTACAGCGCGGTCGCCCGCACCACCCCCGGCAGCAGATACCGCTCCGCGAGCGAGGGCCGCTCGTCGCGGCGCGGAACGCTGCGGCCGCAGGCCAGCTCCGTGCCGCGGCCGAACTCCGCGCGCGCCGCCGCGATCCAGTCGGCGGCGGGCAGGCAGTCGGCGTCCGTGCGGACGAGGAGCGCGGCGCCCTGGGCGATCGCGTACCGGAACCCCGTGTCGACGGCGGCGCCGGTTCCCCGCTCCTTCTCCTGGAGGACGTGCACCGGGAAGGGCGCGGTAGTGCTCGCGAAGCGGCGTACGAGCGCGGCGGTCGCATCGGTGGAGGCGTTGTCGACGACGGCCAGGGCGAAGTCGGTGTCCGTCTGGGAGGCGAGTGCGGTGAGGGTGGCGGCGATGCCGGACTCCTCGTTGTACGCGGGCACCACCACCCACAAAGCCCCTCTCCGCGCGCTCACCCTCGGCTCCCGTCGCTCCGGCGCACCGCGGCCAGGCGCACCGCGGCCAGGCGGGCGGTGGCGGCGCGGTCCGGCTTCAGCGAGCGGCCCGCCAGCGGGATGTCGGCGAGGAGCACCGCGTCCGGCCGGGCGGCGCCCATCCGCTCCAACGGCCCGGCCAGCGCGGCGCGCAGCGCGTCACGGTCGGCTCCGCGGCTCGGCTGTACGACGGCGACCAGGTGTTCGTCGCCGTCCCCGGCCGGTACGCCGACGAGTACGGCGAGTTCGACGCCGGGTACGTGCAACGCCGGTTCGTACAGGCCCGGGTAGATGTTCTCCGCCTCGCGCAGCACCATGTCCTTGAGCCGCCCTTCGAGGACGATCCGGCCGTACGCGTCGAGGTGGGCGCGGTCCCCGGTGGCGACCCACGGGTCCGGCTCCCGGCCGAGGCAGCGGTGGCGGGCGGCCGGGCCGGACAGCAGCAGTTCGCCCGTGGCGTCCGTCTTGGCCGCGACCCCCGGCAGGGGCGTACCGGCCAGGTCTCCGGCCCCGGTGAAGGAGGCCTTCTCGGCCTGCTCGACGGCCGCGGCGGGGAACAGTTCCGTCAGCGCGTAGACGCCCCAGGCCTCGTCGGCGCCCGCCTGCTTGACGCGGGTCAGCAGGTCGGCGCTCGCGGGGGCCGAGCCGGTCCACACCCGGCCCGTGAACCGGCCGCCCGCAGCGAGCAGGCGACGCAGCTGCGGGGGCGTCAAGTAGGTTGCCTGCGGGGCCAGTTGACGCATCTGCCGGGCCAGGACGCGTGGCGGCCGTGCGGGCAGCGCGACCGGCGCCCCGCTCACGAGCGACGGCAGGAGGACGAAGAACGTGCCGCCGAGCACGGGCCGTCCGGCCTCCGGGGCGACCAGCTCGGCGACGGTGGCCATCCCGGCCGCGAGTGAGGACCGCGTGTGCACCACCGCGCGGGGACTCGACGTGGTGCCCGAGGTGAACACGATGACCGCGTCGCCGTCCTCGTCCACCGGCCGGGGCAGTGCCGTCGTCCGCGCACCGGAGTCCAGGGCGGGCGCGCAGCCCGGCAGCCGCGGGCCGACCGTGACGACCGGGCCGAGCTCGGCCAGGTCCGGCAGGGCGAGGCGGGCCCGGCGCGCGAGCGGCCGGGCCAAGCCCGCGACCGCCTGCGCGGTGGCGTCGGCGAGTACGACATCGGGGCGCGCCAGGGCGAGCCGGGCGCGCAGCACGTCGGGACCGGCCCCGGGGTCGAGTACCGCGGCCCGCGCGCCGAGGCGGTGCACGGCGAGCATCACGGCCAGGGCGCGCGGCCCTGGCCGTACGGCGACGCCGACGGTGCTGCCCCTTCCGATGCCCCGCGCGTGCAGGGCCGCGGTATGGCGGTCGGCGAGGTCGGCCAGGTCCGCGTGGGTGGCCTTGACGCGGACGGCGCCGGTGCGGGTGGCGCCGAGTACGGCGGGCCGGTCCGGGTGCGCGCGCAGGGTGTGGGCGAGGGTGTCGAGCATCAGCGCGGGTCCTCCCCGTGATGGCCCGGGCCCTTGTCGAGGTACCAGCGGGCGGTGCCGACGACGCCGTACGCGCGTAGCCGCCGGGTCGAGTTCTCCACGACCATGTCGCGGGCCCGGACGATGGCCGTGGTGTGCCGGCGTACCCGGTTCAGGAACAGCCGGTCGGTGGGCGAGGGGCGGCGCGGCATGCCGCCGACGGCGTCGTACAGGTCGGCGGTGATGGCCATGTTGTTGCCGGCGTGCATCCGGTACGGCGCGAGGTAGCCGTGGCGGTGGTGGTGGGCGGGGCGGACGCGGCCGAAGAACGCGGCGACGCGGACCAGGGCGCGGAAGACGGCCCGCCCGAGCGGCCCGTGCTCGTCGCGCCGCGCGTCGATGCGTCCGCACACCAGACCCGCACCCCGCGCCAGCGCGCCCCGGGCCCCTGCCGTCCAGCCGGGGCGCGGCAGGCAGTCGGCGTCGGTACGGGCGAGCAGCACCGCACCCCGGTCGATCGCGAACCGGAACCCGGTGTCGACCGCACAGCCCACGCCTTTCTCCGGCTCGCTCAGGACGTGCACCGGGAAGGGCGCCCGCCGGGCGAAGGCGTGCGCGACAGCGGCCGTCGCGTCGGTCGAGGCGTTGTCCACGACCACGAGCGTGAAGTCCCGGTCCCGCTGGGCGGCGAGCGCCTCAAGCGTGGCGCCGATCCGCGCGGCCTCCTGGTGTGCGGGCACCACGACCCAGAGGGGAGCGCTCATGCCTTCTCCCAGACCATCGTCATGATGCTCACGCCGCCGCCCAGGCCGACGAACAACACCCGGTCGCCGGACCGCAGTCGGTCGTGCACCCGGTCCAGCTGCACGCCGAGCGTGGCGCTCGCCATGTTGCCGAGCCCGGGCACGGTGACGACGAGCCGGTCCCGGGGCACACCCGTGAGTTCCACGAACCGCTCCAGGTACGGAACGGTGACCTGGTGCACCAGGATGTGCCGGAAGTCGCCCCACTCCAGGCCGGTGCGGCGGCGCATCCGGTCGAGCACGGACGTGCCGACCTTCTCGAACACCTCGCGCAACTCGCTCCCGTCCCCACGGAAGTACGTGTGCTCGTCGCCCCGCGGATGCCGCGAACCGCCGCCGAAGATCCCGCCGACCGCCCAGTGCCCGGAGTGCGTCTCGGTGTCCACGTCGACGATGCCGCCCCGCTCCACCGCCTCCAGGACCACGGCCGCGCCCGCGTCACCGAAGGTGTACCCGGCGAACCCGTCGCGGAGTTGGCCCGCGTCGGCCGGCCGGTGCCGCACGGCCCGGCTCGGGGTCTCGCCGGTGACGACGAGGGCACGGCGGGCCCGGCCGGCGAGGATCAACGCCCGTGCCGTGTCGATGGCGTTGACGAAGCTGTTGCACGCGTTCGTGACGTCGAGCGCATAAGCCCGGGAGCCAAGGTCGGCCTGGACGATGTGCGCCGTCGCCGGCTCCACCACGTCCCGCGTCGCGGAGCCGAACACCAACAGGTCGATGTCGTACGGGTCGAGCCCGGCCCGGCCAAGGGCCGTACGTCCGGCGCGTACCGCGAGCGTCGAGGCGTACTCGCCGTCCGCCGCCGCACGGCGGGAGACGATGCCGGTCGCCCGCTCGAACGTCCGGTCCGGCAGCCGGAGCCCGGCGGCCGCGGTGACCCGCTCCTGGAGGTCGTACGAGCTCACCTCGGCCCGAGGCAGACAGGAGGCCACCGCGGTGATGCCGACGCGGACCTCCGGGGCGCGGGCAACGTGGTCTATATGCATGGAGGGACGCTAAGAGGGCCCTCGGGCGTCCCGCCTGAGCACGCGTACTCAATCCGCCCTGGGTAGGTGGCCCGAAGCGCGGGCATCGCTCGACTTCCCTTGACCTCCCTTGACTTCGGTTGACCGGTCGGTAAGTTGCCGGTGGACAGGAAGGGCAGTGATGTCAACTGCGTCGAGCTGTACGGGACTTACGCGCACGGTGCGGGAGCGCTCGGCCGCCGCGGACGGGAGGACGCCCTGATGCCCGCGATGCCCGCGATGCCCACGATGCCCGCACGGTCCTGGTGGGGCTGGGGCACCGATGCCGCCCAGCTCGGCCCCGAGGAGACGGCCGCCCTGGTCGGCCGGGTCGCGGCGCTGCTGCCCGGTCACGACCTGACCGACCACCCGCCGCCGGACCCGCTCACGCTCGGCGTCCCGAAGCCCCGGGTCACGCCGCCGCCCGCGCTCGCGGACCTCTGCTCCGCCGACCCGGTCGACCGGCTCGGCCACGCGCGCGGCAAGGCGTTCCGGGACGTCGTGCGGAACCTGCACGGGGACATCGCCCACGTTCCCGACCTCGTGCTCCGGCCGCGCACCGAGCAGGACGTGGTCGACGTCCTCGACTGGTGCACGGCGACCGGGACCCCGGTCGTCCCGTACGGCGGCGGAAGTTCGGTCGTCGGCGGGGTCGAACCGCGCTTCGACACACCCGCCGTCACCCTCGACCTGGAGCGGCTCGACCAGGTCATCGACGTCGACCCGGTGAGCCGCGCGGCACGGATCCAGGCCGGGGTCTACGGCCCGGCGCTCGAAGCGCGACTGCGGCCGCACGGGCTGACGCTGCGGCACTTCCCGCAGTCCTTCGAGTTCTCCACGCTCGGCGGCTGGCTCGCCACCCGCGCGGGCGGCCACTTCGCCACCCTCGCCACCCACATCGACGACCTCACCGAGTCCCTCCGCGTCGTCTCACCGGCCGGGGTCGGCGAGTCCCGGCGCCTGCCCGGTTCCGGAGCGGGCCCCTCCGCGGACCGGATGTTCCTCGGCTCCGAGGGCTCGCTCGGCGTGATCACCGAGGCCTGGATGCGGCTCCAGGACCGGCCGGTCTGGCAGCAGACCGGCACCGTCGGCTTCGACACGTACGACGACGCGGTCGCCGCCACCCGGGCGATCGCCCAGGCCGGCCTCCACCCCTCCAACTGCCGGCTCCTCGACCCCGCCGAAGCCCTCATGAACGCCGCCACGACCACCTCGGGCGGCCTGCTCCTGATCGGCTTCGAGTCCGCCGACCATCCGGTCGACGCCTGGCTCGACCGCGCCCTCGAACTGGTCCGCGACCACCGCGGCACCGTGCTCGCCCGCCGGGACCGCTCGAAGGGCACACCGGAGGAACGAGCCGGGGACGCGGCGCAGGCCTGGCGCTCGGCCTTCCTGCGGATGCCCTACCAGCGCGACGCCCTCGCCCGCCGCTCGCTGATCGTGGAGACCTTCGAGACCGCCTGCACCTGGGACGCCTTTCCCGCCTTCCACGCCGAGGTCACCGCCGCCGCGCAGCGGGCGATCGCCGAGGTCTGCGCCGGGCAGGGCCTCGTGACCTGCCGGTTCACCCACGTCTACGCGGACGGCCCGGCGCCGTACTACGGCATCTTCGCGGCCGGACGCTGGGGCAGCACGGTGGCCCAATGGGACGAGATCAAGGCCGCCGTCTCCGCCGCGATCAGCGCGAGCGGCGGCACGATCACCCACCACCACGCCGTCGGCCGCGATCACCGCCCCTGGTACGACGAGCAGCGCCCCGAGCCGTTCCACCAGGCACTGCGCGCGGCGAAGTCCGCGCTCGACCCGGCCGGCATCCTCAACCCCGGGGTGATCGTGTGACTCCGCGCGGAGTCTGAGCCGGACGACTTCCGTGGCTTTGATGCCGGTGAAGACGGCCGTTGAAGCCGGTGACGTCGGCGCGCAGCGGCCAGTGCTCGGGTGCGGCCCCGGCCTTCGGGGTGGGGTGACCGGTGTCCTGCGGGATGTCCGTGACACCGGTCGGGGAGTCGAGGCCATCGCCGCGCGGTGGGCCGCCCCCCGGCACCGGCTCAGCGTCCGCGCAGCGGAGGTCTCCCTCGTGGCGGCCTGACGTCGCGGCAGGCCGTCGTGGCCTGCCGCCGCCCGTCACTCGCCCCCGGACCCGGAAGGGAACGCCGCAGGCCTGCGCAGCAGCCACTGCCCGAACGTCCGGCGCGGGGGCCGCACCACCACATTGCCGTGGGCCTTCTGGCCGACCAGCTCCACGCGGAGCCTGGTCGGCGTGCCCGGGGGCTTGCGCATGCGGCGGCGTCGGAGCTTGCAGTGCACCAGGGTCAGGCCGTCCACGTCGACCTCGATGCCCGGCCCGGTGATCAGCGTCAGGCTCTTGCCCGCCATGGCCACGTCGATCCGCACCGTGTCCTGGGTGATCACCGCCTCGGTGAAGTCCAGCGTCACGTCGCACCAGGTCACCGCCAGCTCAAGCCGCCGCGGCAGCACCCAGCGCCCCGTACGCTCCACGGCGCCGCTGAAGACCTGCTCGATCCGGACGACGTCCTTGGGTTCCGCGACCGCCGCGGCGGCACCGCTCACCGCGGGCAAGTCTGCGGTGAGTACGGCCAGTTCGCCCAGGGTCCGCGCCGACAGGGCGACTTCCAGGCGCTCGTCCAACTCGTCCGCGCTCAGCAGGCCGTCCCCCGCCGCGATCCGCAGGACGTCCACCACCCGGTCCCGGTCCGCGTGCGAGGCTCGCAGCGCGGGCGACGAGCCGGGAGCGGGCTGCTTCCCCGTGGGTGAGATCTCTCCCGACATGCTTCCTTCCAGGTCCCTTCGAACGTCTCCGCGCGGCGTGGCGCACCCATCAGGCTAACGCTATATCGCGATAGAAGTCCCTCCCCGGTGCCGGGAAACGGTTCAAGTCCCCTGCCCGTACGAGGCGTTGGCCGCGGTCGTCCGCGGAGCCGGAGACGCCCGGAGCGCCGAGAGCCCGGCGCGCCCAACCCGCGACGGTGTCTGCGGGCTGTGGTGCGCCGGGCTCTGCGGGCTACCGGACCTCAGGTCACATCGGGTCCTTCGGACCCTCCGGGACCTCAGGTCACATCGGGTCCTTCGGACCCTCCGGCATGGAGCCGCGCGCCTTGCGGGCACGCTCCTCGGCCTTTCCGCGGACCTTCTTCGCCTCGCCGCGGGCCTGATCGGCCTTGCCCTCGAATTCCTGCTTGCGGTCGCCGGTGACCTTGCCGGCTACTTCCTTGGCCTTGCCCTTTGCCTTGTCCATGCCGCCCTTGTCGGCCATGGTTCCTCCTCGTCCGGAAACAGAGTCCGGGATGTTCGTCGGAAGCTTGCGGATCCAACGTAGGACGGGTCGGCCGATCGCACACTTCAGGAAGTCACTGTCCGTGGTGGGCGGTTCGGCGCGCGGGGCGCGGGCTCGCTCAGTGACCGCCCTGCGAGCCCCGCAGGAAGCGGGCGGCGGCGGTCCGAACGGTGGCCGCCGTCGCGTCCGGGACCGGATCGGTCACGGCGACCCGGGCGAACGGGGCGGCCGCCGCGTGCAGGTCGACACAGATCACCGGCCCCGACCGGGGGCGGAGCGCGACGAAGTCCTTGGTGCCGGACACGTCCCGTACGCCGATGCAGAGCGCGTCGGGGATCCACGTCCCCCGGCCCTGCGTGCCGCGCAGCACCCGCCACCAGGAAGGGTCCGCCGTAACCTGCTCGACCGCCCCGAGCGGTACGTGGACGTCGCCGCGGCGCGCCGCGAGCTTCTCCCACCAGGACAGCCGGACGATCAGCTCGCCCTTCCGGACCACCAACCGCGCCATGGCCGTCACACCCTCCGCTCGGCGTTCCGCCCGCATGACCAGGATATTCCGCGCCGTGACACTCGGGTCGTTCCGAGCGGATACTTCCCATACGCTGGATTAGTTCCGTTTCCTACCTCTTCTCCTTTCTTCTCTCTTTTCTTCTCTTCCCTCTCTTCACCTTCCCTCTTCCCTGCTCTCTCCCGCCCTCTGTCGCGGTGGAACGGAGGATTCCGTGGTTCTGGTGGCAGCGGATGTGATCGGCGCCCCGTGCTGGTTGAGCCTCGTGGCACGTGACCGCGAGGCCGCGGAGCGCTTCTACGGTGCGGTGCTCGGCTGGACGTTCCGGCAAGGGGGCATGTTCGGCCGGGCCTTCTCGCTGGCGGAGGACGAAGGCGTTCCGGTGGCCGGGATCGGCGCGGTGGCCGGGGAGTTCGCCGTACCGGTGGTGTGGACGCCGTACTTCGCCGTCGACGAGGCCGACGCCGCGGTCGCGCGGGTGCGCGAGCGCGGAGGCACGGTCGGCGTGGGGCCGGTCACCTACCCCGCCGGCGGGCGGGCGGCCCTGGTGACCGACCGGGAGGGCGCCGTCTTCGGCATCTGGGACGGGGACGTCCTGTCCGAGTGGACCATCGGCGCGGAGCGCTCGCCCGCCTGGATCGAACTCCACGCCCGCAACGCCTTCGACTCGGCGATCTTCTACGGAGAGGTCCTCGGCTGGGGCGAGGGCGACGGCGACAGCAGCTGCGCCACCTCGTACGAGGAGGACCAGGTGGTGCTCCGGCGGCAGGGGCGCCCGGTCGCCCGCATGAACAGCGGCCCCGTGGAACAGGCGGCGCCGAAACCGCAGCTCCGGCCCCGCTGGCTGGTCCACTTCAGGGTCGAGGACCTGGACGAGGCGGTGTCCCGCGCCCTGGAGCACGGCGGCAGCACGCTCCCCGACGCGGACTGGGTCGACGGCCCCACCCGGCAGGTGACCGTGCGGGACCCCGACGGCGCCCTGTTCACCCTGGACCAGGCGACGGACGCCGACTGAGGCCCCTCCCGACAGCGCTTACCAGCAAGGGAGTTGGGAGCCGGGCACGAGGTCGCTCCGGGGCATGGGCCGGGTGCGACGCCTACGCCGAGCCGCTTCTCGAATGCCCTGGAAGAACTTCGCCACTCCCTGCGCCGCGATGCCACCGACCACGGAACGGCCCCGCGCCGTAAGGCAGTTGAGGTAGTCACAAACCCGAGCGCACGACGGCCACCGGGCAGTGCGCGTGGTGGAGGAGTGCCTGGCTGACCGAGCCGAGCAGCAGTCCGGTGAACCCGCCGTGTCCGCGAGCGCCGACCACGACCAGCTGGGCCCGGCCGCTCGCCTCGATCAGCACGGGTCGCGTACGGCCCCGGACCAGGCTCGGGCGCACGGCCACGTCCGGGTAGTGCCCGCGGAGCCCGGCGAGCGCCTCGGCGAGCAGCCGTTCCTCCGTCGCCCGCAACTCGTCGATGTCACCGAGCACTTCGAGCACGTCCACCGGGCTGCCCGGCACCATCTCACCGTGGTCGCTCCAGGTGGTCCACGCGTGCAGCGCCTCAAGCCCGGCGCCCCGCAGCGAGGCCTCGGCGAACGCGAAGGACAGCGCCCCGCGCCCCTGCGGCGAACCGTCCACGGCCACGAGCACCGGACCGTCCCGCACCTCCGTGCCGCGTACGACAAGGACCGGGCAGTGGGCGTGCGCGGCCAGCTGGACGGCCGTCGACCCGAGCAGCAGTTGGGCGAAGCCGCCCGTGCCCCGGTGGCCAAGCACCACCAGCTGGGCCGTGCGCGACTCCGCCTCCAGGGTGCCCACCGCCGCACCGGCGATCACCGCGTGCCGCGTCACCACCCCGGGAGCCGCGCGCCGGGCCCGGACTGTGGCCTCGGCCAGGAGCGCCTCGACCGATTCCTGGACGCCGCCGCTGGGCGGGCCGAGGACCGACGGGCCGGGCGGTACGTGCATCGCGGGCCACAGGAAGGCGTGCACGACCCGCAGCTCCGTGTCCCGCAGGAGCGCCTCCCGGGCCGCCGCTTCCACCGCGGCCCACGCCGACGCGGAGCCGTCGACCCCGACCACCACCGGAGCGGAGCTCACCACGCCTCTCCTTCACCGCCGTACGTGCCCTCTTCCCAGCTTCGTACGAGCGGTGGGCCCGCGCACCCGAGCGCGCCCGGCCCCCGCACCCGATCGCGCCCGGCCCCGCACGCGAGCACGCCCGCCGCTCCCTCCATGGCGTCCGGCCGCGCCGGAAGGGGCGGTGTGCCGCAGACTGTTGTAAAGGGCCGGCGCGCCGTCGGCTCCGGGGATGGTGGCCGGTGTGCTCGAAGTCCCGCTCTGGCTATGGGGTGCGTTCGCCGCGACCGTGGTGGTGTCGTTGGCGGTCGATCTGCTGGCCCACCGCAGCGCACATGTCATCGGATTCAAGGAAGCCGCCGCCTGGAGCGGACTCTGGGTCGGCCTCGCGCTGATCTTCGGCGGCATCGTCTTCCTCGTACTCGGTACGACGGCGGGGACCGAGTACACGACCGCCTGGCTGCTCGAGAAGAGCCTGTCGGTGGACAACCTGTTCGTCTTCGCCGTGATCTTCGCCTACTTCAAGGTGCCCCGCGCCTACCAGCACCGCGTCCTGTTCTTCGGCGTCATGGGCGCGCTCGTGTTCCGCGCCGTGTTCCTCTCCCTCGGCGTGGCCGTGGTCAGCAGGTTCACCGCCGTGCTCTACGCGTTCGCCGCCGTCCTCTTCTACAGCACGTACAAGCTGCTCAGGGAGGAAGAGGAGTTCGATCCCGGCCGCAGCTTCGCGGTCCGCGCCCTGCGGAAGATCGTCCCCGTAAGCGACGAGTACGCCGGTGCGAAGTTCTTCGTGAAAGAGGCCGGTAAACGTGTGGCCACACCGCTGCTCGCGGTGATCGCGGCCATCGAGGCGGCCGACCTGATCTTCGCCGTCGACAGCGTCCCGGCGGTTCTCGCCGTCAGCGACGACGCGTTCATCGTCTACACCAGCAACGCCTTCGCGATCCTCGGCCTGCGCGCGCTGTACTTCCTGCTCTCGGGCCTGCTCGACCGCTTCCACTACCTCAACACCGGGCTCGCGATCATCCTGTCCTTCATCGGCGTCAAACTGATCCTTCAGGCCTCGCACAAGCTGATCAGCCCGGCCATCCCGGAGATTCCGTCCCCGGTGAGCCTCGCGGTCATCGTCGTCGTCCTGGCCGTGTCCATCGTCCTCAGCATCCGCCGACCGCCCGCACGGGCCCCAGATTCCGGCGATTCGGACTAACATTAAAAAATGGGTAAAGAACAGCATGAGACGGGTCCGCAGGGCGAACTGCTGTGCCCGGTCTGCAAGCAGCACGTGGACTTGATCGTCAAGAGGCGCCACAAGACTCTCGGCGCCTACGTACCCGTCTGGGCGGCGGGTCCCTGCCACAACCCCGACTGCCCCGAGTACTTGGAGCCGCACGAGCACGCGGAACTCACGCAGCAGGCGCAGCAGGCGCAGCAGGCGATGCGCGCGGAGCAGGCGGCGCGCGGGGAACGGGGTGAGCCGCAGAAGAACGGCTGACCCGCGCCAGGCGGTCGTCGCCGTCGAGCACGACAGGACCTGCCCCGACGCGGCGACGCAGGGCTGCTGCGCGCCGTCCGCCGGAGCCGGGGCTCGTCCCGGGCATGCCCACGCGGCCGAGGCGGGGGGCTGCGAGGCGGCCCGCGCCTGCTGTTCCGACTGACTCGGGCTCTGGCGGCGGTGCTTGCCGTCCGATGCGAACGAGGCGTGCGCGAGGGGTTGACGCGCTGGAAGCCGGACGCGACTGTGTTGCGCATTAAGCGCACTGTTGCGTGTAACGCAATTTGAGATGCGCTTCGAGAGACCCCGGCACCCCTCCCGGAAGGCTTCGGATGAGCAACGCGACGACGGAGAAGAAGAGTGCGGTCGGGGCGCGGTCGGACCCCGCGGTCCTCTATCTGTCCGTGACGCTGGCGGCCCTGTTCGTGGCCTGGGGGGTCTTCTTCACCGACAACCTCGCCCGCGTCGCGGACGCGACCCTGGGCCGGATCATCGAGAACTTCGGCTGGCTCTTCGTCCTGGCCATCGCCGGATTCGTCCTCCTCGCCGTCTCTCTGGCCCTGAGCCGGTTCGGCGACATCCGGCTCGGAAAGGACCACGAACGACCGGAGTTCCGTACCGCCTCCTGGGTCGCGATGATGTTCAGCGCCGGCATGGGCATCGGCCTGATGTTCTACGGGGCGAGCGAACCGGTCATGCACGTCTCCAGCCCGCCGCCCGGCACCGCCGAGGCGGGCACGCGGCAGGCGGCCCGAGTGGCCCTGGAGTACTCGTACTTCCACTGGGCGATCCACCCGTGGGCGCTGTACGGGGTCGCGGGGCTCGTGCTCGCGTACTTCGGATTCCGCAAGGGCGGCAGCAACCTGATCAGCTGCGCCTTCCGGCCGCTGATCGGTGACCGGGTGGACGGGCCCGTGGGCAAGTCGATCGACATCCTCGCGATCTTCGCCACGCTCTTCGGCTCCGCCGTGTCCCTCGGCCTGGGGGCGATGCAGATCAACAGCGGGCTCGACGCGGTCTGGGGCATCCGGAGTTCCACCGCCCTCGCCGTCTCGATCATCGCCGTGCTGACCGTGCTGTTCGTGCTCTCCGCGCTGTCCGGCGTGCACCGCGGCATCCAGTGGCTCAGCAACGGCAACATGGTGCTCGCCGGTGTCCTCCTCGCGTTCGTCTTCGTCGCGGGTCCCACGGTGTTCATCCTCAACAGCCAGACCGAGGCGCTCGGTGGCTATCTGGCCTCGCTCCCGGAGATGAGCTTCAGGACGGGAGCCTTCGGCGGCGGCGAATGGCTCTCGGGCTGGACCGTCTTCTACTGGGCGTGGTGGATCTCGTGGACGCCGTTCGTGGGCATGTTCATCGCCCGCATCTCGCGCGGCCGCACGATCCGGCAGTTCATCTTCGGAGTGATCCTCGCGCCGAGCCTGGTGAGCGTCGTGTGGTTCGCGGTCCTCGGCGGTACGGCGATGAACCAGGAGTTGCACGGCGCCCGACTGTCCGAGGCCGTCGCCACGGGGGAGGAGGCGGGCCTGTTCGCCACGCTCGCCAACCTGCCCTGGTTCCCGGTCACTTCCGTGGCCGTGATCATCCTGGTCGGCCTGTTCTTCGTCAGCGGGGCGGACGCCGCGTCCCTGGTGCTCGCGACGCTCTCCTGCCGGGGCAGCGCGAACCCCAGCCGGGTCGTCGTGATCCTCTGGGGCGCGCTGACCGGCCTGGTCGCCGCGGTCCTGCTGCTCGCGGGCGGCCTTGAGGCGGTCAAACAGGTGGCTGTCATCGCGGCCTTCCCGTTCCTGTTCGTGATGATCGGCATGTGCGTCTCGCTGGTGAAGGCCCTGCGTGCCGAGCCGCGCCGCGAGCGGTCCCCGGAACCGGCGGGAGTGGAGGAGGGCGACGAGCAGCCCGACGACAAGGCCGACGACAAGCCCGACGACAAGGCCGACGACAAGCCCGGCGAGCAGCCCGCCCCTGTCGCGACCGGGGTCCTGGCGGGCTCCCGCACGGACGACTGAGCGCCCGGCCGCAACGGACGGTCGAGCCCGAACACCCCGCCACCAGCGGGGAGTTCGGGCTCGACCGTCGTTCCGCCCCTCCGCTCACCAGGGACTTCCGCGTACGCCCGCACGGGGTCGCTCCGGGTGCCCCGATCTGCCTTGACACGGGGTGGAGCCGCCTCCAGACTTGTTGCGTAAAGTGCACAGCGTTTCTCAATGTGCAACAACCAGTGCCACAACCAGTGCAACAACCTGCATGGTTGAACCCGCCACCCGCGCACACCTGCCGGAGGTTCCGCATGAACACCGTGGCCGTCGTCGGCGCCTCGCTCGCCGGACTCTCCGCCGCCCGCGCCCTGCGCGCCCAGGGCTACGACAGGCGCCTCGTCCTCATCGGGGACGAGACCCACCGCCCCTACGACCGCCCGCCGCTGTCGAAGGAGTTCCTCAAGGGCTCGATGGACGAGGCCGACCTCTCCCTGGAGTCGGACGACGAGGACCTCGGCATCGAGTGGATCCTCGGCACCCGTGCGGACGGCCTCGACCTCGGCGGGCGTACGGTCCGGCTCGCCGACGGGCGCGGCGTGCGGGCCGACGGCGTGGTCCTGGCCACCGGCTCGTCCGCACGCAGGCTTCCCGGCGGCGAGGGCCTCGCGGGCGTGCACGTCCTGCGCACCCTCGAAGACGCCCGGGCGCTGCGCGACGACCTGGCGCGGGGTGGTCGGCTCGTGGTCGTCGGCGGTGGCTTTGTCGGGGCCGAAGTGGCCTCCACCGCACGGCAGTTGGGGCTCGACGTCACGTACGTCGTGTCCGGTCCCGCGCCCCTGGCAGGCCCGCTCGGACCGGCCATGGCGGAAGCCCTCGTCGGTGTGCACGGCGACCACGGGGTGCGCGTGCTGTGCGGCACCGGGGTGCGCGGCGTGACCGGTGGCGAGCGGGTGGACGCGGTCCTCCTGGAGGACGGCCGCAGTATCCCGGCCGACATCGTCGTCGCCGGTATCGGGGCGACTCCCGGCACCGACTGGCTCGTCGGCTCGGGCGTGGAACTCTGGAACGGCGTGCTCTGCGGCGCCGACGGCACGACCAACGTCCCGGAGGTCGTCGCGGTCGGGGACTGCGCGGCCTGGTACGAGCCGGCCCTCGGCGCGCACCGCCGGATCGAGCACTGGACCGGCGCCAACGAGCGACCGGCCGCCGCCGTGGCCGCGCTGCTCTCCGGAGGCACGGCGTCCATCGCCCCGCCGCGCCCGCCCTACTTCTGGTCCGACCAGTACGGCGTGCGGATCCAGTTCGCCGGGCACGGCGCGCACGCCGACAGCGTGGCGATCGAGGACGGCAGCCCCGACGACCGCAGCTTCCTCGCGGTCTACCGGCGGGCGGGCGCACCCGTCGCGGTCCTCGGGGTGAACCGGGCCAAGCAGTTCACCCGTTGGCGGCGACAGCTCGCCACCGCGGTCGCGGGAGCCGGGCTGGTGTGAGCACGGCGGCGGCGCCCCGTCGCACGTCGATACCCCCGCTGCCGACGCGCGGGGGTATCGACGTGTGACGGGGCGCGGTCAGCGGAAGACCACGGTGCGGTTGTCGTTGATCATGACGCGGCTCTGGCTGTGCCACTTCACGGCGCGGGCGAGGACCTGGGCTTCGACGTCCCTGCCGAGCGCGACCAGGGCCGCGGAGTTCTGCGCGTGGTTCACGCGGGTCACGTCCTGCTCGATGATGGGGCCCTCGTCGAGGTCGGGCGTGACGTAGTGCGCGGTGGCCCCGATGAGCTTGACGCCGCGGTCGTGGGCCTGGACGTACGGCCGTGCGCCCTTGAAGCTCGGCAGGAACGAGTGGTGGATGTTGATCGCCCGCCCCTCCAACTGCTTGCAGAGGTCGTTCGACAGGATCTGCATGTAGCGGGCCAGGACCACCAGGTCGATCTCCAACTCGCCGACAAGTGCGAGGAGTTGTGCCTCGGCGTCCGCCTTGGTCTCGCGCGTCACCGGGATGTGGTGGAACGGGATCCCGTAGCTCTGCGCGAGGGGTTCGAAGTCCCGGTGGTTGGAGACGATCGCCGGCACCTCGATGTTGAGCGCGCCGGTGCTCTGCCGGAAGAGCAGGTCGTTCAGGCAGTGGCCGAACTTCGACACCATGATCAGTGTGCGCGTCGGCGTCGCAGTGGAGTGCAACTGCCAGGAGATCCCGTACGCCTCGGCCACCGGGCCGAAGCCGGAGCGCAGCCGCTCCAGTGACGTGCGCGGATCCGAGACGTCGAAGTGGACGCGCATGAAGAAGCGGTCCTGTTGCCGGTCGTCGAACTGCTGGCTCTCCTGGATGTTCCCCGAGTGCTGGACGAGGAAGCCGGTGACAGCGTGGACGAGTCCGGCCCGATCGGGGCACGAGAGGGTCAGGACGTACTCGCCGCCGGGGTTCGGGCGCAGGGACACAGGGGCCTCCTAAGATGCGTAATGCGCAACGCCGTGTTTCATACGCAACATGCTCACGGCCCTGCGGTGTCGCGGTCAAGAGCCTTCGCCAACCTTGGCCCGCAAGGAGCTCACGTGCCGAGCTACCCTTTCCTCCACCGGCATTGGCTCTGCGGAACGCGTCCCTGGTCATCGAGTCCACGCCCTTGACACAGCCATGGGGTCGCTGCACTGTTTGTTGCGTAACTCGATGTGTAGTGCGTATTAAGCAACAAGCAGCACCAGTTTCTGCAACACCCTCCTTGGTGACAGGAAAGGTGACCCCACATGAGCGCGAACATCCTGGACGGCCGTGCCACCGCGGCCGCCATCCGCGCCGAACTCGCCGGGCGCGTCGCCGCCTTGGCCGAGCGCGGCGTCGTACCCGGACTCGGCACGGTGCTGGTCGGCGACGACCCCGGCAGTCGCGCGTACGTGGGCGGCAAGCACCGCGACTGCGCACAGGTCGGCATCGCCTCGATCCGCCGGGAGCTCCCCGCCGACGCCACCCAGGCGCAGGTGGAGCAGGTCGTCGACGAGCTCAACGCCGACCCGTCGTGCACCGGCTACATCGTCCAACTGCCCCTGCCGCGCGGGCTCGACGCCAATGCCGTCCTGGAGCGGATGGACCCGGCGAAGGACGCGGACGGCCTCCACCCGGTGAACCTGGGCCGGCTCGTCCTGGGCGTCGACGGTCCGCTGCCCTGCACGCCGAGGGGCATCGTCGAACTGCTCCGGCGCCACGACGTCGCCCTCGCCGGCGCGCGCGTCTGCGTGATCGGCCGTGGCGTCACCGTGGGACGGCCCATCGGACTGCTGCTGACCCGCAGGTCGGAGAACGCGACGGTGACGCTGTGCCACACGGGGACCAAGGCCCTCGCCCAGCACGTGCGCGAGGCAGACGTCGTCGTCGCGGCGGCCGGTTCTCCCGGTCTGATCACCCCCGAGATGGTCAGGCCCGGCGCCGCGGTCCTGGACGTCGGCATCACCCGCACCGACGAAGGGCTGCTCGGCGACGTGCACCCGGACGTCGCCACGGTGGCCGACTGGGTCGCGCCGATGCCCGGCGGCGTCGGCCCCATGACCCGCGCGATGCTGCTCGCCAACGTCGTGGAGGCGGCCGAACACGCCGCCGGACTCGCTGCCTGAGTCCTCGCAGAGAACTTCTCAACCGCCCGTCCAAGCTGCGCCTTTGAGGTGAACGATGACCAGTGCCGGACTTCCGGAGAGCCTGATCCCGACTCTCCCCGGCGAGCACTACACGGACCCGGAGATCTTCCGGCTCGAGCAGGAGCGCATCTTCGAGACGATGTGGTTCTGCGCCGCCCGCTCCTCGGACCTGGGCAGGCCCGGCGCGTACAAGACCGTGGACGTCGGACGCGAGAGCGTGCTGCTGACCCGGTCCCGGGACAACTCCGTACGCGCCTTCTTCAACGTGTGCCGGCACCGGGGCGCGAAGCTGTGCACCGAGGAGTCGGGTGAGGTGCGGCGCTCGTTCCAGTGCCCGTACCACGCCTGGACGTACGACTTCGAGGGCAAGCTCGTCGCGGCGCCGAACCTGACGAGGATGCCGGACGTGGGCCGCACCGACTACGGCCTGGCGAAGGTGTCGGTGCGGGAGTGGCTCGGCTATGTGTGGGTGTGCCTGGCCGAGGACCCGCCGTCGTTCGAGGCGTCGGTGATCCAGGACGTGGTGGCGCGCCTGGGGGACGCCGAGTCCATCGGCGGGTACGACATCGAGAACCTGGAGGTCGGCGAGCGGATCGTCTACGACGTCAAGGCGAACTGGAAGCTGATCATCGAGAACTTCATGGAGTGCTACCACTGCGCGACGATCCACCCCGAACTCACCGAGGTGCTGCCGGAGTTCGCCGACGGCTTCGCCGCGCAGTACTTCGTGGGACACGGCGCGGAGTTCGGCGACGACGTCAAGGGCTTCACCGTCGACGGCTCCGAGGGCCTGGACCGCATCCCCGGGGTCTCCGATGACCAGGACCGGCGGTACTACGCGATCACCGTGCGGCCGCAGGTGTTCATCAACCTGGTGCCCGACCACGTGATCTTCCACCGGATGTACCCCGTGGCCGCGGACCGGACCGTCGTGGAGTGCGACTGGCTCTACCTGCCGCACGTCCTGGAGAGCGGCAAGGACGTCAGCCGTTCCGTGGAGCTGTTCGACCGCGTCAACCGCCAGGACTTTGACGCCTGCGAACGCTGCCAGCCTGCGATGAGCTCCCGTATGTACGCCAAGGGCGGCGTCCTGGTGCCCAGTGAGCACCACATCGGCGAGTTCCACGAGTGGGTCCAGGAACGCGTCGCCGGACAGTAGCGGCTACGGGTGTACCGGGTGTACCGGGTGTACCGGGTGTACGGAGGCGGAGTCCGCGGCCCGGAGGACCATCAGCGAGTCCTCCTGGGCCGCCACCAGGGCGAAGGGGAACCGGTCGAGTTCGAGGCAGAGCGCGACATCGTCGGGGTGGGCCCCTTGCCGTACCCCCTCCGTCAACTCCGTGGCGGTGCGGGACGTGGCGGCGCGGCGGAGGAACGGAGCCGCGTCCGTCACCGTCTCGTCGGCCCGCCCGGCAATGTACCGCGCGCACGCCAGGTCCTCGTCGGCCCGCCCGCCCTCACCGGTGACCACGAACGTGACCTCGTCGCAGCCCCGGGCGCGCAGGATCCGGGCCGTCGCCTCCGCCACCACGAAGCCGGCGCACAGCACAAGCGACGCCTCCTTGACCGCGAGAGCGCCGACCGTCCCCGCCGTCGTCTTCTGCACCACAGTCCGTCCGCCGAGGTCGGTCGAGCGCAGCAGGCCCGGCGAGTTGACGGCGTCGAACCCCGGCGCGGCCGGACCGTCCTTGAGCGCCACCCAGTCCGGGTGCCGGGCCTTGAGCGCCAGGGCCTCGTCGAGGGACGCGGCGAGCACGATCTTCTCCGCCCCCTGCGCGAAGGCCCAGGCGGCCACCGTGCAGGCACGCATGACGTCGACCACGACCGCGATGGACGGGGGTGCGGTCAACTCGTCGATGGCAAGGAAGCGGGCGTCCATCGGGTCATGATCGCGCATGCCGGAGCCCGACCGCCCGCACAGTGGCGGGCCCCACATCAACACATGAGGGACAAGGCGAGCCTGAGGTGCGGCATCAGCTCCTCCCGGTCAGGGTCTCGCTGACCGCAGCCCGGACACTCGGCGCCGACAGGCGCGTGGCACAACGGCTCGACAGGTGGGTACGTTCCGGGCAACGCGTCAGCGAGGTCATCCTCGACTCGGCTGAACGTGACGCGTGCTCCTGGAGGAGAACGGCTGAGGGGGAGGGGAGGGGCCGGGCGACGATGCGGGCCTCGGACGTCTCCCGTGCGGTGGCGGCGGCCACCCGCGGTCGCCGCGTCACTCGGTCTGAAGGCCGACGACGCGACCGTACTGCACGACTCGAACAAGCTCACCCTGCGACTGCTGCCCTGCCCCACCCTGTGGACCTAATACGAACCCGTGCCGCGCCCCGAGATCACACCGGCCGCGTACGCCGACGCGCTCACCCGGCTGCACGCGGGAATGCGCCGACTCGACGTCCGCGCACCGCACTTCACGGAACGCGTCGAGCCGGCCCGGCGCCTCCTGGCGGACCGCGACCGGACTCCCGCACTCGGCGACACGGACCGGGAGCTGCTCGCCGAAACCCTGCGAGACCGGACGGACGTCGTCGTCGAGCGGGGCGGCGCCGAGCAACTCCTGCACGGCGAACCGCACCGCCGTGGCCCTGGAGTCGGGGCAGATCTCCGGCAGGCCGGGGGAGACCTACCGGGCCGGTGACATGGGCGAGTTCACCATCGGCGAGGACGGTGTGGTCAACCTCGGAAAGCCGACGGTGTTCGACGCGGACAACGTCGACGACTACGACTTCTGAGCACCCCCTTCGACGCCGGGCGAGGCCTTCCACCTCGACCGACCGGCCCGAAGCCGTCGGTGCGGGCGGACGTGTGGCGCAGCAGGTCGCTCAGGCCGGGCTGCGTTCGGCGCTCCGGGTCGAGCCTCCACAGCTGCGCGAAGCGCAGCGTGTCGGCGGGGGAGGGGGACCTCGATGGTGAGGATGTGGTGGAAGACGGCCATCAGCAGGGGGTCGTGCTGTCGTCGCGGAGGGGAGCAACGCGCTCAATCGGTGCCGCAACGGTGCTCGTCCCCGTCGCCCGCGACCTCCTCCCGTACGCGGGAGCAGGTCTGCGCGAGGATCCGGCACACCTGCATCTGGGAGACGCCGATCTCCTCGGCGATGCGGCTCTGCGTCTGGCCCTCGAAGAACCGCAGATAGAGGATGGTCCGCTCCCTGAGCGGGAGGTGCCGGATGCTGGACCCGGCCGCGAGCCGGTCCACCACGAGGTCGTACGAGGGGTCGGGTGTGCCCAGGGTGTCGGCCAGGGAGACGCCGTCCTCACGCTCGGGTTCCGCGTCGAGGGAGAGCGCGCTGTAGCTGCTCAGGGCCTGCTGGCCCTCCTGGACGTCCTGCTCGGAGAGGCCGGTGTGCCGGGCCAGCTGCTGGATGGTCGGCTCGGGGCTGCCGGGCCGCTGGGACAGTTCGCGGTACGCGACGCGCACCGTGTTGCGCAGATCCTGGATACGGCGGGGCACGTGCACGTCCCAGGTGTGGTCGCGGAAGTGGCGGCGGATCTCGCCGCTGATCGTGGGCACGGCGTACGGCTCGAAGGGGCCGCGGCGCGGATCGTAGCCCTTGACGGCCTTGAGCAGGCCGAGAGCGGCGATCTGCTGGAGGTCCTCGAGCGCCTCGCCCTTGCCGTGGTAGCGGCCGGCGATGCGGTGGGCCATCGGGAGCCAGGCCTCGAACAGCTCCTCGCAGAGCGCGTCCTGCTCCGGCCCCGGGGCGAGGCCGTGGAGGCGGGTGAAGGCCTGGCAGGTGTCCGGGGCATCGTCGTGCACCCGCCGGCGCCGGCGGGTGCGCCGGGTGCCAGGCCGTCCTGCCTGGGCAGATCGGTCGGTGAGCATGAGAATCCGCTCCTCAACGCTGCGGCCGGAGGAGCGCGAGGAACGGCGCGGGGGACTTGGCTGAGACTCCGGGGCGGCCGGCCGTTCCCGATCGCGCTCTCGTCCGAAGCACAGGTCGTCTCTCCTAGCCATTGTCCTCCGCGCGCGCCGCACCGCGAGTCGTGCGCTCCCAGACGCCTCCCGTACCGGCCCACGCGTGTTCGCGGACGGCTCCCGTACCGGCCCACGCGTGTTCGCGGACGGCTCCCGTACCGGCACACGCATGTTCACGGACGCCTCCCGTACCGGGCCCACGCGTGTTCGCTGCGCTCGTTCGGGAACCCGGCGGGTGCACCGGCCACGGAACGGGAGTACGGGAGGACGGGACGATGAACACAGCAAGCGCCCTGCGGATCGCCGTCACGGGCGCCACCGGCAACGTCGGGACGAGCCTGGTCGGGGCCCTCGCCGAAGACCCCCGGGTCGGCTCGGTCCTCGGCATGGCACGCCGTGTCCCGGACTGGTCGCCGCCGAAGACAGAGTGGGCGGCCGTCGACCTCGCCGCGGAGGACGCACTCGGCGACCATCTGCACGGCGTGGACGCGGTCGTCCACCTCGCCTGGCGCTTCCAGCCCACGCGCAACCCCGCGCTGACCTGGCGGACCAACGTCCTCGGCAGCCTGCACCTCTTCCGGTCCGTGCTGGCCGCGGGCGTGCCGACGCTGGTGCACGCCTCGTCGGTCGCCGCGTACTCACCCGGACCCAAGGACCACGCCGTGGACGAGTCCTGGCCGACGCACGGCTGGCCGGAGGCCGCGTACTGCCGTGAGAAGGCGTATCTGGAACGGGTCCTTGACGCGGTGGAGCAGCAGCGCCCGGAGACCCGGATCGTGCGGATGCGGCCCGCGTTCCTCTTCAAGGAGCAGTCGGCGAGCCAGCAGCGCAGGCTGTTCGCCGGCCGCTTCGTCCCCGGCCCGCTGGCCCGCCCCGAACGACTGCCGCTGCTTCCGGACATCCCCGGCCTACGGGTGCAGGCCCTGCACACGGACGACGCCGCCGAGGCCTACCGGCTCGCCCTGCACTCCGATGCGCGCGGCGCGTTCAACATCGCCGCGCAGCCGCCGCTCGACGCGGAGACCCTGGCCGAGCTGTTCGACGCCCGTCTCGTCCGGATGCCGTCCCAGGCCGCGCGCTCCACCCTCGCGGCGGCCTGGGGCCTGCATCTCGTACCGGCGTCTCCGCAGTTGTTCGACGCGGTGCTGCGGCTGCCGCTGATGGACTGCGGACGGGCCCGCGACCGGCTCGGCTGGCGACCCCGGCATACCGCGATCGAGACGGTCGAAGAGCTGCTGCACGGACTGCGCCACGGCGCGGGCGGACCGACCTCGCCGCTGGCCGGCAGCAAGGTCGGCTGATGGCCGGGGACACCAGGAGCACCCGGCGCCTGCGGGTCGGCCGCCGCGAGATCGAGGTCAAGCGGGCCGGGAAGGAGCTCTTCCCGCAGGACGGGATCACCAAGGCCGACCTGGTCGGGCACTACCGCCGCGTGGCGCCGCGGATGCTGCCGGAACTGCGGGGCAGGCCGCTGATGCTGGAACGGATGCCCGACGGGATCGAGGCAGACCGCTTCTTCCAGAAGGAGGTCTCCGCCTACTTCCCCGACTGGATCCACCGCGCGACCGTGCCCAAGGGGGGCGGCGAGGTCACGCATGTCCTCTGCGACGACACCGCGACCCTCACGTACCTCGCCGGGCAGGCGTGCGTCACCCCGCACCGCTGGCTCAGCCGGGCCGACAAGCCCCGCAGCCCCGACCGTCTGGTCTTCGACCTGGACCCGCCCGCCCACGACTTCGCGCCCGTCCGCCGCGCCGCCCACCACCTGCGCGCACTCCTCGACGAACTGGGCCTGCACGCGGGCCTCATGACGACGGGTTCCCGAGGCCTGCACGTCGTCGTGCCGCTGAACCGGCGCGCGGACGTCGACGCCGTGCTGACGTTCGCCCGCGACGTGGCGGACGCGCTGGCCGCGCGCCATCCGGACGAGCTGACGACGGAGTTCTACAAGGACGCCCGCGAGGGCCGCCTCTACCTCGACGTCGGCCGCAACGGCTACGCCCAGACCGCGGTGGCGCCGTACGCGGTACGCGCGAAACCCGGCGCCCCCGTCGCCGTACCGCTGACCTGGGACGAGCTGGACACGCCGGGTCTCACGGCCCGCAGCTGGACGGTCACCGACCTCGGCGACCGCCTCGACACCGACCCCTGGGAGGGGCTCGCCCGCCACCGCCACGGCCTGACGGAGGCGGGCCGGCGTCTGCGCGCGCTCAGGCCACCTTCGTGACCGACTCGCTCAGGCCACCTTCGTGACCGACTCGCTCAGGCCGCGGGAGGCGATCAACTGCGCGGTGCCGTCCGAGAGTTGGTACGCGAGGCCGACCACGGCCACCTGACCCGCCTCGACCCGCTCCGCGAGGAGGTGCGAACGCTCAAGGAGCAGGTCCACCGTGCCCCGGATGTGCTCGTGCAGGATCTCGCTCTCGCTCGTACGCCCGGCCGCCCGCGCGGACAGCACGCTCGGCGTCACGCGCTCGACGACGTCCCGGACGAAGCCCTCCGCCGCCGCGCCGTCCTCCACCGCGGCACGGGCGGCGGCGACGGCACCGCAGGAGTCATGTCCGAGGACCACGACCAGCGGGGTGCCGAGCACGCTCACCCCGTACTCGATGCTGCCCAGGACCTCGTTGCCCAGGACCTGGCCGGCGGTGCGGACGACGAACAGGTCGCCGATGCCCCGGTCGAAGATGATCTCCGCGGCGAGGCGGGAGTCGGAGCACCCGAACATCACCGCGAACGGGCTCTGCCCCGGCGCGGTCTCGGTGCGGCGTGCGGCGTCCTGGTTGGGGTGCGAGGGCGTCCCCGTCAGGAACCGCTGGTTGCCCGCCATCAGCATCTCGAAGGCGGCGTCGGGAGTCGTCGGTGCAAGCGCGTCAGTCATGGGTGCAGCCTACGATCCGCCTTCGGCGGCAGGTCAGGGAGGTGTGCCCGGGACTGGTCCGTGCGGGTGTCCGGCGGTCAGTAGCGCAGGGCCTGGCCGACCTCGGTCCGCACCTCGCCGGAGAGCTTGTGCGTGCTGCGGGCCGTGCCCTTGCCCTCGGCGCCCGCGGCCACGTCCTTGACGGTCACGACGACCGTGTCGACGAGCTTGCCGTCCTTGTCCTTGAAGTCGACCTTCACGGCGAAGGACTTCGCGGAGTCCGCGGTGTTCTCCGCCGTGACGTCCACGGTGCTCCTGCCCTGGCCGTCGGTGTCGGCGGCGCCGAGTTCCACCTCGTCCTTCGCGTCGACGCCGCCCTTGATCTCCTTCATCTTCCGGTCGGCCGCCGCGCTCGCCGAGGCCAGCGCGTCGGCGGCCCGGGACGCGGCGTCCGTGACCCGGCCGGCCGCGGACTCCGCGGCGGACGCGGCCTTGCTCGCCGCGTCGGAAGGGCCGGACCCGTCGTCCGTACAGCCGACGGCACCGGCCGCGACGAGTGCCGTGAGGACGGCCGCGACGGCGTGCCTGAGGCGATGACGAGCCATGCCGTCTGCTCCTCCGGGTCTCCTTGGTCTCCGGTCCACGTCAGTCCACGTGCGGGGCGGGGTCAGTCCACGTGCGGGGCGGGCTCACGGCCCGTGTCGGTGCACAGCGCCCAGATGACGAAGACCGCGAGCGCGATGGTCACCAGGGACCAGATCGGCTGGTACGGCAGCCACAGGAACTGCAGCAGTACGACCAGCGCCGCGATGGTCACGCCGAGGGTGCGGGCCCAGGCGGCGCCCTTCAGCACTCCGGCGCCCGTGATGAAGGCGATCACACCGACGACCAGGTGGATCCAGCCCCAACTGGTCAGGTTGAGCTCGAAGACGTAGTCGCCGAGCCGGGTGTACACGTCGTCCTTGGCGATGGCCGAGATTCCGGCGATGGCGGAGAACATCCCCTCCAGCATCAGCAGGACACCGGCGAACATGACACCGCCCGAGGCGAGCGCGTTGCTCTCCTGGTGCGGGTGCTCGCCGTGCGGGTGTTCCGTATGGGCGTGCGGATGGGACGGGTGCGGGTGAGGCGTGCTTTCGGACATGTCTTCCTCCTGCCTCCCCCGGGTCGTACCGGCAGATCAACACTCGACGCTCCACCGGCACCTCGCAACCGCGGTCGGGGGAGGCGGGGGCTCCGCAGAGGCGGCGGTGGCCCTGCCGGGCCCAAGGGCCCCGACCCCGTGTCTCACGGTTCGCCCGGCGGGCCCGGTAGCGCAGGAGGTGTCGCCGGGCCGACCGGGGCCTGGGGCTGGGGCGGGACCGACTCGACCAGGACGAGGGCGCTGGAGGGAATCGCGGCACGCAGCTCCAGCAACTCGACAAGGGCGGTGTGCAGTGGCTCGACTCCTTCGTACGCCTCGTGCGCGAGGACGAGGCGGGCGCGGGTCTCCAGGCGCTGCCACGCGTAGCGGCGACGGAGGTTGGCCATCTGCCGCGCGTCGGCGCGCAGGAACGTGGACCCGGCGGAGAAGCCCGCCGAGAGCAGCGCCAGGATCGCCGCGGGCACCCGCGCTCCGGCCGAGGCGAGCCCTGCGGCGCCGGAGATCCCGGCGAGCACGGCGGCCGGAAAACCGAGACAGATGTACGTGGCGTTCCACAGCTTGCTGCGCCGCTGTGCCCGGCGTGCCCCGATCCGGGCCTCGGCCGCGATCTTCTCGACCTCCTGGGCGAGGTGGCGCATCCGCCCGCCGACCTGCCCGCCGGTCTGTCCGCCGGTCTGTCCGCCGATCTGTCCGCCGATCTGTCCGCCGTCGGGCGGCTGCTCTTCCGCGGTCATGTGCGTCCCACCCCCGGTTTCGGCGCCGGGAGCCTATCAACTTCCCTGTTTTCAGGGGGAGTTATGGAGTCATGTAGCCAGGGAGTCATGTAGTTATGGAGCAGTGGCTGTACGTCAGCAGGTCAGGTTGTCGCCCGGCGTCGTGCCGAGGATGCCGGTGATGCGCTTGTAGTTGTCGACCCTGCTCTGCACCTGGCCGGGGTTGCCGCCGTCGCACTCCAGGCTGCCGTTGATGGCGCGGATGGTCTCGCCGAAGCCCGCTCCGTTGACCATCGCGTCGTGCGGGGTCATCGTGCCGGGGCCGGACTGGGTGTTCCAGTACCAGAGGCCGGTCTTCCAGGCGACGGCCGAGTCCTTCTCCACCTTCCACGGGTCGTTGAGCAGGTCGATGCCGAGGGCGTCACCGGCGGCCTTGTAGTTGAAGTTCCAGCTCAGCTGGATCGGCCCCCGGCCGTAGTACGCGGCCTGGCCCGCGGGGCAGCCGTAGGGCTGGTTCGCGTCGCAGTAGTGGGGGTAGTTGTCCTCGTTCTGCTCGACCACGTGCACCAGGCCGCCGGTCTCGTGTCCGACGTTGGCGAGGAACGCGGCGGCCTCCTGCTTCTTGACCGTGTCGCTGCCGGTGTTGGCGAACGCCGGGTACGCGTCGAGCGCGGCGGTGAGGCCCTCGTACGTGTAGAAGGCGTTGCGGTTCGGGTAGATCTGCTCGAACTGTGCCTTGCTGACGATGAATTCGGCTGCCTTGCCCCGGTCCTTGTCGGGCTTGACCTGGGCGGCCTGTGAGGTCATGGGCATGACAATGAAGAGTGCGCAGGTGGCTATGAGCGAAGCCAGCGCGGCCACGATGCGAGTCCTCGACATCGGTGACTCCCTTGCGGTGGGGGCTTGTGGGGGTGGCCGCACTCAACCGCATTGGTCTGTACCATGTCAACAGGACGTGCGAGGGCAACTTCCCTCGTACACAAGGAGATTGACGCCTGGGCGATCGCTACGGCGTCACGATGTGGACCGGCCCCGGACGGTCGCCCGCCGACGTCAGGTGCCGGATGAACCAGTCCCGCGCGAGGTCCGCGACCTGGTCGAGGGCTCCGGGCTCCTCGAAGAGATGGGTGGCCCTCGGGACGATCTCCAGCCGGTTCTCGCAGTGGAGTTCGGCCTGGGCGGCCCGGTTGAGGTCGATGACCAGCGAGTCGTCGCCGCCGACGATCAGCAGGGTCGGCGCCTCCACGTCGCCGAGCCGGGGAGCGGCGAGGTCGGGCCGGCCGCCGCGCGACACCACGGCGCCGACCGCCGCGTCGCCCGCGGCCGCCCGCAGCGCGGCGGCGGCACCCGTGCTGGCACCGAAGTAGCCGATGGGCAGGGACTCGCGCTCGCGCAGCCAGCGCGTCGCGCCGAGCAGCCGGTCCGCCAGGGTGTCGATGTCGAAGACATTGCGGCGGTCGCCCTCCTCGTCCGGGGTGAGGAGATCGAAGAGGAGCGTGCCGAGACCGGCCTCGCGCAGCGCCGTCGCCACCCAGCGGTTGCGCGGGCTGTGCCGGCTGCTGCCCGAGCCGTGCGCGAACATCACCACGGCCTCGGCGCCCTCAGGCAGCGCGAGGTCCCCGGCGAGCCGGACCGCACCGGCGTCCACCTCGACCTCCAGCTCCTCCGCGACCTCGACGCCCACCCCGGTCACGTGCGGGTGGGCCGCCGCGGCGCGGGACAGCAGGGCGATCACCTCCTCGTCGGAGGTCTGCGAGAAGTCCCGGTACCACTCGCCCACGGACCCGAACAGGTGCGGCGCGGACAGGCACACCACCTCGTCGGCCACCGCACGCATCCGCTCCGCCGTGTCCGCGGGCGCCGTGGGCACGGCGAGGACCACACGGGCCGCGCCCTGCGCCCGTGCGACCCGGCAGGCCGCCGCGGCCGTCGCGCCGGTCGCGATCCCGTCGTCCACGACGACGGCCGTACGCCCCTCGACCCGCACCCGGTCGCGGCCCTCGCGGTACCGCTCGGCCCGCCGCCGCAGCTCCTGCGCCTCGCGCTGCTCGACCGCCGCCATCTGGTCCGCGTCGACCCCGGCGTGCCGCACGATGTCCTCGCTCAGCACCCGCACGCCGCCCTCGCCGATCGCGCCGAAGCCCAGCTCCGGCTGGCGGGGGACGCCGAGTTTGCGTACGACGATCACGTCGAGCGGGGCATCGAGAGCCCGGGCCACTTCAAACGCCACCGGCAGTCCGCCCCGCGGCAGACCGAGCACGACGGGTCGCTCGCCCTTCAGGTGGCGCACTGCCTCGGCGAGGCGCAGCCCCGCATCCTCACGGTCCTGGAACAGCATGGCCGCTCGCCCCATCTCAGCGGATCCCGACGGGCACACGCACCCGCCCTCGCTCTACCCGTACCCCCTGCCTGACTCCCTTCACGGTGAACGGCAAACCGGCACCGACCCGCTGCGCGTTCGTACGGGGGTGACTGCCGTCGGTCGTATCGAGCGAGCAGGCCGTGACGAGGGCGCCCGATAGGGGCGCGGGGAACTGCGCGACCAGCCACGACGGCGCGAAAGCCGAACGACGGCAGGGGAAGCCCCTCCGGCGTATGAGGAGCCGGGGCCCGGGGGCGGAGCCCCCAGGGGGTGCCCCACGACCACCCGCACAAGCCCCCGCTGAGCCCCCAAGCCCGCGCGGGGCGACAATAGGAGTCGAGACCGCGGAACGCGCCCGCCGGTGCGGAGAGGCGGGAGGAAGATGCCGTATGTGACGGTCACCGCCCTGAGCCACCCGGGGCTCATGCGCGAGCACAACGAGGACAGTCTGGCCGTCGGGCCGTGGACGCTGTGCGCCACCGTGACGGAGAACCCGCAGACGCTGGGGTTCCCGCTCGGCACGCCGCTGGTCGTCGCGGTCGCCGACGGCATCGGAGGCCAGCCCGCCGGGGAGGTCGCGAGCAGTCTCGTGGTCCGGCACCTGGCCTCGCTCGGAACCACCCTGGACAGCGAACAGGCCGTGAAGGACGCCCTGAACGTCTGCAACCGCTCCGTGTACGCGGCCGCCGACGGAGACCCGCATCTGACGGCCATGGGGACGACGGTCGCGGGCGTCGTCGTGCTCGAACGGGACCTGCTCGTGTTCAACGTGGGCGACAGCAGAGTGCTCGACGTGACCAGCAGGCACGAGATGCTGCACCGGCTCACCGTCGACGACAACCCGCCGCTGCAACCGGGCCGGCGCACCACCTCGGTCCTCACCCAGGCGCTCGGCGGCGCCCCGAGCTTCACTGCGATCAGCCCGCATGTCAGCACCCGGCCGCTGAGCACCGGCGAGCGCTACCTGGTCTGCACCGACGGCCTCACCGACCCCGTGCAGGAGGACCGCCTGGACGCCGTGCTGCGCAGCAGCGACGGCGGACGGGCGGCCTTCGCGCTCTGGAAGTCGGCCATCGACGCGGGCGGCCCGGACAACATCACGCTGGCGTTGATCAGCGTCGTGGACTGACCGCCGGTCCCGGTGGCAGGGGCGCGGCGACCGACTGGCAGGGGCGCGGCCGACCGACGGAGGGCCCGCAATGATCACGCTGTTCGTCTGCGGCGACGTCATGCTGGGCCGCGGCGTGGACCAGATCCTGCCGCACCCCGGCGACCCCGAACTGCGCGAGGGCTACGTGCGCGACGCCCGCGACTACGTCAGCCTCGCCGAGGCCGCCACCGGTCCCGTGCCGCGCCCGGTCGACTTCACCTGGCCGTGGGGCGACGCCCTGGAGATCCTGGACGCCGCCGCGCCCGACGCCCGCCTGGTCAACCTGGAGACCAGCGTCACGAGCACCGGCAGCTTCGCCCCCGACAAGGCCATCCACTACCGCATGCACCCCGCCAACCTGCCCTGCCTGACGGCCGCCCGGCCCGACGTCTGCGTCCTGGCCAACAACCACGTCCTCGACTTCGGCCGCGTCGGCCTCGCCGACACCCTCGACTCGCTCGCCGACGCGGGACTGCGCACTGCGGGCGCGGGCCGCGACGCCACCGCGGCCGAGCGGCCCGCGTCCGTCCCGCTCGCCCCGAGCCACCGGCTCCTGGTCTTCGCCGTCGGCATGCCCTCCAGCGGCGTCCCGAACGACTGGGCGGCGGGCGAGGGCCGCAGCGGGGTGAGCTTCGTCGCCGGTACCTCCGCCGCCGTCAGGGCCCAAGTCGTCAGCCGCGTAAGGAAGTCGAAACGGCCCGGGGACCTCGCCGTGGTCTCGGTCCACTGGGGCTCCAACTGGGGTTACGACGTGACCCGGGGCCAGGTCGCCTTCGCGCACGCCCTGATCGACGCCGGCGCGGACCTCGTCCACGGCCACTCGTCGCACCACGTCCGCCCGCCGGAGGTGTACGCCGGGCGACTCGTCCTGTACGGCTGCGGCGACCTGATCAACGACTACGAAGGCATCACCGGGTACGAGCGCTACCGCGACGACCTGCGGCTCCTCCACCTCGTCTCGCTCGACCCGGACACCGGCCGGCTGATCCACCTGCGCATCGTCCCGCTCCAAGCCCGCCGGATGAGCCTGAGCCGCGCCTCGGCTCAGGACCACCGGTGGCTCGGCTCGCTCCTCGACCGGATCTCCGAGGGCTTCCGGCCGTGCGTCACGTCCGACCCGCGCGGCCTCATGCTGGTGCCGCGGTCCGAGGACTGACGGGACGGACGCCGGTGCGGCCCGCCCGCGTTGGCGCATACTGGAAGTGACTCCGAGGTGTGGAGGCGGAAATGATCATTCTCGGATTGATTCTGCTGGCCATCGGCCTGATCGCCGGCATTTCTCTGCTCACGACGATCGGTGTGGTTCTGGTCGCCATCGGGGCGGTTCTCTGGCTCCTCGGAGCATTCGGACACGCGGTCGGCGGACGGCCGCACTACTGGTAAGCAGGCAAGGCTCTGCTGAATTGAGTACGGATCTCTCGGGCCGGACATGTCAGGACGGCCCGAGAGATCTGTCCCGTAGGGACGTACTCGGCTACTCGGCTAGGAGGAGCGCTGTGGGCATGAACTGCTACGAATGCGTCAACCAGGGCCTCACCTCGGACGCGGTCGCCGTGTGCCGACTGTGCGGCGCCGCCGTCTGCACGGCGCACGTCCGCACGGAGCCGGTCCAGATCCGCGAGTCGGCCAACCCCGGAAAGGTCGTCCACGACCGCCCGGCCCGGCAGTTGACCTGCGTGGTGTGCAGCGCGGCGGAGGAATCACGCTGACACCGCGGAGGGGCTGAGCCGCCAGCCCCTCCGGCGCTCAGCGGCCGTGATGGTGCATCACGTGCTTCGTGCGCGCGTAGTCGTCCAGCGCGTACAGCGACAGGTCGCGGCCGTAGCCAGAGCCCTTGAAGCCGCCCCACGGGACCTCGTTGGCCAGGGTGAGGTGCGCGTTGACCCAGACCGTGCCGAAGTCCAGGCGGGCCGCGACGCTGTGGCCGCGGCGCCCGCTCTCCGTCCACACCGACGCGGCGAGGCCGAACGGCACGTCGTTGGCGCGGCGCACCGCCTCGTCCTCGTCGGTGAAGGTCTCCACCGTGACGACCGGGCCGAAGACCTCCTCGCGGGCGATCTCCGCGCCCTCGGACACGTCCGTGAGCACGGTCGGGGCGACGAACCAGCCGGGCCCGTCGAGCGCCCCGCCGCCGACCACCGCGCGGGCACCGCCCGCGACGGCCTTGTCCAGATGCGCGAGCACCCGGTCGTAGTGCGCCTTGGAGACCAGCGAGCCCATCTCCACGTCCTCGCCCGCGCGCGGGTCGCCGACGACGATCTCGCCGACCTCGCGTACGAGATGCTCCACGAACCGGTCCGCGACCGAAGCGTGCACGAGCACCCGGCAACCGGCGCCGCACTCCTGCCCGGAGTTCCAGTAACCGGCGGTGCGCAGGGCCGAGGCGGCGGCCTTCAGGTCGGCGTCCTCGAAGACCACGACCGGTGCTTTGCCGCCCAGCTCCAGGTGCACCCGCTTCAGCGTGTCCGCCGCCGTACGGGCCACCGCGCGGCCGCTGCCGACCGAGCCCGTCAGGGCGACCATCGCGATGTCCGGGTGCTCGGCGAGCCGGTGCCCGACCGTCGGGCCGAGCCCCGTCACGACGTTCACGACGCCCGCGGGCAGCAGGTCGCCGACCAGCTCCGCGAACTTCAACGTCGTCAGCGGCGTCTGCTCGGACGGCTTGATGACCACGCTGTTGCCCGCCGCGAGCGCGGGCGCGAGCTTCCAGGCGGCCATCATCAGCGGGTAGTTCCACGGCGTGACGACCCCGACGACCCCGAGCGGCTCACGCAGGATGACCGATAGATGGTCGGTGGCGTACTCCCCTGCGGCCATGGACGTGGTCGCGCGCAGGGCGCCCGCCATGAAGCGGAACGTGTCGATCGTGCCGTCGACGTCGTCGCGGGCCACGGCCAGGGGTTTGCCCGTGTTGGCCATCTCCAGGCGTACGACGACGTCGGCGTGGTCGGCGAGCCGGCCGGCGATCCGGTGAAGGAGCGCCGATCGGTCGGCGGGCACCAGGCGGGCCCACCGCTCCTGCGCGGCGAGCGCGGCCCGCACGGCCCGGTCGACATCGGCGGCACCGCCCTCCGGGATCCGGGCGATGACCTCCTCCGTGCACGGGTCGACGACATCGGTGAACTGCTCGTGCTGCGCGTCCAGGAAGGCGCCGTCGATGTAGTGGCGGGCCGGCGGCAGATCGCCCTCGTGGAGGAGCGGGGCCGGGGCGGCGGCGCGGCGGACGGGTGCGGTCATGAGGGTGACTTCCTTACGTCGTGGGCCGGTCGGGGCGGTGACCGGTCCCGGCGGTCACTGAGCGTGCGTCAGCTCGGGCAGGGCCTTCAGGGCGGCCGCGATCCGCGTACGCGTCTCCGTGTCCACCGGCAGCATCGGCTCGCGCGGGCCGCCGACGGGAAGCCCCAGCTCCTCCAGGGCGGCCTTGACGGCGGGGATGAACGGGGCGGACATCAGGGTGTCCATGAGGGGGTAGATCCGGTCCCACCGCTCGCGCGCCCCGGCGAGGTCCCCGGCGACCAACGACCGGTGGACGGCGACCAGTTGGGCGGGCATCACGTTCGCCGTACCGGCCATCACGCCGGCCGCGCCCTCGGCGACGGCGGCGAGCAGCAGGGCGTCCCAGCCGATGAACGTCGAGACCACGTCGCCGTGGTGGTGGATCAGCTTCCCGGCCTGGGACATGTCGCCGGTGGTGTCCTTGATGTACTTGATGTTCTGGTGCTTGCGGGCGAGCGCGCCGACCGTGTCCGGATCGAGGTTCACGCCGGTGGCGCCCGGCAGGTTGTAGAGCATGACCGGGACCTGCACGGAGTCGGCGACGGTGCCCAGGTAGTGCAGCGTCTCGTCCATGGTCAGCGGCTCGTAGTACGGGGTGACGACCATCAGGACGTCGGCCCCGGCGGCCTCGGCGTGCTGCGAGAGGGCGACGGCCTCGCGGGTGCCCACGGCGCCGGTCTGCGCGATGACGGGGACGCGGCCCGCGGCCTGCTCGACGACGGTCTCGACGAGCAGGCGCCGCTCGTCCCCGGTCATGGCCGCGAACTCGCCGGTGGAGCCGCAGGCGACGACGCCGTCGACACCGCCGTCCACGCTCCGGTCCACGAGCCGGCGCAGCAGCCGCGTGTCGATGGAGCCGTCGGTGGCGTAGGGCGTGGCGAGTGCGGTGAGGATTCCGGTGAGCTGATCGGTCCTGGAAGTCCAGGAAGTCCTGGATGTCATGGAAGTCATAGTCAAACTCTCTGATACGTAAGGGAACTGATGGGCAGTCAGTGCATGTCGGCGAGGGCGCGGCGGGCGGTCTGCCGGTCGGTGGCGAGGACGCTGCGGACCTCGTGCGCGGCGCTCAGGCCGGAGGAGACGGCCGTCTCGGTGTAGAGCGTGCCGAGGTAGTCACCGGCCAGGAACACCCGGCCGCCGCGGCGGGTGAGCGCGGGCTGCAGCCTGGCGCGGCCGGGGAAGCAGTACGGGGCACCGGTCGGGAAGCGCTGCACCTCGGCCTCGACGACGTTCTCGGCGAAGCCGGGAAGGACCTGGTCGAGGTCGTCGAGGTAGATGCGCCGGATCGTGTCGTCGTCGTGGTCGAGCAGGTCACGGGCGAGGGAGCCGGGGGAGAAGGTCATCAGGCTGCTGCCGGGCTGCCGTTCGCGTTCGTGCCCGCGGACGATGTTGGACATGTTGAGCGCCACGTTGAAGGAGCGCTTCGGGGTGGCGATGGCGTACGCGTCGTCCCACTGCTGCCGCCCCGTCTCGTCGGAGAGGAACGCGGCGCTGACGTACGGCCCGTAGACCACCTTCGCCAGGGCCTCGCGGACGTCCGGGTCCAGGTCGACGGCGACGCGGTGCGCGACCGTCGCGGGGGTGGCCAGGACGACCGTCCGGGCTTCCACCTCCTGCTCGACGCCGTCCTCGCGGTAGCGGACGACCACCGATCCTCGGGGGCCGTTCTTGTGCACGATCTCGTCGACATGCGCGTCGAGCCGTACGTTCTCGCCGAGCGAGGCGGCGATGGACTCGGTCAGCGTGGCCGGGCCGCCGACGATGGACTGTGTGAGGCCGCCGCCGATGCCCCAGACCAGGCTGAAGTAGCCGACGCCCGCTCCGGCGGAGAGCTGGTCGATGTCGGCCGCGGACCGGGTGACGGTCGGCTCGAACAGGGCCTGGGTGTCGGCCGGGACGTCGCCGATGAAGTCCTTGAAGGAGCGGTCATTGAGGAAGTCGTAGACGCGCTGCTGGCGGGTGGCGGCGCTCTCGCCGGGGCGCTGCCCGACGATCCGGGCGTACCGCGCCACCTGCAGCGCGACCTTGGCGCCGGTCTTCACCATGCCGAGGCGGGCCTGAAGCGGCATCGGGATGCGGAACGGGTACGTCTCCACCCGGCCCTTGATGATCGTCTTGCCGTTCATCGAGAGACCGGACAGGGAACCCGGCACGTCGATCGCCTCGACGCCGGTGTTGTTCAGGAGCCAGCCGGTCGCGGAGCTGCCGCCCGCGTAGACGTGCCCGCCCCAGTTGAGGAAGTACCGGCCGCGCCGTTCGGAGCGGATGCGGCCGCCGACCCGGCTCTCGGACTCCAGGAGCAGGGTGTCCCAGTGGCGCAGGCGCCACGCGGCGGAGAGGCCGGCGATGCCACCGCCGACGATGACCACGTCCTTCATGGGTGTTCCTCTTTCTCGACGCCCGGGCCGCGATGCCCTGGGCCTCCACGCTCGGCCGCAGCTGCGACCACCCTCACGGTAAGATGTGATCACAGATCACACAATGGTTCGGAGGAATTCATGGACAAGATTTCCGGAGGCGACCACCCGGTCACCCCCGAGGCCGCGCCTCCTATGATTCAGCCGTGAACATGAAGCGCGTGGAACCCGCCCCGTCCATGGCCGACCGGGTGTACGCGGTGCTCCACGAGGCCATCACCAGCGGGCAGTTCCCCGCCGGCCACCGGCTGCGCATCCGCGACCTCGCGGCCGAGGTGGGCACCAGTGAGATGCCGGTGCGCGAGGCCATCCGGCGCCTGGAGGAGGCCGGCTTCGCCGAGCGCGTCCCGCACAAGGGCGCCGTGGTGAAGGGCCTCCAGCTCACCGAGCTCGCCCATGTCTACGACGTACGACGGCTCCTGGAGGTCGAGGCGGCCCGTACGGGCGCGCGACGCATGGGCGCCGAGCAGCTCGGGCGCATGCGCGAAGAGCTGCGGGAGCTGCGCCGGGCCGTCGACGAGAGGGACGTCAGCGGCTACCTGGACCGTGACGAGGCGCTGCTCTCGGTCCTGTACGAGGCCTCCGGCAACCCGGTGCTGCTCAGCACCATCAGCACGATGTGGCAGCACTGCCGCGCCTACAAGACGGTCGGCGCCCGCGCCTCCATCGACCAGGCGGGCGACGCGCTCTGGTACTACCAGGAGCGCCTGGTCGGGGCCGTCGAGGCGCGGGACGCGCAGGCGGCCGCCGCGCTGACGGAGGAGTCCCTCGTCAAGGCCACCGACCGGATCCGGGAGCAGTTGCGGGCTCTCTAGTCGCAGGCGGAGGGGGTGCCCGACCTCCACCGGGCACCCCCTGGTGCGGGGCGGGACGGGCGGGGGGTCCACCGCCGGTCCCGCCCCCGTTCCCTGTCAGGCCGTCGGCTCGGCCTCACGGGTCTTCTCCGGGCTCCGGGCCCAGAACTCCGCGCCGCTGATACCGAGTTGCTCCGGGTCGAAGGCGGGGTCGAGGCCCTCCCGGCGCTGCCGGTCGTAGTCCCGGATGACCTTGCGTACGACCGGGGTGAGGAGCAGTACGCAGCCCATGTTCAGCCAGCCGATGAGGCCGTAGCCGATGTCGCCGGCCGCCCACATCGTGTCGGCGCTGATCACCGTGCCGACGAACGAGATACCCAGGGCGCCGGCCTTCAGGACGCCCTCCAGGAAGCGGCTGCGGCGCTCACCGAGCAGGAACACCAGGTTGGTCGAGGCGACGTAGAAGAAGAACACCTGGGACGTGAAGGCGAAGAGCAGCACCGCCACCGCGACGAACACCGAACCCCAGCCCGGCAGACCGGTGTCGATGGCCTCCTGCATGAAGTTCGGCCCCGCGACGGTGCCCGGGACGTTGTTGACGAGGAAGCCGCCGGCCGGATCCTTCACGTGGTACGCGCCGGTGATGACGATCATCAGGCCGCTCGCCATGCAGATCAGCAGGATGTCGATGTAGATGCTGAAGGCCTGGATGATGCCCTGCTTGCCCGGGTGCGACGCGCGGGCGGCGGCCGAGGCGAAGGTCCCCTCGCCGAGGCCGAGCGCCGAGGCGAACACCGCGCGGCGCACCCCCCACGCCACGGCGTAGCCGACCAGGCCGCCGAAGAGCGGGTCGGTGCCCATGGCGCTGGAGACGATGAGCCGGGCGGCCTCGGGCACCTGCTCCAGGTTCAGCGAGATCACGACCACCGCCGTCAGGACGTAGCCGAGCGACATGAACGGCACGACGGCCTGCGCCACGTTCACGATGCGCCGGGTGCCGCCGAGGATGACGACGGCAAGGACGGCCGTGATGGCGAGGCCGGTCATCCACGGCTCCAGGCCGAAGGCCAACTGCGCGCTGGAGCCGATGTTGTTGGCCTGGATGCCGGGGAAGACGAAGCCATAGCCGATCAGCGTCACCACGGCCACGACCGCGGCGAGCGTCGGCGCCTTCAGGCCGTACTTGATGTAGTACGGCATGCCGCCGCGGTCCTCGCCCTGGATCCGCCGCTTGTACACCTGGGCCAGGACGGCCTCGGCGTAGGCGCAGGTGGAGCCGACGAGGGCGGTGATCGCCATCCACAGGATCGCGCCGGGTCCGCCGGCGGCCACGGCCGTGGCTACGCCCGCGATGCTGCCGACGCCGACGCGGCTGGCGAGGGTCAGCGCGAGCGTCTGGAGCGAGGACAGCCCGCCGTCTCCGGACTTGCCTGCCTTGAGCTGCTTGATCATGTCCGGCAGGCGGCGGAACTGCACGCCCTTGGTGAGAAGGGTGAAGAAGACACCGATTCCCAAGGCGAAGTAGGCCATCGGGTCCCAGATCCACCCGCTGATGGTGGACAGCGTTTCCATGTCGAAGACTCCAGCGTTCTGGACGTCCGGGAGGCCGGGGTCGGCCTCGGGACGTCGGGCGCACCCCACCGGCCGGGGGAGAGCGGGGCCGGGGAACGTGCGCCCGCGGCGGTGCGCGTGGGGCGCGAGAAGACAGGCAGGGAGGGGATTCACATGCCTGGGGCAGCCGGTTGCTGCCGCTCGACTTCTGCGGAACCCTAGGGTGTGATCTGTGATCACACAAGGGTCGCGGCGGCGACGGACCGGTCACAGCCCGTGCTGGACGCGCCCTGACACAGCGGCACGAGCGCACCCCGATCCGTCGCCAATTCCCTTACCCGTACGGGTACTTGGGCCCCCGAGGTGCGACTCCACCAGAGCACACCCATGCCGCCCACGGCCTCCGTCGCCCCCGAAGAACTCGCCGCACTCGGCGTACGCGCTCTGAAGACGGCAGGGAGGAGCCGGGAGCCGCCCAAACCCTCGCCCACGCCGTCGTCGACGGGGAACGCGCGGGCAACCGGGCCGATCCCCGAGGGCTGGGCGGTGGGGCCGGACGGTGAGCCGACCACCGGCGCCTCGGCCGCGCCTGCGGCCGCGCCCTGCTCACGTTCGGCGGGCACCGCGGCGGCGGCGTGGCGCTGCGGCGGAGTTGCTCGAACTCGGCCGACCGCGTGAGGAGTTCGGGGCCGGGAGGGCATGGCTGAGTGCCGGCGCGCCGTAGCGGGCCGGCACTCGCGGGCGGGGCCCTAGCGAAGGACCACGGTCCGCCTTCCCTGCACGAACACCCGGCCCTCGCAGTGCCAGCGGACCGCGCGGGCAAGGGCCGCCGACTCGGCGTCGCGGCCGATCGCCGCGAGGTCCTCCGGGGTGTGGCTGTGGTCCACCGGGTTGACCTCCTGGGCGATGATCGGGCCCTCGTCGAGGTCGGCGGTCACGTAGTGCGCGGTGGCGCCGACGAGTTTGACGCCGCGGTCGTGCGCCTGGTGGTACGGCTTGGCGCCCTTGAAGCTCGGCAGGAACGAGTGGTGGATGTTGATCACCCGTCCGGCCAGGCGCCCGCACAGGTCGTCGGAGAGCACCTGCATATAGCGGGCCAGGACGAGCAGGTCGACGTCGAACTCCTCGACCAGGGACAGGAGTTGGGCCTCAGCCCGGGGTTTGTCCGCCTTGCTGACCGGCACGTGGAAGAACGGGATACCGTGCCAGTCGACGAGCCCCTCGTGGTCGCGGTGGTTGGAGACGACCGCGACCACGTCGATGGGCAGATCCCCGCTGCGGGTGCGGAACAGCAGGTCGTTGAGGCAGTGGTCGTACCTGGACACCATGATCAGGACACGGCGCCGGGTACTGACCGGCTCCAGGTTCCAGCGCATGGCGAGCGGAGCGGCCACGGCCTCGAAGTCCCGGCGCAGTTGCTCTGCCGTGGCGCCACCGCCGGGCGTGGAGAACCGCACCCGCATGTAGAAGTGGCCGTCGCGGCGGTCGCCGAACTGCTGGTTGTCGATGATGTCGCTGTCGTGCTCGACGAGGAACCGCGAGACGGCGTGGACGATGCCGGGCGACTCGGGGCAGTCGAGGGTGAGGACGTGTTCGGTCATGGCCTCAGCAATCTCGGGATTCTCGGGATTCTCAGCATTCGATGACGTTGACGGCGAGGCCGCCGCGGGCGGTCTCCTTGTACTTGTCCTTCATGTCGCGGCCGGTGTCACGCATGGTCTTGATGGCCTTGTCGAGGGTGACCTTGTGGGTGCCGTCCCCGGCGAGCGCGAGCCGGGCGGCGTTGATCGCCTTCACTGAGGCGACGGCGTTGCGCTCGATGCACGGGATCTGGACGAGCCCGCCGACCGGGTCGCAGGTCAGGCCGAGGTTGTGCTCGATGCCGACCTCGGCGGCGTTCTCGACCTGCGCGGGTGTCCCGCCGAGCACTTCGCAGAGCGCCCCGGCCGCCATGGCGCAGGCCGAGCCGACCTCGCCCTGGCAGCCGACCTCCGCGCCGGAGATGGAAGCGTTCTGCTTGAAGAGGATGCCGACGGCGGCCGCCGTGAGCAGGAAGCGGACCACGCCCTCGTCGTCCGCGCCGGGCACGAACCGTACGTAGTAGTGGAGGACGGCCGGGATGATCCCGGCCGCGCCGTTGGTCGGGGCGGTGACGATACGGCCGCCTGAGGCGTTCTCCTCGTTGACGGCCAGGGCGAACAGGTTCACCCAGTCCACGACGTGCAGCGGGTCCCGCTCCCCGGAGTCCGCGCTCAACTCCTGGAAGAGGGCGGGCGCCCGCCGTGGCACGCGCAGGCCGCCCGGCAGGACGCCAGCACGCCGGCAGCCGCGGTCCACACAGTCCCGCATGACCGACCAGAGGTGCAGGAGCCCGGCCCGTGTCTCGTCCTCGCTCCGCCACGCTCCCTCGTTGGCGAGCATCACGTCGCTGATCGACAGTCCCTCGCGGGCGCAGAGTTCGAGCAGCTCGCCCGCTGTGCCGAAGGGGAACCGCACCCGGGTGGTGTCCTCCACGACGCGGTCGGCGCCGGTGGCGGCCTCGTCGACGACGAAGCCGCCACCCACCGAGTAGTACGTCCTGGCGGCCAGCTCCCGGCCGTCCGCCGCCAGCGCCCGGAACGTCATGCCGTTGGGGTGCGCGGGCAGCGACTTGCGCCGGTGCAGGACCAGGTCCGCGTCGCTGTCGAACCGGACCCGGTGCTTGCCGCCGAGCAACAGGTGCCCGTCGGACCGCACTTCGGCCACCCGGTCGTCGGACCGCTCGGTGTCCACGGTGGCCGGGTCCTCGCCCTCCAGGCCGAGCACGACCGCCTTGTCGGAGCCGTGCCCGTGCCCGGTGGCGCCGAGCGATCCGTACAACTCGGCCTGGACACGCGCCACTTGGGCCAGTCGCCCGTCGTCATCGAGCAGCCCGACGAAGCGCCGGGCCGCCCGCATCGGCCCCACCGTGTGCGAGGAGGAGGGGCCGATGCCGACCGAGTACAGGTCGAACGCGCTGAGCGCCATCAGGTCACCTCGGGCCGCGCGTACTCGTCGATGGCGTCGAGCAGCCAGCGCGCGAGGTAGTCGGCGAACGAGGAACGCGGGAACAGCCGGTACGAGGGCGCCTCGTCGGTCTGCCAGAGGATCACCGGCACCGGCCCGACCTGCGTGGAGACGGCCCGGCCGGGGCCGAAGGCGCGCGGGTGCAGATCGAGCGCGCAGCCCTTCTCCAGGACCTCGCGGGCCACCGGGCCGGAGAGTTCGAGGATGGTCCGGTTGGCCGAGACGTCCACGACCGAGCCCGGGTCACCGCCGAGCGCCTCGGTCAACTCCGCTGTCAGGGAAGGGCTTTCGGCCTGGGAGACGACCAGCCACTCGTCGGGCCCGAGCCAGAGCACGGTGTGCGGACCGGCGGCCGCCGTCTCTCCGCAGTGGCGGGGGAGCGCCGCCGAAAGGGTCTTCTCGATCCGGGCGGCCGCGTCGGACGAGGGGTCGACGCGCAGGCTCACCATCGTGAGGAACGGCCACTCGGCGAGCGAGACGCCACGGGGGCCCGTGACGGTCGCCGCGCGGAGGCGCTCCTCCAGGTGCGCAAGGGGGCTGCGGCGCAGGGCCGCCGGTCCTGCGGTGGTCGGCTCAGCCATCGCGCTTGGTCCCTTCGGGGTCGTAGAGGACGGAGTCGGAGACGAGGCAGGGCACGAGCGTGTCGCCGACCGGGGCGAGGACGGTCTCGCCGACGCGGTGGCGCCCGTCGGCCACGAGCGCGAGCGCGAAGGGCCTGCCGAGTGCCTCGCTGTGGTAGCTGGACGTGACATGGCCGAGCATCGGCACCGGACCTGCCTCGGGCGTCAACGGCACGCCCTGTGCGATGAGTTGGGCCCCTTCGGGCAGTCGCGTCGTACCGTCCGACGGCAGCAGGCCGACCAGGTGCTTGCGGTCCGTGCGTGCCGTGTCGGGGCGGACGAAGGAGCGGTTGCCGACGAAGTCCTTGCGCTTCGACACCACCCAGTCCATGCCCGCGTCCTGCGGGGTGACCGTGCCGTCGGTGTCCTGGCCGACGATGATGAAGCCCTTCTCGGCCCGCAGCACGTGCATCGTCTCGGTGCCGTACGGAGTGATGTCGTACGGTCGGCCGACCGCGTCGACCTCCTCCCACACCGTGAGCCCGTACCAGGCGGAGACGTTGATCTCGAAGGCCAGCTCACCGGAGAACGAGATGCGGCAGATCCGCGCCGGGATGCCCGAGGCGAGCGTCGTCTCGCGGAAGGCCATGAACGGGAAGGCCTCGTTGGACACGTCGATGTCCGGGGCGAGTTGGGCGATCACCTCGCGGGACTTCGGGCCGACCACGGCGATCGTGGACCACTGCTCGGTCACCGAGGTGCAGTGCACGTCGAGCTCGGGCCACTCGGTCTGCAGCCACTCCTCCAGCCAGTCAAGGACGTTCGCGGCGCCGCCGGTCGTGGTCGTCATGAAGTAGCGGTTCTCGTCCAGGCGCAGGGTCACACCGTCGTCGAAGATCATGCCGTCCGGCTTGCACATCACGCCGTAGCGGGCCATGCCGGGCTTCAGCTTCTTGAAGGCGTTGGTGTAGACGCGGTTGAGGAACTCGCCCGCGTCCGCGCCCCAGATCTCGATCTTGCCGAGCGTGGAGGCGTCCATGAACGCCACACCCTCGCGGGCCGCGCGGCACTCGCGCGCCACGGCGCGGTCCATGTCCTCACCGGGCCTCGGGTAGTACCAGGGCCGCTTCCACTGGCCGACGTCCTCGAACTCCGCGCCGTTCGCCACGTGCCAGGAGTGGATGGACGTGCTGCGCTCAGGGTCGAACAGCTCGCCGCGCTCCCGGCCCGCGAGGGCGGCGAAGGCGACGGGCGTGTACGGGCCGCGGTAGGCGGTCGTGCCGATCTCGCCGGGCGAGGCACCCGCGCCGAGCGCCTCGGCGATCACGCCGATCGCGTTGACGCCGGAGGTCTTGCCCTGGTCGCCCGCCGTACCGAGCGAGGTGTAGCGCTTGACGTGCTCGACGCTGCGCATACCGGCGCCGGTGGAGCGCCACACGTCCGCGACCGTCACGTCCCGCTGGTGGTCGACGAAGTGCGTGTCCCACGTACCGGGATCGCCGCCGCCCGGCGCGGGCACCAGCCACACGGCCCGCGTCGGAGCCACGGCGGGCCGCACCGCGTCGGCCGGCGGCACCGGCACCGGGAACCCGGCGTCCGTGGCTGCGAGCGCACCCGCGCGGGCGCCCTCGACGAGGCAGCCGTCGAGCCCGTACGTGCCGCGCGCCGCGCCGACGACCCGCTGGTCCCGTACGACGGTGTCGGGCACGAACGCGGCGAGCTCGTCGTCCCAGCGGAGCTTGCCCTGCCGCTGCGAGTGCAGGTGGACGACGGGGCTCCAGCCGCCCGAGACCGCGAGCAGATCGCAGTCCAACTCCTCTGCGGAACCGGTGAGTTGACCCTCGGCGTCGACCCCCTGGACGGTGACGCCGGTGAGCCGGTCCGTTCCCGCGGTGTCGACCACGGTGGTGCCGGTGAGGACCCGCACCCCGGTCGCCGACGCCGACTCGGCGGCCCGCGCGGACAGTTCGGGCCGGGCGTCCACGACGGCGGCGACGTCGACCCCGGCGGCGTGCAGATCGGCGACCGTGTCGTACGCGCTGTCGTTGGTGGTGGCGACCACGGCACGCGAACCCGCCGCCACCGCATAGCGGTTGAGGTACGTGCGCACGGCACCGGCGAGCATCACGCCGGGCCGGTCGTTCCCCGCGAAGACGAGGGGACGCTCGTGGGCGCCGGTCGCGAGGACCACCTGCCGGGCCCGGATGTGCCAGAGCCGCTGCCGGGACACGCCCCGCGGCGCCTCGGGACCCAGGTGGTCGGTGCGCTTCTGCAACGCCAGGACGTAGTTGTCGTCGTAAGCGCCGAAGGCCGTGGTGCGGGGGAGGACGGTGACCTCGGGCGCCGCGTCCAGGGCCGCGCGGACATCGGCGACCCAGTCGAGCGCGGGCTGCGACGCGACCGTGTCGCCGCGCCCGGAGAGCAGCGAACCGCCCGGCTCGGCCTGGTCGTCGACGAGGATCACACGGGCCCCGGACTCGGCGGCAGCGGCGGCGGCCGCGAGACCGGCCGGGCCCGCGCCGACCACCAGGACGTCGGTGTGCACGTACTTCTTGTCGTACACCGAGGTGTCCGGCGTCGGGTCGAGCCGGCCCATACCGGAGAGCGTGGTGGCCGTGAGGCCCTCGTACAGCTCCACCGTCGTCGCGGGCAGCATGCCCTCGGAGCAGTGGCTCTCCACCTGGATCAGCGCGTTGGACTCCTCGACACCGGCGGAGACGATGCCGCGCGGACGGCCCCGGTACAGGGAGGGGGCGACGTTCACGACGCCGCCCGCCAGCATCGCCGAGGCGACGGTGTCACCGGCCAGACCGGTCAACTCCCGCCCGTCCACGGTGAATCGGAGCACGGAGGCGCGGTCGATACGGCCGCCCCCGGGCAGCCGGTGTGCCTGCTCGGTCATCGGGGGCCTCCGGCGGGGGTTGCGACGTTGTGCGGTTCGGGGCGGGGGTCATCGAGGCGGTAGGCGGCGAGCATCTCGTTGGTGACGGTGTCGCGCAGGACGTTGAACCAGCGGCGGCAGCCGGTGCTGTGCATCCAGCGCTCCGCGTACGGGCCCTTGGTGTTGTCGCGGTAGAAGACGTACTCGGCCCACTGCCGGTCGTCGAGGTCGGCGGGGTTGCCGGGGTAGGGCACATGGGCCTGGCCCCCGTAGTGGTACTCGGTCTCGTCACGCGGCCCGCACCAGGGGCAGTTGATCAGCAGCACGGTCTGCTCCTCTCCACAGGCTTTCAGTGGGCCACGGCGGCGGCGCCGTGCTCGTCGATCAGGGCGCCCGACGTGAAGCGGTCCAGGGCGAAGGGGGCGTTCAGGGGATGCGGCTCGCCGGTCGCGATGGTGTGGGCGAAGGTCCAGCCGGCGGCCGGGGTGCCCTTGAAACCGCCCGTGCCCCAACCGCAGTTGACGTACAGGTTCTCCACCTCGGTGGTGGAGATGATCGGCGAGGCGTCCGGGGTGGTGTCCACGATGCCGCCCCACGTCCGGAGCACGTGCGCCCGCGCGAAGATGGGGAACAGCTCGACGGCGGCGGCCATCTGATGCTCGATCACATGGAACGAACCGCGCTGCCCGTAGCCGTTGTACGAGTCCACGCCCGCGCCCATCACCAGCTCGCCCTTGTGCGCCTGCGACACGTACACATGCACGTGGTTGGACATCACGACAGTCGGGTGCACCGGCTCGTGCAGCTCCGAGACCAGTGCCTGCAGCGGGTGCGACTGGATCGGAAGCCGTACGCCCGCCCGCTCGGCGAGGACGCTGCTGTGCCCGGCGGCGGCGAGCGCGACCCGGCCCGCGTTGATGCGGCCGAGGCTGGTCTCCACGCCGACGACCCGGTCGCCGTCCTTGACGAAGCCGGTGACCTCGCAGCCCTGGATCAGGTCCACGCCCATCTCGTCCGCGCGCCGGGCGAGCGCCCAGGCCACGTGGTCGTGCTTGGCGATACCGGCACGCGGCTGGTAGGTGGCGCCGAGCACCGGGTAGCGGGTGTCCGAGGACACGTTGAGGATCGGGCAGACCTTGGCGACCTCGTCCGGCTCCAGCCACTCGGCGTCCACGCCGTTCAGCTTGTTGGCACCCACGCGGCGCACGCTCTCGCGGACGTCCTGCAGCGTGTGCGCGAGGTTGAGCACACCGCGCTGGCTGAACAGGAAGTCGTAGTCCAGCTCCTCGGGCAGCCGCTCCCACAGCTTCAGCGCGTGCTCGTAGATCGCGGCGCTCTCGTCCCACAGGTAGTTGGACCGGATGATCGTGGTGTTCCGCGCCATGTTGCCGCCGGCCAGCCAGCCCTTCTCCAGGACGGCGACGTTGGTGATGCCGTGGTTCTTGGCGAGGTAGTAGGCGGTGGCCAGGCCGTGGCCGCCCGCGCCGACGATGATCACGTCGTACGAGGAGCGCGGCTCGGGGTTGCGCCAGAGCCAGTCGGGGTGCTCCGGCAGCGACTCGGTGGTCATGCCGCTTCTCCGTTCAGGTGGGCGTAGAGGGGGAACGCGTAGGCGAGCTTCTCGACGCGGTCGCGCAGCAGGGCAGCGCGCTCGTCGGTGAACCGCTCGTCCTTGAGGGCCTGGGCGATGATGTCGGCGACCTCGCGGAACGCGTCCTCGCCGAAGCCGCGCGTCGCGAGCGCCGGGGTGCCGATGCGCAGGCCGGAGGAGACCATCGGCGGGCGCGGGTCGAAGGGCACCGCGTTGCGGTTGACGGTGATGCCGATGCGGTGCAGGCGGTCCTCGGCCTGCTGCCCGTCGAGCGCGGAGTTGCGCAGGTCGACCAGGACCAGGTGGACCTCGGTGCCGCCGGTGAGGACGGTGATGCCCGCCTCGGCCACGTCGTCGGCGAGCAGCCGCCCGGCCAGGATGCGGGCCCCGTCGAGGGTGCGCTGCTGCCGCTCGCGGAACGCCTCGGACGCGGCGACCTTGAACGCCACCGCCTTCGCCGCGATCACATGCTCAAGGGGGCCGCCCTGCTGGCCGGGGAAGACCGCCGAGTTGATCTTCTTGGCGAGCGCGGCCCTGCTGAGGATCACCCCGCCGCGCGGACCGCCGAGCGTCTTGTGCGTCGTGGTGGTGACAACGTCCGCGTACGGTACGGGACTCGGGTGCAGACCGGCGGCGACGAGCCCGGCGAAGTGCGCCATGTCGACCATCAGATACGCGCCGACCTCGTCGGCGATCCGCCGGAACGCGGCGAAGTCCAGGCGGCGCGGGTAGGCGGACCAGCCGGCGACGATCAGCTTCGGCCGGTGGGTGCGGGCGAGCTCGGCGACCTCGTCCATGTCGATCCGCAGGTCGGACTCGCTCACGTGGTACGGCACCACGTTGTAGAGCTTGCCGGAGTAGTTGATGCGCATGCCGTGGGTGAGGTGGCCGCCGTGCGCGAGGTCGAGCCCGAGGATCGTGTCGCCCGGGTTCAGGAGGGCGAACATCGCGGCAGCGTTGGCCTGGGCGCCGGAGTGCGGCTGGACGTTGGCGGCCTCGGCACCGAACAGCTCCTTCACGCGGTCGATCGCCAACTGCTCAACGACGTCGACGTGTTCGCAGCCGCCGTAGTAGCGGCGGCCGGGGTAGCCCTCGGCGTACTTGTTGGTGAGGACCGAGCCCTGGGCCTCCATCACGGCGGCCGGGGCGAAGTTCTCCGAGGCGATCATCTCCAGCGTGGACTGCTGGCGGTGCAGTTCCTCGGAGAGCGCCGCGGCGACCTCCGGGTCCAGGCCGTTCAGAGGGAGGGAGAGAAGAGCTCCGTCATCGGTCACCGACGGATTCGCTGCCATGCCGAACACCACCTTCGAATCCACTGGGGAAGCTTGGGAAGCATTAATATGTGACTGATATATCAGCTCTTCCAGGAAGGTAGAGCGTGCCGAGGCGGCGGGTCAAGGGGTCGTGCGGGTCGTGCTGCGGGTCGTGCGCGGCGGAGCAGGACTCGATGAGCGCCCTCTCGGATCGCGGCCCTTGACCGGCCGGGTCGCCCGGCATACCTTGCGACCGCATTGATATATCAATTGCCTTCCAGGCTTGCGAGGCGCTGGATCTGAAGCTCACCCCGCTCGTAACTGCTGCTCGACCTGCTGCTCGACCTGCTGCGAACTGCAGCGAACTGCAGCGAAGTGCTGCGAACTGCTCGAAGTTGAGGACACATGAGCGTGCAACCCACCATCACGGAGAAGGAGCAGCCCTCCACCTCCGACCTCCCGGCGGGGGACGGCCTCAAGGCGGGCCTCAAGAACCGCCACCTCTCCATGATCGCCATCGGCGGCGTCATCGGCGCCGGTCTCTTCATCGGCTCCGGCTCCGGCATCGCGGCGGCCGGACCCGGCATCCTCATCTCGTACGCCCTGGTCGGCGTCATGGTCGTCCTCGTGATGCGGATGCTCGGCGAGATGGCCGCGGCCGACCCCAGCTCCGGCTCCTTCTCCGCCTACGCCGACCGGGCGCTCGGCCGCTGGGCAGGGTTCTCCATCGGCTGGCTGTACTGGTTCTTCTGGGTCGTGGTGATGGCCGTCGAGGCCACCGCCGGCGCCGTGATCCTGGAGGGCTGGGTGCCGGCCGTGCCGCAGTGGGCCTGGGCGCTGATCGTGATGGTGGTGCTCACGGCGACCAACCTGGCCTCGGTCGGCTCGTACGGCGAGTTCGAGTTCTGGTTCGCCGGGATCAAGGTCGTCGCGATCGCCGCCTTCATCGTGATCGGCGGGCTCGCCGTGCTCGGCGTGCTGCCCGGCTCGGACCACGAGGCCACCGGGCTCACCCACCTCACGGCCCACGGAGGCTTCCTGCCCAACGGGCCCGGCGCGATCCTCACGGGGGTGCTCCTGGTCGTCTTCTCGTTCATGGGCAGCGAGATCGTCACCCTCGCCGCGGGCGAGTCCGCGCAGCCGCAGCGGGCCGTCGCCAAGGCGACCAACAGCGTGATCTGGCGCATCGCCGTCTTCTACCTCGGCTCGATCTTCGTCGTCGTCACCCTGCTCCCGTGGGACGACAAGGCGATCCTGGAGGACGGCTCGTACGTCGCCGCCCTGAACACCATCGGCATCCCGCACGCCGGGCAGATCATGAACGTCATCGTGCTCACCGCCGTCCTGTCCTGCCTCAACTCCGGCCTCTACACCGCCTCCCGGATGGCGTTCTCGCTCGGCCGGCGCGGCGACGCCCCGCAGTCCTTCGCCCGGACGACCGCGCGCGGTGTCCCGCGGGCGGCGATCCTCGCCTCCGTCGCCTTCGGCTTCCTCGCCGTGTTCTTCAACTACAAGTGGACCGACACGGTCTTCGCGTTCCTGCTCAACGCCTCCGGTGCCGTGGCCCTCTTCGTCTGGCTGGTCATCTGCTGCACGCAACTGCGGATGCGGCGCATCATCCTGCGCGAGAACCCGGAGAAGCTGATCGTCCGGATGTGGTTGTTCCCGTATCTGACCTGGGCGACGATCGCGATGATCACGTTCGTCCTCGCCTATATGCTCACCGACCACGCCGCACGCCGGCAGCTGGTCTTCTCCGGCCTCGTGGCCGCACTCGTCGTCGCCGTGGCGCTGCTGCGGGAGCGGCGCGGCAGCAACCGGAACGACAAGGATCTTCGGCCCCAGGGCCGCTGAAGTACCCCCGTACACCCCGAGACCAAGGAGTACGCCATGCAAGAAGTCCGCGCCGTCGTGGCCCGCGCGAAAGACGCGCCGGTGACCGTCGAGACGATCCGCATCCCCGACCCCGGTCCCGGCGAGGTCGTCGTGAAGGTGCAGGCCTGCGGGGTCTGCCACACCGATCTGCACTACCGCCAGGGCGGCATCAACGACGAGTTCCCGTTCCTGCTCGGCCACGAGGCGGCGGGCCTGGTGGAGACCGTGGGGGAGGGCGTCACCCAGGTGGAGCCCGGTGACTTCGTCATCCTCAACTGGCGTGCGGTGTGCGGCGACTGCCGTGCCTGCTCGCGCGGCGAACCCTGGTACTGCTTCGCCACCCACAACGCGACCCAGAAGATGACTTTGACCGACGGAACGGAGCTCACGCCCGCCCTCGGCATCGGCGCCTTCGCCGAGAAGACCCTCGTCCACGCCGGGCAGTGCACCAAGGTCGACCCGTCCGCCTCGCCGGCCGCCGCAGGGCTCCTCGGCTGCGGTGTGATGGCCGGGCTCGGCGCGGCCATCAACACCGGCGCCGTGGGACGCGGCAAGAGCGTCGCGGTGATCGGCTGCGGCGGCGTCGGCTGCGCGGCCGTCGTCGGGTCGAGCCTCGCGGGCGCGTCCCGCGTCATCGCCGTGGACATCGACGAGCGCAAGCTGGACTGGGCGAAGAACCTCGGCGCCACCGACACCGTCAACAGCAAGGAACGGGACGCGGTCGAGGCGATCCGCGAGCTGACCGGCGGGTTCGGCGCCGACGTGGTGATCGACGCGGTCGGCAGGCCCGAGACGTACCAACAGGCCTTCTACGCCCGTGACTTGGCGGGCACCCTGGTCCTCGTCGGCGTCCCCACCCCGGACATGAAGCTGCCCGACATCCCGCTGATCGACGTGTTCGGCCGCGGCGGCGCCCTCAAGTCCAGCTGGTACGGCGACTGCCTGCCCGCGCGGGACTTCCCGATGCTGATCGACCTGTACCGGCAGGGCAGGCTCGACCTCGACGCGTTCGTGACCGAGGAGATCACGCTCGGGGACGTCGAGTCGGCCTTCGAGCGGATGCACCACGGCGACGTGCTGCGCTCGGTGGTGGTCCTGTGAGCCGCGACCGCGTACGCGTCGAGCACACCGTCACCTCCGGGACGTTCTCCCTCGACGGCGAGACCCACCAGGTCGACAACAACGTGTGGGTGATCGGCGACGACCAGGAGTGCGTGGTCGTCGACGCGCCGCACGACGTCGACCGCATCCTGGAGGTCGTCGCGGGCCGCCGCGTGAAGGCGATCCTGTGCACGCACGCCCACGACGACCACGTCCGCGTGGCCCCGCAGCTGGCCGCCCGTACCCAGGCTCCCGTACTCCTCCATCCCGACGACCGGCCCGTCTGGGAGCTCACGCACCCGGGCGGCAAGTGGGACGCCGACCTCGGGGACGGCGACGTCGTGGAGGTCGCGGGCGTCGAGCTGCGCGTCCTGCACACCCCCGGGCACGCGCCCGGCGCGGTGTGCTTCTACGCGGAGGAGCTCGGCGCCGTGTTCACCGGCGACACCCTCTTCAACGGCGGGCCCGGCGCCACCGGCCGGTCGTTCAGCGACTACGACGTGATCGTGCGCTCCATCCGGGAGAAGCTGCTCCGGCTCCCCGGCGAGACCGTGGTGCACACCGGGCACGGACCGGACACCACGATCGAGGTGGAGAGGGACAACGTCCCGACCTAGGACGCCGGGCACCCTTGGACAGCCGGACCGTCGTGCACTGCACCCACGGCGGTCCGGCACGGGGATGCGAGTCTGGGTGAGCACGAGGGTGCGAGACCGGGCAATAAAAGTGACCGAGTCAACCGATGTGCGGGCCAGTCACTAGACTCGGCCAGCACACGGCGCAGCACACAGGGTGCGCGTTCCGGTAGGCAAGGGGACTTCATGCAGCAGGTCGCGACCGATCCTCGGGGCGATGAACTGTCGCTCGCCGAGCGGGCGTACCGCGCCATTCGCGACCGCCTCGTCATGCTCGAGATCCGCCCCGGCGACCCGATCAACGAGGACCAGCTGATGCAGTCCCTCGGCGTCGGCCGTACCCCGGTGCGCGAGGCGCTGAAGCGGCTCCAGTACGAGCGGCTGATCACCACCTACCCGCGCCGCGGCACCTTCGCCACCGACGTCAACATCACCGACCTGGCCCACATCTCCGAGGTCCGCCAGGAACTGGAACCCCTCGCCGCCGCCCAGGCCGCCCGCCGCGCCACGGCCGCCGACCGCGAGGCGCTCGCCACGCTACTCGCGGAGCTGAAGTCGGTGACCGAGACCGAGACCGAGCGCGACGCCGCCGAACTGATGCGCCTCGACCTCCAGGTCCACCGCGCCATCTACGCGGCCACGCACAACCCGTACCTCGAAGACACCCTCGTACGCCATGACAACCTCGCCACCCGCATCTGGTGCCTGTTCGTCGACCGCCTGGACGACATGTCGGGGCACGTTGAGGAGCACAGCCCTCTGATCGAGGCGATCGTCGCGGGCGAGCCGGACCGGGCGGCGCGGCTCGCACGGGGCCACGTGGAGGGCTTCGAGCGGGCGATCCGCGAGGCGATCTGAGCGGAGCTGCTGGCCCCGCCCGCCCACGACGCGCCGTCCTCAACTCTCAGGAGCGCGGCAGGAGTTGGGCGGCCGTTCGGGTGATCGTGTCCACGGCGTGCAGCAGCGTCGGGATCTTGCGGCCGCCCGGGCGTGTCACCGCCATGATGCGGCGGCTCGGCGCGGGCTCGCCGTGCAGGCGCAGGCGCGTGACCCGGCGGTCCTCGTGCAGCCGCGCGAGCCGCGGCACCAGGAACACCCCGAAACCGTGCGCGACGAGCGCCGTGCCGGTGTCCCACTCGTCGGAGTGGTGCGCGATCTGCGGCGTGAACCCGGCGCCCATGCAGGCCGCGAGCACCAGCTGGTGGTAGGTGGTGCCGGGGTTGCCGACGATCCACTCCTCCCGCGCGGCGTCGGCCAGCGTGACCCGGCGCTTGCGCGTAAGGGGATGGTCCTGCGGTACGACGAGGTCCAACGGGTCGTCGAGCAGCGGCTGTTGGTCGAAGCGGCCGTCCGTCATGGGCGGCGAGTCGGCGGTGACGACGAGGAGCGCGAGGTCCGCCTCCTGCGACAGGAGCAGGTCGAAGCAGCGGTCCGGCTCGGCCTCCACGATCCGCACCGTGACATGCGGGTGTGCGTCCCGCAGCGCCGCGGCGGCGGGCGGCAGCAGGGTGCTCGCCGCGGTGGAGAAGCCGCAGAGCGTGACCTGGCCGGTGGGCTCGGAAGCGGCGGCGGCCAGCTCGGCGCGCGCCAGCTCCCACTGCTCCTGCAGCTGCTCCGCGTGCCGGAGCAGGATGCGCGCCGCGTTGGTGAGCCGGATGCCCCGGCCCTGGTGGACGAGGAGTTCGGTGCCGAGGTCGGCGGCCAGCTGGCGCAGCTGGTACGAGACGGCGGACGGCGTGTAGTTGAGGGCCTGCGCGGCGGCCGTGACGGTGCCGTGCTCGGCGACCATCTGCAGGATCCGGATCCTGGGATCAATCATGCGAATAGTTTGCGCGATCAGCCACGGAATTGTTTGATTCCCCTTGTGTTTGATTCCGTGCACGTCATCAGGGGCGTTCTGCTGCTGCGGGAACTGGCCCGGCACGAGTCGGGTGCGACGGTGACCGAACTCGCCGCCGCCGTGGGGCTCGCGAGGCCCACCGCATTCCGGCTCCTGAACAGCTTCGAGCAGACCGGTTTCGTCGACCGCGTCGATTCCAAATACACGCTCGGCTGGGAATTCGCCCGGCTCGCCCGGCCCGCGGATCCGTACGACGGTCTCGCGAGCCGCATTCAGCCGGCCCTGGACGAACTGGCCCGGGCCCTCGGGGAAACGGTGACGCTCTCGGTGCCCACGCCCAGCCATGAGCTGGAACTCATCGCCGCCGCCACGGGCTCGCAGGTCGTAGGCGTCTCGGTGGAATCCCTGGTCGGCCAGCACTGGCCTTTGCACGCGAGTTCCACCGGAAAGATCGTCCTGGCCGATATGCCGGTGAAGCGGCTCCAGGAAAGGCTTCCGGACGAGCTGGAGGCCTTCACTCCGGACACCATCACCGACCGGAAGGTACTGCTCAAGGAATTGCAGCAGGTCAGGGAGCAGGGCTATTCGGTGATCGACAACGAACTGGAAGAGGGCCTCCTCTCAGTCTCGCGGCCGGTACGGGATTCCGCCGGTGCCCTGGTCGCGATTCTCACCGTGGACGCTCCGCGCTACCGCTTCGGCCGGGACCGTATTCCCGCGACCTTGCAGCACATGCAGCAGGCCTCCGAGGAGCTGAAGCAGCTCATGTGGCCGGGCTGGGAATCCTCGGAGTCTCCGGAATCTCCGTAATCCCCGTTATCCACGCAATCCCCGTTATCCACGCAATCCCCGTTATCCCCTCGGTCTTCGCCGGGGCGGCTCAGGGACTTGACCGGTGTCAGTGCGTCCCGGCCCGCCACGCCTCGCGGGCGGAGCGGCGCGGGGCCGAGGTCTCGCTCAGGGGGCGGCCCATCGTCTCGGGGGCGAGGGCCTGGGAGACCAGGGCGCCGACGCCGCACACGCCCGCGGCGATGAGCATGCTCGGCCCCGCGCCGAGGTGCTGCATCGACCAGGGCAGCAGGAACGTGCCGAGGGCGGCCCCGACGCGGCTGAACGCGGTGGCGAAGCCGGTGCCGATGCCGCGTATCTCGGTGGGGAAGATCTCGCCGGGGTACACGCCTGTCAGCGCGGTGCACATGGCGTTGGCGAAGGCGAAGACCAGGAAGCAGGCCAGGACGACGGCGGGCGGTTCCGAGGCCCACAGACCGATGACGACGAGGACGGCCGCGCACACCCACTGCTGCGGGATCATGAGCTTGCGCCGCCCGATCCGCTCGATGAGGAGCAGCGAGGCCGTACCAGCTCCTGTCGTGAGGCCGAGGAAACTGCGGGCGCCGCGCCCGCCCGCGCGGGACCATGCCGTATGCGCCCGAACGGCTGGCACTTCACCCATGACGTCGATGAATTCCTGTCCCACGCAGGGGACTTCCTGCGCTCACGTCCCGCCCTGCACACCATCGCGCGCGACCTGCTTCCGGTCTAGGCTCCCGGCCTGCGGCCACCCTCCCGACCCGATCCATGTCCGCACTGCCCGCCTGCCCGCCTGCCTACCCGTCGGCCAATTGGGCGCGTCGCCGTGCCGCGGCGGCGCGTACCAGCTCCACCACGCGTGGGTCCTCCGGATCCTCAGGCGCGTGGAGCTTCACATGGCGGGCCTTCTTGCCTGTGCCGGTGAGCAGGCCGTCAGGATCGTGCGCCGCCAGCTCAACTCCCTCGCCGAACTGCAGATTCACATGTCTGGAGTGCAGGACGAGGCCCACCGCGATGCCTTTGTACGTGCCGGGAGCGAAGGTGAAGGCGAGCAGCCGCGCCGGTACGTCGACCTCCTCGGCGGCGTCCGGCACCGCTTCCCGGACCACCTCGCGGGCCCGCCGTGCGATCGCGGCCACTTCCGCGTTCGCCGCTTCGAGACAGGACTGCCATGCCTTGGGCACTTCGTTCGTCATACGCCCGACTCTAGGCGGGGCCACTGACAACCGCCGCGACAACCGGCAGCGGCAACCGGCAGCGGCAACGGGTCGCGACAACTGACCGCCGCCCGTGCGTCACGAGCCGTGGGCCACCGTGAGTCCATGACGCCGCCGCCCCCGTTGAACGAGGCATTCCGGCTACGGGCCGGCCTCGCCCCCGTCGTGCACGCCGACCCCCTGGACAGCAGCCCGCGCTCGCGCGTCTGGCGGGTGGCGACGGCGGGCGGAGACACCGCGGTCGTGAAGCAGCTGGTCGACGCCCCGGAGGCGGACGAACGGTACACGCGCGAGGTGACCGCGCTCCGGCTCGCCGCCCGCGCCGCCCCGCCCGTGGCGCCCGCCCTGCGCGCCACCGACCCGTACGAGCGCGTCCTGGTCCTGGAGGACCTGCGGCACCGGCGCCGCCTCCCCGCCGACTGGACCGTCGACTACGCGACGGCCCTGGCCCGGCTGCACGCCACCGCCCGCCCGCAAGACACGGGAACTCTGCCGCGGTGGTCGGGCCCGGGCGAGCGAGACGTCACGGCCTTCCTCGGGCTCGCCGACGCACTCGACGTCCCCGCCCCGCACGGAGTCCGCGGTGAGCTCGAAGCGCTCCTCGACCGACTCGACCGGCTCGACCGCCTCGACCGGGCCCCTGGCCACGCCCTGCTGCACGGCGACCCGTGCCCCGGCAACGACCTGCACACCGCCGACGGCGTCCGGTTCATCGACTTCGAACAGGCCTCGCTGGGCAGCGGCCTGATGGAACTCGCGTACCTGCGCATCGGCTTCCCGACCTGCTGGTGCGTCACCTCGGCCCCCGCCCCGCTCCTCGACCGGGCGGAGTCCGCGTACCGCACGGCCTGGCGCGCGGCGAGCGGCACCGAGCTCGGCGACGGGGGCGAGGGATCCCCGGAGGCCGGCCTCGTCGACGCCTGCGCGGGGTGGCTGCTCCGCGGGGACGCGCTGGTCGAGAAGGCCCGTCGCGGTACGGCCGACCACCTGGCGCGGATCGCCGAGGAGGACTGGGAGTGGGGCACCGCCACCGCGCGGGAACGGCTCGTGCACCGGCTCGGCGTGGTCGCCGCGATGACGGCCGACCGGCCCGATCTACGCAGACTCGGCCGGCTCAGCACGGACCTGCGCCACCGCATCCGCGCCCGCCGGCCCGACCTGAGGCCGGTCCCCTCGCGGCGCCCTTGACGCTCGGACGGCGCAACCAGCCCGGCACCCGCCTACGCTGGAGGCACAGCCCCTCGTGCGAGCGAGCCCCAGCGGCGGGAGGCACGCCATGGCCACGGCTCAGCGCTTCCACATCGACCAGAACGGCCACTCCGTGACGGTCCAGGTCGCCGGTGTCCACGGCGCGGTCGAACTCCTCGTGGACGGCAAGGTCGTCGCGTACCGCCGTGAACTCGGCCGGGAGACCGCCGTGCTCGACGCCGAACTCCCCGACGACCCGCCGCGCCCCTTCCGCATCCTGCTCGCGCCCGTGGCGCGCGGGGGCGGGCCGCCCCTGTGCCTCCTGGAGAGCGACCGCACCCGCTACCTGCTGCCGCTCACCCCGCAGTCGGACCGCCGCGACCACGCCCTCGGAGCGGCCGACGCGATCCGGATCCTGCGGCGCCGGATCCGGCGGATGCGGCGGGTGGCGATGCGGCGGCGGTGAGCGGGGCCCCGGCTCGGCCGATCAGCCCTCGGGCTTGACCAGCCCGCGCTCGTACGCCTTGACGAGGCGCTGCGGTACGAGATGGGTGACGCCGTCGACCGTGACCGGGACGAGGTGCGCGGTCGTGGCCTTCCACTGGGCGCGGCGGTGCCGGGTGTTGCTGCGGGACATCTTCCGTTTGGGGACGGCCATGAGGGCTCCTCGGGGTGTGGGCGCTGGGCTGACACCGGAAGCTACATGAAAATGACTGTCGTTAACAATCACGTCTCGCGGTGGCCCGTGCGCGGGTGCGCAGACCCGCGCATGACGTAAGAAACCGGACGCCTCGGCCATGTCTCAGTTGGTGAATTTCGCGCGCCCGCGCCGACAGCACCTCAGCCGTCGATGCCCCGCGCGTACACGCGCCGCTCCGCGCACTCGTGCAGCGCGCGCGTCCACGCCGCGAGCGCCGGGTCGGCGGCCGTCGCCGCGCGCAGTTCCCGCCAGAGGCCCGCGCGGGTCCAGCGGCTGAACCAGCGGTGTGCCGTGGGCACGGTGACGCCGAAGGCGGGCGGGAGAAGCTGCCAGGCGCAGCCGCTCGTCAGGACGTACACCACCGCGACGAGCACCTGGCGGCGGTCCGCTGCGGACCTGCCGCCGCCCTGGCTGCGGGGGCGCGGCGCCGGCATGAGGGGCTCGGCCACCGCCCACAGTTCGTCCGGTACGAGCCGGTCAGCGAGCGCCTCCATGGGCCGCATCCTAAGGTCGGAAGCGGTGTCCCGCGGGCCGCCAAACGAGACATGAGCCGATGTGCGCGTAACCCCGCGAGCTGCTTAACCTCTGCGCCACGCCGAGGAGTTCGGCGTCCAGAACGAAGGGGCAGAGGCATGACGATCCTGGTCACCGGAGCGACGGGCACGGTCGGACGCATCGTGGTCGACCGGCTGCTCGGCGCGGGCCGCAAGGTACGGGCACTCACCCGCGACCCGGCCGGCGCGCGGCTCCCCGAAGCCGTCGAAGTGGTGGCGGGCACCCTCACCGAACCCGGCGCCGCACTCGACGGCGTGGACGGCGTGTACTTCCTGGCCGGCGCGCTCGACCCCGCCGCGGCGGCCGAGCAGGCCCGCGCCTTCGTGGAGCGGGCGGCCCGCGGCGGTGCGCGGCGCATGGTCACGCTCACCAGCAGCGCCGTCGCGGTACGGCGGCCCGGCAGCTACGAGACGCTGCTCGACGCCGAACAGGCCGTCGAGGCCTCGGAGTTGGAGTGGACGCATGTACGGCCGGGGGAGTTCGCCGCCAACAAGCTGTCCACGTGGGGCGAGTCGATCCGCATCGAGTCGACGGTACGGAGCGCCTTCCCGGACGCGATCGGCGTACCCGTGCACGAGGCCGACATCGCCGAGGTGGCCGTCGCCGCGCTCCTGGAGGACGGTCACGCCGGACGCGCCTACTCGCTCAGCGGGCCCGAGGCGCTCACCCACCGCGAGCAGGCGGCGGCCATCGGCGCGGGACTCGGCCGCGAGCTGCGTTTCGAGCCGCTGACGTACGGCCAGGCCCGCGCCGCGTACATCACGTCAGGCATCCCGATGGAGATCGCCGAGTACCTCCTCGGCTACCAGGCCGAGTACGCGGAGGAGCCGCCGCGGGTCGACCCGGACACGGAGCGGGTCCTCGGCCGGCCGGGCCGCACCCTGGCGCAGTGGGCGGCCGACCACGCGGACGAGCTGTCGCCGGGCGGCGCGGCAGGCTGAGCCCGAAAGCCCGGCCTCCTCAGGGCAGCGGCGTTCCTCGGGCCGTGATCCACAGCCCGTACCACTCGTCGTGGGAGAGCCGGGGCTCGTCGGTGGCGTCCCGGCAGGCGCGGATGCGGGCCGGGTTGGCGGTGCCGATGACCGGGACGATGCCGGCCGGGTGGCGGCGGAGCCACCACAGCACGATCGTCTCCGGTGTGGTGCCCTTCTGCTCCGCCAGCTCGCGGACCAGAAGGGCCGTCGCCCGGTCGGCCGCCGTCTCGGGGCGGTCGGTGTAGCGGCCCTGCGCCAGGGCACCCCAGGCCTGCAGCCGTACGGAGTGCGACCGGCAGTAGTCCAACGTGCCCTCGGGAAAGCCGAGTTGGGCTGCCGCCGGAGTGTTGACCAGGACCTCGGACTCCAGCCAGTCCCTGCGGTGCAGGCTCATCTCCAGCTGGTTCGCGACCAGTGGGATATCCAACGGGGCCTGAAGACGGGCGAGTTGTTGCGCATCCATGTTGGACACGCCGAACTGCCCTACCAGACCCTGCCGGTGAAGGGACGTCAGGACCTCGGCGATGTCCTCCGGGTCGGCGAGCGGGTCGGGGCGGTGCAGCAGCAGCGTGTCCAGCCGGTCCGTGCGCAGCCGGGTCAGGCTCTCCTCCACGCACCGCGCGATGCTGCCGCCCCGCAGGTCGTACGTGCCGGGCCGGTCGCCCTCGGCGAGCCGGATGCCGCACTTGGTCTGCAGCGTGATCCTGTCCCGCAGCCCGGGTGCGCGGGCCAGTACCTCTCCGAAGACCGCCTCGGCCTTGCCGTGCCGGTAGATGTCGGCGTGGTCGAACGCGGTGATGCCCGCGTCGAGCGCCGCCTCGACCACGGCGTGCGCGTGCTCCACGTCGGCCGCGCCGTACGGCTCGCGGTCCCAGCTGCCGCCCAGTCCCATACAGCCGTGGATCAGCCGGTCCTGCGCCATCTCGCCCCGTTCTGCCGCCGGTTGCCGGCGCCGGCCGTACGGGCCGGACGACGCCGAGGGACGGATCACGATAGCCAAGGAGACCTGCGCCGGGCCCGCCGGGATGCCGCGGCGGTCAACTACTCGTGTTGTGAGCGGAGTTCGGTTTTGAGGATCTTGCCCGCGGCGGACACCGGAAGTGCGGGTACGAAGTGCAGCTCCCGCACCCGCTGGTACGGGGCGACGCGCTCGGCCACGTACGCCATCAGCTCCTCGGCGCTCGCCATGGCCGAGGGGCGGAGGACCACGTACGCGGCGGGGATCTCGCCCGCCTCCGGGTGCGGTACGCCGATGACGGCGGCGGCGGCGACCGCCGGGTGTCCGGCGAGTACGTCCTCCAGGTGCAGGGGATAGACGTTGTAGCCCTTGTAGATCAACATGTCCTTGACCCGGCCGGAGAGGAACAGGAAGCCGCGCTCGTCCACCCGGCCCACGTCGCCGGTGCGGAGCCAGCCGTCCCGGAACTGGTCCGCGGTCAGATCGGCGCGGCCGTGGTAGCCGTCGGTGATCTGCGGGCCGCGGGCCCAGACCTCGCCGGTCCCGCCGACGGGCAGCTCCCGCTCGGGGTCGGTGAGGTCGCGGATGCTCAACTCCGTTCCGGGGACGGGGAGTCCGACCGAACCGGGCGGAGTACCGACCGCCGGGTCCACCGGGTGCAGGGTGAGGGACATGGTCGCTTCGGTGAGCCCGTACCCCTCGGTGACCAGCGCGTTGGGGAACAGCTCGCCGAGCCGTCGTACGGTCTCCGGGTCGATGGGCGCCGCGCCCGAGAGGACGTTGGAGACGGACTCGACCCGGAGCCCGGCGGCGGACGGCGCGGCGAGCAGGGCCCGGTACATCGCGGGGGAGCCGCCGAGCCAGGACACCTCGTGCTCCACGACGTCCGCGAGGAACCGCTCGGGGTCGAAGCGCGCGCACAGCACCACCGTCGTGCCGACCAGCGTGTTGCCGACGAGCCCGATCAGGCCCATGGCGTGGAACAGCGGAGCCACCGCGAGGGTGGTCGCCGTGCCGGGAGCGTGGTGGTGGGCCGTGGCGCGCTCCTTGTCCTGCTCGGCGCCGAGCAGCCCGTCGACGAGGACGGTGCGGGCGGCGCCCCGGAACCAGGCGACCTGCGCGATGTTCGCGAGGAGGTTGCGGTGCAGCACACGCACCGCCTTGGAGCGGCCCGTGGTGCCGCCCGTGTACGCGAGGTGGGCCAGGTCGTCCGGGCGGCGCAGGACCCGCTCGGCGTGCCCGTACCGGAGCAGCGACTCGGCGGCGAGCACGGCCCGGCCCGTCGGTGGGGGCGGCGCCGCGGCGGTCGGTGCCTGCGCGGTCGGTCCTTGCGCGGCCGGTCCCGCGGCGCCGGGGACGACGACGGTGAGGTGCGGCGCCGGTGCGTCGGCCGCGTACACCGAGGCGAGCGACGCGGGGTGGGCGACCACCGCGCGCGCACCGGAGTCCGCGAGCTGAGCGGCGAGCGCGGCGGGCGGCAGTGCCGGGTTGGCCGGGCAGACCACGGCACCCGCGTACAGCGCGCCCCAGTAACTGACCGGAAACCACAGGCAGTTGGGGACGAGCAGCAGGACCGTGTCGCCCGGTGCGATGCCGTGCTCGTGCAGGCCGCGCGCGAACCGCTGTGCCTGCTCGTGCAGTTCGGCGAAGGTGAGGGACCGCTCACCGTCGCGTACGGCGACTCGGTCGGCGAAGTGATGGGCCGCACCGGCCAGGACGGCGCCCGCGTCGACGGCCGGGAAGGTCAGCGTGGTACCGGTCAAGAGATCACTCCTCGGGGTCACTGCTCGGGTCACTCCTCGGGCCAGTGTTCGGGTCAGCCCTCAGATCACTCCTCAGATCACTCCTTGCCTGGTCAGGCGGTCGAGTTCGGGCGACGTCAGGCCAGCTTCGGCCAGCACGCTCCGGGTGTCCTCGCCCGTCCTCGGCCGAGCGCCCGGCGCGGTCGCCGGGGTGGCGGAGAACCGAGGCGCGGGGGCGGGCCGCAGCGGTCCGTCGCCGTCGAGGAACGTGCCGCGCGCCCGGTTGTGCGGGTGGGCGGCGGCCTCGGTCAGGGAGAGTACGGGCGCTCCTCGGACCACGCCCCGGCCGCGAGGAAGCCGTACGTCATGGCGAGCAGCAGCGCACTGCCGTCCGTCATCGCGGCGTCGACCACCTGCCCGCTTCCGGTCGCCCGCCGCGCTCGACGAGTTGGACGGGCGTGACGACCTGAGCGTCGGCGTCCTCACTTCGGCGCCATCCTGATCGCCCCGTCCAGGCGGATGACCTCGCCGTTGAGCATCGGGTTCGCCACGATGTGCCCGACCAGGGAGGCGAACTCGTCCGGAGTGCCGAGGCGCGGCGGGTGCGGCACCTGGCGGCCGAGCGAATCGCGCACCTCCTGCGGGGCCTTGCCGAGCAGCGGGGTGTCGAAGATGCCGGGCGCCACGGTCGACACCCGGATCTGCCGGCCGGCCAGGTCGCGCGCGATGGGCAGGGTCATGCCGACGATGCCGCCCTTGGACGCCGAGTACGCGGCCTGCCCGATCTGTCCGTCGAAGGCCGCGATCGAGGCGGTGTTGACGATGACGCCGCGGTCGCCGTCCAGCGGTTCGTTGTCGGCCATCCGCGCCGCGGCCAGGCGGATCACGTTGAACGTGCCGATCAGGTTGACCGTGACCACCTTGGTGAACTGATCGAGCGGGTACGGGCCGTCCCGGCCGACAGTACGGGCCGAGCCGCCGATCCCCGCGCAGTTGACGACCACCCGCAGCGGGCCCTGCGCCACCGCCGCGCCGACGGCCCGCGTCACGTCCCGCTCGTCCGTCACGTCCCCCGCGACGAACTCCGCCCGATCGCCCAACTCCTTCGCGACGGACCGGCCTTCGGAGCTCGGCAGGTCGAAGAGGACCACGCGGGCGCCGGACGCCAGGAGCTCGCGCGCGGTGGCCAGACCGAGGCCGGAGGCGCCACCGGTGACCAATGCCGAAACACCATCGGTACGCATGGGCTTCCCCACATCTGTTAACTTAACGATCGTTCAGCAAATGTCGTCCTCAGGCAACCACAGGCCCCAGAGGGTGTCAACGGACCGGACGGCGACGCCGGATCGGACGTCGACGGCGGCCGGACGGCACGTACGGAAAGGACGACCGTGACACTCGAGATCACCGGCACCACGCAGTGGCAGGCCTGGCAGGACCGCGTCCTTCCGCCGGTCGAGCGGGTCCGCGACGGGCTCTGGTCCATCCCCGTCCCGATCCCGGACAACCCGCTGCGCTACGTCCTGGTGTACGCCCTGGAGTCCGGCGACGGCGTCGTCCTCGTCGACGCCGGCTGGCCCGCCGAGACCTCCTGGCGGGCCCTCTGCGACGGTCTCGCCCGGATGGGCACCTCCGTCGAGCACGTCAAGGCCGTCCTCGTCACCCACAACCACGCCGACCACCTGGGCCTGGCCGGCCGGGTCCGCGAGGCCTCCGGCGCGTACGTCGCCCTGCACGCCCTGGACGCCGCCCCGTTGGGCGCCCGCGAGGTGTGGCGCACCGACCTGCTGCACCACCTCACCCGCCACGGCATGCCCGCACCCGAGGCCGCCGGCACCGTGGACGCCCTGAACGTCGACCTGCTCTTCGGCGCGCCCGAGCCCGATGTGCTGCTGCGGGACGAGGAGCGCGTCAGGCTGCCCGGCCTGGACCTGACCGTCCTCTGGACCCCCGGCCACAGCCCCGGCCACTCCTGCTTCCACGAGCCGGGCCGCCGCCTGCTGTTCTCCGGGGACCATGTGCTGCCCCGCATCACCCCGGCCGTAGGCGTGTACGCGCGGACGGTCGGCGACCCGCTCGCGGACTTCCTGGCCTCCCTCGACCGGCTCGAACGGTACGAGGTGGAGGAGGTCCTGCCCGCCCACGAGTACCGCTTCCGCCGCCTGGACCAGCGGCTCGTCCAGATGGCCCGGCACCACACCGAACGCCTCGCGGAGACGTACGCGGCCGTACGCGAGGCCCCGGGCGCCACCGCCTGGGAACTCGCCGCCGAGCTCGAATGGTCCCGCCCCTGGGGGCAGTTCGGCATCCAGCAGCGCCGCTTCGCCCTGGGCGAGACCCTGGCCCATCTCACCCTCCTGCGGACCAGGCGGGAGATCACCGCGAGCGACGAGGAACCGACACGCTGGCATGTCGCGGGGCACGCGCCCTGAGCGCGTGCCACTCGACGCCCGCGTCTCCAGGTTGGCGCACGCCCTGCCCGCCCGTGGACACGTCACGTACGGCAGAGCTACCTTAACGATCGTTCGACTCGGTGACTGACCACGCTCGAGAAGAGGCTGCCGTGCGCCGTTCGGTGTTCGACGAGGATCACGAGGCGTTCCGCGCGACCCTGCGGGACTTCATCGCGAAGGAGGTCGTGCCCGTCCACCACGAGTGGGAGGAGCAGGGGCATCCGCCGAGGGACTTTTACCGCAAGCTGGGCGACCTCGGTGTGCTCGGCGTCCAGGTGCCCGAGGAGTTCGGCGGCGCCGGGCAGACCAGCTTCAAGTTCGCGGCCGTCGCCACCGAGGAGACCACCCGCGCCGGGGTGTCCTTCGGCAACTACTCGGTGCACACCAATCTGATCCTGCCGTACCTCATGGCGTACGCGAACGAGGAGCAGAAGCAGCGGTGGCTGCCCGGGTTCGCGAGCGGCGCGCTCATGACCGCGATCGCCATGACCGAACCCGGCACCGGCTCCGACCTCGCCAACATCCGGACCAGGGCCGAACTCTCGCCGGACGGCACGCACTACGTCCTGAACGGCGCCAAGACGTTCATCACCGGCGGCGTCCTCGCCGACCTCGTGCTCGTGGTCGCCCGCACCGCCCCGTACGACCCGGAGAACCGCAGGGCGGGCCTGTCCATCCTCTGTGTGGAGTCCCGCAGCGAGGGGTTCGCGGTCGGGCGGAAGCTGCAGAAGATCGGGCTCAAGGCCTCCGACACCGCCGAACTGTCCTTCACCGACGTCAAGGTGCCCGCCCGGAACCTGCTCGGCGAGGAGGGCGCGGGCTTCTCGTACCTCTCGCACAACCTGCCGCAGGAGCGCCTGACCATCGCGCTCGGCGGGGCCGCGACCGCCGCCGCCGCGCTGCGCTTCGCGACCGACTACGTGCGCGAGCGCACCGTCTTCGGCAAGCCCGTCGCGCACTTCCAGAACACCAAGTTCGTGCTCGCCGAGTGCGCCACCGAGGTCACGGCCGCCCAGCTCATGGCGGACCGCGCCCTGGAGCTGCACGACGAGTGCGGGCTGACCGTCGCCGACGCGGCCAAGGCCAAGCTGTTCTGTACGGAGACGGCGGGCCGGGTCATCGACAAGTGCCTTCAGCTGCACGGGGGTTACGGGTACATCACCGAGTACCCGATCGCCCGGCTCTACGCCGACACCCGGGTCTCGCGCATCTACGGCGGGACCAGCGAGGTCATGAAGACCATCATCGCCAAGTCCCTCGGCCTCTGAGGGGCGCCCTCTTGCGTACGTCCGACAGGCGTAGGTCCGACGCCTGAGGAGAGCTCCATACGGTCTGACCAGGCCGTACGTTGGCGATTCGGGCGGTGAGCGGGTACACCTGGGGAAGCGCCGAGGGGGCCCGAGGATCCCCTCCGGCGCCCCGGCCCGCCGTTTCCCGATGCGCACCCCCGCCCCCGTGCGGCGTGCCCCGCCCCGAGTGGAGGACCCTCATGCCCGCCGCCCCCGCCCCGCGCGACCGCGTCGCCGCCAGGATCGACGCGTACAAGGACCGGCTCGTCGAGCTCAGCCACGCGCTGCACGACGACCCGGAGACCGCCTTCGAGGAGACCCGCGCGGCCGAGCGCGTCGCCGCGCTCCTCGAAGAGGCCGGGTTCACCGTGCGGCGCGGCGCCTGCGAGCTGCCGACCGCGCTCACCGCCACGTACGGCACCGGCGATCTGACCATCGGCGTGTGCGCGGAGTACGACGCGCTGCCGGAGCTCGGCCACGCCTGCGGGCACAACGTGATCTGCGCGGCGGGCGTAGGTGCCGCGATCGCGCTCACGGCCGTCGCGGACGAGCTGGGGTTCCGCGTGAAACTCCTCGGCACCCCGGCCGAGGAGGAGGGCGGCGGCAAGGTGCTGATGCTGGAGCGCGGCGCCTTCGACGACGTCACCGTGGCGATGATGGTCCACCCCGAGCCCGGGGACGCCGTGGACCCGCGCGGCTCCAGCACCGCCGTCGGCCGCTTCGAGGCCACCTTCACCGGCCGTGCCGCGCACGCCGCGTCCGCGCCGGAGGCCGGGCTCAACGCCGCCGACGCGGCCGTCGTCGCCCAGGTCGCGATCGGCCAGCTCCGCCAGCAGCTCCGCGACGGCCACCGCGTCGCCGGGATCGTGCGCAACGGCGGCGAGCGGACCAACATCATCCCGGAGCGCACGGTCCTGGAGTACGAGGTGCGCACCCCCACCGGCGAGGAGCTGCAGACCCTCCGCGAACGCGTCCTCGACTGCTTTCGCGGCGCCGCCCTCGCCACCGGCACCACCCTCGACGTACGCCCCACCCAGCCCGACTACGTGGAGCTGCGGCACGACCCCGCCCTGATGCAGGCGTACGCGCGCAACCTGCGGGCCGCCGGCCGTGACGTGCCCGAGCCGGGCCCGGTCCCGCGCGGTTTGGGCGCCTCCACCGACATGGGCAACGTCGCCCAGGCCCTGCCCGCCATCCACCCCGGGATCGGCATCGACGGCGCCCAGGGCACCCCGCACACCCGGCAGTTCGCGGTCGACGCCGCGAGCCCCGCCGCCGACGAGGCCGCCCTGACCGGGGCCCTCGCGATGGCGTGGACGGGCCTCGACCTCGCGGCCGACCCGGACTGGCGGGCCCGCGCTCTGGCCGCCCGCCGGGCCTGAGCGCGCGTCCCGGCGTCCGACGACAGGGAGCCGACGTTGATGGAACGATCGTTCAGGCGGCTAGGATGCCTGGTGACCGGATCCGGGACATGAGGAGGACACCGGTGCGAGGAACAGGCCGCCAGGCCATCCTGGACGCCGCCCGGGAGGAGTTCGGGGAGCGCGGCTACGCCGCCGTGTCCATCCGCGACATCGCCCGCCGGGCCGGCGTGAGCCTCTCGGCGATGTACCACTACTACACCGGCAAACAGGACCTGCTGCACGCCCTCGTGAACGGCAGTGGCCAGGCCTACTTCGACTCCTGCCGCAAGGAGTTGGAGTCCGCGGGCGACGACCCGGGGGAGCAGCTCGCCGCGGTGGTGCGGGCCACCGTGCGCTATCGCGCGGAGTACCGCCTTGAGAGCAGTCTGACGCTCGCCGAGTGGCGCAGCATGTCCGAGGAGCAGCTGGAGGAGTTCCGGGGCCGGCAGTTCGACGGCACGCGGATGTTCAAGGAGATCATCGAGGACGGCGTGGACCAGGGCGTCTTCCGCACCCCGCACCCCCAGGACGCCCGCCGCGGCGTCATCGCCATGTGCAACGCCGTCGCCCAGTGGTACCGCGAGAGCGGCGAGGAGAGCGTGGACGACCTCGCCGAGCGGTACGTGGAACTGGCCCTGGTCCTGGTCGAGTACCGCCCGGCGGCCCGCCGCTCACGCCCCGCGAAGTCCTCCTCCTGACGTACGATCAAGAACCCTTCGTAAGCGGAGAGTTGCGCAGGTCCGCCGACGTGATCACTTCACGGCCCACTCGCCGGTGAACTCCGGCTCCCGCTTCTCGTTGAACGCCGCCAGGGCGGCCGGGGCGTCCTCCGTGGCGAAGTTGACGGTCTGGGCGCGCGCCTCGTTCGTGAGGGCGTCGCGCAGCGTGCGGTCGACGCCCTCGTTGAGCAGGGCCTTGTTCTGGGCCTGGGCGACCGGCGGCCCCGCGGCGAGCCGGCGCCCCAGATCCGCCACGAACGCGTCCAGCTCCTCGGCCGCCACCAGCCACGTGACCAGGCCGAGCCGCTCGGCCTGAGCCGCGTCGATCATCTCGGCGAGCAGTGCCAGACGTTTGGCCTGCTGGAGCCCGACGAGCCGGGGCAGCTGCCAGGACCCGCCGAAGTCGAGGGAGAGGCCGCGGCGCGCGAAGATCTGCGAGAACCGGGCCCGGGGCGTCGCCACCACCAGATCGCAGCCGAGCGCCAGATTCCACCCGGCCCCGACCGCCACCCCGTCCACCTTCGCGACCGTCGGCTTGGGCAGCTCGTGCAGCAGCAGCGCGATGTCGTTGATCTTCCTCATCCGGTGCAGGGGATGCGGCGGCGCACTCTCCCCGGCCCGGGCGGACAGGTCGGCCCCGGCGCAGAAATCGCCGCCCGCGCCGGTCAGTACGACCGCCCGTACCTCCGGATCCGTGCCCGCGTCGGCCAGTGCCTCCCCGAGGGCGGACCACAGCGCGGGGTCCAGGGCGTTCTTCCGCCGCGGGCGGTTCAAGGTCAGCGTCAGGACGCCTTCGGTGCGTTCGGTCAACAGAACGGGCTCGTCCGGCACGACCCCCACCCTTCCCCACGCGGCAGAAACGCTCGCAAGTTATCGAACAGTCGTTAAGGAGGTCAACGGGCAGGACGGACCCGCACAGCCGACACCCCGCACCAGCGTGAACGAGGCAGCGCAACGGGGCAGGCGGCCCGCCACCGGGGTCGTCCACACGTCAATCACCACCGGGGTCGGGAAGACTGGGAAACATGGCTATGCACGGATCCGCGCGCCGGGGGTCGAGTCCGCCGTCCCGGCCCCGGGGACAGAACGAGCCGCCGGTACGGGCATCGGGGTGGCGCCGGCGCCTGCTGAACGCACGAAGCGTCGCCAGTCAGGTCTTCCTGCTGCAGCTCGCGATCGTCGTGATCCTCGTCGTCGCCACGCTGCTCGTCATCGTCGTCCAGGTCCGGAACCAGGCCACCGACCAGGCCCGGGACGAGGTGCTCGTCTCCGGTGAGGCGTTCGCCAACGGCCCCGGCCTGGTGGCGGCCCTGGAGAGCCCCGACCCCACGGCGGTCCTGCAGCCCCGCGCCGAGACGGCCCGTGAACGCTCCGGGCTCGACGCGGTGGTGGTGACCGACACCGACGGCATCCGCCTCACGCACCCCGACCCCGAGCAGATCGGCAAACCGTTCATCGGCACCATCGAGCCCTCGCTCGAAGGACGCACCACCGTCGAGAACGCCGAGGGCCCGATCATGCCCGGGGGAGAGACGGACGTCGTCCAGTCGGTGGTGCCCGTCCTGCGGGCGGACGGCTCGGTCGCCGGGATCGTGTCCACCTCCGTCACCGTCAAGCACGTCAACCGGGACGTGGCGGCCCGCCTGCCCGCGCTGCTCGGCACCGCGGGCGCCGCCCTCATCGTGGCGGGAGGCGGCTCGGCCCTGGTCAGCCGGCGCCTCAAGCGCCAGACGCACGGGCTCGGACCCGTCGAGATGACGCGCATGTACGAGCACCACGACGCGGTCCTGCACTCCGTCCGCGAGGGCGTCCTGATCGTCCGCGCCGACGGCCGGCTGCTCCTCGCCAACGACGAGGCCCGCCGCCTCCTCGACCTCCCCGCCGACGCGGAACGCCGCCGGATCACCGACCTGGGCCTGCCGCCCGCCACCGCCCGGCTCCTCACCTCGGGAGAGTCCGCCACCGACGCCGTGCACCGCGTCGGCGACCGGCTCCTCGCCGTCAACGTCCGGCCCGTCGGCCGCCACGGCGGCCCGGCCGGAAGCGTCGCCACGCTGCGCGACTCCACCGAGCTGCGCGCCCTCGCCGGCCGCGCCGAACTCGCCCGGGAACGCCTCCAACTCCTCTACGACGCCGGGGTGGGCATCGGCACGACCCTCGATGTGGCCCGTACCGCCGAGGAGTTGACCGAGGTCGCCGTACCCCGGTTCGCGGACTTCGCCACCGTCGAGCTGCTCGACGCCGTGATCCGCGGCGACGAACCGGACGACACCGACGCCGCCATGCGCCGGATCGCCGTGCGCGGCATCCAGGACGACCCGCCGCTGTACCCGGCCGGTGAGTCCATCCGCTTCGTGCCCGGCAGCCCCATGTCGCAGGGGCTCGCGACAGGGCACGGCGTGCTCGCCGCCGACCTCGCCGCGACCGACGGCTGGCGCGCCCAGGACCCGGAGCGGGCGCGGCGCGTCCTGGACCACGGCATCCACTCCCTGATCTCGGTGCCGCTGCGGGCCCGCGGAGTCGTCCTCGGCTCGGCCAACTTCTGGCGCTCCGAGCAGGATCCCTTCACGCCGGACGACGTGTCCTTCGCCGAGGAGCTCTCCGCCCGCGCCGCCGTGTCCATCGACAACGCCCGCCGGTACGCCCGCGAGCACACCGTCGCCGTCACGCTGCAGCGCAGCCTGCTTCCGCACGCCCTGCCCGAGCAGTCCGCGCTGGAGGTCGCCCACCGCTATCTGCCCGCCGAGGCCGGGGTCGGGGGTGACTGGTTCGACGTGATCCCGCTGCCCGGCGCCCGCGTCGCGCTCGTCGTCGGCGACGTCGTCGGCCACGGACTGCACGCCGCCGCGACCATGGGCCGGCTCCGTACCGCGGTGCACAACTTCTCCGCCCTGGACCGCGCGCCGGACGAAGTACTCGGCCACCTCGACGAGTTGGCCGCCCGCATCGACGCCGACGAGACCGACCTCGAGGGCGTCGGCGCCGGCATGATGCTCGGCGCCACCTGCCTCTACGCGATCTACGACCCGGTCAGCGGACGCTGCACCCTCGCCCGCGCCGGACACCCGGGCCCCGTCGTCGTCCACCCCGACGGCCGGTCGGAGTTCCCCGACGTACCGGTCTCCCCACCGCTCGGCCTCGGCGCCGGCATGCCCGTCGAGACCGCCGAACTCCAGCTCGCCGAGGGCAGCACCCTCGCCCTCTACACCGACGGCCTGATCGAGGACCGCCGCCGCGACCTGGAGATCGGCTTCGACCTGCTGCGGGGCGCCCTGGCCGAGACCGTGGACCGCAGCCCGGACGAGGTCTGCCAGGTCGTCCTCGACACCGTCCTGCCCGAGCAGCCCGCCGACGACGTCGCCCTCCTCGTGGCCCGTACGCGCCGGATCCCACCGGAACGCGTCGCCGAGTGGGACGTACCCGACGACCCCGCGGCCGTCTCCCGCGTCCGCGCCGACGCCACCCGCAAGCTCGCGGACTGGGACCTGGACGAGGCCGCGTTCGCCACCGAACTGATCGTCAGCGAACTCGTCACCAACGCCATCCGCTACGGCAGCGAACCGATCAGGCTGCGCCTCCTGCACGACCTGGGCAGCCTGATCTGCGAAGTCGCCGACGGCTCCAGCACCTCACCGCACCTGCGCCGCGCCAAGAGCACCGACGAGGGCGGCCGCGGCCTGTTCCTCGTCGCCCGCTTCGCCCACCGCTGGGGCACCCGCTACACCGGCCGCGGCAAGGTCATCTGGACCGAACAGTCCCTCCACCACGCGAACCACGCCGCGGCGACGGACTCGGAGGAGAGCCTGCTCGACCAGTGGGGGGACGACTCGGGGTTCTGACTCGGGGTTCTGACTCGGGGTTCCGAGGGGAGCGACCCATCGGTCCGTACGGCGATCGGGCGCGCCCGACTAGCCCACGAACCGGGCCAGTTGGGCCAGCGACGACGCGATCCCCGCCTCGTGGTCGGCCCGCTCGATCCCCGGCGGCACTTCCGTCGCGGTGACCGTCACCTCCGTGCCGCCCGCTGCCTCCACGCACTCCCACGTCATCGTCATGGTGCCCGCATACGACGGGTCGTCGGACGTGAACTCCACGCGCTGCACGACGCGTTCGGGTGGCGCCAGATCGACGAACGCGATGTCCGCCACGTCCGTCGCCGCTGTGGTCTTGCCGGGGGGCCTCCCGGGGCCACCGCTCGCGTCGAGGTAGGTGAGCACCATCCGGAAACCGCCGCCGGGACGCGGATCCCAGTGCTCGATCCGGCCGCTCATCCCCTCGGGCGGCAGCCACGTCTCCAGGGCGCCGCGGTCCACGAGGGCGTGGTAGACGGATTCCCGCGGAGCGTCGATCCAGCGGCCGACACGGTCAGTTCTGGTCATGGTCCTGCATTATGGGTACGTTCCCGCCCGAACGTACGAAGGACCGCGGATGCCCGACAGCACCACCCCGCCGCAACCCGAACGCTGGCTCTACCTCGGCAGTCTCGCGGCGATGGCCGGCTTCGCCGTGTTCGCGTTCGGCTGGGTGTTCGCGGTGTGCGCGGGCGTGCTGACCGGCGGTGGGGTGCTCGTCGTGTCCGCCGTGCGGCGGGGCGCGTCCGCCCTCCGGGAAGGGCGGACGCGCCGGGCCCGGCTGAGCTTCGCCGTGGCGACGGCACCGGCGGCGTTCCTCGGGCTGCTCGTCTCCTGGAGCGTCGGCGCGTTCTCCGGCGCCCTCGACGTGGGCGAGGCCTGCGTCACGCAGCAGCAGCACTACGACTCCGCGTACCGCGCCCGGCACATGGACGAGATGAACCAGCTGTTCCCGCTGCGCAACGCCTGCAACGCCGACTACGACCTCGTGCCCGGCTGGGTCAACCCGGCGGTCGTGCTCTGCGCCGCACTTCTCGTGGCCTCCCTCGCTGTCCTGGCCGCCGGGTTCGTCCGCCTTCTCCTCAACAGGGCGTCACAGACGCGCAGTTGAGGCGGATGTGCCGGATGTGCCGGATGTGCCGGAGGTGCCCCTCATCTGTCCTTGGCCAGTGCGACCAGCTCCGCGAACACCCCACCCGCGGCGACCAGTTCGTCGTACGTGCCCTGCTCGGTGACGCGGCCGTCCCGCATCATCACCACACGGTCGGCGAGCCGGGTGTTCTCCAGCTGGTGCGTGACGACGACCGTGGCGCGCTCGGCCGCGATCCGCTTGATCTGCAGGAAGATCCGGTGCTCGCCGCGCGGGTCCATCTGCGAGGTGGGCTCGTCCAGGATCAGCAGCGGCGTACGGCGGTACAGCGCGCGGGCGCAGGCGAGGCGCTGCCACTGGCCTCCCGAGAGCTCGGCGCCGCCCCACAGCTCCTTGGCGAGCAGCGTGTCGAGCTGCCGGGGCAGGCGCTCCACCGGCTCGCGCATGCCGACCGCGTCCACGGTCTCCCACACCAACGCGTCGTCGAACGTCTTCGGCTGGCCGAGCGTGATGTTCTCCCGTACCCGCAACGGCCAGCGGGCGAAGATCTGCGGGACGAGCGCCGTCCGCCGCCACACGGCCTCGGCGGACACATCGGCCAGATCCGTGCCGTCCCAGCGGACCCGGCCCTTGTCCGGCAGCAGGATGCCCGTGAGCAGCTTGGCCAGGGTGGACTTCCCGGAGCCGTTCTCGCCGACGATCGCGAGGATCTCGCCGCGCCGCAGCGTGAGGGACACCCCGTCGACGGCCGGCTCGTCCTTGCCCGGGTACTGGTAGACGACCTCGTCGAGCCGGATCTCGTCGACGCGCTCCGGGACGGTCGCCGTACCCCGCTGCGGCGCCCGCTCCTCGGCCATGTCCAGGAAGGCGCGCATGTCCGCGAGATACAGCGAGGTGTGGAACATCGCGGCGCCGTGGATCACGAACTGGCCGAGCGCGGCGAGCGTCGTCTGCACCGCGACCACCGCCGTCGCGGCCACGGGCAGCGCGACCCGCCCGCTCGTCGCCAGCCAGGCGAGAGCCGCCCAGGTGCCGAGCAGGAACACCCCGCCCAGGGCGCTCGTCGCCAGCGTGATCCGCAGCATCCGCGGCGCGGCAACGAGCGTACGCCGGTCGATACGGGTGGACAGGGCGCGGTACCAGTACGTGAGGTATCCGGTCATGCCGTTGGCCCGCACCTCGTCGCCGAACTGGGACGCGGTCGCCCACCAGCGCATCATCGAACGGACGTTGCGGTCACCGACGTTGAGGTAGTGCGTCTCGTAGTCGACCCGCGCCGAAAGGACCGCGCCGACCCCCGCGGGCAGCACGGCAAGGAGCAGCAACGGCAGCATCAGCCAGTGCAGCGCGGTGATCACACTGCTCGCGGCGACCATCCGGACGAGGGCGGCCAGGAACCGCTGCGCGTCCTGCACCATCAGGCGGGTGCGCGTGATGCCCACCTCGGCGGCCTCCTGCCGGTCGGCGAACCCGTCCTCCCCGTACGCGGAGGCCTCGACCCGGCAGACCGCCTCCACCAGGGCGATGTCCGCCTCGGTGGTCAGGAGCGGCGTGATGCGGCCGTTGGCGTACGAGGACAGGGCACTGCTGATCCGCCCGGCGGCCGCGGCGGCGGTCACCACGACCAGGGCGGGCAGGGCGCCGTGCAGGCGTTCGGACACGGCCCCGGCGCCGAGCAGATGCGTCATGACCCGCGCGGTGGACGCGAGGACCACGGCGGCCGCCGCGCCGGTCACGATCTGGCAGGCGAGCAGCAGCGCGACCCCCGCCCGGTCGACCGCCCAGGCCATCCGGGCGGTGTGCGCGAGCACGGCGGGCAGCCGCCGGCACATCGCCCCGAACGAGGCGTCGGCCAGCGGGTTCTTCCCGTGCTGCGCCTGGAACTCGATGGTCGCCGGGGCGGGCGGGGGAGGGGTTCTCGTTGCTCGGGAGCCGTCGGCGGATTCGTCGGGGGATTCGTCGGTGGGGTCGTCGGCGGGGTCGTCGGTCCTGGTGGGGGTCGAGGTCACGGGCAGCTCCTGGGTCGCATGCCGCACCTGGATGGTTCGGCAGTGCCCGGAACAACGACGCCGGTACGGAATCGAACGCGCTCGATTCCGGACGCGTGAGAGCCCTTGAACGGCAAGGGTTCGAACGGACGGTCGCCGCACTGGCGCGGGCGAGGGGCGGCCCGAGGTGGCCGAATCGCGGAGGGCTGAGGCTGGTGTGACGGATGAGGTTCGGGGCGATGTGCACCCCCTCAGCCGGACGGTTCTTGCGCTCAGCCGGACGGTTCCTGCGGCTCCGGGTGGTTCGAGAGCTGCTGCTGCTGTTCACCCCTGCGGCCGGTGCCCGCCTCGTCGGTGTCCGGCACGTCGTCGTGCGAAGCCTCCGAGTCCTCGTCCTCCGGGTCGCCGTCCGGCGTCGGGACGTCCCAGTGGTCGGCGTTCTCGTGGCCGGTCTTGTCTGTCTTGTCAGTCTTGTCGGTCTCGTTGTCGTCCGGTGCGGCCTGCTGGTCCTGCGGGTCGTGCGGTACGGCGTCGGGCTCGCGCGCCGAGGTCTGCGCGGGCTCCCGGTCGACGGGCATGAGAACTCCCTTCAGGGCACGGGCTGTACGTGCGCCCGGGCTGCTCGGCCCGGACCGTACGTGGGCCGGGCCTCACGGTGCGGTGCTCGGGCGGCTGCGGTCAGTGGCTCTTGTCCCGGCGGCCGGCCTTCGCGGCCTTCGCCGCCGCCTCCGCCTGCCGCGCGGCCTCGGACTCCCGGCGTCCCTGCTCCTTCAGCTCCTCGCGGTGGAGCGCGACACCGTCGGTGTGCTTCTTCGCGGCCTTGATCCGGGCGAGCTTCGCCCGGACGACGTCCATCTGGTTACCCATGGTGCTTCCGACTCCCTCTGCTTCGTTCCCGCGCGCTCTGCTTCGTTCCCGCGCGTACGGCGGGGCGCCCCGAGGCGACGGGGGTCAGCGCCCGAGCGCGCGCTTGAGTTCCTGCTTGTTCATCGAGGAGCGGCCCTCGATGTTCTTCTTCTGGGCCTCGGCGTAGAGCTGGTCCTTCGTCGGCCCCTGCGCGCCGGAGTGCGAGCGCTGTCCGCCGCGCTCCGGGGCGGACTTGGGGTCCTTGGTCGAGGTCCGGCTCGCCGTACGGGACTCGCCGGAGCGGGCCCGCTCCTTGTTCACGGTGCGGGCGGCGATCTCCTCGGCCCGCTTCTCCGAGACTCCGTGTTCCTTGGCGTTCTCCTTGATGTGCTCGTACTGTCGCTCGCGTCTCGCGCTCGAACCTGCGGGCATGCCGTCCTCCTGACCTCCTGATGAGACTGCCCGGCGGGGCTGCGACGGAGCCTCCCCCGCCGTACGGGTCTCCTCCGCCGCGCCGGGTACCCCGCGCAGGCGGGGCGAACCGGGCTGAGCCGACGCGGACGCGTACGGAGGCGCACGGATTCCGCCTGCGGCTGAGGCGTGCCGTAGTTCTGCTGTTCCCGGGTTCGCATCCCACTGTGCGCTTCTGTGTCCAACGCAGCAAACGCATGGCAGAACCGCAGGTCACAGGCGTGCGCACGACGGCCCGCGGTGGCGCTGCCTACGGTGGAGGGGCGAGGCGCGACCGGAAGGCCGTACTGCCGGAAGGCCGTACTGCCGGAAGGCCGTACTACCGGAAGGCCTACTCACCCGGGCAGGGCGTCGGAGCTGGCGACTCCGGTTTCACACGGCCGCCCGGACCCCGCTGCCGGAAAGGTCCCCCATGTTCGACGAGTCGCCCGCCCTGCTCCGCCACGGCTACGCCTGGCTCCCCGACCTCACACGCCGTCAGGCACCGGGCCCCGTCCGCACCCGGCTGCTCGGCAGGCCGGCCGTCGCCCTGCGCGGACCGGAGGCGGTGCGGTTCTTCTACGACGAGGACCATGTACGCCGCCGTACCGCACTGCCCGAACCCGTCCTGAGCACCCTCTTCGGCAAGGGCGCCGTGCACACCCTCGACGGCCCCGAACACCGCACGCGCAAGGAACTCTTCGTCGGCCTGCTCAAGGACCGGGCCGCCGTCAAGGACCTGACCGAGCACGTGACCGTCGAGTGGGAGCGCGCGCTCGGCGAATGGCGCGCCCGATTCCGCGTCAACCTCTTCGACGAGGCGGGCCTGCTCCTCACCCGAGCCGTCTGCACCTGGGCTGGCGCTCCGCTCGCCGACCAACCGGAGCGGGACGTACGGGAGTTGGCGCGCGATCTGGCCGCCATGGTCGACGGATTCGCCACGCCAGGCCTCCGGCACTGGCGGGCCAGGCGGGCCCGCGGCCGCCAGGAGGAACGCCTCGCCACGCTCGTCGACGAACTGCGCCGCAGGGCTTTGGCCGAACAGGACCCGGCCGTCACCTCGTCCCACGAGGTCGTACGGGCGGTCGCCGCCCACCGGGACGCCGACGGCGCACCGCTGGACGCGCGTACCGCGGCCGTGGAGATCCTGAACGTCATCCGCCCCACGGCCGCGATTGCCTGGTACACCGCCTTCGGCGCCCATGCCCTGCACCGGCACCCCGAGCTGCGTGAGCCGCTGGCCCGCGACCGTGACGGGTACGGCCGCGCCTTCGCCCACGAGGTGCGCCGCTTCTACCCCTTCGCGCCCTTCGTCGCCGGTGTCGCGCCGAGCCGCGTCGAGTGGCACGGCGAGCCCGTCCCCGAGGGCGCGCTCGTCCTCCTCGACCTCTACGGCCAGAACCACGACCCCCAACTCTGGGAATCTCCCTACACGTTCGACCCCGAACGGTTCACCGGCCGCGAACCCGCCCGCGACGAGCTGGTCCCGCAGGGCGGCGGCGAGGCGGCCACGGGACACCGCTGTCCCGGTGAGGACATCACGGTGGCCGTGCTCGCCGCGCTGCTGCCCCGCCTCGCCCGCCTCGACTACGACGTACCGGCCCAGGACCTCCGCATCCCCCTGCGCAGGATGCCGACGCGGCCGCGCAGCGGATTCGTCATGGCACATGTGCGGTAAGGACGCCTGGTCCTCTCCGGGGACTCATGCGGCGGAAGCCATTCCCAGAGTCATGCCCGGACGTCATGCCCGGACGTCATGCCCGGAAGTCCTCCCGATGGTCCCGCGCCCACGCCGCGAACGTGCGTGCCGGGCGGCCCGTGATCCGCTCCACGGCCGTGGTGACCTCGGGCGCCGAATGTCCCGACTCCTCCGTCGACTTGAGCACCGCCCGCACCATGTCCCGCGGCATGTCCGGATACAGCGTCTCCACCGCCTCGTCCGCGGAGACCTCGACGAACGTCAACTCCCGGCCCAGGGCGCGCCCGATGGCCTCGACCTGCTCCTGGTTCGTCGTCGCCGCCGGCCCGGTGAGACGGTGTGCGGCGCCCTCGTGGCCCCCGTCGAGGAGGGCGCGCTCCGCGACCGCCGCGATGTCGTCCTCGTGGATCGGCGCGGTGAGCGCACCGGCGAACGGCGCCCGCACGGAGTCGCCCGCCCGGATCTGCCCGGCCCAGTTGAAGGCGTTCGCGGCGAAGGCGTTGGGCCGCAGGAACGTCCACGCCAACCTGCTGTCACGAACGGCCTGTTCGGCCTGCGCGTGCCATACGTGGATGGGGTGCGCCACGTCCTCCTTGTCCGCGCCGACGATGCCGGAGGACAACATGACGACGTGCCGGACGCCGCTGTCCGCCGCCCGCTCCAGGAGCCGGGGAATCCGCTCGCCGGCCGCGCCCTGCAGATGCAGGAACAGCTTCGACGCGCCCTCGAACAGCCCGTCGGCGTCGAGCCGCGTCACCTCCACCCCCGCGGGCAGCGCGGCCCGCTCCGGACTCCGGCTCACCCCCCGCACGGGCAGGCCCGCGCCCGCCAGTCGCTCGACAAGGGCACGGCCGACATTCCCGGTGGCGCCGGTCACCACGATCACGAGGACTCCTCCATCGGTACGCATGCGGTACGGACTCCGTACGGTAGGGAGCCGTCGCGGGCCCACGCCTCGGCACAGAGAACCAACCGCCCTCCGTCCGACGGCGTACGACCAGCGGCGGCTGGGAGCTCTGGTCGGCCCTCGTGATCCCCAGGCCGACCCGCATGACGTGGCGCACGTGCCACAGCGCCTGCCACAGCTCGTCCAGGCTCTCCCGCGCGGCCGCCACGTCCTCGCCGTCCCGAGCCGTGCCACCGTCCAGCCGCAAGGCGGCGGCGAGCGTGCCGCCGATGCCCGGAACCGCGATCACGATCTGACTGCTCAGGTGAGCCAGGACCCGACGGGCTCGGAACCAGCAGCCCCGTTCCCGGAGGCCCCGGAGGCCCCGGAGATCCCGGAGATCCCGGAGATCCCGGAGATCCCGGAGATCCCGGAGGTCCCGCTCCCCAAGGTCCCGCTCATGTGCGGGCACCGCTTCCCGCGCTCGACGAACTCGATGCCCGTCTCCTCGGAGAGCGCGGCGAAGAACCCGCGCCCCTGGGCGGACTGCCGCGACGTGGACCAGTGGTAGCCGGGTGCCCGGTCGGCGACGAGGGTGAGGGCCTCGCGCCCGACGCCGCGCCCCTGCCAGTGCGTGGCGACGGCGATGTTGGCGACGAACACGGCCGCGCAGACCGCGCACGTCTGGTGGTCGAGCTGTCCCACGGTCCGTTCGTCGGCGTCGAGGAACGTGAGCACGCGGGGCCCTGCCGGGGCGCCGGCGGTCGTGGTGAGGCGGAAGTGCACGGTGCCGCACGCCGGGGCGTGTGCGGCACGTACGGTACGGAAGCGCCGGTGCAGCCGCTCGCGGAGGGTGCTCATGTCGTACGCCTCGAAGGCTCGTGGAAGCAGTCGGGTCGACCGGCCGGTGGCTCCCGGGAGTTGCGGGCCGGTGGCCGTCGAGCGGTGTCCTCGGCAGACTACGCGCGCCGTGCCGCCGCCGGCAGGACTTGCGGAAGTGTCATTCGACGGGTGGGTGGGGGACGGGCGTGCAGAGGACGGGCGTGTGGAGGACCGGCGTGCAGAGGACGGACCCACGGCCTCATGCGGCGGCACGACGGGTCCCGGTGGGCGGTCGCGAAGTCGGCCCGTCCAGGGTGCGGGACGATCACTTCGTCATACGGGTCCACCGGGGGTTCGCTTGAGTACCGCACACGACGACGCGCCAGGTCGCGGCCTGGACGGCGGCCGCCGCTATCTGACGGGAGCCCAACTCCGGCCGCTGCTCCTGAAGTTCGCGGCCCCACGGCTGCACCGACCTGAAGCTGCCGGACCGGACCAGTCCACCCGATGGACGACCGCCCGCGGCCCCACGGATCGTACGCGCCGGGCTACTCCGCCGCGAACGCCCCCGCCATCCGCAGCCACGGCTCGGCCTCCTCCTTGCGGCTCTGCCGCTCCAGGGTGCGGCCGAGCAGCAGATGGGCGTACGCGTCGACCGGGTCCCGTTCGATCACCAGGCGCAACGCGGCCTCCGCGCGGCCCAGTTGCGCCGAGTGGTAGTACGCGCGGGCGAGGAGCATCCGGGCGGCCGTGTGCTCGGGGAACTCCTCGACCACCTCGACGAGCAGCCGCGCCGCCGCCGCGTACCGCTTCTCCTCGAAGAGCAGCCCGGCGCGCTCCCAGCGCTCCACGGTCGACTCCTCGCGGCCGGCGGCCCGTTCGGGCCCGTCGTCGAAGAGGTGCAGCGCACCGGCCCAGCGGTCCTCGGTCGCCCGCCCGTCGGGTCGCACGCTGCCGAACCTGTCGGTCATGGCTGTTCCTTCCTGTACGTCGCCGCGTGCGGGCTACTCGGCCTGGAGCGCGGCGAGTTGCTCCTCGAACGGCACCACCTGGAAGTCGTCTCCCGTACCGCCCGCGCGCGGCGCGTGGTGCACGGCGCCGCCCGTCATGAGCCCGGCCAGCTCGCCCGCGGCCCGCTCGATCCGGCCGTCGAGGCCCGCCGCGCCCCAGTCCTCGGAGGCGGCGTACACCGCGGTCGGCACGGTCATGGCCCGCAGATACGCGAACAGCGGGCGCAGCGCGTGCTCCAGGACGAGCGAGTGCCGGGCGCTGCCGCCGGTCGCGGCGAGCAGCACCGGCTTCCCGCTGATGGCGTCCTGGTCGAGCAGGTCGAAGAACGACTTGAACAGCCCGCTGTACGAGGCGGAGAACACCGGCGTGACCACGATCAGGCCGTCCGCCGACGCCACCGCGTCGAAGGCGCCCGACAGGGCCTTCCCGGGGAAGCCGCTGGTGAAGTTCTGCGCGATCTCCCGCGCGAGCTCCCGCACCTCGACGACCTCGACGACCTCGACGTCCACGGCGGCCTGCGCGCCCACGGCCGCCGCGAGCCGGTCCGCGAGCAGCCGGGTCGACGACGGGACACTCAGCCCGGCCGATACGACGGTCAGCTTCATGCGACGGTCACTCCTTCTTCGGCGGATTCCTCGGTGGTCTTCCCGGCTGCGAGCAGCGAGGCGTGGGTCGGCGCGTCGGGCACGCCCGCGGGCCGCAGCTTGGCGAACTCCTCGCGCAGAACCGGCACGACCTCCTCGCCGAGCAGGTCGATCTGCTCCAGGACGGTCTTGAGCGGCAGGCCCGCGTGGTCCATCAGGAACAGCTGGCGCTGGTAGTCGCCCGCGTACTCACGGAAGGACAGGGTCCGTTCGATCACCTGCTGCGGGGAGCCCACGGTCAGCGGTGTCTGCCGGGTGAAGTCCTCCAGGCTCGGCCCGTGCCCGTACACGGGCGCGTTGTCGAAGTACGGGCGGAACTCCCGTACCGCGTCCTGGGAGTTCTTAGCGATGAACGCCTGACCGCCGAGGCCGACGACGGCCTGCTCGGGGGTGCCGTGGCCGTGGTGCGCGTACCGCGTGCGGTACAGCTCGATCATCTTCTTGGTGTGGTCGGCCGGCCAGAAGATGTTGTTGTGGAAGAAGCCGTCACCGTAGTACGCGGCCTGCTCCGCGATCTCCGGCGAGCGGATGGAGCCGTGCCAGACGAACGGCGGTACGTCGTCCAGGGGGCGCGGCGTGGACGTGAAGCCCTGCAGCGGTGTGCGGAACCTGCCCTCCCAGTCCACCGTCTCCTCGCGCCACAGGCGGCGCAGGAGCGCGTAGTTCTCGATGGCGAGCGGGATGCCCTGCCGGATGTCCTTGCCGAACCACGGATAGACCGGGCCGGTGTTGCCGCGCCCCATCATCAGGTCCACGCGCCCGTCCGCGATGTGCTGGAGCATCGCGAAATCCTCCGCGATCTTCACGGGGTCGTTGGTGGTGATGAGGGTGGTGGAGGTGGAGAGGATCAGCCTCTCGGTCCGCGCCGCGACGTACCCGAGCATCGTGGTCGGTGACGACGGCACGAACGGCGGGTTGTGGTGCTCGCCCGTCGCGAAGACGTCGAGGCCGACCTCCTCGGCCTTCAGCGCGATGGCGATCATGGCCTTGATCCGCTCGCGCTCGGTCGGCGTGCGTCCCGTGGTCGGGTCCTGCGTGACGTCTCCGACAGTGAAGATCCCGAACTGCATGGGAGCCACCTCCGTGTGGGTCGGCATCGGCTAATAGTTGATGATTCAACTAGTGCGCTCAGCGTATCAGGCCGCGGAGATATTCCCTGAGTCGGGGCGCTGGGGAAAACCCCAGGTCAGCGGCTTTGTCAGGTCGAGTCGGACGGTTCCGCCCCGACGGCCCGCCGCAGGTGCTCGTACGGTTCCGCCCCGGCCGCCCGCCGCAGGTGCTCAGCGCGCTCGGCGGCCAGCTCAGCCAACGCCTCGACCGCCGCCGAACCGTGCACGGGCGCGACCCTGGCCGAGGCGGCCCGGGTCCTGTAACGCGGCACGCCGGTACGTGACGGCGGCCGAGCGGTACGAACGCCTCGGCGGCGCGGGGGCGTGCGCGGACGCATGGTGGCGTACGTACACCGACCCCGCGCCGCACGAGGCCGCCGCCGACCTCGACGACTGGTGCTGCGGCACGGCGACGGCGTCGAGGTCCACGGTCCGGCACCGGTGTCCGCCGCCCTGTGGCCGACGGACACCGGGCGGACGTAGGGCGTGGCGTGATCTGGGAGAAGGGGCTCCGGGGGTGTGGCTCGGCCGCGCCGTCAGGTCGGGGCGGGAGTGACGGCCCGGCGGTAGACCTGCCGCGATCCGCCCTCGGGACCGGGAGCGGCGGCCTCCCCGGGGACGAAGCCGAGCCGCTCGTAGAAGACCCGCGCACCACTGGCGACGGCCCCCGGGTGGTCGGCGCCGAACGTGACCACGTCGACGGTCCCCGGCTCCCGTACGAACCTGCGCAGCGCGTCGGCCAGCAGCGCCGAACCGACTCCCTGCCCCCGCACACGCGCCGAGACCACGAGCCAATCGACGTGGTACGTGGGGGAGTCGGGGCCGAAGAGCAGTCCGCCGACGATCTCCCGGCCGTCGTCGGCGACGGCGACGAGCGCGGTGGACCGGCGGAGGTGCTCGGTCAGGGCGCGGTGGAAGCCGGGCTCGTCGACCATCGGCCCGAACCAGTGCTCCACCTGGGCGGCCAGGGCGAGCAGGCCGGACAGGTCCGGCTCCCGCCCGAGTCCGACCCTCATGCGCCGCGGGGGCGATGGGCCCGTACGTCGACGGGGCGGCCGTCGGGGTCGCGCGCGGTCATCGTCCACTGCGCGGGCAGCGTCTCGATCTCGCCGACGGGCCGGCCGGCCGCCAGGAGGCGCTCGCGCACCTCGCACAGCTGGGCGTACGTCCCGACGCGCAGTCCCCAGCCCGCCCCGCCCAGGGGATCGGGCCCGGTCGTGGCGGCGGCGGGTGTCTCGACGACCATCAGGTGGTCGTTCCCGCCGACGTCGAGAGCGGCGATCCGGGGGCCGGACGGGGTGGCCGCACGCTCGAAGGCGAGTGCGGCCCCGAGGAGCCCCGTGTAGTACGTGACGAGCCGGTCGAGGTCGTCGGTCGCCAGTGTCAGGTGATTGATTCCGAGAAGATCGGACATGGTCGGGCAACCCTAGTGCAGTCGACTGCCGAACTGCCCGGGTAATACCGGGAGTTCAGGGGGTGAGGGCGTGTTCGGTGAAGCGCCCGCAGGAGCGGAAACCGAGGCGGCGGTAGACGGGTTCGCCATCGGTGGACGCCTGCAGGACCGCGAGGGGATGGTCCTGGTCGCGGGCCGTCTGGAGGGAGGCGAGCGTGATGGCCGTGCCGTGGCCGCGTCGGCGGTGGGAGGCCAGGGTGCAGATGTTGTAGATGCCGGCCACGCCCGCGTGTGAGAGCACTTCGGCTGAGCAGACGGGACGGCCGTCCACGTAGCCGACCAGGTAGGTGGCCGGGCAGCGCGCGGCGAGGGCCTGCGGGGCGGCCCGGGTGAAGAAGGTGCGGACGGTGTCGGCGGGCGGGGTCCAGTTCGCGGCGAGCACGGTGGCGTAGTCGGCGAGCTGCTCGGGTGTGGTCACCGCCCGGATGTCCAGCCCTCGGGCGGTGGGCGGCGGCAGGGTGTCGTCGAGCTCGGCCCACATGGCCGTCTCGTGCTCGGACGCGGGCAGACCGGCGGCCGTCAGACGGGCGGTGAGGTCCGTCGGGGCCGAGGCGGGCCCCACCCACCAGGAGAACCGGCGGCCGGTGCGCGCCACCGCCCGCGTGGTCTCGGCGATCCGTGCCGCGGCGGTGGCGGGCGTGAACCGTGCCGAGGCGACGATGTTGAAGGTGTCGTCGTCCAGGCCGCTGTCGGCGATCAGCAGGTCACCGCTCTCGGTGACGCTCGCACCGGTCATGTGCCGATGCAGATGACAGGCGTGTTCGGCCAGGTTCCGTTCCATCCGGTCCGTCACATCGGGTTCGTCGAGGAGAGGGGTGCTCATAGCCCTGATCCCAGCAGTTCCGGGTGCGGGCCGCACTAGGATTTGGGCCGATCCAGGCCGATCCAGGCCGATCCAGGCCGATCCAGGCCGATCCAGGCCGATCCAGGCCGATCGCCGCCGGGGAGGAGCCCCGGCGCCCCTACGCCCGGTACCAGAGGGAAGCCGCTAGTCCCAGGCCCGCCAGAGCGATGGCGATCCGCAGCGGCTTCTCCGGGAGGTGGCGATCGCCCGCTCACGGGGGGGGCAGGAGGGGCGGATCGTGGCCGTCATGCGGGAGATCCGGGCGACGATCGAGGGGGTGCTGGTGGACGTCTCCCTTCCCCTCCCCGCCCCTTCCCGAAAGTCCTGGCGGACGGCTTCCGGGGGCTGCGCCCCTGGCCCCGCTTTCCTGGCCGTAGTTCGGGTGCAGCTCCGTCGTGGCTGGTCGCGCAGTTCCCCGCGCCCCTAAAAACCGGGTCCGGGGCGTAGCCCCGGTTTCGGGAAGGGGCGGGGAGGGGAGAAGCACGCGGCGCCGAACCCCCGCATCCACCGATCGGCCGACCCCCGCGTCCCCCATCCCGCCCGCACCCCGCACCCGGTACGCCGACCACCCCAGGCCCCCCGCACCCCCAGGATGGACACCGCAGACAGGACCGAGGAGCGTGGGACGACCGTGACCAGAACGACCGCACAAGACCGCGCCCTGCTGAGCGCCGCCGCTCAGGGCGACCCCGAAGGCGTACGGGCCGCGCTCGCCGCCGGAGCGCAGCTGGAGGCGCGCGACGCCCAGGGCCGCACCGCCCTGCTGCTCGCCGCGAGCGCCGACCACCTCGGTGCGGCCCGCGAGCTGGTCGCCGCGGGTGCCGACCCGAACGCGCGGGACGCCCGCGACGACAGCCCGTGGCTGGTCACCGGAGTCACCGGCAGCGTCGCCATGATGCGGCTGCTGCTCCCGGCCGGCGCCAACCTGACCCTGCGCAACCGCTTCGGCGGCATCGCCCTGATCCCCGCCGCCGAACGCGGCCACGTCGACTACGTACGAGCCCTGCTGCGCGAGACGGACATCGACGTCGACCACGTCAACCACCTCGGCTGGACCGCCCTGTTGGAGGCCGTGATCCTCGGCGACGGCGGACGGGAGCACGAGGAGATCGTCGAGCTGCTGATCACCGCGGGCGCCACTCCGGGCCTCCCGGACGGCGACGGCGTCACCGCCCTGGAGCACGCCGAACGGCGCGGCTTCGACCGCATCGCCGGACTCCTGCGGGCCGTCCGATGAGCCGCGCGCGGCGCCCGCGCCGTACCGGCCTCGCCGTCGCGGCCGCGGCCGTCACCCTGCTCGCCGGATGCGGCCCCACGCAGGCCGCGGGACCGGGCGAGGGCGACGCGCCCGCGCCGGTCGCCCCCGGAGCCGAACCCGACGGGCGCACCCCCGAAGGCACCCTGCTCGTGGCCGACTTCGGCGGCGAGACCGTGACGTTCGTGGACCCGGAGAAGGGCCCGATCGACACGGTCCAGGTCGGCACCGCCCCGTACGGCCTCGTCGTCGGCGAGGACGGCAGGGCCTGGGTCGCGACCGCCGAGGGCGTCGCCGTCGTCGACACCCGCAAGCGCGAGCGCCTGGCGGTCATCCCGTACGAGACGGACTCCGGGCCATCCGCGACGGGCGAGTACCGCGGTGGCGGCATGGGCATCGCGCTCGCGCCGGACGGCGAGCAGGTGTACGTGGGCGTCAACGTGCCGGGCGGGAACGGGGTGTTGGAGACCATCGACACCCGGACCCGCGAGGTGACCGACACCGCGCCGGTGGGCCGACGCCCCTTCGACGTGGACGTCTCGCGGGACGGCCGCGAGGTGTACGCCACCGATCACGACTCCTTCGACGTGACCGTGGTGTGCGCCGACGGCGAGGGCGAGCCGCGCCGTATCGAGGTCGCCCCGTACGGGACCGAGGGCGGCCTCGGCTCCTGGCTGAAGCCGCACTACGCGGTGGTACGGCCCTCCGACGGGAAGCTGCTCTTCCCGTTCGAGGGCGAGAGGCTGGTCGTGGTCGACCCGCGGACCGGCGCGTCCCGCATCGAGCCGATGACCGCGAACACGCATCAGCACGGGGCCACGATCACCGAGGACGGCACTCTCTTCGTCGTCGGCACCGGCCCCATCGGCTCGTCCGACGAGGACCCGTCGCTCACGATCCGTACGAAGGACGGCGAGGAGCGGGTGGTCCCGCTGGACGGACCGCACGAGGACGTCGCCGTCTCCCGGGACGGCCGCACGGCTTACGTCAGCGGCGGCTTCACGCGCGACGGGTACTGGCACGGCATCACGATCGTCGACGTGCCGAGCGGAAAGACGTCCCGGCTCACGGCGGGGGAGCGGCCGTTGGGCATCGCCGTGCTGTGAGCGGCGTACGGAGCGTGCTGTGAGGTGGCGTACGGAGTGTGCTGTGAGCGGCGTACGGAGCGTGTTGTGAGCGGCGTATGGAGCGGGCGTGGGCGTCCGAGTTGATAGGCAAGTCGTCACTTGCCTATGCTGGGGGCGTGGCCGATGACCTGTTCAAAGCCTTGGCCGACCCCACCCGTCGCACCATCCTCGACGAGCTCGCGGACCGCTCAGGGCAGACACTGTTCGAGATCTGCGGGCGGCTGAGCATGAAGCACCAGCTCGGCCTCTCGCGCCAGGCGGTCTCGCAGCACCTCGCCGTGCTCGAGTCCGCGGGGCTCGTCGAGACCAGGCGGGAGGGCCGCTACAAGTACCACGACCTGAACACGGCCCCGCTCCGGCAGATCACCGAGCGGTGGCCCGTGCCCGACGCCTCAAGGCCCGAGGAGAGCACCCCATGAAGATCCATCTGACCAGCGTCTTCGTCGACGACCAGACGAAGGCCGAGCGCTTCTACACCGAGATCCTGGGCTTCGTGAAGAAGCACGACGTCCCGGTCGGCGGAGAGGACCGCTGGCTGACCGTCGTCTCGCCGGAGGAGGCGGAGGGCACCGAACTCCTCCTGGAGCCCGCGGGCCACCCGGCCGTCAAGCCCTACCGCGACGCCCTCGTCGCGGACGGCATCCCGATCGCCCAGTTCGCCGTCACCGACGTACAGGCGGAGTACGAGCGGCTCACCGGTCTCGGCGTCCACTTCACCCAGGAGCCCGTGGAGATGGGCCCGGTCACGACGGCCGTCTTCGACGACACCTGCGGCAATCTCATCCAGATCGCCACCCAGCCGAAGTAGCCGCAGGAAGCAGCCGAAGCGCCGCCCCCCCGAGCCTCAGCAGCCCAGCCGAAGCAGTCGCGATCACCCGTCCTGCGCCGCGGACGTGCCGGCCGCCCGGAGCTAGAGCGTGCCCCGCAACCCCTCCGCCGAGTCCGCCACCCGTTGCAGCAACTCCAGGAACGTGGACTGTTCGTCCGGGTTCAGCGGGGCCAGGAAGATCTGGTTCATCCGGGCCGTACGGGGGGACAGGCGCCGGTGGACGCGCCGCCCCTCGTCCGTGGCGTGCAGGACCGAGCGGCGGCCGTCCTTCGGATCGCGGACCTTGTCGAGCAGACCGCGGTCGACCAGGCGGCGGATCACCTCGGCGACCGTGGAGCGGTCCAGGCCGACGCGCTCGCCCACCGACCGCTGATCCATGCCGCCCTCGCCCACCAGCGCGTTGAGCACCGCGAACTGCGGCGAGGTGACGTCCTCGGAGACGACCGTGTGCCACAGCAGGGTGTGCGCCTGCTGCAGCCGGCGGGCCAGGTGGCCGGGATGCGTACTGAGGTCGAGCGCGGGCACGTACGTCCTTCCGTCGGCGGCGAGGTGCCCTCGTACCGAGATGCTCTCCGTACCGAGATGCTCCTTGCACTGAGGGTCTTGACCCAGGCCAGACATGATGCCACGCTTCGGACTCACACAGAGATAGTCAGTGCACTGATTAATTCTCCGGGGGCCAACCCCCGGGGTTGATGCTCGTGCTGACGGAACCTGCGTGAAGGCGGGAGCGTACGGATGGACAAGGTGGTGGCCACGGCCGCCGAGGCCGTGGCCGACGTCCGGGACGGGGCGTCGTTCGCGGTCGGCGGCTTCGGCCTGAGCGGAGTGCCGAACGCGCTGATCGAGGCGGTGCACGCGCGCGGCGTCGGCGGCCTGGAGGTCGTGTCGAACAACTGCGGGGCCATGGACTCCGGGCTCGCCGTGCTGCTCGCGGCCGGCCGGATCGCCCGCGTGACCGGCTCGTACATCGGCGCCAACAAGGAGTTCGCGCGCCAGTACCTAGCCGGTGAGCTGGAGGTCGAGCTGATCCCGCAGGGCACCCTCGCCGAACGGCTGCGCGCGGGCGGTGCCGGGATCCCCGCGTTCTACACGCCCGCGGGCGTCGGCACCCAGGTCGCCGAGGGCGGGCTGCCGTGGCGGTACGACGGGGACGGCGGCGTCGCGCTCGCCTCGCCGCCGAAGGAGGTGCGGGAGTTCGACGGCACCGAGTACGTCCTGGAGCGCGGCATCCGCACCGACTTCGCCCTCGTACGGGCCGCGAAGGGCGACCGGCACGGCAACCTCGTGTTCGCCAAGTCCGCGCGGAACTTCAACCCGCTCGCCGCGATGGCCGGACGCGTCACCGTCGCGGAGGTGGAGGAGCTGGTCGAGCCCGGCGAGATCGACCCCGACCAGGTGCACGTGCCGGGGATCTTCGTGCAGCGCGTCGTCGCGCTCACCCCCGGGCAGGCGGCCGACAAGCGGATCGAGCAGAGGACGGTGCGGACCCGATGAGCTGGACCAGGGACGAGATGGCGGCCCGCGCCGCCCGCGAACTGCGGGGCGGCGAGTACGTCAACCTCGGCATCGGACTGCCCACGCTGATCCCGGGCCACCTGCCGCCCGGCGTCGAGGTCGTCCTCGAATCGGAGAACGGCATCCTCGGCACGGGCCCGTACCCGTACGAGGACGAGGTCGACCCGGACCTCATCAACGCGGGCAAGGAGACGGTCACCGTCCTTCCCGGGGCGTCGTTCTTCGATTCGGCGCTGTCCTTCGGGATGATCCGCGGCGGCCACATCGACGTCGCCGTGCTCGGCGCGATGCAGGTGTCGGCGCGCGGCGACCTCGCCAACTGGGCCGTGCCCGGCAAGCTCGTCACCGGCATCGGCGGCGCCATGGACCTGGTGCACGGCGCCCGCCGGGTGATCGTCACCATGACCCACACCGCCAAGGACGGCAGCCCCAAGCTCGTGGACGAGTGCACGCTGCCGCTCACCGGGAAGGCCTGCGTCGACCGGATCGTCACCGACCTCGGCGTCCTCGACGTGACCGAGGACGGCCTCGCCCTGGTCGAGACCGCGCCCGGCGTCACCGCCGACGAGATCGTCGCCCGCACCGCCACCAAGGTGCACATCCCCGAGGAGGTCGTCCGATGAAGAACGCCGCTAAGGACGTGTACGTCGTCGACGCGGTGCGCACCCCCGTCGGCAAGTACGGCGGCGGACTCGCCGGGGTCCGCCCCGACGACCTGGCCGCCCATGTCATCCGTGAACTCCTCGCCCGTACACCGGAGTTGGACCCGTCCCTGATCGGCGACGTGTACGTCGGCAACGCCAACGGCGCAGGCGAGGAGAACCGCAACGTCGCCCGCATGGCCACGCTGCTCGCCGGGCTGCCCACCTCCGTGCCCGGCGCCACCGTCAACCGGCTCTGCGCCTCCGGCCTCGAAGCGGTGATCCAGGCGGCCCGCGCCATCGCCGTCGGGGACGCCCACGTCGCCCTCGCGGGCGGCGTCGAGTCGATGAGCCGCGCGCCGTACGTGCTGCCCAAGAGCGAGCGGGCCTTCCCGGCCGGGCACGCCGAGCTGTACTCGACCACCCTCGGCTGGCGCATGGTCAACCCGAGGATGGCGCCCGAGTGGACCGTGCCGCTCGGCGAGTCCGCCGAACTCATCGCCGACAAGCACCGGATCAGCCGCGCACAGCAGGACGCGTACGCCCTGCGCAGCCACGAGAAGGCGGCCGAGGCCTGGGAGAAGGGGCTGTTCGCGGACGAGGTCGTGCCCGTCCCCGTGCCCGCGCGCAAGGGCGACCCGGTGCCGTTCGCACGCGACGAGTCGCTCCGCCCGGACACCTCGCTCGACGCCCTCGCCCGCCTGAAGCCCTCGTTCCGCCCCGTCTCCGACTCCGACTCCGACTCCGACTCCGACTCCGGGACCGTCACCGCGGGCAACGCCTCGGCGCTCAACGACGGCGCTTCCGCGCTGCTCCTCGCCGACGAGGAAGGGCTGCGCGCGAGCGGTCGTACGCCGCTGGCGCGGATCTCAGCGACCGGTGTGGCCGGTCTCGACCCGCAGTACTTCGGGCTCGCCCCGGTCGAGGCCGTCCACCGTGCCCTCGACAAGGCGGGAAAGAGCTTCGCCGACCTGTCGACCCTGGAACTGAACGAGGCCTTCGCCGCGCAGGTCCTCGGCTGTGTCGCCGAGTGGCCGGAGTTCGACCCGGCCGTGCTCAACCCGCAGGGCGGCGCCATCGCCCTCGGCCACCCCCTCGGTGCCTCCGGCGCCCGGCTCGCCGGGACCGTCGCGCACCAGCTCGCCCGCAAGGGCTCCGGGGTGGGCGTGGCCACCCTGTGCATCGGTGTCGGCCAGGGCCTCGCCCTCGTACTCGAACGCTAGGAGTTGACGTCCATGACCGAGACCACCCGCACCGTGCCCGAACAGGCCCGCCCCGCCGACGAGTTGACGCAGGCGGACATCGACCGCCAGATGGCGCGCGAGCGCGAGGCGTACGAGAAGAGGCTCGCCGAGGGCGCCGAGCCGAGCCACCACCCGCGGCGCGAATACGCCCCGTACCGATCCAGCGCGCTCCGCCACCCCACCCAGCCCCCCGTCGTCATCGACACCCGGCTCGACCCCGAGGCCGTCGAACTCTCCTCGCCCGCCTTCGGCGAGACCGACGTCACCGAGCTCGACAGCGACCTCACCCGGCAGCACCAGGGCGAGCCGCTCGGCGAACGCATCACCGTCAGCGGCCGGCTCCTCGACCGCGAAGGGCGGCCCGTGCGCGGCCAGCTGATCGAGCTCTGGCAGGCCAACGCCTCCGGCCGCTACGCCCACCAGCGCGACCAGCACCCCGCGCCCCTCGACCCCCACTTCACCGGTGTGGGGCGGGTGCTGACCGGCGACGACGGCTCCTACCGCTTCACCACCATCAAGCCCGGGGCCTACCCGTGGCGCAACCACACCAACGCCTGGCGGCCCGCCCACATCCACTTCTCGCTGTTCGGCTCGGCCTTCACACAGCGCCTCGTCACCCAGATGTACTTCCCGGGCGACCCGCTCTTCGCGTACGACCCGATCCTGCAGTCCGTCACCGACGAGGCCGCCCGCGCCCGCCTCGTCGCCGCCTACGACCACGATCTGTCCCGGCCCGAATGGTCCCTCGGCTACCACTGGGACATCGTGCTCGACGGCCCCGCCGCCACCTGGATCGAGGAGGGACGCTGACATGAGCAGCCACACCCGGCCCGCGCCCACCCCGTCGCACACCGTCGGTCCCTTCTACGGCTACGCCCTGCCCTTCCCCGGCGGCCCCGACGCCGCCCCGCACGCCCACCCCGACACCGTCACCGTGCACGGCCGGGTCCTCGACGGCGCGGGCGCACCCGTACCGGACGCCCTCCTGGAGTTCTGGGGCCCGGATGCGGAAGGCCGACTCCCGCGGCGCGGCGGCTCGTTGCGGCGCGATCCGGTCACCGGTGGCTTCCTCGGCCGCAACGGCGTCGACTTCACCGGCTTCACGCGCGTCGCCACCGACGCCGACGGCCACTGGGCGATCCGCACCCTGCGCCCCGGCGCCCGCGACGGCCGCGCCCCGTACCTGAGCGTCTGCGTGTTCGCCCGCGGCCTCACCCACCACCTGTTCACGCGCGTGTACGTGCCGGACGCCTCCGGGAGCGGTGCCGAGGCCGATCCGCTCCTCGCCGCGCTGCCCGCCGAGCGCCGGGCAACGCTCCTCGCCACCCCCGAACCGCACGCCACGTACCGCTTCGACCTGCGCCTGCAAGGGCCGGACGAAACGGTGTTCCTGGAGTTCTCTTGACGTACGAGGAGGGCACGGGCGGCGGGTTCGACGTCGGGTTGCTCGCGCCAGGCCGGGTGGCGTCGCCCGCCGAACACGCCACCGGTGACCGGGAGTTCCTGCGGGCCATGCTGGACGCCGAGGCGGCCCTGACGCGGGCCCAGGCCGAACTCGGCCTCGCGCCCGAGCGGGCCGCTGATGCCGTGGCCGAGGCCGCGCGTGCCGAGTGGTTCGACGTCCGCGACCTCGCTGTGCGCGCCCGCGCGGGCGGCAACCCGGTGATTCCGCTGGTCGCGGACCTCACGGCGGCGGTGCCGGAGGAGGCCGCGGCGTATGTGCACCGGGGGGCGACGAGCCAGGACATCCTGGACTCGGCGGCGATGCTGGTCGCGTCCCGCGTCCTTGACCTGCTCGTACCCGAACTCGACCGGGCGGCACAGGAGTTGGGCGGCCTCGCCGCCGCCCACCGCGACACCCCGATGCCGGGTCGCACGCTCACCCAGCACGCCGTGCCCACGACCTTCGGCCTGAAGGCGGCGGGCTGGCGCTCCCTGATCCTCGACGCCCGGGACCGTCTCGTCGTCGTACGGGCGGGGCTGCCCGCTCAACTCGGCGGTGCGGCGGGGACGTTGGCGGCGTTCGGGGAGTTCGGGGAGTTCGGGGAGTTCGGGGCGATTGGTGAGGCGGTGGAGTTCGGCGAGGACGGGGGAGTGGGGGAGGGGGGCTCGGGGGTCGTGCTGCTCGCCGCCTACGCCCGTCAACTCGGTCTGACCGCACCGGAGTTGCCTTGGCATGCGTTGCGTACGCCGGTCGCGGACCTGGCCGGTGCGCTCGCGTTCGCGGCGGGCGCACTCGGGAAGTTCGCCGCCGATGTGCTCGTGCTCTCCCGTACCGAGATCGGCGAACTCGCCGAGGGCGGCGGGGGAGGCTCGTCGGCCATGCCGCACAAGGCCAACCCGGTACGGTCCACGCTGATCGCCGCCGCGGCCCGTCGCGCCCCCGCCCTCGCGGCGACGCTGTACGGAAGCGTGGCGGCGGAGGACGAACGGCCCGCCGGGGCGTGGCACGCCGAGTGGGAGACGCTCCGGGACCTGCTGCGCACGGTGGGCGGGGCCGCGCGTGACGCCGCCGAACTCGCCGCCGGGCTGCGGGTGTTCCCCGACCGGATGCGGGCCCACCTGGACCTCACGGACGGCCTGATCGTCTCCGAACGCCTGGCCGCGGCGCTGTCCGGTGTGCTGGGCCGGGGGCGGGCGAAGCGACTCCTGGCCGACGTGGCCGCCGAGTCCCGTGCGGGCGGTGGCGGCATGGCGGAGACGTTGGCCGCGCACTTGGCCCGTGCGGGGCTCGACGAGGCGGCGGTGCGGGCGCTCGACCTTCCGGGCCTCGCGGACCCGGCTCGCTACACGGGCGCGGCCGCGGTGCTTGTCGAGCGGGCGCTCGGGCGTTGGTGAGGGGTGTTGGCCATCAGCCCCTTCCTGGCTGCGTCCGGTCTCCCTCGGGGCTCCGCCCCCGAGCCCCTGCCCGGGCTGCCGCCCCTGGGCCCCGCCTCGGGGCTCCGCCCCGGACCCCGCTTCGGGGGCCAGCCCCCGGACCCCCGCTTCTCAAACGCCGGAGGGGCTGGATTTCTCGTCCGTTTCCGGATCTCCGCTCCGAGCCCTGCCCGGGGCTGCCGCCCCTGGACCCCGCTTCGGGGCTCCGCCCCGGACCCCGCTTCGGGGGCCAGCCCCCGGACCCCCGCTCCTCAAACGCCGGAGGGGCTGGATTTGCCCCGCTCCTCAGGCGTCAGAGGGGCTGGATCGAACGCCGCAGGGGCTGGATTTGCCCCCGCTCCTCCAACCCAGACGGGCCGACCCTGCGGCCCAACCCCAACCCGACCAATGAGCCGCCCATGAGCACCCACCAGATCCCCGACCGCCCCCACCTGCACCACCACACCGCCGGCCCCCCGACCGCCCCCGCGCTCCTCCTCGGGCCCTCCCTCGGCACTTCCACCGCGCTGTGGGACGCCGTTGCGCCCGAGTTGAGTTCGGCGTTCCGTACCGTGCGGTGGGATCTTCCGGGGCACGGCCGGTCGCCCGCCGAGCTTGTCGCGCCCGGTGCCACCGTCGCCCAACTCGGCGCCCTGGTACTGGAGTTGGCCGACCATCTCGGCATCGACCGGTTCCACTACGCGGGCGTCTCGCTCGGCGGGGCCGTCGGCCTCTGGCTGGCCGTGCACCACCCCGAGCGGGTCGACCGGCTCGCCGTAGTCTGCTCCTCCGCGCACTTCGGGCCGCCCGAGCCGTGGCACGAACGGGCCGCCCTCGTCAGGGCGTCGGGCACGGGGGCGGTCGCCGACGGGGCGCCGGGGCGGTGGTTCACGCCCGGATTCCTGGAGCGCGGGGACGGACAGCTCGGGCACACGCTCGTCGACGACCTGCGGAACACCGACCCGCAGGCGTACGCGGCCTGCTGCGACGCGCTCGCCGTGCTCGACCTGCGCCCCGACCTGCCGTCCGTCACCGCGCCCACGCTGGTGCTCGCCGGGCGGGACGACCCGGCCACGCCCCCCGCGCACGCCCGGGAGATCGCCGACGCGGTCCCCGGCGCCCGGCTCACGGAACTGGCGCACACCTCGCACCTCGCACCCGCCGAACAACCCGCCGCCGTACTGGCCGCCCTGCGCGACCACTTCGCCGCACCCGGCCCCGGCCGTGGCATGGCGGTGCGCCGCGAGGTGCTCGGCGACGCCCACGTCGACCGGGCCCAGGCCCGTACAACCGCGCTCACGGCCGGATTCCAGGATTTCATCGCCCGCTACGCCTGGGGCGAGATCTGGACCGACCCCACCCTGAGCCGCCGCGACCGCAGCCTCGTCACGCTCACCGCCCTCGTCGCCCACCACCACCTCGACGAACTCGCGATGCACGTGCGCGCCGCCGTACGCAACGGTCTCAGGCCGGAGGAGATCGGCGCGGTGCTGCTGCAGTGCGGCGTGTACGTCGGCGTGCCCGCCGCCAATGCCGCGCTCGCGGTGGCCCAGCGGGTCCTGGCCGAGGACGGTCTGGACGGGCTCGACGGTGGTCTGGACGGGCTCGACGGTGGTCTGGACGGCCCACGGGGCACAGACGCCTCCGCCTGAGCCGCGCAGCCCGTACCTCTGGGCCGATCCGTGCGGCGGAAAGCCGCCGGACCTATTGACACCACCCGGAGGTCCGGGCAGCATCTCAGCCAAGTTAATTAACTATCTAGTGCGTTAACTGCACGTGTCAGGGTGCGGTCGCACTTCCAGGAAGTACCTCCCCTCGGGCGCAGCCCTCCGCGAGCCGCCCGGTATCCTGCCTCTCCCCCGAGGAGCCCCCGTGTCCCACCAGGAAGCCGCCCCGGTGCCGTCCGCGCCGTCGACAGGCAAGCCGCGCAAGGCAGCCTTCGCCGCCTGGATCGGCAGCGCGCTCGAGTACTACGACTTCTTCATCTACGGCAGCGCCGCCGCCCTGGTCTTCCCGAAGGTCTTCTTCAACCCGGACGACCCGGCCACCGCCACGCTGATCTCGCTCGCGACCTTCGGCGTCGCCTACGCGGCCCGCCCCGTCGGCGCCCTCTTCCTCGGCCACATCGGCGACCGCGTCGGCCGCCGCACGATCATGGTGTGGACGCTCGTCCTCATGGGCCTGTCCACGTTCCTGATCGGCTGCCTTCCCACGTACGCCCAGGCCGGCACCCTCGCGCCCACGCTGCTCGTCCTGATGCGCGTCCTACAGGGACTCTCCGCCGCCGGCGAGCAGGCCAGCGCCAACGCCATGACTCTGGAACACGCCCCGGAACACCGCCGCGGCTACTACACCAGCTTCACGCTCAACGGGACCCAGGCCGGGCAGATCCTCGCCACCCTCGCGTTCATCCCGGTCGCCGCGCTGCCCGACGAGCAGCTCTACACCTGGGGCTGGCGCATCCCCTTCCTGCTGAGCGCGGTCGTCGCCGTCATCGGGTGGATCATCCGCCGCACCCTCGACGAGACCCCGGTGTTCCAGGAGGCCACCGCCCACGCGGCCGTCGCGAAGATGCCGCTCGCCGAGCTGCTCGTGAACCACTGGGCGAGCGTCCTGCGCGTGATCTGCGCGGCCCTGATCGCCACGGTCAGCACGATCTTCTCCGTCTGGGCCCTCGCGTACGCCACGAGTGATGCCGTCGGACTCGACAAGACCGGCATGCTCTGGGTCAACGGCTGCGCCAACGCGGTCGCCCTGCTCGCCATCCCGCTCTGGGCCAAGCTCTCCGACCGCATCGGCCGCAAGCCGGTCTTCCTCATCGGCGCGATCGGCTGCGCCGTGCTGATCTTCGTCTACCTGTGGGCGATCTCCCTCGGCAGCTACCCGCTGGTCTTCGCCGTCGGCGTGCTCTTCTTCGGCGTCGTCTACAGCGCGGCCAACGGGATCTGGCCGTCGTTCTACGGGGAGATGTTCCCGGCTCGGGTGCGGCTCTCGGGGATGGCTGTCGGCACCCAGATCGGCTTTGCCGTCGCCGGGTTCGCCGTCAGCATCGCCGAGCGGATCGCGGGTGGGGACGGTTCCAACTGGGTGGGGGTCGCGGTGTTCTCCGCTGCCGTGTGTGTCATCTGCGCTGTGGCGGTGGCTACGGGGCGTGAGACGCACAAGGTGCCTACCGCTGAACTCGGGCTTCGGCCAGGTGAGTTGGCGGCCACCTCTGCCCCTGTGAGCACGGTCAAGGCGGAGTCGGCGGCCCTCTGACGGCTGGCTGCGCGTGCTCTGTCCCCAGTCCCGCCCCTTCCCGTAACTGGGGCTCCGCCCCAGACCCCGCTCCTCAATCGCCGGAGGGGCTGAGTTTCCCGGAGAAGCTGAGCCCCCCGGAAAGCCCCACCAGAAAGGCGCCCCACCCCGTGTCCTCGTCCTCGTACCTCACCGGACTGATCGGTTCCGGTATCGGGCCCTCGCTCAGCCCCGCCCTGCACGAACGTGAGGCGGCGCGGCACGGTGTGCCGCTGCTCTACCGCACCCTCGACCTCGACGTGCTCGGCACCCCGCCCGAGGAGGTGGGCGAGCTCCTGCGCGCCGCCCGCCTCCTCGGTTTCGACGGGCTGAACATCACGCACCCCTGCAAGCAGCTCGTCATCGAGCATCTTGACGAACTCGCGCCGGAAGCAGCCGAGTTGGGCGCCGTCAACACCGTCGTCCTGCGCGACGGGCGCGCCGTCGGACACAACACCGACGTCACCGGCTTCGCCAAGGCCTTCGCGCGCGGCCTGCCCGACGCGTCCACCGGCCACGTCGTGCAGCTCGGCGCGGGCGGGGCCGGTGCCGCCGTCGCGCACGCCCTGCTCAACCTCGGCGTCGACCGGCTCACCGTCTGCGACACCGACCCGGCACGTGCCACCGCCCTCGCCGACGCGCTCACCACCCGCTTCGGCGCGGGCCGCGCGGACGCCGGCCGGCCCGCCGACGTCAGCACCGCCGACGGCCTCGTACACGCCACCCCGACCGGCATGGCCGCGCACCCCGGCCTTCCGCTCCCGGCCGAGCTGCTCCGCCCCGAACTCTGGGTCGCCGAGGTCGTCTACCGGCCACTGCACACCCAACTCCTCGACATCGCAGCCGAGTTGGGCTGCCGCACCGTCGACGGCGGCGGCATGGCCGTCTTCCAGGCCGCCGACGCGTTCCGCCTCTTCACCGGGCTCGAACCGCACACCGAGGCCATGCTCGCGGACTTCGCCCAGCTCACCGAACCCGCCGCCCCGTTCGCCGGAGGTCGCCATGGTTAGTGCCCAACTCGCCGCGTACGAACCGGTGTCAGCCCACGATGCCCCCGATGCCCCCGAAGTGCGGCTCGGCGCCCGGAAGTCCATCGCCACCGTCTCGCTCAGCGGCCCGCTCTCCGAGAAGCTCACCGCCATCGCCGCGGCCGGATTCGACGGCGTCGAGATCTTCGAGAACGACCTGCTCGGCACGCCCCTCAGCCCTGAGGAGATCCGCGCCCGCTGCGCCGACCTCGGCCTCGCCATCGACCTCTACCAGCCGATGCGTGACGTCGAGGCCGTCCCCGAGGACGTCTTCGTACGCAATCTGCGGCGCGCGGAGCGGAAGTTCGACGTGATGCGCAGGCTCGGCGCCGACCTGCTGCTCGTCTGCTCCAGCGTCGACCCGCGCGCCCTGGACGACGACGCCCTCGCCGCCGAGCAGCTGCGCCGCCTCGCCGAGCGCGCCCATGAGCACGGCATCCGGATCGCGTACGAGGCGCTCGCCTGGGGGCGGCACGTCGACACGTACGACCACGCCTGGCGCATCGTCGAGCAGGCCGATCACCAGGCGCTCGGCACCTGTCTGGACTCCTTCCACATCCTGTCGCGCGGCAGCGACGTCTCCGGCATCGCCGGCATCCCGGGCGAGAAGATCTTCTTCCTGCAGCTCGCGGACGCCCCGAAGCTCGCCATGGACGTCCTGCAGTGGAGCCGCCACCACCGCTGCTTCCCGGGCCAGGGCGGCCTCGATGTCGCCTCCGTCGTCTCGGCCGCCGCGCGGGCCGGGTACGACGGGCCGCTCTCCCTCGAAGTGTTCAACGACGTGTTCCGGCAGGCCGACGCCGCCCAGACCGCCGTGGACGCGCTGCGTTCCCTGCTCGTCCTGGAGGAGTCCGCCGGTCTCTCCGCGCCGCCCGTCCCGTCCCTGCCCACCGGCTTCGCCTTCGCCGAACTGGCCACACCCGACACCGAACCCGTACGGGCCGTCCTCGACGCGCTCGGCTTCGCCCGCACCGGACGGCACACCTCCAAGCCGGTCGAACTGTGGGAGCAGGGGGCCGCCCGCCTCCTCCTCAACTCCGGTGCCGGATCGAGGCGTTACGGGCCGACGCTCGCCGCCGTCGGCCTGGAGACCCCCGACCCGGCGCAGGCCGCACGCCGCGCCGAGGCCCTGCTCGCGCCCGTCGTGCCGCGCCGCCGCGCTCTTGGCGACGCGCCCCTCGACGCGGTCGCCGCACCCGACGGCACCGAGCTGTTCTTCTGCCGCACCGACCGGCCCGACCACCCGAGCTGGACCGGCGACTTCGAGCCCCTACCCGTAAGCCCGCAGGAGCGGCCGGGGCACGTCCGGCGCATCGACCATGTGGCGCTGACCCAGCCCTGGCACCAGTTCGACGAGGCGGTCCTGTTCCACCGGGGCGTGCTCGGGCTCACCGTGCACGAGAGCCTCGACCTCGCCGACCCGTACGGCCTGTTCCGCAGCCGGGCCGTCGCGGGGCCGGGGGGCGGGGTGCGCCTCGCCCTCAACGTGGCGCCGGGGCCCGGGGCCGACGACCAGATGCTCCAGCACATCGCCCTCGCCACCGACGACGTGATCGCCGCCGCCCGCGCCGTGCGGGCCCGCGGCGCCGCCCTGCTCCCCATCCCCGCCAACTACTACGACGACCTGGCCGCCCGCCACGACCTCGACCCCCGGCTCCTCGAAGACCTGCGGGAGTCGGGCGTCCTCTACGACCGCGACGAGCACGGCGAGTTCCTGCACTGCTACACCGCCGCCGTAGGCCGCGTCTTCTTCGAGTTGGTCCAGCGCACCGGCGACCACCAGGGCTACGGCGCCCGGAACGCGGGCATCAGGCTCGCCGCGCAGTACGCACATCAGCACCACCCGTGACACTGCCGCCCAGCGGGCGGTCCTGGCCCCGGAGATACACTGACCGGCCCGGACCGCCCGCACCGAGGAGCCGCATGGCCGCCGTACCCCCGTCGACCGCCCCGTCGAAGGACCCTTCGAAGGACCCCGCGCCCGGCAACGGCAAGCGCACCCGGGACAAGGCGCGCACGCAGGCGGAGATCCTCGACGTGGCCACGGAGGAGTTCGCGCGGCTCGGCTTCACCGGGGCCCGGGTCGACGAGATCGCCGCGCGGACGCAGACCACGAAGCGGATGATCTACTACTACTTCGGCAGCAAGGAGCAGCTGTTCACGGCTGTCCTGGAGCGGGCGTACGCGGTCATCCGCCGCCAGGAGCAGCAGCTGGACGTCGAGGGCCTGGAGCCGGTCGCCGCGATCCGGCGGCTCGCCGAGCTCACCTTCGACCACCACGATGCGCACCCCGACTTCATCCGCCTCGTCTCCATCGAGAACATCCACGAGGCCGAGCACATCGCGTCCGCCCCGAGCCTCGGCGACCTCAGCTCGCCCGCGATCGAGGTGCTGTCCCGCATCCTCGACGAGGGCCGGGCGCAGGGCGTGTTCACGGCGGAGGTCGACGCGGTCGACCTGCACGCGCTGATCAGCTCGTTCTGCTTCTTCCGGGTCGCCAACCGGCACACGTTCCAGGCCCTGTTCGCCCGCGACCTGACGGCGAAGGACACCCGGGAGCACTACCGCACGATGCTCTCCGACATGGTGATCGCCTACTTGACGACGACGGCGACGACGGCGACGGCGACGCCGCCGACCGACCGCTGAAGGAGCCCGAAATCTCCTCAATCGCCGGAGGGGCTCACGGCAGCAGATACGCCTTGCGCCACAGCCGCATGCCCGGGGCGCCGATGAGGCCCGCGTCCTGAAGGAACGGCATGATCCGCTCGCCGCCGTACCGCATCGTCCTGCGGTAGTGCGGATTGGCGTGCGCGGTGCGCCAGGCCTCCCTGGGGTCGAGGCCGACCGCCGCGTACGCCTTGGGGTGGATCAGGCTGCGGGAGATGAAGAACGACACCAGGGCGATCATGAACTGCTGGTAGCGCAGCTCGGCGCGGCCCAACTCCGGTACGCCGCGCAGCACTTCCTCGCGCGCGAACGTGACGTGCCGGGCCTCCTCCATGATGTGGATGCGGTTGACCATCCGCATCAGCGGCTGCACGGAGTCGTCGCCCGCCATCTCCCGCTGGAGCTTGTCGAGCACCTCCTCGGCGACCAGGATCGAGCCGTACATCGCCGGTCCGTACGCGAGCGTCGGCAGGACCTTGGCCAGGCGGCGCAGATACTCCGGCGGTCCGTACGCCGGGCAGTCGATGCGCTCGACGAGGCGGGCGAACATCGTGACGTGCCGGCACTCCTCGGCGACCTCGGTCAGCGCGTACTGCGTGTGCCGTTTCGTGGGATCGCTGTCGTAGACCTCCTTCAACAGCATCTGCATCAGCAGGATCTCGAACCACAGGCCGACGCTGGCGATCGTCGCCATCTCGTGCCTGCCGAGTTCGCGCCGCTGCTCCTCGCTCATCCGCTCCCACAGCGGGGTGCCGTAGAGCGAGACGCGGTGCGGCAGCAGGTACTGCTTGTCGTCCGCGAGGGGCGCGTCCCAGTCGATGTCGATCGCGGGGTCGTAGAACTTCTTCGCCGACGACGAGAGCAGGCGGGCGGCGGTCTTCTCGCGGTCCGGAACGGCCGTTCGCTCCTTGGGAGTTGACTCGGTTCGGGGCAGTGCACGGGCCATGGGCGGCTCACTCCTCGGGGTGCCGAGAAACTGTTACTTCGAGGTAACTGTTACCCCCGGTAGCATGTAGCGTGTGCCGCGTGGCGGTCAAGGGCGGGGAACCAGGACGGTCGGCCGACGGACGCAGGGAACGGTGGCGCACCCACCGGGCCGCGCGCCGCGAGGAGTTCATCGACGCGGCCCTGCGCGCCCTCGCGCGGCACGGGCCCGAACTGCGGGTCGACCAGGTCGCGGCCGAGGCCGGCGTCAGCAAACCCGTCCTGTACCGGCAGTTCAACGGCAAGACCGATCTGCTCGAAGCCCTGCACGAGCGGGCCACGACACTGTTCATGGCAGCCCTCGTGCCCGCCCTCGACGACTCCCTCGCCCCGATCGTCCAAGTCCGCACCGCACTCGACGCGTTCTTCGCCGTACTCGACCAACACCCCAACCTCTACCGCCTGGTGAACCGCACCATCCCCGAGGGCCCGCTCGCCGAGGGCTCCGCCGTACGGGCGGGGAAGGAGCTCGCCGCCGCCACCCTCACCCGGATCTTCGACGAGCGGCTGCACGCCCTCGGCCTCGACACCCGCGACGCCGCACCCCTCGCCCAGGCGGTCGTCGGCCTGGTCCACAACACCGCCGAGTGGTGGCTCACGACCCGGGCGACGACCCGCGCCGCCACCGTCGACTTCCTCACCCCCGTCGCCTGGGCGGCCATCGCCGGCCACCTCGCCCGGCACGGCGTCCACCTCGACCCGCACCGTCCCCAGCCAGCGCACGAGGAGATCTGACATGACGCACCCCACCGACGACGACGGCTACACCGGACCCGCCACCCTCGTACTCGACGGCGAGGAACGCCCCGTGCGGGTCACGCTGCGTGGCCACTTCCAGCCCATCGACGGCCGCTACCACTGGTACGGGAGGATCGCCGCCGACCCCGCACTCGTCGCGCGGCTCGACGGCAGGCGCGCCGAAGCCGTCCTCCGTACCCCGCAGGGCGAGGCGTACGGCGAACTCACCGACCCCGACCCCTGGGACCGCTACCGGATCGCGGGCACGAGCACCCCGCCCTTCACGGTGGACCAGCCCCTGCCGCAGGACTGACCCGCCGCCCCTCTCCCTTTCCTCCCTTCTTCCCTCCTTCCCTCCGTCGCGCCCGCCCGACCGCATCGGGCACAGAGCAGGCGGGGATGCGTACGGGTGCCGCGCTCGACTCGCAGCCCCGGATGTCCTTCCATCCTCGGGGTCTGCGACGACCCCGACCCCGGCCGCGCCGAAGGCACCGATCTACCGTGTTCGACACCTCGGGCCCGGCGCCGGAGGCGATCCAGCACCTGTGGCGGGACGTCTTCACCCAGTGGTTCCCGTCCAACCCCTACCGCGGCAGGCCGGGCCCCGAGCTCCTGCGCACCACGTACACGGACGGCCACGGGCAGGTCGACGCCCAGCTGTGGCTGCCCGTGGAGCGGGAGGTCTGAGCCCGACCCGTACGGGGCGTGCGCGGGCCACCGGAACGCCTCGCCCCGTACGGGCCAGCAAGACGCGCCCCGCGCCCCGCGCCGGGCTGCAATGGACGGGTGACCGCGCCACCGGACGACTGCCTCGCGCGCAACGAATGGATCTGCGGCGACTACCTCAGCACGCGCCGCCACATCCTCGCCGACGCCGTCCTGCAGCACCTGGAGCTGACCGCGCTGTCCGTCGCGATCGCCCTGCTCCTCGCCGTGCCGCTCGCGCTCCTCGCCCGCCGCTTCCACACCGCCGCCGGGCCGGTCCTCGCCCTCACCACGGTGCTTTACACCATCCCGTCCCTCGCGATGTTCTCGCTGCTCCTGCCGCTGTACGGACTCTCCGCCTCGCTCGTCGTCGCCGGACTCGTCCTGTACTCGCTCACCCTGCTCGTCCGGAACATCCTCGCCGGGCTCCGCGCCGTCCCCGAGGAGACCCGGCAGGCCGCCAAGGGCATGGGATACGGGCCCGTACGCCTGCTGCTCACCGTCGAACTGCCGCTCGCGCTGCCCGCCGCCATGGCCGGGCTGCGCATCGCCACCGTCTCGGCGGTCTCCCTCGTCACGATCGGCGCGATCGTCGGCCACGGCGGGCTCGGCAACCTCATCTACACCGGCATGAACACCTACTTCAAAGCACAGGTCCTCACCGCGTCCGTGCTGTGCGTCGTCATCGCCGTCGCCGCCGATCTGCTGCTCCTCGGCGCGCAGCGGCTCCTCACGCCCTGGCAGCGCTCATGAACACCCTCACCGACGCCTGGAGCTGGCTCACCGACGCCGACCACTGGTCCGGCGCCGACGGCATCTGGCACCGCCTCACCGAACACCTCCTCCTCACCGTGATCTGCCTGGCCGTCAGCTGCCTGATCGCGCTGCCCGTCGCGCTGGTCCTCGGCCACCTCGGCAAGGGCGGCGCGCTCGCCGTGAACATCTCCAACGTCGGCCGCGCCGTCCCCACCTTCGCCGTGCTCGTCCTGCTCCTGCTCACCCCGCTGGGCCGATACGGCGAGGGCCCCACCGTCGTCGCCCTCGTCCTGTTCGCCGTACCGCCGCTGCTCACCAACGCGTACGTCGGGATGCGCGGCGTCGACCGCAGCATCGTGCAGGCCGCGCGCGGGATGGGGATGACCGGGCGGCAGATGCTGTGGCGGGTGGAGGCGCCGCTCGCGCTGCCGATGATCGTCAACGGGGTGCGGATCGCTGCCGTGCAGCTCGTCGCCACCGCTACCATCGCGGCCCTCGCGGGCGGCGGCGGGCTCGGCCGCATCATCACCGCGGGCTTCAACCTGGCCTCCACACCGCAGGTGGTCGCGGGTGCCGTGCTCGTCGCCGTGTTCGCGCTGCTCGTCGAGGCCTGCTTCGAAGTCGGCGAACGCCTGGCGCCAGGACTCGCCCGCAGGAAGGCGGCGGCCACATGAGGACCACGCGCGCCCGCCTGACCGGTCTGCTCACCGGGCTGCTCGTCCTGCTCACCGGCTGCACCACCGGCCCGTCCCTGGAGGACCAGGGCGAGGTCACCGCGCCGCCCGGCGACAGCCGCAGCCTCACCATCGGGTCCGCCGGTTTCACCGAGAGCGACCTGCTCGCCCAGATGTACGCGCTGCTCCTGCGCGAGCAGGGCTACTCCACCCAGCTCCTCTCCGTCGCCAACCGCGAGCTGTACGAACCCGCCCTGGAGAGCGGCCAGATCGACGTCGTGCCCGAGTACGCCGCCACCTTCGCGGACTGGCTCAACGCGAAGGCCAACGGCCCGGACGCGAAGCCCGTCGGCTCACCCGACCTGAACGCCACCATGACCGCCCTGCGCGAACTGGCCGCACCCCGCGGGCTCATGGTCCTCGACGCGGGCAAGGCCGTCGACCAGAACGCCTTCGCCGTCACGGCAGACTTCGCGAAGCAGCATGGTCTGAAAACCCTCAGCGACCTCGGCCGCGCCGAGATCCCCGTCCGCCTGGCCGCCGGTGACGAGTGCGTCCAACGCCCTTACTGCAAGCCGGGGTTGGAGAAGACGTACGGCATCGAGATCACCGCGGTCGACCCCAAGGGCGTCGGCACCACCCAGGCCAAGCAGGCGGTGCAGAACGGCCAGGACCAGATGGTCCTCACCACGACGACGGACGCCACGCTCGACGAGTTCGGCCTGGTCCTCCTGAAGGACGACAAGAAACTCCAGAACGCCGACTACATCGTCCCCGTCGTCAACCGCGCCCGCGCCGGCAGCGACCGTGTCGCCAAGGCCCTCGGCAAGCTCAACTCCGTTCTCACGACCGAGGACTTGGCCTCCCTCAACCAGCAGGTCGACAGCTGGCGACGCCTGCCGGAGGATGTGGCGGAGGCGTATCTGCGGGACAAGGGCCTGCTCAAATCGAGCCCGTCTGGGGGTACCTCCCAGCGGTAGCTGGGGGAGATTGAGGACGAGCCCGAAGGGCGATCGGCGGTGCGTCGGCCGACGGTGCGGGTCGTGGTGCGCGAGGGCCGCCCACCCCGGCAGGGCTACGCGTCGGCCACCGAGTCGAACTCCACCTCGTCCCGGGCAACCCCCTGCGCGTCCGCGTCGACCGAGCGGCGCAGGGCCTCGTGGAGTTTGGCGGGGGTGAGGACGCCCAGGAAGCGGGCGCCGTCGAGGACCGCGACCCAGCCCGCGTCGTGCTGGAGCATCACACCGAAGGCCTGCTTGAGCGGGGCGCCCACCGGGACCCAGGAGTTCATCCGGTGCGCGAGCTCGCCGACCGTGCCCCCGTCGCCCGCGAGCGCCAGCTCGTCCACGCCCGCCCAGCCGTGCAGCTCGCCCGCCTCGTCCAGGACGACCGTCCAGCGCGCACCCTCGGCGCGCAGCCGTGCCGCGGCCTCGGCGGCCGGTTCGCCGACCCGCGCGATCGGCGGCTCCTCCAGGTCGTCCGCCTCGATCTCCGTCACCGAGAGCCGCTTCAGGCCCCGGTCGGCGCCCACGAACTCCGCGACGTACGGCGTGGCCGGGGTGCCGAGTACGGCGCCGGGGGTGTCGAACTGCTCGATACGGCCCTGCCCGTACACCGCGATGCGGTCGCCGAGGCGGACGGCCTCCTCGATGTCGTGCGTGACGAGGAGCACCGTCTTGCGCACCCTGGCCTGCATCTTCAGGAACTCGTCCTGCAACTGCTCGCGCACCACCGGGTCGACCGCGCCGAACGGCTCGTCCATCAGGAGCACCGGCGGGTCCGCGGCGAGCGCCCGCGCCACGCCGACCCGCTGCCGCTGCCCGCCGGAGAGCTGCTGCGGATAGCGTGAGCCGTACGTCTGCGGGTCCAGGCCCACCAGGTCGAGGAGTTCGGCGGCGCGGGCCCGCGCCTTGGACCGCTTCCAGCCGATCAGGGCGGGCACCGTCGCCGTGTTGTCGAGGATCGTGCGGTGCGGGAAGAGGCCCACCTGCTGGATGACGTAACCGATCCGGCGCCGCAGCCGCACCGGGTCGACCGTCGAGATGTCCTCACCGTCGACGTGGATCCGGCCCGAGGTCGGCTCGATCAGGCGGTTGACCATCATCATCGTGGTCGTCTTGCCGCAGCCCGACGGGCCGACGAGCGTGACCAGTTCGCCCTCGCCGACCTCGAACGACAGGTCGTCCACGGCCACCGTGCCGTCCGGGTAGCGCTTCGTGACGTGCTCGAACCGGATCATGCCCTTCACGCTAACCGCGCGGATCCGCCCTCGCTCAGCAGAACCACCTCCAGGGTGCGCGGCCCGTGCACCCCCTCCACCCGGTCCAGCTCGATGTCGCTGGTCGCGGAAGGGCCGGAGATCCAGGTCAGCGGGCGCCCCGGATCGAGCCGCCGCAGCGCCTGCGGCACGGACGACACGACCTGCCCGGGGACGCGTACGACACAGATGTGGTGGTCCGGCACGAGCGTGATGCGGCGGCGGCCCTGGTCGGGGGAGCCGTCCAGGACGATCGTGCCGGTCTCCGCGATGGCGACCGCGCAGCCCGTGACCACACTGTCCACGGCGTCCAGCTCCTGCGGCGTCAGCTCGGCCCGGTCCGCCACGCGCGCGAGATCCCCGGCCGTCTCCAGCCACGACGCGTCCAGCCCCGGCGGTACGAGGACACTGCGGGCGCCGCGCTCGGACAGCAGCCGCCTCAGCAGCTGCGCGAGCCCGTCCGCGTCGGCGCGGTGCACGATCGCCCGGTAGTCGGCGAGGTTCTCCGCGAGCAGGTCGACGGTCTCCTCGGTACTGCGAGAGCCGTGCTCCACGAGATACGTACGGTCCACGGACTCCTCGACGGCAGGTGTGCCGCTCAGCGCCCGCCGGACCCGGTTCAGGATCACATCCCTGCTGCTCACTTCTCCGCGTCCTTCCCGCCGCGCGTGCGCAGCCACCAGTCCCGGAACGGCTCCGCCGGCACCTTCGGCAGCTCGCGGCTGTCGCTCCACGCCCGGCCGGGGCCCGGCAGGCGGCGCGGATGGAAGCGGCGGGTGCGGGCGGCCAGGCGCTGGCCCGCGGCGAGCGTGCCGGGACGCGTGAAGGCGAACGCGGCGGCCCGCATCGCCGCCCGCTCGGCGGCATGCCCCTTCGCGGGCCGCAGCGTGACCTTGGCACCCCGCCGCGTCACGGGCCCGCCCTGCACGACCCGTTCCCGCAGATGCACGAGCACCTCGGGGATGTCGATCGCGACCGGGCACACGTCGTAGCAGGCCCCGCAGAGCGAGGAGGCGTACGGCAGGGACGCGTCGATCTCGCTTGCCGTGCCCCGGAGTTGGGGGCTGAGGATCGCCCCGATCGGGCCCGGGTAGACCGAGCCGTACGCATGCCCGCCGGCCCGCTCGTACACCGGGCAGACGTTCAGGCAGGCCGAGCAGCGGATGCAGCGCAGGGCCTGGCGGCCGACCTCGTCGGCGAGAGTGTCGCTGCGGCCGTTGTCGAGGAGGACGAGGTGGAAGGCCCGCGGGCCGTCGCCTTCCCCGGTGAGACCGTCCCTCGTCCCGGTCCACATCGAGGTGTACGGGTTCATCCGCTCGGCGGTCGAGGAGCGCGGCAGGGTCTGCAGGAACACCTCCAGGTCCCGCCAGGTCGGCACCAGCTTCTCGATGCCCACGACCGAGATCAGCGTCTCGGGCAGCGTCAGGCACATCCGCCCATTGCCCTCGGACTCGACGACGACGAGCGTGCCGGTCTCGGCGACCATGAAGTTCGCCCCCGAGATCCCGACCTTGGCGCGCAGGAACTTCTCCCGCAGATGCAGCCGCGCCGCCTCCGCCAGTTCGGCCGGTGTGTCCGTGAGGCCGTCGGGCGCCGGGCGGCCCCACTCGCTCATGGTGCGGGCGAAGATGTCGCGGATCTCGCCGCGGTTGCGGTGGATCGCGGGGACCAGGATGTGACTGGGCCGGTCGTCCCCCAACTGCACGATCAGCTCGGCGAGATCGGTCTCGTACGCGGCGATGCCCTCGGCGGCGAGCGCTTCGTTGAGGCCGATCTCCTGCGTGGCCATCGACTTGACCTTGACGACCTCGCGCTCGCCGGTCGCCCGTACGAGCCCCGCGACGATCCGGTTGGCCTCGTCCGCGTCGGCCGCCCAGTGCACGGTGCCGCCCGCCGCGGTCACCGCCTCCTCCAACTGCACCAGATAGTGGTCGAGTCGGCGGAGCGTACGGTCCTTGATCTGCCTGCCCGCCTCGCGCAGCCGGGCCCAGTCCTCCAACTCGGCCACGGCCTTGGCGCGCTTGGCCCGGATGGTGTGCGTGGCGTGCCGCAGATTGCCGCGCAGGGTCGTGTCCCGCACGGCGTCGCGCGCGGCCTCCGGGAAGGCGGGCATGCCAACGAATGTGCCGCTCATACGAGTTGCTCCTCCTCCGTGCTCGCCAGGATCTCCGCGAGGTGCACCGGCCGCATCGCGCTGTCCAGGCGGGCCAGCGTGCCGCCGATGTGCATCAGGCAGGAGTTGTCCGCCGCGCACAGCACCCCGGCGCCGGTGGACTCGGCGGCCCGCACCTTGTCGAGCCCCATCGCCGCCGACACGTCGGGGTTCTTCACGGAGAACGTCCCGCCGAAGCCGCAGCACTCGTCGGCGCCCGGCAGCTCGACCAGATCGAGCCCCTTCACCTGCGCGAGCAGCCGCGTCGGCCGCTCCCCGAGGCCGAGCGAGCGCAGCCCGTGGCAGGTCGGGTGGTACGTCACCCTGTGCGGGTAGTACGCGTCGACGTCCGTCACACCGAGCACGTCGACGAGGAACTCCGTCAGCTCGTACGTCTTCGGCACGACCGGCGCGAGCGCCGACGTCAGGGACGTGCCGCGGCCCTCCGCGCGGGCGCGTGCCCCCATGCGCGGGTACAGCTCCCGCACCATCGCCCCGCACGAGCCGGACGGCGTGACGACCGCGTCGTACCCGGCGAAGACCTCCGCGAAGTGCCGGGCCAGCGGCTCGGCGCGGTGGCGGTAGCCGGTGTTGTAGTGCGCCTGGCCGCAGCAGGTCTGGCCCGCGGGGAAGTCGACATCGACGCCGAGCCGCTCCAGGAGCTTCACCACCGCCCGGCCCGTATCCGGATAGAGCGTGTCGTTGACGCAGGTCAGGAACAGGGCGACACGCATGCGTCTCCTTCCGCGACGATCATCGGATGGCGGCAGCGTACGCGGCCCGCACCGCCACGGGGAGCCCCGCGCCCCTCGGCTTGATACGTTTCACGAGCCCGGCGTGCCGGTTCCGCCGGCCCGGCTGCCGCCCCGGCCTCCGGGGGCTACCGGCCCTGGACCGCTTCGGGGCTCCGCCCCTGCTCCCCGGGCTGCCGCCCGTGAACCGACCCGGGCCTTCGCCCCTGAACCCCGATCGCCCTTCGGGCTCGTCCTCAAGCGCCGGACGGGCTGGATTGATCGCCGGGTGGGCTGGGTGATCACAGGACGGCGCCTGGGTTGATTCGGACGGACTGGGTTGGTTGCTGGGCGGGTTGGGTTGATTCGGGCGCCTGGGTTGGTCGTTGGGCGGGTCGGGTTGACTCGGGCGCCTGGGTTGGTCGTTGGGCGGGTTGGGTTGACTCGGGCGGCCTGGATTGGTCGCTGGGCAGGCTGAATTGACTCGGGCAGGCTGGGTTGGTCGCTGGACGGGCAGGATTGACTCGGACGGGCTGGATTGACCGCCGGGTGGGCTGAATTGATCCGGACTGGCTGGATCAACCAACCTGTTCAGGCCGGATTGGTCACCGGGCGGGCCGAATTGACCCGGACGGGCTGGCGGGAGGGGCCGAAGGTGGGCCCCGATAGGGGCGCGGGGAACTGCGCGATCGGCCACCACGGCGCTGCAGCCGAACGACCGCCTCCCAGCGGGGTCCAGGGGCGGCAGCCCTGGAAAGGGGGCCTGGGGGCGCAGCCCCGAGAGCCGTCCGCTGAGGACTTGAGGGAAGGGGCGGGGAGGGGAAAGACCAGCCCGCAAGGGCAACCGACAGCCCCCGCGCCGACGGCGCCGAATACCCTTCCCCCATGACCGCTCAACTGACCCCCATGCCCGAAGACTGGCACCGCGCCCTCGCGATCGTCGCCCACCCGGACGACCTGGAGTACGGCTGCGCGGCCGCGGTCGCGCACTGGACGGACGGCGGCCGGGACGTCACGTACGTCCTCGCGAGCCGCGGCGAGGCGGGCATCGACACCCTCCCGCCCGCCGAGTGCGCACCGCTGCGCGAGCGCGAACAGCGTGCCAGCGCCGCCGTCGTCGGCGTGGAGAACGTGGAGTTCCTCGGCCACCGGGACGGCGTGATCGAGTACGGCACGGCCCTGCGCCGTGACATCGCCGCCGCCGTACGCCGCCACCGCCCCGAGCTCGTCATCACCCTCAACCACCGCGAGTCCTGGGCCGGCGGCGCCTACTGGAACACGCCCGACCACGTCGCCGTGGGCCGCGCCGCCCTCGACGCCGTGGGCGACGCGGGCAACCGCTGGATCTTCCCGGAACTCACCGAGCAGGGCCTGGAGCCGTGGAACGGGGTGCGCTGGGTCGCGATCGCCGGTTCGGACAACCCGACGCACGCCCAGGACGCCGGTCCCGGCTACGAGCGCGGCGTGCGCTCGCTGCTCGAACACCGCGTGTACATCGAGGCGTTGACGGACGAGGACCCGGAGGCGTACGCCCGGTCGATCCTCGACATGGGCACCTCGATGGTCGCGGAACGCTTCGGCGGGCGGCCCGCTGTCGGGTTCGAGGTCTTCAGCCGCTGAGCCCCGACCGCTAACCTGACGCCCCGTCAGTGTCAGGCTGGGCAGGCGAGGGGGCTGGGCGTGATCGACACCATCGGCACCGACATCCCGGAGGGTGAGGACCGGCTGCGCCTCGACATCGAGGACGGCATCGGCGTCCTCACCCTCTGCCGTCCGCGTCAACTCAACGGCTGGAGCTGGGAGTCGACCCGGCAGCTCGGCCTGATGGCGGACCGCATCCGCTTCGACGACCGGATCCGGGCGGTGCTGCTGCGCGCCGAGGGGCGGGCGTTCTGCGCGGGCATCGACGTCACGGCGCCCGGCGGCGCGATCACCGGCCGCTCCCCGGCGGAGCGCACCCGCAACTACTACGAGGGCATCCGCTGGGTGCACGAGCGCTTCGCCGACTTCGCCACGCTGCCGCAGCCCATCGTCGCCGCCGTGCAGGGCTACTGCCTCGGCTTCGGCTTCGAGCTTGCCCTGATGGCCGACGTCAGGGTCGCCGCCGCCGACGCCGTGTTCGCCCTGCCCGAGGCGCAGCTCGGGGTCGCCGTGGACGCGGGCGGCGATCTGCGCATCGCCCGCGAGGCGGGCGCGGGCTGGGCGAAGCTCCTCGCACTGACCGGCCGCCGGATCGACGCGGCGACGGCCGAACGTCTCCACCTGGTCCAACTCGTCGTATCAGCAGCGGAGTTGGAGCAGAGCGCCCGCGCCGCCGTCACCGAGATCGCCGCCAACGCCCCGCTCGCCGTGCAGGGCATCAAACGCGACATCGACGCCTTCGCCGACGCGGGCCTCGCCGCCGCCCTCGACCGTACGGCGATGTCCGCCGCCGTCACCCTCACCTCCCAGGACTCCCGCGAGGGGTACGCGGCGAAGGCGGCCCGCAGGGCGCCGAAGTTCGACGGCACCTGACCCGTCAGGGCGCCAACGGCCCCTGCCCCAAGGGTCCTTGCCCCAACGGCCCCTGCCCCCACGGCCCCTGCCCCAACGGCCCCCGCCCCAACTGCTCCCGCACCGGCACCACCGGCGCCGCCACGACGTCCCGGCGCTGCCAGTTGGCGCCGTCCACCACCAGCGTGTGCCCGCTGATGAACCGTGCGTACGGTGAAGCCAGGAACGTCGCCGCCCAGCCCAGCTCGCGCGGCGCACCCACCCGCAGAGCCGGCTGCCTGCGGTCCCGGTCGTCGCGCGCGCCCTCCAGGCCCGCCCGGATGTCTGCCGTCATGTCCTCGTGCGGCATCAGCCCGGGCACGAGCCCGTTCACCCGCAGCCCGTACGGGCCCCACTCCACCGCCAGCGTCTCCACCAGGTTCTTCACCCCCGCCTTCGCCGCGGCACTGTGCGCGAAGCCCGGCCCGCCCGTCCACGCGTACGAGGCACCCACGGCGACGATCGACGCGGGTGTGCCCGCGGCGAGGTGGCGGCGGCCGAACTCGCGGGTCATGTAGAAGGTGCCGTTGAGCGTGATGTCGACGACGGCACGCCAGGCGCCCGGCGACATGTCCTCGGCGGGCACGGGGAAGTTCGCGGCGGCGTTGTTGACCAGCACGTCCGGAAGCCCGAGCGCCCCCTCGGCCGTGTCGAGGGCCGCGCCGATCTGCTCCGGTTCCCGGATGTCGCACTGAAGGGCCGCCACCTTGCCGCCCAGTGCGGACAGTTCGGCCGCGGCGGGGTCCAAGTGCTCCGGCTTACGGCTGGCGATCACCAGGTCCGCGCCCAGCCGGGCGAACTCGGCGGCGATCGCCTTGCCGAGCCCGGTGCCGCCACCGGTCACGAGCACCGTGCAGCCGTCGTACGTACCGGGCGGCAGGGCGCTCGCGCCCAGCGGAGGAGGAGCGGGCAGGCCGGGCAGCGCGGAGTCCGTCATGGCGGCATGGATAACGGTCCGCCGCGCAAAGGTCCAGGGTCTTGCGCGCCCGCTCTCTTCCCGGGCCCCGAAATGGGCGCGGGGAACTGCGCGACCAGCCACGGCGGAGCGGCAGCCGAAATGGCGGCCTCCAAGTAGGTCCAGGGGAGGCAGCCCCTGAAAGGGGCCCGGGGGCTCGCCCCGCCCCCGTCAGAGCGGCTGTCTTGACAACATGGATTGCTGAAACTGCAATAGCCGCATGACGCGCACAAGGCAGCACGACCCACACACCCACCAGCACGAGCCCACCCCCGAAGGGACCGAGGACGTCCTCGCCGAGGTCGGGCCCCGGCTGCGCCGGATCCGCAAGGAGCGCGGGGCCACCCTCGCCGGGCTCTCCGAGGCCACCGGGATCTCCGTCAGCACCCTCTCGCGCCTGGAGTCCGGCAACCGCAAGCCCAGCCTCGAACTCCTGCTGCCCATCGCCCGCGCCCACCAGGTCCCGCTCGACGAACTGGTGGGCGCCCCGCCGGTCGGCGACCCGCGCGTACGGGCCAAGCCGATCGTGCGCAACGGCCGCACGATGGTGCCGCTGACCCGCCAGCCCGGCGGCCTGCAGGCGTACAAGGTGGTGATCCCCCAGCTCGCGGAGGTGCCGGAGCAGCGCACGCACGAGGGGTACGAGTGGCTCTACGTCCTCTCCGGCAAGCTGCGCCTGCTGCTCGCCGACCACGACGTGGTGCTCGGCACCGGCGAGGCCGCCGAGTTCGACTGCCGCCTGCCGCACTGGTTCGGCCCGGCGGGCGACGGCGGCGTGGAGTTCCTCAGCCTCTTCGGCCCGCAGGGCGAGCGGATGCACGTACGGGCCAAGCCGTCCGCGAAGAAGTAGCCGGAGAAGTAGCCGGAGAAGCAGCCGAAGAAGTAGCCGAAGAAGTAGTCGAAGAAGCGGGTCGATACGGGTTCACAGGGGGCAAGCGACCGCTTAGTATGCGATGAGCTCGGCGACAGAGCTTGGTTCACGACCCTCCGTGGAGGCCCCGCATGCAGGCATGGCGAGTGCACGAGAACGGCGAGCCCGGTGAGGTGATGCGGCTCGAAGAGACCGCCGCGCCCACGCCAGGTGAGGGGCAGGTGGTGCTCAAGGTGCGGGCCGCCAACATCAACTTCCCGGACGCGCTGCTCTGCCGGGGCCAGTACCAGGTCCGGCCGCCGCTGCCGTTCACGCCCGGCGTGGAGATCTGCGGGGAGACCGAGGACGGCCGCCGCGTCATCGCCAACCCCGCCCTGCCGTACGGCGGCTTCGCCGAGTACACGGTCGCCGACGCCGCCGCCGTGCTGCCCGCGCCCGACGCCCTCGACGACGCCGAGGCCGCCGCGCTGCACATCGGCTACCAGACCGGCTGGTTCGGGCTGCACCGGCGGGCCGCGCTGCAGCCCGGCGAGACGCTGCTCGTGCACGCCGCCGCGGGCGGGGTCGGCTCGGCCGCCGTGCAGCTCGGCAAGGCCGCCGGCGCCAAGGTCATCGGTGTCGTGGGCGGCCCCGACAAGGTGCGCGTCGCCGAGGAGTTGGGCTGCGACGTCGTCATCGACCGCCGCACCGACGACCTCGTCTCCGTCGTCAAGGAGTCCACGGGCGGCCGCGGCGCCGATGTCGTCTACGACCCGGTGGGCGGCGACGCGTACGCCAAGTCCACGAAGTGCGTGGCCTTCGAGGGCCGCATCCTCGTCGTCGGCTTCGCGAGCGGAGTCATCCCGACGCCCGCGCTCAACCACGCGCTCGTGAAGAACTACTCGGTGGTGGGCCTGCACTGGGGCCTCTACAACACCAAGGACCCTGAGGCCGTCCGCCGCTGCCACGACACGCTCACCGAACTCGCCGCGAAGGGCGCCATCAAGCCCCTGATCAGTGAACGCGTCGCGCTGAAGGACGGCGCCGCCGCCGTGCAGCGCGTCGCCGACGGCGTCACCACCGGCCGCGTGGCGATCGTCCCGGAAGGAGCCTGATCCATGACGATCAGCGAGGCTCAACTGCGCGATCGCGTACGGGAGTTGCTTGCCGCACACCCGATCGCTTCCACCCCGCGCGAGGCCTTCCTCGAAGCCCGCTTCGACGCCGGGCTCGCCTGGGTGCACTTCCCCGAAGAGCTCGGCGGACTCGGCCTTCCGCGCACCCAGCAGGCCGTCGTGGACGCCGAGTTGGAGGCCGCGGGGGCGCCCGACAACGATCCGCGACGCATCGGCATCGGTCTGGGCATGGCCGCGCCCACGGTCCTCACGTACGGCACCGAGGAGCAGAAGCGGCGCTGGCTCAGGCCGCTGTGGCTGGGCGAGGAGGTGTGGTGCCAGCTGTTCTCGGAGCCCGGCGCCGGATCCGACCTCGCGGCGCTCGGCACCCGTGCCGTCCGGGACGGCGACACCTGGGTGGTCAACGGCCAGAAGGTGTGGACGTCCAACGCGCACAACGCCCGCTGGGCCATCCTCATCGCCCGTACCGACCCGGAGCAGCCCAAGCACCGCGGCATCACGTACTTCGTGTGCGACATGACCGACCCCGGCGTCGAGGTACGGCCGCTGCGGCAGATCACCGGCGAGGCCGAGTTCAACGAGGTGTTCCTCTCCGACGTGCGCATCCCCGACGCGCACCGGCTCGGCGAGGTCGGCGACGGCTGGCGGGTCGCGCAGACCACGCTCATGAACGAGCGCGTCGCCATCGGCGGCATGCGCCTGCCCCGCGAGGGCGGCGTGATCGGCCCGGTCGTCGAGGCCTGGCGGGAGCGCCCCGAACTGCGCACCCACGACCTGCACCAGGACCTGCTGAAGCTGTGGGTCGAGGCAGAGGTCGCACGCCTTACCGGTGAGCGTCTGCGCCAGCAGCTCGTCGCCGGACAGCCGGGCCCCGAGGGCTCCGGCATGAAGCTCGGCTTCGCCCGGCTCAACCAGCGCATCAGCGGCCTGGAGCTCGAACTCCTCGGCGAGGACGGTCTGTCGTACGAGGACTGGACGATGACCCGTCCCGAGATCGTCGACTTCACCGGCCGCGACGCGGGCTACCGCTATCTGCGCGCCAAGGGCAACAGCATCGAGGGCGGGACCAGCGAGGTCCTCCTCAACATCGTCGCCGAACGCGTCCTGGGACTGCCGTCCGAGCCGCGCACCGACAAGGACGTCGCATGGAAGGACCTGGCCAGGTGAGCACCTCTGTGGACCTCCTCTACTCGGAGACCGAGGACGAACTCCGCTCGGTGGTACGGGACGTGCTGACCGACCACTGCACCGCCGCCGCCGTCCTCGCCCGGATCGAGACCGACGAGCCGCACGACCGTGAGCTGTGGAAGACCCTCGCGACGGAAATGGGCCTCGCCGGACTCCTCGTACCGGAGAAGCTCGGCGGGCAGGGCGCCACGCACCGCGAGGCGGCCGTGGTCCTGGAGGAGCTGGGGCGGGCCGTGGCGCCCGTGCCGTATCTGAGCAGTGCGGTGGTGGTCACCGAGATGCTGCTCGGCTGCCCGGCTCAGCAGCCCCAAGTGGGCGCGCAGCTCGCGGAGTTGGCCTCCGGACGCCAGGTCGGCGCCCTCGTCGTGCCCTTCACGACGGCGCCGCACGCCCCGTACGCGCGCGTGCGCCGCAGCTCCGACGGGCTCCTGCACGGCACGGTGACGGCGGTCGCGGACGCGGCGGGCGCCGATCTCCTGTACGTCGCCACCGACGACGCCCTCTACACGCTCGCCGCCGACCAGGGGGGCGTCACCGTCACCCCCCGCACCTCCCTCGACCTGACCCGGCCGCTCGCCGACGTCACCCTCGACGGCGCCCGCGGCGGCGAGCCGATCAGCGAGGACCCGGACTCGGCCGTACGGCGCGGTCTGCGGGCCGGAGCCGCGCTGCTCGCCTCCGAGCAACTCGGCGTCGCCGACTGGTGCTTGACGGAGACCGTCGCCTACACGCGCGACCGCCACCAGTTCAACCGCCCCGTCGGCTCCTTCCAGGCGCTCAAGCACCGGCTTGCGGAGTTGTGGCTGGAGACCGTCAACGCCCGTGCGGCGGCCCGCAACGCGGCCGACGCCCTGGCCACGGAGAGCGCGGAGGCCCCTCTCGCCGCGTCCCTCGCGCAGGCCTACTGCTCCCCGGTGGCCGTCCACGCCGCCGAGGAGGCGCTCCAGTTGCACGGCGGCATCGGCATGACCTGGGAGCACCCGGTGCACCTGTACCTGAAGCGGGCCAAGGCGGATGCAGTGGGGCTCGGTTCGGCGGGGCGGCATCGGGAGGCGATCGCGGGCCTGGTGGATCTCCGGGCGCCGTAGGAACCCAGCGGGCGGAACCCCGCGCGGCCGGGCGACGCCGACCCTGTGCCAGGGGCGACCGGCGTCGCCCGGCCGATGGGCGACCGGAGCAACGGGGGCCGCCGGTGGCGGACGCGGCGGGCTGGAACAGCAGCTCAGCGGTGTGACTCCGCGCGCGCCGGCGGAAACGCCCGCCGGTAGTCGCTGGGCGACACCCCCACCTGCTTCAGGAAGTGGTGGCGGAAGTTGTTCGCCGTACCGAGCCCGCTCAAGGCGCCGATCTTCTCGACCGGCAAGGTCGTCGATTCCAGCAGGCTCCGCGCCAGGCCGAGGCGTTCGTTCAGGAGCCACTGCAGCGGGGTCGTTCCCGTGGCCGCCTGGAGCCGGCGGTAGAACGTGCGCGGGCTCAGGGCCGCACGCCGGGCCAGGTCCTCGACGGTCAGCGGCTCGTCCAGGCGGGCCCGCGCCCACGCGAGGACGGGAGCCAGGCCCGCGTCGTCCGTCTCCGGCATCGGCGCGTCGATGAACTGCGCCTGCCCGCCCGGACGGTGGGCCGGCACGACCATGCGCCGGGCCAGCTGGTTGGCGACATGGGCGCCGAGGTCCCGCCGTACGAGATGGAGGCACAGGTCGAGGCCCGCGGTGAGCCCGGCGCTGGTGAGGACGGAGCCCTCGTCCACGTACAGCACCGAGTCGTCCACCTCCACCTTCGGGTAGCGCGCGGCGAGCTGTGCCGTGTGCATCCAGTGCGCCGTGGCCCGGCGGCCGTCGAGCAGTCCGGCCTCGGCGAGCGCGAAGGCGCCGTTGCAGAGGGAGACCATGCGGGCCCCCTCGTCGTACGCGCGGCGCAGTGCGGGCACGAGCCCCGCAGGCAGCGGACGGCCTTCCTCGACGAAGGCGTCGGGCACGGACGGCACGATGACGGTGTCGGCGCCCACGATGTCGTCGATCCCGTACGGGGTGCGGACCGAGAAGCCCGTCGGGTCCTGCGGCGCCCGCGACGCCCCGGTGCCGCACAGCCGGAAGTCGTACCAGCGGTCCGCCAGATCGGGCTGCGGCTTCCCGAAGACCGTGCAGGGGATGCTCAGTTCGTACAGGTCCCAGGCGGGCACCCCGAACTCCTCGGTCACGACCACGGCCACCGAACCCACGCTCATACCGCGAGCGTACGGCACGAATTTGGTGGTCGCCGTCATTCCTGTCACTGTCCTGCCGGGGTGGGCCCTGCGAGCGTGTCCTTACGCGATCGCGAGCCGAACCACCCTGCGGAACACAGGAGTTGACCACGTATGTCCATCGACCAGCAGGCCGTCACCGTCATCGGACTCGGATCCATGGGCTCGGCGCTCGCCGCCGCACTGCTCGACCGGGGCCACCTCGTCACGGTGTGGAACCGCACGCCCGACAAGGCCCGTGACCTCGTCGAACGCGGCGCCCGCCTTGCCGCCACGCCCGAAGAGGCCGTCGCCGCAAGCCCGTTGACCCTCACCTGCGTGTTCGACGAGGCGGTCCTGCGGAAGCTGCTCACGCCGATCGCCGGGGCCCTGGCCGGGCGGGTGGTGGTCAACGTGACCTCCGGATCCGCCGAGCAGGCCCGGGAGTTGGACGCCTGGCTGCGCTCGCACGGCGCCGAGCACCTGGACGGCGGCATCATGACGACGCCGCCGGGCGTGGGCGACCCGAGCATGATGTTCCTCTACAGCGGCTCAAGTGCGGCCTTCGACGCTTGCCGTTCGACCCTCCAAGTCCTCGGCGACGCCGTGTACTTGGGCGCGGACCCGGGGCTGGCGTCGCTCTACGACACGGCGCTGCTCGGCCTGATGTGGTCCACCCTGACCGGCTGGCTGCACGGCAGCGCGCTCGTGGGCGCCGACGGGGTGGCGGCCGCGGCGTTCACCCCGGTCGCCGTGCGCTGGCTGACCGCGGTGGCCGGGTTCATGACGACCTACGCGGGCCAGGTGGACGCCGGTCGCTATCCGGGCGACGACGCCACCGTCGACGTGCAGATCGCGACGGTCCGGCACCTGGTGCACGCCGCCCAGGCTCGTGGGGTCGACACCGAGCTGCCCGAACTCCTGGAGTCGTTCATGCGGCGGGCGGCGGCCGCGGGCCACGGCTCCGACAGTTATGCCGCCGTGATCGAGGCCCTGCGAACCTCGGACACCGCCCAAGTCTGACCATCCGATCAGGGAGCCCGCCTTCCCGAAGGTCTGCGGCCTCGTTCTTCGTCTACAGCGCCGTCGTGGCTGGTCGCGCTGTTCCCCGCGCCCCTATCGGGGCTGCGTCACCAGCGCATAAGCACGAGCCAGCCGCTCAAGCTCCTCCGTCGCCCCGGGCTCCGTCACGTCCACGGCCTCCGTGGCCCGGCTGATCGCGTCGAGCAGGCGCTCCTGGGCCTCGGTCGCCCCCGGGGAAAGCTGGGCCGGCGCGGAGGTCCGGGGCGGTTCGGGGGCGACCGCGGCGCGGGCCCAGTACTCCAGTGGGTTGCGGTCGCGCGTGACGGGGCCCGGTGCGGTGCGGGGCTCGCCCTCCTGTGGTGTGCGGTCGGTCATGACACCCCCCCTTTCCTGTCCGGTCATGTCCAGAGAAGATCAACTTACCGAGCGCGGGGCCGGGGGGGGGGGGGCCCCCCCCCCCCCCCCACACCGGCCCCCCCCGCCCGGGGCCCCCCCCCCCCCCCCC
>NZ_JASCIS010000090.1 GCF_029968015.1 Streptomyces luteolus
CCGCCGGGTTGGGGGTGGGGGGGGGGTGGCAAAAACCCCCCCCCCCCCCCCCCGCCCCGCACAGATACCCCTTTCGGGTCCAGCTCGTTGAGCTGACGGACAACGGCCCCAGCCCCCGTACAGGCTGGAGCCCACCCCGCGCACCCGAAGGAACCCCCATGCCCGACGCCCCCCTCGCCTCCGGACCCGCGGGCCCCGCCCACCTGCGGCCCCTCCTCGACACCGTCCTCACCGCCCTCACCGAAGGCGCCGCCGCCCGCCAGGGCCCCCTCCCCGCCGGCGGCCCCACCACCGTCACCGAGCACGTACGACGCACTGTCGGCCACCCCCTGCCCGAACACGGCACCGGCGACGAAGAAGCCCTCACCACCCTCGTCCAGCTCCTCGCCCACGGCGCCGCCGACCCCGCCGACCCGCTGTGCGCCGCCCACCTGCACTGCCCGTCACTCGCCGTCGCCACCGCCGCCGACCTCGCCGCGTCCGCACTCAACCCGTCCATGGACTCCTGGGACCAGGCACCCGCCGCCTCCGCCCTGGAAACCCTCGTCACCGACGCCCTCGCCGCCCTCGTCCACCCCAGCGCCACCGCACTCGTCACCACCGGCGGCACCGAAGCCAACCAACTCGCCCTGCTCCTCGCCCGCGAGACCCGCGCCCCCGCGATCCTGCAACTCGTCACCGGCGCCAACGCCCACCACTCCCTGCAACGCGCCGCCTGGCTCCTCGGCCTGCCCGAACCCATCACCGTCCCCACCCCCACCGACGTACTCGACCCCACCGCCCTGAACGACACCCTCACCCAACTCCCCAAAGCCACCGTCCTCGTGGCCGCCACCGCGGGCACCACCGACGCCGGACACATCGACCCCCTCCCCGAACTCGCCGACGTCTGCGACCACCACGGCGCCCGCCTCCACATCGACGCCGCATACGGCGGCACCCTGCTCTTCAGCGACCGCCGCCGACGCCTCCTCGACGGCCTCGACCGCGCCCACACCGTCGCCCTCGACCTGCACAAACTCGGCTGGCAGCCCGTCGCCGCCGGACTCCTCACCGTCCGTGACCGCGGCGAGACCCGCGCCCTCGCCCACCAGGCCGACTACCTCAACGCCGACGACGACATCCACGCCGGACTGCCCGACCTCCTCGACCGCTCCCTGCGCACCACCCGCCGCCCCGACATCTTCAAGATCGCCACCACCCTGCGCGCCCTCGGCCGCACCGGCATCGGCGCACTCGTCGACCAGGTCTGCGACCTCGCCAGCGGCTTCGCCCACACCATCGACAGCCACCCCCGCTTCGAGCTCTACGCCCGCCCCACCCTCAGCACCGTCCTCTTCCGCCCCCACCACATCGAGGACGCCGCCCTCGGCCGGCTCCGCCGCACCCTCCTCACCGACGGCCACGCCGTACTCGGCCGCGCCCACGCCGACGGCCGCCTCTGGCTCAAGGTCACCCTGCTCAACCCGCACACCCGGCCCGCCGACCTCGCCGGCCTCCTGAAACTGGTGGAAGGACACACCTCCCGATGAACCCCACCCCCAGCCCACCCGACACCCCGCGCCCGCCCCGACCCGACACCCCGCAGCCGACCCCACCCGACTCCACGCCCGACCGCCCCCGCGACCTCGTCGGCATCGGCATCGGCCCCTTCAACCTCTCCCTCGCCGCCCTCGCCCACGGCCTGCCCCACCCCCTCCAACCCCTGGCCACCGCCTTCTACGAACAACGCCCCGCCTTCCACTGGCACCCCGGCCAGCTCATCGACGGCACCCGCCTCCAAGTCCCCTACCTCGCCGACCTCGTCACCCTCGCCGACCCCACCAGCCCCTGGTCGTACCTCAACCACCTACGCGACCAACAACGCCTCTACCCCTTCTACTTCACCGAGCGCTTCCACATCCCCCGCGCCGACTACGACACCTACTGCCGCTGGGTCAGCGACCGGCTCCCCACGCTGCACTACGGACACCAGGTCGACGCCGTCCGCTGGGACCCCCGACACGCCCTCTTCGAAGTCGACTTCACCCAACTCGACACCGACGGCGAAGCCGAAGCCCTCGGCCGCACCCACACCCGCAACATCGCCCTCGGCATCGGCACCGCCCCCCACATCCCCGAACCCCTCAGACCCCTCGCCGACGCCCCCACCGTCCCCGTCATCCACGCCGCCGACTACCTCACCCACCGCCAACGCCTCCTCGCCGCCGACCACATCACCGTCATCGGCTCGGGCCAGTCCGGCGCCGAGATCTTCCTCGACCTGCTCCGCGCCCGCCCCGCACGCCACGAAAAACTCCACTGGCTCGCCCGCACCGAGGCCTTCGCACCCAGAGAGCACTCCCCACTCGGCCTCGAACACTTCACCCCCGACCACACCCACTACTTCCACACCCTCCCCGAACCCGTACGCGACCGCCTCATCCCCGCACAGCGGCAACTCCACCAAGGCATCGACGCCGACACCATCGCCGCCATCCACGACGAGCTCTACGACCGCACCCGCGACGGCGGCTGGCCCGACGCCACCCTCACCCCCGGCGTCACCGTCCGCACCGCAGGCCGCCTCGCCGGCACCAAGATCGAACTCCACCTCGAACACACCCAGCAAGGCACCCGCACCCGACTCACCACCGACGCCGTCATCCTCGCCACCGGCTACCGCGAACGCCCCCTCGACCAGCTCCTCGCCGCCCTCGACCCCCACCTCCACCGCGACACCACCGGCCGCCCCCACATCGACCCCCACTACCGCCTCGCCCTCGACCCCGCCATCACCCGCACCGGCAGCAACATCTACGTCCAGAACGCCGAACGCCACACCCACGGAGTCGGCACCCCCGACCTCGGCCTCGCCGCCTGGCGCAGCGCCACCATCCTCAACACCCTCACCGGCACCAACCCCTACCCGCTCCCCACCCGCACCGCCTTCACCACCTTCGGCCTCCCCGCGGAACGGCACGGCAGCACCACCCCCGGCCCCGACGGAACCCTCGTCGACCTCAAGGGCTGAATGCGACAGTGACCCCATGACCACCAACCCCAGCCCCGGCCCAAACCCCAGCCCAAACCCCAGCCCCACCCCCGAAGACCCCCGCGTCGCCGTACGCGGCGAAGCCCGCCTCGAAGTCGACCCCGAGATCGCCCGCATCACCATCACCGTCACCGCACGCGGCCGCGACCGCCGCACCGCACTCGACGACCTCACCCACCGCAACAACACCGCCCTCCAACTCATCAAGAGCTACGGCGAAGCCATCGAAAAACTCGAAACCGGCGCCTTCTCCATCAGCCCCCAACTCACCGACAAAGGCCGCGGCGAACGCATCCGCGCCTACCAGGGCCGTGTCCACATCACCGCCGAACTCAGCGACTTCACCGCACTCGGCGAACTCACCACCCGCCTCGCCGACCTCGACCTCACCCGCGTCGACGGCCCCTACTGGAGCCTGCGCCCCACCTCACCCGCCCACGCCCAGGCCCGCCGCCAAGCCGTCCACGAAGCCGTCCAACGCGCCCGCGAATACGCCGACGCCCTCGGCACCCAGCTCACCGCCCTCATCGACATCGCCGACATCGGCGCCGACAACTCCCTCCCGCCCTACCCACCCGCACCCGGTGGCCTCCGCACCGTCGCCTACGGCGCCCCCGAAGCCGCCGGAGCCCCACCCCTCGACCTCGAACCCCAACGCCAGACCATCTACGCCAACATCAACGCCCGCTTCACCATGGCCCCACCCCGACTCTGAACAGCCCTGCGCATTCCGCCCGAATGAGCACCCCCGACCACCCATCGAGCGCTCATCAGAGCAACGCAGCGCACAATTCAACACTTGTCAATAACCCTTCATGCAAAGGTTGTTGAGCAGTCACACCACACCAAATCTCTACCCGCCGGTAAGCCCTAGGGTCAGACCATGCGCCGAGCAAAAATCGTCTGCACCCTGGGCCCCGCCACCGACTCCTACGACCAGATCAAGGCCCTGGTCGAAGCCGGAATGGACGTAGCCCGCTTCAACCTCAGCCACGGCACCTACGCCGAACACGAGGAACGCTACGAACGAGTCCGCGAAGCCGCCGAAGAAACCGGCCGCAGCGTCGGCATCCTCGCCGACCTTCAAGGCCCGAAGATCCGACTCGGACGCTTCACCGAAGGCCCCGTACTCCTTGAACGCGGCGACGACTTCACCATCACCGTCGAAGACGGCATCCAAGGCGACCGCCAGACCTGCGGCACCACCTACGACGGCCTCGCCGCCGACGTCACCACCGGCGAACGCATCCTCGTCGACGACGGCAAGGTCACCCTCGAAGTCACCGACGTCGACGGCCCCCGCGTCCACACCACCGTCATCGAAGGCGGCATGGTCTCCGACCACAAGGGCCTCAACCTCCCCGGCGTCGCCGTCTCCGTCCCCGCACTCTCCGAGAAGGACGTCGAAGACCTCCGCTGGGCCCTGCGCACCGGCGCCGATATCATCGCCCTCTCCTTCGTCCGCAGCGGCCGCGACATCGAAGACGTCCACCGCATCATGGACGAGGAAGGCCGACGCCTCCCCGTCATCGCCAAGGTCGAAAAACCCCAGGCCGTCGACAACATCGACGACATCGTCGCCGCCTTCGACGGCATCATGGTCGCCCGAGGCGACCTCGGCGTGGAAATGCCCCTGGAACAAGTCCCGATCGTCCAGAAGCGCGCCATCAAGCTCGCCAAACGCAACGCCAAACCCGTCATCGTCGCCACCCAGATGCTCGACTCGATGATCGACAACTCCCGCCCCACCAGAGCCGAAGCCAGCGACGTCGCCAACGCCGTCATCGACGGCACCGACGCCGTGATGCTCTCCGGCGAGACCAGCGTCGGCAAATACCCCGTCGAAACGGTCAAGACGATGTCCCGCATCGTCACAGCGGCAGAGGAAGACATCCTGGCGAAGGGCCTCCCGCCCCTGACCGAACGCAGCAAACCCCGCACCCAAGGCGGCGCCGTCGCCCGCGCGGCAGCGGAGATGGGCGACTTCCTCGGCGCGAAGTTCCTCGTCGCCTTCACCCAGTCCGGCGACACGGTCAAGCGCCTGTCGCGCTACCGCTCCCCGATCCCCCTCCTCGCCTTCACCCCGGACGCGGCGACCCGCTCCCAGCTCAACCTCACCTGGGGCGTGGAGACCTTCCTCGGCCCGCACGTCGACTCGACGGACGCGATGGTCGCCCAGGTCGACGAGCAGCTCCTGAAGATCGGCCGCTGCCAGAAGGGCGACATCGTCGTCATCACGGCCGGCTCCCCACCCGGAGTCCCCGGCTCGACCAACCTGGTCCGCGTCCACCACATCGGCGAGGACGACAGCCCGAAGTGACGAGTGTTGGTTAGTACTTGGGGCCTATGTGGGTGTCCATGAGAGCGACCGAGTCCTTGCGGGCTATGGAAATGTTGAACGGGATTCCGTTGCGCGTGCAGTTGGCCCACTGGACACCCAAGCGGTCGAGAGTGTCAGTACAGAGCCGCCGGATGTCGTCGGACTTGTTGGTGAAGAAATAGCGCGGGTATTCGTAGCGCTTCTTCACTCCGGCGACTATCCGCGTCGTCCAGTTGGTGATCCGGCATCCGTCGGAGTGGATGAGCCCACGGACGAATTCCCAGGGATGCGCGTCGACGATCTCCTGCTGCCAGAGTTCGAGCGTGATCTTCCGATCGTGCTTCTTGCCGGGGCCGTGCTGGGGGAAGAGGCAGGGCCAGTGCTGGCTGTAGCCGACGACAGAGACATGTCCGGTGGCCTGCACTCTCGCTGCCTTGCCGCTGGGGTTCGCCTCTTTGACGGCTTCTACGCATGCGTCGATCAGTCCTGGCCACGCGTCCGCACAGGCTATGCGTAAGAAGTAGCCGGTACGCGCGCCGGGGCTAATGCAGCCGTCGCCGAGGTAGAGGCCGAGGAGATAGGAGTACGCCGCCGGGTCGGCCGGCCAGTCGGGCGTCGGTCCGCACCGGCAACAGGGCTCCCTCTGCGGCCTCATGCGCGGCAGCGGCTCGATCCGCACCATCCATTCACGGATCGCCGCACGGGAGATGCCCGTTTCCTTGCTGACGGAGTTGAGGCTGCGGCCTCGGCAGACGAGGGCGAGGGCGCGCTTGCGAGTGCTCATGTCGTACATGTGAGCGAGTCTCGCTCGCCGCATGCCGCTGAGGCCAAGGTCGACGGCCGGAATCACGAGGTCGGGTGAACTTCAGCCGAATCGCTGGCAACCTTGCAATCTAAGGAAAAGTGCCCCGGGTGGGACTCGAACCCACACTGTAAGGTGTTTGAGACCTTCGTCTGCTGCCAATTGGACTACCGGGGCCCAATGAATCGAAGGTTTCCTTCGATCCGCTGCCCGTCCACCTTACCGCAGCTAGGTAGGCTCTTGGGAGCAGTACCTGCCCGGCCCGAACGAGGAGCCCCCGACGTGACCGCCCCCGAGTCGCCCCAGCCCGACGACGACCAGTCGCACGTGCCTCCGCTGACGACCCGCGTCGTCATCGCCGAGGACGAGGCGCTGATCCGCCTCGACCTCAAAGAGATGCTCGAGGAGGAGGGCTACTCCGTCGTCGGTGAGGCGGGTGACGGGGAGAAGGCCATCGAGCTGGCCCGTGAGCACCGTCCGGATCTCGTGATCCTGGACGTGAAGATGCCGGTGCTCGACGGCATCTCCGCGGCGGAGAAGATCACCGAGGAGTCCATCGCCCCGGTCCTGATGCTGACGGCGTTCTCGCAGCGCGACCTCGTGGAGCGTGCGCGGGACGCGGGCGCGATGGCGTATCTGGTGAAGCCGTTCAGTAAGGGCGATGTCGTTCCGGCGATCGAGATGGCCGTGTCCCGTTACACGGAGTTGAAGACGCTGGAGCGTGAGGTCGCGGACCTTTCGCAGCGCCTTGAGACGCGGAAGCTGGTGGACCGCGCGAAGTCGATTCTGCAGACGGAGTACGGACTGACGGAGCCGGTGGCGTTCCGTTGGATTCAGAAGACGTCGATGGACCGTCGGATGTCGATGCAGCAGGTGGCGGAGGCTGTGATCGAGGATTCCGAGGAGAAGAAGGCGAAGTAGTTCGCCGGATTGCTCTGCACGCGCGGCGGAGGCCCGCATCCCGTTT
>NZ_JASCIS010000091.1 GCF_029968015.1 Streptomyces luteolus
ACTCCTCTCCCTCCTCGTCGCCGCCCTCGTCATCGCCATCGCCGTCCTGCGCGAACGCGGCCGCACCCGCACCACCACCGGCACCGACCTGGACGCCGAACTCGACGCCCGACTCGACGCCTGACCCACCCCGCACCCGTATCAGCGCCCCCTTCGGTGACCGTCACCGAAGGGGGCGCTGTCGTACCGGCTGTCGCACGGCTGTCGTACGGAGAAAAAGTTGACGGAAGTTGTCAGGTAACGCGGTGAGAGTGGCCGCATGACCGAGAACCGGACCTCCTCAGCGCTCCCCCTCCCCGACACGCACGGCCCCGTCCTCCGCCCCGGCGACGTTGGGTACGACGAGGCGCGGCAGGGCTTCCAGACCGCCTACGCCCATCGCCCCGCGCTCACCGTGGGCGCCGAGAACGCCGACGACGTACGGGCCGCGGTGCGGTACGCGGGCGCGCACGGGCTCCGTGTCGCCGTGCAGTCCACCGGACACGGGCTCGCCGCCGCGGCGGGCGACGACGCCCTGCTCGTCGCCACCGGCCGGATGAAGGGCCTGCGGATCGACCCGGCCGCCCGTACCGCCCGCGCCGAGGCCGGGGTGACCTGGGCCGAGGTGATCGCCGCTGCCGCCGGGCACGGGCTCGCGCCGCTGAACGGCTCGGCGCCCGGCGTCGGCGTCGTCGGCTACCTCACCGGCGGCGGACTCGGCATCCTGGGGCGGCGGTTCGGCTACGCGGCCGACCACGTGCGCTCCTTCGACCTCGTGACCGCCGACGGCGCGCCGCGGCACGTCACCGCCGACACCGAGCCCGAGCTGTTCTGGGCGCTGCGCGGGGGCGGCGGCGGCTTCGGGGTCGTCACGGCGGTGGAGTTCGGCCTCGTGCCGCTCACCGAGGTCTACGGCGGTGTCCTGGCCTTCGCCGACGAGCGGGTGCCGGGGGCGCTGGCCGCGTACCTGGCGTGGACGGAGGGTCTGCCCGAAGAGCTGACGTCTTCGGTTGTCCTCATGACCTGGCCGGACGCGCCGTTCGCGCCGGAGGCGTATCGCGGGCGGTACGTGATGGCGGTGCGGGTCGCGTACACCGGGAGCGCGTCGGAAGGCGCCCGACTGGTCGCTCCGCTGCGGGAGTTGGGGCCGATGGTCGACGACCTGCGGGTCATGCCGTACGCCGAGAGCCACACGATCCACAGCGATCCGCCGTATCCGCACCCGTACGACGGGGACAACGCGCTCGTCACGTCGGTGCCGGGCGCTGCGCTCGGCGCGCTGACCGGGGAGGCGGCGCGGGCCGGGGCGGTGGTGCAGATCAAGCATCTGGGCGGGGCGCTCGGGCGGGAGCCGGAGGTGCCGAACGCGGTGGGGTTCCGGGGGGCGCGGTATCTGGTGACGGTGCTGTCGGCGCTGTTCGAGCTGGACCGCTCGGGGGCTCGGGCTCTTCAGGGCGAGGCCCTGGCCCCGCTCGCGGAGGTCCGGCTCGGGCGGAACCTGAACCATCTGTTCGGGGAGCGCGGGGAGTTGGCGGTACGGGATGCGTACGAGCCGGGGGTGTGGCGGAGGTTGGGGGTGGTGAGGAGGGCGTACGACCCGGCGGGACTGTTCGGCGCCGGGCCGTTCTGATCCCCTCCCCGCCCCTTCCCGAAGTCTTGCCGACAGCCCCTGGGGGCTGCCGCCCCCAGACCCCCGTATCGCGCTGAGGCGCTCGTCCTCAAACGCCGGACGGGCTGGTTTTTAGGGGGCGCGGGGAACTGCGCGACCAGCCACGACGGCGAGGCAGTAAAAAGACGGCCGAGAAGCGGGGCCCGGGGGCGCAGTCCCCGAAGCCGTCCGCCAGGACTTTCGGGAAGGGGCGGGGAGGGGAAGAAAAAGCCTCAGCCCCGACGGCCCGCCAGCTTCCAGGCCGACGGGAGCAGACCCATCGCCAGGGCGGCCTTCAGGGCGTCGCCGATGAGGAAGGGGACGACTCCCGCCGCGAGGGCGGCAGTGAAGGAAAGACCCGTGGCGGCCATCAGCCACGGGACGCCGACCGCGTAGATCACCAGCGAGCCGAAGGCCATCGTGCCCGCCATCCGCAGCGCGGACCGGTCACCGCCGCGGCGGGCCAGCTCGCCGACCATCGTCGCGGCGAGCAGCATGCCGAGGATGTACCCGAAGGACGCCCCGCCCCAGCCCGCGGTGCCGTCCTGGAACCACGGGACGCCCACGACGCCGGCGAGCGCGTACACCGCGAGGGCGGCGAAGCCGCGGCGGGCGCCGAGTGCGGTGCCGACGAGCAGCGCGGCGAAGGTCTGGCCGGTGACCGGGACCGGGGAGCCCGGCACCGGTACGACCACCTGGGCGGCGAGCCCGGTGAGTACGGCGCCGCCGGCGACCAGCGCGGCATCGCGGGTGCGCGAGGCGGGCAGCAGGTCGGCGAGGACCTGGCCGGGACGGGTGGTGACGGCTGCGGTGGCCATGGGACTCCCTGGCAGGACGTGGTGCGGCGGTGGTGGTACGGGACGGTGTGACGTTAGCCCACAGCCCTGCGCGCCATCACCATGAGGCGCTGACAAAGCGGCCGTTGGGGAGTTGGTGTGATCCACACAAAGCAGCGGCCCCACACCTCCGCCCCGCGTGACCCGCATCACTCCAGGCCAGGGCAGCAGCACCGCTTTTGCGGAATGCGGGGTACCGGGGAGAGACTGTGGGGTCCCACCAAATCGCTGAGAGCGCCCCCCACATGCACGACTCCCCGGCCCCCGCGGCCGCTCCGCAGGACCCGAAGCCGCCCCTGGAGGAGTCGGAGCCGCTCTCCCACGCCCTGAAGCAGCGGCATCTGACGATGCTGGGCCTGGGCGGCGTGATCGGCGCCGGGCTCTTCGTCGGCTCGGGCGCCGGGATCTCCGTCGCCGGACCCGGCATCGTCCTCTCGTATCTGATCGCGGGCACGCTCGCGATGCTCGTGATGCGGATGCTCGGCGAGATGTCCGCGGCGATGCCGGCCTCGGGTTCGTTCTCGGTGCACGCGGAGCGGGCGATCGGGCGCTGGGCCGGGTTCAGCGTGGGCTGGCTCTACTGGATGCTGCTCGTCGTCGTGCTCGCCGTGGAGGCGACCGCGGCCGCGCAGATCGCGCACGGCTGGGTCGGATCCGTACCGCAGTGGACCTGGGTGCTGATCTTCATGGTGTTCTTCACCGGCGCGAACCTGGCCGCGGTGCGGAACTTCGGCGAGTTCGAGTTCTGGTTCGCCCTGCTCAAGGTCGTGGCGATCGTGCTGTTCCTCGTCCTCGGCGCGCTCGCGATCCTCGGGCTGCTGCCGGACACCGATCCGGTCGGGCTCACCAACCTCACCGGCCAGGGCGGGTTCCTGCCGAACGGCTGGGAGGGAGTGGTCTCCGGCGTGCTCGCGGTCGTCTTCGCGTTCGGCGGCCTGGAGGTCGTGACGATCGCGGCGGCCGAGTCCGCCGACCCCGCCCGCTCGGTGGCCCGCGCGGTGCGCAGCGCGGTCTGGCGGATCCTCTTCTTCTACGTCGGCTCCATGCTGGTGATCGTGACCGTGCTGCCGTGGACCGCGCAGAAGGCCGGGCTCAGCCCGTACGTGACGGTGCTCGACTCGATCGGGGTGCCCTCGGCCGGGCAGATCATGAACATCGTGGTGTTCGTGGCGCTGCTCTCGGCGCTCAACGCCAACCTGTACGGCTCGTCGCGGATGATCTTCTCGCTCGCCGAGCGCGGGGAGGCCCCGAAGTCGCTGCTCCAGGTGTCGGGCGGCGGGGTGCCGCGGCTCGCGGTGCTCGCCTCGGTGGCGTTCGGCTTCGTCTCCGTACTGCTCAACCTGAAGTGGCCGGACTCGGTCTTCAAGTACCTGCTCAACTCGGTCGGCGCGGTCCTGCTGTTCGTGTGGGCGCTGATCGCCGTGTCCCAGCTGCGGCTGCGGCGGCAGTTCGAGCGCCGGGCGCCGGAGCGGCTCGTACTGAAGATGTGGGGCTTCCCGTGGCTCACCTGGGCGGCGCTTGCGGCGATCGCCGCGGTGGTGGGGCTGATGCTCAACGACGCGGAGGCACGGCCGCAGCTGCTCTGGTCGACGGGCGCGACGGCGGCCGTGATGGCGGTCGCGGGGCTGCGCGAGTGGCGAGCGCGACGGAGGCACAACGCACGGTGACGGACCGCACACTTCAAGTCAAAGAATTGTCCGGATAGCGAGCTGGATCTTCTGCTCAGCGGAGACGGCACTCACACTGGCCCCACTTCTACCGTCTCACGTACTGGACTCCCCTCGACCATGTCTCGGACAACTCTGGACAAAGAGCAAGATTCGGGTACTTCCGCCGACGCACGTCCTGACGCACGTCTCGGCAACGGCCTGAAGCAGCGCCATCTCTCCATGATCGCCCTCGGCGGTGTGATCGGTGCCGGACTGTTCGTGGGCTCCGGTGCCGCGATCGCCGCGGCCGGACCGTCGATCATCATCGCGTACGCGATCTCCGGCGCCCTCGTCATGCTCGTCATGCGCATGCTGGGCGAGATGGCCGCCGCCAACCCGGCCTCCGGCTCCTTCTCGGTGCACGCCGAGAAGGCCATCGGCCCGTGGGCGGGCTTCACCGCCGGCTGGTCCTTCTGGTTCCTGCTCTGCGTGGCCGTGGGCCTGGAGGGCATCGGCGCCGCGAAGATCGCGCACGGCTGGGTCCCGAGCGTGCCCGAGTGGGCGTTCGTGGCGCTGTTCATGCTCCTCTTCTGCATCACGAACCTGATCTCGGTGCGGAACTTCGGTGAGTTCGAGTTCTGGTTCGCCGCGCTGAAGATCGGCGCGATCGTGCTCTTCCTCGGCATCGGCGTCGCCGCCATCGCGGGCGTCCTGCCGAACCACGAGCCGCCGGGCCTGTCCAACCTCACCGGCGAGGGCGGCTTCTTCCCGAACGGCAGCGAGGGCCTGATCGTCGGCCTGCTCGCCTCGGTCTTCGCGTACGGCGGTCTGGAGACGGTCACCATCGCGGCGGCCGAGTCGGAGCACCCGGTCAAGGGCGTGGCGAAGGCCGTGCGCACCGCGATGTGGCGCATCGCGATCTTCTACGTCGGCTCGATGGCGGTCATCGCCACCCTCGTCCCGTGGACCGACCCGGCGCTGCCCAACCCCGACAAGGGTTCGTACGTCGTGACCCTGGAGGCGCTCGGCCTGCCGGCCGCGGGCCAGATCATGAACGTGGTCGTCTTCATCGCCCTGCTCTCCGCGATGAACGCCAACATCTACGGTGCCTCCCGCATGGCCGGCTCGCTCGTCGCCCGCGGTCAGGGCCCGAAGGTCCTCGGCAGGATCTCCGGCGGCGTCCCCCGTGCCGCCGTGATGACCTCCAGCGTCTTCGGCTTCGTCTGCGTGCTGCTCAGCTACTGGTATCCGGAGACGCTGTTCGCCTGGCTCCTGAACATCATCGGCGCGATCATCCTCGTCGTCTGGTTCTTCATCGCCGCGGCCCAGCTGCGCATGCGCAGGAAGCTGCAGCGCGAGGCGCCGGAGAAGCTCGTCGTGAAGATGTGGCTCTACCCGTACCTGACGTGGATCGCCCTCGCCGCTATGGCCGCGGTCTTCGTGCTCATGGCGCGCGAGGAGGGCACGCGGGTCCAGCTGTACTACACGGGCGGCCTGACGATCGTGCTCGCCGTGATCGGCTACGTCCTGCAGCAGTCCAACTCCGTGAAGGCCGCGCACGCCAAGGTCGACACGCTGGCCGCCGAGCTGGAGGACCTGAAGGCGGGCAAGCTGCCGCCGGCCCCGGCGGGCGGTGACGCGGGCGCGGAGGCCGAGGCCGGGGTTTCGGAGGAGGCGGAGGAGGCCCCCGCGGAGGCGGCTGCGGAGGCCGAGGCCGAGGAGAAGGAGGCGGAGGACGAGACCTCCGAGACCTCAGGCGACGACGCCGAGGAGGCCGAGGACGCCAAGCCCGAAGCCGAAGCCGAAGCCGAGGCCGACTCCGACAAACCGAAGGCCAACACGTCGAAGGCCGACAAGCAGAAGGCCGACGCCAAGCGCTGACCCGGCTCTCTGTCTCGTACGACCGCAGGCCCCCGCCCGGACACCCGGGCGGGGGCCTGCGTCATGCGCGTCCATCCGAGGGTCCACCACGCCGGAACGATCTCTTGCTGCTAGCCTGCACTTGCAAGTTGGTTGCAATAAGCGTTCGAGGGGAATCCGATGGCCGTCTACACACTTCCTGAACTCCCGTACGACTACGCGGCCCTCGAGCCGGTCATCAACCCGCAGATCATCGAGCTGCACCACGACAAGCACCACGCGGCGTACGTGAAGGGCGCGAACGACACCCTCGAACAGCTGGCGGAGGCGCGCGACAAGGAGGCGTGGGGCTCGATCAACGGCCTGGAGAAGAACCTGGCCTTCCACCTCTCCGGGCACATCCTGCACAGCATCTACTGGCAGAACATGACCGGTGACGGCGGCGGCGAGCCGCTGGCCGCCGACGGTGTGGGCGACCTCGCGGACGCCATCGCGGAGTCCTTCGGTTCGTTCGCCGGGTTCAAGACCCAGCTGACCAAGGCCGCGGCCACCACGCAGGGCTCCGGCTGGGGCGTGCTCGCCTACGAGCCGGTGAGCGGGCGCCTGATCGTGGAGCAGATCTACGACCACCAGGGCAACGTCGGCCAGGGCTCCACGCCGATCCTGGTCTTCGACGCCTGGGAGCACGCCTTCTACCTGCAGTACAAGAACCAGAAGGTCGACTTCATCGACGCCATGTGGGCCGTCGTCAACTGGCAGGACGTCGCCAAGCGGTACGCCGCCGCCAAGGAGCGCTCGTACAACCTGCTGCTCGCCCCCTGAG
>NZ_JASCIS010000092.1 GCF_029968015.1 Streptomyces luteolus
CATCCATCTCCTGGACACCCGCACCCGTGCCGGGGCTGAGACCAGTGACCAGATGAAGTACCTGTCCGAACGCGTGGGCGCCACGTTCGTCTACGCCGGAGTCGCCGTCGAGGATTCACCGTTGCTGGGCGGGGTGCGCGGGGAGCAGTTGGCGGGGAGGTTCAAGCTCCTTTCCAACCCTCCCCTGCCGTACGGCTCGCGGGAGCAGCAGGCTGCGTGGCGCGGGCTGCTGGGTGGTATGGAGGACGCGCTGCGGCTCGAGCGGCATCGCGCCGGATCGCTGGGGCGCATGGCCCGCTACCTGCACACGCGCACCGGCGGGCGCATCGGCAGCCTGTCCGCGGTGATCCGCGAAGCCGCGATCACCGCGATCCTGGACGGCACCGAAAAGATCACCAAGAAGCAGCTCGACGCCGTCCGCCTCGACCACCTCGCTGAGCAAGACGCACGGCCCCCGGCCGAGCAGGGCGACTCCGGTCACTCCCAGACGGCCGTCTGAGCAGCACGCACCTCACCTCTGCCCTGTTCGGTGGGCGTTCCCAACTGCGGGTACCCACCGGCCACGTGAAAGTTCACCTCACCACGCCATGCACCTGTCCCCATCTGTCCACAGCCGCCTGGCCACAGGCGTCATCCGCACCACTCCCCTCGAAGGCGAGACGACCGTTTCATGGATCACACGGTGGGCAGCCCGCTACCACCTGCCCCCAGGTCCTTACCTCCGCGCCGTCCTTCAGCAAGAAGGCCGCGCCACTGTGAGCGGCCGGAGCGGGCTGGGCACTGAGCTCTACCTCAATACCGCCGCACGCGAACGCGTGGCCGCCTACAGCCGCATCGAGGAACAGGTCCTGGCATGCGTACTGCCCGCCTGGCCACTCGACCTGGACGTTCTACGGCACCACACCGGGCCGGCCGCACACTGGCAGTCCCCCATCACTACGTACACGGTGGCTTCGGTCATGGCCGGGTGCCTCAAGTGCACCGCACCACGCAGCGGCGGACGGCAGGTGTGGCAGTACCGGGGGTGGCACCAGCGCGTCTGCCGCATGCATCGCATATGGCTCGTCGGCGGCGAGCCGGGCTACACGGGTCTGGCCCAGATCCCGCTCGATCACCTGGGCCAGGGCGAAGCCGCCCGTGTCCTGGCCGCACACCGACGCCATCAGGACCTGATCGACCAAGGTGAGATGGCTGCTGCAGCGTGGCAGTGGGCACGCGGCGCCATCCAACACCTCTACACCGACCAGGATTCGAGGCCGCTTCCTGTATCCGTGCCCTGGAACAGACGCCTGAAGGCTCTGGCCGAACGCGCCGGGTGCGGTGTGTACCGGCCGTGGGACATCATCGCCCGCGATCTGGTCACCTACCCCGAGACCCTCGCCCTCGCCAGCGCCCTCGCCACCGCCGCCGACCAGCAGAGAGCAGCAGCTCCACAGCACTTCGAAGCCTCTCTCACAGAGGCACTCCGTAGGCTCACCAGCCTGAACACCACCCACGGCGTTGAACACCTCGCCCGATGGCTGGCCCAGCACACACGGGAAGAACTCCAACGATGGCTGAGCTCGATCAGCGGAGACAGGACGGCCGTGCCACTGAACGTCCCCGCCCTCACCTGGGCACTCAAACGCCGGCTATCAACAGCGGGCTTGAGCAGGACACATGAGCCCGTCGGCACCGGATAGCAGGCCCGGTTACATCTGCCATGGGCAGAACACCACCAGCAGCGCACCCTTACTTGCCAGCATGGCCGGATGGACAACAAAACTGCGGTACGTCGGCTCGATATGGGCTACATCGTGCGGCCGGCCGAAGAAGCCGGTACGACGCAACCGCGTGTTGAACCGGTTCTCGCCTATTTGGTACGGCACGGGAAAGAGCTGATCTGCTTCGATACCGGAATCGGGGTGGCCGACCCAGGCACGGAGGCCCATTACCGTCCCAGGCGGCGCCCACTCGAAGACGCACTGGCAGCAGCAGGAACCGCCCCGGCGGAGATCACATTGGTCACGAACTGCCACCTGCACTTCGACCACTGCGGCAACAACCCGCTGTTTGCCCACACACCGATCCCGGTACAAGCCACGGAGCTGGCCGCCGCCCGGCGAGGTGGCTACACCATCGACGGCCTGGTCGACTTCCCCGGCGCCACGTACGAGCAGATCACCGGCGAAACACAGATCGCGCCGGGCCTGTGGATCATCCCCACCCCCGGCCACACCGACGGACACCAATCCCTCGTCGTCCAGCACGATGACGGCACGGTGATCCTCGCCGGCCAGGCACACGACGTCGCTTCCCACTTCACTGCAGACCACCTGGCGCATCGAGCTGCCCGAGATGGCCTGACACCACCGGCCCCCAGCTGGCAGCCCTGGATGGACCGGCTCCTCACGTTTGATCCCCGCCGTGTCCTGTTCGCACACGACAACTCCGTCTGGGAACCATGAACCGACGTCACCGGGACACCCGGCACGGATGCCGTACCCGGACCCAGCCAAACCGAGAAACCGCCCAGGCAACCTGAACTCTGCACGAGCACCGACCCGCCCTGTCCCCACACCAGCAGGTAGAACGGCTCCCCAACAGCCTGGGGCAACGCCCCTATCGTCAGAAAATCCGAGCAGCCCTGCCCCAACCCCGGCCCTGTCAACCTGAACATCCCCAGGTCACAGCCCCACCCCAACACCCAACAACACCAACCCACGACAACAGGCGTGGTTGCTGAGAGACGTCCTCGGTCTGGAGCCCGCGGGCGAGGACGAGCAGCCTGTACGGCGCACGCAGGATCACAAGTGGATGCTCAACATGGTTGCCGCCCGCCAATACCGGGCGCGCGAAGGGCACTTGAACGTCCCCCGCAAGCACATCGAGGAGCTACCGGTCGACCTCGCGGGGCCTGCCGCTTCGGGGCGTGAGACCACCCCTGAAGGCACCGTGGCGTCGCGTTGGGGATGTGGGTGTCGAACGTGCGCCGCCGGGCCACGAAGCTCACCGCAGAACGCCGTGGCGATCTGGACCAGTTGGGTATGCGCTGGTGAGGGGGCGGGAGGCAACGGGCGCGGTGAACAGCCTTCGTGGCGAGCGCGCGGATGCTTGGGGCCGGCATCCGGGCGGGGGACGTGAGGGCGGATGCCGAGATGGTGGTGAATGCGGCGGGGCGGCAGCTGCTGGTCGGCCTGTGCCGTGTCGAGGAGGCGGTGCTGGGCGCGAGCGCTGCCCTCCTGGAAACACGAGGCCCCCGGGGCCTGGGAGGCCAAGGGCGCGGAGGCGCCAACGGCCCTGTGGCGTGTGGGTGGTTCGGTGGCAGGGCGGGTGGCCTTTGGCTGCGGGCTCTGTGCCGCACGTCGGTCGGGTTCGCCTGTGGGGTGGTCCGGCAGGGGCGGTGGCTGATGGACGCGGACGCTGACCAGGAGCTGGAGCATCTGGAACTGCACGCGGTACCGGACGTCATCGTGGCGAGCGTGGACACGTGCGGCTGGTCGTGCGCCCTCTACGGCTGCCGGAGGGCGCCGCACGGCGCCGACGAACTCAACGTTGATCAAGCGCTGATCGAGCTGGAGAGGCCCGGGGCGCAGGCGTGCAAGGGGTGCGGCGTGGCTGCGGCGCTGCTGCTGCTGCTTGGGGCCGAGCGCGAGAGCGGCGATACCGCGTAGGGGCGTGGTGAGGGGTGGCGCGGGGTTGTGTGCGCCTTGCTGCGCCGCCGGGCCGGACGTCCCGTCGAGCACGGCGTCGAGCGCGGTCAGGGTCAGGCGGGATGCCCGCCGAGGCGGGGCCGGCTGCGGCTGAGGGCGTGCCGTCGTGCCGTCGTGCCGTCGTGCCGTCGTGTCGTCGTGTCCGGGGTGTGGCCCGCTGGGGTGAGGCTCTCGCCGGCTTCCGCAACTTGGCGATCATCACTTTTCGCCTCGTCGGCCGGGCCAACGTCGCCCAGGCCCGCCGCGATCTCCTCAACCACCACGATGCGTTCGCCGTCTGTTGCGTCTGATCAGCCGCTATCAGAGCGGGCAGATGTCCAGAACGCCGGGGCCGTGTGCCCCCGGGGCGGGCCAGCGGCTGCAGGTCACCCGCGCGAGTGCAAACTGACGTTCTGCCAGAGCTGTGAGAGTCGGGCTCGCACAGGAAGCGTGAAAAGCTCTCGTCATCGCAGGTCACAAGGTACTTTCTCGTTTCCGGAGATGTTTTCCACAGGCTTCTGGCCGGTGGAGGCGGGCTCAGTCGGCGAAGGCCTTGGATGCCCCCGGATTGTTGACGACCGCGTATTCGGTTACGTGACCGTCGGCGTCCTCCAGTGGCGGGACGGAAGAAGCGTGCATAGAACGGGGAGACGTACATATGCGGATGAGGGCGAGGACGTCCCCGCTGAAATGGAGAAGTGAAAATGGCCGCTGAGTCATTCTCTGCCGCGGGGGATACGTCTGGGACCGGTGAACCTCTGGTTTCGACGTCGGTTCACTGGGGCACCGCGCAGCTTGGCGCCCCGCCCCTCGCACAGCCCGCCCCCTCTGCGCGGGCAGTCGACCAGGACACCGGCGACGTGAGCCTGCAACAAAAACGGACCGAGCCCAGTCCCGACGATGACGCGGTGGAAGAGCTCATACGTGTAGCCGTGGTGTCCAGGCCCCTGGACGATGTCGTCGAGCTCGTCACCCTCATGGAGCAGTCACCCGACGGTGTGCCCACCGCCGCCTCGGTGCTGCGGCTGGCCGCCGTGGCCCGCTCCGTCGACGACGTCACCCGGCTGGTGGAACTGCTCGGCCCGCCCGCGCACCCGGCCGAGCACATGGATGAGGCGGTTCGGTACGCCGCCGAGGAACGGCCCATTCCGGAGGTGAGCCGTCTCGTCCACCTGCTGTCCCGCCCCCCGCACGATCCGCACAGCGGCGCCGAGGCGGTGCACGCCGCCGGCACGACCAGGTCTGTCGAGGATCTGATGCAGCTGATCGGCAGACTGAAAGAACACAGGGACGCCGACGACACCGTGGCCGACGCTGAGGTCAAGACCTCGCCCGCCGAGGAGGCCCGTCCCTCACTCGTGCCTGCTGGCGCCGCGTCAGACGCGCAGGGCAGGACTGCTCTGGTGTGGCTGCGTCGCGTGGCGGGCGTACTGCTGCTGCTCTGTGCGGGGGCTCACGTCCCGCTGAACTGGTCGCACGCGCCCGCCTTCGGTCTTCCCGTCGCGCTCGGCGTTTTTGTCATCTGCGCCGCAGCGGGCGCGGTGCTGTGCCGGAGCGGGGGGCCGGTCGTGGCCGTGACGAGCACCTTGGTGGCCGGTGCCCTGACGGTGGGCCACTTCGTGGACGCTCGGGTCGACTCGAGCACGTTGGCCTATGTGCTGCGGCCCAACGGGCTGGCGGGCCCGCTTCCGACGGTGTCGGCGGTGGCCGCTGCGCTGGCCGCGCTGCTGGTCGTGGCGCTCACGGTCGCCGGCCTGGGGGCCGCGGCCAACCGGGAACCTGGCCCGCGTCGCTAGCGTCCAGGGCTCGACCCCGGACGCCGGGGCTGATGTGGGCGGTGAGGCGCTCGCGCGGGGTCTCATCGTCGAGCTGGGCGGCGGGATTCCACGCGTTTGCGGTGACTTCTTCCGCTTGCAGGGTCGCCTCGTTCGCGCGGGTGCGGAGCAGGTGGCGGAAGTCGGTGTGCCGGTGTTCGGGCTCGCCGTTGGCGTCGCCCGCAGGGGATGGTGTGGGCGTCGACGTGGACCGGGGCGGCGTCGGGGGAGTCTTCGACCCGGGTGATGCCCCCTCTCCTCCGTGAGTACGTGCGGTGCGGCGACGGCGAGGGTGGTGTCCTCGGGTTCGAGGTACCCGCCGGGCAGCCGCGGCCGCGTGCCGAGGGCCTTATGCCGGATGTGCGGGATGTGCGGGATATGCGGGATGGCGTCCGACTGGTTGATCAGGATCACGCGCGGGCGGTGTTGTGGCCTCCAGCTTCGTGGCAGGAGGTGAGTTGCGCGCCGAGGGCGAGCAGGTCGATTGACGTTCGGCGAGGGGCCCCGACCAGATGCCGGTGCTGTGGGCGTACTGGGCGAGGGTGTGGCGCTGGAGCGGGGAGCCTTGGCCCCTTGTCCCTCCCCTTGCCGCGCCGTCACAGGCCGGGAAAGGCGGGAGATTCATGGCCGTATGACGAACCGGCAGAGCGGCTGCGCGGCGAACGTCACCGATACGGCTGTCACGATCACCACGGTGATGACGGCTTCGCTGACGTTGCGGCGCCGGCGGTGGTTCACGGCCGCCTGCCCCAGAAACAAGGGGGCCGTCGGGCGGTCTGCTTGAGCCCGGCGAAGACGCCGAAGTGACACCCCGACCCGCATCCACGCAGGTCACTCCACTCCCCCACCACCAGCGACGGCCGGTCAGCCGGCGTCGACCGGCTGAATGTGCAGGCGTGGGGTTTGGTTGTGCTGTGGGGTGGGTGGGGGGGGGCGCAGGTGGTGG
>NZ_JASCIS010000093.1 GCF_029968015.1 Streptomyces luteolus
TGTCGTGGACGGCGGCCTTTGTCGTCGTCACGTCCGTGATGATGCTTGGAGTGTCCTGGTCGCAGGTCTCGGTGACGTGCGCCAGGAATCCCTTCCAGCGTGTGTCGCCGCGGCGCGCGAAACGGGCGGTGACGTCGTAGGGCGAGACGATGGCGACGGCCGAGGGCGGCAAGCCGGCACCCTCGGGCTCCCGCCACTTCGGGCGGTTCTGTGCGTTGATGCAGTAGTTCTGCACGAAGATCTGGCGCAGGGCCCGGACTTGCTCGCCGTCGCGGAGCGCGGGCATGTAGCGGTGGACGTAGCGCAGGAGCAGGTAGACGTCCTCGCCGGTCTCCTTGATCCGAGTCTTGGGCTTGGAGGGGTTCTTGCCCAGCCTGGCGGCGCGGCCGTATCGCTTGCCCCAGTCCTCGGTCACCAGGCCGATCAACTCGTGCGGAGCGCGGCGGGCGAGTTCTTCCAAGGCGGCGCGCATCGCCTCGGTGACCAGCTCCAGGCGGGTCAGGTTCCGGACTGCGGCCAAGACGTGGGTGGAGTCGGTGCGTTGCCGACCACGTTCGCGGACCAGGCCGACGGCCCGGATCTTCTCGAGCGCGAGGTCCAGGAGCTTGTCGGCCCGGCCCTCCGAGGCCAGGCGTTCGCGGAAGTCGGACAGGACGCTGTGGTGAAAGCCAGGGTCCTCCAGCTCCATGCCCAGGGCGTACTTGAAGTCGATGCGGTTTCGTACGGACTCAGCGGCCTGCCGGTCGGACAGTTCCAGCAGGAACTGCAGCACTGACACGGTCGCCAACTGGGCAGGCGAGAGGGCTGGCTTGCCGTCCCTCGAATACCACTCCTCGAAGTCCTCGTCGCTCCACAGGCCGTCGAGGTGGTCACGGATGGCCATGGCGGTGGTACCCCTGGGGTTGCTCGCGCGGGCGACCCGCACAGTCAGCTCGGGGATCACGAAGCCGGTACGAGGCCGAACGCACATCCAGGGTCCTCCCGGGTCGCAGGGCCCCAACCGTCCCACCCGCGCAGATCACGAAGCCTGTGCTTTGCGGCGCGGCCACCACGAACGGGTGAATGCCATCGGCACCTCAGCCACACGGGCAACAGCAGACACGAACGAAGCGTTCGCCTAACGGTTACAGGCCACACCTCTACGGCCGTTGGACCTCGGCGCCCCACGAGGTGAGGCTGTGATCTGGGCAAACGGATCGCACCAACATCATGGCGATCTCAACGGGCAACTCCGATTTCCAAGATCCCCGACAGCGTCAGGTACTGACTCGCGATGCGCTCGACCTCGCTTCACGCTCACCGTGGGGCTGGCCGCAGTGGGACCCGACCGATTTCCCTGTTTGATCTGTGTGTTGAAGCGGATCGAACAAGGGCTGGGCAGTGGCAAGTTGGCAGGTGTACTGGGTCCCGAGACGGCCGGTGTCTGTACCGGAGCGGGTGCCCGTACTGGTGGGGTACAGAGACTTGGTTGAGCGGGAGGAGCGCGTCGGGATCCACGCTGGAGATCCCATTCTGCGGTCTCCGGATTACGGGATCGACGAATGGCTGAGCCTGTATCTGTGCCGTTCCTCGTTCGTACGGCTGGCGCCGGAGACCAAGCGGAACTACACGGATGACTACTGCCTCCTCTTCGATTTCCTATGGGCACGCGGGAAGACCTGGAACGAAGCGACCGCGGATGATCTGTGGGATTTCGAGGACTGGCGGACTCGGTCAGCGCGCAATCCCCGGAGGGTCGGCGGGTCGCGGTGGGACCGCGGGCTCGCGGCGTTCACGCGGCTGTACGCGTGGGCGGTCCGCAAGGAGCTGATGACGGTCAACCCGATCGTGATGCGCACGGTTGTCGACCGTCATGGGCAGCTGGTCGAGGTGCCGGAGGCCCGCTCGAAGAACGCCAAGTCCAGCAACGTGCACTGGCTGACCCCGCGGGCGTTCCGTCTCTGGGTGGAGGTGGGCCTGCGGGGCTACACCGCCCAGGGGCTGCCCGCGCCGGGCTGGGCGGGGAGGATGGAAGACCGCAACGTGGCCTTCGCCGAGCTGCTGTTCTCCTCCGGAGTGCGGCTGACAGAGGGCGCCTCGCTGCTGACGATCGAGGTGCCGCGCTCGGCCTTGCGGGCCCGTCGCTACTACTCGGGTCGGCTGGCGAGGGAGGTCACGAAGTCGAAGAAGGCCAGGACGTACTACGCTGCGGCGCCGGTGGTGGGCCTGGTCGAGGGCTATCAGGAGTCGACGCGGGCGGCAGTGGTGCGGCGCGCGCAGGCCAAGGGCAGATACGACAGCCTGCCCGAGCGGAAGCTGGTGACCCGAATTACCGGGCTACGCAAGCGGGTTCTGCACTGGGTCGACCAGGACGGCGTCATCGGCGAGACCGCGCTGAACGATGCCACGGTCGAGGACCGGATGACGCTGTTCACCGAAGGCCAGGCCGGGCCGGAGCCGTTGTGGCTGTGGTTGAACGAATCGGGGCTGCCGTTTCAGCCGGCGTCCTGGGAGAACGTCTTCCGGGCCGCGTCACAGCGGTGCCAGGAAGTCCTGGCCGGAGTGGTGGCGGAGCCTCCGTTCTGCACCCCCCATATGTGCCGGCATTCCATGGCCCTCTACATGCTTGTCGTGCTGCACCACGTCGTTGACCTGCGGATGGGACTGACCCCGGAGGAACGCCGAGATTTCCGTCTTCTCTACGGGGACCCGTGGAGGATGGTCCAGGACCTGTTGGGCCATTCGGAGCTTGAGACAACGCGGTCGATCTACCTCGCGCCCGTTTCTGACCTGCAACTTCGGTCCCTGCTGGCTGACCCGGACCCGCTGGATGACGAGGCGAGCGTCGCGGTCACGCAGCACCGGGTGACCGAGTTGTTGTCCCGCCTTGCCCAGGAGAGCGAAGGCATCCAGGACCTGGACGAAAAGCTGGTGGTGCAGGCGTGAGCCGACGCGGGCGCAAGGCGTCCTTGCCGGACGGGCCCCACCACCGGCCCGTCGTCCTGGCGGAGGGCGGGCTGCGGGTCTGCCACCGCGACAAACGGGGCGTCGTCCGCAACTACGACTTCGGGGTCCTGCCGGTGGCTCCCGCACTGCAGCGGTCCCTGGCGGCCACCTTCGCCGCGCGATGCGCTCCCGGCGGCGGCTGGGATTCCGCCGACACTGGCTTCAATACCTGGGTCCTGGTGAGGGCCTTCGCGAAGTTCGTATCCGAGCAGGAGAACCCGCCGGGAGACATCGACGAGATCACCGTGGCCTTGTGGTCGGCCTGGCGGCTCAGCAGGCCGATGACCAACACCGGATACCGGCAGGTCAAGGCGCTGGCGAACTTCCTGCTGCGCGACGAGCGGCTCCCGCAGCCGGTCCGGGACGCGATGGCCAAACGGATGACGAAGTGGCAGGCGCAGGAGAAGGCTTACCAGCCGCAGGAGTTCACCGAGATCCGTGTCACGGCTCGACGGATGTTCCGGGCCGCGCTGCTGCGGATCCGGGAGAACACCGCGCATCTGGACGCCTGGCGGGCCGGGGCCTTCGAGTCGGGCCGTCGTGACTGGCTGGTCGGTGAGGCTCTGGACAGCCTCGCCCGGACCGGGCACGTTCCCCGTTACGCCCAGGCCAGCGGAAAGATGGTGGTGGTCAACCGCTATCGGGTGGCGCTGGGCGGCGCGAAGCCGGAAATGACCTGGCAGCGGCTCTACTTGAGCCGGATGGAAGTCACCTCGCTGGCGGTGCTACTGGTGACCGAGCAGGGGCTGAACGCCACCACGGTCGCCGAACTGCCGGTGCCCCGGGCGACCCCGGACTCCGGGGAAAGCAGTGGATTCCCCATCTATCGGCTGGAGTTGGAGAAACGCCGCCGCGGCGGCGGTCGGCACTTCGAGACACGCAACCTCACCGACTTCGGCGCGGACTCCCCGGGCCGCCTGATCACCGAGGCCCTGGAGGCCACCGCTCACGCCCGCGCATTCGCCAACGCCGTCGGATCCGGCCCGGACCGCCTGCTGGTCTGGCACGAGAGAAACGCCAGCAACGGACGCGTCGACCCGGAAACGCCACGGGTGGGGCCGTTCGCCTTCGGACTGGCGAAGTCCGCCGGCACCCACTGGGCTATCGAGGTGGGGCTTGCCGGGTCACCGCTGAGGCGCACGCGCAAGACCGTCAACGTCCTGCACCGGCGCGAGCCGGGGCAGAACAGCCAGGACACCCACGACCGTGTCTACGTCATGAACGAACCGCAGGCCCAGGAGGCCGCCGTCCCCGTGATCGCGGACGGCGCGACCGCGGCGCTGGAAGCGGCCCGCCGGACGATGTTCCGAGCCCAGCTCACCGACATCCCCGAGGCCGGCGAACAGCAGACCGCGACGACGGGCTGCACCGACTACGAGAACAGCCACTTCACCCCGCCCGGGGCGGGCTGCGGGGCGTCCTTCCTGCTCTGCACCGCATGCCCGAACGCCCGGGTCCACCCCGGCCACCACGCCAGGCTCGCCTACCTGCACCGCGCGCTGGAGAGCCTTCGCACGGCGATGGACCCCGGGCTTTGGGAAGCGGACTGGTCTGATGCCCATGCCCGGCTGGAAGATCTCAAGGGCCGTCTGGGCACGGCCCTTTGGCAGGCGAGGCTCGCCGAGGCCACTGCCGAGGACCGCGAGGTCGTCGACCATCTCCTGAACGGACATTACGACCTGTGACGACTTCGTACGCCGAACTGCCCCTGGTCGTCCCCGGCCCGGACAGCCCCTCGATCGAGCCTGGGCTGGTCGTGGCCAGCTACCAGGGCACCGTCAACCGCTACGGCGCCCCCACTTGGCCGATGGCGGCGCTGATCGACAACCCGAGCGCACCCCGCGAAACGATCCACTGGACGAAGTTCCCGGACACCACCCGGGAAGAGTTCCGGCTCATTGCCTGGCACATGGTCAACCGCGCGTTGCCCGACACATTCCTGGTCGGCAAGGTCCCCTCCTGGCGGACCCGGCAGAGCGCGCCCTCGATCTATCAAGCTGTCCTGAGCTGGCGGACCTTCGCTGAGTGGCTCGACAAACGCGGCATCACCAGCCTGGACGCCTGCACCGAGGAGATCTTCCACGACTACGGACTGCACCTGAGCCGCAAGCGGGGCACCAGCCGCTCAACCGTGGGCTCTCACCTGACCGCGCTGACCCGGCTCTGGGCATTCGACGAAGGCAGCGTTCTCCCGCGCGAAATCGCCGAACCTCCCTGGAACCGGGAAGGCCGCGACGACTACCTCCCCGCGGCGACATCGTCCGGCGGGGAGAACGCCACCGAGCCGGTTTCCCCCGACACCATGGGACCCCTGCTCATCTGGGCCCTGCGGGTGGTCGAGGACTTCGCCAACGACATCCTCGCGGCCTGGGCGGAGAAGCAGCGGCTGACCACACGAGCCGCTGAGGCGAAGTCGACACCCGAATCACGGACCTTGCTCAAGAGCTACTTCAACGACTTGGTCGAGCGCGGCCAACCCATCCCCACTCACGACCACCCGAGCGGCCGACGATTCGCCCTCACCTACATCGCCGGCATCCACGGCGCCACTCACGGCCAGACCGGCAACGTCGTCGGCAGCCGAGGGAGCGGGATGGCGCTAGAGCAGTACATGCTGAGCAACCCCGGCGACTGCCCGCTGGACATCCCCATCACAGGCCTGGTCGAGGGGAAGCCGTGGAAGCAGTCGCTTGACTTCACCGAGGCCACGGCCATGATGCGGCACCTGGGCACGGCCGCTTTCATCACCCTGTCGTACTTGACCGGCATGCGTCCCGGGGAGGTCCTCGGGCTCAGGACCGGGTGCTGCCCGGACCCCGAATCTGGGCGCCACCTCATCCACGGACACGTCTACAAGACGGCCACCGACGAGAACGGCAACCACCGCTCCGAAGGCGAGCTCCGCGATGTTCCCTGGGTCGCCATCGCCCCGGTGGTCAGCGCCATCCGCGTCCTGGAACGCATCGTCCCCGACGGCGCGTTGCTCTTCGACGGCGCCGCCCACGACTTCCTCACCAAACGCCGCTTCGTCGGATCCGTCACCTACAGCTCCTGGCGAGGCCGGGTCGAGGACTTCGCCGCCTGGGCCTCTGATCTCGCCCAATCCCTCAACCGACCGCACGAGTCCGTCCCCGCAGACCCCAACGGAGCGATCGGAACGGAGCGATTCAGAAGG
>NZ_JASCIS010000094.1 GCF_029968015.1 Streptomyces luteolus
AGCTTGTGGACATGGTTGAGAACTGACCGTTGACCGCTCCTCTGTCCTGGCCCCGATGACGGTCGGTGGCATAGCACAGGATCTTGCGGCTCCTTGTTCAACGACGTGAGGTCCTGCTCCTGATGCTCGTGACGTTCGACGTCTCCTCCAGCGCCTCGTTGAGTCGCTCGTTGCGTAGGGCAAGGTTCTGGATCTGGGCAGCAGCGAGGGCGAGTTGAGCCGTCAGCTCTCGATTGCGTCGGCGGAGCTTCGCGTTGCGGGCGACGAGCCTGTCGTGCGCGGTCGGACCACTGCGACGAGCCGTGGGGACAGCTCGGCGATCAGCGATCTCTCGGGCGATGTCGGGGTAGCGGCGGCGGAAGGTGGTGTTGGTCAGGTCGAGGCGGCGGGCCAGCATGAGGACGCTGGGCTGCTTGTTGGTCTCGCGGCAGGTGTCCAGCACCTCCTGGAGATGCTTGCGGACCAGGGCCGCGGGCAGGTCGGGGACGCTGCGGGTCATGCCGGAACGGCCTCCTGCCCGTTCACCGTCAGGAACTCGACGATCTCGGCTCGTCGGCTCTCAAGGAGCTGTCGAAGGCGGGGCGGCAGCGTCGGCCGGGCGGCGATGCGCTTGTCGAGGCGGGCAATCTCACGTTGCCAGGCGACGATGTTCTCGGGGGTGAGCGTGACGTTGCGGCAGGCCAACGGCAGGCAGCCGCCATGTGAGGGAAGTCCTTCGCTGTTGCCGCGACGGGCCTTCTCGCAAAGGGCCTTGGCCGGATCGTTGATGCAGGTGATGTACTCCCCGAGATAGATCGCCGGGTCGTGACGCTTCATGATTCTTTTGAGGCGGTGTCTGTCCAGCGCGACCTGGCCCTGGAACTGTGCGCGCTCGCCGAAGTCCGTGAGTCGGCGAGCTGCCTCTTCGGCGGACGGGCCGGCCAGGCCCGCGTGCTGGTGGGAGTCGATCATTTCCATATAGATCTCGCCGCGGGCGATGGCTTGCTCGCTTTCGACCTCGGCCCGGAATCCGGAATCGCTGGTCCCCGCATAGCCCTCGAACATCTGGATGCTGTGATGGCGGTATTGGAGGGCTCCGGCGACGACGCCGCCAGGGTGTCGCGCAATGAACCAAGCCAGAGTTCGTCTGAAGACTCTCGTCTTGAGCCGGAGCGCATGGCCTTGACCAGCGGCGATGGTGTCAGTGCGTCCCCGCTCTGCGCAGAGCTCGTTGACGAAGGCGGCGAACAGGTTGAGGTTCAGGTTGGTGGCGCCGACGCCGACTGCTCGATCAACGCCGGTCTTCTCCGGTCGGCCCGGTCCGTGACGGAGGGCCCCCATGAGGTAGTCCTGGCTGGTGGGCTGCAACTGCTCAAGCACCTGGATTGCGCGAACGACGGGCTCGCAGACGGTCCATGTCGCCTCGACGCCTTCTGCATCGTCTTCGCCCTTGAACGCTCGGCTGTGTACTCGCCAGCGGTAGGCGTTGCCGTCCTCGTCGTGCTTGGCCTCCACGCAGCCGCGCTTGATGTGTTTGACCTCGCTGTCCCGCATGCCGCTGAGAAAGGCGATCACGATGTAACAGGCGGACTGAAGGTGGCGTGCGAGGGCAGCCAGACTGGTGGGCAGCGCGTGGTGGGTGGTGACCGCCTTGATCCAAGGGCGGCCGTCCAGGATGCCCTGAACGCCTTCGTCGACGAAGGCGGCATCCGCAAGGCCGACGACAGCGGCGACCGCGTCGATGGCCTCGCGGCGCTTGTCGATTTCTCGGCGGTGGCACTTCAGCGTGGCGGCGAGGTGGCCAGTGTTGATCTTTCCCTGGTATCCGGGCAGGGGCCGACGTGCGGTGACGTGGTCATCAAGAAGCTGCTGCAGCCGTTCGTCGGTCCGGTGGCTGTCCACTCGCCCTGTGCCAGTGGCTCGGCGCTCGCGCCATCTGTGGTCCGCTTCGAGGATGTCCGGAGCGAAGTCGTCGACGAACCGCAGTGCCCAGACCAGCAAGGGCCCCAGAACGTCTTCGGGGAGTCGGTCGGTCCCGTTCTCCCGACCACGTTGGGCTCGTTGTTCGCCCCACCCATCAAGATGCAGCGGATCAAATCGGAGCTGGTCATTGCCGAGGTGAATGCGCCAACGCCATAGAAGTCGAACTGCGGCTCGAGCGGCTTCCCGGGCTCCGTCCCGGTGGGGGAAGAGGGCCAGCAGATGTCGGTTGTAGCGGTCCAGGTCGACGGGTGAGATGGAGGACAGCTCGACTCGGTCGGCGGGCCATCTGGAATCGAGCCAGGTCAGCAGGCGTTTCATTTCGACGAAAGCGGTGCGGACCGAGGCGATCGCGAGGCGGTCCTCGCCAGACGGCGATTCCAGCTCCAGGCAGAGCAGGGCATAGAACAGGCGCTTGGCGGCGGGGCGGAATCGCCCCGGGATCGTGGGGAAGTTGAGTTTCACTGTCTTCTCCTGGACCTGGACGATCGCCGGCGCCAGGTGCCAGACATCGTCACTGAAGCGTGCGGTGTCCTCCAGACGGGTCCCCGGCCGCAACGGGCGCCCGGCCAGGACACACGCGTTCGGCAGTGGCGCATCGTGAACGCTCACGCTCATGAGGTTGTTCATGGCGTCTCCCAGGGCGCTTCGACGAGATCGAGGAGGGCGTCGGGGACCTGTGCCTTCTGTGCCTGGGCGACCTGTGCCGGGGTGAACTTGCCGAGGATGTCGCGGCGGACCGCGACCCAGACGAGGCCGTAGCGTCTGTACCACTCCTCCTCGCTCATCCGTTGCCGCAGACGTCCCAGGGCTTCGAGCAGACCCAGCAGACGCGGTAGATGGTCTTGGGTGATCAAACAGTTGCCGCAGAGGAAGCAGAGCAGGAACGAGTCCCCGCAGGGCCTGCCGGTCTCGGGGTGGTGCTGGAAGTCCCCGCAAGCACTCCAGGCCGTGTCCAGGTGCCCATGGGCCAGATCATGCGCGGTTCCTGGAGCCAGGCCGGCTCCTGTCAGTTCGTCCGGTGTGCCGCCCCTCGGGATGACGGTGGGGCTGCCGCGGCGGCGGACGGCCTCGGCATGCGCGTCCCGAGCGGCCCGCTCGGCGTCTGCGAGTGCGTCGGCCATCACGCCCTCCGCCCATTCACGGGTTGCCGGATCCGGCCGGAGGTAGTTGGTGTAGAGCACCTGGGCCGTGTTGCTTTTCGCTGAGGACGGCAGGTGCCCACCGAGCTGGCGGGTCCGTCGGGCATCGACGCTGGTCTTGATCTTGTTGAAGGTCACCTGAAGTGGCACCTCAGCGGAGGAGGAGACGCTCTCCTGCCCCGCCGTCGACGCAGGAGCGTCAGCCAGGACGGGTCTCGTGCGCGTCGCCGCCCATGTGCTCAGCCGAAGCTGTCCGCTGGCCCGCAGATCCGCTTCGAATGGTGCGTGATGTTCGTGGCGCGTCCCCAGCGCTTGAGCGCGGTGGCCATTTCGCCACACGCAGAACGCAGACGGCGAGCCGCACAACGCCCGGCTGCGAGCCGTCAGTTCAAGCAGGAGGAGGTAGAGACCGCCAGGTGTGTGCAGCTCGCGCCCCTCCGGGCCGATCTCCCAAGTGACAGTCTCGAACCAGCGGTCAGATCCGCGACGCCGTTTCACCAGGCGGACCTCGACGGCCCGGCCCTCGAGGAGTCGGTGACGGGCGGGCAACTCTTTGAGCGTCTCGACGTTCCGCTCCGTCGCGATGGCGAGGAGGACCATCAACGGAGCCAGGTCGCTCCAGGTCAAGAACAGCCGGGCAGCGAGTTCACGCCGTTCCCGCCATTGAATCCCCGTGCACGGGGGGACTTCCCCGGTCTCAGCTATGGCCGCAAGCACCTGGGCCAGCCGTTGCTGCTGTGGAGGGATGTCCTCGGACCGGTCCTGCTGGCGGCGTACCAACTCCTCGCCGGCGCGGATGCGTCGGACGATCCGGGCGGTGTCCGCCCGTGCGGCGGCAGTCAGCCGGTCCAGTTCGCCGGCCGAGTACCCGCCCTCCGGGCTCGTTCTGGGCTTTGGCAGGCGCCTCGCGAACGCGTCGCGAGCCTCCAGGGGGATCTGGTCCCGGATCTTCTCCTGGCCGAACAACACCTGCAGTTCCGCCATGTCGCTCTGTCGCGTGCCAGCCGCGGAGTCAGTGCGGGTGTGGAAGGCGTTGACGTGATAGCGCGTGAGTTGCGTCGGCGTCACAGGCTGAGGGTCCAGCGATGCCAGGAAGTACGTCCATCGCCGAAGCGGCAGCCACCTGTTCTGGGCTCCGGAGAGAGTGCGAATTCCGCCGCTGGGGCCGGTCCGCATCGCGAATGCCTCGGCGAGGAGAGGATGCCACCCGGGCAACGGCAGTTTGCCGACGTCGAACGTGCCCTGTCTGCCGTCCTCACCGTGGAAGTCGACGACGAGTCCTCCTGATGCCCCTTCGTGAACGAGTGCTGGGGCCTCGTAGTCTGCGGCTGGCAGAGCTGACCTGCGGCCCGGTCCGGTGCTGCCCCGGCCCCGGCGGGTCACCGCGTCGTCTCCTTCTCCTCGGGCAGGTCCTTCGGGGGCTTCTCGTCGCCCAGGGCCGCGGCCGGGGTGTCGCGGGGGTCCTCCCAAGTGTCGGGGACCAGGGCCATGCGAGTTTCCATCTCCAGTTCCTGCAGGGCGTGCAGATAGATCAAGGTCGACACCTGGGAGGCGTGTCCGAGTCTGCGGCGGACCCAGTCCATGGGGTCGCCGAAGATCCGCTGGTAGTGCAGTCGCTGGGCCGGATTCATGTCACCGAGTGCGGCGATGTGCCCGCGTTGGAGCTGTTCGAGGGTGATGACGGCAAATGTGTGTCTTAGCAGGTGGGCGTGGGCGAAGAGGTCCAGGCCCTGCTCTTCGCACCGCTGGTTGGCGGTGGTGAACATGTCCTTCCAGGCCGACAAGGTCAGCGGCATCCCGCTCTCACCGAGCCAGAACATCGCGGGCTCCAGGCCCTGTTCGGTGTCGATCAGCAGCCGCCGTCGCTCACGAGGCCCCAGCAGCCGGACATCGACTTTCTCGCCGAGGTTGATGCCGCTCGTGTACTGAGCCAGGTGCGGCCTCTGCGGATCGAAGATCACGATCGGCCGTCGGATCTTCCGGTAGCGGCCTGCGTCGCGGGCCTCCTCGATGACCCACCGCCGGTCCTCGGCCGCGTAGGCCGTCAGGTCCCGCCGAACCGAGGCCGGCTCGTAGATCCAGCGCGCTGAGTTCCGTTTCGCGATCGCCTTGGACAGCCAGGACTTGCTGTAGCCGGCCGGGCCGGGGCCGGTCGGCACTTCCGTGACCAGACGGCTGGCCTGCTCTTCCAGCCGCAGGCCGGTGCGGACCGTGGAGTCGGTGAAGGTTCCGTTGCGCGAAGCCCACCGGCCGCGGAAGTTGTCCCGGGGCAGGCCCTCGCGGTCGTAGCCGAGGACTCCCACGTCTCGCCATCGTCGGTAAGACGGTGCGGGAAGCCACTCGATCACCTCGCCACCCGTGTCATGAGCGTAAGTCGCCGGCACCGTCTCCCCGGTGTCGACCGGCCTCGAACGGCGCCTGGTCCCCTTCTGCTCAGCCTTCCCGTCTCGTCGCGGCCGCTGCGGGATCGGCACTTCCGGCACCCACTGCTTGCGCTTCGCGTAGACGTAGAACTGCTGGAGGTGCGAGACCTCCTGGCTCCACGTGTCCCCATCGACTCGCGGTCCGCGGGGATCAAGGCGCCGCCAGTAGTGATAGGCCGTGTGATCGACCTCGGTCGCGTCCCGCCAGCCCTTCTCGCCCCGGCTCTGGTGCAGGAAGTTCAGCTTCCTGCAGAGAGCCGACGCCCGGTTGATCTGACTGTTCAGCGGACCCTCCAGGAGGTTCACCCGATGGAAGTACGAGTTCAGGTCCGTGTCGTAGACGAAGCGCGGCGACAACAGGTACGGCGTGCCGTCAGGAATGCCCAGGTCGTCGAGCCACAACTCCCACTCAACTGGGGAAAGTTGCAGATGCCAGGGCCGCGACTCAGGCTGCGGCAGATCCCGCGAGCTGTAGTGGACTGACCAGGCTCCATGGCTTAACACCCGCGGACCGTACAGCTACTTGGTCACTGACCGAGCGTGCACAAGCCAGGGT
>NZ_JASCIS010000095.1 GCF_029968015.1 Streptomyces luteolus
GTTCCGCTCTCGTGGTGTTGAACCGGATTACCGGTAAACATTCACGGAGAGTTTGATCCTGGCTCAGGACGAACGCTGGCGGCGTGCTTAACACATGCAAGTCGAACGATGAAGCCGCTTCGGTGGTGGATTAGTGGCGAACGGGTGAGTAACACGTGGGCAATCTGCCCTTCACTCTGGGACAAGCCCTGGAAACGGGGTCTAATACCGGATATGACACAGGACCGCATGGTCTCTGTGTGGAAAGCTCCGGCGGTGAAGGATGAGCCCGCGGCCTATCAGCTTGTTGGTGGGGTGATGGCCTACCAAGGCGACGACGGGTAGCCGGCCTGAGAGGGCGACCGGCCACACTGGGACTGAGACACGGCCCAGACTCCTACGGGAGGCAGCAGTGGGGAATATTGCACAATGGGCGAAAGCCTGATGCAGCGACGCCGCGTGAGGGATGACGGCCTTCGGGTTGTAAACCTCTTTCAGCAGGGAAGAAGCGAAAGTGACGGTACCTGCAGAAGAAGCGCCGGCTAACTACGTGCCAGCAGCCGCGGTAATACGTAGGGCGCAAGCGTTGTCCGGAATTATTGGGCGTAAAGAGCTCGTAGGCGGCTTGTCGCGTCGGTTGTGAAAGCCCGGGGCTTAACCCCGGGTCTGCAGTCGATACGGGCAGGCTAGAGTTCGGTAGGGGAGATCGGAATTCCTGGTGTAGCGGTGAAATGCGCAGATATCAGGAGGAACACCGGTGGCGAAGGCGGATCTCTGGGCCGATACTGACGCTGAGGAGCGAAAGCGTGGGGAGCGAACAGGATTAGATACCCTGGTAGTCCACGCCGTAAACGGTGGGCACTAGGTGTGGGCGACATTCCACGTCGTCCGTGCCGCAGCTAACGCATTAAGTGCCCCGCCTGGGGAGTACGGCCGCAAGGCTAAAACTCAAAGGAATTGACGGGGGCCCGCACAAGCGGCGGAGCATGTGGCTTAATTCGACGCAACGCGAAGAACCTTACCAAGGCTTGACATACACCGGAAACGTCCAGAGATGGGCGCCCCCTTGTGGTCGGTGTACAGGTGGTGCATGGCTGTCGTCAGCTCGTGTCGTGAGATGTTGGGTTAAGTCCCGCAACGAGCGCAACCCTTGTCCCGTGTTGCCAGCAGGCCCTTGTGGTGCTGGGGACTCACGGGAGACCGCCGGGGTCAACTCGGAGGAAGGTGGGGACGACGTCAAGTCATCATGCCCCTTATGTCTTGGGCTGCACACGTGCTACAATGGCCGGTACAATGAGCTGCGATACCGCGAGGTGGAGCGAATCTCAAAAAGCCGGTCTCAGTTCGGATTGGGGTCTGCAACTCGACCCCATGAAGTCGGAGTCGCTAGTAATCGCAGATCAGCATTGCTGCGGTGAATACGTTCCCGGGCCTTGTACACACCGCCCGTCACGTCACGAAAGTCGGTAACACCCGAAGCCGGTGGCCCAACCCCTTGTGGGAGGGAGCTGTCGAAGGTGGGACTGGCGATTGGGACGAAGTCGTAACAAGGTAGCCGTACCGGAAGGTGCGGCTGGATCACCTCCTTTCTAAGGAGCACTTCTAGGCTGCCTCGGCAGTCCAGAGGCCAGAACATCAGCGAATGTCTGATGCTGGTTGCTCATGGGTGGAACGTTGACTACTCGGCACGGTCAGGATGAGGACTGCTAGTACTGCTTCGGCGTGGAACGCAGATCGTCAACTGAACGTGTTGGGCACGCTGTTGGGTGTCTGAAGGCACGGCCGTATGGCTGGCTGTCTTCGGTGCCGACCCCAGTGCACTCGGAACGCTGGTTCCGGGGTGATGGGTGGTTGGTCGTTGTTTGAGAACTGCACAGTGGACGCGAGCATCTGTGGCCAAGTTTTTAAGGGCGCACGGTGGATGCCTTGGCACCAGGAACCGATGAAGGACGTGGGAGGCCACGATAGTCCCCGGGGAGTCGTCAACCAGGCTTTGATCCGGGGGTTTCCGAATGGGGAAACCCGGCAGTCGTCATGGGCTGTCACCCGCTGCTGAACACATAGGCAGTGTGGAGGGAACGAGGGGAAGTGAAACATCTCAGTACCCTCAGGAAGAGAAAACAACCGTGATTCCGGGAGTAGTGGCGAGCGAAACCGGATGAGGCCAAACCGTATGCGTGTGAGACCCGGCAGGGGTTGCGCATGCGGGGTTGTGGGATCTCTCTTTCACAGTCTGCCGGCTGTGAGGCGAGTCAGAAACCGTTGATGTAGGCGAAGGACATGCGAAAGGTCCGGCGTAGAGGGTAAGACCCCCGTAGTCGAAACGTCAGCGGCTCGTTTGAGAGACACCCAAGTAGCACGGGGCCCGAGAAATCCCGTGTGAATCTGGCGGGACCACCCGCTAAGCCTAAATATTCCCTGGTGACCGATAGCGGATAGTACCGTGAGGGAATGGTGAAAAGTACCGCGGGAGCGGAGTGAAATAGTACCTGAAACCGTGTGCCTACAAGCCGTGGGAGCGTCGCTGGCGGAACTTGTTCTGTCAGTCGTGACTGCGTGCCTTTTGAAGAATGAGCCTGCGAGTTAGCGGTGTGTAGCGAGGTTAACCCGTGTGGGGAAGCCGTAGCGAAAGCGAGTCCGAACAGGGCGTTTGAGTTGCACGCTCTAGACCCGAAGCGGAGTGATCTAGCCATGGGCAGGTTGAAGCGGCTGTAAGAGGTCGTGGAGGACCGAACCCACCAGGGTTGAAAACCTGGGGGATGACCTGTGGTTAGGGGTGAAAGGCCAATCAAACTCCGTGATAGCTGGTTCTCCCCGAAATGCATTTAGGTGCAGCGTCGTGTGTTTCTTGCCGGAGGTAGAGCACTGGATAGGCGATGGGCCCTACCGGGTTACTGACCTTAGCCAAACTCCGAATGCCGGTAAGTGAGAGCGCGGCAGTGAGACTGTGGGGGATAAGCTCCATGGTCGAGAGGGAAACAGCCCAGAGCATCGACTAAGGCCCCTAAGCGTACGCTAAGTGGGAAAGGATGTGGAGTCGCAGAGACAACCAGGAGGTTGGCTTAGAAGCAGCCACCCTTGAAAGAGTGCGTAATAGCTCACTGGTCAAGTGATTCCGCGCCGACAATGTAGCGGGGCTCAAGCGTACCGCCGAAGTCGTGTCAATCAGACATGAGGGCCAACGCCCGTCTGGTTGGGTAGGGGAGCGTCGTGTGCCGGGTGAAGCAGCCGCGGAAGCGAGTTGTGGACGGTTCACGAGTGAGAATGCAGGCATGAGTAGCGATACACACGTGAGAAACGTGTGCGCCGATTGACTAAGGGTTCCTGGGTCAAGCTGATCTGCCCAGGGTAAGTCGGGACCTAAGGCGAGGCCGACAGGCGTAGTCGATGGACAACCGGTTGATATTCCGGTACCCGCTTTGAAGCGCCCAACATCGAGCCCATTAATGCTAAGGCCGTGAAGCCGCCCGTCTTCAGCTTTGCTGTTGACGGGAGTGGTGGAGCCGCTGACCCAAGGTGGTAGTAGGTGAGTGATGGGGTGACGCAGGAAGGTAGTCCAGCCCGGGCGGTGGTTGTCCCGGGGTAAGGGTGTAGGCCGTGTGATAGGCAAATCCGTCACACATTGAGGCTGAGACCTGATGCCGAGCCGATTGTGGTGAAGTGGATGATCCTATGCTGTCGAGAAAAGCCTCTAGCGAGTTTCATGGCGGCCCGTACCCTAAACCGACTCAGGTGGTCAGGTAGAGAATACCGAGGCGTTCGGGTGAACTATGGTTAAGGAACTCGGCAAAATGCCCCCGTAACTTCGGGAGAAGGGGGGCCATTCCTGGTGATGATCTTTACGGTCTGAGCTGGGGGTGGCCGCAGAGACCAGCGAGAAGCGACTGTTTACTAAAAACACAGGTCCGTGCGAAGCCGTAAGGCGATGTATACGGACTGACGCCTGCCCGGTGCTGGAACGTTAAGGGGACCGGTTAGTGCGCTTTCGGGCGTGCGAAGCTGAGAACTTAAGCGCCAGTAAACGGCGGTGGTAACTATAACCATCCTAAGGTAGCGAAATTCCTTGTCGGGTAAGTTCCGACCTGCACGAATGGCGTAACGACTTCTCGACTGTCTCAACCATAGGCCCGGTGAAATTGCACTACGAGTAAAGATGCTCGTTTCGCGCAGCAGGACGGAAAGACCCCGGGACCTTTACTACAGTTTGATATTGGTGTTCGGTTCGGCTTGTGTAGGATAGGTGGGAGACTTTGAAGCGGCCACGCCAGTGGTTGTGGAGTCGTCGTTGAAATACCACTCTGGTCGTGCTGGATGTCTAACCTGGGTCCGTGATCCGGATCAGGGACAGTGTCTGATGGGTAGTTTAACTGGGGCGGTTGCCTCCCAAAGGGTAACGGAGGCGCCCAAAGGTTCCCTCAGCCTGGTTGGCAATCAGGTGTTGAGTGTAAGTGCACAAGGGAGCTTGACTGTGAGACCGACGGGTCGAGCAGGGACGAAAGTCGGGACTAGTGATCCGGCGGTGGCTTGTGGAAGCGCCGTCGCTCAACGGATAAAAGGTACCCCGGGGATAACAGGCTGATCTTCCCCAAGAGTCCATATCGACGGGATGGTTTGGCACCTCGATGTCGGCTCGTCGCATCCTGGGGCTGGAGTCGGTCCCAAGGGTTGGGCTGTTCGCCCATTAAAGCGGTACGCGAGCTGGGTTTAGAACGTCGTGAGACAGTTCGGTCCCTATCCGCTGTGCGCGTAGGAGTCTTGAGAAGGGCTGTCCCTAGTACGAGAGGACCGGGACGGACGAACCTCTGGTGTGCCAGTTGTCCTGCCAAGGGCATGGCTGGTTGGCTACGTTCGGAAAGGATAACCGCTGAAAGCATCTAAGCGGGAAGCCTGCTTCGAGATGAGGACTCCCACCCCCTTTGAGGGGTTAAGGCTCCCAGTAGACGACTGGGTTGATAGGCCGGATGTGGAAGCACCGTAAGGTGTGGAGCTGACCGGTACTAATAGGCCGAGGGCTTGTCCTCAGTTGCTCGCGTCCACTGTGTT
>NZ_JASCIS010000096.1 GCF_029968015.1 Streptomyces luteolus
GGCAGGACTTTCGGGAAGGGGCGGGGCGGGGAGAAGTGCAGACTGGCCAGATGAGACTCTTCGTAGCCGTGATCCCCCCGGCAGGCGTCCTCGATGAACTGGCCGCCGAAGTACGGGAGTTGAAGCAGCTGCCCGGCGCCGACGGGCTGGGCTGGACCGAGCGGGCCGGATGGCACTTCACGCTGGCGTTCCTGGGCGACGTACCCGAGGAGATCCGGCCCGAGCTGCGCGAGCGGCTGACGCGGGCCGCCCACCGCACCGCGCCGTTCCGGCTCGCCCTGCGCGGCGGCGGCCGGTTCGGGGACCGGGCGCTGTGGGCCGGGGCGGACGGCGAGCTCGATGTGATCCGGCGGCTCGCGGAGCGGGCGGAGGCGGCCGCGCGCAAGGCGGGCCTCGCCATGGACGACCACCGCCGCTACACCCCGCACCTCACCCTCGCCCGCAGCCGCGCCGCCACCGTCGACCTGCGCCCGTACGTCGAAGCGCTCGCGGGGTTCGCCTCGGAGCCGTGGACGGTCGGCGACCTCGCGCTCGTGCACAGCCGACTGCCGCGCAGCGGTGTGCCGGGGGAGCGGCCGCGCTACGAGGAGGTCGAGCGCCGGCCGCTCGGCGGCGCCGGTTAACCTCGAAGCGTGGACCCGAAGACCCGTAACCGGATCATGGCCGGTGTACTTGTGCTGATGTTCGTCGTCGTGGCGGTGGCGTCGGCCGTGGGGTGAGGCCCCCTCGTACGGCCGACGCCCTCGCGTACGCGAGCTACCAGGCGAAGGCCTCCGGCGACGGGCCGGGTCCCGGGAAGATCTCGTCCAGGGACGCCAGTACCTCGTCACCCAGCTCCAGCTCGACCGCGCGCAGCGCCGAGGCCAGCTGGTCGGCGGTGCGCGGGCCGACGATCGGGCCGGTCACCCCGGGCCGGGTGAGCAGCCAGGCCAGGGCGGCCTCGCCGGGTTCGATGCCGTGCTTGTCGAGCAGGTCCTCGTAGGCCTGCACCTTCTCCCGCATCTGCGTGTTGGCGAGCGCGTCGGCGCTGCGGCCGCTGGTCCTGCGCCCGCCCTGCGCCTCCTTCTTGATGACGCCGCCGAGCAGTCCGCCGTGCAGCGGCGACCACGGGATGACGCCGAGTCCGTACTCCTGCGCGGCCGGGATCACCTCCATCTCGGCGCGGCGCTCGGCGAGGTTGTAGAGGCACTGCTCGCTGACCAGGCCGTAGCTGCCGAGGCGGCGGGCGGTCTCGTTGGTCTGGGCGATCTTCCAGCCGGGGAAGTTGGAGGAGCCCGCGTAGAGGATCTTGCCCTGCTTGATCAGTACGTCGACGGCCTGCCAGATCTCCTCGACCGGGGTGCGGCGGTCGATGTGGTGGAACTGGTAGAGGTCGATGTGGTCCGTCTGGAGCCGCTTGAGGGAGGCGTCCACGGCGCGGCGGATGTTGAGCGCGGAGAGGCGGTCGTGGTTGGGCCACACATCGCCGTCGCCGGCCATGTTGCCGTACACCTTGGTGGCGAGCACGACCTTGTCGCGCCGGTCGCCGCCCTTGGCGAACCAGTTGCCGATGATCTCCTCGGTACGGCCCTTGTTCTCGCCCCAGCCGTACACATTGGCGGTGTCGAAGAAGTTGACGCCCGCGCCGAGCGCGGCGTCCATGATCGCGTGACTCTCCGGCTCGTCGGTCTGCGGGCCGAAGTTCATGGTGCCGAGGACGAGTCGGCTGACCTTGAGTCCCGTGCGTCCTAGCTGCGTGTACTTCATGGGGGTACAGCGAAGTGCGTGGAGTGGGCTCTAGGCAAGGGTCACTTGCGGTCGCGGGGGAATTTGGCGGTGTCGATGGTGAGTCCGAGGGGGGTGTGCGTCAGGTCGACCTTGTCGCCGAAGTCGGACTTCGACTCGGTGCGGTACTCACCGTTCTTCGGTTCGGTGTAGACGTGGCAACGGCCGACGTACGGGTCGGCGATGAGGTAGACGGGGACTTCAGCCGTGGCGTAGGAGGCCTTCTTCGGACCGTGGTCGTTCAGTCCGGTGCCGGGGGAGACCACTTCGGCGATGAACTCGACGTCCTGGTATCGCCAGCGCTCCTCTCCTTCAGGCCTGGCACCGTCACGGAGTTTGGCCACGTCCGGGCAGAAGCCGTTCAGGAAACCGGGGAAGTCGATGCGTACATCCGACATGACGAGAGAGGCCCGGCCGAACCTGGCGTCCACCGCCCGCAAGATCAGGAGGGTGATCTGCCAGTGCATGTCTCGCTGCGGTACAGCGTGGATGGCGCCTTCGACGACCTCCGCCTTGTAGCCCTCTGGTATGCCCTGCTCGATCACGTCGAACAGCTCGTCCAGGCGCTCGGCGCTGGTTCGGGTCATCGGGGTCAGTCTCGTGGGAAGTCGCTTGTGTCGAGCGCCAGAGCGACAACGGTATGGGTCAGATGGATGCTCTCGCCGAACGTGTACTTCCGCTCGCTCGCGTATTCGCCGTCCTTGGGTTCGGTGTAGAGCAGGCACCTGCCCTGGTAGGGATCGACGATCAAGTAGACGGGGACTCCGGCTTGCGCGTACGCGATCTTCTTCGGACCGTAGTCGTTCATGCTGGTGCTCCGGCTGATCACTTCGCCCACGAACTCGACGTCCGTGCACTGCCATTGGCCCTTGGCGTTCTTGACGGCGCCATCCTTGAGGAGGGTGATGTCGGTGGCGAAGCCGTTGAGGTGCCCCGGGTAGTCGATGCGTACGTCGGACTTCAGGCGCTTGCGGGGGTACTTGGCCCGCAGCTGATCGAGGATGTCGAAGGTGATTTCCCAGTGAGTGTCCCGCTGCGGCGACATGAAGATGTGCCCCCCGACGATCTCGGTCTTGTATCCCTCGGGGGCGGGCATCCTCTCGAGCCACTCGAACATCTCGTCCAGAGTGCGCTCGTCGTTGCTTTCGGCCATCTCGATCCTGTCGGTCTCTACGACGGTCATCGTGGCGCTCCTCCCCGGGCACCCATCGGCAAAAACGGGCACCCGCGCAGTACAACGATACGCACGGCAACAGGGCACGGGGTTCCCGAACGTTTATACGGCGTACGGCTCTCCGAGCCCCCAAGCCTGATGCATCGCGTCCGCGAACGCCCCCGCCAGCTTGTGTTCGCCGCTCGCGTTCGGGTGGGTTCCGTCGTACGTGTCGAGGTCGATGTCGTACGACGGCGGGACCGAGGTGAGGAGGACGGGGGAGCGGTCCGTGTCGAGGTCGGCGACCGTCTTCGCGAGGAGTTCGTTGAAGTGGTCGACCTCGGCGGCGAACGAACCGTCCGTGCGGGCGCGGACGTTGGGGATGACCGGCAGGACGGCCGCCGCGATCCGGGGGTTCGCGGCGCGGGCCTCGGTGAGGAACGTGCAGACGTTGGCCGCCGTCTGCTCGGCGTCGGTGTAGAAGCCGAGGTCGATCAGGCCGAGGGAGACGAGGAGCAGATCGGCGCGCTGCTCGCGTACCGTCTCGCGGATCAGCGGGGCCATGTGCAGCCAGCCCTCGCCCCAGCCGGCGAGATGGCGGCGCGGGAAGGCGGGCTCGACGCCGGGCGCGTACTCGTGCGAGACGGGGGCGTCGGCGGCCTTGTCGTGGAGCGTCTCGCGCGGGCCGACGATCTGGAACGGGCCGCCGTACGAGCTGCGCAGGTGCTGCCACATGCGGTGGCGCCAGGTGTGTTCGCCGGCGCTGCCGATGGTCATCGAGTCACCGACGAAGAGGAGCCTGAGCATCCGCTCATCATTCCGGATGCGGGGGGCCTCGGGACCGGCCCGTGGTGTGAGGCTGCACACGTGATGCGCAGGTGATGCACAGGTGAGGCACGGGTGGGTCCTCCGCCTCACCTGGCAGTCTGGGCACATGCGTTCACTTGTGGGTGTGACCGGGGCGGCGGCGCTCCTGCTGCTCTGCGCGGCGGGTCCGGCGGCTGCCGCCGATGGGGGGCAGGACGGGTTCACGATCGAGGACCCGAGGATCACCGAGTCCAGCGGCCTCGCCGCGAGCCGCGCGCACCCGGGGATCTACTGGACGCACAACGACAGCGACGACGGCGCCCACCTCTACGCGGTCGACTCCCGCACGGGGAGGACTGTCGCCACGCTCACCCTCAGCGGGGTGGGCGAGCCGCGCGACGTGGAGGCCGTGTCGATCGGCCCGGACGGCGACCTGTACGTGGGCGACATCGGGGACAACCTCGGCGGCACCTGGGACCACGTGTGGATCTACCGCCTCCCCGAGCCGAAGCAGCTGCGGGACATGACCGTGAAGGCCACGCAGTACGTCGTGAAGTACGCCGACGGGGCGCGGGATGCCGAGGCGCTGATGGTGCATCCGAAGACGGGCCGGGTCTACATCGCCGACAAGAAGCGCGACGGCGGCGGCGGGCTCTACGAGGGCCCGGCCGAGCTGTCCGCCACGGGCACCAACGTCTTCCGGAGGGTCGCGGACGTCGACCTGTGGACGACCGACGGCGCCTTCTCGCCGGACGGCCGACGGCTGCTGCTGCGCGGCTACTTCGAGGCGTCCTCGTACGCCTGGAAGGACGGCGGACCGGTCGGCCCCGAGCGGGCGGACGTGCCGTTGCAGCGGCAGGGCGAGTCGGTGACGTACAGCCCGGACGGGACGACGCTGATGTACGGCTCGGAGGGCCGGGGCAGCGAGGTCGAACCGATCGAGGCGCCGGGGGCGGCGGGCGACCGGCGGGCCAAGTCGCCCTCGGAGGGCGGGAGTTCGCGTGACGGTGGCAAGGGCGGCGGCGAGGGCGGCGGCGAGGACGGGAAACTCGGGACCGGCGCGGTCGTGATCGCGGTGATCATCGCCGCCGTGTTCGGGGTGCGGCGGCTGTTCCGCAAGGGGTGATGTCACCCCGGATGTCACCCTGTGTCATCACGTACGCGACGAGGGGCCCGGCACCTGCGCAGGTGCCGGGCCCCCCGTTGCGGAGGGGCGGGGCTGGTACAGCGTG
>NZ_JASCIS010000097.1 GCF_029968015.1 Streptomyces luteolus
TCGACTTTACCGACCGTGAGTTGTGCCGCCCGTGATGTCCGTCTGGGCCTGTGACATGGACGTCATGGGCTCGTTTACCGACCGGGACCGGGACGTCTGTCATGTTCCGGCGTCGGTACGGAGGACGAGTGGTACGGCACGTAGTGGTCGGGGACTTGAGGGTCCAGCAGATCGACAGGAAGGACGGGCGGCGGTCGTGGACGATCGTCTGGCCTGAGGGCACGGTCCATACGGAGGCGGACCGGTTCCTGCGCGTCCATGACGGCTCGGGAACGCAGAGGACGTACGCGTATCTGCTGGTGGACCATCTGCGGTGGCTGGAGCGCGAGTGCCTGGCCCTCGGCACGGTCCAACTGCGGCACGTGGAAAGGTACATGGGGATCGTCGGTGCCGAGGTCCGGATGCCGCTCGGCGAGCCGTGGCGGGTGGGCAAGCGCCCCTACGGCCGGGCAGCCCTGTCGACCGCGGCGGCCTGTCTGAAGGGCTTCTACCTCCACCAATCCTCACTCGGCATCAACAGCGAGCTGGGCAAGAAGCTTGACCAGTTCCGGCTTCCCTCGCGGGTGGACCGGCGCCGGTCGTTCCTCGGGCACGTGAAGTCGTCTCCGCCCACCAACCCGCTCGCGCCGAAGGGGCCGCACCGCAGGCACCCGAAGATGCTCCCGGACGGTGCCCGCGAGAGGCTGCTGGAGGCGGTGAACTCAGCCCGGGACCGGCTGCTGGTGACCTGGCTCGCCGACGGCGGCCTTCGGATCGGGGAGCTTTGTGGGCTGCACCTGGCCGACCTGCACCTGCGCGAAAACGCGGCGTGCGGCGAATGCCGCAGCCCTCACTTGCACGTCTGTCATCGCCCCGGCAACCCGAACCGGGCCGAGGCCAAGACCAAGCACCCCTGGCGAATCGAGCACGGCACGGTCACCGGCGGGCTGATCAAGCGGGTGAGCCCGGCGATGGTGCACTCCTACTTCGAGTACGTCACCACCGAGTACCCGCGCGGCGCCGGGCACGGCATGCTCCTGGTCCAGCTGCACGGCGCCGATGCCGGACAGCCGTGGGCGCCGGTCGGCGCCCGCCGGATGCTCGGCCGGGCCGGAAAACACGCTGGTCTGGGGCAGGTGAAGCCCCATGCCTTCCGGCACACGTTTACTTCCGCGGTTCTCGACGCTGCCGGCGGAAACACGCTAATCGCCCGAGACGCCGGCGGCTGGGCCTCGGCCGCGATGGTCGACGAGGTCTACGGACACGTCGACATCCACGACCCGGTCTTCGACGCGGCACTGCGCACGGTCTGGGGTGAGACGAAGTGAGCGCAAAGTCGCTGCTGCCGCTCTATGTTGACCGTCCGGACCGTGAGGGCCGGGACCGGCTGGAGATCCTCACCGCGCTGATCGGCGCCCCGTCCTTCGACCCGCTGTTTCGCGAGGGGATCATCCGGATCCCGCAGGGTCATCCCGTCTATCAGTGGGAGTGCGTGGTCGGCGCCTGCGAGCGAGTCCGGTCCGGGGGCACGGACCTGTGCTCGGTCCATCTCCAGCAGTGGGGAACGGCCCGGAAACGTGGAACGACACGGGCCCGGTTCCTCGCGGCGGCCGAACCGCTGGCCCGAGAGGGATACGACCGGGACGTGCCCTGCCAGATCTGCCCGGACCGGCCTGCGTCGCTCCGCACCGAGTTGCGCTTGTGCCGGCGGCATCACTACTCCTGGAAGCGCTACTCCCTGAACCGCGCCGAGTTGGTCGACTTCGAGCAGTGGGTCGCCGAGCAGACACCGCACGAGGGCGATGGGAAGTGCCGCGTCGTGGTCTGCCCGAGTCCGGCCAACTCGCCGCTGGGGCTGTGCTCCTGGCACAAGCACCGATACCGCAGGTGCGGCAGTCCCGGCGGGGTGGGTCTGCCAGCCAACTGGTGGCAGAGCTACGAGAGTCAAGGGCGGCCGGTCCCCGTCTTCTACGACGACGAGGCGGCCTTCCGCGCCTGGTGCGCGAGTACGCCCGCTGCCCCGCGGCCAGGGCAGGTCAACCTTCTCGGGCTCCGGCCGCTGATCAGGGCGGAGATCCAGTGGACGCTGTTCACCCATACCCAGCAGCAGCGGCACAGCCGCTGGGATCTGGGCTGGATCCAGAAGTTGGTGAGGCTTGCCCGGGAACGCGACGCCGGATCGCTGACCGACCTGGACCTGGAGGACTTCCCGCGCTTCCACACCGCGATCGTGAAGCGGATGCTCCATTACCTGCGGCTGGTCTATTTCACCCCGGCGCAGACGCGTCAGGCCGGGTTCATCGAGACCGATCACTTCGGCATCCGCTTTCCCGGCCGCGCCAGTCACGTCGACCTGACCGCCATTGCCCAGCAGTGGCTGCGGAATCTGCTCTGGGACTACCTCGCCGGCCTGATGCGCTCGGCTCACTGCCCTCGCACCGCGATGCCCATCGACGCCGCCCGCCGCGGGATCACCGAACTCGGAGCGTTCCTGGCCGTCGACGCCCCCGCCGACGGAGAGGATCCAGCTGCCCTGGCCTCCGAGCACATGCAGCGTTTCGTCGCCGACCAGCGCCACCGGGCTCGCGAGAAGCTGCCTTCGCTGGTTATGAAGAACGCGGACGGCGAACTCTCCAAGGTCAGTGAGTACACCCGCAGCGTCGTCTTCAACAGCGTCCGCAAGGTGATGCGGGACGCACTGGAGACCGGCAGGGCCGAACCCCTCGGTCTGGGGCGGGAGTTCATCATCGCGATGCCAGCCGCAGGAGGTGCGCCGCTCAGGGCTCGGCGTCCGTTCCCAGACGAAGCCGCCCGCGCACTCGCCGACGAGATCAACCTCGCCCGGCTCGCGGATGTCTACGACCCCGATGACCAGGGGATGCGCGACGCCTGGGAGACGATCGTCCTCACCGGCCGTCGCGTCAACGAGGTTCTGAAACTGCGCTGGGACTGCATCGGCCGCTACGGCGGCCTGGCGATGTTCTGGCACGACCAGACCAAGGTCGGCAACTATGACGCCGCGATCCGTATCCCCGAGCGTCTCTACGACATTCTCGCTGAGCGGAAGCGCAAGACCCTGGACCGCTTCACCGCCCGCCACGGACGTCGGCCGACCGGAGCCGAGCGGGCGAAGCTCGCCCTGTTCTCGACCACGGTCCGCAACCCCGACGGCACCACCGCTTTGACCTACCAGTGGTTCCACAGCCGTTTCCGGCAGTGGATCGCCGAACTCGACCTCGGCCAGGTCGTCCCGCACCAGGCTCGCCATACTCTGGCCACCAGCCTGCTGCGGCACGGCGCCACCCTCACGCACATCCGCCGCTACCTCGGCCAAGTCTCCGAGAAGATGGCCGAACACTACGTCCACCTCACCCAGGCCGACCTGGACAACGTCCTCCAGCACGTCTGGGTCGCCGGTCCCGGCACCGCCAGCCCCGGCCAGCTGCTGACCGGCGACGCCGCCAGCACGCTCACCCGCGAGCAGGCCCAGGCCCTCGCGATCGATCTCACCCGCCGCAGCACCCCCGCCGAGGGCGGCTTCTGCACCTTCCAGCCCGTCGTGGAAGGCGGCGCCTGCCCCTGGAACCTGGACTGCCACAACTGCGACAAGTTCGTCCTCTCCGGTGCCGATCTCCTCTACTGGCGGCGCAAGCGAGAGCAGTGGCGGCTGCTGGCCGAGGGCGCCCCAGACGATGCGACCGCTGACTACCTCCACCAGTACTTCGAGCCCACCACCCGCGCCATCGACGGCCTGGAGAAGGCCCTGGCCGGCCTCGGCCTCCTCGACGACGCCCTCGCTCTGGACCTGCGCAAACCCCAGGACTACTTCCACCGCGTGTGGTCCACCGCCTTCCGCGCCGCCGACCTTGCCGACGCTGGCAACGACGAGCAGAGCGAGTACAGCGATACGTGCACAGCCGACGGCGACGCTCCCGAACAGGACCCCGCATGAACACCGCCACCGTCCCCGAACCCCGCACGGCCGCCGCTCTGGCCGCCCGCCGCCGCAGCACCGAGACCGCCCTCCAACGGGTCCGCGAAGCCATTACCCGGCTCCGGCGCGAGAAGGCCCAGGTCAGCGTCGCCGCGGTCGCCCGCCGGGCGAACGTCTCCCGCACCTTCCTCTACGACAATCCCGAGGCCAGAGCCGCGGTCGCCTCCGCGATGACCGAGGCTGGCGAACGACGGTCCCGGACCCTCGCCGAGCAGGACGACGAACGCGAGGCGACCTGGCGCGAACGGGCATTGAACGCCGAAGACGCCCTCAAGGCCGCCCACGGCGAGATCCTCGCCCAGCGGACCCGTATCGGCGAACTCCTCGGCCAGATCAGGGACTTGCAGGCTGAGTGGACCGACGAGGCCATCCAGCGGATCACCACCGAGAACACCACCCTCAAGCAGCGGGTCCGCCAGCTCACCGCCGACAACCGCACCCTCGACGAGCGGCTGAAGGCCGCCCGCTCGAACCTGCGATTCCAAGACCGGCGCGTCGCCGACCTCGAAGCCCGCATCGCCGACCCGGGATCAGCGATCTGATCCTGTCCCGCTGACTGCCTCACGGCCCGTCCACCGTCCCGGTGGACGGGCCGTCCCACGAGACCACTCGGACGAGCTACAGCAACGACCCCAACCCGCCGTCACGGACATGTAGTCTATGAATCGTCGCAGTTCAGAGCCGGTTCACGAGCTCCTGCGGTCGGTAAAATCGACGA
>NZ_JASCIS010000098.1 GCF_029968015.1 Streptomyces luteolus
TTCGACAGGGGGACACAGTCATGCCGGGCCCGAAGGCCAGCGGCCCTCTTGCAGGACCGCGAAGAAGATAACGGGGGGAATGGCGCGGTAATCCGGTGGATCACGCCAGGACGCAGCGCGTACCTCAGAAGTTGATCGGCATGCACTTGTTGCAGTGGACGCACAGGGAACGGGCCGAGCCGTCCCGGCTGATCCGGTCGACCAGGTCCGGCTCACGCGGGAGGAACTGGCGGGCTTCCTCAAGCAGGGTTGAGCAGGGAGCGGCCGACGGTCAACTCCAGTGCGTCGACCGTGCCGTCGGGCTCTGTCCAGCGGGCGACCTGGAGCGATTCGTCGAGCCAGAGGCCGGCCGCGACTCCGTCGTCCAGGTTGAACCTGGCCAGGATCGCGATCCGGTTCCGACCGCGTCGCGCACGCGCGGACCGCGGAGCGGGCCACCTTCGCGCGGTTGTCCAGCGATCCGCCCCGCAGCGGAAGTCGACGCCGGCAATGGCCTATGGACCGCTGCTTCATGGACCCGAATTCTTCCCACTCTCGTACGGCACGGCCGAAAGCCCATCCAATAAGGGACTTTCGGCCGTGCCAGGCCCGGTATGGGCGGCGTACTACTTGACACACCCTTGGCCTTTCAGTGCCAGCCCAAACTCCAGAGAGCCCTCCGTGCAGCAAGACGAAGCCGTCCCCACCCCCGAGACGGTGGCCCGCCACCGCACCCTGTTCCGAGCTGTCCACCGGCGCAAGAACCCCCGCCTGCGCCAGACGGACATCACCGTCGCCGAGGAGCAGGACGTCAAGCGGGCCGTGAAGGCCACCGCGCTGGGCAACGCCATGGAGTGGTTCGACTTCGGCGTCTACGCCTATCTCGCCGTCACCATCGGCAAGGTCTTCTTCCCCACGGGCAGCGACACGGCCCAGACCTTGTCCTCGCTCGCCGCCTTCGCGGCCGCGTTCCTCGTACGCCCGCTCGGCGGCTTCTTCTTCGGCCCGCTCGGCGACAAGGTCGGCCGCAAGAAGATCCTCGCTCTCACCATGATCCTGATGGCGTCGGCGACGCTGGCGATCGGCCTGATCCCGAGCTACGCCACGATCGGCCTGTGGGCGCCGATACTCCTGGTGCTGTGCCGTATGGTCCAGGGCTTCTCGACGGGCGGTGAGTACGGGGGCGCCGCCACGTTCATCGCGGAGTACGCGCCGGACAAGCGCCGCGGATTCTGGGGATCTTTCCTGGAGTTCGGCACCCTGATCGGCTACACGGTCGCGGCGAGCCTGGTGACGGCACTGACGATGATGCTGAGCCAGGAGCAGATGCTGGCCTGGGGCTGGCGGATCCCGTTCCTGGTGGCCGGGCCGCTCGGCCTGGTCGGCCTGTACCTGCGCATGAAGCTTGATGAGTCCCCGGCGTTCCAGAAGCTCGAAGAGGGCGCGAGCCCGGCGGCTGAGCGCGAGAAGAAGTCCTTCAAGGACATGCTCACCAGCCAATGGCGCCCGCTGCTCCTGTGTGTCGCCCTGGTGGCGGCGCTCAACATCACGGACTACATGCTGCTCTCGTACATGCCGACCTACCTCACCGAGCGCGGCTTCGGCGAGACCGGCGGCCTGATGTCGATCGTCGTCGTCATGCTGGTCCTGATGGCCGTGATCAACTCAGTGGGACGCCTCTCCGACCGCGTGGGCCGGAAGCCGGTCCTGATGGCGGGCTCCATCGGCTTCGTGGTCCTGGCCCTGCCCTGCTTCCTGCTGATCAAGCAGGGCAGCACGGTCACCGTCTTCGTGGGCCTGCTGATCCTCGGCCTGACCCTGGTCTGCTACTTGGGTGCCATGTCGGCCTCCCTGCCCGCCCTCTTCCCCACGGAAGTCCGCTACGGCTCACTCTCCATCGGCTTCAACATCTCGGCGTCCCTGTTCGGCGGCACGACGCCGCTGGTGGTCGCCGCTCTGATCAGTAAGACGGGCAACGACCTGATGCCCGCCTACTACACGATGCTGGCCGGCTTCGTCGGCCTCATCGCGGTCCTCACGATGAAGGAAACGGCCCGTAAGCCTTTGGAGGGCTCTCCTCCGTCGGTGGGTACACCGGAGGAGGCGCGGGAGTTGGTGGAGGCGCAGCGAGGCTGAGCAGCGCCGAGACCGGGAGTGTCCAAGGGCGGTGGATTCGACGGTCACTGAAGCGAAGTCTGATGACTGGCACCCTTGTTGAGGCCAGGGCCAGGGCCAGGGCCAGGCGCTGCCGTCGTTGACATGTCGAGTGGGTGGGATGCTCCACGCGGTGCGGCACCGCTGTGGAGGCCAGACGCAGAGCCGCATCGCCGAAACCGCCTACCAGGAGCAGCAGCACCTGGCGTTCACGCCGCCGGGGCACCAGCAAGGCCGGGGTGCGGACCCCCGGGTGCGTGAGGTGCTCGGCGACACGCTGTTCCGTGCGGATCTGCTGGCAGTGGGCGGCCTGGACGACCGGACGCTGTCCCACGGGATCCTGCGGCGGGCCGTCGCGAGCAGAAGCTGGGGCACGGCGAGCGGAGCGAGAACGCCGCGGGGCTGCGGGCCTGGGGCGCCGTCGCCGTGTGACAGGCACAGGACGTCTGGCCGCCCGCACAGGTCGCTGCCGGGGGAGGCGCCCGGTGCGGGCGCCCGTCGCGTGCTGGCTCGGGCTGTTACTGCACGCCCGGGCTCAGGGACCGGCCGACGACCGATCCGCAGACCTGGGCGGCTGTTGTGAACCATCTGCGGTGGGTCGACCGCGCCGGGGCCGCCGGACAACCAGATGGCCTGACCGCCCAGGAGCTCCTGGTCGAGGCGCTCATCACGGCGAGCCCATCCCAAGCGGTACAGACGGCTCGGCGGCGGCAGCGCCGATCGAGGCCGTGCGGCACCAGTTGGACGATCCATGGACGTGCTCTGTCGCGCCCCTCGCGGGCGGCCGTACATGACTGAAGTCGATCACCGCCCGGGACCAGTCCAACTGCTTCGCCACACACGGTCAGTCAGCAGCACGGCGTTCAACCGGTCTCACACGCGGTCTCGTTCCACGCGGCGAGCCGCCGCCAACACTTCCCCCGGAATCGAAGCCGAGTTCCTGAGACAGGTACTCCCACTGGATGCCGGTATGCAGGACACGGCTTCTGTTCAAGGACCTCTAAGCGACCGGCACACCCACTCAGACGTGCTGCGCGCCATCCACGATCCGGTGTGTGAGTCCCGAGATGCCGCAAGGTCGCTGCCGTAGCAGGCCGCGAAACGAAGGGGCAAGGGTGCCGAGCCGGTCAGGAGCCACCTCGGATGTGGTCGCCCGAACCATTCCGTCAGCCACTCGGCGGCTCCTACGGTGACGAGGCGACAGACAGCGGGGCAGGCACCCCCTGAGTTCCGCCCCTGGCCAGGCTCCGCGGCTGAAGCCAGGTGGCGCTCGTATCGCCGGTCCAGGGATGGGCCCACACACTGTCTCCCCGGAGGAACTGCGGTGAGCGAACACATACCCCACCCCTGTGAAGCGGGCAGCCACCTGGGCAACAAGCGAGCCGGCCTCGAAGCGGGAGCCAAGCAGGAGCGCCGCGACGAGGAAGAGCGTCTCATCCGCGGGCTCAACCTGTTATGCGGCACGATCGCGGTGCTCATGGTCGTCGCCGTGTCGGCCGCAATCATTTGGGCGCTGTTCGAGGTCTCCTGACGTCTGACCGTACGGAACGGGCGGTGCACGCGGTGGCCGACACCGGTCCTCGCCGGGTCGCCCGCTGGACCACCTCCGCACCGCACCGCATGGCAGCGCACCGCCAAAGCCCCTGCTACGCCGACGAAGAACTCAAACGACCACTCGAACACTGCCTGGAACTGAACCAAGCCCATGACCTGGTGCGTAAGTTCGCCACCATGCTCGGCCCGGTCCGACGGACACGGCCGGACCCTCCGGGCGGCGACATCGCCGCCCACGGCTACCAGCGGAGCCGAAGCGGTCAAGCTCGTGGCGATGCCGCAGAGTGCACAACTGCCCGCCGGTTTCCTATCAGTTACGTGAAATCACGCGGTGAAGGCCACCGCGAGAACTTCGAACGCACTAGCCCGGTCGGCGCCGGGGCGACGTGGACCGCCACGGTGACCTCCGGCTGCCTGGTCAGGCCGAACCGGGCTACTCTCGTAGGGGTTGTCCGTTGGGATCCCTCTGTCGACGGGTTTCAGCGGAATTCTTGCGAGGAACCCCGGCCGTTCAGGGCCGGGAGGAATCGCGTCTCGTGGTTGCGACGCGGAGCGTCGCGGTGCCGGGTTTGACGGGCGCGGAGCGCCCCTACGGCTGCCCGGCAGAGCCGGGAACTGCTGTGCCATGTCGGTCAGTCGGGCCGCTTCTGGTTCTCGATGTACTGCTTGACCATGGCGAGCGGGGCGCCGCCGACGGAGGCCGCGAAGTAGGACGGTGACCAGAAGTGCTCGCCCCACAGGTAGCGGTTGATGTGGTCGGGAAACTCCTGGCGAAGTCGGCGTGCGGAGACGCCCTTGAGGGAGCCGACCAGGCGGGCCAGGGCGACCTTGGGCGGATAGTGAACGAGCAAGTGGACGTGGTCTGCTTCGCCGTTGAACTCGCGCAGCTCGGCGCCGAAGTCCGCGCACACATCGCGCATGATCTCCTCA
>NZ_JASCIS010000099.1 GCF_029968015.1 Streptomyces luteolus
CACGTAGTGCCACATGAAAGGCGTGCGTCGTCGCTGAGCGTCTTAATGGGTACGCCAATTCCCTTCCTACATAGGTTCGTTACTGGCCGGCGATGTAGCGCACACGCCCGTTAGGCGCTCCATCGCCGATCCCGTATCGCCCGGCCCGCCGGTCAGTCCTCGTCACCCTGGGCACACGCATCTGGTGGCCGTTCGCCGCGCCTCTCCTGCCCGACCAGCGCCCGGTCGCCGGCCGTGCTCCGAGGCGGCACGGGCGGCAGTGGTATCCCTCCGACGGTGTTGGCGGTGCGTCGCGAGGACGCCCGGGGCGTGGAGACGGCCGAGTGTCGAGACTCAGGAACATCGCCATTCTGGGTGTGAGCACTCGGCGGGACCGGTACGACGGTTCCCATGTACCGATGGTCGCCGCTCAACGATCGACAACTGTCCCTGCTTACCCGCATCGGGGAGGGAACCGATCCCGTCACTTCCGCGAGCCCGGAACTCACCCTCACCGCCCGAGCCCTGAAGGAGCGGGGCCTCATCACCATGCCCAAGCACAGTGGGAAGTGGCAGGCGGAGATCACCGATGACGGCCGCTTCTACCTGGCGCACGGCCACCATCCGGACCGGCCTGAACCGACCCCACGTAAGAAGAAGCTGGTAACCGGCGAGCCGAAACCCAAACTTGAGCCGAAGCCGAAGTCTGAGGCGCCTCCCCGCCAGCGAACCACGCCCCGGCCAGACGCGAAGCCAGCGCCGACGCGCCCTGCGAAACCCCGACGGCGGTCGGCGGCGGAGATCGGCGCGGCGCTGATCGCAGAGGTACAGCAGGCCGATCGGTTCCTTCGGATTCCGGACCCAAGCGCCGAAGAACGTGCCAGCTATCGCAGGGCGTTCGACGCAGCGCGGCAGTGCGCACCAGAGGGGTACCACCTGAAGTACAGCGGGCGGGCGAAGGGAGACTTCTTCCTCGGTCTGCTCCGGGTGACGGGCGAGGACGATACGGAGTGGAACCGGATCCGCCTGGCCCGCAGCCGTGTGATCACCGACGTCGAGGACGTGATCGCGGCGGTCACCGCGGACCACAGCGCCTTCGAGATCTCGGACGAGGTGCTCCCACGGGTGCTCTCCCTTCTGCGGCTGCTCGCCGAGCAGGCCCTCGCGCGGCACGGCGAGATGAAGGTGTCGAAGAAGCGTAGACAGCCGAGACCGCTGATCACGGTGCACGGCAGGACGTACGAGATCAGCTTCAAGGAGCGGCAGAAGCAGGTCCGGTACGTACCCAAACAGTCAGGCCGGCGGACGTACGACTGGCAGCGTGTCACCCCGGCACACCGGTTCGAGCCGTCCGGCGAACTGGAACTGCACGTGGGTCAGGGATCGAGGTATGGCAACCACTACGGCTGGGAGAAGCGGTGGGCCGACACTGCCAAGGAACCGCTGGAGGCGCAGATCGTCTCAGTATTCCGTGCGCTGAAGGCGCGCGCGGAGGCACAGGAGAAGGGGCGGCTGGCCTGGGAGGCGGAGCAGCAGCGCCTGGCTGAGGAGCGGGAGCGCCAGGATCAGGAACGTCGCCGCCGGGAAGCCGAGGAGCAGGAGGAGCGTCGTCGGCGGGAGGCGGAGGAGAAGGAGCGCACGCGACGGGAGTGGGAAGCAGCGGTCAGCGTCGCAACCATCAAGGCGACGGATGCCATGCGGGTCGACCGGTTCAGTACCGCGCTGGCGCAGTGGCGGGCCGCAGGGGAGATGCGGGCCTTCTGCGCCGCGCTCGACGAGGCCGCCTCCGCTACGGACGACCGCCACGAGGCCGGGCGGCTGCGCGAGTGGTCGCAGTGGGGGAAGGCGGAGGCCGACCGGCTCGACCCGGCCGTGGCCGACAAGGGCCTGACCTCCCACAGCCTCCACGCAGAACCCACGGGTGACGAGCTACGCCCGTTCCTCGACGGCTGGCACCCGCACAGGCCGGAGAAGAAGAAGCCGCCGAGGAAGGAAGCCCCTGAGGCGGAAACCAAACCACCGAAACCGGAGCCTGAACCGGAACGGTGGCGCAGCTTCACCGACGAACGTCTGGATCAAGGCTGGAGATATGGACGCCGAGGTCGCGCTCAATGGTGGAGGCGATGACGCCGTGCCCCCGGTCTCGTAGGGCCTTCACCGACTTCTCGACGAGTTTGCCGAGCCGGACGACCTCCTCCCGCAGGGCGACCAGCTCGTCGTAGCGCTCGGCCTTGTCCTGGCCGCACCAATCCCGGACGGTCCGCAGGACAGCCGCTTCGGCGTCCAGCTTGCGGTCATCACGGCGGCTGTAGGAGTACCAGCCGGACTCGGTGCACTCCCGGTCAATGGACTGCTGCTCAAGCTCCACCTGCGCGAGGATCTCATCGGCTTGGCGCTCGGCCACGTGGCGTGCGATGAGCTCGGTGACCGGCCACCCGGCCAGGCAATGGCCGGCACGGTTCTCGTGGACCATCGGATCACCGCGCAGATCCGCGGGATCCATCCCGACAGTCGGGCGCATTCGTCGAGGCGGCCCACTTCCAGGATCCCCGCGTCGGCGACGGCACGCCGCACGCGCAGCTTGCGCTTCGAGCGCACGAAATCGAAGACCATCCGTGCGGCCTCCAATTCAGGGCTTCCCCGCATGTGCCGCGACGCATCGGCCAGCGCAAGCACCCTCGCGTCATCCGACCTGAACGCCTCAACATCCTCCCAACGCGCCACGAGAGACGGCGGGTTGACCCACTCCTGCAGTCCTGCGTCATCGCCATCGAGGAACCGCACGTGGAGCGAATCGGACCTGCCTTGCCCGCCTGCCCGGACGATCTCGACCCGGCGGACCGGACTGCCCAACTCCTTCGGCCTTGCTCGGTAGGCCCAGTGCTCACCCATCTCCATGTGCCTATTGAGCCAGGTCTGTTGAGCCCAGCGCCCGACGAACGCGAGAACTGGTTGGTGGCACTGGACGCTGACGGCCACCTGTCAGAGGCTTCTCCGACACTCCCGATCGAAGGGCTACTCACTGCGGCAACTGCTCTGCCCCGGGTCGATCACTCTGCTCCCCTAACGGTCAGGTGTGGGCATCCACCGCGACGCCGCCCAGCTGCGAGCAGGGTGGAAGTTGCTTCACTCAGTCGACGGGCTGACGCTTGTCCACGTTCTACCGAGGATCACCAATGACGCAGAGTTCCGACGAGCGAGTCGGCCGCTTCCGCCAAGGGCGCCTCGTCAATGGAAGACCCGAAGCACTGCACACGTGGCGTATGACCACTGACTCCGTAGAAGTTGCCTCCCGCGTCACCAGTCTTTTGGGAAGTCAACCTCAACCAGATGGGGTGAGTGGGGAACAGGAACACGACATCCTGACGGAGCGTGACAGTGTCCGTGTAATCCTGGATGGGCCCGACGCGGTTGTAACTCGCATGATCCTTCGCGGACATAAAGGACTCATCCACGAATGCAACGGCTCAGAGTTCCTTTCGCCCGAGAAGGAGAAAGGACAGCCGTGCGGCTGCCCTCCACGGTTGGAGGACCAGAAGGCAGCCGCTAGAACGGGTCGGGGCCCGACTCCATCCATTGACATCACCTTCCGGATCGCGGCGGATTCCACGCTCGGAGAATTCCAGTTCCTGACGGGCTCGTGGCAAATGGCTGCACAAGTCACCGACCTGACTG